>CAYNCG010000062.1:0-1633 GCA_964395845.1 uncultured Isosphaeraceae bacterium | reverse complement strand
CCGCGCTGAAGGCGCTGGCGGCAAGGCTCCTCGCGGAGCGCGATGTGTTGGGCGCCCGCGT
This sequence comes from uncultured Isosphaeraceae bacterium, assembly GCA_964395845.1. Taxonomy (GTDB): domain Bacteria; phylum Planctomycetota; class Phycisphaerae; order Phycisphaerales; family SM1A02; genus JAEUIT01. The sequence goes on along the minus strand of CAYNCG010000062.1, from coordinate 1,572 downwards.
CACCGACCTCGAAGCCGACCTCGCCCTCCTCCAGGCGAAGTACCGCGCGATGCGCCGCAAGCTCTACGGCCCGCGCGCCGACACCCTCGAGACCGATGTCGCCATCGACCAGATGCTCCTCGACTTCGCGAAGGAGATGGAGTCGCGGCCGGTCGATCCGGAGGGCCTTCCCAAGGACGAGGCCACCGGCACCGCCGACCAGCGACGCGTCGGCGCGACGCAGGACGGGAGTCAGAATCAGGCAAAGGATGCGAAGAAGAAGCCCCGCGGCCGACGCCGCATCGGCGACCTGAGCCGACTTCCGGTCGTCGAGGTGCCGCCGCACGACCTGACCGAGGCCGAGAAGGCCTGCCCCTGCTGCGGTGCCTGTCGCACGCGCAGCGGGACCGAGGAGAGCTGGCAGGTCGAATACGTCCCCGGCCATTTCGTGCGACTTCACCATGTCCGTCACACCTACGCCTGCAAGAGCTGCGAGAAGGAGGGCCTCGGCCCGCAGATGCAGACCGCGGCGAAGTCGCGCGAGACAGCGCCGATCGAGAAGGGCATGGCGGGGCCGGGGCTGATGGCCTTCGTCGTGACGAGCAAGTACGCGGACTATCTGCCGCTCCATCGGCTCGAGAACATCTTCTCGCGAAACGGCCTCGACATCGCACGCTCGACCCTCTGCGTCTGGACCCGCGACGTCGCCGAGATCGCGACGCCGCTGTTTGAATTGATGTGCGACCGTGTGCGAGCGTCGCAGATCATTGGGACCGACGACACGGTGATGCCGATGCAGGCGCCGGACCGGACCAAGCAGGCGCGGATGTGGATCTATTCCGGCGACGATCGCAATCCGTACAACGTATTTGACTTCACGCCGAGCCGATCGCGCGACGGACCGACTCGATTTCTGAAGGACTATCAGGGCACGCTTCTCGCCGATGCGTACGGTGGCTACGACGGCGTCGTCGCCGGCAACGGCATCACCCGCGCGGGCTGCTGGGCGCATGCGCGAAGGAAATTCGTCGACGCCGAGAAGAGCGATCCGAAGATCGCGGCGGAGGCCGTCGCCCTGATGGACGAGCTCTTCGCGATCGAGCGACGCGTGAAGGACGCCGAGCTGTCGGTGCGGGCGAGGGCTCGCGCCGAGGAGTCGCACCGCGTGCTCGGACTGCTGCGCGATCGACTGCTGGCGTGGAAGACCAAGCTGCTCCCCAAGCATCCGATGTCGGTGGCGGTCGGCTACGCGCTGAACCAGTGGGAGCCGCTGACGGCGTTCCTGAACAACCCCGAGCTGCCGATCCACAACAATCTCGCCGAACAGGAGATGAAGCGTCAGGCGCTGAACCGGAAGAACAGCCTCTTCGTCGCCAACGAGCGCGGCGGCCGGACCTCGGCGATCCTCTCGAGCCTGACGAGCTCATGCCGACGGCACGGGGTCGACCCGCAGGTGTACCTCACGCAACTCCTGGTCAACCTCCCCGCGATCGGCAACGACCGGGAGAAGCTCGCAGAGTGGCTGCCGGACCGGTGGAAGCAACGCGAGGCGAAGCGCCTTGCCGCGGCGAGTGGGGTTGGTTGAGCGGACAC
>CAYNCG010000061.1:0-2443 GCA_964395845.1 uncultured Isosphaeraceae bacterium | reverse complement strand
GTAAGCGCTCAATCAGGCCTTCACCGCCCAAGGGCCAGCCGCTTGTCCGGATTTCTCTTCGCCCACGCCGCTGGCAGGAGTTCGCGTAGGAACGCCTCGCCCGCGGCGGCCTTGCGCTCCGCTGGCATGTCGCGGTACTCGGCCAGCTCGGTCAGGATGTCACGCACGTACGCGAACGGCTCCGCCTCGTGCAGCCGGGCGCTCTGGATCACCGTCAGCCACGATGCGATCGCCTTGCCGCCGTCGGTGCTGCCCGCGAACAGCCAGTTCTTCCGGCCGAGAGCCGGGCTCCGCATGCAGCGCTCGCAGGCGTTGTTGTCGATCTCGATCGCGCCGTCGGCGAGATGTCGCGAGAATGCCTCTCGCCTCGTCAGCACATACTCGATCGCCTGGCGCACCGGCGATTTCGGTAGATGCTCCGACCGACCTGACTCGAGCATGGCAAAGATCGCCTCGAGCTGCGGACGCGATCGCTCTTCCCGCAGCGACTTTCGCTCGTCATGTGAGAGCCCTCGTTCCGTCGCTTCCTTCTCGACCGCATAAAGCTTCGCGACCGTCGTCATCACCTGCATGCAGAAGCCCGGCGCAAGGTCCTTCGCGTCGAAGAACCCTCGGCGCGCGTGGGCCCAGCAGCCGACCTCGGTCGCGCCGCCCGGCGCGTTGCAGATCGCCGCATAGCCTGGGAAGGCATCGGTTTGGAGATATCCCTTGAATCCCTGCAGCCAGCGTTGCGGCCACTTGCCTTCGCGCGACACCGTGTACTCGAACACCGCGTGGCGATGGTCCGCGTCACCCCCACCTGATCCGAGATAGCACCACAACCGCGCGTCCTTCGCCTTTCCCTTCACGAGTCCGAGCGTCGGAACGGTCGTGTCGTCGGACTGGATCACGCACGAGAGGAGCACGTCGCGCCGCATCAACTCCGTCAATGGGAGAAGCAGCTCCGCGGCTCCGAGCATCCAGCCACACATCGTCGATCTTGAGAGCTCCAGGCCGCACCTCGCGAGCATCCCCTCCTGCCTGTAGAGCGGCGCGTGATCCGCGAACTTCGACACCGCGACATGGGCGAGGAGGCTCGCGCTGGCGTGGCTCTTCGGCAGCGGCAGCGACGGCTTCGGCCCCGAGACCCGCTTGCCGCCGCACTCCGGGCAGAGGTAGTGCACGGTCTCGTGCACGACGACCTTCACCTTCGCCGGCTCGATCTCGACGACCTCGTGCCGCGAGCGATCGCATTCGAGCCGCTCACGCGAGCAGCACGGGCACTTCCGCTCCTCGGCGGAGAGGCCGTGCACGACCGTCTCGCGGGGGAGGTCCGCGGGGAGCGGCTTCGGCCCGCCCTTGCGTCGGGCATGCGCCGGCACGGTGATGGTCTCCGCCGCGGCGAGACGCTCGGCGGCCTTCACCTCATCGGCGAAGAGGCCGAGCTGTGCGGGATCGAGGGCCTCGATCCGGGGACCGAAGCGCTTCGCAAGATGGAGGCGGAGCGTGCGGGTCGCGTCGTCGCGCTCGGCTTCGATGGCGGCGATGCGTGCGTCGGTCTCGCGCCGAATCGCGTCGCGCTCATCGATGACGCGAAGCAGCATTGCGCGGAGCTCAGCGGGGTCGTCGGGAAGAGATGCGGCAATCTCGCGCGTCATGTCGAACGGACCGTACACGCGCTACGCGCTCGCGCAAGCGAAACGCCGCGATTTTGTCACATTCTTCGGATCGATTCCTTCGAGCAGCATCGCGAGGTCGCGTCGCGGGATCTCGACGCGCGCGGAACCCTGCGAGGTGGCCGCGCTCGCCGCGCGAAATGTGCCCCGCTCGAGTCGCTTCATCCAGATCGCGTAGCCGTCGCGGTCCCACCAGAGGATCTTGATCCGGTCCGAGCGGCGGGAGCGGAAGACGAAGAGGTGCCCGGAGAGCGGATCGTCGCCGAAGCTCTCGCGGACGGTGGCGGCGAGCGAGTCGAATCCCTTGCGCATGTCGCAGGGCTCGGTGGCGAGGTAGATGCGGACGGAGGCGGGCAGTGAGAGCATGGCGGCGGCCCGCTACGCGATCGGGGCGACAAGCGCATCGACGACGCGCCGGAGGGTGCCGGCGTCGAAGCCTGGCGAGACGCGCACGGCGAGGCCCCGCGGGAGGGCGATCTCGATCGCGGCGGAGAACTGCGGCGGAGCGGGCGCGGCGGACTCGTCGACCGAGAGCTCGACGAACGCAGGCACGATCGCGGTGCACGGCGACGGAGCGGGCGCCGCGAGCTCCCGCTCGCGCCGACGCCACGCGTAGAGAGTCCACGGGCTGAGGCCGACCGACGGGGCGAACGCTGCGGCGGAGAGCCCGCTGCGGTCCCAGCGGTCGAGGATGCGGCGTCGATCGGAGGAGATGCTCACGCCAAGAGTGTGCGGCGGGAAGCGGTGAAGGCCAGCGTCGGGGGCGGCGAATCAGGTCGAGCGCTTAC
>CAYNCG010000060.1:0-4351 GCA_964395845.1 uncultured Isosphaeraceae bacterium | reverse complement strand
TCAACGCCAGCAACCCGTGCAGCGAGTACATGTTCCTCGACAACACGGCGTGCAATCTCGCGTCGATCAACCTTCTCAAGTTCTACGACTCCGAGACCCGCACCTTCGACCTTGAGGGCTACGAGCATGCCATCGGGCTCTGGACGATCGTCCTCGAGATCTCGGTGCTGATGGCGAGCTTCCCCTCGCGGGAGATCGCGGAACTCTCGTGGCGATACCGCACCCTCGGCCTCGGCTACGCCAACCTCGGCGCCATGCTCATGCAGGCCGGCGTCCCCTACGACAGCGATGAGGGACGGGCGATCTGCGGCGCCCTCACGGCGATCCTGACCGGCCGCTCCTACGCGACGAGCTCGCTCCTCGCCGCCGAGCATGGTCCCTTCGCCGGCTTCGAGGCCAACCGCGACTCGATGCTCCGCGTGATGCGGAACCACCGGGCCGCCGCCAACGGCGCGTCGCGCGATTCGGACGCCTACGAGCAACTCACGATCCGACCTGTCCCGATCGACCACACGATGTTCGCCGACGGTCGCCTGAACCTGGCGAACGCCCAGGCGATGCTCCACCACGCCGTCGCCGCGTGGGATGACGCCGTCGCGTTCGGCGAGAAGTTCGGATACCGCAACGCCCAGACCACGGTCATCGCTCCGACCGGGACGATCGGCTTGCTGATGGACTGCGACACGACGGGCGTCGAGCCCGACTTCGCACTCACCAAGTTCAAGAAGCTCGCCGGCGGCGGCTACTTCAAGATCGCCAACCAGTCGCTCCGGCCGGCCCTCGTGGCCCTCGGCTACTCGGCGGACGAGGTCGACGCGATCGTGACCTATGTGATGGGTACGCTCAGCCTCGATGTCATGCTGCCCGAGCGGGATGGCACGGCGGGCCGCGGCGAGCGCACCTTCCGCGAGGCGCTGCTCGACCTTGGGTTCACCCACGACGATCTCATCGCGATCGAGAACCAGCTCCCCGCGATGTTCGAGCTGAAGTTCGCCTTCAGCGCCTGGTCGCTGCCCGATTCGGTGCTCGCCGCCCGCGGCATCAATCCCGCTGCTGCCAAGGCGGATCCGAACTTCAACGGCCTCCGCGCTCTTGGCTTCAGCCGCCGACAGATCGACGCCCTCAACCTCGCGATCTGCGGCACGCAGACCGTGGAGGGCGCTCCCTTCCTCCGCGACGAGCACCTGCCGGTCTTCGACTGTGCGAACCGCTGCGGCACGATCGGGAAGCGCTTCATCCGTCCCGAAGGCCATATCCGCATGATGGCGGCTGCCCAGCCGTTCATCTCCGGCGCCATCTCGAAGACGATCAACCTCCCCAACGAGGCTGCGATCGCGGACATCGGCGCGTGCTACCGACTCTCGTGGGAGCTCGGCCTCAAGGCCAACGCCCTCTATCGCGACGGGTCGAAGTTGAGCCAGCCGCTCTCCACCAAGTCCGACACCACCGAAGGCGACGAGCCTGAGGACGACGATGTCTTCGAGGCGGCGGTCGAGCAGCGAAAGGCCGAACTCGCGGCGGGCACCCCTGCGTTCCCTACCAACGAGCGCCTCGCCGCAACGACGCATGCTTCGGCCGAGGCGCGTGCGGCGACGACCTCGACGGTCTCCTGCCAGACCAGCCAGGGTCGTGACGCCAGCGCCGAGGGTTGCTGCGGCGGAAGCTGCGAGGCAACGCCTGCGGTCGGGGCGACGCCCTCGGTCCTCGAGCCGGTCTATGTCGAGGTCGAGCGGATCGTCGAGCGGGTGATCGAACGGCCGATGCGCCGCCGTCTTCCGGATACCCGGGAGAGCATCACCCACAAGTTCAATGTCGCCGGCCACGAGGGCTACCTCATCGTCGGCCTCTACGAGGACGGCCGTCCGGGTGAGCTCTTCATCACGATGGCGAAGGAAGGCTCGACCATCGGCGGACTCATGGACAGCCTCGGAACGGCGATCAGCGTCGCCCTCCAATACGGCGTGCCGGTGGAGAGCCTGGTCAACAAGTTCGCCCACCAGCGCTTCGAGCCGATGGGCATGACGACCAATCGCGATATTCCCTTCGCGAAGAGCCTGGTCGACTACATCTTCCGTTGGCTCGGCATGCAGTTCATCGCGGGCTATCGCGATGCGAACTCTCCGCAGCGGTCTGGTTCGCATGCGGGCTCGCATGATGGCGGCCACGGCGGCGGAGCAGGTGCCTCCTCCGCGGCGTCTGCATCAACCACCGTTTCCACTTCTTCCTCTGCCCTTGGAAAGGATGGCGGCTCATGGATGGGACGCTCACAGGACGCGACGAGCGACGGCGGGCCGGACGCCCGTCGATCGAACGACCAGGGCGGTTCGTCGAACCGCGTCTCGGTGGGCAATCCGACGGCATCGTCGGTTGCAGCCGGACTCGATCGACCGATCGGTTCGGGCGCTCAGACGAGCGGCTCGCGGACCTCGTCACCGTCGGGCTCGCCGATGGGTTCGGGCTCGGGTCGGGGAACCGGCGACGCTGCGGCTGGCCTCAGCAGCAGCTTCCATGGGGGCACGCATGGAAGCTCGCATGCAGCCGTCCCGGCTGGCACGCGCGATTCGGGCGGCTTGGGAGCTGGCGTGACCTCGACCGTCACGCCGCTTGCTGGACCCGCGACCTCGCTTGCGGTCGCCGCAGCCGGCGTCGCTGAGCCGCGGGTTCGCGTGATCCACGGGCACGATCGCGCGAGCGGCCTCGTCGAGGGGCGTGAGAGCGCGTCCGTGACCACGATCCGCCACGCTGACATCGCGACCGATGTCATCACCGCCACGGGGGTCATTCACACCGAGCGGCACTATGACGAGGTCGTGCACTCCACGGCATCACAGACCGCAGGCAGCGTGCTCGACCAGTCGAACGCGGTGCTCATGGGCGACGCCCCAGCCTGTGATGTCTGCGGTTCCATCACCGTCCGCAACGGCACCTGCTACCGGTGCCACAACTGCGGCAACTCCATGGGCTGCTCCTGACGGGTTCGCCGTCTCGCACCAACGCCCTTCCTGCATCAAACCCGCCTCCACCACCGGAGATCACTGCCCGCCAACGGCGCGACATTTGAAGTAAGGCACGAGCTGGACACGATTGTTCAGCGGCGTGCCGGCGTGCAAGACGCACGAACTCTCCGGGGAGCGACTGACGGCGACTCCGACCCGTCAGTCCTCTCCCCTCGCGATGGGATGTGGTTCCGCCCGACACGCACGAGATGGTCGGCGAGTGGATGGACCCTCCTTGCACCGGTCGGGTGACGCACGGACCAGACGATCCCGATCCTCCGACATGACCGCGGCGGTACCCATCCACCGGTACCGCCGAGCATGCGGGGTGGCCTGATCCCAGCCGTTGGGCAGCCCTCCCATCGCGAGCTTTTCGAGACACGGGGTGTGTCCGCGCACCGTTCGAATGAACGGCCATGCGGCAGACGCCGTGGACGAGCTCACACCGCACCTCGCACCTCCTCACGGAGTCAGGGCCAAGCGATCCGCTTGATCCTCGGCCGCGGCCGCGGCGCGACGCTCGTCACTCTCGATCGCTCGGCGCTGTCGGACGGCTCGGCCGTCGTCGGCAACGCCCAAGCCGTCGCTCCTCGCCGTGCACTAGCAGCGAGGGCTCGGTGGCGACCGCACTCCCGTTGGCCGCGTCCCGCATGACGACGGCCCGGAAGCAACGAGACTGCTCCCTTCGCAGACGCCTGATCGTCACGCGAAGACGACGCGGTCCCGAAAGCCCGAGGCAATCCCACCCGCCTCGTGCTCTCACGCCTCTCCCTGAACGAGGTGTTGCTACGCGGAAGTCCCACCTGATGGTGCGCTGATCGCTCACCCACCATCAGTCGCCACCGCCTGTCCGCGCAGTGTTCGGCGTGACGGCTCCGCACCGGACGCGACGGGCACCGGCGACGACCGGCCTTCCGGCAGCGCCGAGCGATTCGAGACACTCTGATTCCCAGGATGCTGCACGATTCAGTTGCAACACAGAGGCACCGAGGACCACAGGGTCCCGCACAATTCGACCAGACTCACCACAGAGGACACAGAGAGCACAGAGGGGGCACAGAGAGGGAAAAACGAGGGTGTTTTGGGGTCGTGAGCGGCCATCCAACTTCGAGTCATGGTCGATCTCAGACCTCTACAGATGAGTGGGCGGGCAAACAAGCGGGCGAGAAGGAAGTACGCGCCTGAGGTGGATCACGGATGCTCTCGTCGCGTTCGATCCGGCTTTCCGCTCTGTGCCCCCTCTGTGGCCTCTGTGTCCTCTGTGGTGAATGATCGTCGTGAATCGTGCAGACGGCTGTGTCCTCTGTGCCTTCTATGAGGCCAGCTCCGTCAAGTCGATTCTCTTGGATCGTACG
>CAYNCG010000059.1:0-4938 GCA_964395845.1 uncultured Isosphaeraceae bacterium | reverse complement strand
GTAGCTCAGCTGGTTTAGAGCGCTGGATTCATAACCCGGAGGTCGGCGGTTCGAGTCCGCCCATCGGCACTATGGACAAACGCCGCCCCTCGGGGCGGCGTTTGTCCATAGTGCCGATGCTTGCTGAGTCGCCGCGTCCGCAGCGAGGGGGCACTCTTGAGAGCCGCCACAGAAAGCGGAACAGCCGAACCGGATGACACGGGCGGCTGCGGTCTGCCTCGGCTGCTCCGCTGTCGCATGACGGGCGGCGGATAAGCACGGTACTTGCAGCGCACGGCCACCCGTCAGGGCTGTTCTGTTCGTCGGTGGTCCAGAGGAAACGCTCGCCTGCAGCCAGAGCTTCCAGATTGTGGCTGTTCAAGGTGGCTCGCGTCTTCCAGTCCGACGAGCAGCTTCACCACAGCGACCACGCGCGCCGAAAGCGGAACAGGGCACCGCCTCAACCAGTTCTCAATCTCTTCTGAAGCCTCGCGGTGCCGCCGGTGCTGGTCCTCTGCCGCAACCCCGCGCAGCAAAACGCCTTCCTCCCCGTTCACAACCCGGAGGTCGGCGGGCAGCACACTCCCCCTAACGCCTCCTGCCCTGCGCCCCGTCCGCCTTTCACTCCGCGCGCTTCGCGGCGATGCGTTCTGCGGTGGGGACGCGGACTTCGCTGGCGAGGCCGACGGCCTCGAGGGCGCGGATGAACCAGTAGCTCAGGTCGAGTTGCCACCATGCGAGGCCGTGGCGGGCGGAGGTGGGGAAGGCGTGGTGGTTGTTGTGCCACCCCTCGCCGAAGGCGAGGACGCCGAAGATCGCGTTGTTGCGGCTCTCGTCCCCGTTGCGGAAAGGCTGCGCTCCCCAGATGTGGCAGACCGAGTTGATGCTCCAGGTCACATGGTGGCAGAAGCACATCCTGGCAAGGCCGCCCCAGAGGAAACCGAGGAGAGCCCCCTTCCAGCTCATCGTCACGAGCCCGGTCAGCACGGCTGGCAACACAAGCCCGAGTGCGACCCACAGCGGAAAGAGACGGCTCAGGACGCGGGCAAGCGGATCGCGCCGCAGGTCGCCGATGTAGCGATCGAGCCGACGATGATCGGTGCGGAAGAGCCACGCGACATGCGCGTGCACCATGCCCTTGAGCGCTCCGCCGATCGTGTCCCCGTGCAGATGCGGGGAGTGCGGATCGCCCGCGTCATCCGAGTGCTGGTGATGGCGACGGTGCGTCGCGACCCAGTAGAAGAGCGGTCCCTGCGCCGCCATCGAGCCGGCGATCGTGACCAGCGCGACGATCGGCCAGGGAGCCGTAAACGCGCGATGCGTGTAGAGCCGGTGATATCCGACGGTGATGCCCATCGCCGTCACCGTGTACATGCCGACGAAGAGCGCGAGGTACATCCAGTCAAAGGCCGTTCCCCAGAGGAGGACGATCGCCGCGAGGAACCCAAGAAAGGGCAGGACGACCGCCGCCAACATCGCCACTTGCACCCGCAGCGGCGGTCTCGCGGCGTAGCCGTCGTCGAGCGTCGCGGCATGCTCCGCAGCCGATGCGAGCCGCTCGGTGTCGGTGGGGTCGGGCCCCTTTGGAAGCCCCCCTGGAGGCGCATCGTGAGGCGAGTGTGTGGCGGCGTTGGTGAGCATCGGGACTCGTCGTCGGGTACGGAAACCGGCACCGTACGCGAAGGGCGGACGTTCGGGCCACCCCCTCGCGGGAGATGCCGGACGCTGGCCGTCCGGTACGTTCCTGCTGAGCCTCAAGGCTGGCGGCGTCGGCCTGAATCTTCAGTGCGCCGAGCGCGTCGTCCTCCTCAATCCCTGGTGGAACCCCGCCGTCGAGGCCCAGGCGATCCACCGCACCCATCGCATCGGCCAGACGCGCTCGGTGCACGCAATCCGACTCGTGAGCGCCGGCACGGTCGAGGATCGTGTCCTCGACCTCCAGGCGCGCAAGCGATCGCTCGCCGACGCGATCGTCGGAGGCGACACCGGGCCGCTCGCCTCGATGACCCGCGAGGATCTCGCGTTTCTCCTTCAGACGGGTTGATGCGGGTCGATACGGGCCGCGACTCACGCTGACCGATCGCGCTTCAACCGCTCGATCTCGGCGGCCATCGCCTGGAGTCTCGATTCGAGGTCGGCGACTTCGGTGTCCGCGGGAGGTTCGCTCGCTGGCGGCGTTGTCCGGGCCGGTGACGCGGCCGCGAAGGGATTCCACGGCGTGAAGCCTGCGGCCGGCGGCCAGCCGGCTTGAGCGAGCGGTTGGGCGAGCGGCTGGACGAGCTGGGCGAACCAGGAGCTCGTGAAGCTCCGAAGCATCTGATCGTTCGCGCGGATGATGAGATGGACGATCTCCGGCGGGATCGCAGCGAATTTCTCCGGCGTCCGCTCGATGCTCGCCTGCATGAGGACCAGCGCGGTGATGTCGGCGCCGGACTTGCTTTCCGTCACCCGCACCGTATGCCCGGCGACGACGAGGTCGTAGAGCTCCTCATGCGTGAGATGCCGACTGCGCGTCGAGTCATAGAGCCGACGGTTCGGGTACTTCTTGACTTCGATGAGTTGCGGGATGGTCGCGTCGTCGGACATGGGGTGATTCCACCGTTCGGATGGCGATGCCGATGGGGCAGCGCTCACGGAACATACGGCCAATAGACCACGCGTCCCTCGCGGTTGGCGACGAAGCGCGTCGCGCCATCCTGGGAGACGACGACGACGAGACTCTCCGGCACCGAAACGGCGAAGCGGTACGCGGCGCGGTGCCGCGTGCCCGATGCGTCGGCTCGCTCGACGACCGTCTCGGTCGCCTCGAGATCGAGCGCCCGATGGACGCGCACGACGGAAAACTCGCCGAGGACCTCTGCGGCGAAGCCGACGAGATCGAAATCGCGCGTGACGACCAAGGCGCCGTCGACATTCATGAGGTCGGCGAAGAGATTGGCCATTTCAAGAAAGGCCTCGTCGAGCTCGGCAAGCTGCGGGTCGCCGAGCGACTGGAAGTCGTCCCAGGTGACCTGCGACTTTCCGCGGGCAGCGCCGAGGGCGGAAAGCCGCTCCATCGCGAGCACCATGAGATCGCTGAAGCGACGCGAGCTCTCCGTGGCCGCGAACGGACAGCGGATGCGCAGCATGCGGTCAACATCCTCCGACGGTCGCATCGGATCATGTTCGAGCGTCGGCAAGGAAATGAGCATGCCGCCGTGCGCCCGCCGCCGAACGATGCTCACGATGCGCTTGACCACATTCTGGGCGAGCAGGCGCACGAAGGCCGGATCGATCCGCGCCGGATCGCCGCCGCGCTCAGCGAACATGCGAAGCCAGTGGGCCCGCACCGGCTCATAGCGGCGCGGCAGCCAGGCCGATCGAAAGGGATCGAAGCCGGCGGCGACGAGCTGTCCGCCGCTGAGCTCAAGGACGCGCTCGTAGCCGCAACCGACGAGCAGGCGGCCCGGCCCGAGGACATGGACGACCGGATGCGGCGGCAGCGGCACGCCGTGATAGCGCCCGCCGTGCACGCGATTCACCCACCGCCCGCCCGATTCGATCATCCCCCAAATCGTCGCCTCGCCGGTGGGTTCGAGATGCACGCCGACGAGCGAGCGGTAGTACGAGACGGCCGGGGCGAGCTTGCGCAGCTCGTGCACCGTGAAGGGACGCGGCTCGGCGAAGGGCAAGACATGAAAGCCGTGCGGAGGACCGTCACCGCGGCGCCACTCACAGGGATCCGCGAGGATGACCCGCACGAGCGTCGGGACCCCTTCCTCGCTGAGAAAGCTCACCTGGTAGAGGATGTCGAGAATCCTCGTCAGCGTGTCGACATCGGGGAGCGAGCCGCCGGCGCGCCCGCTTGGGTCGGCGGATCGGGTGACGGTCGGCCACGCCTCGTGCAGTCCCAGGGCGAGTTGCGGCGGATAGACGACCGCCGGCATCGCCGAGAGTGGCTGGGTACCGGTCGCCGCCGGGCGTGTGCTGGCATCGGTTGGGGGCGTCACGGCGTCGTCCAGCGTAGTCCTCGTCACGGGTTCCGCGTGCTGATCGCTCACGCGCCCGCACCAGTGGGTCCAGCCTAAGGCCCAATAACAGCCGCCTCGGATGCCCTCCGATGGGAGCATCATCGGCGATCGGGGGAGTTTAGTGCAGCGGCATACTTTTTCTTGACGATGCACTAAGAAGCAGGTAGACTCCTCGCTGCGAGGTCAGGCGAGCGGCTCAGAGAGGTCCGCCCGCCCCGCCCGCTCAGACCGACTGCTTCCACCTCCTCCACGAGATCCCTCCCATGACCACCGCGACCACCAACGGCACCACCGCTTCGAACGCCACCCCGAACACCAACGCCTTCACGGCCCCGATGGCCTCGGCCGTCCAGAACGGCTTCGAGACGATGATCGCCTCGATGAACGGCATGATCGACGCGAACGCCCGCTTCATGACCGAGTGCAACGCGATGGTCATCGACGCCGTCCGCACCCAGGCCCGCGCCTTCGAGCGCGTCGGGACCATCATGGTCGAGCAGTCGAAGAACCCGACCGCGAAGCCCGCGACCGACGCGACCCGCGAGATCTTCGACGAGTCCGCCGCCTTCGTCACCAAGACCGGCGAGCGGATGATGAAGCTCCAGAACGAGCACATGCAGTCGATGTCGAAGATCATGAACAGCGCGATGACCCGCATGCAGCCGGTCGCCAACGCCACCTGCTGCAAGGCCTAATCGCCGAGCATTCCCGCTCAAGCCTCCTCACCGACACGGAGGGACATCAGGACCGCGAACCCGTGAAGCCTCGACGCGAACAGCGTCGACGCTGAACCTTCGCGCCTGATGCCCTCCGTGTCGCCTTTCGCGGAACAGCGTCGACGGCGCGGACAGCGTTCTGCACAATTCGACCAGATTCACCACAGAGGACACAGAGAGCACAGAGGGGGCACAGAGCGGAAAAGCCGGATCGAACGCGACGGGAGCTTCCG
>CAYNCG010000058.1:0-5890 GCA_964395845.1 uncultured Isosphaeraceae bacterium | reverse complement strand
GTTCATCGGACAGACGGTGCCGATCGCTTGAGCGTAAGGGGCGCTGTAGTGCTAGTGTGGTGTTTCAGAAATTCGCTTCCATTGCGGCGGCCCTGTTCGCGTCTGGCGGCGTCGCCGCTCCTCGCCGTATGACTCCATACGCCTCGTCGCGGCTGCTTGCCAGACGCAAACATGCCGCGCCGCACTGTTCGCGAATTTCTGAAACACCACACTAGCGCCCGCCGCGATCCTCGAAGCTGAATCCGACAAAGCTGACGCGGGCGTCTTCCACGCTTCGCACGCGACCATCCGCGCCGAGGCGCACGATGCGCACCGGTGCAAGGCGCCCGAGCGCGAAGAGGGCGTCGATTCCCGGCTTCACCTCGACGCGCCCGTCGAGGGCGGCCTCGACGCGATCGAGGAGCTCTTCGGTCTCCGCGTAGATCAGCGTCGTGTTCGCCTGCAGCACCTTCGGCGGTCGCTCGAGGGACCGCATCTGCAGCACCTTGTGCAGAATGAGCGCCCCCTCGCGACGAACATCCTCGCGGGTGCCGATGGTCACCTGCCGGGCGACCCAAGTCGGCCGCGGCACATCGCGCCGATCCGTGCCGAGCGGAACCTCGACCGCGATGGTGGCCGGCTCATCCGAGAGCCCGCCCGGGCCGCTCCGCTCGTCCGTCGACGACGCGGCGCTTCCGATGTTCGGAATCGTCAGGGCCGCGACCGAAACGATCGCGGAAGCCGTCACCAGCGCGAGGAGCAGTCGGGAGGTCGTCACCACTCTCCCTCATCGGTCCTCGGCGCCCGCCGGTTCAGGTGAAGAGCCGATCCTCAAGCGCTTCGGCGAGCCGACGGTACTGCTCGGGCCGGTTGTAGGCCTGTGCGGAAATCCGCACATGCCATCGCCCGCCCCAATCGATCATCGGGACCTCGATCCGATCGCGTTCGTACAGGTCGGCCTGCAGGGCCTCCACATGGGGCCAGCGCCGCGCCGCGCTGGCCGGCAGCTCGATCGTCGCAATCGAACCGAGGAGCGACCGAGCGTCAAGCGGCGTGAGCGGCGGGCGCTCCTCGCCACCGCGGGCGCACAATCGGTCGTGGATCCACGAGCGGCCGGCGAAGGCCAGATCGCCATTGTGCCGGCGGAGGCGCTCCCAGCCGAGCGGCTCGAAGAACGCGAGGGCGTCCTGCACCGCGAGCCATGCGCTGATGTCGCGCGTCCCCTGCCAGTCAAACTCCGCGTCGTACCCTTCGTCGAGGAAGTGGCTCACGATGTTCGGGTGGATCGCCCTCCGCCGGTGCGGCGCCGTCCAGAGGAACGCCGAGCCCTTCGGTGCGCACACCCACTTGTGCAGGTTGCCCGTGTAGTAGGTCGCGTCCAACGCGGCGAGATCAAGCTCGATCATCCCCGGCGCGTGGGCCCCGTCGATCAGGCACTCGATACCCCGCGCCCGACAGCACGCCGCGATCCTGGCGGCGGGAAAGACGATCGCCGTCGGCGAGGTCACATGATCGACGAGCACCAACCGCACCCGCGGATCGAGCGCTGCCTCGATGCGGGCGACGATCTCATCCTCGCCGCTCGTCGGCAGCGGAATCGGAACGATGCGCACCTCCGCTCCGGCTCGTCGGGCGACAAATCGCATGGCCTGCAGCACGGCACGGTAGACATGGTCGGTGGTCACGAGCACATCGCCCGGCCGCAACTCGATCGATCGGAGGACGGCATTGACGCCCTCGGTCGCGTTCCCGACGAAACCGATACCCGCGGCATCCGTGCGAAGAAAGCGCGCGAGCCGCTCCTTCACCGGGGCGAGCAGCTCGCGCACGCGACGCCCGAGGATCTCGATCGGCCGCGCCTCGACGAGATCGCGATAGCGACGCTGCGCCTCGAGCACCGGGATGGGCACACTGCCGAACGAACCATGGTTCAGGAAGGTGTAGCGATCATCGAGCGGCCAACAGCGTTGCCACTCCTCCGGGAGCGGATCCGGCCAGGTCACCGCCGGCATGGCTGTTGACCGCGCCGCGTCTGACCCGGATGCGCTCGGATGAGCGGAGGCGGAACTCGAAGCCGAAGCGGGAGCGATGGGAGCCATGGGCGACCGCATCGTCGCAGGTCGGACCGAGCGCGCAAGGGGCGAGTCGCCCGCAACGGGTCCAAAGCGTGCCCCTTCCGCCGCGTGAGGCGGCTGGCGGTGGCCCGCGGTAGACGGCTTGAGCAGGAACCCAAACAAAATCAGGCCAAGGGGCTTGCAGCGGGGATCCGTTCGGGTAACATTCACCAAACAGAATCTCGAGCCAGACCCGAACAGGTGCCGATCACAGGAGTCGGACAGGGTGACTGAAGGCAACACGCCCGGCAAGTCGCAGCCGGAATCCAGCCTGAACCCAGCCCGAGCCCCGCTCGTCAGCCGCTTCCGCCAGCAGCCCCTCGACACCAACGCCAAACCGTCTTTCAGTCGTCACCCGCAGCACGGATGCTCGCCATGTCTACGACGCAACTCCCATCGCCCGATCACGCCCCCCGCTCCGCGCCGACCTCGCGCGGCTATCGCGGAGTCGCAACGGCAGCCCCCGTCGTCTTGCTGGGACCAGGCGGTTGCTTCCATCACGCATTCTCATCGCGCGACCTGATCGGCGGCCCTGACGCTGCACCGGCCGACCGCTCCGACCTAGGCACATCCGTCAGCGCGAGCGACGAGCCCGTCCTGTTCGATCAGGTTGCCGCCAAGTTCGAGTTGCTTGTGCGGCGTGCACTCGGGGCGATTGCCAGCATGCTGCGCTCGTTCGCTTTGGGCTCACGCGGGCTTCGCACGGACGGGGCCAACTCGCCTGGAGCCGGTGGGAACGGTCCGATCCACAGCGTTCGATCCGCCCACCGCATCCGACCGGTGGCTCGGGGAGTCTCCACGCCGAGGACATCGAGCCTCTCTCGATCGCTTCAGCGTTGGCGCGCCCAAGCCGACAGGGCCATGAACGACGCCGTCAGATGGTCCGCGACGCGATTCGCTTCGCTCGTCGCCATCTTCCGTGAGGATCGTTCCAGCGGCTGCGAACCGATCTCGCAGACCTCGGAGGCCGCAGACGCGACGATGGCTCGAGCGCAGTCCGGTTTCGAGATCGCTCCGCAGTCCAGATCGAACGCCACATCGGTTGGGCAACCCCTCGTCAACGCGTGGCGGACGCCATCCGGCTGCACCATGCCGACGGTGCGGCTCGCTCCTGCAGGTGGCACGCCGACCGCGATCCCATGGCGTCCGTCGTCAGGGAAATCCCTCCGCCCGACCGGAGCGGTCGAGATCGCTCCGATCGGTGGTGAGGCTGATCGTGCAGCCATCCGTTCGAGCTGCATCGCTGGTCGAGACGACTCCTCCGGTCTTGCTCGTGAGTCCATCGAAGCGGTCATCGCCGCGAACCACGAGGCGGCCGACGATGCGTCCCAGCGGATCCTTGCGGAGCAGCATGCAGCATTGGTGCGTGCATCCAAGGAGCTCTGGCGGCAGACCAGGCACATCGAACGGGTGCACGCGTCACTCGTCATGGCGATCGAGTCCGTGGCCCCTCCGACCTCGGAGCGACGCCGCGGCGCGGCATCGAATCTCAGCCGCCCGCATGGCTCCTTCGCACCGTCTACCCCGACGCGCGGTCGTCGCGCCGGGTCCACCGTCCGCAACGAGCCGATGCTGTTCGCCTCGACCCGCGCGACCCCTGCACCGACCGGCGCGGCGCGCGACGAGGTCGCGCACGCGACCGCTCGAGCACACACGATCTGATCGACCGTCCGACACGTCCCCTTTCGCCTCGTCGCATCCTTCCTCGAGACGCCTCCCGATGAACCTCACTCCCAAGCAGCTTCGGATCCTCCAGCTCATCCGTGATTGGCGAGCGCAGTTTGGTTACTCGCCCACGATGCAGGAGATCGCCGATCGCCTCGGCGTCAGCAAGGTCACGATCTTCGAGCATGTGGAGTCCTTGATCACGAAGGGTGCGCTGGTCCGCAATCCGAACAAGGCCCGTTCGCTCTCCATCCCGGATGATGTTGTGGTCCCAGGGGGCGCTGCCAGCCTGGCCGCGGCTTCGTCTGCGGCCGGCGGAGCTGCCGGAACGGACGCCTCCCCAGGCGACGGCACCGCGCTCATCGGGGCAGACGAGGCTGCCGTCGCCTTCCCGAACGAAGCCGGGGTACGCCAACGGCTCTCGTTCCCGCTGGTCGGTCGAATCGCCGCGGGCTATCCGATCGAGAAGTTCGCACAGGATGACACGCTCTCGCTCGAGGAGGTCTTCGGACCTCGCCGCGGGCAGCGCGGCAACATGTTCGCCCTCCAGGTCGACGGCCACTCCATGCGTGACGAAGGGATCTTCGACGGCGACTATGTGATCGTGGAGAGGCGGGAGACAGCCCGCAACGGCGAGCGCGTGGTGGCCCTTCTCCCGAACGGCGAGACGACCCTGAAGACATTCTTCCGCGAGAAGGATGGCACGATCCGACTGCAGCCGGCGAATCCGGAGTTCGCGCCGATCATCGTTCGCGACTGCTCCATTCAGGGCGTCGTCGTCGGTGTCTTGCGTCGGTACTGAGTCGGCGCTTTTGGCGGGCGGTCACCCGCCTTTTGAAGCGAGGCGGGCACCCGACGCGGCTTCGACCAGCGAGCGGACGAACGCCTCGGCCTCGGAGACCGGGTCGCGACCTCCTCGAATTGCTTCTTGAATTCGTCGGACGAGAGCGGAGCCGACGATCGCGCCATCGACCTCGGCGAGTGTCGCACGGACATGTTCGGGCGTCGCGATGCCGAATCCGGCGGCGATCGGAATTCGGGGATTGACCGATCGGATGGCCTCCACCTGACGGGCGAGCGATGACCCCGTCGGCAATCCAGTCGGCGGCCCAGATGGAGACCCAGATGGAGACCCAGATGGGGCATGTCCGACCTGCGTGTCGCCCGTGACGCCCGCCCGAGCGAGCAGGTAGACGAAGCCGCGGCAAAGCTCGACGATCGCCCGAACACGAGCAGGTTTCGAGGTGGGCGCGACCAGGAACGCGCACGCAAGATCGTGGCGATCGCAGCGTGCAGCGATGCCTCCCGCCGAGGCGAGATCCGCATCCGGCACGATGATCCCGTCGAGCCCGACGCCCGCGAGTTCATCAATGAAGCGATCGACTCCGATACGGTGAACGATCGAGATACTGACCATCGCGACCGCCGGAATCGGGCCCGCGTGGGGGCGCCCCGGCACCCGGCGCACTCGAATGGCGTCAAAGATCGCGTTGGGTGTCACCCCCCGTTGCAGTGCGTCATGCATCGAGGCGGCGATCACCGGCCCGTCGGCGATCGGATCGCTGAACGGAACTCCGATCTCGATGGCCCCTGCCCCAGCGCGGGCAAGCGCATCCCAGAGCTGCAGCGTCACCGGAATCGAAGGGTCGCCGCCGGTGATGAAGGGCATGACGACCCCGCGTCCAGTCTGCCTCGCCGCCTCGAAGGTCTCGTTGATCCTGCCCATATCTCGACTCCTGCCTCTGCTGACCCAGGCGTGATGGCACCATCTCTGCTCTGAGATCCGAGCAATCCCGGGAGGGGCCGGAAGTCTACTCCGTCGGCGACCTCGTGCTCGCCCGCGTCGTCGCTGACATGTATCCCTCCTCCGCCGTCTTCATCGGGCGATCTCCTCTCGCCCCCAACGGAGCGCCTCGAACGGACCTGCCTCGCAGTCCGGGACGCCTCGCCGAACGACACGAATCCTGCGGGGATCTCACGCCACACCGGAGCCGCATGGACGCTGTCGTGCGAGCAGGCTGCTCGGGAACTCGCTTCGAAGGCTCGGCCGCAGCCCGAATGGAGTTTCTGGGCGGCCTGCTAGAGGATCAGCATCGCGTCGCCGTAGCTATAGAAGCGGTAACGCTCCGCAG
>CAYNCG010000057.1:0-6908 GCA_964395845.1 uncultured Isosphaeraceae bacterium | reverse complement strand
AGGTTGAATCGCGCATGGCGACGCTTCGGGGCTTCATCGCCGCGGCGGACCGGGATGCAGCCTCGGTGGACGCGAACGCCTTCCACGCGGCGAAGGAAGCCCTCGACGCGGCCAGCGTGCCTGTCCACGAGGCAAGCATCACGCGAAGCCTCCGCGGCGACACCCCATCTCAGGCGTGAAGTCGACCGCCATCGGCGGCATGACCCCGGGGCGCGAAAAGTGGCGGCGCGAAAAGTGGCTGTCCAAACTCGCGGCCCAGCCGCGCCCCCAATCCCAAGTCTCCACCCAAGTCCCCCCCAAGTCTCCCCCCGAGCCTCCCCCCGAGCCTCCCCCCAAGCCTCCCAGTCGCCGCACCGTGGCGGCGGCGGGGCGGGAGAGGCCAGGGGCGATCCCGCCACCCGGGCCGTACACTCTCCCCCCGGTGGACCTGACGCGCACGACGACGGCGATGTTGGAGGCGCTCCACGACTCGGCCAACGAGCCGGCGTGGGAGGCGTTCGACGCGCGCTACCGCCCGATTCTCATCGGTTTCGCCCGCAACCTCGGCCTGGCCGATGTCGACGCTGCCGATGTCGCCCAGGAGACCCTCGTCCGGTTTATCCAGGACTACCGTGAGGGCAAGTACGACCGAAGCAAGGGGCGTCTCGGCGCCTGGCTCGTCGGCATTGCCCGCTACCGCATCCTCGACCTTCGGCGATTCAAGGCCAATCGGCAGGAGGTGCTCGCCGACCCGCAGGTCGCCGCGGTCGTCGGAGCCCTCGACGATCCCAACCGGCTCCAGGCGGCGTGGGACGCCGAGCATCGTCAGGCCGTCCTCCGCGAGGCGATGGTCGAGCTGCGACAGTCGACCAAGACCGACGAGCGGACCATCCGCGCCTTCGAGCTCGTCGCCGCACACGGCCGCTCGCCGCAGCAGGTGGCCGAAGAACTCGGCATTTCGGTGCACGATGTCTATCTCGCGAAGAGCCGCGTCGCGCAGCGCCTTCGCGAGATCGTCGAGCGGCTCGAGAAGCTCTACGACGAGGGTGCGTGATGGCTGCGGCAGGTGGCGATCGCGACCCCCGCGAGCTCCGCACGGCGGCCGATTTTGACGCGACCTCGGCCGATGTCGAGCCGCTGCAGGGGGAGGCCGGCCGCGGCGACGGTCAGGGCGGGACCTGTCCCGATCGCGAGTCGCTCGAACTGTTCGCCGCCGGCGCGACCCATCTCTCCGGCGTCGCCGGCCACCTCGAGCGCTGCCCGATCTGCCGGGAAGTCGTCGATCGGCTGCGGGCCGACAACGCCCTCCTCACCGACTTCGTCACCGCGAATCGCGACCGCTTCGACTCCGACCGCTCGCCCTCGCGGCCGCCACCCGAGGTCGAGGTCGTTCCCGGTTTCCGCGTCGAGGGCGAGATCCACCGCGGCGCTCAAGGCGTCGTCTACCGCGCCCAGCAGACCTCCACCCGTCGCCATGTCGCCCTGAAGACCCTTCTGCAGGGGAAGTTCGCGACGAGTCGCCAACGGGCCCGATTCGATCGCGAGGTCGAAGTCGTCGCCAGCCTGCGGCATCCGCACATCGTCACGCTCTACGAGAGTGGGCGCACCGCCGATGGGCTCGCCTTCTTCGCGATGGAGCTGGTGGACGGGCACCCGCTCTCCGACCTCCTGAAGTTGCCGGAGAGCTCCGCGGAGAAGCCGACCGCCGCACGGCTGATCCAGACCTACCTCCAGATCGTGAAGGCGATCGCCTACGCCCATCAGCGTGGCGTCATCCATCGCGACCTGAAGCCCGCGAACATCCTCATCGACGGCGAACTCGAGCCCCATGTCCTCGACTTCGGCCTCGCCCGCAGCGCCCGCGGCGAGGAGCAGGATCAGGACATGATCGAGTCGACGGCGGCGGGGGAGTTCCTCGGCACCTTCGCCTATGCCGCTCCGGAGCAGTTGCGCGGCAATCCCGACCTCATCGATGTCCGCACCGACATCTTCGCCCTCGGCGTGATCCTCTACGAGATTCTCGCCGGCGAGCGACCCTACAAGCCGCCGGGCGGCAGCTTCTCGATCGCCGATCTCCTCCTCGCGCGACTGGAGACCGAGCCGAAGGCGCCGTCCACGGTCCGTCCCGGCGTCGATCCCGATCTCGATGTCATCACCCTCACCTGCCTGAAGAGCAAGCCCGAGGAGCGATACCAGTCGGCGCAAGCGCTCGCCGAGGACCTCGAGCGTTTCCTCGACGGCCGCCCGATCCTCGCCCGCCGCGACTCCCTCGTCTATGTCGCCCGCAAGTGGGTCCGGCGCCACTGGGTCGCGACGAGCGTCGCCGTCGGCTTCGTCCTTCTCATCGTCGCATCGACCATCGCCCTCGCGGTCAGCCGCGGCATCGCCAAGCGGAACGAGGAGCGGGCGAATCGCACGCTCGACGCCTTCCGCGAGACCTTCCAGTCGAGCAACCCGGAGATCGGCCGCGGCAAGCGCGACATGAATGTGCTCCAGTTCCTCGGGCTGCTGCGCGAGCAGGCGATCGCGGAGTTCGAGGTCGACCCGCTGGTCGGCTCAACGCTCCTCAACACCATCGAGGCCTCCTGGCTCGGCTTCGACGGCGCGCTGCGGCCGAAGGCGGCGCTCGAGGAAGTGCTGGAACTCTGCCGGACGAGCGCGGCCCGCGACGGCCGCTCGGACACGCCACAGCTCGCCGAGGCCACCCACAACCTCGCCCGCTGGTACCTGAAGAGCGGCGACCTCGTCGAGGCCGAGCGGCTCTATCGCGATGCGCTTGCGATGTGGACGCGACTCGACGGCGACAGCGCACCGCGCAGCGCCATGACCATGCAGCATCTCGCCGCCTGTCTCCGCGACCGAGGCGACCTCGACGGCGCCGACGCGCTCCTCCGCCGGGCGCGAGCCGTGCAGGCCGAGGCCCATGGCGAATCGAGCTGGGAGGTCGCGGCGATCGTGAACGCCCAGGCGTCGGTCCTCCTGCGGCGCGGCGAGCGTGACGCCGCCCTCGCCGCCTTCGAGGACGCCCTCGCTCGCATCCGTCGTGCCGTTCGGGCGGATGACTTCCGCGTCGGCCGCGCTCACTTCAGCATCGGTCGCCTCAAGCGAAGCCTCGGGCGTCCCGGCGCGCTGGACGACCTCGTGATCGCCGAGCGGGTCATCGTCGGCGCGAAGGGCGAAGCGTCCCCTGAGGCGATCGACGCCCGGATCGAGCTCGCGCTTGCCCAGCTCGACGCCGGCGATGCCCAGGCCGCCTTGGAACCCCTCGACAAGGCCATCCAGGCGGGCCTGCCGGTGGATGAGCCGAACATCCGTCGGGCTGAACTGCACGAGACGCGCGGGAAGGCGCTCGTCGCCCTCGCGCGCCCCGTGGATGCCGTGGCCGCGTTCCGCGAGGCGCTTGCCGCCGCGCGAGCCTCCGGGCCGTCCGCTGGCTCGACCTCGCAGGCCGAAGCGATAGCCGCACGAAGCGCTCGTGCGCTTCGTGCGGCTGGCTTTGTCGCGGAGGCCGAGCGGATGGAGGCTGCCTCGTCGGAAGCAGAGCCTTCGTCAGCGTCGCCCGGCCGATGAGTCGTCGCACGCTGGACCGCACCGCGGCCCGAGCGTCACGCTCAGCCGACGCGGCGACGGCGGCGGCCGACGAGTCCGGCGGCTCCGAGCAGGGCGATCGCGCCCGGGGCGGGCACGCCCGAGACGCCGGAGACGGTCATGACATAGTCACCGATCGCGCCTTCGCCGGACCATTCGCCGGCCCACGGCGACTTCGACCCAAACGCACCCGCGACGATGCCCGGATTGAAGACATCCGACGGCCAGAGCGGCTCTCCGAAGGAGAGCGGCTGGGCGGAGAAGCCACTGATCGCGAGGAAGTAGATGCCGGGCGAGGTGATGCTCACCGAGGCGCCGCCGTTCGAGGTGTTGGTCAGCCTCGGCGCGGTGTTGCCGAAGGCGGCGTCGTTGTTGCCGAGCAGCGGAACGCCATTCTCGTCGAAGAGCCAGAGGCAGGCGTCGAAGTTCACGCCGCCGGTCAGGTCGATCAGGAAGTCGCCGGGGCTCGTGATGACGAGCTTGTAGACATCGTGGAAGTCCGGCTCAAGCACGGCCGTGCCGCGCAGGCGGCCGGCGATCGTCTGGACGGGGCCACCGAAGGTGATGACCTGCGAGGCCTGAAGGGTCGAGCCGGCGTCCTCTTCGAGATCGACATCCCAGTCGGGACCTGCGAAGGCGGCGGAGGAAACGGCAAGGGTGGCTGCAGCGAGCCAAAGGTGGGACTTCATGTTCACTCTCTGAGGGGGATATGGGCGAAAGGGATGCTGACCGAGGGATGTGGGAACGGATCGGGGAGGCGTCGAAGCGGAGAGGGTGACCTCTCAAGGACCCGCCATGGAACGCGCTCGGCAGCCGGCGAAGGGTTCGGTTCCAGAGCGGACGGGATCGTTCGGGGCCTCCCCCGAACTCCCACTATGTCCCGGATTGGGGCCCCAAAGCAACCTCGCGGTCGGATCTTCGCGAAAGACAGGCAGAAAACCGCACGGAAGTGCAGGGGCGATATCTACAATGCCCACTTCGACCGGAGTCGGGACGGGGCCCGAGGCCCATCTCGGCTCCGGCGTCGTTCCCGTTCCACCTCTACGCCCTGAGCGCGAAAGGCCCCCCACGGACCATGTCCCAGACGGCTCCTCCATCCGCGACCCCCGCCACGCCCGCCTCTCCGGCCGTCTCCGTCGGCGGAGGCGGTGCATCGCCGCACGCCCCAGCCCATGAAGCGGGAGCGGTCGCGGCAGGCTCGTCCGCGGCCCAGCATCCGTCCCCGCAGCCGACCCAGCCGACGGCCCAACCGATCTCCCAATCGATGGTGGGGAACGGTCAGGGGACGAGGCCGCGCGTGGCCCGGCCGACGCTCGATCCGGGCTGGACGGTCGATGATTCCGCCGACCTCTACAACATCCGCGGATGGGGCAAGGGTTTCTTTGACATCAACCGCACGGGCCATGTGGTCGTGCGCCCGTCGAAGACGCCGGGGCTCGAGATCGATCTCGCCGAAGTCGTCCGCGGCCTGCGCGAGCGCGGGCTGCGGACGCCCGTTCTGCTTCACTTCAGCGATCTCCTGCAGCGCCGCATGGTTGACCTGCACGACGCGTTCGAACAGGCGATCAAGGACAACAGCTATCGCGGCAAGTACCTCGCCGTCTACCCGATCAAGGTGAACCAGCAGCGCCGCGTCGTCGAGGAGATCCGCGAGTACGGCAAGAGCTATGGCTATGGCCTCGAGGTCGGCAGCAAGCCCGAGCTCCTCGCGGTCATGGGCATGACGAGCGACACGCCCGATCGGCTCATCATCTGCAATGGTTTTAAGGAAGACAAGTACATCGAGTTCGTGACGCTTGCGGCCAAGCTCGGTCGAACGATCATCCCGGTCATCGAGAACCTGACGGAGCTGCGCCTCATCATCAAGCATGCGGATCGGTACGGCATTCGGCCGCGGATCGGCGTGCGCGTCAACCTCTTCACCCCCGGCGCCGGCCGTTGGCGGCACAGCTCCGGCATCAAGGCGAAGTTCGGCCTTTCGCTGTCGGAGGTCATCGAGGTCCTCGACTTCCTGAAGTCGCGCGGCATGGAGGACTGCCTCCAGCTTCTCCACTGCCACATGGGTTCGCAGATCCACGACATCCGCCAGGTGAACTCGGGGGTGAACGAACTCGCCCGCATCTATGTCGAGCTCGCCAAGATGGGCGCGGGCATGCGCTACCTCGATGTCGGCGGCGGTCTCGGCATCGACTACGACGGCAGCCAGACGAACTTCGAGTTCTCGACCAACTACACGCTGCAGGAGTACGCGAGCAATGTCGTGTACAAGATCATGAGCGTGTGCGACGAGGAGGGCGTTGACCACCCCACGATCGTCACCGAGTCGGGCCGGGCGATGGTCGCCCAGCAGAGCGTCCTCGTGTTCGATGTGCTCGGCTCGAACCGGCTCGACCGCTTCCAGGTGCCGGCGTCGCTTGACCAGCACTTCGCCCCCGACGCCGAGGTGCCTCGGCCGATCGTGGACCTCTGGGAGGCCTACACCACGGTCTCCGAGCGGCGGCTTCTCGAGTGCTATCACGACGCGCTCCAGGCCCGCGACGAGGCGCTCTCGCTCTTCAGCGTCGGCTACATGAGCCTGATGGACCGCTCGCTCGCCGAACGGCTCTTCTGGGCGACCTGCGCGCGGATTCGCGACAAGTGCCGCGAGATGCACAATGTGCCGGAGGAACTCCAGGATCTCGAGAGCTCCGTCTCCGACACCTACTTCTGCAACCTCTCGATCTTCCAGTCGCTTCCCGACATCTGGGCGATCAACCAGCTCTTCCCGATCATGCCGATCCATCGGCTCGACGAGAAGCCGGTGCGCAAGGCGACGATCGCCGATCTCACCTGCGACTCCGACGGCAAGATCGACCGCTTCGTCGACGACCACGACATCAAGAAGACCATCGAGCTGCACGAGCTGCGCGAGGGCGAGGACTATTACCTCGGGGCGTTCCTCGTCGGCGCGTATCAGGAAACGCTCGGCGATCTTCACAACCTCTTCGGCGACACCCATGTCGCCCACATCCGGCTCGACGAGAACAACCAGTGGTGGATCGACGAGATCGTCGAGGGCGACAGCGTGCGCGAGGTGCTGCACTATGTGCAGTACGACGCGACGCGGCTCGCGATGGAAATCCGCCGCGAAGTCGAAGGCGCCGTGCGGACGAAGCGCATGACCGTCGCCGACAGCCACCAGCTCATGAAGGCCTACGAGGCCGGCCTGGCGGGGTACACCTATCTCGAGTGCGAGTCGCACTTGGACTAAGTGCGGCGGAAGCGCGGGCCGAAGCGGGGGCCAACCGTGTCCGCTCAACCAACCCCACTCGCCGCGGCAAGGCGCTTCGCCTCGCGTTGCT
>CAYNCG010000056.1:0-7298 GCA_964395845.1 uncultured Isosphaeraceae bacterium | reverse complement strand
CAAGAGAATCGACTTGACGGAGCTGGCCTCATAGAAGGCACAGAGGGCACAGAGGTAGCACAGAGAAGCCAATAGAAGAACGGAATTTGACGCTCACAATCGCTGGCACAGGATGGAGTTGACTTGGGTCGAGTCTTCCCCACTTGTCCAGCGATTGCCCTCCGCAAGTCCCTCTGGTACCGGCCGTCTCGATCAACGCGCTCGGAACCCGTCTCCTCTTTTGCCTTCTCTGTGCACCCTCTGTGCCCTCTGTGCCTCTGTGGTTCTCTGGCGGAATAGTGCAGATTGCTGGACACAGAGGGCCACAGAGAAGGCAACGCGCAAACAAGGGAGTACAAAAGTAGATGGAGGAAAGGCATGACGACTCCGTGCAGCCTTTTCCTCCCTTTGCCACTTCTTCTCTGTGTCCTCTGTGCCTCTGTGTTGAACGAACGCCGTGAAGAACGCCGAACGCCGGACTCAGTGGCTGCGGCGGCTGCGGCGTGGGGCGCGCTGGCCGGTGCGTGGTGGGGGCGTTCCGGCGAGTAGTCGATCGAGATCGAGATGGGCCAGGTCAAGCGGATCGTCGCTTGGTGGGAGCGGCTTCGATTGCTCCTGCTGGAGCTTCGTCTCGGCAGCGGTCCGCGGCACGATCGGCTTCGGGCGCTCGGCTTTCGGCGCCTCGGTCGGCGGCAGCTCGCGCATCGCCTCATCGAGGCCGAAGAGGCGAAGCCAGGCGCGCACTTCGGGCTTCGCGAGCGGCAGGCTTTCCCGCGGACCGACCTTGCGCTTCGCGGCCTTCGCGACCTTCGAGTTCGGATGGCCCCGGAGCCAGTCCGCTGCAAGCCTCGCGAGGAAGACCTCGCTCGACTCGATCTCCGCGCCGCGACGCTGGACGGCCCGCTGTACCGCGCGGTCCGCGGTCACGATGCGCATCCGCCGCGGCGAGGTCGATCGCTGGACGAGCTGCACGATGAGATCGTCAGCCTTGCCGCCGGCACCCGCCCACGAGAACCAGACCCGCTCGCGTCGGCGCGGCGCGTCGACCGCCGGCCGCATGCCGTCGCAGACGATCCAGACCTCGTCTCGGGCGAAGCCGCTGGCTTCGATGAGATCGGCGAGACCGTTGAGGTCCAGTCCGGCGATCTCCGGCGGCAGCACGCCCGTCACATGGAGGACATTGAATGCATCGACCACCAGCGGCATCGCGGGAGCGTAGCATTCCCGCGTATGCACATGCGTCAGGCAACCGCGGCCGACGGGCCCGCCCTGTGGCGAATCATCGAGCCGACCATTCGGGCGGGAGAGACCTGGGCGCTGCCGCGCGACTGGACACAATCCGACGCGCTCGCGTATTGGCTTGCGCCCGCCCATGAGGTGTGGGTCGCCGAGCGCGACGGCGATGTCGTCGGCACCTATTTCCTCCGTCCGGCGCAGCTCGGTCCGGGCGATCATGTCGCGAACGCAGGCTACATGGTGCGCCCTGACGCGTGGGGCGGCGGCATCGCGAGCGCGATGGGCGAACATTCGATTCATCGTGCGACTGCACGCGGATTTCGCGCAATGCAGTTCAATTTCGTCGTGAGCAGCAACGAGCGCGCCGTCGCGCTCTGGAAGCGACTCGGCTTCTCGGTGATCGGCCGATCGCCCGGCGCGTATCGCCATCCGACGCTCGGCTTCGTCGACAGTCTCATGATGCACCGTCCGCTTGGTGCGATGGCGGAGTGACCGGACCGGTGTCCATCGGCTACGCTGCGAGCTGGAACAGGAGGACACGCTCATGCAGGAACACGCGACGGCCGAACATCGGTGGCTGCAGCAGATCGTCGGCGCATGGACATTCGAATCGTCATGCGTCATGGGCCCCGATCAGCCGCCGGTGGCTGGATCCGGCCGGGAAACCGTCCGAGCCTTCGGCGACCTGTGGGTCATGGGCGACGGCGAGATGGGCGGTCCCGACGGCTCGCCGATGCGCACGCTCATCACCCTTGGCTTCGATCGACGGACGCGGCGCTTCACGGGCAGCTTCGTCGCGACGGCGATGACCTCGATGTGGGTCTACGACGGCGAGCTCGACGCGCACGGTCGGACGCTCACGCTGAACACGACCGGACCGAGCTTCACCAAGGAAGGCGAGGTCGCTGCGTATCGCGACATCGTGGAGCTCCTGCCCGACGGCCGTCGACTCCTCCGATCGGAGTACCGGGACGACGACGGTCGCTGGCATGAGTTCATGCGGGCTGTCTACACGCGCGTCGCCGGCTGACGGGCTGACGATCGGTCCCCGCCCGATCACGGCGGGCGGGTGAGGTGACGGGGCGGGGTCATCGGCCGTATGGTGCCGATGTGACCACGCCCGCGCCACTCCTTCAGCATCGCCCCGACTCCGCGGAGGCGAGCGATTGCCTGCTCGCGTTTCTCACCTATTGCGAGGCGGCGGGCATCGAGCCCTACGCCAAGCAGGTTGAGGCTTTCGAAGCGATCTTTGAAAGCAAGAGCGTCGTGCTCGCGACGCCGACCGGCTCGGGCAAGTCGCTCGTCGCGCTCGCCGCCCACTTCGCCTGCTACTGGCGCGGCTTCGCCCGACTCGACGCCGCGATGCCCGACCGCCTGCGTCGCTCGGTGTACACCGCGCCGACGAAGGCGCTCGTGAACGAGAAATTCTTCCAGCTCTGCGACGCCTTCGGTGCGGCCCAGGTCGGACTCATGACCGGCGATGCGACGGTCAACCCCGGTGCGGCGATCATCTGCTGCACGGCCGAGATCCTCGAAAGCATGGCCCTCCGCGAGGGTGCACAGGCGCCCTTCGGCTGGGTCGTCATGGACGAGTTCCACTATGTCTCCGATCCGGAGCGGGGCTCGGCGTGGCTCGTGCCGCTGCTTGAGATGACCGACAGCCGCTTTCTTCTCATGTCGGCGACGCTCCATGACGACGAGCCGCTCGCCCTCTGCGAGGATCTCAAGCGCCGAACCGGCGGAGACGCCGTCGCGGTCTGCTCGAAGGAGCGGCCGGTACCGCTCGAGTTCCGCTACGAGGAGGACCGACTCCTCATGGAGGCGATCGAAGAGGTCCTCCGCGACGGCCTCGTCCCGACCTATGTCGTCTCCTTCCGGCGACGCGATGCGGCGGAACTCGCCCCGAAACTCCGCAGCACGAAGCTCGACGAGAAGGCCCGCGAGCGGCGCGAGCGGATTCACGCCGAACTCGAGCGCCACCGTCTCGACACGCCCTTCGGCCGCACCCTGAAGGAGCTCCTCCCGCACGGGCTTGCGGTCCACCATGGCGGCATGCTTCCGAAGTACCGAAGGCTCGTCGAACGGCTTGCGTCGCAGGGGCTCATCTCGGTCATCAGCGGAACGGACACGCTCGGCGTCGGCGTGAAC
Organism: uncultured Isosphaeraceae bacterium; assembly: GCA_964395845.1. Taxonomy (GTDB): domain Bacteria; phylum Planctomycetota; class Phycisphaerae; order Phycisphaerales; family SM1A02; genus JAEUIT01. The sequence continues at coordinate 3,935 of CAYNCG010000056.1, read as the reverse complement.
ATGCCGATCCGCAGCGTCATCTTCACCCAGCTCTCAAAGGGGGGCGGGCCGGAGGGGATGCAGCAGCTCCGCGCGGGCGAGTTCCGCCAGATCGCGGGCCGCGCTGGCCGCAAGGGTCACGACGACAAGGGCACGGTCATCGTGCTGGCGCCGGAGCACGAGGTCAACAACATTCGGAAGAAGCGGAAGTCGGTGACCTCCGGAAAGAAGTTCCACGCCGAAAGTCCGCCGCCGGGCTTCAAGGGTTGGAACGAGAAGACGCTCGAGCGGCTACGCGACGCGCCGATCGAACGGATCGTCTCGCGCTTCGCGGTGACCGGTCCGCTCGTTCTCCAGATCCTGCGCAGGCCAGGCGACGGGCGTGCTGCGCTCGATCGCCTCATCGCCTCGGTCGGCGTGCGGCAGGTCGAGCATCGCGAGGCCGCGGAGAGGATCCTCGCCGCCTTCGAGACATCGGAGCTCGTCACGCGCCGTGCGGAGCCCGACGCGACGGGCGGGACCTATGACCTGACGAACGCAGCCGAGTGCATCGAGTCCTTCGATCGCCCGCTCGTTCCCTTCGTCCGCTTCGCGATCGAGCAGCTCGAGCCGAGCGATCCCGACTGCGATCTCGCCATGCTCTCGATCGCCGAGTCCGTCCTCGACGATCCGAGCGAGGTCCTGAACGCGCAGCGCCGTCGGCTGCAGGACGCGAGGCGCCAAGAGCTCTGGCAGCCGGGCATGTCGCTCGAGGAGACCGGCGCGATGCGCGACGAGCTCGATGCGATCACCCATCCGAAGCCGATGGAGGAGGAGATCGGCGTCTGGTTCCGCCACTGGAGCGAGCGCCATCCGTTCATCGCGGATCGCGATCCGAGCCCGAAGTCGGTGGCCCGTGAGCTCCTCGAGCGCGGGCTCGGCTTTGCTGATTTCATTCGCGACTATGGTCTCGTGCATCACGAGCAGTCGCTCTATTATTTTCTTTCCGACCTGCGCAAGGTGCTCGGCCGCGCGCTCGACACGCCGCTGCCGGCGCGGATGCGGGCCGCCGATGTTGCGGCAGACGCGGGCGTCGCCGCCGAGCGGGAGACGACGATCCGCGAGCTCGGCGACCGATTGCTCGAGGATCTCGCCGCGCTCGTCGACACGATCGACTCTTCCGTCGCGGAGGAGTGGCAGCGCCACGGTCTTCCGCCCGACGCTGCGTGGACCGAACATGAGCGGCAGGCGGCGGCGCGCCGGGCCGCGACCGAGTCGCGCGCAAACCGGACCCGCATCGACGGGCTCATCCGGCGGATGGCCCGGACCCAAGCGTTCCGTTGGGTCGAGGCGCTCGCCGTCGAGGACTACGCGCGGCTCGCGCACGCCGACTATCCGATCGAGCGGATCGCCGCGGATTTCGCGGCCTACTGGGAGGAGCACGAGGCGATCCCGCTCTCGGCCGATGCCCGCGGCCCGGGGCTCGTCGACATCGATCTTGAGCGAGGCGTCGTGCGCCAGACGCTTCTCGATCCGGAGGAGTCCGGCCGCTGGCTGCTGGAAGGGCAGATCGATCTCGAGGCCTCGCGGGCCGAGGGGCGCGCGGTCATGCGCCTCGCCCGCATCGTCGACACCGATCGCGAGCCGCGATAGGAATCGTGTGAGGAGCGTGTTGCGGTCGCCCGCGGCGCACCCGGACCGCATCGCCGGGTGATACCGTCCGCGATCACCGAGGAGTTCCAGCCATGACCTATGCCCAGCTCACCCTTCCCGAGTTCGATCACGAGATGGCCACGACGCGGAGGGTGCTTGAGCGCGTGCCCGACCACCTGCTCGGTTGGAAGGCCAACGAGAAGTCGAACACGATCGGATGGAACGCGTGTCACATCGCCGAGATCCCCGGCTGGGCGGAGAACATCCTGAGCGAGTCCTTCTTCGACATGAATCCGACCGGGAAGGATCCCTATCAGACGCCATCGCTCGCCTCGCGCGACGCGATCCTCGCGCTGTTCGACCGGCATGTGCAGTCCGGCCGTGCGGCGCTCGCGCGGGTGCGTGACGAGCAGCTCATGGACTCCTGGCAACTCCGGGATCACGGCACGGTGCTCCTCGAGATGCCCCGCGTCGCGGCTTTCCGCACATGGGTGCTCAGCCACATGATCCACCACCGCGCGATCCTGAGCGTCTACTTCCGGCTGAACGGCGTGCCGGTGCCGGGGATCTACGGGCCCTCGGCGGACGAGCAAGGCGGCTGATCCTTCGGTCGCCCGCTCCGGCGGCGCAACACAAGCGCCGCGGTCAGTCCGAGGATCGGCAGCACGCTGGCGACGCCGAGCAGCGCCCAGAAGGAGGGCTCGGCGTCACGGTCGAGGCCGAGCGAGCGGACCGCGATCACATAGAAGAGCGCGGTGGGCAGCGCGGATGCGACGGTCACCGGCAGCACGACGCGGATGAACGGAAGCCGGTGAACCCCCGTGAGGATCGCAAGCTCCTCCGAGAGGATCGGCACCGTGCGCGAGCAGGCGAAGGCCCAGACGCCCCATCGTCCGAAGGCGTCGTCGGCTTGCATGAGCGATGCGCCGCTGATGAGCCGCTCGAGCGCCGTCGCCCGCAGCGTTCGCCCAAGCAGCCAGCCGACCGATGTGCTCGTCAGGATGCCGAGCGTGATCGCCAGCATCGCCGGAAGCGGCTGAAGCAGGCTCGCCGCGCTCGTGGCAACGATGCTCGACGGAACGGGCAGCAGCACATCGCCTGCGAGGAGGAGGACGCAGGCGATTGCGATCCCCGTGGGCGTATCGGCGCGGTCGATCAGGTCGCTCGCCCACTCGAGCAGCGGATCGCCGGCGAGCGCGAAGCTCACGAGGATCGGCAGGGCCAGAAGCAGCACGAGCGCGATCGCGAGCGTGCGCGGGCGCACGGACAGGCCTGCGTGCCCGGCTGCTTCTGAGCGATGGCGGCCCGTGGTCATCCGTACGCGGCATTCTCGTGCGGGCCGACGCCGCTCGCGCGAAAAAAACCGGCGGCCCTCGATCGAGGGCCGCCGGCTGTGTCGCTCGGGGGAACCGTCGGGGATCAGCCCGCGGCCATCTTCTTCGCCTTCTCACGGGCGTCGGCGAGCGTGCCGACATACATGAAGGCGCCTTCCGGCAGGTCGTCGCCTTCGCCGTTGCAGAGGCGCTCGAAGCTGTCGATCGTGTCCTCGAGCTTGGTCGTGACGCCGGGGAAGCCGGTGAAGACCTGGGCGACATAGAACGGCTGCGAGAAGAAGCGCTCGATCTTGCGGGCGCGGCTGACGGTCAGCTTGTCCTCTTCGCTCAGTTCGTCGACGCCGAGGATGGCGATGATGTCCTGAAGATCCTTGTACCGCTGCAGGATGCCCTGCACCTGACGGGCGACCTTGTAGTGGCGCTCGCCGACGACCTGCGGGTCGAGGATGCGGCTCGTCGAGCCGATCGGATCGACGGCGGGATAGATGCCCTTCTCGGCGATCTTGCGCTCAAGCACGATGAACGCGTCGAGGTGGGCGAAGGTCGTCGCGGGAGCCGGGTCGGTGAGGTCGTCTGCGGGGACGTAAATCGCCTGCACCGAGGTGATGGCGCCCTGACGGGTCGAGGTGATGCGCTCCTGGAGGGCACCCATCTCGGTCGAGAGGTTCGGCTGGTAACCGACGGCGCTCGGCATGCGGCCGAGGAGCGCGGACACTTCCGAACCGGCCTGGGTGAAGCGGAAGACGTTGTCGACGAAGATCAGCGTTTCCTTACCCGACGCGTCGCGGAACTCCTCGGCCATGGTGAGGGCCGACAGGGCGACGCGAAGACGCGCGCCCGGCGGCTCGTTCATCTGGCCGAAGACCATCGCGACCTTGTCGAGCACGTGGCTCTTCTTGCCGCTCGCGTCGATGTACTCGGCCTCCTGCATTTCGAGCCAGAGGTCGTTGCCCTCGCGGGTGCGCTCGCCGACGCCGGCGAACACCGAGT
>CAYNCG010000055.1:0-7462 GCA_964395845.1 uncultured Isosphaeraceae bacterium | reverse complement strand
CGACATGATCAAGGGCAAGCAGGGCCGCTTCCGCGAGAACCTGCTCGGCAAGCGTGTCGACTACTCGGCGCGTTCGGTCATCGTCGTCGGTCCGGAACTCCGCCTCTGGCAGTGCGGCCTCCCGAAGAAGATCGCCCTCGAGCTCTACCAGCCCTTCATCATCCGGAAGCTCAAGGAGCACGGCCTCGCCGACACGATCAAGAGCGCCAAGCGCATGCTTGAGCGCCGCGATCCCGAGGTGTGGGACATCCTCGAGCAGGTCATCCGCAACCACCCGGTCCTTCTCAACCGCGCTCCGACGCTCCACCGCATGGGTATCCAGGCGTTCGAGCCGGTGCTCGTCGAAGGCAACGCCATCAAGATCCACCCGCTCGTCTGCACCGGCTACAACGCCGACTTCGACGGTGACCAGATGGCCGTCCACCTGCCGCTCTCGGTCGAGGCCCAGGCCGAGGCGACGGTGCTGATGATGTCGATCCACAACATCTTCAGCCCGGCGTCGGGCAACCCGATCGTCAGCCCCTCCCAGGACATCGTCATGGGCGTCTACTTCCTCACGGTCGGCCATCAGGACCGTCAGGACGAGGCGGGCGGCAAGCGGCTCCGTCGCTTCAAGGACTACGCGGAGGCGCTCCTCGCCTTCTCGCTCCCGCACGGCAATCCCAACAAGATCGCCTTCCACGACTGGATCGAGGTCCGTCTCGATCGCTTCTCCGATCTCGTCGAGGACCAGAAGAAGCCCGCGGTCAAGATGCCCGAGAACCGGCGCATCGTCACCACCATCGGTCGCCTGATCTTCAACGAGATCCTGCCCGACGGCATGCCCTTCTACAACTGCGCCCTCGGCAAGAAGGGCGCGGCCCGCGTCATCGACGACACCTTCGCCCGCATGGGCAAGTCCTTCACGATCGACCTCCTCGATCGCATGAAGGAAGTCGGCTTCCGCTACTCGACCGTCTCCGGTCTCTCCTTCGCGATCACCGACCTCCGCGTTCCCGCCGAGAAGACCAAGCTTCTCGCTGAGACGCAGAAGAAGGTCGATCGCGTCGAGAAGAACTACCAGAACGGTGCGATCACCGAGCGCGAGCGGCACAACCAGCTCCTCGACCTCTGGCAGCACTGCCGCCAGGAGATCACCACGAAGCTGGTCGACACGCTCCGCAACGATCGCCGCGACCAGCAGGGCCGCGAGACCGACATCGCGACCAAGGAAGGCAACAAGTACCTCAACCCGGTGTTCCTCTTCAGCGACTCCGGCGCCCGCGGTAACGTCAGCCAGATGCAGCAGCTCGCCGGCATGCGCGGCCTCATGGCCAAGCCGAGCGGCGAGATCATCGAGACGCCCATCCGCTCGAACTTCCGCGAGGGACTGAGCGTTCTCGAGTACTTCTCCTCCACGCACGGCGCCCGCAAGGGTCTCGCCGACACCGCACTCAAGACCGCCGACTCCGGGTACCTCACCCGCAAGCTCTGCGATGTCGCCCAGTCGGTCGTCGTCATCGAGAACGACTGCGGCACCCCCTACGGCGTGGCGAAGCGGGCGATCTACAAGGGCGAGGAAGTCGATGTCCCGCTCCGCGACTGCATCCGCGGCCGCACGAGCCGGCAGACCGTCATCGATCCGATCACCGATCGCGTCATCGTTCGCGAGAACGAGCTCATCACCGACGCGATCGCCCTCGAGATCGAGCGTCTCCGCATCGACTCGGTCCAGGTCCGCAGCGCGCTGACCTGCGACACGAAGCGCGGCGTCTGCGCCCACTGCTACGGCATGGACCTCTCGACCGGCAAGCTCGTCGAGGTCGGCATGGCGGTCGGCATCATCGCCGCCCAGTCGATCGGCGAGCCGGGTACGCAGCTCACCATGCGTACCTTCCACACCGGCGGCGTCGCCGCCCGTGCGACGATCGAGAACAACCACAAGGCGATCAACACCGGTAAGGTCGTCATCCGCGACTGCAACGAAGTCGAGGTCGAGACCCCCGAAGGCACCGCCCATGTGGCCCTCAAGCGCAACGGCGAGATCCTCGTCTACGACGCGAAGGATCGCGAGCTCGAGAAGTACAAGGTCCCCTACGGCGCGATGATCCGCGTCCGCAACAACGATCCCGTCAAGAAGGGCCAGGTCCTCTGCGACTGGCAGCCCCACGCCACGCCGATTCTCGCCGAGAAGAGCGGCATCGTCCGCTTCAAGGATCTCGTCGAGGATGTCACCTTCCGCATCGAGAAGAAGAAGTCGAGCGAGGGTGGCGGCGAGGAGATGATCGTCATCGAGCACACCGGTGAGAAGCACCCGCAGATCACCATCGAAGACGACAAGGGCAGCATCCTCGACTTCCACCACCTCCCGGCGAAGGCCCGCATCGAGGTGAAGGACGGCCAGGCGATCAAGATGGGCGAGATGCTCGCCCGTCAGCCGAAGGACACCGCGAAGTCGGCCGACATCGTCGGTGGTCTCCCGCGGGTCACCGAGATCTTCGAGGCCCGCATCCCGAAGGACCCGGCCGTCATGGCCGAGATCGGCGGCAAGGTCGAGCTCCACAGCGACAAGCGCAAGGGCAAGATGACGATCCGCGTCGTCAGCGACTCCGGCCTCGAGCACGATCACCATGTCCCGCAGGGCAAGCACCTGCTGGTCCACACCGGCGATCGCGTCGACGCGGGCGATCCGCTCACCGAAGGTCCGATGGTGCCGGCGGACATCCTCCGCATCAAGGGCGAGGAGCCGCTGTACCTCTACATGCTCGACGAGGTCCAGAACGTCTACCGCGCTCAGGGCGTGCCGATCTCCGACAAGCACATCGAGGTCATCCTCCGTCAGATGCTCTCGAAGGTGAAGGTCACGAGCCCGGGCGACACCGAGCTCCTGCCCAACGAGGTCGTCGACAAGTTCGTCTTCCGCGAGATCAACGAGGCCGCGATGCGGAAGCTCCGCATCGAGGACCCGGGCGACACCGGTCTCACCACCGGCGCTCTCGTCGATCGCGACGAGGTGAAGGAGAAGAACGCGCTCGCCGAGGCCGAGGGCAAGAAGGCCGCGAAGACCAAGAAGGGCAAGCCCGCCTCGGGCAAGACGCTCCTTCTTGGCATCACCAAGGCGTCGCTCCAGGCCGAGAGCTTCCTCTCGGGTGCGAGCTTCCAGGAGACCACCAAGGTCCTCACGGAAGCCGCCCTCAAGGGTGCCGTCGATACGCTGCAGGGACTCAAGGAGAATGTCCTCCTCGGACACCTCATCCCGGCGGGTACGGGCTTCGATCCCTACGCGAAGCTCACCATCCGCAAGCTCGTCGCCGAGCCCACCTACGACGAGGGCGAGGAGATGTATGCGGAGGCTGCGGAGGAAGCGGAGGCGCTCGGCGCCGAACGCTTCGATCCGACCGCACCGCGCATCGGCAGCGGATCGGAACTCGCCGATGACGATCTCGGCGACTCGCTCGCCAGCGAGATCGTTGGCGAGATCGCCGGCGGCGCAACCGACGCCGGCAACGACCTCGGCGGACAGGTCACCGCCTCCGACGGCGAAGAGATCGGCTGAGCCGACGCGATCGGCATCCCGATCGTGATCCATCATGCATGACAGCGGGGCGGCCCATCAGGGCCGCCCCGCTTTTTCATATGCCCGGCGCAGATGACGCGTCGGCCGCGCGACGAAGGGCGACGCATTCCGGACTGTCGATTGCGCACCCAGCCTGTCGATTGCGCAAAACAACCCCGAACTTTCAGGACGCGCTCCGCGGCGCGGTAGGCTCGCGGCGTGGATCCGAGACCACCAGCTTCGAGACGAAACGAGCCGGATGAGCCTCCGTTCCCGCGCGGCCGTGCGGGCTCACGCGGCCGCGGGGAGGATGCGCTTCGACCGGTCGCCGCACTCATCACCGAGCCGACGCCTCGCCCGCCGCTCGCCCCCGGCGAAACGCGGAAGCCGCTACCGCTCTCACCGGACGCTCCCACGCCCACGCTGCACGAGCACGCGCTCGCCTACATGCGCGGTCGCCGCTACAGCCCCCGCACCATCGAGCAGTACATCGCCTGGATACGCCGGCTGATCGATCACTACGGCGGACGCCATCCCAGCGACATCTCCTCCCATGAGCTCGAGGGATTCATCAACTATCTCGTCATCCGCGAGCGCGTCTCCCCCTCGACGCAGAACCAGGCGATCGCCGGACTGATCCTCCTCTATCGCGATCTCCTGAACCTTCCCTACGAGCGCGTCGCGACACTCCGCCTCGCCCGAATCCCGGAACGAATCCATGTCGTCCTCACGCCCGCCGAGGTCCAGTCGCTGCTTGGCGCGCTCGAGGGCATCCCGCGGCTGATCTGCAAGCTCATGTACGGATCCGGCCTCCGCGTGGGCGAGGCGGTCTCGCTTCGGGTGAAGGACATCGAGCTCGACCGTCGCGAACTCTGCATCTTCGACGGCAAGGGAAGAAAGAACCGAACGACGATCCTCCCGCGCGTGCTCGTCCCCGAATTGCGAGCCCATCTCGAGACGCTTCGCCCCTTCTTCCTGAAAGAGCGCAGCCGATCACGCACGCGCGTCCCGCTTCCTGACGCGCTCTCCCGCAAGTATCCGCAAGCGGCTATCGAATGGCCTTGGTTCTGGCTCTTTCCGTCGGCGAATGTCTATGTCGACGACATCGACGGCGTCTGCCGACGCTGGCATCTGCACGAATCGGTCGTCCAGAAGGCCGTCGCCGCGGCTCGAGAACGCCTGGCCCTCACGAAGCCCATTCGCCCGCATGACTTTCGCCACGCCTTCGCAACCCATTCGTTGCGTTCGGGCGTCGACCCGCGCACCCTTCAGAAGCTGCTCGGACACGCCGACCTCAAGACGACGCTCATCTATCTCCACGCCTGCGATCGAGCCGAAACGGCGATCTCGAGTCCGCTCGACACGCTCGAGGGAACCGACCCGGAGGGCACCGCGAACTGATCGCGCCTCGGCGGCATGCGCACGCACATGCCGCCGACATGTCCGTCAATCCTGGACGCGGCGGCAGAGCGCATAGCAAAATGCCTGTTCCGCCCCCCACGGCGTGCGGTGCGTCTCACGCTCGGACCGCTCGAGCGCAAAGCCGCGACCAAGCGTTGCGGCGATCTCCTCAGGCGACGCTCGCACCACATCGATATTGCTGCACCGAGACGGCCCATCCGGGGCGAAGCCGGCAATGAGCGCATATCCGCCCGGCTCGACGGCGTTTCGGGCGAGCGTCGCATACGCAGCACGATCCTCGGCACGAGCGAGAAAGTGCAGGACCGCCCGATCATGCCAGAGCCGAACGCTCGCTGCGCCAAGAGCGGCGTCACGCACATCCGCGACCAGCCAACGAATCAGCGATGCCCGCTCCCCCGCTCGCTCGCGGGCGCGAGCCAGCGCTCGCTCGGAGATGTCGAGGAGCGTGATGTTGCGATATCCGCGATCGAGCAGATCCTCGGCCAGCGTCGAGGCTCCCGCGCCCACATCGAGAATCGCCGCGTCGGGCGCGATGGCGAGCGACTCGATGATCGCAAGCGATCGGTCAAGGTGCGGCCGATACCAGCTCACCCCGTCCAGTGGCTTCGTCTCGTACACCGTATTCCAATGATCTGCCGTCGAGGACGGCGTGGCTTCAGTCATCCGGTGATGCTCCATGCTCTCGCCCCAAAGCGAAACTCCGTCCCTCCATCGCACGCGGCCGACCCACGCTGCTCATCAAAACCGCTCGACGGCATCGACGCAGGCGACGGGCACCATTGCATCCGAGCCCCGTCCCGTGCGCCCCATTCCGAAACGAATGCGACGCACCCGCACACGCCGAACGGCCTCCGCCGAAGAACCGCTCCCCTGCACCGCCGCGACCACGCGACGAACCGGAACTGTACGCCTTCCCTCTGCCCCCCTCGCGCCGACGCGCGGACATCCGCCCATCCGCGACCCGCTCCCACGCCACGATGCACACCCCTCTGCGAGGCCCCCAAGCCCGGCACAGCCAAACCCCATGTCAACGAAGACCCGCGCGTCCGGGCAGATGGGTGACAGTTCCATCGCCGCGACTCGCCGAAGCAGCCCGCGTCCGGGCACATGGGTGACAACGCCGATGCCGCTTGCCCGTCCCCACCGGTCCGGGTGGATCGATGACAAACCCGCCGCCCTGGATTGCCGACACAGCCGGTGTCCGGGCACATGGGTGACAGTTCCGTCGCCGCGACTCGCCGGCGCCGCGCGCATCCGGGCACATGGGTGACACGGCCGCCACCACTTGCCTGTGTAGCTGACGCGTCCGGGCACATGGGTGACAACGCCGAGGCCGCTCGCCCGTACCCGACCCGGCCGAGCGGATCGGTGACAAGCCCGCCGCCCGGCTTGCCAGCGCCGCCGGTGTCCGGGCACATGGGTGACACCACCGCCACCGCTTGCCGTGTGGCGGACGCGTCCGGGCAGATGGGTGACACCGCCGACGCCGCTCGCCCGTACCCGACCCGGCCGAGCGGATCGGTGACAAGCCGGCCGCCCCGGCTCGCCGGCGCAGCCGGTGTTCGGGCACATAGGTGACAGTTCGGTCGCCACGACCAGCCGGCTCCGCCCGTGTCCGGGCACATGGGTGACAACGCCGACGCCGCTAGCCCGTGCGGCTGAGGTGTCCGGGCACATGGGTGACAACTTCAAGGACGAGAGCGCCGAATCCAATCCGAGAGGAGACCATCATTGAGGAATCGAAGCCCGAGATCGGTCGCCGTCGTCCCCAAGCGAGCCCGCGCCGCGTGAAGGCGCATCGAGCATGCGGACGAGCCACGAGCGACACGCAACGCAAGTCCGGCTCGCGACCTCCCGATCACCCCAGACCTCGATCCGCTGGCAAAAACCCATACCCCGCCAAAGGCCATCAGCGGGCAAAAACCCATATCTCCCTTGCGACCACCCCACCCCGCCAATACCCTTATCAAGACGAGAGGCGTTCTCTCGACAATAAGTCGTTAGGCAGAATCCAGATGTCGTCCGTGGCGCCGTATCTAGATACCTGCGCGTCCTGCGGCTACTCCCTGACTGGCATCAAAGCTGGCAGTCCGTGCCCGGAGTGTGGTGGTTGCGACCGTATCCCTAGTTGCGTCCCGGTCTACTCTCGAACTCGGGTGGTTGGCATCCAGGTTTTCGGTCTGCTCCTTACGGCCTCGCCGATCGTGCTCGAGCAGGTCCTCTTCTCGCCCTCGCATTTCAGCGCCTGCTTCCTCGTCATCCCCGCGATCTTCGGATTGTGGGCAATCGTCAAGGGCGCGAAGCACGTTCGCTGCCCCGACCCAGAATCCGCTGTCTACGCGCCGGTCGCGATCTGCATGCTCGGAGCCTGTTCGCTTGGGCCCCTGACTGCCGTCCTCCTTGCCTTCAGCAATCTCATCGCGGCAAACCGGATAGGTCCGGCGTTTGCACTAGCAGGCCGCTAATCAACCGCTCCCGACCGCGACTACAGCATCGATTCCGGGC
>CAYNCG010000054.1:0-9546 GCA_964395845.1 uncultured Isosphaeraceae bacterium | reverse complement strand
CTCGAACCGCCGACCTCCGGGTTATGAATCCAGCGCTCTAAACCAGCTGAGCTACATCGGCGCGGGGTCTGTCGAAGCGGGGGAGTATACGCGAAGCCCTCGCCGCGGGAAGGAAGGGGGCCAGCCGGTCGCGCACGGGCTGGCGGGTCGCGTCAGACCGTCGCCGGGGCCGGCGCTGGGCGGAGCCAGCGGAGGGAGATCGCTTCCGCCGGCAGGTCCGGGTTGGCCCGCCGGATGCCCGCCGCCACGAGGCCCATGAAGAGGGGCTGCGGGCGCAGCGGGCGGCTGGTCAGTTCGGGGTGGAACTGGCCGCCGATGAAGAAGGGGTGGGCGCTCTGGGGCAACTCGAGCACCTGCATGATCGGGTACTTCGGGTGGCGGCCGGAGAAGACGAGGCCGGCGGCGGCGAGGGCGTCGATGTAGCGGGGCTCGACCTCGTAGCGGTGGCGGAAACGCTCCCGCACGCTCGGCTTGCCGTCGTAGAGGAAGCTCGCGAGCGAGTCGGGCTCGAGAACGACATCCTGGCCGCCGAGGCGCATGGTGCCGCCCATGATCCCCTCGATCTTCTTCTGGTCGGGCAACTCGCTAATGACCGGATGTTTCGACTTCGAATCGAACTCGGTCGAGTTGGCCTCGGCGAGTCCGAGCACATTGCGGGCGTACTCGATCGTCGCGACCTGGAAGCCGAGACAGATCCCGAGGAAGGGGATCTTCCCGGTGCGGCAGACCTGCACGCACCGGATCTTGCCCTCGACGCCACGCGTGCCGAAGCCGCCGGGCACGATGACCGCGTGCATCGGAGCGAGGGCCTTGCGGGCCTGCTCGACCGTGTTCATCTCGGTCGTGTCGAACCAGTGGACCTTGATCTCGCAGCTCAGGTGGATCGAACAGTGCTCGATGGCCTTGTCGATCGACGCGTAGGCGTCGCGGAGGCTCGCGTACTTGCCGGCGATGCCGAGATCGATCCGATGGCGACGCGGACCGGTGAGCTTGTTCGAGAAGCCGAGCCACGCCTGCCTCGCCGTGTCCTCGTGGGCCGGATTGACGCGGTCGTGGAGGTCGAGGATCGAGAGGATCTCGCGGTCGAGGCCCGATGCCCGCATCGCCTCGGGGATCACATAGATCGACTCGCGATCGTGCATCGAGAAGACCCGGCGAAGCGGGACATTGGAGAACATCGCGATCTTCTCGCGCACCGTCTCGTTCACCGGATTCTTCGCTCGGCACGCGACGATGTGCGGCTGGATGCCCGCTTCCATGAGCCGCTTGATGCCGAGCTGCGCGGCCTTCGACTTCTGCTCGCCGAGGATCGACGGCTCGAGGATGTAGGTGAGGGCGACGAAGCAGGTCGACTCCGGGCCCTCCTCGAAGGCGAGCTCGCGCAGGGCTTCGATATAAAAACCATTCTCGTAATCGCCGGCGGTGCCGCCGACCTCGACGAAGACGACATCGGCAGGCTTGCCGCCGTTGCCGTGCATCGCAAGCTCGCGCAGCTTCATCTTCACCGCGCCGGTGACATGCGGGATCATCTGCACGTCACGGCCGAGATATCCGCCGCGGCGCTCGCGTCCCAGCACTTCGGTGTAGACCTGGCCGGCGGTGACGAAGTTGCGGCGGGTGAGGTTCTGGCTCAGCACGCGCTCGTAGGTGCCGAGATCCATGTCGGTCTCGGCGCCGTCCTCCAGCACGAAGACCTCGCCGTGGCGATAGGGGTTGAGCGTGCCCGCGTCGATGTTGAGGTAACCCTCGAGCTTCATCGGCGCGACGGAGAGGCCCTTGTCCTGGATGAGCTTCGCGAGGGAGCTCGAGAAGATCCCCTTGCCGAGCCCGCTCATGACGGTGCCGATCACGGCGACGAACTTGGTCCGCCCCTTCACATAGCCGGGCGGCATCGGCGAGTACCACTCGGTGCTCTCCTCGCTCTGCCCGAACTGCGAGAGGAAGCCGCAGCCCTCGAGCCCCATCTCGTTGCCGCGGGCCTCGGACTCCGAGCGCACGACATCGCCGTCGCGGATGGGAGAACCGCCCGCGGCGCTCATCTCCATCCGCTCGCTCGCCGCCATGAGCATCGCGAGGTCGTCGTCGAGGGTGAACATCTCCCGCTCGGCGACTGCCAGAGCGGCGCCTCGGCCGCCATGCTCGCTGGCGGCCTCATGATCGGCCGAGTCTCCCTCTTCTCCGGTGCGAGCGGCTCGCGTGGGCGCGACAGGCAGGACCGACAAGGGCGAAAGAAGGGACGCTTCGAGTGGGCTGCGGCTGGTCTGACTTTCCGAGAGGGGCATTCCCTACCGTACCGCGCGGAGCCTCTCGCGGGAAGGGCTTTGCGCTCTCCGGACCGATTCCTCGCGGAAGCTTCAGCGGGTTGGGGCCACGCGCCGAACCCACGCCTCGTACTGCTCGGGGGTGTCGATGCCGTGGAACGCGGCCCGGCCAACGGCCATGGCGATCGGGAAGCCGTGCTCGAGGACGCGAAGCTGCTCGAGCTGCTCGGTTTCCTCGAGCGGCGTTGAGGGGAGGCTCAGGAAGGTCGCCAGGAAGGGCCGCCGGTAGACATAGAGCCCGACATGCTTGAGCGGAAGGGCCCGAGGCTGGGCGGCGGCGGAGGCTGCGAGCTCCCGGGATCGGTCACGCCAGAGGGGGATCGGTGCCCGAGAAAAGTAGAGGGCCGTGCCGCGAGCCGACAGCACCACCTTCACGAGGTTCGGATCCCCCGGATCCTCATCCGGGCCGAAGGGGCTGGCGATCGACGCCATCGGGGCGTCCGGCGTCCGCCGAAGGGCCTCGACGGCCGCATCGATGAGCTCCGGCTCGATCGAGGGCTCGTCGCCCTGCACATTCACGATGATCTCCGCATCGAGTCCCGCCGCGACCTCGGCGATGCGCGAGGTGCCGTTCGGGTGATCCGCCCGGGTCATGATCGCCTCGCCGCCGAAGCCGCGCACGGCGTCGAGAATGCGGGCGTCGTCCGTGGCCACGATGATCCGACCGACCGAGCGACTGCGGGCGGCCTGCTCGCAGACATGCTGGATGAGCGGCTTGCCGGTCTTCGCCGCCAGCGGCTTGCCCGGGAAGCGCGTGGAACCGAAGCGGGCGGGGATGACGGCAACGACGGTCACGACCGATCAGCCACCGAGATCCTTGCGAAGCTGCTCGATCTCCTTGCGCCGGTCGCGGATGTCGCGGTACCCGATGTTCGTGCGGACGATCGCCGAGCAGATGTCGAAGGCCTCCTTGGCCTCGGCGGGGGAGCGTTCCGCCTTCGCCAGCTCGATGAGGGCCAGCATGAGTTCGTAGCGAATGTCGAGCTCGACTTCCTTCGAGGTCGCGTCGATCGCGTTCAGCGCCTCGCGGAACTCCTGGATCGCCTCGCTGTGCCATCCCATCGCGGCGAAGCAGCGGCCGAGCATGTAGGTCGCACGGACGCGATACTTGCCCTCCTCCTTCGCGCTCTGGAAATTACCCATGGCGTCTTCGTAATTGCCGAGCTCGTATTCGATGCGCCCAAGATCGACCTTCAGGCCCCGATCGGTCGGGTACTTCTGCACGCGCTCGCGGAGTTCCTTGCCCTCCACCTCGCGGAGTTCCTTGGTCAGGTCAGCGAGTTCGCTCTTCAGGATGAGGTCGGTGGGCTGGGCGTCGGCGCGTTCCTTCGCGGCCTGCACGCGACGACGCATCTGGGTGATGCGGATATCGCCGGCGAGCATGCGGAATCGATACTCGCCGAGCCGCTCGTAGCCGGTGATGTACACGGCGTGCGCCGCTTCCTCGGCCTCGGGGGTCGCCTTGCGCTTGAGGAGCTGGGCGTACTTCGAGATCGCCTCGGGCGACATCGGGTTCTCCTCGAAGTCGCGCTTGGCCCGCTCGAGATTCCGTTCCTCGACATCGCCGCCGCCGGAGAGCGATTCCTGCTCCTCGAGCGCCCGCTGCTTCTCGGCGTCCTTGATGTTCGCCCGGAACCCGCCGGATTGGGCGGCGTTGGGATTGTTGAATCCGCCGCGCTCGATCGCCTGCTGGGCCTGGAGTTCCTTGATCTGGTTGGCGAGCTGGCCGTCGGTCGGATCGATCTGCAGGGCTGTTTCCGCCGCGGCGAAGGCCTCGTTCCAGCATTCCAGCCGGGCGAGATGATCCTTGAGGGCGACCCACTGTCCCTTCTTCTTCACCTGCTGCTTGCGCATCATGGCCAGCACGCGCGGGGCGAGCCACTTGCCGAACTCGAGCTGCCCGATGAGCCCGGAGGCCTCGAGCAGGTCCATCGCGAGCGAGAGGTTGTTGAGGTCGTGCATCCAGACGAACTCGGCCGTCGCGAAGCGATCGACGGGGCCGGGTCCCTGCACCTTCTTCACCTCATCGCGGGCAGCGGGCTTGCCGCCGGCGTTGAAGTGTCGGATGGCGGCGTCATACATCGACTCGTGCGCCGCCATGTTGTGCGGGTCGAGCTTCATGCCCATCGCGAGGCAGAACATCGCGTAGGGATAGTTCTGCTGGCCGATCGCCACGCGACCGTGGTTGAACCACTTGTTGGCCTTCTCGGGATCCGGCTGGAACGCGCCGGTGTTGCCGGTTGGGCCATTGCCCTTCGGGGGCTCGCCGGACGAGGAGTCTTTCTTCTTGAAGAAGTTCAGCACGGGGAGGCTCAGGGGGAACGGAGGCCGGCGATGGTCCGGGCCCGATGGACGGACGGATCGGGAATCGGAAAGCGTATCGCGAAAGCCGAAGCGGGGGGAGGCTCGGGGGCACCACGACCCCGCTCGGTGGCTGCCCGTCGCCGGCGCCGGCCAGCCGCGGACCGGCCGGGATGCTCCGCACGGTAGCGCAGCCGGTTCCAACGCCGGGTGCCGTCGGCCACACGGCGTGGGCGATAGCATGCGGGTCTATGGCCTCGGAGTCATCGTCAGGACGCTCGATCGTTCTCTACCCGGACCCGGTCCTTCTCCGGAAGGCCGCGCCGGTCGAGCGGATCGACGCGTGGGTTCGGGACCTCGTCGATGACATGGTCCGGATCATGCGGGACCTCGACGGGGCCGGCATCGCCGCCCCGCAGGTCGGCGAGAGCGTCCGCATCTTCGTGGTTGAGGAGCGTGAGGCGACCGAGAACAGCCCCGCGGAGCCGCTCGGGGTGTACATCAATCCGGTCCTGAGTGCGCCGGAGGGGGCGGTCGAGCCCTTCGAGGAGGGCTGCCTGAGCCTTCCCGAGATTCGGGCGGAGATTCGCCGACCGCCGACCATCACCATCACGGCCCAGGACCTGGACGGGCGGACCTTCACCCGCACCAACGGCGGGTTTCTCGCCCGCGTCTGGCAGCATGAGTTCGATCACCTCGAAGGAACGCTCATCACCGAACGCATGACCGCGATCGACCGTCTGGCGTGCCGAAACAGGCTGAAGTCATTGCAGGCCGATTGGGACGCGGAGCACGCACCTCCGCCGAGCCCGCCCGCGCCGAAGTCCGCCGGCGGTGACGGCAAGCGAAGCGGCTTCCTCCGGGGATTCAAGCGCCGATGAGCGGACCTCGCCGACGGCGCATCGTCTTCTTCGGATCCGGCGCGTTCGGACTTCCCACCCTCCGGGCGTTGAACGAGGCCAGCGACATCGAAGTCGCGGCCATCGTCAGTCAGCCCGATCGGCCCGCCGGCCGGGGGCGATCGCTGACGCCCACGCCCATCGCAGCCTTCGCCGAAGCCCACGGGTTCCCCTGCCGCAAGCCCGAGGACGCGAATGTGCCGAGCGAGATCGAGGCCATTCGAGCCGTCGGCGCAGACGCCTTCGTCGTGATCGCGTTCGGGCAGAAGCTGTCGCCAGCGCTCCTCGGCGACACCTTCGCGATCAACCTGCACGCCTCGCTCCTTCCCGCGTATCGCGGTGCCGCCCCGATCAACTGGGCCTTGATTGACGGTCGCGATGAGACGGGCGTCAGCGTCATCGGACTCGCCCAGCGCATGGATGCGGGATTGGTCTACGCCACGCGCGTCACGCCGATCGGAGCAACCGAGACCTGCGGTGAGCTGCACGACCGACTCGCCGAACTCGGCGTGGCCGCGGTGATGGAGACGCTCGAGGGGTTCGGACGCGGGACGCTGTCGGGGCAGCCGCAGGACGAGAAACTCGTGTCCAAAGCCCGGAAGCTCCGCAAGGAGGATGGACGGATCGATGTCACGCTGGCCTCGGCCCGGGCGCTCCGCGGGCGCATCCACGGCCTCAATCCATGGCCGGGGTGCGACTGTTGCGTCGATGGCCAGGTTGTTCGTCTCCTCCGCGTGCGCGACGAGCCGAGCGACAGCGTCGGATTCTCCGGCACGACCGGAGCGGTGCCCGGGACGCTTCTCGAGGATGGCTCGATCGCGTGCGCGTCCGGTCGGCTTGTGGTGCTCGAACTGCAGCCGCCTGGCGGACGACCAATGACACTCGCTGCGTACCGCGCGGGCCGCCCCTGGCGGACGGGAGCGCCGGTGACACCGGTGCCCGCCGCGCCGGCGAACAGCGAGGATGGCGCCCGCGGCACCGGCGGCGAGGGGAACCAGTCCGCGGGCGATACCCGCTGAGCGGACTCGCGGCTGTGGCGAGCTCGACAGCGGTGTCGGTCGATGGTCGGGTCGCGGCTGCGACACCGGCTTGGGCCGGGACGCGGGGGCGGGGGCGGGGGCGGGGTTGGCTTCGGGGCTTGGCTTTCGTGAGGGGGGCAGCGCCCGCGAGAGCGTGCCGGGTTCTCCATCGGCCCCGGTGCCCGTATCGTTTCGGGCATCGTCGACGCGTCGATCGTTTTCGGTTTCGCGTTCGCCGTTGCCCATTCGCGTTCGCCGTTCGCGCTTCTGCCTTCTCGAACACCTGCTTCGCATGCGTGCGCTCGTTCAGATGCTCCTGCCCTTCCTGAAGCCGTCGCCAACCGGTGCGGAGTCGGCGCGAACCGGCGCATCGCCCTCGCCGACCGAGGCTCCACCGCCGCGGCGAAAGCGAAACCCGCAGCCCGCGAAGTCGCGTGTGAAGCGCGAGTCACCAAAGGCCAAGCGACAGGCTCGCTATGACGCGCTCGTGGTCGACATGAAGTCCGCCCACGGATTCCGGGTCCGCGCGTGGCGCCGGGCCATGTCGGGTTGCGCGTGGGAGGTTGTCTATCGCGACGGGCGACGCCAGCGGATGCTCGAATCTCCCTATCCGAAGAGCCCGCTGAGCTGTGCCATCTTTCTGCATGAGGTCGGCCACCACGCGATCGGGCTCGGAGCCGTTCGGCCGCGGTGCTTGGAGGAACTCCGTGCGTGGCAGTGGTCGCTCGCGACCATGGAAGCGTTGGATCTGGAGATCGACGACCGCGTGCGCGAGCGGGTCCGTCGCTCGATGGAGTATGCCGTCGCGAAAGCGGCGCGACGCGGCATCAAGGAGCTCCCCTCGGAGCTCGCGCCGTACCTCCCGAAGCGGGACTGACGAGGACGAGAGCGCGGACGAGAGCGCGAGCCGGCGGGCGAAACGCGAAGAGCGAGGCCCGAGTTGGGCGCGAGTTGGGCGCGAGTTGGGCGCGGGCTGTGCGCGAGCTGTGCGCGGGCAGGGAGAGCGTAGGGGGCGAGCACGCGAAGCGCGATTGGTGGGTTGGGCGATGGCATGGCAGCACAAGGCGTTCATGAGGCGATCGCGCGGGTGGACGGGAGCGGCATGAGCGAGCGCGGGCGACGCTGCAGCCAAAGTCGAAGCCGAAGCTGAAGTCGAAATCGAAGCCTAGGCCGAAGCCGAAGTCATGGCTGCGGGTGAGCACAACGCCGACAGCCGACGCCGAAGCCAAGGCCGAAGCCAAGGCCGAAGCAAATGCCGAAGCAAATGCCGAAGGCAATGCTGAAGCCAAGGCCGAAGCGACAGCCGCGGGCAGGGCCAACGCCGACAGCGCGAGCGATCGCTGGAGGCAGTACGGAGCACGCGCGGCGTGGGGCGGCGAAGAGTCCGGCATCGGGGCATCCGGCTTTGAGTGATCTTGCCTGAGCGATCCTGCTTGGGTGATCCCGCTTGGGTGAACCTGCCTGCGGGGTGTGCAACGCCCCGGCACGCTTCCGTCGTTGTCGTCGTCGTCGTCGTCGTCGACGTCGTCGCCGTCACCGCCACTGTCACCGTCACCGCCACTGTCGCCGTCCCACCTCCGTCCCCGTCACTGTCCCCGTCCCGCCTCCGCTCACGCCCCCGTCCCCGGCTATTCACTTGACTCCACCACCCCCAAGCGATTGGGGCGCGATCATCGCGCCGTAGATCGTCGGCTCGACCTGCACGGCCTGCTGCATCAGGCGATGGAACAGAAGTCCGCGGCTTCTCGATGTCCTGCGATTGAAGCGAAAGGTGAACTCGTCGAGGTAGTACGGCAAGTGCTTGGGTTCGACCGCCCCTTGGTGCGTACCCTGCAGCCACCGCTTCAGAAGCGACGCCACCCGCTGCACTCTTGGCATGGCAACGGTGGCGGCTCGTGCGGAGGTTCGCTTCGAACGGACGCGACGATGTGTGTAGCCGAAACCGTCGAGGCCGAGGTCGCTCGGCCAATCGGTGGTGCGGATCACGCTGCCCGGCTCGACGGCGGCTGTCACCATCGCGTGCCGGGAGGCACTCGTCGCGTCGCGAACGCACATCATCCGGATCCTCCCCGTCGCGGATCCCCGAACCTCTGCGGCCACACCAACGAGGGCCGCGCCGTTCGACGCGCGGTTCCGGTCACCCGGCAGATCGCCACCTACGAGGATCTCGCCGACCTCGACATCGCCGTGCAACCGATCGCGCCCGGGGCGAACCATCGCTCGGCGAAGCTTGTGCAGGCACAGCCAGGCCGTTCGATAGCTACCGATTCCGAGCATCCGCTGAAGGTTCAGGGCGCTCGCCCCGTTCTTCTGGCTCGTCACCATCCACGCCAGCCGAAACCACAGTGCAAGAGGCAGATGAGATCGGTGGAAGATCGTGCCGGCGGTGGCCGACACCTGCCGCCGACATCCGCGGCATATGAGAAGTCCGCGTTGTGTTGGCCACGCCGCGGTGCCGGCGCATGCGGGACAGGCGAAGCCGCTCGTGAAGCCGCCCGGCCAACGAAGTGCGGCGAGATATGCGCGGCACGCGTCATCGCTCTGGAATCGCCGTTCGAGGTCTGCCAGGGTCCGTGGATATCCGGGATCGCTCACAAGGCCTTCGTCTATCGGTTGTATGCGGTGGAGTCAAATGCATAGCCGAGTGAGGGTGAGCGGTGGAGGAGTGGAGGAAGCGGTGTGTGAAGTCGATGTGGAGCGGCCTGAGCAGGCATTTGATTGGGGTGTGGCGCGGGAGGTGAGGCGTTGCGGGCGCGAGCGTTCGTGCTTGCGGAGCGCGGGGGGCGCGGCGTGGCGGACGCGGATGTGCGTACGGAGCGCGGAGATGTGCGGCGTGGCGGACGCGGGCGGGCGTGCGGAGCGCGGGGATGTGCGGCGTGGCGGGCGCGGGCGGGCGTGCGGAGCGCGGGGTGTGCGGCGTGGCGGGCGCGGGCGGGCGTGCGGAGCGCGGGGATGTGCGGCGTGGCGGACGCGGGCGGGCGTGCGGAGCGCGGGGATGTGCGGCGT
>CAYNCG010000053.1:0-10884 GCA_964395845.1 uncultured Isosphaeraceae bacterium | reverse complement strand
CGGCTTCCTCCCTCCCGCCGGCTCGCTGCGCTTCGCCGGCGGGAGGGAGGTGTGCTTCACCGATCGGGTCGGGGAGGCGGAGGGCAACATACAAGCCACATTCTGAACATCTGGCAGCACCGCCAAGTGATTGGCTCCGCGTTCGTTGACATCAGCGTCTCCGCTGGTGGTCATGAACCCGTCTTCTTCATCGAGCCTTCACCTCCGCGCGAGGATGTGGTGCCATCGTCCGGTCGTGTCGCGTCGTCTCGGAGCATGCGTCTCCTCGATCGCATTGAGTAGCTTGGGAACAAGCTTCCCGAGGCGCGACGACCCGTTCGCGCACCCGCCGGCCCATCAGCGCCGTTCTAGCGACCGTTCGACCTCATCCAAGGCGTGCTCAAGTTGGCCAAGTCGCCATCGCAGGCGCGGCGAAGGCGAGTCTTCCGTCTCGATTGCCGCTCGGGCCCGGCGCGCGAACGAGCGAGCGTCCTCGATCGAACCGACAACTCGCAGCGCTTCCGCCATGCCGAGCAACGTTCCTGGGAGGATGTTGCCGCCATCGGCCGTCTGGAGGTCGAGCGCCTCGCGATACGTCGCCACCGCGGCGTCGACCTGACCTGCGTTGTGGAGCGCCCAGGCGAGCGTGCTCCGAAGCGCGCCGCTGCGCGGCTGGCGCTCCACGGCGTTTCGGGCGCCTTCGACGGCCTCCGATGCAAATCGGTCGGGGAGCGGAGGATCGCCGTTGAGGATCGCAACGGCGATTTCGTGTTGGATGCCCGTACGGGCTGGCTCGAAGGAGACCAGTCGCAAGGCCTCACGTCGGACGTCCTCGTCCTGGACCGGCTCTTCGAGGATCCATCGCTCCCAGGCGCGCGCGCCGAATCGAGTCCGCGGCGTCGAGGCGCCAAGCTCGAGCGCCATCGCGTAGAGAGCAGCCGCAGCAGCGTAACGGCGTCGTGCCCGAGTCGTCGACTCGTCCACAGCTCCCGCTTCGAGCCAGGAGAGCGGAACCGACGTCGTCGAAACCAGAAGCGTTTCGCCCTCTTCGAGAAAACGGAGTGAAGCGACCCCGGCGCCGCGAGCGCTCATTATCCCGTCGACCTCGCCCGCCTCCACGTCGACGATCACCACGCGAGAACTGGCGGTCCCCAGCGCAAGTGTCCTCCCTTGGTCACGAAGCGCCGCCGCGACGATCTCGCCTCCGACGCTCACGCCGAAGCGGCGGAGCACCGCGCCGGTGCGGGCGTCGATGATCCCCAACTCACCGCCCGCCCCGATCAGCAGAGCGCGGCCGAACTCGTCGTCCAGCGGGAGAACCTCCGCGACCTTGGACGGCCATGACAGCGCCGCGAGAAGCGTCCTGCGCTCGTCGAGGATCGCCAGGCGACCTTCCGATGGCGACGTTGGACGGGAAGCCGAACCGCCGACCACGATCCGCCCATCGCTCTTCGCGACGCGCACGATCTTCGCAACCGTGCCCATGTCGCTCCGCGCGAGCTCGGAGAGCGACGCCACATCCAGCTCGATCAGCCAGCCATCGAGGTCGCCAACGAGTAGGTGCCGGTCGTCCCGCGAGAACGCGATCCCCTGGGCGGGGCGATTCATGGGGCGGCGAGCGGAATCGGATCGGCCATCGAGCGGCGCCGCCGTCGCGGTCACGACCGGGGTGCCGGACCGGAGGTCGTAGACCAACACGCCGATCCGTGATTGATCACTTCCCGGGTCGTCCGGCCCGCGCGACGGCGATTCGCCGGTGAGCAGGGCAACACGATCGCCTCCCGCGGCGAAGGCAATTCCGCGCGTCTGATGGAAGTCGGTGCCGCTTCGCCACAGCAGGCGTCCGGTCTTCGCGTCGAAGGCCGCGCAATCTGTCCATCCCCCGACGACGACCGTCGATGCGTCAGGGGATGTGGCCATAACGCCGCCACGAATGGAGTCGGGCACGTGCGCGACCGCCCCGAAACCATCGGTCGGCCACACGTCGATCGCGTCCGCCGCTTGGGCGATGCATCGCCTGCCTTCGTCGGCGAACGCGACCTGCTCGTACGCGGCCCGGTTGGCGATCCACTCGTCCATGGGGGTGGCCGTCCATTCGGCAGTGCGTGCATCCAGCGCCCAGAGCCGCATCACCCCACGGTCGTCGATGCTGAGCGCGCGGCGCCGTTCCGGCGAGACGTCGGTGCGCAAGAGCGACTCGCTTGCCAGCGGTCGCAAGCGGACGAGCAACGGCCCACCCCACCAAGCGACATCCGCGGACCCGCCGCCAAGCGCAATCGTCACCCGGTTGGTCGATCGCGCGGGCCCGTGTCGCGCGATCCCGAGCATGGGAAGGAGCTCACCGTCAAGCGAGATCGGCAGGAGCCCCGACGCGGGCGGTGCGAGGGGGACGAAGAGTCCGGGCTCGCCTCGCTGGCTAACCATCACGCGCGGCGGGCCCTCTAACTTCCCTTGGGCCGGAATCGACCGAAGCCGTGCGCCGGTCGTCGCGTCGAAGAGGTGGATCTCATCCGTCGGACGATGCAGCGCGACCACACATCGGGCATCGGGGGTGAAGGGGAACTCCGAAACCTCGTAGCGTTCCCCCGCTCGCGGGGGGAGGGCCCAGATCGGCGTGACGCTGTCACGTCCGAAAAGCGCGAGCGCGCTTGGGCCTCCGGCGACCGCGACCATCCTCGCGTCCGGGGAAGTTGCACCTGACTCACCCTCGTAGGTCTGAAGGATCTGGCCGTCCGTCACGTCGTACCGGCGCAGTCGACGATCGTCGCAGCGGGCGAGCAGTGTGTGGTCGGCGGCGACGTTGACGTCCATGAACCGGACACCCTCGGGAGGGAGGATCGACCGCTCGCGTCGCTCGAGCCGCCGCGCAAGGTGGCGCCACATCCAGCCGCGCGCCGACTCGGGGACGAGCTGCAGGTTGCGCATCGCCGCCGAGCCGTCGTTAGCTTCCAGCGCCACGACCGCGGCGCTCAAGGCGGTGCGCGCGGAGGCCTCGCGGGCCAGCTTGCCCTGCCATAGCGCCTCGCGGAGTCCGGCCAACGTTCCGGCCAGACCAAGCCCGAGCGCGGCGATGACAGCGGAGACGGCGACGATCGCGCCGCGATGTCGGCGCGCGAGCGCACGCCATCGGTAGATGCGACTTGGAGGCGCCGCCTCGACGGGATCACCGGCGAGAAACCGGCGAAGGTCCGCGGCGAATCCGTCGACCGTCGCGTAGCGGCGCTGTCGATCAGGCTCGAGCGCCTTCATCGCCACCCAGTCGAGATCACGTCGGACCAGCCGCGCGAGTCGTTCCGCTGTCATGCCCAAGCGCGACTCGGCGCGCGCAGCCTCGACGGCGCCCGCGAGCGCCTCGCTGGGCGTCGGCACGGGAGTGTCAACAAGCAATCGCCGCATCTCGAACAGGCCCGCTTCGCGCAACGTCGCCGCGTCGACCGGCGTCCGTCCGGCGAGCAGTTCGTAGAGGACCACACCAAGACTGTAGAGGTCGCTGCGTGCGTCGACGTCGCTCGCCGAGAGCGAGGCCTGCTCAGGACTCATGTACGCGGGTGTGCCGACGAGTGTGCGTGCCTCGGTCAGCCCTGCCCCGGAAGATCCGGTCCCCGTGAGCGCCTTCGCGATGCCGAAGTCGATGACCTTGGGTTGGGGTTTCCCGTCTACCTCCGCAACCAGGATGTTCGATGGCTTCAGGTCGCGATGGATAATGCCCTTCGTGTGCGCGTGCTGCACCGCGCTGCACACGGCCAGCATCAATCGAATGCGATCTTCAAGCCCGAGCCTGCGCCGATCGCTGTAGGCGGTGATCGCCTCGCCAAGCACCAGTTCCATGACGACGTACGGCCGCGATCCGAGCTCCGGCCCTGTCCGCCCCGCATCGAGGATCCGGGCGATGTTGGGATGGTCAAGGAGGGCGAGGAGATCGCGCTCCGCTTCGAACCGAGCGAGCACCGCCATCGAGCCCATGCCCGGCTTGAGCACCTTCAACGCGACGGTCCGACGGATCGGCTCAAGCTGAACGGCTCGATAGACCTCGCCGAACCCGCCGTCGCCTATCAGTTCCTCCAAGCGGTACGCCCCTAGGGTCGTGCCGCAGAGATTGTCGAGCGCGCATGTTCCCTGCCCGGAAGCGCCGGCGAGGAACGTTCCCGCTCGAGACAGCGCGTCCAGCAAGGAGCGCACCTCGGCGACGGCGTCGGGTCCGACCGCGGGGTCGCGCGCTGCGCGCTCGAGGAGCGGCTCGCGGTCAGCGGGAGCGGCGGCCCAGACCTCGTCAAAGAGCTGGTGCGCGATATCTCGGCTCATGGATCTCTCGCGGGCGATTGCGACTCGATCCTCCGAAAGAGCTTCGCCCGCGCGCGAGCCCAGAGCATGTCGACCTTTCGGGCCGAGACGCCCATACACGCGGCGGCTTGGTCCCCGGAGAGTCCGCCGTAGAACCGGAGTCGAACGATCTCAGCGGCTTCGGGATCCTCGGACTCCAGTGCGGTGAGCGCGTCATCGAGTGCGAGAACGTCCGCCGGGTCCCCTTCCATCGCCGCCGCGAAGTCGGAGAGAGGTGTTCGTTCGCGCTTGCCTCCGCGCTTTTCACACGCCCGACCTCGGGCGTGGTCGACGAGGATCCGACGCATGGCGACGGCAGCGGCGGCGTAGAAGTGCGCTCGATCGGTCCACTCGCTCGCCACGCCGACCAGCCGGAGGAATGACTCGTGCACCAGCGCCGTGGCGTTGAGCGTGTGGTTCGGTCGCTCGGAGCGGAGCGCGATCTGCGCCGCGGCCCGAAGCTGTTCGTACACCAGCGGGAGGAGTTCTGACGCGGCCTGCTTGTTCCCCGCCGCGGATTGCTTGAGCAGCATCGAGATGTTGTCTTTCGACATGCCGAATGCATACCAAGAGAATCCGTGGATTCCTATGGGTCCCGAACAAAATCACGTGTGGTCCACGGTCCGATGGATGCCGGCGAATCCCGGCGATCCTCTGACGATTGGTCCAGGCGGCACTGGCGGTCGGCGAAGCAGCTAGCCCCCCCAAGCTCCAATGAGGATCGCCAGATCCACTGGGCCCACGACTCCGTCGCCGTCGAGGTCGGCCACGCCCCCACCATCCCACGCGGCGAGAAGAACCGCCAAGTCCGCAGACCCGACGATGCCATCGCCGTCGAAGTCAGGTCGGGCGGGCTGACAACGGTCGAGGATGCCGTCGTTGTTCCGATCCAACGAAGGCTCCATGTCGATCTGACACTCGTCCAGAAGCCCGTCGCCATCGCAGTCGACGATCTCGCCGGCCTTGAGTTCGAACACATCGTTCGTTTCGTTGTCGTTGCAGTCTTGCCAGCCCACGACGACGAGAGGCTCCGGCTTAGAATTCCAGCCAATCTCGACGATGATCGGCGGTTCAACCTCAAGCGGACCCTTTTGAATCCGCAACCAACCGCCATGGCTCGCGCCGTCGCGAACGAACGTCACCGCGGCGTAGTACTCACCGCGCTCGAGCGACCAAGGCTCGAAGCCCTCTCTCCCCGAATGCGCGTACGTCGCGAGATATGGCATCGACAACTCGGGATGGTCCCCAGGTTTGCTCGTACCTCCGCCCCAACTGGGCACGGGAACGTAGGTCCCGTATGGGACCGGCCACTCGTTGAGCCACGCATCAGAATCAAGGAAGAGAACACCCGCTGAACCGCGCGTTCCATCCAGTCCCTTCACGTGGAGCGAGATCTCCATCAGGTATTGATCGAATCCCACGAAGTCGATGGACCCGTCATCGTCAACATCGACCGGCACGCCTTCGACGATCGGAATAGCAACCGGCCGGTGATGCATCTCGGCAAAGACCGGAAGCGGCGCGGTGATGGTCATGAGGAGCCCGGCGATCGCGATGCTCGACACGCGCGGACACGCGTGTGAGGATGATGGTGAGGTTGACTTCCCTTTCTGCACGAGAGACTCCTTCTAACAAGACGAATGAGAGGACTGAATGAATGTCGACCGATATGCACGACGCGCCACGTGCTGTGGATCACGCCGACCAGGCACCGAGGAGGATCGCGAGGTCGGCGGCGTCCACTTGCCCGTCACTGGTCAAGTCGGCCAAGCCCGATCCGCCCCACGCGCCAAGCAAGATGGCAAGATCGGCGCCGCCCACGTGCCCATCACCGTTGAGGTCCGCAGGTTGGCCCTGAGCATTGATGTACTCGTACGCCCCGCGGTCGACGATCGGGCTCGCCCCCTCGCCTGAATCTTGAACGGCGATGGCGTCAACGCGACGGGGGTGTCCGTCGAGCGAGCGCGGATACTCCTCCGCGAAGTCGCCATCACCGTCGATGTCGAGTTCATCAACGGGAAGCAGTGCGACGCTTCCCGAGTCAATCGCCGGCGAGCTGTCCGCGAGTCGGAAGTCCGCTGCCGCCGCGTCGACAAAGAGCGGATCGCCCACCACATTTCCCATGCCGACCATCGGGGACTGTGTGATGCAGTAGGCGGTGCTCGACTGCGGTCCCGCGGCAACGGACGCTCCGGCGTTTGCCCAGAGGATCGAGTTTGCGAGCGTGAGCTGGCTTTGCGATCCCAGCGCGATCGTGTGCGTCGCCGCGCTGTTGTGGGCAATGGTCGCGCTTCTCACCGCAACCGTCGAACCCGATCCCGAGATCGCGCCGCCAGTTCCGGCCGCGTTCCACGCAATGACCGAGTTGACGATGCTCACCGTCGCGTTGACCGCTGAGAGAGCGCCGCCCTGCGTGGCATCGTTGCCCATCACGTGGCAATGCGCGAGCGACGCGGACGCCTCCGACACGCTGACGGCGCCACCTTCGGCCGTTGCCTGATTCGACTCGAACACACATGACGCGAAGTCCGGTGCGCTCCCACCGGCGACGCGGACGGCGCCGCCCCGCCCCTGCGTCCGATTGCCCACGAAGCGGCACTGCTCGAAGCGCGGAGAGCCATTGCTCTCGAGGTAGACCGCGCCGCCCTCGACATCGCTTGCGTTGTCTTCGAAAGTGCAGCGACGAATGAGCGTCGAGCCCCCGAATCCAAAGAGGCCACCGCCTCGCCCCCATTCATACGTGGCCGCGTCCGCGTTGCCGCCACGCACGTGAAACCCGTCCAGAATCGCCGCGGGCCCGTCAAGAACCGAGAGGACCACGTTGTAGGAGTTATCCGAACGGTTGCCGCGATTCGGGACGTCATCCCCGTTCAGGTCACCCGAGAGGATGGTGACGTGAACGGCCGGGTCGCGTTCATCAACCGACGTTTCGGTGCCTGCGAAACCACCAAGGAGTCGGGTATTCGGCACCAGCCAGAACGACGCGTTTCGGTCGCCGCACCCTTCATCGGGCCGGTAGGTCCCTTGGGCCACCCAGATCTCGACGAGCTTGCCATCGGTTCGCCCGTTGGCCGCTCGGAGAGCACCCACCAGATCGACGAATGCGTCTTTCCAGGAGAGACCCGATCCATCGCCTGTCGCCGATGCGTTGACGTACAGCACGGTGGTCTCGCATACATCGGGGACGAGGTTCGCATTCGAGTCGGCCGCGATGCCGTCAGCGATCTCGATCGCGTCGTCGACTCCGCTTCCGTTGCAGTCAAACGTGCCTGCTACGACCACGATCGATGCCTCCGCCGTGGGGCCGTCGTCCTTGCCGTCCGACGGCGTCACCGCACAGAAGATCGAGGCGCCAGGCGTGGTATAGGTGCGGGGAAGGACATCCGCCTGGCCGGCAGAGACAATGTCGCGCACCGTCCGTCCATTGACCGACCACACGTACCGATAGCGGACGATGTCATAGTCGCGGTCGTCAAGCGTGAGGGACGTGTCCACCTCGCACACCACGACTTGATCCTGACGGGGAGCCTCAGGCTCGAGATGAACAGCGATCGGTTCGGGCGGGACGTTGGCGGCTGGATTACTCTGGGCCACGACCTGGAATGGCGCGACAATCATGACCACTCCGTTGACGGAGAGCTCAAGCTTCCACTCGCCGGTGATGAGATTCAGGTCCGGATGGAAGGGAACATCCACCACCGATGCCTGGAAGATCGAGGCTCCGAAGGATGACTGAAACTGCGCTTGCGCGGCCAATGTTCCATCAGGACGGATCGTCCGCAGCCTGCGAATCGGTTGATTAGGGTGGTTGACATAGAACACCCAGAACTTGCGGGCGGTCGATCCGAACGGGAGCGTTCCCGTACGCGGCGGCGGGTACGGATAGCTGAAGGTGAACGGCGCGGCCCAGAAGCCGCAGTCCCACAGATAGAGATTGGTGGGAACGGTCGGCTGCTCGTACCAAGCGCTCTGCTCGGGGTGGCACGGACCGGAGAAGGACTCGTACGTCTCGAGATGGTCGATCGTGCCGAAGTGGAGGTGCGGACCCGTGCTGTTGCCGCTTGAGCCGACTAATCCAATCTGTTGGCCGGCAACCACGTGCTGACCGGGAACCACCGAGACGCTGTCCTTCTTGAGATGCCAATAGTAGCAGACGCGCCCAGCGCCATGGTCGATGATGACGAAGTTGGCGGGCTGCCCTTGCCAACTCGTCTGCATATCGTACTCGCCGTCATGTGCGGCGATCACCTCGCCGTCCAAGGCCGCGAAGACCGGGACACCGATGAGTTGCTCGCCAAACCCACGAAGAGCCTTGTCGGTGGCGTCGTGACCGTCGTAGGTGCGAGGCCCGCACATGAAGTCGCCAAGCCCGACGCCCGTGACGAGGTCGTTGAAGTTCGACACAAGTCCGTCGGCACACCACCTCGTGCCCATGGGGAAGAACTGGTAGCGGGGGTGGGGTGTCGCGCATGTCCCGCCGAGCGTCGCCGCTCCTCCGGCGCGCGCGTCGAGGCGATTGCGAAGCGCGTCTTCAATGCGAGCCCTGTCGATGGGACTTACGCAGTTGCACGTTCCGTCGCACGATGGTTCGTGTTGATGCGATGCGGGAACGTAGACCACCTCTTCGATCGAGCCCGGAGCGCAGAAGCCCTCGGAGGCGATGATGGCGATCAAGAGTACCGACGAGAACATGTGCAAAGCGGGCAGGGGCATGACTCAGGCTCCAATCGTGCGTGAAGGACCTCTCAGCGATCGAGAGACAACGGCGCCGGTGCCGAAGAGCTCGGCTTACGGAGCGCTCCAAAGGCTCAAGACGATCGCCAGGTCAAGGGCGTCGACGGCCGCATCGTTGTTGAGATCCCCGGAACACGGGCAAGCGGAGCCCCACATCGCGAGGATCACTGCGAGGTCGCTCGCGCCGACGGTGCCATCACCGTCTTGGTCGCCGAGGTTCTCGCAATAGTCGTTGACTCCGTTGTTGTTGAAGTCGACCGGCGGCTGGCAGGCATCGGGAATGCCATCGCCGCTGCAGTCCGTCCACGGCTCGCAGGCGTCGAGCGCACCGTTGACGTCGCAATCAAGCGATGGGTCGGCCGCGATCTCGCAAAGGTCCAAGAGTCCGTTGTTGTTGCAGTCGTAGTCCTTGGAACACTCGACGCACAACCCGCACCAGTCGATCGTGCCGTCACCGTCGCAGTCGAGACCTGGGTCGAGGGCGATGTCACACGCGTCGAGAACGTCGTTCCCGTTGCAGTCGGCGCCACCACCGTGGGTGATCTCCCAGGCATCGAGCAACCCGTCGTCGTCGCAGTCGAGTGTCGGATCGGCCGCGATCTCGCAGGAGTCCAACACGAGATCGTTGTCCAGATCGACCGTCGCATCGGCTCCGATGTCGCACAGGTCAACGACCCCGTTGCCGTCGCAGTCGTCGGCGGGCTGGCATTCGTCGGGCAGAAGATCGTGATTGCAGTCGTCCTTCGCGCCGCTGTTGGTCTCGTTCGGGTCATTCACGCCATTCCCGTTGCAGTCGACGAAACCAAGCAGCGTCGGTACGTCGCTGGTTGACTCGAAGCCGACCTCGATCGGGGTCACGGAGATGGCAGGGAAGCCACGAGAGGGCTCGACTTGGAAGGAGAGCCAGCCGAAGTGGATGCCATCGTCGGTCGTCACCCGAAAGGCGACGGCGGTCGGTCCTGCGAGAGGGCCCGAGGCCCACCAGATCGCGTTGCTCGACCATGCACCGAACTTGGGGTGGGCACGTTCCGGAAGCGCTGCGTCGATGAGCGTCCCGTCGGGCAGGTTCGCGCCACCCGGTGAGAACACCCCGACGCAGCAGCTTGGGAGATTGTGCGGCTGAATGGAGGCGAACTCGACACCGGGTTCTCCGTCCAGCTCGATCATGAAGTGGACGAACCACGACATGGATGCGGTGATCGTGGCCGGGGACCCGGGAATCGGGTGGAGAACGAATGCGGGGCCGTCCCACACAATCGGGGCCGACTGAATCGGTTGGATGATCGTCTCGGATCGAGCATGCACGGAGACGAGGGCAGCAACGGCGGCTGCGACGAGTCGACGCGAGGTCATAGACATCTCCACGAGAACCGGTGGGTGTGCGAGAAGCGGGCGCGTCAGGTCACAGCCGCCGGCGTTCCCCAAGCGAGAAGGGCGCGCGGGGAGCGCAAGGCTCTTTTCTCAAAAACCTTCAGAGAGGTATCTCCCACCTGTCCGACGAGAAACTCAGGGCGAGGCAGCGCCTACTGGATCCCGCTCTTCGACACTTTCGGGAGTCAGACCTTGGACAGTCACAACTCGACGCCGAGAGTATGCCCGGACGAGAGCGCCAAGCCAAGGCGAGGGAGAGGCGGCGCCGCGCGAGAGCAGCGGCGGCAGAGAGCAAAGCAGCAGCATGAAGTCCATGCGGCGTGGGCCGCTGGAGTGCTGTGCTCGCCCCCCGCGACCCTCCGGAGCTTCGTCAACGGCTCCCCGAGCTCGGCGACCGCCGACGACGACCAGATCATCCGCCGGGCCTACGCCGACGGACTTCGGACCAAGTACTGGGTCGACCTCGACCCGGTCGACACC
>CAYNCG010000052.1:0-14408 GCA_964395845.1 uncultured Isosphaeraceae bacterium | reverse complement strand
GGCGGGAAGCGGTGAAGGCCAGCGTCGGGGGCGGCGAATCAGGTCGAGCGCTTACGATGCACGCTCGCTTTGGATGTGCCCTCGAATGGTCGATAGCTCATGAGGTCGCCATGAGCTGGTCGTCCGTCTTCCATCCCCCCCCAGGCCACGAGGTTGTCCGCACCTGGGGCTTCCGTGCCCTCTCGTGTGGGCTCTGGTTCGGGGTCGCGTCCATCGTCCTCACGCCGACGCTGTACCACGAACCAGGCGTTCTGCACAACGTTCCGCCATGGGCCCCTCTGGTCCTGAAGATGCTGTCGCTCGGATCGCTCGTGGTGGCGTTCCTGTTCTTTGCCATCGTCACGAACGCGTGGACGATCGTCCTCTCGATCGCGCTCTGCATCGTCGGGCTTTCGACCGCGTGTATGGTCGGATGGTCGGTTGACGACCATGCGGCGTGGCTTCGGTCGGGGAGCCTGAGCGCGAAGCTTGGTGTCGTGGTCCTCCTCGTCTCGGCGGGCGAGCTCGGACGGCGCGGGCTGCGGTCGAACGCAGCAGTGCGTCGAGCCGGTTGGCGCGAGTTTGACGCCCACGCACAGCGGGCGTTTGTCATCGGAGTTGTCGCCGCTGCGGCGCTTCTTCTCCTGCCCGCGTGGCTCCCCTCGCCACCCCTCTGGACCCGATTCTCTCAAGACATGCTCGTTGTCGGCGCTGGCTCGGCGTTCTTCGCCGTGCCGTTGGCGCTCGCAGCGCACACCGTTGACCGTGTTCGATGGGCGATTGAGCGTCAGCACGACGCGGACTTTTGGCCGAAGACCTGACCTGCGTGCGCACTGGCCCTCCGCGCCCGCGCCTTGGTCACGGGTTGCACGGACCCCACGCGCCGAGCATGACCGCGAGATCGGCACCGCCGACAGCCCCGTCGCCGTCGAAGTCACCGACGCATCCGGGGCCCCAGCCGCCGAGCAGGATCGCGAGGTCTTCGCCGCCGACGATACCGTCGCCCGAAAGGTCGGCAGCGCAGGTTGTGACGACGGTCTCGACCGTCAGGCCCGCGAGCCAGACGCGCTGCACGCTCTCGGCGCCGGTGTCGACGATGCGGACGAGTTCGAGCTTCTCATTCAGGAACGCAGCGGGAAGGTCGAAGCGGACCTTGTCCATGCGCACCTGGCCGTTGCCGAAGACTTCGACCGTGGTCGTCCCGTTGATCAGGTTGGTGAAGCCGCCGTTGAAGTGGTCGCGGATGTCGATGTTGCCGATGAGCGGCTTGCTGTAGAACGCGCCGTTGCAGCCGTAGAACTCGACCGTCGCGAGCGAACCCGGTCCCGGTACGCCCCACCACGAGTTGATGAGGGCGTGGACGGAGACAACATTCGCGACATCGACCGGTACTTCGAGCACGCGCGGGTTCTTCCCGGGCACATCCTTCGCGTGCCACGCGTTGAGTCCGGTCGCGGGCGGGATCGAGAACACCACGCCGCCGAGGAGAACATTGCCGGTCGGATACAGCTCTCCACCGAACTGGAGCGAGGTCGACCAGTTGAAGGATGCCGAGAAGTCGACCGGAACGAAGTTCTCCGGCGGGATGAATTCCTCAAGAGCGATCGAGAGGAAGCCCGCGCCCGAGCCGGTTCTGCCGCCGACGCGAATCAGATAGCTCTCGCCATCTGCGACGGAGAAGCTCATGGTCGAGGTGCCGCCGCCGCAGCCGGCGGTGTCGTCGTCGCAGGCGATGAGCGTGAGCGCTCCGCATGGACCTGCGTAGGCGGCGAGGCGAGTGTCGTAGAACGCCTCACCGCAGGTCGAGATGGTTGCGGTGCCGCTTGCGTCGGCCGTGAAACTGAACCACACATCCTGCACGAGGCCAACGCCATTGCCTTCGTTGCAGGACGAAGGAAGCGCAAGCGGGCTGTTCGTCGCACGCGGCGTCGTAAACAGCGTCCGTCCCTGATGGACAACTAATGCGTTTGCGCACTCGTCGTTCAGCGGCGCTGACTCGAGCCGAAGCGCCGCACTTCCGTAGCCTCCAGCCGCGATCGGGCCGGTGGAGTTGGCGACCTGCAGATTGAGCTGCGGGCTCGTCTGGCCAAATTGGTTCGAACCCCACTGAACAAGCGTCAGGTTCGACCTGCGAGCCAGCGTATGTTCGAGGCCGGCGGCGATCTCGATCACCGTTCCCAGGTTTGCCGGCACGTTGCACTGACCATTTTGGTTGTTCCCCCAGCAGACGACGGTACCGTCGGCACGAAGTGCAACGCTGTGGGAGGTACCGGCGGCAACCTGCACCACATTCATCAGGTTCGGCGGGACATTGCATTGACCGCTCGAGTTGAGCCCCCAGCAGACGACCGTTCCGTCGGCCTTGAGGGCGATGGTGTGCGAACCGCGGGCGTCGATATCGACCACTTGTCCAAGGTTGGCTGGCACATTGCACTGACCGAACACATTCGACCCCCAGCACACGACCGATCCGTCGCTCTTCAGCGCGGCGGTGTGTGCGCTGCCGGGTGCGATATCGATGCACGCCCCGAGACCCGGGGGCACCGTGCTCTGGCCGTTCGCGTTCCCACCCCACAAGACGACCGTGCCGTCTGCTCTCCGGACGGCCGAGTGAGCCGCGCCAGCCGCGATCTGGATTGGTGGGCTCGTACCTGAACCCTGACCTGAACCCTGGCCCGAGCCGACATTGGCAGGAACATTGCATTGCCCGAAGAAGTTGGCTCCCATGCAGAAGACGGCGCCGTTCTGCCGGCGGATCATCGTGTGCTCGTTGCCCATATCGACTTCGACGATCGGGCTCGCCTGCAGCACGGCAGGCGTCGCGATCTGGCCGAGGTCGGCGTCGCCCCAGCCGGCGACCAGGCCGCCTGCGGTGACCGCGACTGCGAAGCGGGGTCCGGCAGCGATCTGGCTGACGGCCGGGAGGTTCGTCGGCACGGTGCACTGGCCCTCGGCGTTGTCACCCCAGCAGACGACCGTACCGTCGGTCCGGAGCGCCACGGTGAAGCCGTCGCCAGCGTCGATCTGGCTGACGGGCCCAAGATTCGCCGGCACGGTGCACTGGCCGTGGTCGTTGTTGCCCCAGCACACCACACTGCCATCGCTCCGAAGTGCGACGGTGTGATCGAAGCCCGCCGCCACTTGGACGACCGAGCTGAGGTTCGCTGGCACATTGCACTGGCCGAAGTTGTTTCCACCCCAGCAGACGACCGTGCCATTGGCCCTGACCACTGCGGTGTGGCTGTAGCCGCCATCCGCATCGATCACCGCTCCGAGGTTCGGGGGAACATTGCACTGACCGTGCGCATTCCAGCCCCAGCAGATGACGGGACCGCCATTTGATTTGATTGCGATCGTGTGGAAATCACCCGCTGCAACCTTGTCGACGATGCCGATGTTCGCCGGGATGGTGCACTGCCCGAAGGCGTTGCTCCCAAAGCACGCGAGCGTAAAGTTGTTGCGGAGCAGAATGGTGTGAGACGCACCCGCAGCCATATCGATGGGAATGAAGTTCGCAGGGGTGTTGCACTGCCCGTCGAGATTGCTGCCCCACGCGATGGCCTTGATGGCGTCCGCGTTGACCGTTACGACGGTGTGAGCGCCGCCCGCTGCGATCTTCGTCGCGCTCGGGAGGGAAGTCGTGCTCCATCCGGGACTGCCCCAGATCTGGATGGGCCCAGCGTCCTGTGGGGCTGCGTTGGACGTTCCGGACAGGACCAGCACGGCCGCAGCGGCGAGTGCCGTCTGCGCTGAGCGGAAGAACCTTCGAAGCCGCGATCGGCACGGCCGCTCCGGCGCGGATCGTTGTTCGGGCTGCAGGCGCTCCGTCGGCTGTGGTGTCGATCTCGTCACGGTGGTTTCCTTCATGGCGTTCGGTCGGTTGAGCAGCGTTCAGGGCAGGCACTTATCGGGGCCTCGCGTGAGAGCCTCGCGTCAGGGCCTCACAAAACGCTCTCTGGGCAGTGCGACGCGGCGCTCGGAAGAGGACCACATTTCTCTTGAAGCCCCCAAATCCGTCCGATACCGTCCCGCTGGGATTGGGGCGACGGTCACGACAGCAGCCGTCGTCGCGGTCCGGCATCTCGAACGGCAACCCCTATGGATCCATCTGGGGCGAGCACCTCCTCCGAAGTGACCCGGTTGCTCCTGGCGATCGGGGCCGGCGATCTGCGTGCCTCGGACGAGTTGCTTCCCCTGGTCTACGGCGAGCTCCGCAAGCTGGCGGCTCAGCGGCTCCGACGCGAGCCACCGGGGCAGACGCTCGATGCGACAGCGCTCGTCCACGAGGCGTACCTTCGTCTGGTGGGCGACGGCTCGTCGAGCTGGAACACCAAGGGGCACTTCTTCGGGGCTGCGGCGCTGGCGATGCGGCGGATCCTGGTCGAACGGGCCCGGCGGGTCGGCCGCGAGCGGCACGGCGGAGCGCGGCAACGCGTTTCGCTTTCAGGGGCGATGCAACGCGAAGGCCTCTTGGGGCACCGCATCGAATCGAACGGACAGGACCGGCCGGAGCGACATCCCATCGATCTCGTGGCCCTCGACGAGGCGTTGCGTCGCATGGAGGAAGAGGACGAGCGGATGGCCCGCATCGTCATGTTGCGGTTCTTCGCCGGTCTCTCGATCGAGCAGACGGCCGAGTCACTGGACCTCTCTCCGACCAGCGTCAAGCGCCAATGGGCCTGCGCGCGGGCATGGCTTTTCGACGAGTTGAAGCACCCTCATGAGTGAGCCACGCTCCGGATCCTCGAAGGCTGCGAATGCCAAGCATGCTGCCCGCGTCCGGGAGATCTTTCTCGCGGTCATGGATATGCCCGCAGCGGCGCGCGACGGCGAAATCGATCGGTTGTGCGGGTCCGAACGCGACGACGCGGCCGGACTCAAGGCGAAGGTCCGCCGGATGCTCGAGGTCCACGACGGCGACGCCCACGACGACACCCGCCAGGGCGACAGGGAGTTCTCGTCGTTCTTGACCACGCCCGCTGCGGCGCTTGTTGACCCGAGCGACCACGAGGGCGCGCCGCTCCCCGAGTTCATCGGTCGCTTTCGCGTGCTCTCGCTGCTCGGCGAGGGCGGCTTCGGCAGCGTGTACCGCGTCAGCCAGACCGAGCCGATCGCTCGAGATGTCGCCCTCAAGGTCATCAAGCCGGGCATGGACTCGGCGAACGTCATTGCCCGCTTCACGAGCGAGCGGCAGACGCTGGCCTCGCTGCAGCACGAGCACATCGCGACGATCTTCGATGCCGGCGCGACCCCGGACGGCCGGCCGTACTTCGTGATGGAGCTGATCGAGGGCCTCCCGATCACCAAACACAGCGACGAGCGACAGCTCTCGATCGAGGACAGGCTGTCGCTCTTTCTCGATGTCTGCAGCGCCGTCGAGTACGCCCATCGCAAGGGCGTCATCCACCGCGATCTCAAGCCGTCCAACATCCTCGTGCACATCGAAGGCGGCCGTGCGGTCGCGAAGGTGATCGACTTCGGCATCGCTCGGGCGATCGACGCCTCGGGCGACGCCCGGATGACGATGCAGTTGCAGATCGTCGGCACGCCCGACTACATGTCACCCGAGCAGGTCGACGCAGAGCCCGGTGGCGTCGACACGCGGGTCGATGTCTACGCCCTCGGGGCGCTCCTGTACGAGCTGCTCGTCGGCGTGACGCCGCTCGGCATCGCATCGCGCACGGGATCCTCGCTCGCCTCGACCTTGCAGGCGATCCGAACGGAGGAGCCGCTGCGGCCGTCGGCCCGACTCGATGGTCTCGGCGCGCGTCGGGCCGAGATCGCCGCGGCCCGCGCGACCGATCCGAAGCGACACCGTGCTGCGCTGGTCGGCGATCTCGACTGGATCGTCATGCGGGCGGTCGACAAGGATGTCACGCGGCGCTACGGATCGGTCGAGGCGCTCGCCGCGGACATTCGTCGCTATCGAGCCCATCAGCCGGTCTCGGCGGCGGCGCCGAGCGCGTGGTACCAGACGCGGAAGTTCGTGCGGCGCCATCGCGTTGGCGTGACGGCGTCGATCGTCGTGTTGCTCGCCCTCACCGCTGGTCTCATCGCGACGCTGGTGTCGTTCGCCCGCACGCGCGAGGCGGAGAGCATTTCGCGTTTTGCCCGCGAAGAGACGGCGGCGGTGAATGCGTTCCTGATCGACGACCTCTTCGGCGTCGCGTCACCGGAGCGGGACGGCGTGAAGGTGACGGTGGTTGACGCGCTCTCGAACGCCGTCGCGAATGTCGACGCGCGATTCAAGGACCAGCCGGTGCTCGCCGCGAAGGTCCGCATGGTGGTCGCCCGTCTGTACTGCGGGCTTGGTCTGTATGCGGAAGCGCAGCAGGCGATTGAGCCCTGCCTGAGCATCTTTCGGGAGGCGCTCGGACCGGCCGATGTCGCGACGCTGGAGGCCCAGAACATCCTCGCTGAGGCGCTCAGCTTCCGCGGTGATCTGGGCGGGGCGGAGGAGGTCCTGCGCTCGGCCTTCGCTGCGGCCTCGGCGTCGAAAGCCGACATCGGAACCAACGGAGCAACATGGCGCTACACGATCGAGGCGTCGCTCGGCGAGGTGCTTCAGAAGCTCGGCCGCCACGCGGAGGCGCAGCAACATCTTCGCCACGCGCTCGACGGCCTCGACCGGACGCTGCCCGTCGGAAATCCGCTCTCGCTCGACGGGACACTTTCCCTCGTTGCGAGCCTGAGCGCGGAAGGGAAGCATGACGAGGCGCTCGCCTACGCGACCGCTGCGCTTCGTCATGCCCGCGCTCAGAAGAAGGCGGACCATCCGGCAGTCTTCGCAGCGCTGAGCCATGTCGGCGCGCTGTCGATGAGGCTGGGTCGCGTTGCCGAGGCAGAGCCGGTCTACGCCGAGCTGTTGGCGTTGACCGAGCGGGCCAATCCCGAGGGTCACTGGCAGATCGCTGCGGCCCAATACTCGCTTGGCTTCTGCATCGACAAGCAAGGTCGACGGAAGGAGGCCCAGCCGCTTCTCAAGAAGGGGGCGGAAGGGTTGTGGGCGACGCTCGGGCCCGATCACGGCTTTACCGAACGAGCGTACGGCTCGCTGTGGGGCACGATGCAGGCCAATGGGGATCCCGAGTTCCTCGCGGCGCTGCGGCGAGCGATCGGTATCCGGCTGCGGGTCGCCGACCCGGGCGAGGTCGACGGCGTTGTCGTCGCGACGAAGACCTATCTCGCTGGTTCGAACGAGGTGCGGCCCGACGCTGGCCAAGAGATCGCGATCGCGGACCTCGAAGCGATTGGCACCGAGATGCTCACGAAGAACGAGCGACGCACCGGACGCTACTTGTCCAACCTGGGCTGGGCGGCCCTTGAGATCGGCGACACCGCTCGCGCGGAACGCCTGCTCCGCGCGGCCGAGTCCCACCTGGCGAACCCCGCGCAGACAACCGACGAACCCTCGGACTACCAAGCCGTGGTCGAGCGCCTGGCGACGCTGTACGAGCGGAGCGGCCGACCCGACG
The DNA here is from genome assembly GCA_964395845.1 of uncultured Isosphaeraceae bacterium. Lineage (GTDB taxonomy): Bacteria > Planctomycetota > Phycisphaerae > Phycisphaerales > SM1A02 > JAEUIT01. Next base: position 6,954 of record CAYNCG010000052.1, on the reverse strand, counting down.
AGGCCGCCCGATGGCGCGCGGCGGTGAAGCCCGCGAAGTAGCGAGGGGCGGGGGAGTACGGAGCGTTGCTCTGGCCGATCCTGCTCTCGAGCGAGCTGTTGGCTGCGCTCGGAACAACTCAAGGCGACGCCGGAATCCCAAGCAGACGCTGAAGCTCCGCGACGAGGAGCGACACATCGATCGGTGGAGTTGTCTCGCGAGTCGCCTGCGCGTACTCCAGGAGGCGAATCCGTCCAAGGCCATCGCTCGGGGTGAACAACTCGTTCATCGTCAATCTCGCCTTCGCCAACTCAGGTGAGCCTGCGTGATCCTGCGCGAATTCCGACGCCAACTGATCTTCCGCCTCCGTGATAAGCCCAATGATGCGATAGAGGTCCATCGCGTGATGGCGTCCCAAGTTCTTGTTCGGATCGTTGATCCGGTCTCGTAGTGCGCCGAGCTTCATCAGCACATACGGGAACGGGTGGGGGATGAGCACGTCGCAGCCCGCCGTCGCGCCGTCAGTCCTGACGCCGCTCAGCGGAATGCGCATTGGGTGATCCTCAATGCCGAGCGCCTCGTCGGTGGCGAAGGCGTGCAGTCCTGTCTCGCCGCTGATGTCCTTCGGTCGCGCCCGCAATCCCTTGCGGTGGATCGATGAAGCATGCCGACCAAGCGGACCGACCATCAGATCGATGAGGACCTCCGTGGAGCCGACGCTCCTCTTGAATTTCAGCCACTCGGACCCGGGGACGACGGAGCATCCAAGCGAGTCGAGGGCTCGGCGGATGCGGAGAACATCCTCCTTACAAGCGAGCACTTCGGCACGCAGGAAGAGGTCGATGTCTTGGGTGGTGCGTGCGATCGGCAGCCGCGAGAGCGGCAGGAGCGTGCGGACGCCCGCGGCGCGGATGTACTCATGCTTGAGGTACAGGCCGAATCCGCCGCCCAGCAGCAAGTCCGCGCTCCCGCCAAGGGCCGCATCAAGGTCGAGCACCGTGGAGATGATCGCGTTCATATCAGCGTGTTTCTCCTGGATCAGAGCCGCGCAACACAAGCTCGCGCACCTGCGATGCGATCTCCTCGTCGCGCTTGTCGCCGGCGGTCGCGAGCTCGAGATACGTTTGGACCGGCGAGGCGTATCGGATGACACGGTCATCAGATCTCTGTCCGGACCTCGTGTCGAAGTACACGGTCATGTCGTTTGTCTCCGAGACGCGAAGGTCGCTGAATCGGTCCGATGGCGACCACAAGCCGGCGAGTCGTCGTTCAAGCTCCCTGAGACTCGAGGTATAGAGGAGCGGAGTCTCGGCTCGAAGCCCCGCCGAGTAGAGCGAATGACTGGAGGTGCCCGAAACCGCGACCTTGAGTGGAGGCTGGTCGGCTTTCCCTGTCGTTTGCGAAGCGAGCTCAAAGAACTCCCCGAGCGTTCCCGGCCATCGAAGGGAGACCGATCGTGCGATGCGCGGAGGCGTGAAGCTGTCGCGGAGGAGATCGAGCAGCTTGTCCGCTTGCACGAGGCGAACACGATCGGGTCGGCGTTCGATGAGCACATCCTCGGTCATTCGTGCGAGGGCTTTCGAGACGGTCGAAAGGGCCACCTGCGCGCCGGCTGCCGCGATCTCCGCACCGATGGCACTGATCGATGGGTATTCGGGCCGGCGAAGGAAGACGCGAGGAACGAGTGAGGTTGCGCCCCGGTATGCGAATCGGGCAGGCTGCGACTCGGGATAGCGGTTCGGGCGACCGCCTCGCCGGACGAGCAGTTGCCCTGGCACGATGAGGAGACCATTGCCGCAGAGGTCGAGTCCGGACACTTCCTCGCGCTCAAGCTGGTCGAGCCTGGACTCGCTCAGGTAGGGCAGGACCACCATCGGCAGGCGCTTCGTCGCCTTCGCGCCGTCGCGAGCCTGACGCACTGCCTCGTCAAAGATCCGTTGGGTGCCGCGAGCCTTGGCCTCGGCGGCGAAGCGGAATCGCTTCCCCACCCATGTGACATCCACGAACAAGTCTGCTTCGGACGCACGCGGGCCGCTCGCCGGGGAAGGCACCGACACCTCAAGGAGGATCGTGTTGCCGAACGCGCCTCGCACCTCGCGAAGGAGGTCGGGGATCGCTGCCTCAAGGAGTCCCGCAGGTCGGGTGGGCATGCTGCCAGTATATCGTCATTTTCCGGATCCGGAAAACACCGATGATCTGGAAAAAGACGACGGCGATTTGGATGTCATGCCCCGAGAGGTGGCTGTCCAAACCGGCCTGTCCAAACCGGCCTGTCGAGCGCGGATCGACCGTGACCGGCCCAGGCGCTGTCCCCATTGCGGGTCCCGATTGTGCGTTCCAAAGGCGGGTGTCCAGAGTCGGTCCCGGATGAGGCCCCCCGGATTGGATGCCGGATTGTGCCGGATTCCTGACAGGGGCGATAAGAACGGTCTGGAATGTCCTGAGAGCGGCCTTGGATGTGCCTCCCTTCGTGACGGGTGCCTGTCCAAACTGGTCCGCGGGGAGCAATCGCCTTGCTGCCGTCACCTCACAGGAGGATCCTCACGGCAATCGGTAGAACGTCGACCGACCGCCGCCAGCGCGGGTGAGGAGGTTCAACTTCACCAGCCGAGTGAACATCGCCTTGAGCGTGTTCGGGCTCGCGCCCGCCTCGCGCACCATGTCGCGGGTCGTGACGGTCCCGTGCTGCCGAGCGCGGTCGAGGATCTTGAGGGCGAGTTCGGGAAGGTCGGCGAGAGCGCCTCGCTCGCGTTCGACCTTCACGGCGAGGCGGCGCTTCTGCTGCTGCAAAGCACGAAGGAAGAAGAGAACCCACGGTTGCCAATTGGGGCTGTCGCTCCGAATCGTCGCCTGGGTCTGGCGAAGGGCGATGTAGTACGACTCCTTGCTCTGCTCGATCACACTCTCGAGTGAGCTGTAGGGGACATACGCGTAGCCGGCCTGAAGGAGGAGCAGTGTGGTGAGAATCCGGCTGAGTCGCCCGTTGCCATCCTGGAAGGGGTGGATCTCGAGGAACGTCACGATGAAGATCGCGGTCGTGAGGAGCGGGTGCATCGATGGCGTCGACCGTTCCTCCGTCAGCCACGCGATCAACTCCGACATCCTGCGTGGGGTATCGAACGGCGTGGCCGTCTCGAAGACGATGCCGATGAGCTTGCCGTCTGCGTCGAACGCACCCACGTTGTTGGGTAGCGTCTTGTAGGCCCCGCGATGCCGCTCGTCCTTGATGCTGTAGCGGAGCAGATCGCGGTGGAGCTGCTTGAGGTGGCTCTCGGTGACGCGGATCTCGGGCCACGACGAGAAGACGAGTTCCATCGTCTCCGCGTAGCCGGCGACCTCCTGCTCGTCGCGCGTCTCAAACTTCTTGATCGTGAGGCGGCCGAGCAGCGCCTCCACCTCGCGGTCGCTGAGTCTGCTCCCCTCGATGCGCGTCGACGATCCGATGCTCTCGATCGTCGCGACCCGCCGCAGCGTGCTCAGCCGCTCCGGAGCGAGCGTGCCGAGCGCCCGCCACGCGCCCTTAAACTCGTCGAGCTCGGTAAGGAGGGCGACGATCTCGTGGCTGAGCTGGAGGGTGTTGGTCCGCACGGCACCGGAAAGCATACCGGATTATGCCGGATTAGGCGACCGGATTGGATGCCGGATTGTGCCGGATTGTGGTGAGGGCCAATAAGAACTGCGGGAACACCCTGCATTCGGCCTTGGCAGCGCCCCCTCATGCGAGAGGTGCCTGTCCAAGATGGCCTGGATTTTCCACGGCGTGTCCGAATGTGGTTGTCCAAAGTGGGCCTGCGCGATGCGGGGAGCCTCGTGCCGCTCGATGTGGATGTCCCAAGTGGTCCGTTGGGTGGTCCGTCGCTCCATCGGATGCGAGTTCTCCACGGGCTGCCCAGAATGTGGCTGTCCAAATTGGTACCGGTAGTTGGTCGGGCGGTCGTCGATCGTCGTCGCGTCGAGCGGTCGGCGGTCGTATTGAAATTGCCGACGGAAGTATGCGAAGACTTCGTCGGGAACAGGCTTCTCCGCGCGGAAGTCGCGGAAGGGGAGTGCGAGCGCGCGGGCCAGGTGCGCCTGCTTCGGCTCGGGATCCAGAGGGCGCATGCAGCGGAAGCCGTTGACCGGAGAGCGGTCGAACGCGGGCTGCGCGTACGCATCGACGAAGGCGTAGCTCGGATCGCTGAATCCGCCGCCGAGGATAAACCGGTATCCCGCGCGGTCGACCGGGTTCAGCACCCACTCGCGCACGTTGCCAGCAAGGTCGTGCGCGCCGAAGCGGTTCTCGCTGCGCGTGCGCCCGACGGGAACGGTCCCGCGGCCAGCGAAGTTCGCCAGCGGCGCGATCTGTCCGCTCGCGTTGCTGAAGGCGACGCGGCTCCAGTGGTAGACCGTCGGCAATGTCTTGTTCGCCCACGCCGCATAGGCTGCGGCCTCGTGCCAACTCACGCCGCTCACGGGATGGTCTGCTTCGCCGACGGGGAAGTCTCCCATGATCCAGCCAAGAGGACCGGGCTGCCCGACCGAGTCGACGAAGTGCATCATCGCCTGCTCGCGCGAGAGCTCTTGGTCGCCGACGATGAACGGTCCGGGCCACAGCTCCGCGCGCGCGTAACCGCTGTCGTCGACGAAGCGCTTGAACTCGGCGTTCGTCACCGGATGGCGATCGATGAGGTACGCCGCGGTCCGCTCGAGCGGCAGGTGATCGAGCCCCGGCAGGTAGACCGGAAAGCCGCCTTCAGGCACGAACTCCATCTCCGGCGGATCCTGGTCGGGGGCGCGCAGCGCGTAGTGCCACGCGAGCGTCGCGGGATCGGTTGCATTGTTGAAGTTCTTGACGAGGTTCCAGAAGAGATCGTGCGCGGTGCGTCGCTCGGGATGTTCGATGCGTAGACGCGCGAGACCGCGCGGAACCGTGCGATCGACGAGCGGCGTCGTACCGAGGTCCATCTCCTTGCCGGGCGCATCGCCGTAGAAGGCCGCGTACACCCGCGCGCCGGGCGGATCGGATGTGATCGTGACCGTGTTCGCGTACATCGGCTTCAGCCGGGCGACGATCGGGTCGTTGGGGGCGAGCTTCTCGATCTCGCTTGAGAGTTCGAACGCGGTCCACGACTCGCGACCCTCTTCCAGGGCGAGGATCCGATCGCATTGGCGAACGAGTTCGGGGATTCCTTCGTCACGCGCCCAGCGCGACAACGCATCGAGCGCGTGCGCGATCGCCGCCGCACTCGAAGGTCGGCTCGCGGGGTCCTTCTCCAGGCACTGCGCAAGCAACTCGTGCACGGCGGCGGGCGTGCCGGCGGGGAGGAGTGACGCGTCGGCCGGCTTGTGCACCGTCGCGCCCATCGACTCGGCCAGCGTCGCGCCCGCGAAGGGCTTCGTGCCGGTGAGCATTTCGTAGAAGACGACCCCGAACGAGAAAACATCCGAGCGCTGATCGACGGCGCGGCCGAGCGCCTGCTCAGGACTCATGTATCCGACGGTACCCATGATCGCGCCCGGCATCGTCGGCGACTGACGCAACGGCGAGAGGAGTGTCACGAAGTCCTGCGTCGCGGCGTCCTGCGGCGTGCCGGTCGAGGTTGTGGCATCGGCGGAGGCGTCAGCAGCGCGTGCCAGGCCGAAGTCGAGCACCTTCGCAGTCCCGTCCGGCGTGATCATCAGATTCGCGGGCTTGAGGTCACGATGCACGATGCCTTTCCCGTGAGCGGCCGCGAGTGCCTGGGCGAGCTGGCGTGCGATCGCGAGCGACTGCGGGATATCGAGAGGACCCGAGGCCAGGCGCGAGGCGAGCGTCTCGCCGTCGACGAACTCAAGCACGAGGTAGCGGCGTCCGGCGACCTCCTCCGCACCGTAGATCGAGGCGATGCCGGGATGGTTGAGCGCAGCGAGCGTTCTCGCCTCGCGCTCGAAACGTGCGAGGCGATCGGGATCGAGGGCAAGGTGCGCTGGCAGCGCCTTGATCGCGACGGGCCGATCGAGCCGCGCGTCGCGTGCGAGAAAGACCTCGCCCATGCCGCCGCGCCCGAGCTCGCGCTGAATCTGGTACGGACCGATCGAGGTGGGATGCATCCAGAGCGAAGGGTACTTGCACGGGCCTTGCTTCGACAGGGGCGCCATTTTGCGTCACCTGTGCGCCACCTGGACAGGCACCTTCTGTGCGTCCGGGTGAGTTGATCCGCCAGTCTGGCGTCGGCGAGCCTGCCCACCCGGGCGAGCTCGCCCCTGAACACCACCGCTATGCCGAGGCGGACGGGCGGGCTTCTCTACCAGCTCTTTGTTGACCAAGTCGTCAGGATGTGGCTGTCCAAAGTGCCGACGGCTGGCTTCTCTACCCAAAGTGCCGGCTACCCCGAACGTGGCTGTCCAAATTGGCCCGGGAAAGCGGGGAAAGGCGAAGGACGCGTACGACCTCTCCTATGTGCTCCGTCACCACGCCATCGGTGCGCGGGCGATCGGTCTCCGGATGAGTCAATTGAGCTGGCATCCCCAGATCGACGAAGCCTGCGCGATCCTCCGTCGGGACTTCACCGCGGCGGAACTCATCGGCCCGGTTCGCGTCGCGGAGTTTCTTGGCGCACCTGACGACGCGATGCAAGCGGACACGGCCGGCTATGTCCGTGCAATGCTCTCGGGGGCGGGGGTTGGTCGTGGACTGGATCAGTCGTGAGCGGAGCACGCTGCAGCAGTGCCTCGGGCGAGCCGAGACCGACGACAGGAGAGCGAACGCGCAACGCATAAGGTTCGCCGCTGCGGGACGGACGCCGGCCCTCTTGAGGAGTGCCCGGTCGAATCGGCCCGCCGTAGGAATGTGGCTTTCCAAAGTGGCCGCTAGATGTGACTGTCCAAAATGGGGCCCGCCGAACATCGCTTGAGGACTTGAAAATGGACGCAGCCGCTGTCCAAGTTGGTGCTGATCGTGCGTGTCCGCTCAACCAACCCCGCTCGCCGCGGCAAGGCGCTTCGCCTCGCGTTGCT
>CAYNCG010000051.1:0-14710 GCA_964395845.1 uncultured Isosphaeraceae bacterium | reverse complement strand
CTGACGGCACGCCTGACTGCAACGACGGCTGCCCGACCGATCCGCTGAAGATCGCGCCCGGCACCTGCGGTTGCGGTGTCGCTGACACCGACACCGACGGCGATGGCACCGCGGACTGCAACGATCTCTGCCCGACCGATCCGCTGAAGATCGCGCCCGGCACCTGCGGCTGCGGCGTCGCTGACACCGACACCGACGGCGATGGCACGGCTGACTGCAACGACGGATGCCCGAGCGATCCGCTGAAGACTTCGCCCGGCACCTGTGGTTGCGGCACCCCCGACACCCAGATCGATGTCTATCCCGACGCGGACAGCGACGGGTTCGGCGACGCGAACGCTGCGCCGACCCAGGTCTGCGAGAACGCGATCCCGAGCGGGTTCGTCGCGATCGCGGGCGACTGCGACGACGCGAACGCGGACATCAATCCCGGCGCTGACGAGATCTGCGGCAACGGCATCGACGAGGACTGCTCCGGCCTGGCCGACGACGGCTTCGGTCGCTTCGCAACCACCTTCGTGGATGATGACTGGGCGGCGCTTCCGAACGGCACCGACCCCGACGGCGCTGGCCCGGCCATCGCCATCGGATGCGATGCCTTCTCCGCGATTCAGTCGGCGGTGGACGCCGTTGCGGATGGCGGCACCGTCCAGATCGCCCCCGGCAGCTACGCCGAGTTCATCACCGTCGATCGCCCGATGGCCCTCGTCGGCCCGCACGCCGGCGTCTGCGCGGGTGACCTGCTCGATCGAGGAAACGAGGCGATCATCCGACCGGCAGCGAACGCGCCGATCGGCGGCATCCTCGTCTATGTGACGGCCTCGGGCGTCACCCTCGACGGTCTCACCCTCGACGGCGACAACCCGGCCCTCACCGGCGGCGAGCTCGTCGACGGCGTCGATGTGAACGCGGCCCACGCGGTCGGCAACGGCACCTTCGACGACGGCGCGAAGCCCTTCGTGGCGATCGATGACCTCATCGTCCGGAACACGATCATCGCCCACTTCAACGACATCGCGGTCCTGCTCTACAACACGAGCGGCGCCGGGATCGTCAGCGACGGCAACCGCATCGAGTGCAACCGCATCCACGCGGTCCGCGGGATCAACTCCCTCGGATTCCAGCGCATCGCGGTGCTCCTCTACGACGACACCTACGCCGCCGTGGACGACAACACGATGACGAGCGTCTCGATCGGCGTGCAGACCGGCAACAACTATCAGGCGAAGGCGCCGACGACGGTCGCGAGCATCAGCCGCAACCGGATCGACTTCGACGCCGTCGGCATCTGGCACAACCTGCACTACCAGAACGCATCCACCTTCACGATCGCCGAGAACGACCTCACGAGCATCGGCGACAAGCAGGAGGACCAGCCCTACGGCCTCTACATCAGCTCGATCCAGAACGCTGTCGGCGTCGTCGTCACCGACAACGACATCAGCGACTCCTTCGACGGGGTCCGACTCTGGAACAACCCGACCTCGAACCTCGTCACGATCGACGGCGGCACGCTGACGAACAACTTCCTCGGCGTCCACATCACCAACTTCGATCCGGTCTATCGCGAAGCGGATCCGAGCTCCGTCATCATCCGGAATCTCACGATTCTCGGCGGCGCTCCGGGGAACCCGCGCGGCGTCTTCCTGGACGGCAGCGGCAGCCTCAACGCCATGAGCGCCGAGGTGACCAACATCGCCGCCCGCGGCTTCGAGGAAGGTGTCGCGGTCGAGGGCGATTCGGCATCGCTCTACCTCCACAACAATCCTCTCGGCATCACCGAGAACAACAACGGCGTCGTGATCTTCGAGGGCAAGGCCCGCATCGAGACGAGCGACCTGAGCGGCAACTTCGTCTCGGGCGCGTTCATGCTCGCTGCGGCCCGCGTCGACCTCGGCGACTGCAACGACACCAACTTCACCGGACTCGGCTCGAGCGTCGGACTGAACGACCTCACCGGGTACGACGGCGTGACCTCCTGGGCCGTCTTCAACCAGAACTTCTTCAACTTCGCCGATGTCCTGGCGGAGAACAACTTCTACGGCTTCCCCTCACCGGTCGCGGATCTCGACGATGTCATCTTCGACGACACCGACGCTCCGATCGTCTCGACCGTCTTCGCGTCCGAAGCGGGCGATAGCGACGGCGACGGCACGCCGAACTGCTTCGACCTCTGCCCGACCGATCCGCTGAAGGTCGCCCCGGGCACCTGCGGCTGCGGCGTCGCCGACACGGACAGCGACGGCGACGGCACGCCCGACTGCAACGACGGCTGCCCGAGCGATCCCGCGAAGATCGCCCCGGGCACCTGCGGCTGCGGCGTGGCCGACACCGACAGCGATGGCGACGGCACGCCGGACTGCAACGACGGCTGCCCGAGCGATCCGCTGAAGACTTCGCCGGGCACCTGCGGCTGCGGCATCGCCGATGCCGACAGCGACGGCGACGGCTTCGCCGACTGCGTCGACGGCTGTCCGAGCGATCCCGCGAAGAGCGCCCCGGGCGTCTGCGGATGCGGTGTCCCCGACAGCGATAGCGACGGCGATGGCACGCTCGACTGCGAGGATGGCTGCCCGGCCGATCCGCTCAAGGTCGCGCCCGGCGCCTGCGGCTGCGGCGTTGCCGACACCGACACCGATGGTGACGGCACGGCCGACTGCAACGACGGATGCCCGCTCGATCCGCTCAAGACCGCTCCTGGCGTCTGCGGATGCGGCGTCGCCGATGTCGACACCGACAACGACGGCACGCTCGATTGCCTCGACGGATGCCCGCTCGATCCGCTCAAGGTCGCGCCGGGCGTCTGTGGCTGCGGCGTTCCCGATGTGGACAGCGACGGCGACGGCGCGATCGACTGCGTCGATCTCTGCCCGACCGATCCGCTGAAGACAGCGCCGGGACTCTGCGGCTGCGGCGTCCCCGACGATGACAGCGACGGTGACGGCGTGGTCGATTGCCTCGACATCTGCCCGGGTTACCCGGACACCGTCGACTGCAACGAGAACGGCGTCCCCGACGGCTGCGACATCTTTGTCGACGGCACCTCGGATGACATCAACCAGAACGGCGTTCCGGACGAGTGCGAGTGCCTGGGCGATCTCGATGCCTCCGGCACCGTGGATGGCGCTGACCTCGCGATTCTGCTCGGCGCGTGGGGCGCCTGCCCGGGCTGCCCGGCTGATCTCGATGCCAGCGGCGTGGTGGACGGAGCCGATCTTGCGATCCTGCTCGGATCGTGGGGACTCTGCGTGAACTGACGCGACGATCCGCGCCTCAACATTCCTTCACATCGACCATCGCCCGCATCGGCTTCCGCGCCGACGCGGGCGATGTTCAATGTGGTTGAAACGCGAAGAATGTCGTTGCGATCAAACGGCATCTCGGTACCCTCGTGCGTGAGGAGCGCATCGGCCATGCACGCGCGGCGTGCGGCGGATCGGCGCACGGACACGATCGTGGGTGCACGCATGGCAACAGGACGAATCTCGTGGCGGGGCCGTATGGAAGCGATCGTCGGATCGCACGCCTGTACGGCGCTCATCGCATGCCTCGGCGCGCTTGCGCTCTCCGCCAAGGCCGCGGCCGATGTTCGCTATGTCGACGCCTCGATAGCCGTCGGCGGCAACGGCCAGAGCTGGGCCACCGCGTACAAGACGCTGCAGGCCGCGCTCACGGCCGCCAACGCGAATCCGGCGATCACCGAGATCTGGGTCGCGGACGGCACCTACAAGCCGACGCTGCGTCTCGACGCCGCCGACCTGCGGAGCGTCACCTTCAAGCTCAAGAACGGGCTGACCCTCTACGGAGGCTTCGCCGGCGGCGAGACGAGCCTCGCCCAGCGCAATCCCGCCGTCAACATCGCGACGCTCTCCGGCGACATCGGCGTCGTCGGCGTCAACACCGACAACGCCTACCATGTCGTCTATTCGAGCCTGAACGCCGCATCGGCGGTGATCGACGGCTTCACCATCCGCGACGGCTACGCGGAGAACGCCTCCAACGGCGGCGGCGGGCTCTATCTCACCGACAGCTCGGCGACGATCCGGAACTGCCGCTTCACCGCCAACTTCGCGATCACCGACGGCGGCGCGATTCGCGTGCAGCCGGGCGGCGGTCCATCGTTCATCGATTGCGTGGTGGACGCGAACAGCGCGGGAAACGGCGCGGCCGTCGTCAACTCCGGCAACGGCGCGCTCTTCGACGGCTGCACCTTCTCGAACAACACGGTGCGCGGCGCGGTCGAGCTCGCGAGTGGAGGCTCGGCGACCTTCATCGACTGCAACTTCCTCAACAACGCCCACTCCTGGGGCGGGACCTTCTCGGCCCTGCGATCGATCGCCCCGAAGGTGACGATCCTGCAGTGCACCTTCTCCGGCAACACGCTCGCTCGGGCGGTTGAGCTGAACGGCGAACTCACCCTGACCGACTCGCTCTTCATCGGCAACACCCACGGCGCGGTCAGCGCGGGCAATCTCACCCAGCCGAGCATCATCAGCGACTGCGTCTTCGAGTCCAACGGATCGATCGCCACCGTCAGCATCGGCGGCGCCCTTGTCGGCGGCAACACCGAAGTGCGACGCTGCCGCTTTGAGGGCAATCAAGCCAACCTCGGCGGCGCCGTCTCCGGCTTCTTCAACGGCTTCGTCGACTGCGATTTCCTCAACAACAGCGCCGGCACGGGCGGCGCGGTCCGCGTCGCGTTCGGCCCCTTCGTGAACTGCCGGTTCGCGGGGAACACCGCTGCGAACGGCGGAGCGATCCACTTCTCGAGCAGCGATCCGGGCTCCTTCATCCAGTGCCTTTTCACCGGCAACTCCGCGACCTCGATCGGCGGCGCGGTCACGGTGGTCGGATCGAACGCTCTCCTGTTCGAAGGCTGCACCTTCGTCGGCAACAGCGGGCCGTTCTCGGGTGGCATCGCGATCGATACCTCGAGTTCGCCGGTCACGATCGAGAACTCGATCCTCTGGGGCAACACCTCGACGACGGGCAGCACCGAGGCCCAGCAGGTCCGCAATCTCACGCCAAGCGGCGTCACGATCCTCTCGTCGACCGTGCAGGGATGGAGCGGTGCGCTCGGCGGCACGGGCAACGACGGACTCGATCCGGTGCTTTCGCTCATCGCGGGCGACGACGGGCTGATCGGCACGCTCGATGACAATCCGACGCCCGGCGTCGGCTCCTCGGCGATCGAGAGCGGCAACCCAGCGCTGCTGTCGGCGGACACCTTCGATCTCGACGGCGATGGACTGTTCGCCGAACCGCTCTCGCGGGATCTCGTCGGCAACGACCGCGTGCTCGGCACGGCACTCGATCGCGGTCCAGTCGAGCGCGATCCGAACGGCGGCGATGGCGTGTACATCGGACCGCCCGGCGGAAGCTGGTTCGTGGCGTCGCACTGGTCCGGCAACGCCGTGCCCTCGCCCTCGACCGCGGTGGTCATCGACGGCAGCGTGGTCATCGACGCTCCCGGCGCGACCGCGGCGACGATTGCCATCACCGCCTCCGGCACGCTGACGATTGATGCGCCGAACGCAGCGCTCACCGTCGGCACGATCACCTCGGACGGCGGGCTCGACCTGCACGCCGGATCGCTCACCATCGCCGACGAACTGACCAGCGCCTCGACGATCGAGGTTGGCTGCGCGGACGCCTTCACGATCACGCTCGACGGCGCGCTCCTCACCGCACCCACCCTCCTCCTCTGCCCGGGCGGCATGCTGACCGGCTACGGCGAGGTGGACGCAGCGGTCACCAACGGCGGCACGATCGACCCGGACGGCGGCGACCGCACGCTCCGGATCAGCGGTGACTTCACCCAGACCGCGACGGGTTCACTCCTGCTGGATCTCGCCGACGGCCTCTTCGGCACGCCGAACGACCTTCTCCTGCTCGACGGCGCGAGCGCATCGCTCGACGGCTCGGTCACGATCGGTCTGGACGCAACGGTCGCCGAACCTTCGGTGCACACGGTGCTCAACGGCCCGTTGGCCACGGTCGGAACCTTCGACACCGTCACGCTTCCGCCCGCGGTCGGCGAGTTCACCTTCGGCTTCGAACTCGTCGCCGGTGACCTCTCGGTGACGAGCGTGAGTAGCGCTCCCGCCGGCTCGACCCGCTTCGTCCGTCCCGCAGCCTCGCCGCTCGGCACGGGCACATCCTGGGGCAACGCCTATTCGTCGCTCGATGCCGCGATCGGCCACGCCGCCGCCAACCCGGCGGTGACCGAGATCTGGGTGGCGGAAGGCACCTATCGACCGACCGTGGACGGCACCCCGACCGGCGCGCCCGATGGCCCGCGGGCGGTGAGCTTCCGACTTCTCGCGGGCGTGGCCCTGCGCGGCGGCTTCGCCGGAACGGAGTCGAGTCCCGCGGAGCGCGACATCGCCCGGCACCCGACGATCCTCGACGGCGACATCCTCGGCAACGATGACGCGACCGACGGCTCGAAGACGGACAACGCCTATTCGGTCGTGACCGCCGCTTCGCTCGCCTCTCCGGCGACGCTCGACGGCGTCATCATCCGAAGCGGTCGGGCGAACGGACCGGCCCCCGCAGGTGAGGATGGCGGCGGCATCCGCGCGGTCAACAGCGACCTCCTCATCGTCAACACCACCATCACCGCATGCAGTGGCGTTGACGGCGGTGCGATGCGCATCGCCGGCGGCGCCGTGCACATCGAATCATCGACGATCCGCGAGAACAGCGGTCAGCTCGGCCCTGCGACGGGGATCGCCCTCGTCGGCGGCACCCTCACGATCGAGGACACGCAGTTCATCGACAACCCGATCGGAAGCGGCGGACTCGAGGGCTCCGCGGTGCTCCAGACCGGGGGCACCCTCTGGATCACGAACGCGACCTTCACCGGCAACGCAGGCACGGTCGTCCGCATCGAGGGGACCGCGACGGCGACGGTCATCGACTCGCAGTTCATCCTCAATGGCGACTCGGCGCTCGACGGCAGCGTCCTCTTCGTCGACGACGGCGGGTCGCTCACCGTGCAGGGTTCGCTCTTCCAGCAGAATCTGGCGGGTGGTGGCGGTGCCATCGGCATCTTCAATGGCGCCGTCGCGACGATCACCGACTCCACCTTCGACGCCAACACCGCGACCTTCGGGGGCGGAGCGATCGCCATCTCGGATGCGGAGCCGACCATCATCGGCTGCACCTTCACGAACAACAGCGCCGCCCAAGGAGGCGCGATCAGCGTGATCGACCAGCTCGGCAACGATGTCTCCTGCTCGATCATCGACTGCCTCTTCGCCGGCAACAGCGCCGCCGATCCGGGACCGGTCGATGCCCAAGGCGGCGCGCTGCGCCTCGTCGGAGGCCTCGCTGGCGGCCAGCCGCTCGTCGATGGCTGCACCTTCGTCGACAACAGCGCCGAAGTCGGAGGTGGCGCGTATCTCCAGAATGTGACCGCTTCCTTCTCGGCGACAAGCTTCGCGGACAATGCGGCTCCCGTCGGAAGCGGCATCGCGCTGCAGTTCGGCGGCGCTCTCGTCGGCAATCCGACGCTGACCTCGGGTGACGAGGTGAGCGCGACCGACGATGTCGCTCCGGCATCGCCCGGCGCCGTCGCCCTCCCGGCGATCGGCGCGATCTCCACCGATGCGTTCACGCTGCGAAACCGCGGCGCCGGCTTCGAGGACCGACCGCGCCTGCGGGTTGATCTCGCCGGCCGCTTCCCGGGCACGCAACATGATCGCATCAGCGCCGACGGTGTCGCGACGCTCACCGGCACGCTCGCGGTGAATCTCGCGAACGGATTCGTCCCAAGCGCCGGTGACAGCTTCCGCGTTGTCCAGGCGGGCGTGCGAAGCGGGAGCTTCGATGTCGCCGTCTTCCCCGCGATTCCAGACGGGCTCGCCCTCACCGTGACGCACGATGACGACGGCGTTCTCCTTTCCCTCGACCGCCTCGGCGCCGAGGTGCTGTTTGCCGATCCGACGAGCGATCCGCTCGGTGGCACGCCGCTCGACGCCGTCGTGGGCGATTTCGATGGCGACGGCGACGCTGATCTCGCGGTGCTGCTCGATGCCGGCGCCGGACTCCGATCGCTGGCTCTTCTTCTGAACCGCGGCCTGAGTGGCCGCACCGGCGGAGCCTGGCTCGGTTTCGACGAGCCGGTCGCAGCGCCCGCGCCGCCGAACGGCTCGATCGATCTCGCCGTCGCCGATCTCAACGGCGACGGCCGCGCCGATCTCGCGGTGCTGGCGGCGGGGCCGCCGAGCGTCGCCATCTATCTCGCGACGGGCGATCCCCGAGCTCCCATGGCCGCTCCGGCGCTCGTCGCCCTTCCGGCGACCGGTGGTGGACTCGCCGCCGCCGCACGGCCGGGTGGCGTGCGCGACCTCTATGTGACGGTGCCCGCTGGGCCACCCGCCTCGAGCTCGGTGCGGCGTCTCGTGAACAACGGCGCTGGCGGCTTCACCCTGGGTGGGCTCTTCTCGACGGTGAGCGCCGCCGGTGCGATCGCCGCCGCCGATCTCGACCAGGATGGCGATGACGACCTCGTCATCGGAGGGTCGCCCGGCAGCGGCAGCGCCTTTGCCGGCGTGATCGCCATCCATCGCCACGACACCCCGGGCTCCTTCGGTTCGGCGACGACCGCCCCCGTGGAGACCGGCGCCCTCGCCCTCACCACAGGTGACATCGACGCCGACGGAGCGATCGATGTGGCCTTCGCCGGCTCGACCGGCGTCGGCGTCCTCCGGAACCTGCACGACGGGACCGCCCTCCTCTCCGCCCCGGTGCTGCTCGCCGTCGCCAACGGCTGCGTCTCGCCGACGCTCCTCGACGCCCTCGACGACGGCGACCTCGATCTCGCGTTCGCCGATGGGGCGGGCGTCGGGTCGTTGGTCCGCAACGACGGGACGCCGGGGACGATCACCCTGACCCAGGTGAACGCCATCGACGCCCCGACCAGCGTGCGACGACTCGTCAGCGCCGACCTGAACGCCGACGGGCTCGATGATCTCGTCCTGCTCGGCGAGGCTGGCGGTTCGCCCTCGGACTCGGCCGGCGGTCTTCCGAGCGAGGCAACCGCCCTGCTCGCCGCATCGGGCAATGCCATCCCGGGCGACCTGAACGGCGACGGCCTGGTGGACGGTGCCGACCTCTCGATCCTGCTCGGGGCGTGGGGGACCACCTTGCCCGAGGCGGACCTCGACGGCAGCGGTTCGGTGGATGCAGGCGACCTCGCGGTGCTCCTCGGGAGCTGGACCTGACCGGCGACTGGCCGTTTGGGACTTGGACGGGTTGGGCGACGCTTGGCGTCAGACTCGGCGACCGGCATCAGCCCGACCGACCCCACGCCTCCCCAAGCCGGCGGACCTAGGAATCCACCTCCCGAAAAAGTCATTCACTCTTCGCCTTGTGCAAACTCCGCGCCCGCGCTACACTCCGCCCCTTCGGCGGCAGCGGTGATCCCCGGCACTCCATGGATAAATCAAGCAGCTTGACCACGGCGTAACCAGCGTCGCGGCGACGCATCCTCTCGCGAGTCCCTCCTCCAGCGGCAGAACCGCTGGACATCGGCAAGTGCCGGTGAACTCACGAGCGGAGAGCAGCGCTTCGGCGTCGGTTCTGCATGACCGAGGCGATCGCATCGGTCCGTGCAGCGCACGCCTGATCAAGCTCGACCCGTACCCGCACACTCCGCTTCCGCTCCCGCAGGCCTGTCGTTGCGGGAAAAACGATTGGGGACATCAAGGTGACCTTCATGGCGACCACCACTTCACGTGAGATCCGTTCCTTCTCCAAGCGTGAGGACGCAATCCCCGTCCCGGACCTGACTCGCGTCCAGCGTGACGCCTACGAGCGCTTCCTGCAGATGGCGAAGAGCCACGACACCCGCGAGTCGGGGCTCGGTCTCGAGGCGCTGCTCCGGGAAATCTTCCCGATCGAGAGCTACGACGGCTCGATGAAGCTCGAGTACCTCTCCTACAAGCTCGATGAGCCCCGGTACACCGCCGACGAGTGCCGCGAGCTCCGGCTGACCTACGGCATGCCCTTCCGGATCGCCGTCCGGCTTCGTCGCAACGGCGTCGACGAGATTCCCGAGGAGGAGATCTACCTCGGCGAGATCCCGATCATGATGGGCGGCGGCGAGTTCATCGTGAACGGTGCCGAGCGCTGCATCGTCAGCCAGCTCCACCGCTCGCCCGGCGTGGACTTCTCCATCGTCAGCTCCTTCGGCGACCGGCCGCTGCACTCGGCCCGCATCATTCCCGAGCGCGGCTCGTGGATCGAGCTCGAGGTCACGAAGAAGGACGTCCTGGCGATGCGCATCGACCAGTCGACGAAGCTCGCCGCGACCACCTTCCTCCGCGCCCTCGACGAGCGCTATTCCTCGACCGACAAGATCCTCGAGATCTTCTATGACGTCGTGGACCTCAAGGTCGAGAAGCTCAAGCCCGAGCACTTCTCGGCGGAGATGATCGTCGACAGCGACTCCGGCGAGGAACTCTGCCGGGTCGGCGCGCCGATCGGCGACAAGATCGAGACCATCCAGGCCTCGAACCTCAAGACCGTCCGCGTCATCACCGATCCGGGCGATCCGCTCATCCTGAACACCCTCGCCGAGGAGAAGCTCGACTTCCTCGCGGAGGTCACCGAGCACGAGGCCGCGCTCCTGAAGATCTACGGCCGCCTCCGCCCGGGCAACCCGCCGCAGGTCGACAAGGCGAAGGCCCTCTTCAAGGAGAAGTTCTTCGACGAGAACCGCTACCGCCTCGGGCGCGTCGGCCGCTTCCGCATCAACCGGAAGTTCGAGGACGACAAGCTCTACTGCGAGGACGGCAAGCTCGGCAAGCTCCCGCCGGAGACGATGCAGGCGATCCGCGCCCAGGACTTCCTCGCGGTCATCCAGTACCTCCTGGATCTCCGTTCGAAGAAGAACCGCGCCCATGTCGACGACATCGACCACCTGGGCAACCGTCGTCTGCGCACGCTCGACGAGCTCGCGACCGAAGAGATGCGGAAGGGCTTCCTCAAGCTCCGCCGCACCGTCCAGGAGCGCATGAGCGTCAAGGACCCGGACGAGATCTCGAAGATCGCCGACCTCGTGAACTCGAAGTCCATCTCGAGCGCGATCGAGTTCTTCTTTGGCCGAAGCGAGCTCTCGCAGGTCGTCGACCAGACGAACCCGCTCTCGATGCTCGTCCACGAGCGTCGTCTCTCGGCCCTCGGGCCGGGCGGCCTCAACCGCAAGCGCGCGGGCTTCGAGGTCCGCGACGTCCACATCTCCCACTACGGCCGCATCTGTCCGATCGAGACGCCGGAAGGCACGAACATCGGCCTCATCGCGTCGCTCGGCATCTACGCCGAGATCGACGACTACGGCTTCCTGCTCACCCCCTACCGCAAGGTGAAGGGTGGCGTGGCGACGAAGGATGTCCTCCGTCTCCGCGCTGACGAGGAGCTCAAGAAGGTCCTCGCGACGAGCGACATGCTCGACAAGGACGGCCGCTTCTCCGGTCACTACACCCTCGCCCGCATCGACGGCGATCTCGCGGAGATTCCGCCGGACAATGTCGAGTTCGTCGACATCTCGCCGAAGCAGATCGTCGGCGTCTCGGCGTCGCTGATCCCCTTCCTCGAGCATGACGACGCCAACCGCGCCCTCATGGGTTCGAACATGCAGCGGCAGGCCGTGCCGCTCGTGAAGGTCGATCCCCCCTGCGTCGCCACGGGCATGGAGCGGATCGTCGGCGGCCACTCCGGCATGATCGTGAAGGCGAAGCGCGGCGGCACCGTCACCTTCGTCGATGCCGAGCGCATCATCATCGACAACGCCGACGAGTATGTCCTCCGCAAGTTCGTCGGACTGAACGAGCGCACCTGCCAGAACCAGAAGCCGATCGTCCGCCTCCACCAGAAGGTGAAGGCCGGCGAGATCATCGCCGACGGCGCGAGCACCCAGCGCGGCGAGCTCTCGATCGGCAAGAACGTGCTCGTCGCGTTCAACACCTTCGACGGCTACAACTTCGAGGACGCCATCGTCATCAACGAGCGGCTCGTCAAGGACGATGTCTTCACCTCGATCCACATCGAGAGCTTCGATGTCGAGATCCGCGAGACGAAGCTCGGCCGCGAGGAGTTCACCCGCGACATCCCGAACGTCAGCGAGAAGATGCTCGGGAAGCTCGACGAGAACGGCGTGATCCGCATCGGCGCGAAGGTCGGCCCCGGCGACATTCTCGTCGGCAAGGTCAGCCCGAAGTCGAAGTCGGAGCTCTCTCCCGAAGAGAAGCTGCTCCACGCGATCTTCGGCCGCGCCGGCGAGGATGTGAAGAACGATTCGCTCGAGGTGCCCGCCGGCACCGAGGGCATCGTCATCGGCGCCCGCCGCTTCAGCCGCCGCATGCACCTCTCCGAGGAGCAGAAGAAGCAGCTCAAGAAGGAGATGACCGACTTCGAGAAGGAGATGGATGACAAGCGCATCCGCCTCTTCAAGCAGATGGTCGCGAAGATCAATGAGATCCTCGCCACGGAGATGGTCGACCCGTCCACCCGTCAGAAGGTCGGACAGAGCGACATCCCCGAGGTCATCCTCGAGCAGATCGAGAACTTCAGCGAGAAGTGGATGAAGGGCTCGGCCGAGGCCCGCGAGACGGCGAAGGTCGTCTTCGGGCAGTTCTGGCCCCGCATCCAGGACATCGCCAAGGAGAAGGAGCGCAAGCTCGGCCACATGAAGCGCGGCGACGAGCTGCCTTCGGGCGTGCTCGAGATGGTCAAGGTCTACCTTGCCACGAAGCGCCAGCTCTCGGTCGGTGACAAGATGGCCGGCCGTCACGGCAACAAGGGCGTCATCGCCCGCATCGTGCCCGAGGAGGACATGCCCTTCCTCGAGGACGGCACCCCGGTCGATGTCCTCCTCAACCCGCTCGGCGTGCCGAGCCGCATGAACGTCGGACAGATCCTCGAGGTGCACCTCGGATGGGCGGCGCAGGTCCTGGGCTTCCAGGCCGTCACCCCCGTCTTCGAGGGAGCCACCGAGCAGGAGATCTTCGACGCCGTCGACGCCGCGAACGCCCATGTCGCCGAGCGCCTGGCGAAGTTCAACGAGGACGGCGAGGATCCGGGTCATCCGCGCGAGCTCCTCGCGAAGATGCCGCGGACCGGCAAGATCCAGCTCTACGACGGCCGCACGGGCGAGCCGTTCAGCCAGAAGACGACGGTCGGCTTCATGTACATCCTGAAGCTGCACCACCTCGTCGACGACAAGATCCACGCCCGCAGCACGGGCCCCTACAGCCTCATCACCCAGCAGCCGCTCGGCGGCAAGGCCCGCACCGGCGGCCAGCGCTTCGGTGAGATGGAAGTCTGGGGTCTCGAGGCCTACGGCGCGGCCTATGTCCTCCAGGAGCTCCTCACCGTCAAGAGCGACGATGTCGAGGGCCGCACCAAGATCTACGACTCGATGGTGAAGGGCACGAACACCCTCCAGGCCGGCATGCCGGTCGTGTTCGATGTCCTCTGCCACGAGATCAAGGGTCTCGGCATGAACATCACCCTCGAGAAGCAGCAGCAGGACCAGGGGGCGATCCTCTGATCGCCTCCGCCCCCCTTCGCTGACTCCCCTCCAACCTTCGACTGATTCGAACCCCATCCGTCGGTTCGGCGAGCTTCCCCTCTCCATCCGACGGCGACGCACCAGAAAGCCATCCGGAACCCCATCGGACCGGACGGCGGAGCGACCAATCTCATGGCCGAGAGCGTCTACGACCGCGTGAATGACTTTGGCTCGGTGAAGATCACCCTCGCAAGCCCCAACGACATCCGTTCGTGGAGCTTCGGTGAGGTCAAGAAGCCCGAGACCATCAACTACCGCACCTACCGCCCCGAGCGGGACGGCCTCTTCTGCGAGCGGATCTTCGGACCCGAGCGCGACTACGAGTGTGCCTGCGGCAAGTACAAGGGCACCAAGTTCAAGGGCATCATCTGCGACCGCTGCGGCGTCAAGGTGACCCACAGCCGCGTGCGCCGCAAGCGCATGGGCCACATCAACCTGGCCGCCCCGGTCGTGCACATCTGGTTCTTCAAGGCGATGCCGAGCCGTCTCGGCAACCTCCTCGCCATGAAGACGAGCGACCTCGAGAAGGTCATCTACTTCCAGGACTATGTCGTCACCGATCCCGGTTCGACCGACCTCGAGCACCAGCAGGTGCTCACCGAGGACGAGTACCGCACCGCGTTCGAGAAGTACGGCTCCTCCTTCGTCGCCATGATGGGCGCCGAGGCGATCCGCGAGCTCCTCAACCAGCTCGACCTCACCTCGCTCTCCCGCGAACTCCGTGAGGAGCTCGCCACCACCAAGAGCAAGCAGCGCCAGAAGGACCTCTCCAAGCGCCTCAAGATCGTCGAGCAGATCCGCGGCTCGGAGAACGATCCGGCCTGGATGGTCCTCGATGTCATTCCGGTCATCCCGCCGGACCTTCGCCCGCTCGTCCTCCTCGAGAGCGGCAACTTCGCGACCAGCGATCTCAACGATCTCTATCGCCGCATCATCAACCGCAACAACCGTCTCAAGAAGCTGATGGACCTGAACGCTCCGGAAGTCATCATCCGGAACGAGAAGCGCATGCTTCAGCAGGCCGTCGACGCCCTCTTCGACAACGGTCGCTGCCGCCGTCCCGTCCTCGGCTCGAGCAACCGCCCGCTCAAGTCGATCACCGACATGATCAAGGGCAAGCAGGGCCGCTTC
>CAYNCG010000050.1:0-15373 GCA_964395845.1 uncultured Isosphaeraceae bacterium | reverse complement strand
GATCTCGCTATCGAGCCCAAGGCGACCCGAACTGCTGTTAGCTTCATGCCATTCGCCTCTGTGTCCTCTGTGCCTCTGTGGTTCTCTGGAAACCGCTCGAAGCGAGGCGAGCTCACACCCGCTGCAGGCGGAAGCGGAGCGGCGGGCGCGGTGATGGCGCGTCGGCCGGCGATGTGAATGCGACTTCGATAAGGAGCTCGCGTCGGTCGCCCTCGCCGGCGATCTCGTAGCGCACCGAGGCGAGGTCGCCCGCGTGCTTCTCGGCCTTGAACAGGAACACCGAACCCTCCGCGCTCGCCAGGCGCATCGTGATCGGCGCGTCCTTCTCTTCCTTCCCGACGAGCGTCGGCGAGTAGTGGCGCAGCCGAAGGCGGATGCCGTCGGGCTCCGCGCGGATCGCGAGCATCTCGAACATCGTCGGGTTGCGCTCCGCGTCACACCAGCGGAAGCAGCCCATGATCGTGTTGCCCTGCGGCGATGACCAGATTTCCTCGACGAAGGAGTCGCCGACGAGCCCCTGCCAGGTACCGGTGAGCGCGGCGAGCCGGTCGATCGTGACGGGAGCCGACGAAGCGACGGCCTTGGCTGGGACGGGCGGGGCCGCGGGGACACGGCCTCCGGAGATCGCGCCGGAGGTCGTCAGCAGTGCGGCGCAGGCGATGGCGAGGGTGATGGGTGATGGCATGAGCGTCCTGATGGATGAGGGCAGATCGGAAGCGCCGATCGGATGCGCGAATGGGCCGCGGTTGGAGTTACAGGTGCGTCGCGCGGAGATACGCGTCGAGATGGCGGGCGACGAAGACCTCGACCGCGGCCTCCGTACCGTCGGGGTGCGCGCCCCAGAGGCAGACCGATCCGTCGATGAACTCCTGGTCGCAATGGACCGCGCAGTGGTTGTCGACGACATAGGCCCGCGGCAGTCGCGTGGCGTAATAGGCCACCGCGGCGTTGTGGCCGGCCTCGCCGATCGCGATGCAGGGCTGCCGCATGAGGTCACTCTCGCTCAGGAACCACGCGTCCGTGCAGACCACCGGGAGAAGGACCTGATCGCCCTCCTCGAGGGTCGCGGCCTGCCATGCCCGCACAAGACGCTGGAGGCGATAGGCAAGCGGCCGATCGGCGATCTCCGCCTTGATGTGGGCGCCGACGACGATCAGGAGGAGATCCTCGACCTGGAAGGGCAGGCCCGGCGGACAGGCGCGGCGATCCTCGACGAATCGGAGATCCTGCGCCGCGGCGACGCCGCCCGTTCCACCGCCCGATTGCAGCTCCTTGGGCTCGCTCATGCGCGGCAGTGTACGGTGCCCGTCGCACGCGTCGGCCGCACGCTCCAGCAGCCCGTGGCGAAAGTGCTTTGGAAGCGAGGATGAGCAGAATGGCCGAGTTCGAGGAGGTGCAACGAAGCAGTATCCGCAGTGATACGAGCGAGTTGCGCCGACGAAGAAATCGGCCATTCTGCTCGTCCGCAGCCCAAATGACTTTCGCCACGGGCTGCTAGACGCGCCAATCGCGCCAGACCGATCTCCGGTCTGACGGGCGTCACCGAAGCCGGCGATCGCGCGTTGCCTTCGTGTCCTGCGAATCACACCCTCTGGGCGCGATCGGAGGAAGGGCATGAGGGCACCCGTGACGCATCCAGGCGGCAGGACAGGACTCATCGGCACCGTGCTGTGCATTGGCGCGTTGGCCATCGTGGCCCATGTTGCCGCTCCCGACCCGACGCAGGCGGCGCAGATCTCAAGCGGCGACCGGCTCGCCGGCGCGGTGAACGGCGTGCGCAGCGTCGTCGGTGCGTATCGGCTGCACGCCGGCACCCGGACCGCGCCGAACGGATGGCCGATGGGGATCAACCCCGAGTGGTTTCCGGGCGGCGAGCTGCCGATTCATCCGGACACGGGGCAGCCGTTCACCATCGAGATCGTGGATGGGCGAATCGACGAATGCCTGCCGACCGACCTGACCTTCGGCGTCGATGAGCCCGGCGCGCGAACGCTCTGGTACAACCGAACCAACGGATGCGTGGCTGCGCGGGTCGTGGACGACGGCGACGAACGCTCAGCGCTCGCCCGGTTCAGCCGCGCCAACGGCGTCGATCTGCGTCAGTAGGCGAGCGCCGATCACCTCACGCGTGCGCGTGGGCGAAGAGCGGGAAACGCCCGCAGAAGGCCCGAATCTCACCACGGACGGCCGCGGCGACCGAGGGATCGCCCTTGGCGACGAGCACCCGATCGAGCCACGCCGCGACCTGACGCATCTCCGCTTCCTTCAGCCCGCGCGTCGTCAGGGCAGGCGTGCCGAGCCGCAGTCCGCTCGTCACCATCGGGGGCCGCGGATCGTTCGGAATGCCGTTCTTGTTGCAGATCATGCCCGCCGCCTCGAGCCACTTCTCGGCGTCGGCGCCGGTGAGCTGGGCGTCGCGGCCGCGGAGGTCCACGAGCATGAGGTGGTTGTCCGTGCCGCCCGAACAGAGCCGGTAGCCCTTCGCGGTGAGGGCCTCGGCGAGGGCCTTCGCGTTGGCGACGACCTGCGCGGCATAGGTGCGGAACTCGGGGCGCAGCGCCTCACCGAAGGCGACGGCCTTCGCCGCGATGATGTGCATGAGCGGTCCCCCCTGGCTGCCGGGGAAGACCTTGCGATCGACCTTCTTCGCGACTTCCTCGTCGTTGGAGAGGATGAGGCCGCCGCGCGGGCCGCGCAGCGTCTTGTGCGTCGTCGTCGTCACGACATGGGCATGCGGGAACGGCGAGGGATGCACGCCGGCGGCGACCAGCCCCGCGATGTGGGCGATGTCGGCCATGAGATACGCGCCGTGCCGATCGGCGATCGCGCGGAAGCGGGCGAAGTCGATGGTGCGCGGATAGGCGGAGTAGCCGCAGATGATCATCTTCGGCTTGTGCTCCGCGGCGAGCCGATCGATCAGGTCGTAGTCGAGGAGCTCGGTCTTCGGATCGAGGTCATAGTCGACGATCGAATAGAAGGTGCCGGAGAAGTTCGGCTTCAGGCCGTGCGAGAGGTGCCCGCCGCTCTTGATCGGCAGCGAGAGAATGCGATCGCCCGGATCGCAGAGGGCCATGAAGGCGGCGATGTTCGCGTTCGCGCCGCAGTGCGGCTGCACATTCGCGAACGCACAGCCGAAGAGCCGCTTGGCCCGCTCCCTGGCGAGATCCTCGATCTGGTCGTGGAACTCGCAACCGCCGTAGTAGCGCTTGCCGGGATAGCCCTCCGCGTACTTGTTGGTGAGCCACGAGCCGGCCGCGTGCATCACCGCGGCGCTGACATGGTTCTCGCTCGCGATGAGCTCGAGCGTGTACTCCTGCCGCTCCGCCTCGCGGGCCATGATCGCCGCGGCCTCGGGGTCCTGGGCCGCGACGAGGTCGAGCATCGCCCGTCCGATCGCATCCAGCGATCCCGTTGTGGTGTGCCCATGCGCCTGGTCAGCGTGGTGGCCCGCGCGCGCCCGATCCGTCGTCGAAGCAGAGGTCATGGCGGCTATGGTACTGGTATGGACTTCGCACGACAGCCGGGAACACGACAGCGGGTAGCATCTTGGATGATGTTTCGAGCCCTCTGCCTGTCGTGCGTTCCCCTCGCGATCGCCTCACCCGGCGCAGCCGGACCACAGTCGGAGTCGGCCCCGTCGGCGTCCCCTTCGGCCGTCGCGGCCGGCCCGGTTCGGCGACTCGACGGCGAGTTTGACGACTGGTCGTCGCTCGATCCCGTCGCCACACGGCGCGACGACGCCAACGACGCGGCCCTCGGCGCGCCGGATCTCGTCACGGTCTCGCTCGCGTCCGACCCGAGCTCCTTTTGGATCGCCCTCCACTTCGCCAACGAGGTGACGATTCAGGGGCTCGAGCGTCCCTTGCGACTCTATCTCGACATCGATCACCCGGCGGTCGGCGCCGCCGCGGGGCCGCTTCCGGGCGCTGATCTGGTCGTCATCTTCAGCCCCTCGCCATTCGATCGCGGCGATGCGAAGGCCGAGGCCGGCAACACGAAGCCGGGACAGGGCGTCGGCGTCGCGGTGCGCCGGCTCACCGAGCGCGGCGAACTCGGCGAGGTCGTCCCGGCGGAGTCGATCGGCTTGGGCATGGCTCCGACGCACGCCAGCCGCACCTTCGAGATCCGGCTCGATCGGACCGAGGCGCAGTACGCCCAACTCACGGCGGCGGTCCGCGCCGTCTCGATGATTCCCGACGAACTCGGCCGCACGCAGATCGCCGAGGAAGTCGAGGCCACGCGTGCGCTCCTCGTGCCGCGGATGAGGACTCCGCTTCCGAAGGCGGCGGCGAGCGCCGTGAGCCGCGCGCCGGGCACGGACCTGCGCGTCGTCTCCTGGAACGCCGAGCGCGGTGCCCTCTTCAAGGACGCCGCGAGCTTCGGAGCGATCCTCACGGCGCTCCAGCCCGATGTCGTTCTCTGGCAGGAACTCGGCGCGACGAAGGCCGAGGATCTCGTCGCCTGGATGAAGGCCAACGCCGGCGCCGGCGCGGACCCGAGCGCCGGCGGCGAGTGGCACGCCGTCCTTTCCGGCGGCGACCTGCGCACCGCCGTCGTCGCCCGTCGCCCGCTCCAGGTCGCACCATTCCTCGACGGCGTGAAGCGGAGCGCGGGGAACGCGACGCGCGATGTGCGCGTCGCCGGCGCGCTCCTCGATCCCGATGGCGATGGACCGGCAGCGCCGCTTCTCCTTGCGTCGCTCCATCTCAAGTGCTGCGGTCGCATCGGCAGCGACGAGGATGACACCCGCATCGCCGAAGCGAAGGCCATTCGCGAAGCGATCGCCGCCGCGCGAACGAAGCTCGCGGAGGCCGGCACGCCCGTCGCCGGCATCGTCGTCGGCGGCGACTTCAACCTCGTCGGCAGCCGCAGCGTGCTCGACCAGACCGGCAGCGGCCTCGACGGCGACGGCTCGGGGCTCGATCCGGTCGCCGCGTATCGACTTGACGCCCTGACCAACGCAACCTGGCGATCCGCGGGCGACGAGTTTCTGCCTGGCCGGCTCGACTGGATCCTGCTGTCGAACGCCTCGCTCCGACCGCTGCGGAGCTTCGTCTTCGAGGGACGCGACCTGAGCGAGGAGGCGGCTCGCACGCTCGCCCTGCCGCCGAAGGCCCTCGCCGAGCCCTCGGATCACCTCCCGATCGTCGTCGATCTCGCGTTCCAGGCGGCGCCGCAGGCGTCGACCGCCCGTCCATAAAGGATGCTCCATGATCACCATGCCCCAGGCCCGAAGGAACGGTCGAACGGCGAACCCCCAGAAAATCGCCCGTCGCACCATGTGGAGCGTTCCGACCGTCGAGGGCCCGATGATCCTCATCGCGGAGCGCGTGGGACGGGATCGTCCGACGATCCTCGCGTGCGCATGGGAGGACCTCGCGGCGGACGACATCGACTTCGAGCGCCATCAGGCCGCGGCCGAGCGAATCGACGCCGACGAGGATCCGGTCCTCCGGGCGATCGGTCGGCGGGTGCAGGCCGCGGTCGCCGGGGAGGCGGTCGACTTCAACGATCTGCGGCTCGCGCCGACGACGGCGTTCTTCGCCGCCTGCCGGAGGGTCTGCCAGGACATTCCAGCCGGCGCGACGATCAGCTACGCGGAACTCGCCCGACGGGCCGGCTCGCCGAACGCGGCACGGGCCGCCGGTCAGGCGATGCGCCGAAACCCGACGCCGATCATCGTCCCCTGCCATCGTGTCGTCGCCTCCGACGGGCAGCTCGGCGGGTACGGCGGAGCGTGGTCGAAGCTGCACGCCCCCGAAGCGACGCGGGCCGTGCCGCAGCGAGGGGCGGCGAGCGGCGAGCGATCGGCGACGGGCTGGGGTCACCGCAACTGCGATCGCAAGGCCCGCCTCCTCGCCCGCGAGGCTGCGGCCGCCGCGCCATCCGCAGGAACCACATGAGCCGCGCGAGCCGCACCGGCTGACTGGATGTGCCACCTGCGCGAACCCGAACAGTCCGCGCGGCGTTGAGGCGGCTCGGCGCGGAGGGCGGGTCGAGCGGCGACCCCGAAACGCCGATCTTGCAACCGCCCGGAAGGCGGCGGACGCTGTACCCTGCCCCGTCCGCCGTCGAGCACGGCCGCCGGCGGGCGTTTCCCGCCTCTCAGCAGCCGGCCCGTGCGACCCCATCAGCCCCGAGATTTCGCCATGCATCTGACAATGGTTGGTTCCGGATATGTCGGCCTCGTCACCGGGGCGTGCTTCGCCGAGACCGGGAACCATGTGACCTGCCTCGACATCGACCCTCGCAAGATCGAGATGCTCCGCCGGGGCGAGAGCCCGATCTACGAGCCGGGGCTGAGCGAGATGCTCACCCGCAACATCGCCGCCGGTCGCCTTCACTTCACGACCGACAAGCACGAGGCCTACCGGAGCGCGCAGGCGATCTTCATCTGCGTCGGCACCCCGAGCGACGAGGACGGGAGCGCCGACCTGAAGTATGTGCTCGCCGTCGCGAGCGACATCGCCGACGCCCTCGAGAAGCTCGGCCCCTCGGCGGGCGGCAAGATGGTGGTGGTGAAGAGCACGGTCCCCGTCGGCACGAGCCACAAGGTCCGGGACCTCATCCGCAGCAAGACCAAGGTCCCCTTCTTCATCGCCGACAATCCTGAGTTCCTCAAGGAAGGCGATGCCATCAACGACTTCATGAAGCCGGACCGGGTCGTCTGCGGCGTCGAGGAGGAAGGGGCCGCGCAGTTGATGCGGGACCTCTACGAACCCTTCGTCCGCCAGGGCAATCCGATCTTCCTCATGGATGTCCGCAGCGCGGAGATGGTCAAGTACGCGAGCAACGCGATGCTCGCCTGCAAGATCTCCTTCATCAACGAGATGGCGAATCTCTGCGAGAAGTACGGCGCGAACATCACGAGCGTCCGCGAGGGCATGTGCGCCGACAAGCGGATCGGCAACCAGTTCCTCTACCCGGGCCTCGGCTACGGCGGAAGCTGCTTCCCGAAGGACACGCTCGCCGTCGTCTCGATGGGCACCGCCGTCGGCTACGAGTGCAAGCTCAATCGGGCCGTCCATGTGGTCAATCAGGACCAGCGGGCCCACTTCTGGTCGAAGATCACCGCGACGCTCGGTTCGGTCCGCGGCAAGACCCTCGCCTTCTGGGGGGTCGCCTTCAAGCCCCGCACCGACGACATCCGCGAGGCTCCCTCGCTCACCCTCATGCGGAAGGCCTTGGACGCCGGGGCGAAGGTCCGGGCGTTCGATCCGGTGGCCCTCGAAAACCTCGCCAAGGAAATGCCGGAGGTCCATCGGGCGAGCGACATGTACGCCGCCCTGGACGGGGCCGACGCCCTCGTTATCTGCACCGAGTGGAACGAGTTCCGTTCTCCGGACTTTGACGAGATCGCCCGACGCCTCCCGGCGAAGACGATCTTCGACGGACGCAATTTGTACCGCCGTCAGGCCATGATCGACCGCGGTTTCTCGTATGTATCGGTAGGACGCGAGCCGGTTCGGGGAGCGACGGTCGCTACCCCGGTCCCCGCGGCCACCCGCTAGCGGCGCGGGCCACAAGCCCGTCGCCGCGCCCCATCCCGACCCCCGTGGCCACACTCCTGATCGCGACAACCTCGGGTGGCGTCGTCGAGCGGATCGATCTCGATCCGACCCGCGCCTATTCGATCGGTCGGTCGCACCGCTGTGACATTCCGCTCACCCCGCGAAGCGTCTCCCGACGCCACGCGGTCCTCTTCCCCCACGCCGCCGGCTGGTGGGTGGCGGATGCCGGCTCGTGCCGCGGCCTGGCGACCTCCGCGGGCCCGACGCGCTTTGCCGAGCTCACGACCGACCGTTGGGTCTCGCTTGGCCCGCTCGTCCTCTGGCTCCTCCCGACCCGAAGCCGCCCGACCGCCGCTCGGCACTCCGCACAGCTCGCCCTCGCCGGCGCCGAGGAGGGACTGCCAGCGGCTCCTCAGGACGACCTGCACGACGAGGAGCCGGATGCCTGCGACGCCTCTGGCGAGCACCGGACGCAGCTCCCGCATCTCTTCCAGTTCGAGTCGAGTCGCCGCGCGCCGGATGGTTCCGCGTCCGCCCGCTTCGTCGATCTCTCCGCCCTGCCCTTCGCGACGGTCGGCAGCGACATCGCCTGCACGATTCGGCTGCAAGGCGAGGCGATCGCCCCGCTGCACGCCGTGCTGGTGCGCGAGCCGAGCCATTGGGCGCTCGTCGCCGCACAGGGGATCATCACCGCCGAGGGAGCCCGCTTCCGTCGAAAGCGGCTGGAATCCTCGGCGTTTGTGGGTCTCGGCGACTGGAGACTCCGCGCCGTCGAGGTCGAGCGACCGGTCGTGACGCCCGCCGTCGAGGGCGACGAGGGGGCTCGCGAGGGCCAGCGACACGCGGATTCCTCGGCGTTTCTGCGGTCCGACAGCGCCGCGTGACGCGTCGCGCGGGATGTTCGACGATGGCGCGCATCGCCTGCGATGGCGGGCGATGACCCCGCGCATCGGTCGGAAGTGCCTTCTACACCGGGAAAAACGACGCTTCGGAAGGCGGACCTGCCCCCGCCAGTGGGGTCACAACTCGACGGACATCCGTCCGGGCATCCGTTGAGCGTTGAAAAACACGAGAAAAAACGCAATTCGGTGCGCGAGGCGCTTGTGAAGCGATGGGCGCGCCGCTACATTTCGCGTCGTTCTCCCCTTGTTATTGCAGGACTTTGACCGGGGGACGACGGGGGAGGGGCTTCCGGCAGCCCCGACCGAAGACCCGATCGCGACGCCGCGGCGAGCAGCACCCGACCTTCCGTCAGGGACCGCACCCGCGAAAAACGCCGCGAATCAAGGGCATTCGGTTGGTGCACGCCCATCGGCCCCTCTCGACATCGCCTGAACCGCATCCGTCGCGATGCACTCCGACGCTTCCGAGCGGACGCGGATCAGACGAACGACTCTCCGGTGACATCGTCCGCACGCGACCTCGCCTGCTTCGATCGTGATGTCCTTTGCATGCCGCCCCTCGTGCGGACGGCTGCGACGGATGCGTGATCGCGCGACGGCGCGGCATGCGATGCAGCGATGGGGTTCCTGCGATGGCGAGTTGAGATCCCCTCTCGTCGACCGCGTTTCGTTTGACGATCCCGCTTTTCGAATGTCCCTGACTGTCATGGCTGCGTGCAGCAGCGGTCCGCGGGGACCACGCATGCTGGCCGGGCGAATCCTCGACCGTTCGAGTGTCGCCCGGAGAACGAGTGCTCGCCCTGCGTCGCCCCGCGTCGCCGAGCAACACCCGCCAGCAGCACGCCGCACGACCATTTCCATCCCCTGTAGAAAGGACTCTCCGACAATGGCTACCAAGACTCCGACCAAGGCCGCCAAGGCGAAGGCCCCGAAGCTCGCGAAGATCACTCCGGCCAGCGGCAAGGGCCGCAGCCGCAGCGAGACCCTCAACGCCGTCGCCGGCGCCACCGGCCTCAGCCGCAAGCAGGTCGCTTCGGTGTTCGACTCGGTCACCGAGATCATCAAGGCTGACCTCAGCAAGAAGGGCTGTGGCGTCTTCAAGTTCAACGGCCTGATCAAGTTCACCGTCGTGAACAAGCCGGCCACCAAGGCTCGCCCGGGCAAGAACCCCTTCACCGGCGAAGAGATCATGATCAAGGCGAAGCCCGCTTCGCGCAAGGTCAAGGTCCGCGCCCTGAAGACCCTCAACGCGATGATCTGATCGCGTGTGGCGTTCGGGGGGCTCACGCCTCTTCCGTCTCGCCATCCACCAGCATCCGACAGCACCCGCCGGCTCGCGCCGGCGGGTGCTGTCGTCTTGTGGGTTCCCGACCGGCGGGCGTCTGCGTCCGGCTCAGCGAGCTCAGACGGCTCAGCCCCAGGCGCCGAGGAGAAGGGCGAGATCAGCGGCGTCGACGATCCCGTCGCCGTTCAGGTCCGCCGCCCCCCCGAACGACCCCCAAGCTCCGAGCAGGATCGCGAGATCGCTTCCACCGACACCACCATCGCCATCGAGATCGCCGATCGGAGTGGGCGGCTCGCAGCCATCCGGGATGCCGTTGCCGTTCGCGTCGGGGAGGGTGCCGCTGGCGATGTCGCAGGCGTCCGCCACTCCGTTCCCGTCGCAGTCGGCCACTTCGCTCGGCTGGACGCGATGGAGGTACCAGTCGGTCTGGCCCTGCGGCCGGACCACGATGTCCGGACGGGCGTCGCCGTCCACATCACCGACGGCCGTGGCGTCGGCGGCGTTGCGGTATCGCGCCACGCTCGACCGGATCGGGAAGAGGCCGGTGCCATCGTTGAAGAAGATCGTCGGCGAGGCGATCGAACCGACCGCGGCGGTGCCGTAGAAGTCGAGATCGCCATCGCCGTCGGCGTCGAGGATGGTCGGGCCGAGCTCGTTGCGTCCGTAGTTGGCGATCGCGGCGACGGCCACCGGCGCTGCGAGCGTTCCACCCTCGTTGCGGAAGAGCCAGGTTGAACCGCTCGCCCCGAGGAGGTCGTTGTCGCCGTCGCCGTCGATGTCGACCCACGCGAAGTTGCCGACACCGGCGCTGAAGTTGGGCAGGAGGTCGTAGGCGTGGACCGTGAAGGGCCCGAATCCCCCGCTTCCGTCGTTCTCGTAGACGAGGACCGTCTCCTGTCCGACCGGCGACACGATGCCGGGAGCGACGCTCGCGAAGATCTCCGGCGCCCCGTCGCCGGTCAGATCGCCGGTCCAGACATCCCCGGAACCGGTGCCGAGGAATGGGGGCGTCTCGAACTCGTAGAAGGGAGCGAAGAACCCGGTGCCGTCCCCGAGCGAGATGCGGATCTTGTGCGGCTGATTGGACGCCGTCGAGAAGACCCAGAGGGCGTCGAGGTGCCCGTCGCCGTTGATGTCCGCGGTCTGGAATCCCCCGGTCTGCGAGAAGGGCGAGGAGAAGATCGGCGCCCCGAAGGTCCCATCGCCGTTGTTCAGGCAGCAGTAGCGATTCCCGCCGTTCCCCACGCCGACGATGTCGAGGTGCCCGTCGCCGTTGGCGTCCCGCGGAAGGAGCGGCGCCGGGGACGGAAGGCTCGAGATGATCGCCGGCCCGAAGGAGCCGTCGCCGAGTCCCGGCGCGACGCGGAAGGTCGTCGGCGTGTCGGAAGTCGCGTACGAGGCGAGATCGACGACGCCGTCGCCGGTGAAGTCCGCGAGGATCGGCGTGTAGTTCGAGTCGCTTCGCCGGATGTGCTCGACCGCGTCGAGGCGGAAGGCCCCGAGGCCGCGGAGCACCGAGAAGGAGGAGATCGAGTCGTTCGCCGAGATGAGGTCGACGAGACCGTCGCCATCGAGGTCGGCGGCGGCGATCCCGACCGGTCCTTCGGTGCCGGCGGCATAGGATCGGACATGCACGAAGGTGCCGGCCGCGTTGTCGTAGAGGTGGATGACCCTCGCCGCCGGATCGGCCCACGCGAGTTCGACCGCGTCATCCGCGTCGAGATTCGTCGCCAGGAAGCGCCCCGCGGTGCTTGCGATCGACGGTAGCGGGCCCAGTGACTGCTCCACACTGAACACACCGCTACCGTCGTTCGCAAACACCGTGAGGTCATTGCTGCCCGTGGAGGAGACGAGCAGGTCACGATCCCGATCGCCATCGACATCCGCGAGGGCGACATCGGTCGGGTCGGGCAACGCCCCCGCTCCGCCGGTCGGGACCGTCACCGTCGCCAAGGTCGTGAAGAGCGCGCCGCCGGCGTTCCGCAGCAGCGTGATCGTGCCGTTTCCGGGCCACGAAACGAAGGAGTTCGCGACGGCGAGGTCGAGCAGCCCGTCACCGTCGACATCGCCCGCGGCGACGGCCGACGGCTGCTGGCCACACGCGTAGAGGACCTTCGGCGCGAAGGTCCCGTTGCCGTTGTTGCGGAGGACATCGACGCCGTTGCTCGCGAACGCGGCGCTCGCGATGTCCAGGTCGCCGTCGGCGTCGAGATCGACCACGACGATGCCGGTTGACCGCGAACTCGCGGCGAGCTTCGTCGCGGCGCTGAAGCCTCCCGAGGCGTTGGCGAGGGCGACGATCACATTGGGGAACCCCGCGTCGCTCGCGATGATGTCCGGTCGGCCGTCGCCGTTCAGGTCGCCCGCCCGGAGCGCGAAGCAGAGGGCGTTCGTGACGGTGAGGCGACTCGCGAAGCGGAAGCCGGGTCCGCCCTCGTTGCGCCAGAGGCTGAGCGTCGAGTTGCTCGAACCCGAACGGGCCGCGACGACCAGGTCGAGGTCGCCATCGGCGTCGAAGTCGATCGGCAGCACCGCGTTCACATTCGTCAGAGTCGCGCTGTCGTTGCTGTGCTCGACCGCGGCCGAAAACGACGGGCGATTGAGGTCGGCCTCATCCGGAACGCCGTTGCGGTCGCAGTCCTCGCTGGTGCCGCTGCGGAGGTCGATGGCGTCGCGCACCGCGTTCCCGTTGATGTCCTGGGCGACCAGGGCGGAGGAGGCCACGAGCGTCGCGCCGAGCGCAAGGAGGACACGATGGGAATCGACGACGGCGCGCGGTTGCATGGCTGGAATGAGCGTCACCCTACCGCGGAAGTACCGCCGCCTCACGAGAATCTCGGAACATCCGCCAGCCGACGCAGCACTCCACCCGCCGCCTTGAGCCGCGCTTCGGCTTCCGATCGTCCGATACCCAGGCTCCGCATCGCGATCCCGACCTTCACGCTGCGTCCGGCGGCCTCGAGCAGATCGAGCGCCTCCTGCCGATCCAACTCCGGATACAGGCTCCTCAGCGTCCGGATCGCCCGATCGACCAGCTTGTCGTTGGTCGCGGCGAGGTCGACCATCAGGTTCCCGTAGACCTTCCCGAGCCGCGTGAACGCCACCGTGGTGATGATGTTGAGGGCGAGCTTCGTCGCGCTGCCTGCCTTCAGCCGCGTCGAGCCGGTGAGGACCTCCGGACCGGTGTCGAGCAGGATGAGGTGATCGCAGCTCTCGGCAGTCGCATGCGGCGCACAGGTGATGAACGCGGTCAGGCCGCCGCGGGCCTTGGCGAGCGCGATCGCTCCGAGGGCATAGGGCGTCGTGCCCCCCGCTGCGATGCCGACCAGCGTGTCGAGCGATCCGAATCGCAGCGCGTCGAGTTCGGGCGCGATGCCGTCGCGTTCATCCTCGCGGCGCTCCGAACTTCGACGAAGGGCCGCGTCGCCGCCGGCGATGATTCCGACGACCTGGGCGGGATCGCTCTGGAAGGTCGGCGGACATTCGCTCGCGTCGAGGACACCGAGGCGCCCGCTTGTCCCGGCACCGGCGTAGACGAGCCGCCCCCCCTGTCGCATGCGATCGACCAGGGCATCGACGAAGCGGGCGATCGCCGGGGCGGCGGCCCGGGTCGCGCGCTCGACCGCGGCGTGATCGTCAACCATGAGCAGCACCTGCTCCGCGGTCGCGAGCGCGTCGAACCGCTCGCTGCCCGGATGGCGATGCTCGGTGCGGACATGCGAACGATCTGGCGGAAGCGTCACGGACCGTCCTGCCCGCCAGCGCGCTCGTCGAGCATGCCGAACGCATCGAGGAAGAAGGACCACTTCACGCTTTCCTCCGCCGGACTTGCGATGCCGTGGCCGGCGGTCGGGAACATCATCATGGAGAAGGGAATGTCGTTCGACTGGAGCTCGTGCACGAACTGGAAGGCATTGTTCGGATGGACATTGTCATCGACCATGCCGTGCAGGATCAGGAGCTTCCCGCGCAGCCGCTTCGCGTTCCGCACGCAGGAAAATGCGTCGTAGCCCTCGGGGTTCTCCTCGGGCGTGCGCATGTAGCGTTCGGTGTAGATCGTGTCGTAGTTCCGCCAGTCGGTCGGTGCGGCGCCGGCCACGCCGACCGAGAAGACATCGGGGTAGCGCAGGAGCGCGTTGATCGCCATGAAGCCGCCGTAGGAGTGTCCGGTGATGCCGATGCGCTTCGCGTCGACATAGGGCCGCTTCGAGAGTTCTTTCGCGAGCGCCGCCTGGTCGTCACAGTCCTCCTCGCCGAGCGAGAGGTAGTTCGCCTCCTCGAAGGCCTTGCCGCGTCCGGGCGTGCCGCGATTGTCGATCGAGGCGATGATCACCCCGAACTCGCACTCGCCGCGCGGTCCCTGCACGCGCGGCGAGATCGTCGCGAAGAAGGGACCGCCGTAGGTCGAGATGACAAGCGGATACTTCTTCGAAGGATCGAAATCCGAGGGCTTCCACAGGACGCCATAGAGATCCGTCACGCCATCGGCGGCCTTGATGGTCAGGAACTCCGGCTTCGGCACGCCGGCCTTCGCCCACGGATCCTGCTCGGCGCTCGCGAGCGTCGCCACCACGCGCACCGTCGGCTTTGCCTCATCGCCGCCGATCGCGAAGAGCTCGGTCACCGGCGGCCGATCGACGAACTCGCGTGTCGCCACGAACGCGCGCCCATCGGGAGCGATGCGGAAGGAGTGATAGTGCATGTTCTCCGGCGTGAGTCGCACCGCGCCGCTGCCGTCGAGCTTCGCCCGGTGCAACTGCGAGTTGATGCGCGTCTCGCTCGAGCGGGCGGTGTACCAGAGGAGGCCTCGGGCCTCATCCACGCGCACGATCGCCTCCGCCACCGAGCCGGGCTCGGTGAGCGTGATGCCGGCGCCCCCGCCGACCGAACGGATCTCATATTGCGAAAATCCGCCGCGCTCCGTTTCCCAGAGGAATCGCTTGCCGTCGGCGAGCCAGCGGAAATCCGGGCTGTTCTCCTGCCAGGTCTTCTGCCGCTCGGTGTGTACGACGCGCGTCGCACCCGATGCGGGATCGGCGACGACGAGGTCGAGCGTGTCCTGCCGGCGATTCGTCCGGCGATAGAGCACGCCGGAGGAGTCGGGAAGCCACTCGACCTCATAGATGTACTGATTCGTATCGGGGCCGACATCGACGGTGACGAGACCTCCGCTCGCGACATCGAGCACCATGAGCCCGGCGATCGGGTTGGGCTGTCCGGGCTTCGGATAGGCCTCGGTCATGAGGCTCGTGTGCAGCTTCGTCCAGCCCTTCAGCAGGACGAAATCCTTCACCTGCCGATCATCGAAACGATAGAAGGCAAGCTTGCCCGAATCGGGCGACCACCACATCGCCGTCGTCTGGTCGAGTTCCTCGCCGTAGACCCACGATGCGCTGCCATACTTGAGCTTGCCGTCGCCGTCGGTCGTGATCGCCCGCTCCTCACCGCCATCCGTCTTGAGATAGAGATTCCCGTCGCGGTAGCGGGCCTCATGTCGGCCATCCGGCGAGGATGCGACCGGCTGCTGCCGTCCGCGCGACGGCGCTGGCGGCTTCTGCCGCGGACGCTCCTCGCGGAACTCCGGCACGCTCGGATCGCCCTCGATCGCGCGCGGCTCGCCGCCGGCAAGCGGGAAGGCCTTCCACGCGTCGCCGATGCGCACGAGCGCCTCACCG
>CAYNCG010000049.1:0-16245 GCA_964395845.1 uncultured Isosphaeraceae bacterium | reverse complement strand
ATTGGCTTCTCTGTGCTACCTCTGTGCCCTCTGCGCCTCTGTGGTTCTCTGGCGGGATAGTGCAGAAAGCTGTGTCCTCTGTGACTCTGTGTTGAATCTGACTCGCACAGCATCCCGCGTTGAACGAACACCGCTCAGTTCGCGCGGGTGAAGTCGTCGAGCGACAGCGGGATGCGCAACGACGCCGGATGCACGCGCAGCATGCGGTCGCCGTTCTCGAAGCCCCATCGTGAGGTGCGGCTGTCGCGGGCGACGCGGACGACATCGAGCGGTCGGCCATCGAAGCCGAAGAGGAGAATCGTCGCGACCTCCATGTCCTTCGGAAACTCGCCGAAGGCCATCTCCGGTGCCCGTTGCGAGGTGAGGGCCGTGAGGAGCGCGTCGACCGCCGTGGCGTTCGCGGGCAGGGCAGCATCGGCGGACTCCCCCGCCCCGGCCGTCACCGTCCAGCGATCGAGGGCCCGGGTCAGTTCGATCGTGCCCGTCGATGCCGCTCCCGCGCCGCGGATTTCGATCCGCTTGACATCGGCGGCTCGGACGCCGGTCGCCATCGGATCGATGAGCGACTCGAATGGGGGAAACAGCAGCGCCTGCGTGCCGGCCGAGAGCCGGACAACGCTCGGCACACCATCGATCATCGCGTATCGATCGGCGCTGCCGACGCCGAGGGGCGCACCGATCAGGAGCGAGCGCGTCACGATCGCATCCGGCTCGCCGAAGTCCACCTCGAAGCGGGCGTCCGGTCGCTGCAACCCGAACGGGGCCAGATCGGCGGGCATGTCGAAGAGAAATCCGTCACTGCGGGCGCGGGCGATGGCGGTGAGCAGTTCGTCCATGCGCTGGCCATCGGCTCGCGTCGCGACGGGTCGCGTGACGCGCCACCGATTGCCTTCGCGCAGCAACTCGATCGTCGCCTCGGCGACCGGCCCGCCAGCGGCGCCCCCCGCTGGCGTGATCCGTCGGATCGCCCGAGCCGGGCCCAACGCATCGGGGAAGAGCGAGCGCGAGCGCCACTCCTTCGGATCCATCTCAACGACGCGCTCGTAGAACGCAGCGTCGGTCACGACGCGCCGCTCATCGCTTCCCGGGCGACCGAGACGAAGCATCGCCCGCCCGGCGACGCCGCGGCGCTCGCAGCGAATCTCCCAGCGACGGGGTCCCGTCGCAGTCGACGAGGCTTCGAGGGTCAGCGTTGCGGCAGCGGGCTCGGCGCGAGCGTCCTCCTCCACCGCCATCATGCGAAACGCCCGAAGCTCCGCAGCCTGGGTGATGAGCTGTCGCGCGCTGAAGGGATCGAGCTCGGCGCGAAACGGTTCGACTTGGGCCCACCCCGCCGCCTCCCGCTGAAAACGGAATCGCCCGCCGCCGGCTCGCTCGAGCGTGATCGCGTCGATGGCATCGACATCGATCGCATCGCTCCCCTCGAAGAGTCGCACCCGCTCGGTCCCGGGACTCGCTCCACCCGCTGTCAGCTCACCGCGACCGAGCGCCCACCAGCCCAGCGCGGCGCTTCCAGCGAGCAGCCAGACGCCGACGGTCGCGGTCACGGCGCGGCCGAAGCGTCGCGGGGCTGGTGTTGCATGGGAGTTCGTCGACATCGGATGGATCAGGAGCGTTCGGATGATGAAGTTCGGACGAAGGGCCTGCCGGCATCGTTGCGTCGCCGCCACCAGACGAGGACGCCAGCGAGCGTGACGAGACCGGGCATGCCAAGACCGAGCGCAGCGAGCCAGAGCCCGCGCTCCCGATCGGTCAGCGATCCGACGCGAGCCACCTCGCGGCCGCTCGTGCCAGCGGTGCCCTCGATGAGCGCAGCCTCGCCGCTCAGCCACGCGACCGACGCGAGCATGAGTTCGCGATTGCCGGGGCTTGCGAGGGCGAAGCGATTGCCGCCGAGCGACTGGGTGACATCGGCGACCGAGGAGAGCATCCATCCGCCGCTTCCGACGGCCACCGCACGGCGCACGCGGCCGGTGCCAGCATCCGGCTCCTCGATCGCCACCACGATCGGTTGCGGCTCGGTGAAGCGCTTCTCGGTCGGCACCGCGGTCGTCGGGCGTGCGGTTTCGCGCCAGTCATCTTCGATCCAGCGATTCGGACTCGGCTCGACCGAGGCGACGATCGTGCGGCCGACCATGCCCTTCGGCGTCGGATCGAGGAAGCCGATCGGCGTCGGATGATTGAAGACCGCGGCCTGACCGTCGAGCGCAGCGCCGATCGGATGCCAGCGGTTGGCCCGCTCGATCGGCTGCCAGGGCTGCACCTCGCCAGTCGTTTCGGAGAGCGGAACGAGTTCGAGCATCACCTTGCCGGTCGAGACGACGAGACCGAGTTGCGCCGCGATGCCATCCCACGGATCGCGCGAGCCGAAGAGCGGCAGAAGATTGCGGGCGAAAGTCACGAGCGTCGGTTCGCTCAGGGCGATGAGTTGGCGCGTCGCATCGAGGAGCTTCTTCTCGCGATCACTTGTTTGCAGACCCTCGCGCTTGAGAGGCGGCACGATCACCCACACCGCCTGCTGTCCCTTCGGCGGGGCCGGACGATCGCCGCCGACCACCGACCACTCGCGGACGACATAGCGTGCGGTGCGAAGGGCGTCGACCAAGGCGCTCAGATCGTTGCGGTCCTGCGCTGGCGCGAGCACCGAGCGATCCTCGGCGTGCACGAAGATGACCATCGGCATGCGGGCCACCGTCAGCGAACGCATCGCGCCGACGAGCACCTGTTCGGCCCGAGCCCCGAAGTCGAAGCCGAGCGTGGCCCGCCCCGATCGACCGACTCCATCAAATGCCTGCGGCACGATCTGCCAGGAGGGAATCGCCACCGCCCCCGAAGGCCCGAGGACGACGGCGGCCTCACCCTGCCCGATCACGCGACCGATGTCACCGAGGTCGAGCGGCGGCAGTTCTTCCAGGGCGTACTGCTCGGCGCGACGCGAGGTCGCCTGCGTCTCGAAGCGCGGTTCGGCTTCCAACGCGTACCGCAGGAGCGCTGGAGCGATCGACGCGGTGCGCCCCCACTGGCTGTAGAGCGCGGCGGTCGTCGAGAGCTGGTCGGACCAGAGTCGGTTGTTCGCGGCGAGTGCGCTCCGCGCGCCATCGAAATCGGGAAGCGGCCGATCGGCCGCGGTAGTCAGGAGCTCCCGTACGGCCTCGGCGAAGCCGCGCGAGGCACCTGTTCCGGAGGCGACCTGACCGTCGATCTCGGTGAGCTGGGCGAGTCCCGCTGCGATGCGGGCGACCTGCTCGCGAAGCGGGTCGGACTCCTCCATCGCGGCGAGCGCAGCCCGCAGCGGCGGCAGCTCGGCGCGGGCGAAGGCTCGCAGGTCTTCGTAGCCGCGGAGGCCCGCTTCCAGCACCGGCATCCACTGATCGATCGTCCGCTGCTGCGAGGCGGTCAGCGTCTCGAGCAATCGCTCATACGCTGCGCCCGAATCCGCACCATCCGGGTCGATGCGTTCCGCGACGAGCGACGGCGCGATGCGCTGCATGCGATCGAGCACCTCGTCAACCCGGCGAAGCGACGCGGGGTCGGCCCGCTCCTCGCTCACCAGGATGGCGATCCGCCACGAACCGTCGAGCGACGCGAGGAAGGTCTCGGTCGAAGGAGCGAGCGAATACGCCCGGGTTTTCGTGGCGTCGAACTCGGTCCGCAGCAAGGGTCGGGCGGCGAGCGCGGCGACGGCCAGCGCGGCGACGAAGGCACCCACGGCGAAGAGCAAGGCGTTCGTGCGAAGCGAGAGGCGCCCGACGATCGTGCGTGCTCCGCCGCCGAATCCCCCCTGCCGCACGCTACCGAAACTCATGCTGGCGACGGCGAGCGCCGCCACGGTGAGCGTGACGAAGTAGACGATGTTCGCGGTGTCGACGAGCCCGAGGACGAAATCTTCGACGCGCTTGAGCGGGTCAAGCCCGAAGGCGAGACCGGCCCACTCCGCCGGGAGCGAACTGGCGAGGGCCCGACCGCCGAGGGCGATCGCGAAGAGAAAAAACACCGGCAGGAGAAATGCGACGAGCTGGTTCGAGGTCAGGCTCGAGGCGAGAATGCCTATCGATAGAAATGCGGCGCCGGCCAAGAGGAGCCCGAGCGCGCCGCAGAGGATCTCCCCCCAATCGGGATCGGCGTAGAGCTCAAGCGTGAGCCCGCAGCCGAGTACCGGCCCGCCGATCATCAGCGTGAGGAGCAGCGTACCGGCGAGGAACTTCGCGACGACCGCCTGCCAGGGGCGGATCGGCGCAGCGAGGAGCGTCTCCCAGGTGCCCTGACGGAACTCCTCGGCGAAGGAGCGCATCGCGATCGCCGGTGCGGCGGCGAGGAGCGTCCACGCGGCCGCGAGCAGCACCGCCCGCAGCGTTGCGGGCTCGCCGGTGCGGAGCGTGGTGACGACGAAGACGGCGCCGAGAAGCGTCGCGACGAGCCCGATCGTGACATAGCCGATCGGCGTCGCGAAGGTCGCGAGGAGTTCGCGACGGAGGATCGCACGCAGGGCGCTCAACGGCCCGCTCCCGCCGTCTCGGCGAAGAGTCCCTCGAGCGAAGGCCGCTCGCGGCGAAGCTCGCGGACTCTGCAACGGGCCTCGGCGAGGAGCCCCGCGATCGCGTCGCGGTGATCGGCACCATCCGAGGATTCGCAGGTCACGCGCCACCAGGCGCCGCCGCTCGTCTCCTCAGCCGAAGCGAGCGGCACGCACGCGACGGAGCCGAGCGCCGGGCGCTGGCCGAGGGCGGTCCTGATGCGCACATCGGCGCCGTCGTCGGACCCGGCGGCGACCTCCAGCCGCGCCTCGATGACATACCGATCGCTGCCGCCGCGGGCGCGGAGCTCGTCGATCGAGCCCGCTGCGACGAGGCGTCCATGGTTGATGAGGACCGCCATGTCGCAGACCGCCTCGATTTCACTCAGGATGTGGCTCGAGAGGAGCACGGTGCGGGTCGCCCCCAGCGATCGAAGGAGCGCCCGAAAGGCCCTGAGCTGCGTCGGATCGAGCCCGACCGAGGGTTCGTCGAGGATGACGAGCGCCGGGTCGCCGAGGATCGCCGCGGCGACGCCGACCCGCTGGCGGTAGCCCTTGCTCAGGGCGCCGACGAGCCGTCCCCAGACCGGGGCGAGGTCGCAGGCGACGACCGCCGATTCGATCGCACTCGCGGCGACTCGGCCGCGGAGACCGAGGAGCTCCGCTCGATAGCGGAGGAACTCCCGGGTGCGGAGTTCCGGGTGGATCGGGGCGGACTCTGGGAGGTAGCCGATGCGGCGGCGGACGCTCTCGGGATCGGCAAGGGCGTTCAGCCCGGCGATGGTGAGCGTTCCGGCGTCCGGGACGAGCAGCCCGGCGAGCATTCGGATGGTCGTCGTCTTCCCGGCGCCGTTCGGACCGAGGAGACCGCAGACCGTCCGCTCCGGCACGCTCAGCGAAACGCCGCGCACCGCGTGGACGGACCCGAACCGCTTCGAGAGGTCGCGGGCCTCGATCGCCAGCGGAGGTCGGTCGGTCGTCGGACTCAGGGGTGTCATGCGGAGGAGCAACCGGAACGGTGACGCGTCGTCGTGACGACATCCGAGCACGCGAAACAGCGCGAGCGGGCATAGTATCGGTCCAATCCCGCGTGCTGGGTTCACGGCGGCCGCTCGTTCCCGGCGTGTGGCGCCGCCCACTGCCACGCACCGCAGCGAGTATGCTCTCTTTCGGCGGGGTCGGCTCGACGCCAGGCTCCGCACGCCCTCGCCTCGCCTCCTCCGCCCCCGGCCTCGCATGGCCCCTCAGCGACCTCGGATCATCCTCCCCCCCGGCGTCTCGCTCGATGAAGCGACCCGCGCGAGCCTCGCGTCCACCTGCGAGATCATCGACGCCTCGACCTCGGTCGGACTCGCTGCGGCGACCGCGCTCCTCGCGAGCGCCGGACCGCGACAGCCGATGCAGGAGGCGACCGCGGCGAAGGTCCTCGAGGGCCTCGGTCAGGGCGTCGGCATCGTCGATCTCCACGGTGAAGTGACCTGGATGAACCAGGAGCTCGCCGCCCTCTCGCCGGAGACGCTCCGGCGGACCGTCGACATCTGCGTCGACCTGATTCGCTCGGCGAAGGCGGGACTGCTCCAGCTCGCCGAGGGACAGTTCGAGCGGCGCGGCTTCCGCGTCGGACGCAACGCCTATGAACTCGTGGCGACCGGCCTCGAGCCCGACCCCGCCGGTCATCCGACGAAGGTGGCCGCGCTCCTCCTCGATGTCTCCGAGCGACGCCGGCTCCAGGAGCGGATCGATGCGATCGACGCCGCCGGTTCGGAGCTCCTCCGCATCGACGCCGAGGTCGTCGAGAAGATCAACCCCGCGGAACGGCTGAAGGCCCTCGACGGTCGCGTCGTCGCCGCGGTGCGCACCGTCTTCGGCTGGGATCACTTCGAGTTCCGCCTCCTCCATCGCGAGACGAAGCAGCTTGAGCTCGTCTTCTGCAACGGTCTCGCCCCGCTCGGCATCGGCGAGAAGATCTTCGCCCTCCCCGACGGCAACGGCATCTCCGGCATCGTCGCAACGAGCGGCGAGGGGTACATCTGCGCCGACACCCGTCGCGACCCGCGCTATCTGCGGGGACTGCCGACCGCGGCGAGCGCCCTCACCGTTCCGCTGCGACTCCAGGACCGCGTCATCGGCGTGTTCAATGTCGAGAGCGAGCGCGTCGCGGACTTCGACGAGGAAGATCGCTTCTGCGCCGAGATCTTCGGTCGGTATGTGGCGCTCGCCCTCAACATCCTCGACATGCTCGTCGTCGAGCGTCGCTCGACGAACAAGCGCGTGGCCGAAAATGTCCTCGGCGAGATCGAGGGCCCGCTCGCGCTGGTGAAGACGGCGGCCGAAGCGATCGAGAACGGCGCGGACGCCCGCACGATGGAACTCGCCGAGCGGATCCTCAACGCGGTCTCGAGCATCGGCCTGCGGATCGAGGCCGCGACCAGCGGCCCGCAGACGATCCTCGGCGTCGAGGAGGTCATGCGCGAGGGACAGCGCGATCCCTTCCTCGAGGGCAAGCGCATCCTCGTCGCCGACGACGAGGCCTCGATCCGCGAGACGATCCGCGAGGTGCTCGAGCAGAAGGGCTGCATCGTGGTCGCCTACGCCTCCGGTGGCCCGGCGATCGATCGGGCCCGCGCCGAGGCGGCGACCGGCAATCGCTTCGACCTCGTCGTCAGCGATGTGC
Source organism: uncultured Isosphaeraceae bacterium (assembly GCA_964395845.1). Classification (GTDB taxonomy): domain Bacteria; phylum Planctomycetota; class Phycisphaerae; order Phycisphaerales; family SM1A02; genus JAEUIT01. The sequence goes on along the minus strand of CAYNCG010000049.1, from coordinate 9,058 downwards.
GCATGCCCGACCGGAACGGATACGAGGTGTTCAGCGCGGTGAAGGAAGCCGACGCGCGCACGCCGGTCATCCTCATGACCGGCTTCGGCTACGACCCGCACCACTCGATCGTGCGCTGTAGCCAGGAGGGGCTTCACTGCTTCCTCTTCAAGCCCTTCCAGGTCACCCAACTGCTCGATGAGGTCCGCAAGGCGCTTGGCGCGCCGGCGAGCTGACCGACCTCAGGCCCGCGTCACCGACAGGACGCGCGGGTGGCCTTCGAAATCCTTGAGAATCTCGGCCTCCGCCCAGATCCTCCGATCCGCCGCGAGCGCGAGCGCCGCAGGCCCCTGCTCGTAGCCGATTTCGACGAGGAGGAGTCCGCCGGGACGGAGCCAATGGGGCGCCTCCGCGACGAGCGGACGGATGAGATCGAGTCCATCGGGACCGCCGCGAAGGGCGGACTCCGGTTCGTAGTCGCGGACATTCCGCTCGACCTTCGCCCACTCCGGATCGCTGATGTAGGGCGGATTCGAGGCGATGATGTCGAAGGAGTTGGGCCGCGAACCGCGAAATGGCTCGAACAGCGAGCCGACGCGCACATCGACGGCGCCGACCAGCCCGTGCGCGGCGACATTGCGGCGTGCGAGTTCGGCGGCCTCGGGCACGAGGTCGGTGGCGAGGCAGCGGAGGGAGAGCGGCGCGGCCGGCGCTGCGACGGCGGCTGTGGCGCGCGGAGCCGCCGAGCCCGGTGCGCTTCCCTCGTCGCGGATCTGGATCTCGGGCAGCGCGGCCCCGGCCTCAGCAGCCGGTCCCCGTCCACCGAGCGGCGCACAGCCGCGCAGGCCGTTTGCGGCCCGCACTTCGGCAATCACCGAGATCGCGATGATCCCGGTCCCCGTCCCGATGTCCGCCATGCGGAGCGACTGGCCGGCCATCGATGTGCGATACCACGCGACGGCCCGATCGACGAGGGCGTTCGTCGACTCGCGCGGGATGAGCGTGGACCGGCCGAGTTCGAACTCCCGCCCGCGGAAGGGCCAGCGTCCCACGAGGTACTGGACCGGCTCGTGTTGCCCGGCACGCAGAACGAGTTCCCGCAGCCGGGCCCGCTCCGCCTCGGACACCATGTCCGCGAGGTGCTGCTCGGCCCGCATGTAGAGTTGAAGTCGATCGCAGCCAACGACATGGGCGAGCAGGAGGTCCGCACAGACCTTCGGACTTTCGATGCCACGCTCGCGCAAGTGTCGCTCGATCCAGCGGCCCACCTCCCGGATGGTGCGCGGCGCGGAGGCGGCGCTGTCCGGCCGCTCGCGACCGGTGGCGTCGGCCGATGCGCTCGGTTCTCCGGAGGTGCGGGATGCGTTCGGCGAGGGGCTCATCGGCCGCGAGTCTATCCGTGCGGCACGGGTCCTTTCGCTCGAACCGATCAATCGACAGCAATCGACAGCCGAGCGTGCCCGGGGGCCATCGAAGTCCCTCACCCGAGCGACTCTTCCGCTATGATCGCCGCCCCTCCCCGATGGACGGCCCGAGTTCGCGCGAGCGGGCGGATGGCCGTCGCGTCCATGGAACCCAGAGCTGTACCCGCCTCCCCCGCCACGAACGAGCGCGATGACGTCCGACGATCCCCGTTTCCTGCATGACCTCCGTGCCGCCGCCGACCGGGCCGGCGTCTTCGCCGACATCAGCGTCGACCGCACCGCGCTCCGCTGCAAGGCCAAGGAGGCCGCCGCTGACGCCTGGTACTCGGTGGTGCGTCAGGGCAACGCGTGGTGGGTGCGCCTGGCCACCCCCGACCGTTGGCTCAGCGAGTCGATCGAGAGCGACCTCATGCACTACGGCGATCCGATCGAGGAGCTCATCGAGGAAGAGCTCGTCGAACTCGGCCATGACCCGAAGCGGGACGCGCCGATGCCGACCGTGAAGCACTTCCGCTCGGAAGACAAGCTCTACACCTTCGAGAACCCGATTCCGATCGCCGATGGCGCCTCGCACGAGGCGGCGGTGGCGCTCGCCAGCCGCTATCTCCTCGCCTACGAGGCGGCGTTCCGCCAGCTTGGCGACATGCAGGATGACGGGGAAGGCGACGACTCCTGATGGCTCCTCTGCGCGTGCTCATGCTCGGCTGGGAGTTCCCCCCCTTCATCACCGGTGGGCTGGGAACGGCCTGCTATGGCCTGACGAAGGGCATGGAGCGCGTCGGCGTTGCCGTGACCTTCGTCCTTCCGAAGACGGTCGATGAATCGCACGCGTCGCATGTCCGACTCGTGAGTCCGCGGTCTGCCACGGCGGCACCGAAGCCGGTGACGCAACCGCTTTCGCTCGGCCAGCAGCGCATCGTCGTCGACGCGCCGGACGGCCCTCGGGCCGAAACCGTCGATGAGTACCTCGTCCGCATCGTCCCGACGCTCCGAAGCGTCGCCGAGCGGCTGGAGCGCACCCGCTTCGTCGAACTGCCCGCCGGCATCGAGAGCTTCCCGAGCGTCTATGGCGTCGGACCGTCGGGCCAGGCGCCGCTGAGTGAATCCCAGCGCCATCTCGTCGAGCGGATCCGCGAGGAAGGCGGCATTTCCGTCGAGCGCCTGCGGGTGCTCGCCGCGGCCGGAGCGTTCGGAGGACGCCCGCTCAACGAGATCGATGCGACCCTCCTCTCCGTCCTCCCCGAGGCGGGCCCGCGTGAGGGCGAGGGACAGAAGGTCACCGAAGGCTCGGCCGACTATTCGGGCGATCTGATCGGCGCCGCCGATCGCTACGCCCGCTTCGCCGTGGACGCCTGCCGCGACATTCCCTTCGATGTCATCCACGCCCACGACTGGCTGACCTATCCGGCCGGGCTCGCCCTCGCGAAGCTCACCGGCAAGCCGCTCGTCGTCCATGTGCACTCGACCGAGTTCGATCGCTCCGGCGAGCATCCCAACCAGCAGGTCTACTCGATCGAGCGACGCGGCATGTGGGGCGCGACGCGGATCATCGCGGTGAGCATGCTCACCAAGAATGTCTGCGTGAACCGCTACGGCGTGAACGCGTCGAAGATCGATGTCGTCTACAACGGCGTCGATCTCGACCCGAAGGAATACGGCATCCAGCCGATTCACACCAAGGACAAGATCGTCCTCTACTTCGGGCGGATCACGCTGCAGAAGGGCCCCGAGTACTTCATTCGCGCGGCGAAGCGGGTGCTCGAGGTGATGGACGACGTGAAGTTCGTCGTCGCCGGCTCCGGCGATCAGGCGGCGATGATGATCGAGATGGCCGCCCAGCTCGGCATCGGCCACAAGGTCCTCTTCACCGGCTTCCTGCGCGGCAAGGACATCGCCCGCGTCTTCGCCCTCGCCGACCTCTATGTCATGCCGAGCGTGAGCGAGCCCTTCGGCATCGCGCCGCTCGAGGCGATCTCCCACAATGTGCCGGTCCTCATCTCGAAGTCGAGCGGCGTGAGCGAGGTGCTCATGCACGCCCTCAAGGTCGACTTCTGGGACATCGAGGACATGGCGAACAAGATCGTCGCCGTCCTCCGCCATCCGCCGCTCTCGCGGGCGCTCCGCGAGGGAAGCATGTTCGAGGTGCGCGGCATCAACTGGGACGGCGCAGCGACCCAGTGCGTGCGCACCTACGAGACCGCGATCGCCATCGCCGGCCGACGATAGAGGCCGTCACCGCCCCGGCGCGGCCGGATCTTTCGCTCCCCGTCGCATGAGCAGCTCGATCTGCCGGTCGGTCTTGTGCAGGAAGCCTTGCTTCCCCGGCTCGCTGTCGGGAAATGCGGTCGCAATTTCCTTCGCCCGCCGCGCGGTCGCGAGGGCCTCGTCGAGACGCCCCGCCATGTCGTAGGCGAGGGCGAGGAGGGAATGGTCGGAGAGGACGATCTTGCTCCCGGGGCCGAAGAGGCGCTCGTGCATGGCGGTCGCCTCGCGCATGAGATCGATCGCTTCGTCCGCACGATTGGCACCGAGCAGCACCTCGCCGCGGCTGAAGAGGAGTCCCGCCTTCCTCCAGTGATCGCCCGGATACACGCGAAGCACCAACTCGATCGCTCGGCCGTAGGACTGTTCCGCCTCGGCGAAGTCGCCGAGCGCCGAGAAGACCTTCGCTGCCCCATCATGGACATCGGCGGCATGAAGTTCCGCGCTGCCGACGACGCCATCGAGCGGCTGGTGCCGCGCCCGATCGACAAGAGCGAGCGCCCCCTCCCGATCCGCGTGGCGTGCCCGCGCCCACGCCTCGACGAGGAGCAGCCTTGGACGAAGGTAGCCATGCTCGGCCGGAAGCCGATCGAGCCACGCGGCCGTCTCCGATGCGATCCGGAGAATGGCGTCGGTATCGCTCAAACTCTGGCATATCGCCATCCGATGGTGCGCGATCTCCGCGCGCTCGAAGACGCTCACGCCGATCGCCTCGGCCATCCGTTGGGCTTCCTCAAAGCGGTCGCGTGCGACGCGCAACTCCTCCGACCTGGACTCGATGCGGCCGAGGGTCAGGAGCGCATCGAGCGTTCGCCGATCGTCGCCGTAGCGCTCGCGGGCGGCGGCGAGGGCACGCTCGAGCGCGGGCCGCGCCTCGGCGCTGAAGCCGACCGAATCGAGGATCTCGCCGATGCCGAGCCGGAGCGCGAACTCGATGTCCGGCTGGTCGGCCAGGCTGCCTCCGTCGAGCCGCCCGAGGCCCGCGATCATCGCCTGGCTCACGGTGATGTCCGTGCCGCCGCCCCGCTGCGGGTCGGTTCGGGCGAGCGTTTCGGTCATGAAGTCGACGACCGCCGCCGAGAGGTCGCGCTCACGGGCGATGCGATCGAGGGCGACGAGCGATCCGATCAGTCCGCCGACGAGCACCGCGACCGCCGCCGACGCGACCGCGACGGACCAGCGATGCCGCCGGAGCAGCTTGGTCGCCCGATAGCGCACCGACTCGGGCCCGGCCACGAGCGGCTCGCCGGCGAGGTAGCGCCGCACATCCTCGGCGAGCGCGGTCGCCGATCCGTAGCGCTCGCGTCGGTCCTTCCGCATCGCCTTCAGCGGGATCCACTCGAGCTCGCGCCGCAGGAGCGAGAGAAGCGTGCGCTCGGCGGGCCCGCCGACGCCTGCGCCCCGCCGGCCGGGCCCGCCGAAGGAGGCGAGCCGCGTGCTCGGGCGCGGCGGATCGACCTCGCGGATGATGCGCTGGATCTCGGCATATCCCTTGCTCCGAAGCTCGCCGGGATCAAAGGGGAGAAGACCGGTCAGCAATTCATATAAAACGACGCCGAGCGAATAGACATCGGTGCGCGTATCGATATCGAACGCGCCGACCTCGGCCTGCTCGGGGCTCATGTACTCCGGCGTGCCGAGCATGATCCCGCTCTCGGTGAAGAGCGTCTTGTCGGTCAGCGGCCGGCTCGTCGCCTTCGCGACGCCGAAGTCGATGACCTTCGGCACCGCGGCGCCGGACTCGCTCGAGGCCTCGGCGACGAGGATGTTCGAGGGCTTCAGATCGCGGTGGATGATCCCGCGCATGTGGGCATGCTGCACCGCGTCGCAGACCTGGGCGAAGAGCTCGAGCCGGGCCCGGACGCCCAGGGCGTGGCGCGAGCAGAACTCGGTGATCGGCAGGCCGCGGACGAACTCCATCACGAAGTAGGGGCGCCCCGCCGGCGTCACCCCGCCGTCGAGCACGCGAGCGACATTCGGATGGTCGAGGAGAGCGAGCGCCTGTCGCTCCTGCTCGAACCGGGCGATGACGGCCCGGCTGTCCATGCCGGGCTTGAGGAGCTTGAGCGCCACCTGCTGGAGGAAGGGGGTCCGCCGCTCGGCGAGCCACACCGTTCCGAAGCCCCCCTCGCCGACTTGGGCGAGCAGCCGATAGGGACCGATCCACCCCCCTTCCCGCTCCGCCGCGTCGCCGCCGCCGGCCGGGCCACCCCGTTCAGCCGCCTCCCCGGCCCATGCACCCGTCGTCGGGTCCTGCGCCGCGCCGCGGGCGAGGTCGCGGGCGAGTTCCCGCGAGGAGACATCGAGGAACTCCGCGGGCCTGTGGGAATCCCCCTCCCTCCGCTCGGATGGCTCGTCGTTCATGGGAGGGCGAAGCCTACCACCCGACGCCTCCGCTCCAGCCCCGTGGGAGGGGTCGCGTCGATCTATACTGCCCGATCTATGGGCCTTTTCTCGAAGTCGAAGCCGAAGCCAGCTCCCGCCGCCAAGCCAGCCGCGCCAGCCTCAGGCGGAGGGAGCGCACCCGGCGCCGGCGACGGCCGCCTCTCGGCGGCGCAGGATCCCGGTCGGGCGATCATCACCGATCCGGCGCTCGAGGCCCTCATCCAGCGCAAGGGCACCGACTTTCTCGACCGGTCACGGAACGCCAAGAGCGGCATGCTGAGCGCCGCGTTCTGGTCCGACAAGCTCATGGACTGGTCGATGAAGGACGAGGCCTTCAAGGTCCAGCTTTTCCGCTTCGTCGATGCGTTCCCGACGCTCAAGACCAGCGATTCGATCTACGACCACCTGAACGATTACCTGAGCCAGCCGGGCGTGACGCCGCCGCCGGGGTTCAACATCGGCATGAGTCTCGGCGGTCTCGCCAAGGGCATCATGGCGAAGACGATGTCCGGCCAGATCACCGGCATGGCGGAGAAGTTCATCGCCGGCACCGACGCGGCGAGCGCCCTCCCGCAGCTCAAGCGGCTCTGGAAGGACGGCATCTGCTTCAGCGTGGACCTCCTCGGCGAGGCGTGCGTGAGCGAGCACGAGGCCGATCTCTACGCGAAGAAGTACCTCGATCTCATCGAGAACCTTCCGCGCACCGTGGCGGAATGGGCGGCGAACCCGCGGCTCGAGAGCGATCACCTCGGCGCGATCCCGCGCACGAACGTGTCGATCAAGATCAGTTCGCTCAGCTCGCGCGTCGATCCGATCGACACCGAGGGATCGATCCGCGGACTCATGGAGCGCATCGTCCCGATTCTCGAGTCGGCGAAGCGAAACGGCGTCCTGATCAATTTCGATATGGAGCAGTTCGCGCTGAAGGACCTCACCCTCGAGCTCTTCATGCGCTGCTGCGAGCGCGTGAACTTCGAGGCGGGCCTCGCGATGCAGGCCTATCTCCGCTCCGCCGAGCAGGACGCGCAGCGGATCATCGACTGGGCGAAGCGCACCGGACGCCAGGTCACCGTCCGACTGGTGAAGGGCGCCTACTGGGACTACGAGACGATCAACGCCGAGCAGCAGGGCTGGCCGGTCCCGGTCTGGTCGCGGAAGCTCGACACCGACGCCTGCTTCGAGCGCGTCGCCAAGCGATTCATCGACCAGACGCCGCGCACCAAGACCGAAGGCGGCGTGAAGCTCGCCCTCGGCAGCCACAACGCCCGTTCGATCGCCGCGGCGCTCGCCGCCGTCGAGAAGGCCGGCCTCACGCCGAACGCGATCGAGCTGCAGATGCTCCACGGCATGGGCGATCAGATGAAGGCCGCGTCGGTCGACCTCGGCCTGCGCATTCGCGAATATGTCCCGGTCGGCGAAATGATTCCCGGCATGGCGTATCTCGTCCGTCGCCTGCTCGAGAACACCTCGAACGAGTCCTGGCTGAAGGCCGGCTTCATGGACAACGCGAGCTCCGAGCGGCTGCTCGCCTCGCCGCACCGTGAGTTCGCGGTCGATCCGGGCGTCGAGCGCATCGCGAAGGGCCCCGAGCGCCACGCCCTCAGCCCCGCCGCCCCGTCGGTCGCCGACGGCCGCCCCTTCTTCACCGAGCCCATGCGGAACTTCGCGGTGAGCGAACAGCGCGAGCGCTTCGCCCAGGCCGTCGCCCGAGCGACCGTGCCCGCCGTCGCCAACGACGCGACCGTCGATCAGGCGAAGGCCGCCGTCGCCCGTCTCGATCGCTTCTTCCCGACCTGGCGCGACACGCCCTTCGCGACGCGGGCCGGCGTCCTCGTGAAGGCCGCCCAGCTCATGCGGCAGCGGCGCGACGAGCTCTCCGGCGTCATCATCCGCGAGTCGGGAAAGACCTGGCGCGAGGCCGACGCGGATGTCTGCGAGGCGATCGACTTCTGCGAGTACTACGCCCGCACCGCCGCCGAACTCTTCGAGCCGCAGCGGCTCGGCCGTTTCGTCGGCGAGCTCAATCAGGTCTGGTATCAGCCGCGCGGCGTCGCGGTCGTCATCAGCCCGTGGAACTTCCCGCTCGCGATCTGCTGCGGCATGACCGTCGCGGCCCTCGTCTGCGGCAATCCGACGATCGTGAAGCCCGCGGAGCAGACGCCCGGTATCGCGAAAATCCTCTGCGACATTCTTTTCGAGGCCGGCTGTCCGCGCGACGCGCTCGCTTTCATGCCCGGCATCGGCGAGACGGTCGGCGCCGCCCTCGTCCGCGATCCGAAGGTCGCCCTCATCGCCTTCACCGGCAGCAAGTCGGTCGGCCTCGACATCGTCCAGGCCTGCGGCGTCACGCCCCCCGAGCAGCCGTGGGTGAAGAAGGTCATCTGCGAGATGGGCGGCAAGAACGCCATCATCGTCGACGAGTCGGCCGATCTCGACGAGGCGGTCCTCGGCGTGCGGCAGAGCGCGTTCGGCTTCTGCGGCCAGAAGTGCTCGGCGTGCAGCCGCGTGATCGTGGTCGGCGGGAACCACGACCTCTTCCTCGAACGGCTCGTCGGCGCGACGAAGGCGCTCGTCGTCGGCGATCCGACGCTCCCCGGCACGGACATCGGTCCGGTCATCGACGACGCCGCGGCGCGGAAGATCCGCGAGTACATCGCGATCGGATCGAAGGAAGGCCGACTCGAGGTGCAGCTTGAGATCCCCGCCGGACTCGAGGCGAAGGTCGGCAAGCCCTTCGTCGGCCCGACGATCATCAGCGGCATCCGCCCCGAGCACCGGCTCGCCAACGAGGAGATCTTCGGACCGGTCCTCGGCGTCCTGCGGGCCCAGACCTTCGAGGAGGCGCTCGCGATCGCGAACGCGACGGCCTATAAGCTGACCGGCGGCGTCTTCAGTCGCAAGCCCTCGCATCTTGATCTCGCCCGCCGCGACTTCCGCGTCGGCAACCTGTACCTCAACCGCGGCATCACCGGCGCTCTCGTCGGTCGCCAGCCCTTCGGCGGCTTCGG
>CAYNCG010000048.1:0-16707 GCA_964395845.1 uncultured Isosphaeraceae bacterium | reverse complement strand
AAGTCGAGAGGGGTCACCCCACGCCACGCCCCAGGCTGTCGCATGCGCGAAGTTCGCCATCGAGCGAACGCGATCAGCCGAAATCAGGCCGACATCGAACGAGGCCGTGCCGCAAACAGCGCGAAACCTCCGACTTCGGCCTCGCAATCCGCCCCACCCTCCGCCAGAATGTGGCTGTCCAAACTCCCGGGGGGGCTTACCAGGGGCTGGCTTGTCCACGATCTCTTCAGAACGGCTTCAGAATGTGGCTGTCCAAAATAGGCCGGCCCTCGACGACAGTTCAACACCATGAGGCCAGAACTGTGGAAGCGAGAAGCGAAGGAGAACCCGCACAAGTATACTCCTGAGCAACTCTCTGCGATGGAGCGTGGCGAAGCTCCAATCGGTTCTGATGGACTGCCGATGGAGATCCACCACATTCGCAATCTTCAGTACGGCGGAAGCAACGACTGGGACAACTTGGAGTTCCTTACCAATGAAGAGCATCACCGGCCAGGAATTTACGGCGAACGTCACCCACGGTGCCCCAAATGAGTAGGTTCCTCAAGGTTGCACTCCCGCGACTTCGTTCCGCTCCGATGGCTATCCTTGGAAATCCTTGCTCCGACGAGGATCTGAATCAAATGGAAGCGACGCTCGGCGTAGCGATACGCGGTGACTATCGACATTTCCTCACAAATGTCGGCTGGTGCAAGTTTTCCGGCGATGTCGTATTTGGAATCGGGGCGCCGTTTGAGGCCGACGTGCTGCGTATAACATTGCGAGAGCGAGGGCGGGCCCGCGAACCGTTGCCTCGCCACCTCATCCCGTTCTTCAACAACGGCGCCGGCGATCTGAACTGCATCGACACGCGAAAGGGCGGCAATCCTCGCGTCGTGTGCTGGTTGCACGAGTCCGCAGAGGCAGTTTTTGAGGCGCATTCGTTCGGAAGCTGGCTGATTAGCCAACTGGATATTCGGTTTCCCGGTGCTTGAGCAGCCCGCGACGATGCTGGGTGCCCCCTCAGACGGCCTACTTTTGATACCTACATTCTGAAGAGTTGGTAGACAAGCCAGCCCGTCCGCCATCGGCGCACCGATGGCCTTCGAGCGCGAGCTCGCGCGGCCGCACGAGCTCGACGGAGTTCGCCCGGCAGATCAACTCGCCCGCGTCGTCTGAACCGACGAAGCTCTGCCCACGCCTGCCAGCAGCGGCCGCCAGTCTGTGCAAGGCCCTGTGCAAGTCGAATCCGCGGCTCGCGCAACCTCCGCCCGCGTCGCCACTTCGAACGCCCGCCCCTCCCCTTGCCAAGGTGGCCGTCTCGGGTTTTGTCCCTACCGACGACTATCGCGCGCGCACGCAACCCACTTCGCCGCAGAGCTTTATCTCATCATCAAGCCCCCCCCCCCCCACCCGCCCTGCTCTCCTCGCATTGCCGCGTGACCGATCGCTCCCGCTCACGCTCGAGCATGTGACCGCCCGATTCTCACAAACTCTCACACCTCTCATCGACGCCCCCGCCCTACTCTCCTCGCATCGCCATGTGACCGACCTCCCAGCGCGCCAGCTCGCTCGCATCTGACGACCGACCACTCACACACACATCACATCGCGGCTCACACATCACCTCTCACCCATCTCGTCTGCACCCATCTCAGCTCGCCGCACCCGCTCCGCCCGTCACACGCTTCGCCCGACGAGCAGCAGCGCCCCCATGAGAGCCTGCGCGAAGGAGAAGACCGACTGCGCAACGAGCACGCCGATGACGGCCGCGCGGGCGTTGAGGTGCTTCCGCAGCAACAGGTTCGGAAGAAACGCTGCGAGGAGCCAGACAGCGCCGGTGATCCACGGCGTGGCTTCCTCGGAGTCGATGCCACAGAGCGCGACAATCAGGAGCGGGAAGAGCGTGACGCCACCGACGAAGAGCGATGCGTCGAGTGGCTGCTCGAAGGAGGACCGCAGGAGCAGGATGCCAAGCGCCGGCCAGGGAAGCATCACCGCGAACGATGCAAGGTTGAGGAGGAGCCAACGCCGACATGTGATCGGCGGCAGCACCGCTGGCCTCACAGGTGGCCCCACAGCAGGCTTCAAAGCAGGGCTCGCAGCAGCCCGCTGAAGCCTGCGAGTGAGAGGAGCATGGCGATCAGCACCACCGCGAGGATCGCCTTCTTCCAGCGCATCAGGCTGCTCGCCTTCCGTCGCCTCGCCGTCTCGCCGCCGAGATAGGCGTAGCAGGAGGGACAGACATCAGCCTGGTCCCACACCCGCGCGCCGCAGTCCGGACAGAAGGCCGTCTCGCCGCCGAAACGACGGAGATCCTCGGGGCTCGGGCCCTCATCACGAGGTCCGTTGGTGCGGGCGGGCGGCATGGAGAACCGTAGGATATCGCACCATGCCACCGACCCCTTCGACAATGCTCGCTCTGGGCACCTCCGCCCCCGCCTTCGACCTCCCCGATGTCCGCGGCGGGCGCGTCACGCTTGAGGACCTGGGCGACGCCCGGGCGATCCTCGTGATGTTCATCTGCAACCACTGCCCCTTCGTGAAGCACATCCGCGAGGAGCTCGGACGCCTCCCCCGCGACTACGCGAGCATGGGGCTTGCCGTCGTCGGCATCTGCTCGAACGATCCGGAGAAGTACCCGCAGGACAACTTCGAGGCGATGGTCCGCGAAGCCGCCGACGCCAACTGGACCTTTGCCTACCTCCACGATGCCGATCAGTCGGTCGCGAAGGCCTACCGGGCAGCCTGCACCCCGGACTTCTTCCTCTTCGACGCGGACCGTCGGCTCGTCTACCGGGGCCAGCTCGACGAGAGCCGTCCGGGAAATGGCCTGCCGGTGACCGGAAAGGACCTGCGAGCGGCGATTGAGGCCACCCTCCGGGGAGCGGCGGTTCCGACCGAGCAACGCCCGTCGATCGGCTGCAACATCAAGTGGATCGCCGGGTCGGAACCGGCCTACGCCCGAACGAGCTGAGGCTCCTCCCGCGGGCAGACTGGATACCCCCAACGGGACGCACACCCTCTTGACGGTTTCGAAACGGGTGTTATTCTTCCGCGTCTCTCGACGGACGCTCGCCGTCTGATCGAGCGATGACATCCGAAGGGGCGGTAGCTCAATTGGTTAGAGTACCGGCTTGTCACGCCGGTGGTTGCGGGTTCGATTCCCGTCCGCCTCGTTCCTCTGGTCGTCAAACGACCCTCTTCCGGTCAAACGAGAAGGCCCCGCTGGCAGTGACGCTGCCCGCGGGGCCTTGTCGATTGCGGACCGCTCGCGGGCCGCTTGCGGTTAGGGCGACGCCGCTGACTTCGGCGTGCGATACGCAAGGAGCAGGACCGCGAGGCAGAAGATCGCGATGACCATCGGAATCGCGAAGAGCATCTGGTTGCTCATCACGCCGTCCTTGTCGGTCGCCAGGCGCACCGCAACGCTCGTCGCGAACCAGCTTCCGACGATGATGCCGATGCCGATCAGGACGAGGTTGAAGAGATTCTGGGCCGTCGCCCGCACTTCCTTCGAGGTGTACTGGTCAACGACCATGAAGGCGACGAAGACGAAGCAGCCAAAGCAGAGGCCATGCAGAGCGACGCCGATGAGCGCCGGCACGAAGCTCGGGGCGAAGGCGAAGATCGCCATGCGGGCGGCATAGGCGGCAATGCCGATCCCAAGGAGGGTCCTTCGCGAATAGCGCGTGGCCAGGAAGGGCATGACCGCGAGGACCGCGATCTCCGCCATCTGCCCGATGGTCATCAATCCCCCGCCGCCGACCCCGAAGACCTGGTTGATCAGATCGGCGAAGCGTCCGGCCCCCGCGTTCTGGTTCTGGATCGCGGTGAGGAAGGAGCTCGTATGCACGAAGTAGAACTGGTGCACCATGCTCATCGGCACCGCGAGCAGGAAGAGCACGAGGAGTGGCGGCTTCGCGATTTCGCGCAGGGCCTGGGCCCAGGCGAGCTTTTCGCCGCCCTTCCTCGTCGGCGGCGTGTGCGGCAGCGTCAGCGAGAAGAGGGCCATGGCGACGCCGAGGATGGATGACAGCCGGAAGGCGTCCGCCCGCCCGGCGTCCTGCGCCGCGGCGATCGCCTCGACGGTCCCGACTGCCGGCGTGTGGAAGCGCAGGAGCATCTGTCCGACGAGGATGCCCGAGGCGATCCAGCCGATCGTTCCCCAGAGCCGGACCGGACCGAAATCGCGATCGCGGTTCGGCAGGTGGTGGAAGGCAAGGGAGTTGGTGAGGGCGAGCGTCGGCGCGTAGATCAGCCCGTAGAGGAGCGAGAGGACCGCGAAGGTGGTGAAGTCGCTCACATCGGCGAGGAACCAGACCAAGATCGCGCCGAGGAGGTGACTCGCGGCGAGGAGCCGCTCGGTCGAGAACAGGCGATCGGCGAGCTGGCCCGCGATGAAGGGGCCGAGAATCGCTCCGACCGCCCCGGCGGCGAGCACCGTGCCGGTCTCATCAAGCGAGAAACCGCGGTGCCCCATCAGGAACGGGTAGAGGATCGGCAGCCATGCTCCCCAGATCGCGTACTGGAGGAACATCATGAGGGAGAGGCGAACCCGGACGGCCGAGCCGCGGACGGAACCACTCGCATTCGCCCCCACCGAGTCATGCGCATCGCTCATGGGGCGTCATCGTAAGGCTGCCCGTGTGGGCCGCTACCGGTGAAGGCCTCACTGCGGGCCAACGGGAGACGGTTGCGTCGCTGTGCGTCTGGGTACAAGTCTGGGTACATGTCTGGGTACCTGTCTGGGTACATGTCTGGGTGCGCCTCTGGTTGCGGCCGGCACCGCTATAGTGCGTTCTCCCATGCTTCCCCGCCGCAAGACCCGTCAGATCGTCGTTGGTGATGACCGCGTTGGCCGCGTGCTGATCGGGGGCGATGCCCCGATCGCGGTCCAGACCATGACCGCCGGCTACACCCATGACATCGACGCCTGCGTCGCGGAGATCAACCGCTACGCAGAGGCCGGCGCCGACATCGTGCGGGTCGCCGTCCCCGAGCGGAAGGACACCGAGGCCCTCCGCCACATCCTGCCTCAGGTCTCCTGCCCGATCGTCGCGGATGTGCACTTCCACTACAAGCGGGCCCTCGAGGCGATCGAGGCGGGTGTGCACAAGATTCGGCTCAATCCCGGCAACATCAACGATCGCGAGCAGGTCAACGCGGTCATCGACGCGTGCAAGGAACGGAAGATCCCGATCCGCGTCGGGGTGAACGAAGGATCGATCATCGAGCGGAAGGACAAGGAACGACGGATGGAGGAGCTCGGCAAGTACTTCGCCGGGCACAAGTCCGGACACCTCCTTGCCCTCATGATCGCGAAGCTTGAGGAGTACCTCGACATCTTCGAGGCCCGCGACTTCCACGATGTCGCGATCAGCGCGAAGTCGATGGACGCCGCCCTCGTGATCGACATCTACACCGAGATCGCGAACCGCTTCGACTACCCGCTGCATCTCGGCGTCACCCACGCCGGACCGAAGTCGACCGGAGCGATCCGCTCGATCGCGGCGCTCTCCACCCTGATCGCCAACGGCATCGGCGACACGGTGCGGATCAGCTACGCGAGCGACCATATCGACGAGGTGAAGGATGCGCTCGAGATGCTCTATTGCCTCGGCAAGCGCGAGCGCAAGGGCGTCGACCTCATCGCCTGTCCGACCTGCGGCCGGATCCAGGTGGATCTCTTCACCCTCGTGAAGGAGGTCGAGCGGAAGCTCTCGAAGGAGATCACCCTCCCGATCAAGGTCGCGGTCATGGGCTGCATCGTGAACGGCCCGGGCGAGGCGGAGGGGGCCGATGTGGCGGTCTTCGCCGGCGACCGCCGCGGGATCATCTATGTGCAGGGCGAGCGGGTCGCGAACATCCCCGAAGAGGAGATTCTCGATCGTCTGCTGGTCGAATGCCGGAACTTCCAGGCGAAGGTCCAGCGGGGCGAGGCGAAGCTCGGCGAGAAGGTCGTCGAGATCGTGCCTCCGGACCCGATCGGCGAGCTGGGCTCGGGTGAGGCGAAGATCAAGGCCGGACTGGTCGAACAGGTCACGATCGGTCGGAGCTAACGGCGGCCGCCGGTCGTTCGGGGTGCCCGGAAGACCACAGTCCCCCGATGGCCCGACGAAGAGTCGGAAGCTCGGCACTTTCTCGCCTGCGGTTCGGGCCCCGCGTCGTATAGTGCAACGATCGGCCCTCATCGGCCGATGGAGCACACCATCCTCCGTCATGCCCAGGGAGGCGCCGCTCGCCATGCGCGGGGGCCCGACCGTGGGGGAAGCCAGACGCGATGGAGTCGCGCCTCTCGATGCCACCGACGCCGTGACAGGCCCTTCCGGAGAGCCTGACGGTCCGTCCCAGCCGGCATCTGACCCTCAGCGGAGCCCCCCTCTCATGCCTTCCCCGTCGATGTCTGCGTCCTCCCGCCGATCGGGCTTCACGATCGTCGAACTGCTCGTGGTGATGGCGATCATCGCCGCCCTCATGGGTCTCCTTCTCGTCGGCCTGCAGTCCGCCCGTCGGGCCGGCAAGGTGACGAACGAACGCAACAACCTCGCCCAGGTCTACAAGGCGTGGATGCAGTACGCCGGAAGCCACGACGATTCGGCGCTCCCGGGCTACATCGACCCGACCGTCCAGGAAGACAACTGGCGGGTGAAGTACAAGGCGAAGGACGGCACCGCGATCCCTTCGATCTACGCGGCGAACTATCCGCATCGCCTGCTGAGCTACCTCGATCACGCCTACCCGGTCCTCTACGACTACATCGAGGCCGACGACGATGACTTCTTCAAGGCAACGCTGCCCGACGGGAGCCTGAACACCGCCGGCGTCGAGACGATGGCCCTCGCCCCTGCGTTTGGCTACAACGGCTACTACGTGGGCGGATACTGGCGGAGCGTGAACGGCAGCGCGAACCTCCGCTTCGGCAACGCCGTCTGGCAGAACGCCGCCGGTGACGATGTGATCGGCAAGGTCGTCGCCACGAAGACCGGCAATGTCGCGAACCCCTCGCAGCTCGTGATCTTCTGCGGCGCCGCGACGCGCGGTCCGGGGATCTACAAGAAGGACGGCGAGAACGATCCGGGCGCGGCCTTGGTCGTCCCGCATATCCTCGCCCAGACGGACATCTGGCGCCCCTCCGACGGCACGACCTTCGGCAGCGTGCAGACGAGTTCGGCCTCGCTCCTCTCGCATTTCCCGACCCTCGCCACAAGCTTCACCCTTGCCCAGTCGGGTGGTGCGGCGATGGAGGTCGTCGCGAGCGGCAGCTTCGGCGTGCCGCACCGCCGCTTTGCCAACCAGGTCTCGGTGGTCCACGCCGACGGCAGCACCGTCGGTGCCGGCCTCGGCGAGCTGCTCGACCAGAGTCGCTGGACGGACGCGGCCTTCGACTCGGCGAATCGCCTGAACTTCACGCACACCGATCCGGCCCAGTGAGGAGGCCGTGGGGGCGATCGTGAACGAGCGAGCGACCTGCGAAGGGTGCGGACTGGAGCAGGTCGTGCCGGCGCTTGCCGTCGGCGATGTCGCCCGCTGCCCGCGCTGCCGCGGGCGGGTCGCCCAGCACCGTCCCGCAGACGCCGTCCGCGCTGCGGCACTCGCGATCGCCGCGCTCATTCTTCTCCTGCCTGCGAACCTCCTCCCCATTCTCGAGATCGAGTACATGGGGCGGACGAAGGCGAGCACCGTCTGGGGTGGCTGCGTCGCGCTCTGGGATGAGGGCATGTGGATCGTCGCCGCCCTCGTCTTTGCGGCGAGCATGCTGATTCCCTTCCTGAAGCTCGCTGCGATCTTCTTCCTCTGCTGGCTCGACGGATCGGGGCGTGCGATGCGGGTTCGGGCGTGGATGCTCCGCCAGGTCGAGCGCATCGGACGCTGGTCGATGCTCGATGTCTTCCTTCTCGCGATCCTCGTCGCGCTCGTGAAGCTCGACTCGCTCAGCTCCGCGCGACCCGGCGCGGGCCTCTTCTTCTTCGCCGCCGTCGTCGTCCTCACGATGCTCGCCTCGGCGAGCTTTCACCCGCGCTCGCTCTGGCGCGAGCTGGCCCACGAGACGCCCGGCCGCCCGTCGCCTGACGCGACGCCGGGCAGGGAGTCCCCCGCATGACGGAGTCACCGTCCGCCCCGGAGCCGCACCGGAGCCAGGAGCTGCCCGCCTCGATCGTCGAGCGGTCGCGCGGCCGCAGTCCGATCTGGCTGGTGCCATTGCTCGCCTTGGCGGTGGTTGCCATCTTCGTCGCCCAGCAATGGTGGAACCGCGGCCCGCGGATCGAGGTCGAGATCCCTCGGGCGACGGGTATCGAAGCGGGACGGACGCGGGTCCTGTCCCGCGGCGTGCCCATCGGCACCGTCGAGCGGGTCCGACTCGATGAGCGTCTCGAGCGACCGATCGTCGAGATCCAGTTGGAGCGATGGGCAGAGGCCTTTGCCCGCGAAGGAAGCGTCTTCTGGGTGGTCACGCCCTCGATCGGATTCCACGGCGTGTCAGGGCTCGAGACCCTCGCCTCCGGACCGGTCCTCGAGGCACGAGCCGGTGAGACCGGGCAACCCGCGGGGCGGCGTTTCGTGGCCCTCGACCGCGCCCCTTCCGATGCGAGCGGCGTTCCGGGACTCCGGCTGCGCCTCGTGTCGCCGAGGCTCGGCTCGATCCGCGTCGGCTCGCCGGTGACCCACCGGGACATCGAGGTCGGCGAGGTGATCGCGACGGAGCTGACCGCCGATAGCCAGATGACCGAGATCGCCATCGTGATCGGCGAGCGCTTCGCTCCGCTGGTGCGCTCGAACACCCAGTTCTGGGGGCGCGGCGGACTTGGTCTCGATCTCGGGATGACCGGCCTCAAGCTCCGCACCGAGAGCATCGAATCAATCATCGGCGGCGGCATTGCCTTCGCGACGCCAGCGGCGGAAGCCCCTGCGGCGGAACCGAACGCAACCTTCGAACTGCTCGAAGAGGAGCCGAAGAACTGGCTCAAATGGCTGCCGGCACCGAAGTGAGGGGCGACCGTCGGCTGACCTGAGCCAGCGACCCACAGAGGTGGAAGCCCGCTGCGCCCTCTCTGGTTCTCGGGGCAGCGCGTTCAGAAACCCAGCCCCAGTGAAGGCCCGCGGCGGGGCTTGCGGTACAGTGCCCGCTTCGACGATGACGACGATGTCCCCGACCGCCATGGCCCCCCATTCGCTCTCCGAGACCGACCTTCGCCTGATCGCCGAGGTCGACCGGGCCCTTGCGGCCTTCCTCGACGGAGCCGATCTGCCCCCGAACCTCAAGCTCGCGTCGATGCACGCCGTCCTCGCGGGCGGCAAGCGGATGCGGCCGCTGGTGGTGCTGCACAGCGCAGCGGCCCTCGGCGGGTCGATCGAGGATGCGATGCCCGCGGCCGTGGGCATCGAGCTCATCCACGCGTTCAGCCTCGTCCACGACGATCTGCCCGCGCTCGACAACGATCGGTTGCGCCGGGGTCGCCCGACGGTCTGGGTCGCGTATGGCGAGGCGATGGCGATTCTGGCCGGCGACGCCTTGCTCTCGCTGGCGATCGAGAGCGCCGCGACCTCACCGCGGGCCGCCGGGCCGATCGTCGCCGAGATCAGCCGGGCGACGACGCGGATGATCAACGGTCAGGTGCTCGACACGCTCGGCGGCTTCGCTCCCGGCGAGGATGACCGCACCCGCCTCGAGCGCATTCACGCCAACAAGACGGGGGCCCTGATCGTGGCGAGCTGCCGCATGGGCGCCCTCTCCGCGGGTGCCTCCGCCGAGGCGCTCGCGAGCCTCACCCGCTGGGGCGAGAACATGGGCCTCATGTTCCAGATCATCGATGACCTCCTCGACGAAACGGCGTCGGCCGAGCAGATCGGCAAGGCCGTCGGGAAGGACCGGGAGGCGGGCAAGCTGACATTCCCGGGCGTCCTTGGGATCGAGGAGAGCCGACGCGAGGTGAGCCGCCTGGAGGCCGAGGCGCGGGCGATTCTCTCGGCCCTCGGTCCGGCGGCCGCGCCACTCCAGCGGTTGGCAGACTTCCTGGCGATTCGGACGCACTGAGCGCCGCCGTTCGCCGCGTGCTGCTTTTGCGGACTCCGAACCGCGACCTCGGACGAACCCCATTTCCGGCTGGGACTATGATGTCCCCCACTGACCACTGCGGCGCTGTGCCGCACGGCCGCATGAAGCGGTCCGAAGGCCTCCCCTTCCTCGCGTCCGATGCGCGAGAGGGCCGAGCGGCCCGGACCGCGGACACGGCGATCCCCCTGCGCAGGTACCGATGGAACTGAAGCTCCTACCGAAGATTCACACCCCCGCTGACCTCCGCCGACTTCCGATCTCGGCCCTGCCCGAGGTCGCCGCGGAGATCCGCTGGGCGATCTGCGACCAGATCAGCCGCTCCGGCGGGCATCTTGCCCCGAATCTCGGCGTCGTCGAGCTGACCATCGCCCTGCACTATGTCTTCGACTTCGCCCACGATCGTCTCCTCTTCGATGTCGGGCACCAGTGCTATCCGCACAAGCTGCTGACCGGCCGTCTGCCGATGCTGTCGAAGCTTCGCCTGCGCGACGGCATGGCGGGCTTCCCCGAGCCGCGCGAGAGCCCCTACGACCTCTTCTCGGTCGGCCACGCCGGCACGGGCATCTCGACCGCCGTCGGCATGGCCCGCGGCGACACGCTGAACGGTGAGGGCTGGTCGCCCGAGAACCCGACCGGCCGACGGGTCGCGACGATCATCGGCGACGCATCGATCGTGAACGGCGTCGCGATGGAGGGTCTCAACAACGCCGGCGTCCTCAAGCGTCAGTTCATGGTCGTCCTGAACGACAACGGCATGAGCATCGCGAAGCCGCAGGGCGCGGTGGCCGCGTACTTCGACAAGGTGCGCCTGAGCCAGAGCTACGGCGAGCTGAAGAAGGCCGCGAAGGACATGCTCAGCCGCGTGCCGGGCGGCGACCTCATGCGCGAGGTCTATCACCGCATGGGCGAGGCGAGCAAGGCGATCGTCGCCGACAACGCCAACACCGGGGCGTGGTTTGAGCACTTCGGGCTCCTGACCGTCGGCCCCGTGGACGGCCACGACCTCCCGAGCCTCATCCAGGTCCTCAACGAGGCCCGCGACATGGATCGCCCGATGGTGCTCCATGTCAAGACGATCAAGGGCAAGGGCTACGCCTTCGCCGAGGGCGATTCGACGACCTTCCACTCGCCGAGTCCCTTCCAGGCCGTCGGCGGCGACAGCGAGCTCGAGAACGAGGGCTGCCGCGTCGAACTGAAGAAGTCCTCGCGTTCCTTCACGAGCGCATTCGGCGAGCAGCTCGCCGAGCTCATGGCCCGCGACCCGAAGGTCGTCGCCTGCACCGCGGCGATGCCCGACGGCACCGGTCTGGCGAAGGTCATGCCGAAGTTCCCCGATCGGACCTGGGACACGGGCATCTGCGAGAGCCACGCCCTCGACATGATGGCCGGCCTTGCCAAGACCGGCTGGAAGCCGTTCTTCGCCGTCTACTCGACCTTCCTCCAGCGGGCCTTCGACCAGTGCTTCCAGGAGGTCTCGCTCCAGGGCCTCGCGGTGCGCCTCTGCCTCGATCGCGCCGGCCTCGTCGGCGGCGACGGCGCGGTGCACCACGGCTTCTGCGATGTCGCGATCCTTCGCACCCTTCCGAAGGCGTGCCTCATGGCGGCGATGGACGAAGCCTCGCTCAAGGCATCACTCGCCTTCATGGCCGACTACAACGACGGACTCAGCGCCGTGCGGTATCCGCGCGACGCGGTGAGCCCGATGTACGCGAGCGAGCCCTGCCCGCCCTTCGTGCTCGGCAAGGCCCGCTGCCTGCGCGGCCACGCCGAGCCGCACGCGGCCATCCTCGCGTACGGCACGATGGCCATCGAGGCAAGCGAGGCGGCCAACCAGCTCGGCAGCGAGTACGCGGTGAGCGTCTATGACGCCCGCTTCGCGAAGCCCGTCGATGTCGAGCTCCTCCGCGATCTCTGCGCCCGGCGCATCCCGATCATCACCGTCGAAGATCACTCGATCGAGGGCGGCTTCGGAAGCTGCGTGCTCGACGCCTGCAACCTCGCCGGCCTCGACGCCCGGCTCGTCACCCGCCTCGCGCTCCCCGACCAGTGGATCTATCAGGGCGAACGGCGCGACCAGCTCGCCGAAGCGGGACTCGACGCGACGAGCATCGCCCGCCGCGTCCGCGACGCCGTCGAAGCGAACGCCTCCCACCGCGGCCCGGTGGCCCGCACGCCTGCGTCGCTGGTGCTGTGATCGAGACCTTCTCGCTCTGTCCAGAGAACCACAGAGGCACAGAGGGCACAGAGGGCGCACAGAGAAGTCAATGAGAAAAGGGGCTGCGCGACCAAGCTTGGTCGCGCAGCCCCGTTTTTCTTATCTCCTCTGTGCCGTCTCTGTGCCCTCTGTGCCTCTGTGGTTCTCTGTCGGAGTGACGCAGAGTCCAACCTGCACCGGCCTCGCTCAGCCGCCTTGGGGCGTCAGGAGCGGGCGGGCGAGTTGGCCGATGCGGAGTTCCTCCGCGCGGCCTTCGATGATGCGGCACTGGCTCTTCCGCTGATCGACGCTGATGACCTCGATGACCGCGACGGTCCGCTCGGCCTGGCCGAGGCTCTCGCCGGTGTCGGGATCGATCACATCCTGGCCTCCGCCGCGGATCTGGAGCCGCATGCCGGCCTCAAGGCGTCCGCCGCCGCGGTTGAGCCAGACGGTATCGCCGTCGATGAGGGCGACCTTGATCGGGGCGACGCTCTCGACGACCCGCTGAACGAGCGTTCCGGTCATCGACTCGAGGAGCGCGATGAGCGTGCCGGAGGCATCGGGCACGCCGCCCGGGAACATCCGCGAGAGTTGGGAATTGTCGAAGCCGACGCGCTGGGTCTCGGCCCAGGTGATCGCTCCGGTCTCGACATCGAGGAGCCGCGTCGCGACCGACATGCCGGCGTAGCTGCGCGAGAAGCTGTAGCCGGAGGCCTGCACCGTCTGCGAGACGATCTCGAGTCCCGCGGTCTCGATCGTGCCGACGAGGAGGAGATCGGCGCCGAGCATCTTGCCGAAGCGGGCGAGCTCCTCCGGCGTCTTGCCGTAGATCTCGACGAAGTTCCGCTCCTTCGCGACCTCGTCGATGTGGGTGCGGTCAAGCACCGTGAGGACGCCGCTCTGCACCAGGCGCTCCGTCGTCTGATCGGCGAGTCGGCGGGCGATCTCGCTGCCCCGCACCGCGTTGCCGCCGAAGTTGAAGCTCTCCGACGCTGGCCGGAAGGGCATCACCGCGATGGTCTTCCGTGAGGAGAGCTTGGTCTCGAAGAGGGGGACGCCGACGAGGGCGATCAGCTCGCGCTCCGGCTGAGCCTCGCCGAGGCTGCGATTGTCAAGGACGGTCACCCGATCGACGAGGCCGCGGCTGAGGGCGCGGATCGAGAGGGTCATCGTCGAGAGCGTCACATCGGGCGAGGCGAGGGCGGCGTCCAGATCGCGGAGCGAATCCTCGAGCCGCTGCTTCTTCACCGCATCCGCGCTCGCACCAGCGTTCACCTGTCGCACCGCGTCGGCGAGGGCCCGTCGCATGGCGACCTCGGCGGTCGGCCCGCGGCCCTTCACCTGCACCTCAACGACCCGCGACGGCGTCTGCCGGGCCGCCAGCGGCGACGCGGCGACCAACCAAGACGCGATCAGAACGAACGCTGCCAGAAGGAGTCTTCGCATGATGATCACCCTTTCGCCCCCCGTTTGCCCCCCCGTTTGGCGAGCTGCGCGTCAGCGCTGCACCTTGCCGACGGTGTTCGAGAAGCCTTCCCAGACCGTCTCGCCGCTGCGGAGATCGACGACCCACATCCGCATCTCGTAGTTCCGCTGGCGCGAGGTCGGCGTCACCTGCGTCGCCGAGAGGATCTGACAGTTCACCGAGAGGCTCGGGACCGACGCGGTCCCCTGGGCGGTGCGCTCGGCGACCTGCTCCTGGTTGAACATCGGATCGTTCGTCAGCTCGCGGTTCTCGCGAACGCTCTCGTCGCGGGCGTCGGTGCCGAGCGTGGCGACGAAGCGCACGCGGTTGTCGCGCCGCAGGTTCGAGCGGATGCGCCCGAGCACCATCTCGGTGTTGATGTCGGGGATCGAGGTCTTGTTCTGCACATTGCTCACCTGCATGAGCACCGGCTTCGCGTAGCTCTCGAGGTAGCCGTCGTTGAGCATCTCCTGCGTCAGGCTGTCGGCCCACTCGCGCAGGTCGCTGTAGTCGATCTGGTTCGTCGTGATCGCCTCCGGTCCGGTCGGATCGATGCGCCGCGGCGGCGAGTTGCAGGCGGAGAGGGTCGAGAGGAGCGTGAGCGCCACGGTCGACGGTGCGAGGACGGACGCGACGAGAGAGGTTCGGTGGGAGCGGTTGGTCATGCGAGGGTCACTGGATCGGGGTGTGGAGCAAGGGAAACGCGCGGGGCCTCTGCGGGAGCGTCAGCGATCCCAAGGACGGATCTCGAGGCGCCAGTCGACGGCGTTCTTCGTCGGGGCCAATCCGGAGATCTCGCCGGAGGCGCCGGAGTTCAGTTCGCGGCGCGTCCAGAAGTCATGGTTGTTGCCGATCTTCAGCCCCGCCGCGTCAAACCAGGTGAAGGCGTACATGTACTGGGCGTTGCCGGAGCTGCGATTGACGATGTTGGTCTGGACCCGAAGCAGTCCGTCCGGCGACTGGCCGACGAAGACGCTCGTGACATCGACACGGCCCTTGAGGAAGGGATTCGAGATCTTCGACTCGAACTCGATGGCGTTCGGTCGGGCGTTGTTGGTCTCGTACACATTGCTCGAGCTGCAGCCCAGCGGAAGCGCGACGGCGAGAAGGAGCGTGGCGAGCGTGCGGGCGGAAGGTCTCGGGGCGGACGGGATCATGGGGTCATTCTCCGGCTGGAGGATCGGGGGGACTATCGGTTGAGGAAGCGTCCTCGGGCGCACCGCTCGGGACCGCGTAACTCGCCTGCAGCGGCACGGCCCGGACGATGAGTTGGCCCGGCGTGGCCGACCGCACCCAGACGAGGGCGACCGGAGCTTGGGGCAGTTCGACACGGGTGGACCCGATGCCGATTCCCGACGAAACCAACGCGAGATCGATGGTTCCCTCGGCGGGCCTCGGAATCTGGGCGATCTGCACCTCGGCGGGGATGCTACGCCAGGTGCGGAGGTCCGATTGGTTCGTCGCGTACTTGTAGAGGCTCGCCCCGATCAGGACGGCGATCTCACCGATCGCGGCCCCGTCGCTTCCCCCCCGCCGTCGCTGCCGGAGGGGCTCGGTGGCGGCGAAGGTCGCAGCTTCCTTGGCCGCGACCATGACGACGGTCCGGAGGATCGTCTCGGGGAGGCGTCGCTTGAAGTCCTCCTCCCAGATCGCGTCGTAGTCGGCGAGGGTCTCGGTCCGGATGACCTGGCCAGCGCCGCGGACCTCGAGGGCCTGCGCCGGTCGCTGCATGCGGACCTGGCGCGGGAAGGGAATCGTGCTGAGCCCGAGCCACGGGGTGATGAGCGGGATCGTCTCCTGATCGAGCCGCGGGGCCATGCCGAGTTCGAAGAGGACGACGACCTGCGGCTCGCCGGCGCGGGCGAGATCGAAGGGATTCCGTTCGACTTGGGCGAGGAGCGTGCGGTTCTCAGGCACCATCGCGAGCGCCCGGCGCAACTCCGTCTCGCCGCGCTGGCGATCGTTGCCGTCGCCGGTCGAGAGCTGGAGGATCCCGGAGAGCCAGGAGCCGAGCGGATTGAGGTAGGCGGCGTACGCCGTCGTGAGATCGACGCCTTCCTTCCGGAGGAGGTCCTTCACGGCGTTCGAGCCGCCGCGCTTGGCGATCTCCTTGTTCACCGCGTCGATCCGCTTGGCCTGCTCGACCTCCGCGTCGCGCTGGCGTTCGGCGATGCGCTTGGCCGCGACCGCGGCGCCGAGGGCGTCGCCCTGGGCGAGTGCTGCGAGGACCCGGGCGTTCTCGAGGGCGACCCGATCGGCGTAGGAGCCGCGGAACACCCGCACCCGGTCGTTGACGGCGATCGCACCGAGCTCCTCGCCGATCGAGGTCTTCGACCACTCCTGATCGATCCGGTCGGCGAGCACGCTCGCTTCGGTGAGCGTCTCCCACGCCTCGCGGTAGCGACCGCTGTCGTGGGCCATCTTGCCCTCCTCGAGCCGCCAGAGGAAGGCATCGCGGGTCTCATCCCGCATCCCGCCGCGTTCGGCGAGCAGTCGGTAGCCGGCGTCGGGGTTCCCCGATGCGTAGGCGGCCTGAGCCGATTCGACCCGCTCCCGCGACGAGGCACAGCCAGCCGCGAGGAAGCACGCGAGGGCGGTCAGGGTGAGTACCCCCAGACGCGGCGGACGCGGCGGACGCCCCCCGCACGCATCGGCCCCGCTGGCGCGCCGGGCAGCTTGCAAGTCTTGAGAGGTCTGGCTGCAGGTCATGCGATCGGCGCGAACGGAGCGGGAACGGGGAGGGTCGGCGTCGGACCCGCATGGCACGACATCGATTCCGCATCGGCATGACCCACCGGCGGGGTCAAGTCGTCCCGCACTGTACTCCGGTCGTTGGAGACTGCGGTAGCATCTCCCCCCGGTCAAGCCCCCGACCAGACGGTTCGGGGTTGTGTCGCGCGCCACCCGTGGCGGCCACAGCTTCGCTCAGCTACGCAGCTTTCCGCACTATTCCGCCAGAGAACCACAGAGAGACTATGCAGGCCAGCTCCGCACGCGGGACGCGATCAC
>CAYNCG010000047.1:0-18331 GCA_964395845.1 uncultured Isosphaeraceae bacterium | reverse complement strand
TCGCGAACACGCAACTCGTCTTCCAAGTCTCGGTGACTGACGGCACAAACACGACTGTCGACACCGTCACGATCGATGTCAATCGAGACAATGACGCGCCTGCGGTGGACGCAGGTCCGAACCAGACCGTCGACGAGAATGACATCGTCACCCTCGCCGCGACGGCAAGCGATCCGGAAGGTCAAGGCCTGACCTACACCTGGTCGCAGGTGAGCGGACCGAGCGTGACGCTCAGCAGCGTCAACGCGACTTCGCCGAGCTTCACCGCTCCGGAAGGCCTGAGCAACACGCAACTCGTCTTCCAGGTCTCCGTCACCGACGGCACGAACACCACCGTCGACACGGTGACCATCGATGTCAGCCGCGACAACGACGCTCCGAGCGTCGACGCTGGTCCGGATCAGTCAGCCGTTGAGCAGACGGCGGTCACGCTGGTCGCTGCTGCGTCGGATATCGAAGGGCAATCGATCAGCTATGTATGGACACAGATCGGCGGAACGCCGGTCACCATCGCCAACTCGACGAGCGCGACCGCAACCTTCGTCACGCCGCCGACGCTTACTGGGACGACGCTTCTGTTCCAGGTCGCGGTGAGTGACGGAGCGAACACCACCTATGACACCGTCGCGGTGCACGTCACCGGTGTCAACGAGTCGCCGTACGACATTCAGATCGACGAGACGGCGATTCCGTCGGACGCAACGCACGGAACGCTCATCGGAACTGTCCGGGCCTCGGATGCCGATACCGCAGTCGGTGACGAGCTCCGCTACGAGCTCGCTTCTGGCGCTCCACGGTTCAGTATCAATGCGGAGACGGGAGCCCTGCGCGTCGCCGATGCCGATCTCTTGGATCGATACGGATCGCACACCTACACCATCGTGGTGCGAGTCGTCGACTCGTCGGGAGCGGTGGCCGAGCGGACCATCGAGCTGACCCTCGACGGAATGGCACCGCCGTCGACCGACGACGACGAGACACGATCGTCTCGCGACGAGGAGGGATCGCGTTCGGGACCCTCGACCAAGACGCTCGATCCCGCTTCCCTGCCGAAGAGTCCGGCGCTTGCGGCCTTCTCGGCGGGGGGGGCGGAAGAGTTCGTATCGCATCCACAGCAAGCTGCCGCCGTCCCCACGGCTTCCGTTCCGATCGTGGCCACCGGAGGCGGCGAGGCGTTCGAGCTTGTGCCTGAAGCTCCCGTGGCCATTGAAGTGACCTCATCGGTCGACGAGAGCGAACGGCGGTCGGGTCTGGAGCGGCTCGCGGTGGAGGCAGAGACCTTCGACTCAGTGTTTGAGGCGGTTGTTGAGGAGGTGGCTTCGGAGGCCGAACGGGTCGCGGAGGAAGTCCGCAATGCCACTGCAGAGAGGGCAGAGGCTCCTCCGCCACCGCCGCAGACCTCGTCGCTCTGGGCGCTCCTCTGGGGCGCCGTCCGGGGCATCCAGGGGACCGAGCGCGACCCTGCCGCGACGCGGCTCAGTGAAGACGATCGGCAGCGGGGACGGTCCCAGAAGCGATGAGACGCGGCGAGGTCGTTGGTGGTCGTTGGGTAAAAGCCCTCACATTTGCCGGTCGATTTTGGCGTTGCGCGACTGTCGCTTCTCGCATTCGCCGATGTCGATGACTGGTCCGACTCGGGAATCCAGAGGCGGGACCGGGCTGCTGGCAGGTCGCGACACTCAGGCCGTCGAGTGCGGTGTGGAAGCCGACCTACCGATGCCTACTCGCCCGCGTACAGGAGAAGGATCGCATGGACGATGCCCTCAACGACAACGACCTCATCGCGGAACTCGCGTCCAATACGCGAGCCGAGGTGGAGTCGCGCCGACAGTTCACGCGATTTGAGGTTGCGCTCCCGCTTACCCTCTTCCCAGGCAACTTCGGCGACGACGCCCCGCCGGTCGTTGGGACGACGGTTGATGTTTCTCAGGGGGGCTGCCTTGCCGTCTTTGAGCGAGCGGTGCTCGTCGGAAATCTCTATCGCCTGGACATCGCTTGCGCGTCGACAGGCTTGCCGACGATCTATGCCCGTTGCATTCGGGCTCGCATGCTGCACGACAGCGCGATCGAGGCGGCCTTCACCTTCTTCACGCAGATCGAGTCCGACGAGCTTCGTGAATCCATGCGCCGATGCATGAAGGGAGCCGCAAGGAACGCAGCATGACCGATGCCTCCGGGGGCAATTCGCGGACCGGCGTTGCCGGTGCCAGAGCGACCCAAGCAAGGCAGGGTCCGACGGACGCGCTGCGCGCACTGCTGCGACTGGCCGACGGACGCATGCCTGATGCGTCACTGCTGCGAGATGCCCTTCGATGCGCCGCGGCCGAGTTTGGGGCCTGCTTCGCCCTTCTCAAGGCCGCCCATCGGGGTTCGGCAATCGACGACTACGCGCATTCCGGTCCGCTGGATCCATCGTTCTGGCGCGAGCCGGCGAGTCGCACGCTTGCCCAGTCGATCGCGACCGGCCAGTCATTCGTGCAGCGGTTCAGGGCTCGCGGACACGACTTGAGCATCGCAGTGATCGCGGCGCCGATCCGGGATGACGCCCCCGAGGCGCTGGGTGGGCTCGCGCTGGTGATCGAGGTCCGCGACGACGCGCAGCTCGAGCGTTCCCGCGTTGAGTTGCGGGCCTTCGCCACGATGCTCGCGATGCTGATGCGACCGCGGCCCGTGGTGCGCGAACCTGCGGCCGCGGCCCATGAGGTTCGGGCCGCTGCGATCGCTGCCTGCGCGAACAGCCGCGACACCGTGGCGATCGCGATGGTCAATCAGCTCCGGGCCAAGCTCGGCTGCGAGCAGGTCGCGATCGGCGCGGTCCACCGCAATCGTGTCCAGCTGCTCGCCGTGTCCGGCTTCGCGGATGTGGCCGCTCGTACGCCCGGCGCACAGGCGATCATCGGCGCGATGGAAGAGTGTCTCGATCTCGGCCGCATCGCGACAGGATGTGCGAGCCAATCCGAGGGCGAGGCGTGCGCACTCCACCGACATTGGAGCTCACAGGCGGAAGGGGCGTTCGTCGCGACGATTCCGCTCTCGGTCACGCCGAAGGACCCGATCGAGGTCCTGCTGGCCCTGCGTCATGTTCCCGGTCGGCAGTTCGGAGCCGAGGAACTCCGCAAGATCGCGGAGTCGGTCGCACCCTACGCGGCAGGACTCCGCATGGCGACTCTCGCGGGACGCTCGCTCGTCGCGCACGCGGCCGACTCGGTCCGAGGGTCGGCAAGGGCGTTCCGCACCCGACGGGGTCTGGTGCGCGCGGTGCTGCTCGGCGCGCTCGCTGTCGGCATCGGGTGGATCGCACTTGGTCGGGTTGAGCATCGGATCAGCGCCGAAGCGTCGCTCGTCCCCACCGTCGTACGCGAGATGACCGCACCCTTCGAGGGAGCGATCATCGCCTCGTCCGTCTTTGAGGGATCGGAGGTGAAAGCGGGGGATGTACTCTTCACGCTCGACACCACCGCGCTGGAGACGGAGCGTCGGCGGCTGCTCGCCGCGATCGCCGCTTCGGACATTGAGGCCGAACAGGCGCGGGCGGCGGGGGATCAGGGGCAGGCCCGACTGCTCATCGCACGAGGCGACATCGATCGGGTGATGCTGGCGGCGGTCGAGCGGCGCATTCGGGAGGCCGTCGTTCGCGCGCCGGAGGACGGCGTCATCCTGCGCGGCGATCTCCGTGGCCGGCTCGGCTCGACCGCGTCGGTCGGAGAGTCGCTTCTCGAGTTCGCCCCGCTCGACTCGATTCGGGTCCTGGTCCGGGTTCCCGAACGAGACGTCCTGATGGTCAGCGAGGGCGCCTCGGCGGAGTTCCGGCCGCAGGCTCGGCCGGACATGGTGCTCCCGATGGAAATCGTTCGCATCAGACCTGCCGCGGAGGTCGCGGACTCCCAAAATGTCTTCGTTGCCGAAGGGCGCATCGACTCGCTCGAGCCCTGGATGCGCTCGGGCATCGAGGGTGCCGTCCGGATCAACGCGGGCGAGCGTCCGGTGTGGTGGTCCCTTTTCCACCGGCTGATTGATGCCGTAAGGATTCGGCTGTGGGTGTGACGAACCCAGCCCCGTCTCCGACCCGTCCGGAGCGATCGCCGATGGTGGCGAAGCTGAGGGATGTCATGGCCGGAGTGCGCCACGACCTTCAGTTCAGCCGCCATGTCATCCGCGGCGAGGTTGCATACATCATCCGCGATCCGGTGAGCTTCGATACGCACGCTTTCTCGGCCGCGGACTATCGAGTGATGGTCGCTCTCAACGGGGAACGCACTCTTGGGGAGGCCTTCGAGGAGCTCTGTTCGCAAGGAGTGTGTGAGCCGGAGCAGGAGGATGCGTACTTTCGTTTCATGATCGAGCTGCACCGCGCCGGGCTGCTCGCCTTGCCGATCTCGGATGAGCGCCAACTTCAGGGACGATTCGAGCGCCGACGGGATCAACGGTCGCGGCAGCGCCTCATGGCGCCGATCTACCTCCGCGTGCCGATCTGGAATCCCGACGCATTCCTTGCCCGCACGCTGCACCTAGCCGCCCCGCTCTTCACGCGGGGTGCCTTCATTCTCTGGATCGCGTTCGCGCTGCTGTGCGCGATCGTCGGCATCCAGCGCTCCGCCGATCTCGCCGCCCAGCTTCCCGGGCTTCTTGAGACCGAGCGGCTCATCAGCATGTGGGTGCTGCTTGCGGCACTGAAGGTCGTTCACGAGTTTGGACACGGCTACGCGGTGCGCGCATTCGGCGGCGCGGTGCCCGAGATGGGCGTCTCGCTCATCGTGCTCACCCCCTGCGCGTATGTCGATGCGTCGGCATCGTGGGCCTTTCCGAGTCGGCTGCGGCGCATCATCGTCTGCCTCGGCGGCGTGTACTTCGAATCATGGATCGCCGGCGCCGCACTGCTCGCATGGGCCTTCTCCGACGCCGGAGCAATGCGGGACATCGCCTACCAGACCATGGTTCTCGCGAGCATCACGACGATCGGATTCAATCTGAATCCACTGCTTCGTTACGACGGCTATTTCATTCTCAGCGACATCCTCCAGGTCCCGAATCTCCGTCAGGCCGCGGATCAGCACTGCCTGCGGGTGCTGCGCCGCATTGCGTTGGGCATCGACACGGGTGGCCGATCATGGGGGCCGCTGCTCGGACCGTTCCTGTTCGTCTACGCGATCGCGGCGTCGGTCTTCCGAGTCGTGATCGTCCTCGGCATGTGTGCCGTCATCGCGACGAAGTTCCTCATCGTGGGCATGCTCGGAGCGCTGCTCTACGGCGGTTCCGTCGTGATCGGAGCCATGTGGAAGGCCAACGCCTATCTCCTGGCATCGCGTGAGACGGCCCCGGTCCGGACGCGTGCCGCTCTTGTCGCGATCCTGCTCGTGCTTATCCCGGCGCTCGTCATTCTCGTGCCGATCCCACGTTCGGCTCGCGCCACGGGGATCGTGGAGCGCGCCCGGCGCGAGGCGGTCCACGCGGTGGAGCCGGGCAAGCTGGTGGCCCCGGCCGTTGCCGTCGGCGAGCGCGTCACGAGTGGTGAGGTGGTAGCGATGCTCGCGTCCCTCGACGCGGAAGAGCGGCTCGCCGTGGCGGCCGCCCGACTGCGCGAAGCGCAGGTGCAGTTGGAGATCGCCGAGTCGGAAGATGCGACCAGCGCGGCTGTCGCGAGGGAGAGGCTGCTCGCGTCCGAGGCCGAATGGGAGGGTGCGAAGCGAGCGGTCGACCTGCTCGCGCTCCGCGCGCCGATCGACGGCGAGATCGTGCTCGAGGCGGTCGCCGAACGGCACGGCCGTGCGGTCGCGGCGGGCACTCCCGTTGCCTGGATCGAGGACGGTCCACGAATCGCCACACTGGTCCTTGACCAGCATGCGGCGGCCCGTATCACCGTTGGCGAAGGAGGCGTCATCGAGATCCGAAGCCACGCCGCGCCCGAGCGGGTCCTTCGCGGGATCATCGATTCGATCGCGCCGGCCGGGAGCGATCGCCTCCACAGTGAGGCGCTCGCCGTCATCGGGGGTGGTGACATTCCCGTATCGCCGATCGATGGGACGACCGACACCCCGACATTCGTGGTGCGGGTCCGAATGAGTGACGCTGACGCGTCGCTCCTTCCGCGCGGTGCGCGGGTCGAAGCCCGTCTGCCGGCCGAGCGCGAGTCGTTCGCGCGTCGGTGGTACGGCTCGATCGTGTGGTTCAACGAACAGCTTCGCTCGGCCAGTTGATTCGCTCGAGCGCCCCGGAGAATCGTCATGCTTGCAACCGCTTCCGTACTGTCGCTTCTGATCGCCGGGGTCCCGGGCTGGACGCTCGCTGTGAGCGCGTCGCGCGGCGATCCCGACACGCCGGCGGATCTGCGGGCCGACGCTGGCGACGGGGCGACCATGCTTGCCTTCCCCGCCGTGACGCGCCCGAAGCGCGATCTCGAGCTGGCCTTCGGCGTCTCCGGACGGTTGCAGGCGATGCATGTGCGGCGCGGCGAGCGCGTCATCGCCGGACAGTTGCTGGCGCAGCTCGACGGTGATGATCTGGCGGCGACCGTGCGGCTGCTGGAACTGCGAGCGAAGAGTGATCACGAGGTCTCGGCGGCGTTGGCAGACGCCGAGTTCGCCGAGCAGACCCACCAGCGGGTCCGGGCCGCATACGAGCAGGATGCCGCAAAGGAACGCGAGGTCGATGACGCGTGGGCGAGGCTACGAACGGCTCGCGCCGAGCTCGAGCTTGCCAAGCAGCGTCGGGCAGAGGCGGCTATCGAGTTGGACGCCGCGCGTGCGAGGCATGCAAAGACGCGAATGTGCGCGACCTTCGCGGGGATCGTCGAGGATGTGCGCCTCGAGGCCGGCGGCGCCGTCGATGAGCTTGCGCCGGTGCTGCGCCTGGTCGATGACTCGGCGTTTCGCGTCGATGTGGCGGTGCCGATCGAACTGACCATGGGGCTCTCGATCGGTCAGGAGCTGTTGGTGAGAGGTCGCGCATCAAGCGCCGACGGAGCGATCTCGGTGATCCGCGAGAGCATGTTCGCGAAGATCGTCTCGCTCGCGATCGTCGCCGACGCCGCGAGCCGCACGCGGATCGTGCGGCTTGAGATGCCGAATCCGGCGAAGCTGCCCGCCGGCCTGCCGGTCGATGTGCTCGTGCCGAAGCCGACCGACGAGGGCGCACCGATGCTCTCTGGCGTCTCGGACGACAGTGGGGCCGACGGCGAGACCGACGGCGAGACCGACGACCACGCCGAATGACCGTCGGTTCCTCCCGCGTCAGACCTTCGACGCCGCGTACTCCCGCGCAGCCCGCACCGCTTCGGTGAGCTTGCTCGGATCCTTGCCGCCCGCCTGGGCGATGTCGGGCTTTCCGCCGCCGCTTCCGCCGCAGGCCTGGGCCGTGACCCTCACCCAGTCGCCGGCCTTGAGGCCCTTCGCGATCGACTCCTTCGGGCAGGCCGCGGCGATCGAGACCTTCGCGTTGGCGTCGTCGGGGGAGAGGAACAGGAAGGGAATCTCGGGCTTGCGGGCGCGGGCCATGTCGAGCGCCGCAAGGAGTGCCGCGTTGTCGGCGAGCTCGAGCGTCGCGACGAGCGGTCCGCCGAGATGGGCCTCGACGAGCATCCGCGCTTGGGCGACGACCGCATCGCGGTTCGCGCCTTCCGCCGCCTTGCGCAAGGTCTTGGCCCGTTCGCGCAGGCCGTCGAAGGAGCCTTCGATCGCGGCGCGGGAGATGGCCGACACGGTGAGTTGCTCGGCGATCTTCGAGAGATCGTTCCACTCGGCGAGGAACTCGGCGTCGCCCATCGCCGCAGCGGCGCGAGCGCGGCGGAGGAGCTCGGCGGCCGTCGCCTCGGCCGCGAGGGCAGCGCCGCCCGTCACGCCGGTCAGGCGCCGCACGCCCGCGGCGAGACCGCCTTCGGTGAGGAACGCGAAGCGCCGTGCGTCGCCGGTCTGCGCGAGATGCGTGCCGCCGCAGAACTCGACCGAGTGCTTCCGGCCGAGATCCGAGTCGGGCTTGGCGAGGAGGTCGCGCGGCGAGACGCCGATCGAGACCACGCGCACCGGATCGGGATAGCGCTCGCCGAAGACGGCGCGCAGGCCGCGGATCGACTTCGCCGCGGCGACCGGCGTCTCCTCGGCGAAGACGCCGAGATTCGCGTCGATCCGCTGGTTCACGAGGGTCTCGACCTGGGCGATCTCCTCGAGGCTCATCGCGCGGCCGAAGCTGAAGTCGAAGCGGAGCTTCTCGGCGTCGACGAGCGAGCCCTTCTGGTCGATCTCCTCGCCCAGCGTCTCGCGGAGCGCCCAGTTGACGAGGTGCGTCGTGGTGTGGTTCGCGCGGATCGACTCGCGGCGATCGCGGTCGAGGGCCACCGTGCAGTCGTCGTTCACGCTCAGCTTGCCCATCGTCACCTTGCCCAGGTGCAGGACATAGGGGCCGACGCGCTGCGTGTCCTCGATCGTGAAGGTCGCGCCGCTCCGCTCGACGCGGATCGTGCCGGTGTCGCCGACCTGTCCGCCCATCGTCGCGTAGCAGCAGGTGCGCTCGAGGATCACGGCGATGCGGTCCTTCGTGAGTCCCGCGTGCTGGTCGAAGTTCTTTCCGTTCCAGATCGCGAGGACCGTCGAGGTCACCGGCTTGCCGTCAAACTTGAAGCCGTCGTTCGTCGGATTGACATGCTGCCGCTCGAGCGTGGCGATCGCGTCCGGCGGGAACTGCATGCCCTCCTCGGCGCCGCCTGCGGCCCGGCTCTTCTCGCGGGCCTCCTCCATGAGCCTCTCGTAGCCGGCGACATCGACCGTGAGGCCCGTCTCCTCGGCCATCACCTGCGTGAGGTCGATCGGGAAGCCCCAGGTGTCGTGGAGACGGAAGGCGTCCTCGGCGGCGATCGCCTTGCCGCCGTTCGCCTTCACCTTGCGCGCGGCATCGCTGAAGAGCTGCAGGCCGCGCTCGAGGGTGCGGCCGAACTGGACTTCCTCCTCCTCGATCGTCGTGCGGACCTTGTCGATCGTGTTCGCGAGGCCGGGGAACGCCGGGCCGAGCGTGTCCACGACGACCGGCACGAGATCGCGCAGGAACGGGCCATGCACGCCGAGCGTCTGGTGGCCGTGGCGCACCGCGCGGCGCAGGATGCGGCGAAGGACATAGCCGCGTCCTTCGTTGCTCGGCGCGGCGCCGTCGCTCACCGCCATCGTGAGGCAGCGGATGTGGTCGGCGATCACGCGATACGCGATGTCGATGTGGTCGGTGAGCGAGCCGGCGTACGGGCGGGCGCCGGTGCGCTTCTGGATCGCCGCGAAGATCGGGCTGAAGACATCGGTGTCGTAGTTCGAGCGCTTGTCCTGCAGCACGCTCACGAGCCGCTCGAGGCCCATGCCGGTGTCGACATGCTTCGCCGGCAGCGGCTTCAGCGAGCCGTCCGTCTCGCGATTGAACTGGATGAACACGTGGTTCCAGATCTCGAGGACATCGGGATCGCCGGTGTTCACGAGCTTCGCGGCGTTGCGTCCGCCGATGCGGTCGAAGTGAATCTCCGAGCAGGGGCCGCAGGGGCCCGACTCGCCCATCTCCCAGAAGTTGTCCTTCATGTTGCCGGGAAGGACATGGTCCTCGGGGAGGAACTGGCGCCAGATCTCGCGGGCCTCATGATCGGGCTCGAGTCCCTGCTTCGGATTGCCCTCGAACCAGGTGACATAGATGCGCGCGGGATCGAGGCCGTAGACCTTCGTCAGCAGCTCCCAGCCCCACGAGATCGACTCCTTCTTGAAATAGTCGCCGAAGGACCAGTTGCCGAGCATCTCGAAGAAGGTGTGGTGATAGGTGTCCTTGCCGACATCCTCGAGATCGTTGTGCTTGCCGCCGGCGCGGATGCACTTCTGGGTGTTCACCGCGCGGGTGTAGGTCCGCTTGCCGCGTCCAAGGAAGACATCCTTGAACTGGTTCATCCCGGCGTTCGTGAAGAGGAGCGTCGGGTCGTCATGCGGCACGACGGGGCTCGACGGCACATCGGTGTGCCCGCACTTCGACACGAAGAACTCGATGAAGGTGCGGCGGATCTCGGCGGCCGTGAGCGGCTTGGGTGACATGGTCCGGGTCCTTGCGGCCGATGCCGGCTGGCGTCGGCCGACGGGTCGCTGGTGAGGTGCGTGAGGTCGTGACGGGGGACGGTCGCGACGCGCGTCGGAAGTCCGCCGAAAATCGGGAAAGTCGGGGAGTGTAGCGGCGGGTATCGTGCACCGACGCACCTCCGACCAGCGCCGGGCGGCCCCGGGAGGCCCCGGTCGGGGGCACTCTGCATCGAGGTCTGACGCGGTGAACGCTCGACGAATCCCATGCGTGGGCGGCAACTGGAAGATGAACACCGAGCGTGCGTCGGCGCGCGCACTGGCCGAGGCGATCTCGGCGGGGGTCTCCGCGCCGCCCGTGGCCGGTCCCGCCGCCGGGGGCCAGCCGATCGCCGAGCGCGTGGACATCATCGTTTTCCCGCCGTTTCCCTATCTCGAGTCGGTCGGTGAGACGCTCGGCCAGCGCTCCGTCATGCTCGGCGCGCAGGATGTGAGCGCCGAGGACGGAGGGGCCTTCACCGGCCAAGTCAGCGCGAACATGCTTGCCGACCTCGGCGTGCAGGCCGTGCTCGTCGGGCATTCCGAACGGCGACATGGCCTCGGCGAGACCGATGATCTCCTCGCCCGAAAGACGCGGATCGCCCTCGATTACGGGCTCATCGTGACCCTCTGCATCGGGGAGACGCTCGCCGAGCGGCGGGCCCACGAGCATCTCGCGGTCCTCGAGCGTCAGCTCCGCGAGGGATTGGCGGATGTCGAAGCCGACGACCTCGGTCAGATCATCCTGGCCTACGAGCCGGTCTGGGCGATCGGGACGGGCAACACGGCGACGCCGGCGGACGCCCAGGCGGCCCACGCCCATGTCCGGGGGGTACTCGCGGCGATCTTCGGCGAGCCAGCCGCCCAGGCCCTTCGGATCCTCTACGGAGGCTCGATGAACGCCGCCAACGCGGCGGAACTCCTGCGGCAGCCGGACATTGACGGCGGCCTCATCGGTGGAGCCTCGCTGAAACCAGCCGACTTTCTCGCCATCGCCGCCGCCGCTGCCGCCCACGAGCGGCTCCCGAGCGCGGGCTGATAACTCGCCTCGCGTGAGCCGAGGTGGCCGCCGCGCCTCCTGCGGTCGGCGGCTCTCGCGGCCGCCGCTATGATCCTCGCTTCGACTCGCATCGCCCGCGCGGTGTCCGATCCCGCGTCGGAGCGTCCTGTTCACGAGAAGCCATGGCCTTCGCCGCCTTCATCATCCTGACCTTTGTCTTCGCGATCGTCTCGATCGCGCTGATCCTCATCATCCTCGTGCAGCGTCCCCAGGGCGGCGGTCTCGCGACCGCGTTCGGTGGTGCGGGCGGCGGCAACGACACCGCGTTCGGCGGCCGCACGGGCGATGCCCTGACCGTCGCGACCGTGGCGGGCTTCTTCGTCTATCTCGCCGTTGCGATCGGCCTGAACATCGCCGACTCGCCGGCCATCGCGAGCGCGACCGGACCCGCCGAAGTGGGCGGCGCTGGCGAAACGCCGGCGACCGATGAGGGCACAAGCGGCGCAACGCCGGTCGCCGAGACGCCCGCAGCGACACCGGTTCAGGCTCCGCCCGCAGCCGCTGGAACCGAGGCCCCCGCGGTGACGCCTCCCGCCGAGACGCCGGCCGTCACGCCGCCGACCGGCACGCCCGCATCGGAGGCTCCGCCGGCCACCAATCCGCCAGCCAATCCCCCAAGTGGAACCGGCGGCTCGAACTGAGCAGATGGACCTCTCCGCATGATTCGATCGATGACCGGATTTGGCGTCGCCACCGCCGAACAGGGCGGGCGGCAATACGCGGTCGAGGTTCGATCGGTCAACAACAAGTTCTTCAAGGCCTCCGTGCGCGTCCCGGATGAGCTCTCCGCGCTGGAGGCCGAGCTCGAGGCGGCGATCGCGAAGCGCGTTTCGCGCGGCTCGGTGACCGTGAGCGTGCGGCTCGGCCTCTCCGCAAGCGATGCGGCGGGCGAGGTGAATGTCGAGGCCGCTCGGGCCTTCGTCTCGAGACTCGCCGCGGCCCTCCCGCCGGACCTCGCCGCCCGGGCGACGGTCGATCTCGCGACGCTCCTGACCGTGCCAGGCGTCGTCGGACTCAGCCCTGAGCAGCTTGCCGAAAGCGCCCGTCCCGTTCTCCTGCGGCTTCTCGATGAGGCGTGCGACCGCATGCTCGCGATGCGGGCCCGTGAAGGGGAGTCGCTCCATCGGCTGCTCTCCTCCTTCGGGGCCACGCTCCGCGAACGACTCGCCGTCGTGCGGGAGCGGGCGCCGGAGGTCGTGCGGCAGTATCAGGATCGCCTCCGCGCCCGCGTGAACCAGATGCTCTCGGAGATCGGTGCGACGGTGCGCGACGAGGATCTCCTCCGCGAGGTCGCGATGTTCGCCGAGCGGTCCGACATCGCCGAGGAGATCGCCCGGCTTGGCGGCCACATCGACCAGTTCGAGTCGATCCTCGACCCGAAGAGCGAGGAGCCGGCCGGGCGGACGCTCGACTTCCTCGCCCAGGAGATGCTCCGCGAGGCCAACACCATCGCGAGCAAGTCCTCGGACGGCGAGATCGCCCGACGCATCGTCGAGATGAAGACGGCGATCGACCGCATCAAGGAACAGGCCGCGAACGCGGAGTGACGCTCCGGCCTCGACCGATGCCGCGGCGATTCCGCGAAACTCCGCCGTCCCCGCTCGCGGACGCGTGTCGGCTCTTGGTAAGGTCCGCGTGATGTCCGGAGGCGGCGAGCATGTCGACGATCACGACGGTGCCGCGCGGGACGGCGACGCGGCCCACCGTCGGCGTCTCGATCCGCTCGCCGAGTCGCTTGGCGCGCCCGAAGAGGCCGGCGGTCGGGCGTGGCAGACCTTCGATCGCGACGAGATGACGGCGGTCCTCGCGCGGTTCGATGTCGGCCGGATCGAGATCGCCCGCGAGTACCGGCGCGGATCGCGTTCCTCGCCGAAACTGAAGATCCACACCGAGCGCGGCGAGTTCCTCCTGAAGCGTCGCTCGCTCGCCCGCCATCCGATCGCCCGCATTCGCTTCGCCCACGCCCTGCAGGCGGCGTTGGCGCGGCAGTCCTTTCCGGTCGCGCCGCTGCAGCCCGATCGGACCACCGGCGACACGCTTCTCGTGAGCGGCGAGTTCGCCTACGAGCTGTTTCGCTTCGTCGCCGGCGACCGCTGCGACAAGTCGGCGCGGGCGACGGCGAAGGCGGGGGAGATGCTCGCGAGACTCCATCGCATCGCCCGCGACATCGACGGATCGATCGTGCCGCCGGCGTCGTTCCACCAGTCCAGCGTCGTGCGCACCGCGATCGGTCGGCTCGTCGCCCGCGTCCGCGAGGTGGACCAGCGCCTCGACGAGCCGCGTTTCTGTGGCCTCGTCGCGTCGGTGAGCGAGGCCTACGAACGCGCCGTCGACGAGATCCGCGATCTCGGCTTCGAATCGCTCAGGTCGGGCATCGTGCATGGCGACTGGCACCCCGGCAATCTCATCTTCGCACCGCTGCCGACGCCCCTCGTCGCGGCGGTGATCGACTTCGACAGCGCGCGCAGCGAGCCGCGCGTGACCGAGGTCGCGAACGGCATGGCCCAGTTCGCGATCCGCGGCGAGCCCGGGACGAGTCCGCTGGCATGGCCCGCCGACTTCGACGCGAAGCGATTCCAGGCGTTTCTCCACGGCTATCTCGCCGCCGCGGACCGGCCGCTGACCCTCGAGGAACGCTCGATGCTGCCGTGGATGATGATCGAGGCGCTCATCGCCGAAAGCGCGGTGCCCATCGCCAACGAGGGAACCTTCGGCGAACTGCCCGGCGCCGCGTTCACCGAACTCGTCTTCAACAAATGCGAGTGGATCCGCCAACACCGCAAGGCGATCGCGGCGCTGTAGTGCGGCTGGGTTCATCCAGAGAACCACAGAGGCACAGAGGGCACAGAGGGTGCACAGAGAAGTCAATGGAAGTAGGGAATTCGTCGCACAAAGTCGTCGGCGCAGGATGGAATCGACTTGGGTCGAGTCGTTGACCTTGCCCAGCAATTGCGCACCGCAAGTCCCTCTGGCACCGGCCGTCTCCATCAACGCGCGCGCAACCGATCTCCCTTTTTTCTTCTCTGTGCACCCTCTGTGGCCTCTGTGTCCTCTGTGGTGAATGAACGACGCGAATAGTGCAGAAGGCTGTGCCCGCTGTGCCTCTGTGTTGAACGAACGCCGCCAGTCGCGCAGACTCACCGCGTCGGGTCGTGCGGGGCGATCACCGCGACGGTGACATCGTCGAACTGATCCATCGTGCCCATGTGCTGCGAGAAGGCCCAGAGGAGCGCATCGACGCGTCCCGCGGGGGAATCGCCGGTTGCGGCGTGGACCGAGCGCTCGAAGCCGAAGCGCGTGCCGTCCTTGCCCGGCTGGTCGATGATGCCGTCGGAGATCAGGAGCAGGCTCTCGCCTGGGGCGAGCGTGTGTGAGCCGATGCCGAGCGAGAGATCGGGCTCGACGCCGAGCGGCGGGGCGCCTTCGCACTCCACCGGGCGCGGTTCGCGCGACGGGCTGAGGATCGCGCCGAGCCCGTGGCCGAGATCGGCGACGCGGAAGGAGCGCCCGTCGGCGGCGATCTCGAAGAGCATGAAGGTCACGAAGGAGCGTCCGTCGCTGATGCGCGTGACCTCATGTCCGAGACGGTGGAGGGCGTCGAAGGGATCCGCGCCGCATCCGACCGCGGTGCGAATGCCGCCCTGCACCGCGGCCATGAGCATCGCTGCCGCCGGACCCTTGCCGGTGACATCGCCAAGCCACGCGAGGGTACGGCCATCGTCGAGCTCGAGAATGCCGAAGAGGTCGCCCGACATGATGCGACCGGGCATCGAGCGCATCGCGAAACGGATCGACTTCGTCTGTCCGCTCGCGGCCGGGAGCATCGCCCGCTGGACGAGCGCGGCGGCGTCGAGATCGCGCTCGAGGCTCTTGAGCCGCTCGGTCACGCTGCGGGCGCGGACGCGGGCGAAGCTCGGGGCGGCGATCTCCGCGAGGGCGATCGTCAGGAGATCGGCCGAGCCGGTCGGCCGCGGTTCACCCTCGCGCGAATCGAGATAGAGAACGCTCGCGGCCACGCCGCCGACGAGGATCGGTGCGCAGACCGCGCCCGTGATCCCGAGTTCGGCGACGCTGTCCTCGGTGTAGCGCGGCATCTGGGTCAGCGCGCAGCCGCGCCCCTGCATGCCCATGCGGACGAGCGAGCGGCTGAAGCGGAAGTGCGGCGTGCGCTCGTCGGTCGAGTCGTGCGCGGCGAGGATCTCGAGCGCGTCGGCCCCCTGCGGTCGGACGAGCGCAGCGCGGGCGAAGCCCGTGAGACGCACGGCGTCTCGCACGAGCGCGGTCGCGAGGTCGGTCTCGGTGTCGGCGGCGCCGAGCGTCGAGGCGGCCTGCACGAGTCCGCGGACGATCCGATCGCCGCTGCCGAGTTGGGCGTTGGCGAGTTCGCGCACGGTCGAGTCCGGCGGATCCTCGGCCGAGTGCAGCGTCGTCGTGCCGCTCGATTCGCCGGAGACGACGAGGAGCGCCCAGGGGCGAACGCGGATGACATCGCCGAGGCGCAGCGGCACCGGCTGGTTCGGACGGAGGCGCACCTCGTTCAGGAAGGTGCCGTGGCGGCTCGCGAGATCCGTGAGCTGCCAGCCGCCGTCGGCGGTCGGCGCGATCTCGGCGTGTCGCTTCGAAACCGCCTCATGGGGCAGCGGCGCTCCGGTGTCCGCGCCGCGCCCGAGCACCGTGGCCCGCTCTCGGGCGAGCTCGAGGATCGACAGTCCCGGGCCGCTCAGCGGCTGGAGACGGATCGGGGGCGCGACAACCGCGGGAGCAACCGGATTCTCGGAGGCCATGGAGGACCAACACCGCCTTCACGCCAGGGCAGGCCGCATGCGACGCCGAGCCGCAGGCGTCACGCATTCGGCCAGATGTTTCGGAGCATACGGGTTGATCGGACGCAGCGGAACCGTACCCTGTGCAATGTGACGCGGCGCTCGAACCCCTCCTCCCTCGCATGGACCATCGCCATGGTCGCGGCCTCCGTTGCCGGCACCTTGGCCATTGGTTTGCCGCACGCCGCCGCGCACGCCCAGGGTGGGCTCGAACCTCCCGGCGGCGTTCCGGCGCTGCCCGATGCGAATCGCAAGCCTGATGCCGCGCCGGCGGAGCTGCGGCGCCGACAGGACGCAACCCCGAGCACCGCGGTCGAGCAGGCGGCGGGCATCGCCCTGCCCTCCGAGGAGAGTCTCCGCTCACGGCAGATCGCCGGTCCGGCGAAGGAACTGATCGCGCAGCTCGGATCCGCCTCCTACGCCGAGCGCCGGGCCGCCTCGGAGCGGCTGCTTGAGCCGACCGTTCCGCTGGACGATCTCCTCGCGGCGCTCGCTCAAGGTGGGCTCTCGCCCGAGCAGCACCACCGGATTCTCGCGATTGCCTTCGAGCGGATCGTGAACGCTCCGCGCGGCGCGCTCGGCATTCAGATGAACCCGGCGCGCGGCGAGGCCGGCGTCCGCATCTCGCGCGTGATTCCCGGCTTTCCCGCCGAGCGTCACCTCCAGGTCGATGACCTCGTCGTGGCGATCGACGGTCGTGCGATTCGCGATTCGAGCGACCTGCGGATGATCGTGCAGGGACAGCCTCCGGGGACGATGGTGCGGGTCGAGGCGATCCGAGCCGAGCGGGACGAGCGCGGGAAGCCGAAGCTCGACGCGGCGGGAGCGCCGGTGACGAAGCGCATCGATGTCCGCGTCGCGCTCGGATCCAAGCGCGAGCTCGACAACGCCGAGCCGGTCGGAGGCAACGCGGGCATGGGCAACGCCGCATTCGGCCTCGATCCGCTCGACTCCGCGCGTCAGGAGCTGGGCAGGACGCTGCTGCGTCGCTTTCCCGTGCCGATCCTGACCGCTCGCCTCGCCGACGACGCGAAGGTCGAGGCGGACTTCGCGGCCCGTGATGTGGAGCAGCACGAGTATGTCGATCGCCTGCGGCGCGAGATCGCCGACGCGACGGCCCAGCAGCGCGAGATCGCGCCGCACACGCTCGGCTGGTATCGCGTGCAGCTTCGCGCGCTCCGGGCGATGAGCGAGGATGCGATGCTCTCTCCCGCCGAGCGGGGCTGGCACGAGCGCGTTGCGACGCGACTGGCGGAGCTGCTGGATGCGGCGGATGGGCTCGGCGACGCGGGACGGAACGAACCATGAGCGGTGCCGGCCGAGACGACGAGGACCGGCGGCTGGATGCGCTCCGCGCGCAGGACGGACGCTTCAACGGCGTCTACGAATCGCTCCGCCGCGAACTGGTCGGGTACGCGCGGTCGATCGCGGGCGGCCGCTCCGATCGCGCGGACTTCCAGCCGGAGAGCATCGTCGCGTCGGTGCTCGCGAAGCACATGCAGCAGGCGGTTGGGCAGTGCCGCGACGATCAGCATCTCGACGGATGGCTGCGGCAGGCGGTGCGCCACGAGCTGCTCGATCGCGTCGACAAGCGCCGTCCGGAGGACATGCCCGGCACCCATGACGACGATGGCTTCCGTCCGGTCGATCCCGCCGATCCGCACGCGGGGCCGTCGACGATCCTGATGGAACGCGACGCGCTGGCGGCCGATCGCGACGCGCTTGGCCGCTTCTTCGAGCGGCTTCAGGTCGCCGCCCTCACGGAGCAGGATCGCACGATGCTCGACCTGTATGTGGTCGAGCGACTCGAGTGGGAGACGATCGCAGAGCGGATCGGAACGACGGTCGGCGCTGCGCGGGTCGCGATGAAGCGGCTCCGCGATCGGCTCCTTCCGCGGATCTTCGAGCCGATTCGCCACCGGCTCACCGATGAGGAGTGGAAGGTCGCCGAGGCGATGTTCGTCGCTCGCCTCCCGGCGGATCGGGCACGCGAATCGCTCGGCCTCGACGCGGACCGCATCCGAGCGATCGCCGTCGAGCGGGTCGTCCCGGCCATCCTCGAAGAGTGGGGCGGTCAGTCCACCGAGATGGTCCTGCGACTGACCGGTCATCGGCGCTGATGAGCTGGCGTCCATGAGCGTTGAGTCGCTTGCTGTGTTCATGCGGCGCACAATCAGAGATAATTGCAATCGTCTCATTGCGATTGATTCGGATTGTCCATATCACCATGTGTGGGCCTGCCAACGCAGAGTTGGCCGCAGAGTTGGCCGCCGGGTTGGCGATGGGCTTGAAGCAGGGCGGTCGAGTCGGGCATGCCGGGCTTCTCCCGGAAAGGGGCTCGCAGCGATCATGCAGCAGGGAGGTGGATCGTGATCAGTATCGTCCGAATC
>CAYNCG010000046.1:0-21548 GCA_964395845.1 uncultured Isosphaeraceae bacterium | reverse complement strand
CGACCACCAATGTGTTTCTCCCGTCGATCGCGGTCATCGAACAGGTCGGCGCGGTCGCCGACGAAGTCTTCCTGCTCGACTCGGGCGGTCTCCTCGTCGCGAACGCGAGTGGCGAA
Source organism: uncultured Isosphaeraceae bacterium (assembly GCA_964395845.1). Taxonomy (GTDB): domain Bacteria; phylum Planctomycetota; class Phycisphaerae; order Phycisphaerales; family SM1A02; genus JAEUIT01. The sequence continues at coordinate 21,432 of CAYNCG010000046.1, read as the reverse complement.
GCGAGCCTCGCCGCAAACGCGATCAATGCTCAGGCCGGTTCGGTTCTCGAGATCGGCGACAACGGATCGGTGGAAGCGAGCAACCTGCTGCTCGGTGCCAACGCGACCCTCCGAATGACCGCGGCGACGGCGACGCTCACGGTCGATTCGATCTCGGTCGCACTCGGTGGCTCGTTCGTCTGGGAGTCCGGCACGCTCGAAGTGGGCGACCAGTTCATCTCCCCACCTGGATTCGTCCTCCACATCGGCTGCATGGGCGAACCTGCGCTGCTTCTTCTGCCGAGTGGTGCGCTGATCGCACCGGATATTGAGCTCTGCGATCAGGGCGAGCTGCGCGGCAACGGCACGATCACCGGCAGTGTGGCCTCCACCGGTGTCATTCGGCCCCAGCCGCAGATTGTCATGGCCAGTGGCTACACGGAGTCGGAAGGCGCCCGCATCGAAGTCTCGGTCCGTGATGAGGCGGGAGTGCCCGTGTCGGATCAGATCAGCGTTGACGGTACCGCGTCCCTGGTGGGCACGCTGACCGTCAGCGGTGTCAGCGGCTATGTGCCGCCGGTTTCGTCGGACCTCATCATCATCGACGCGCCGTCGCTCGTCGGAGCCTTCGAGTTCCTCGATGGCACTCTCGCGTTGAGTGGCGTGCCCGAACTCAGCTACGAAGCACGCGGCGTTCGCTTCCGATGGAATGCCTTGCCCGCAGTGCCGGGTCAAGTCGTCGCCTCGAGCGGATCGAGCACCGATATCGCGACCGTCGCAGCGGCCTTTGACGGCACCTCCTTCCTCGGTCGCGATCCGGTCGATGCCTCGGGCGGCGTGCGCATGCACGCACTCTCGAGCGGAGAGGACGCGGCGAGTGCCTTTGGCGGCGCGGCGGTCAGCGCTCGCGCTGTTGCCGCTGACGACGCTGGCACCTTCGGCGGAAGCGCCGTTGTCGGTGGCGGCAGCACGATCAATGCGGCAAGCGTCGGTGGCACCACGCCACTCTTCACGCTCGGGGCGGGCGATGGCGACATCCGCTCGCTCTCGCTGTTGCCTTCGAGACCACTGCTCGTCGCGGTGGCAGAGAACCCAGGGATTCTCGCGTCGTCGGGGCCGAGCGATCCTCCGACTCGTCTGTTGTCGCTGCCTGCCGCGCCGCGGAGCGTCGATCACGGCTGGTCGGGCATCATCCTTACGGCCTGCGAGGATGGTGTCGTCCGCCTCCACGCATCGGATGGCTCGGTCATCGCCGATCCGCTTGCGACGGGCATCGATGGACCGGCCGCCGCGCCCGATTCCGGCGGTCCGTGGGGGAAGTCAATCATCGCTCTCGATGGCGACAACCTCCTGCGTATCGCGCTCGATGGAACGGTGACGGTCCTCGGCAGCGGATTCGCCGACGCAGTGGGCCTCTCCTTCCGTCCGAGCGGTGAGCTGATCGTCGCCACACGCTACGCCGTGCTGACCGTGGGTGTGCCCACGGGTTCCGACCTGGATGCGGATGGCGTTCCTGACGCTTTCGACAACTGTCCGACGCTCGCCAACGCTGAGCAGGAGGATGTCGATTTCGACGGCGTTGGCGACGGCTGCGACAACTGCCCATCCGTTGCAAACACCGGACAGTCTGATGCGGACGGCGATGGTTTGGGCGACGCCTGCGATGGTTGCCCGACGGATCCCTTCAAGACCGATCCGGGCATCTGCGGCTGCGGTGTCTCTGACATCGACAGCGACGGCGACGGCACCGCCGACTGCCTCGACGGCTGTCCGAACGATCCGAACAAGATTGCTCCGGGCGTGTGTGGGTGCGGCACCGCGGATACCGACAGCGACGGTGACGGCACGCCCGACTGCAACGACGGCTGTCCGAGCGATCCCTTCAAAATCGCGCCCGGCGCGTGTGGCTGCGGCGTCGCCGACACGGACTCTGACGCTGATGGCACCGCGGATTGCAACGACGGCTGTCCGAATGATCCGGGGAAGATCGCGCCCGGAGTTTGCGGCTGTGGAACGCGCGACACGGACAGCGATGGCGACGGCACCGCGGACTGTGACGATGGCTGCCCAAGCGATCCCTTCAAGATCGCGCCCGGCGTCTGTGGCTGCGGTGTCGCTGACACTGACAGCGATGGTGACGGCACCCCGGACTGCAACGACGGCTGCCCTGTCGACCCGGCGAAGACCGCGCCCGGCATCTGCGGTTGTGGCGTCACGGACGCGGACACCGACGGCGACGGAACCGTTGACTGCCTCGACGGCTGCCCAACCGACCCGTTGAAGACGGTGCCTGGCTTCTGCGGCTGCGGCGTTCCAGACGAGGACAGCGACGGCGACGGGGCACTCGACTGCGTTGATCTCTGTCCGACCGATCCACTGAAGTCTGAGCCTGGGCTCTGCGGCTGCGGCGTCGCCGATACCGACGCCGACGCTGACGGCGTCCCTGACTGCTTCGATGTGTGTCCGGGCTACGACGACACGCTCGACTGCAACGAGAACGGCGTGCCCGACGGCTGCGACATCTTCGAGGTCGGCTCGTCGGCGGACATCAATCGGAACGGTGTCCCCGACGAGTGTGAGTGCATCGGCGACCTTGATGACTCGGGCGTGGTCGATGCTGCCGACCTCGCGATCCTGCTCGGCGGCTGGGGGCCGTGCTCGGGCTGCGCCGCGGATGTCGATGCGAGCGGCATCGTTGACGGCAACGACCTCGCCATCGTCCTTGGTGCGTGGGGTGCGTGTCTGAACTGATCCATGTCGGTGTCCTCCAGCACCAGCAGCCCGGTCTCATGAGACCGGGCTGCTGTGCTTGCGACGCACCCTCCGGTGCATGGCTCATGCGGGCATCCTGAGCAGCGATCCCGCCCATTCCGCTTGACGCGACTGCTTCGGGCTGTATACTTCGGACTCCGAAGGAACGCCCGTGGGGTTCCATCGGTCGCTTCCATGGACCCTGACGCGCCCTCATCTTCGATTCTGGCTGGGCTTGCGAAGCTCTCGCTGGTGTTGCGCCATGAGGCGTGGCAGCGCGGGGACGCGAAGGGAGGCGGCGGCGGCGGAGGCGGCGGGGCAGGCGGGGGAGGTGCCTCACGCGGGCGCGGACGGAGCGGCCATGCGGGGCTGAGTCCGACCCAGGGGCAGATCCTCGCCTTTCTCCGCGGGCCAGGGTCTGGCGGCGCTCCGATGTCCGAGATCGCGGCCGCGCTCGCGATCACGCTTCCGACGGTGAGCGAGTCGGTCTCGGCGCTCGAACGCAAGGAACTCGTCTCGCGCGAGCGCTCCGCCGAGGATGCGCGTCGCGTGATCGTGCGGCTCACGGCGACCGGATCGCGCGCCGCGGATCGGAGTGGGGAGTGGCCCGACTCGCTGATGGACGCCGCGCGAACGCTCGATGAGGCCGAGCGCGACGCGTTCGTCCGCTGCCTCGTGAAGATGATCCGATCGCTGCAGGACGCAGGAAAGATCCCGGTCGCGCGGATGTGCGTGAGCTGCACGCATTTCCGGCCGCACGCCCATGCGAACGGCGACCGCCCGCACCACTGTGCGTTCGTCGACGCCCCGTTCGGGGATCGCGATCTGCGCATCGACTGCGACGACCACGACCGCGTCACCGACGACGCGGGCAACACGCTCTGGCAACTCTTCGTGCGGGGCGGTCCCACGGGAACCGCCGCTCCGCAGTCCCGACGGCGCGCTTCGACTCGCGAGCGCGGCTCGCCGCCGACCTGAGGTTCCCGACACGCGTCCGGGCCGCGATCCGCGGGGCTGTTCACTGCCCCGATGCGGTATCGCTATCCCATTCACCTTCCCACGAGAAAGGTCCTATCCCATGTCAGCACGCACGAAAGCGATTTTCTATCACGCCGGATGTCCCGTTTGCGTCGATGCGGAACGGCAGTTCGCCGAGTCGCTCGATCGCAGCCGCTTCGATGTCGAGGTCGTCCATCTCGGAACGGCGCCGGCCCGCGTCACCGAGGCCGAGCGGCACGGTGTGAAGAGCGTTCCGGCGATGGTCATCGGCGGCACGCCCTTCCACATCAACTTCGGCGCGCCGCTCTCCGCGCTGAAGTGATGACCGCATCGGCGCAGGACAACGGGGCCGGCGTTGCGCTCGTCGCAGCGCCGGCCCCCGCGTCGCTCATCCCTGCGGCTTCGCGCTCTTCAGGGGCGGCAGTTTCGCGAGATATTCGCTTGCGTTCTCCAGGACAACCTTCGCCTCCGCCTCGGAGTGCAGGCGGAACAGGCGGCTGCCGATGACGAGGTCGTAGGGCTTGCCGTCCTTCGATTCGCTCAGCGCCTTGCCGCTCACGATGCAGGTGTCGAGGGGATAGGTCTGTCGCTGCCGGCCGGCGACGGCCTTGTCATAGGTGCCGACATAGCGGCCGGCGTTCTTCAGGAAATTGTTCTCGCACTTGCGGCAGCAGAGGACATAGCAGCGGTTGCCGTAGACGAAGTCCTCGGTGTCCGAGCCGAGCGTCTCGTCGAGCATGACGAGGCAGCGCTCGAGCGGATACTGGGGCTTCTGCAGTCGAATGATCTCGGCGTCGAGCTTGGCGAGATACTCCGTCGGATTGGCCTTGAACTTCTCGAGGCAGACCTCGCAGCAGAAGCGCAGGTGCCGGCCCTCCTGCAGCGCGTCGCGCTGGTCCTTGAGAATGAGCGTGACGGCCTTCTCGCCGAGCTTCTCGCCCGCGACGATGCAGGTGTCGAGCGGATAGGGGTCCCCGATGAAGCCCGCGGGATTCGGCTTCGGCACGCGGTTGAGGAGGCTGAGGCGATCGGTCTCCTCACGCGTCGGTGGCGCCGTCGAGGCCGGTGCCGCCGGTGGGGTCGCTGCCCCCTGTGGGGACGCGAGAGCGGGTTGAACCCACGGCGTGGCCAGCGCGAGAATCGCTGCGGCGACGGTGGACGCGGGGAGCGGGCTGAGTCGGGGCTGCGTGCGGAGGCGATGGGAAGCGTCGGACATCATGGGAAACTCGCGTGCGCGGATGGTGGCGGGAATCTCGGTCGCAGGAGCTGGTCGCCGGTGTGCCCGGGCAGCGGGAAGCCGGCCCGGGCGGGGACGATCGTAGGGTCTGATCCGGTCCCTGTCGCGAGCGACTCCGGCGCAAAGGCATGTCAGGATTGCCCGATCCGCGGCAATCGGTGGCGTCCTCGGCCGATGGAGTCTCCGCACGCATGGATCGTCCCAATCGCAACGAGCCGATTCCCGGCCCCGACCCCTTTGGGGAGCGGCTGTCGCACGGCTCGGCCGAGGACCGCCCCACGCAGGCGGGGGCCGTCGGGTTCCCGGACGGCGTCGGCGGCGCGGCCGCTGCGGCCTTCTCGCGGGAGCGGTTCCTCCTCGTGGCCTTCGTCTCCGCGGCGTGGCGACACCGAGGCGTGAGCCGCGAGGCGGTCGAGGACCTCGTGCAGGAGACCTTCGCGATCGCGTGGGCCCGCCGCGCGGAGTTCGATCCGACGCGTCCGCTCGGACCCTGGCTCCGGGGCATCGCGACGAATCTCATGATCGCCGGACTTCGCCGCGACGCCCGTCGTCGCAGAATCATGGATGACGCGAAGCATGAGATCGACCGCGTGCAGGCCCTCAGCGCCCGCTTCGACGAGGTCGATGCGCGGACCGCATCGCGCGAGGTCTCCGCCGCGGTGCGCGACTGCGTGAGTCGTCTCGCGGCGCCGTATCGCGAGGTCATTGAGAAGCACTACATCGGCGGACTGGCGTTTCGCGCGATCGGCGAGGATCTGGGCATCACGGAAGAGCTCGCGATGAAGCGAGCGTCGCGGGCCCGAGCCATGCTTGCCGCGTGCCTCGGACGGAAGGGTGTGATCGAGGCTTCGGAGGAGGACGCTCCGGTCGCGGAGCGCGTGAAGAGATCGGGAGAGACACGATGACCGACGGACATGACCATCGCTTCAACTCCGATCGCCCCGATGGCCGCGCCGCGCGGGCCGCGCTCGACGATGACCTCATGCACGGTCTGCTCGAAGCCGCTGCGGACGAGGCCCGCGCCTTCGACCAGGCCGACGCGCCGCGGCCGATGCCGATCGCGACGGCGCGACGGACGCGCATGCCGCTTGCGGCGCTCGCGAGCGCTGCGGCGATGCTGACGCTCGTCCTTCTTGTGCTGCTTCCGATCGTCGGCCCGCGCGTCGCGAACGCGAGCGAGATCGTGCGCGAGGCCGAGCGATCGCTCGTCGCCTCCGGACCGCGTACATACGATGTGCGCATCACGCGATGGGGCGGACCCTTCGAGCTTCGACTCGTCAGCGGTGAAGTGACCTATCGACCCTCCGCCGCCTCCGGCACGCCGCCGACCACCGAGGGATTCCTCCTCTTCGGCGAGCCGTCTCGCATCCGCGACGGCATCGACCGCCCGATCCGCGAGCGTCAGCGGCCGCAGCGGCGACTCGACTTCGGTCGCGATGCCGACGGGGCGTGGTATCGCGGACCGGACGGCACGCGCTGGGCGCGGCCCTTCGCCCGCGACATCATGCAGGGTGACGAGGAGGCGCCGTCGGGCGAGGATCTCGACGCGATGACGCTCGACGCGCTGCTGTCGAAGCTCTCGAACGGATATGCGCTCGAAGTGCTCGGATCGCCGACCATGCGCGTCATCATCGCCAAGCGGAAGCCGGCGACGCGCTACGGTCCGGCGCGGGTCGAGCTGGAGCTTGCCGAGGACGGCCGCACGATCGAGCGTGCGATCATGGAGATCGACCGAGGCCAGCACGCGACGACGATCGAACTGCGGCTGCGCGATGCGTCAGCGGGCGGATGATCGGCGCACCGCGAGCGCGAGGAGCGTCATGTCCCCGGGCGTGATGCCCGCAAGACGACTCGCCTGACCCATCGTCGCCGGCCTGAACCGCCGCAGCGCTTCGACCGCCTCGCTCCGCAGTCCGGTGATCGCCCGCGGATCGAGCGCCTCGGGAATGAGCGTGCGTTCCGCCTCGCGCTGGCGGCGGATTTCGCTCTGCTGCCGCGTCACATAGCCTTCGTAGCGAAGATCGGTGATGACGCGATCGACAAGCCTGGCGTCTGGCGCGAGCGCACCGCTTGCGGCGATCATCTCGACGATGAGCGGTGCGGTGACTTCCGGGCGCCGGGCGATCTCCTCGAGCGACCGCCCCTCGCGCCGCAGCGTCCGGAGCGATGTCCGAATGCCCTCCATCGCCGTCATGCGCTCGGCGAATCGGCGGGCGCGATCGTCGCTCACGAGTCCGAGCTCGCGGCCGAGCGGCGTCAGGCGCTCGTCGGCGTTGTCCGCGCGCAGGAGCAGGCGATGCTCCGCGCGGCTCGTGAACATGCGATAGGGCTCGCGCGGCGTGCGCGTGACGAGGTCATCCATGAGGACGCCGATGTAGGCCTGGTCGCGGCCGAAGCGCACCGGCTCGCGGTCGAGCGCCCTCCGGGCGGCGTTCAGTCCCGCGACGAGCCCCTGGGCGCCGGCCTCCTCGTAGCCGCTCGTGCCGTTGATCTGCCCCGCCAGAAAGAGCCCGGGCAGCGGCTTCGTCTCGCCGGTCGCGTCGATCTGGTGCGGCCAGACCATATCGTATTCGACCGCATATCCATAGCGCAGGATCCTCGCCCGCTCGCAGCCCGGCATCGCGTGCACGATCGCATCCTGCACATCCTCCGGCAGCGATGTGGAGACGCCGTTGCAGTAGATCTCGTCGGTGTGGAGCGTCTCCGGCTCGAGAAAGACATGGTGTTCGCCGCGATCGGCGAAGCGCACGACCTTGTCCTCGATCGAGGGGCAGTAGCGCGGGCCGCACTCCGCATCGACCTGCCCCGCGTACATCGGTGCGCGGTGCAGGTTCGCGCGGATGAGCTCATGCGTCGCGGCTGTCGTGTGCGTCTCCCAGCAGAGCACCTGCGGAAGATGCGGCAGGGAAGTCGTGAGATCGGAGAAGGGGATCGGCGGGGAATCGCCGGGCTGCGCCGGAAGGCGGTCGAGTTCGAGCGTGCGGGCGTCGAGACGCGGGGGCGTTCCCGTCTTGAGGCGGCCGAGCTCGAAGCCGAGCCGCGTAAGGCAACCGCTCACGCCGACCGCTGAACCCTCGCCGACGCGGCCGCCCTGCGTGCGTCGCTCGCCGGTGTGCATGAGGGCCCGCATGAAGGTGCCGGTCGTGAGGACGACCGCGGCGGCGCGGATCGCGGTCGGCGCGGCGGCCGGCTGCGCTGGCCGGGCTGCGAAGGGGACGAGCGGCGCGCCGGGCGTGCGCAGGTCGGCGTCGAGCGCGGCCTGATCGGGAGCGACGACACCGGCACCGGCCGGAAGGAGGACGCCGACGCAGCGGCCCTCCTCGACGATGAGATCATCGATCGTGCCGGCGATGACCTCGATCCGCGGTTCCGACGCGATGATCCGCTGGATCTCGCAGGCGTAGCGCTCCTTGTCGCACTGAGCCCGCGGACCGCGCACCGCGGCGCCCTTGCTCGTGTTGAGCATCCGGAACTGGATCCCCGTCCGGTCGGTCGCGAGGCCCATGATGCCGCCAAGGGCGTCAATCTCACGGACCATCTGCCCCTTCGCGAGGCCGCCGATCGCGGGATTGCAGGACATCGTCCCGATCCGCCGGGGGTCCATCGTGACGAGGGCGACCCGTCCGGCCGACCCATGCGAACCAAGCGCGCTCGCCGCCGCCCACGCGGCCTCGGTGCCCGCGTGGCCGCCGCCGATCACAATGACCTCGTAGCGGGAGCGCATGGAAGACCGACGAGGATACCCGCCCGCCGCATCGGCTACGATGCCCACTCGCCAGCGCCACCATAGCTCAACTGGCAGAGCACCTGATTTGTAATCTGGAGGTTGCGGGTTCAAGTCCCGCTGGTGGCTCTTCGTTTTCCGCACGCATTGAGGGGGTATCGAGGCGCATCCTCGGCGATTCCGACGCGATCGGTGTCGCTGAATCCGTTCTCGCTGCGCTCGATTCCGAACCGCTGGGGGTGCTCTGGCCGACGCTGAGGGGCATGGCGAATCCGTGTTGAATCCGTGCCGCCTCCCATGCACTGTCGGCCTCATTACCCAAGTCAACCACCTGCCTCTTCAGGTAGTACCTATCGGTCGTCTTGATGTCGGTGTGGTCGCCGAACGATGCCGTGCTGGTCGAGGACATCCGGTACGCCAGCACCGTCAGAACCGACGCGCGAAGCGAGTGGAAGGTGCGCCGGCCCATCCGGTCGACGAGCGGGATCCCGAGCGACTCGAGGTCCGCCTGGAGCATCTTGGTGGCGTACCACCGGTGCAGCGCCTCGGGCATCGCCCGCGCCTCGGGGGACCTGCCCTCCATCCATGCGAAGAGGATCGGCGCGGCCCACGACAGCACCGGCTTCTCCTTGCCGTCCTTCTTCCGGTCCTTCGCCTTCAGCAGCCGCACCACGCACTTCAGCTGGCCGTCCTCGGCTCGGTAGAACTCCCAGTCGCGCACCCGCAGAGCCGCCAGGGCGGTGACGCGGATTCCGGTCGCGATCGCGGCGGCATAGCAGACGCGCCGCTCCGCCCCGGTCATGTTGAACCGCCGCGGCAGCGACGAGACACCGTCGATCAGCCGCATCATCTCCGGAAGCGTCATCGCGCCCTTCGGCCGGGTTGGCTCGCGTCGCTTCTTCCGCATGCCCATCAGCGGGTCCTTGAAGAAGACATCCCGCTCGGTGAGCCACTTCGTGAAGGCCTTTAGGCTGGTGATGCGGGCGTCGATCGAGGCGTTCGACAGCACGCGAGGCTCGGCCTTCGACGGGCTGGCGCCGGCCTTCTCGGCTGCAGCGGCCGCCCGCTCTGCCCGGCGACGCTCACGCGTCTCGGTCCGCCCGCCACGCTTCCGGCGCGAGGGAGGGTTCAGCCGGATCGACTCGAGCGTCTCGCCGACGAGCTCGCGGGTGAGCTGCTCGAGCTTCGTGATCCGCGAGACCGCGACGAACTCGGTGAGGTGCCGCTCGACCGCGTCGAGGTGCTCGGGCGACAGCTCCGCGGTATCGGTTCGCTTGAAGCGAAGGTAGTCCTTGACGGCGTCCTCCGGGCTCGTCGTGGCGGCGGTCGGCCGACGCTTGATCGCGTCCTCGATGACCTGCGCCCACTCGTCGCGGATCCGCGCGGCCTCCTGGACGATGCGGGTCCCGGTCGATCGCCAGTCCACCACGGTCGCCTCGCCGGTGCCGCGGATGTGCCGTCGCGCGAGGATCGGCCCGCCGCGGACATCGCGGCGGAGCCCCTTCGGGAGGCCCTTCGAGGTTGTGCGGGGCTTCGGCATGCTCAGGCGGTTCCAGCGGTGCGACGGTACTCACGATCCCAACGGACGACATCCTTCGGTGCACCGTCGCGGATCCACGCCTCGACGCGGTCGCGCCGCCAGAGCACGCGATGCGGTCGATCGAGCGAGTCGACCTCGTTGATATCCGGCACGAGGATCTCGCCCAGCTGCCGCCGACGCTTCAGCGTGTCGGGGTGCATCCGCAGGGCCGTCGCGAGGTCCTCGCGGGTGAAGTAGTAGTCGTCCGGCCGGACGGCGCGTCGACGGTTCGCGTCCAGCTGCTCAACCGTTGAGGAGCCTCCGCTGTCCGACGCCGCGCGGGCCGTCGCGCTGGTGAAGCTCTGGCTCACCGCGGTCCTCCCTCTTCCGTCGCGGCCGCGAACAGCACCTGCCCGTCGGGCCCCGGCGCCGGGTCAACCGGCGCACGCACCGCCGGCCGTAGGGGTGAACGGCCGGTACGAGTCGCCTCTGCGGCCTTCCGTTGCGCTCTCAGCCACGAGCGGGCCCTCCTTCGGCGTGCGAAGAACGGATTCGCCTCCGAAGCCAACGAGACGATCTCCCTCGTCTCGGGATCGAGGGCGCGGGCTGCGTCGATAACGAAGCAGTGCTGACTCGGCCGCTTTCCGAAGTAGATGCGATCGCCGAACGACACCAGGTGACCGTCTTTCGTCCTGAACGGAGTCTGCGTTCTGAGCGAGTCAATCGTCACGAACTGCGATGGCGGCTCGCCCTCGACCGTCCGGAACGGCTTCGGGCTGCGGATCGATTCGAGGATGTTGACCCCGAGGGCGATGATCCGGTCCGACGCCTCGTTGTGCCAGGCGATCCACTCGTCGAACGACAGGCGATCGAACGGGCGGCCGGGCTTCGATGCGATCCTGAAGCGGCAGAGAGTCTCGGCGATGTCGCGGAGTCGCGCCCTCGCGATGTGCCCGACATGCGTGTGATCACGCGCGTGGTCGAGTGCCATGCGGTGCAGATCGGTGCCGGGCGTCAGGTAATCGTCGCTGCCGGCGAGGTCGAAGATCGGCGAGTAGGCCCGCAGGATCGCGATGGCCCCCTCGAGCTTGGCGTCGCGCCGCTGCTCGTCCGCCGAGCCGCGAAAGAGCAGCGACGCGAGCAGGTTCCACCGGTTTGGCTTCTGCGCTGGTTCGGTCATTGGGCGCTCCTGAGTGATGACTTCGATTCCCCGACCCGAACACCCGCCGCTAGATTGGTCGGGATGCGTCGCCACGATCCCGTCGAGTCGCTGAACAAGCTCGAGCAGCTCAAGCCATCCGCACTCGCGATCGTGCTGGTGGCATCCGGGTGCGGCCTCTGGGCTCCCCAGAGCCTGCTCGACGCCCTTCGTCTTTCGCAGCTTGCAGAGGAAAACGCGGCATGGCTGGGCGTTGCGTTTCTGCTCGCGGCGCTTGTGACGGTCGTTGGGATCATCCGCTGGGTGGCGCGTCGGTACCGCGCCCGCAAAGATGCTGTCCGGGTCGATGCGGCGATGGACGAGCGACTTCGTCGACTCGGAGAAGATGAAAAGCAGGTGCTGCGGGCCTTCTTCGTCGAGCACGCGGAGCGCGTGTTCCTTAGCCGCGACCGCGGCGAGGTGAATGGACTCGTAGCCGACGGCATCCTGATTCGCGAGCGTGGGAGCCACATTTGGTCCGCCTGGCCACACTGCCTCTCGGAGGCCGCCCGGGAGAAGCTCGAAGCGAACATCGAGCTGCTGGACGGAACGACCAACCTGGTCGTCGACGACTCCCACAATCGCCCGCCGTGAGAGCCGGTCGGGAGCGACGGCATCCACGATGGACCGCCATAGCGAGCGCCATCTCGGCCACCGCATCGCTCGCGACTCAGGTTGTTCGTGCTGCCTCTGCATGGTGTTGAAGTCGTCCAAAGCTGCCGCGGAAGGATTCGAACCTTCGACCTCCGGACCTCCGACGGTCCGGCGCTCTACCGGGCTGAGCCACGCGGCAATGAGGCTCCCGCCCGCGGACCGCCCGCGGCTCGAGGAGCCTGATGAGATTCCATCTGGGCGAGCGCATTCGCCCGCACCATGTCGAGCCAGTGCTGCTGGAGCGCTCGAGGAAGGCGATTCCAGGACTCGTACGCCGCGACCATCGTGGTGTGGGTGGTCTGGCAGAGCAGCCGTGCGATCTCGGGAAAGCTCGGCTGGACCGGCGGGATCTCCCGCATCGCCCCGACGATGAGCGCCCGCCAGAGCGTCCCCTTGCCGCGCACACCCCACCACTCGATCAGCTCGGCGAAGTTCAGGGAGAGCAGATCCATCGCGGCGTCGAACGCCGCCTGAGCGCCGACGCCACGCGTGTCCGCATGGACCGCTGAGCGACTGGGCGTGTCGCTCGATGCCGCTCCAGATGCCGGCGTCGGCGCGGCGAGATGCTTCAGCCCCGACTCCATCGCGAGCTTGCGAACGGCCGCTCCGAGCGCAGCCGTCATGGTCCACTCGCACCGCGCGGCGAGCTCCCTGAGCACCGCCAGATCGTCGGGTCGGATCCGCACTACGAAGTTGTCGCGTCGTCTGCGAAGCGTGGAGGGGCACATCGCTGGAACTCGCCAAGGGGAGGTTGGAAGACCTCGCGCGGGCCCGAAGGCCCGCGCGAGGCTCAGAGAAGAGATGAGTCGGGAGGAGCGGGGGAGAGGGGCGTGGCGAACGGTCGCGTCACGATCACCTCGGGCGGCGCGTCAAAGGCGAGCTTCGCCCGGTCGTTCTTCGTACCGCGCACATGGATCTCGATCGTCTGGCCGAATGGGCTCGGCGGAACCGAGACCGTGACCCGTTGGCCCTTTGGGACCGTCACGCAGAGCATCGCGCACCGCCCTTCTGGTTCGCGGCGGCCTCGCGGGCGCGTCGGCGCTGGATCGAGTGGACGAATGCCCGCAGCGTCTCGATTGGGATCGGCCGGTTGAAGCGGGCCGGAGCCCGCGCGGCGAGGTCCTCGTACCACTCGAGCGTCGGCGTCGCGACGCTGTCGAGCTCCTGCTCGACCCATCGGCTGATGCGGTCGCTCGCCCAGCGGCGAAGCGACTCGCGCTTGGTGAGTCGTCGCGTCACGCTCGGCCTCCTGCCTGTGCGCGGCGGAGCGCCCGATCGGCGTCGTGCTCTTCAAGAGCCGCGCAGAGCTCCTCGACGCCCACGCGTCGCCCGAGCGAACGGCTCGCTTCGTCCGCAAGCGTGCGCCACGGGGCGTCGAGAGAGCCCTGCGCGTGTCGGGCACGGATCCACCCTCGAAGCGATGAGCCCGGTCGCGCGTGGGGCTGCGCGGGGATCGCTGTCGGGGCCGTGCCCGGGAGGTGACTGGTCTCGGTCGGGATCAGCCAGACGAGCAGGCTGAAGAGCGCGACCGCCGCGATCGCCCCGCCGACGCCGGCGTCGAGCCAGGTCAGCACGAGGCCCACGATGGCCCCGATGATCGCGCCGTCGATGAGCCCGCTCGGAATGCTCCGTGGGCTCTGGTTGAGGTTGTTCGGGCCGTTCGCTTCCATGCGGGGCTCCAATCGGCGGACAAAGGCGGACAGACGCAGGTGCTCGTTAGGATGAAAAGCGGTCGGGCTCGAGTTGGAACCGAGAGCCCGACCGCCACACTGAAAGGACAACTCGATGACCATCGCAGAGCTGCGAGCCAAGCTCGCCGGCTATCCGGGCGATTGGACAGTCACCTTCGGCCTGCAGGAGTTCAACGATGTCGCCGACCGTGGTTCGGGCCTGATCGACATCGAGCTTCACCCGAAGCCGATCTGGGACTCCGATCGTCAGCGCTGGTATGTGGTCGCGGACGATCAGCCGCCCACCGGTCGCGACGATGGATGATCGTCGGTCGTGGTGAACTCGCTGGCCGGTCGATCGATGTAGGGTCGAGCTGCGGCAATGACCGCGTCGAAGGTCTTCCTGTGCACGATCGTGTTGACCTTGCCGTGCAGCAGCAAAGTCCCCTCCCATGCATCTCCCAGTCGTTTCACGACCAGCATCATGCCCGGCTTGTCCCAGCGGCTCGGTTCCACTTCTTCCGTCGCGTAGATCAGCATGGATTGACACTCCCAATAGTTGGCGAATCTGAGGTTGGCCGAGCGCGATCCACACCACCGCCGCCAGCAACGCAAGGTTGACCGCTACCAACACGATCCACCAGAGGCTCCGCACGGCGGTGCTCACGATCCAGCGGGAAGAGTCGCCGGCAAACTCCGTGAATGAACTCGTGGGATGTTCAGCTCGCATCTGCGAGATCTCGTATCCAGCCGGAGCAAACCTGATCGGCTTGACCGCGATGGTCCCCTTGCCGTTGCAGCGTGGACACGGTTCCATCAACGAGGTGGACGCGTTGGCGTCACCGGAGGTTGGCTCGGTCGTCAGCGGGACGCGGCAACTCATCCGGCACCCCCGGTGCCCTCAGGGAGTTGGCGAAGCTGCTGTTCAGCTCGCGTCTGCGAGATGCCGCATGCAGCCGGCATGCACCGCATCCGCTCGCCCTGCCATGCCGGGTGCTTATCCCGGTTGAGGATCCGATCAGCCATGTCGTCGGCGCGGATCACCGTGCAGGGCATCACGCCGGCGATCTTCTTGCCCGGGCCCGCGAGGCCCAGGACGGCGCCCGCGATCAGCTCCTCGCGGTCATCGCACTGCGTCGGGCTCTTCGCGCTCTCGTCGGTCTGCGGGTCGTCCGGGATCACGAAGTCCGGGCGGATCTTCTCGCCGCTCGAGAGCTTGTGCGACATGCCGCGGATCTGCCCGGTGAGGCCCGCCGCCTGGATGATCGAGCCCGAGGCCTTCGAGCCCTCGATCGTCGGCAGGACGATCTTCCGCTTGCCCCAGCGGATCTGCGTGCTCCTCCCGTCGCACATCTGACCGTTCGCCCGGTTCGCGATGCGGTCGAGGCACTCGATCGGATAGCAGACCTCCGGGAAGTCCTGCTGGAGGAGATCGTTGTTCTCGAAGCTGCTCTTGATCGAATCGAGCATCGCCTCGGCGTGATCCTCGGCGCTCCCGATGATCGCGATGTAGCGGCGATGCCCGTAGAGGATGGCCCACATCGCCGCCGCCTCGACGAGCGTGGTCTTGCCGGAGCCGCGCGGCATCGCGATCGCGAAGAGCCAGCCCTCGAGCACGGCCTTCTCGATCCGGGCGATGACCGTCAGGTGATCGGGCGACCAGGCGAGCTTGAACGACTCGGCGAGGTAGACCTCGCAGAAGAGCTTGAACGACCGCTCGGCAGCGCCGCGCCGCGATGCGTCAAGCACCGGCGGGATCGGGCCGATGTTGCGGCTGGACTCACTCATCTCCCGCTGCTGGTTCGCCATGCCGCAACTGCAGCGTGGACACGGTTCCATCAACGAGGTGGACGCGTTGGCGTCACCGGAGGTTGGCTCGGTCGTCTCGGTCATGGGGGCGCGGTGTGACATGGGGACGCGGTGCGAGAGGCGGTCGGGTTCGGTCAGGCATCGCCGCTCGCACGACTGAGTGCTGCGGTAGGCTGGAAGTGGTCGGGCTCGAGTTTGGACGCCTGAACCCGACCACCAGGAGTGTCGACATGTCGTTGGATGACTCTGCCGCGCTGAGCAGTGCCGTTGCGGCGATCGGTAGTTGCATCGCTGCGTTCGCCGGCATCTGGCTCGCGATGGATCAGAGGCGAGAGCGATTGCGCGTTTACTTCGTGCGCGGGGATCTCGGGCACGATGGCCGTCAAGTCGGCATGCGCGTGATCAACACCGGCGGAACTCCGGTCTTCATTGGCAAGCTGTGCGTCAGCTTCTTTGGTCCGGGGCGTCGCATCGACCGCTATGAGACCGGGGTTGGTAGCCCCCGGGTCAAACTGCCGCGTCTGCTTCTGCCGGGCGAGGCGGAGGTCTGGTGGCTGGGCCTCGATTCGGAACTGTGGCATGCGCTCACGTCGTGCGCAGTCGAGAGCGAGACCAATCGGCGGTTCGAGAGTCGATGCTTCTTCGGGAGGTGCTGGGATAGTTGGATCCGAGCTCGATCGAAGCGAGTGATCTCGCGGAATCGCGGGAGCGTCGCCTCGCACATCAGGCCGTGGATTCGAAGGACCGAGCCTGCTCGACTCGAGTACGAGCGCTGATCGCAATAGAAGTAGCCAGACGAGAACGATCGCGATCGAGATCGCGATGATCAACGCTGCCACGCGAACGAATCGATCGATGTCCGGGCCGCAGGAAGGGGGAGTCTCCTCCGGGAGGCTGCGAATCCACCTCTGGTACCTGATGTCACAATCGCGATGAGCCCCGGCGGGGTTGTACTGGGCCCACGAGACGCACTTGTCGCAGCTGCACCTGGGGAAAGAAGCAGGTGGCAGCGGCGGGTTGTAGTCCTGCGTGGCGTCTCCGGTGGTTGGCTCGGTCGTTTCGATCATGGGTGCTGGGTGGCTGGGAGCCGAGGTCGGGTTCGGACGCGGTCAGGCAGCGCCGCGCCGACGGCTGAGCGTCGCGCCGGCGGGGCGTTGCTTTTGTGGTCGCGAGCCGTCAGACTGCTGGGCGTCGCCACTGGACGGTGATGCCGGGTCTGCGAGCCCCAGCTCGAACTCCTGCTGCTCCCGAGTGAGCTGACCGAAGTACTGAACCAGCCCAGCGAAGAGCCGGTGTTGAGGCACACGAAGTGACTTCGACATCAGCCGAAAGCGCTCTGCGTCGTCGTTTCGAACACCGATCGAGGTGAACTCGGACATGCATGCATCGTGCGCCGTCGGGTTGTAGAAGTCAATAGACATTCATCGACTTTCATCGCAGTTTGCAGAACAAATATACAACTCTTGGGATTGCAGGCACTTATGGGCGCAACTAACTTCCCCACCATGGCAGGTCGCCACGTAGCTCTTGGACAGAAGAACTTCGCCCTCGGCGAGGTCAAGGCTGTCTTCGAGAAGTGGTGCGCGAGCAACGGCTACCGCGAGAGGGAGGTTTTCTTCGCGGCTGTTCTCGCGTTCCAAGCCATGGATCACGAGTCCCGAGCCGCATGGTTCGGGCTCGTCGAGAAGTGGTCGAACGACGGCTTCAAGGCCGATGCGAAGGGAGTTGCGGCGGTCATCGAGACCGTCTCATGCGAATGTCGCCCGGTCGAGAAGACCCCGACGCGCCAATCGCGCCGGGCGGCGTCTTAGGGAGAGCGCGTGGAGAAAGGAGCCTTGGTCGGGCGTACAAAGCCCGACTCCCGATGGACCATCCCAACATGCCGTTCCCCAGGCCGCCGCCAGAGCTGCGACTGAACGGACGCCAGACCGCGGATGACTGACAGGCGAGCATCCCAACCCGGCCTGCGGGGCCCGAGTACATCCCCGCGGCTGGTCGCCGGAAGATCCGGCTCAGCACATCCCGAAGCCGACGCCGAGTGAGTGGAGTCCTCGGCGAAGGAGCACCGGAAGAACCGGACCGCCCGGGGCCACACACCCCGAGTGGAGTACACACGACAAGCTGAATGGAGTTGGTCGCCGAAGCGGCCACGCAAACACCTCACTCGCGAAGTTTCTCGCGGTGGGCGCGATCCCGTAGAAAGGATTTCATATGCCGAATCAGTTCAAATCAGCCGCACTCGTCGCGTTCTGCTCTCTCGTGACCTCCATGACTGCGAGCACACTCGCGTCCACCAACTGCTCTGAGGCTGGCCCGCGATCATGCCTTCAATCCTTCTACTCAGCTGAGCCATATAACGGTCAGCCGCCGAGCTTCAACTGTGGCGGTACCCCCGGCTTCACTTGCCTGCCGCAAGAGCGGGATGTCACTTACCAAGGGCCGATTCCCGCGTCGCCTGGCTGGCACGTACTTCCAGACACAGGCGTCTTCTCTACCGCACAGATCAAGATCCCCGTCGGCTGTGTCCAGGACGCGACGACTGGCCAATACTTCTGCCTGTACCTCGCTAGTTGGGACAATGTCGACTGCATGAACTCCAGAAATCCGCTCACGCCGAGGAACTGCCCGTGATTCGGATACTGTCGAATCCCTTTCGCCTGTTCGCACTACTGCTGTTGCTACTGCTCCCTTTCTTCGGACGTACCGCAGACGCCCAGGTTCGGGTATCGATCGATGTCGCTGTGCCTAGGCCGCTTGATGAGTCCGCAGCGGCCTCGTGGGGTGAACGGCTCGGTTGGGATGAGCAGACGGTTCTCGCAGTTGCGGCGCAGCTCCGATTATTTCTTGAGGAGCGAGGCCCTGATCTTCGGGCGGCATTGGCGCCAGCAACCGATCGAGCGGGTGCGTTGACATCGGCGTCGCTCTACGCGGATCCGGCCGCTGTAGAGCAGTTCGAGGACTTGGTTCGAATCCGCCATCGTGCCGTCGCGACGCTCGCGTCGCGGGAGGACGAGTTCTTTCGCCGCCTTTCGGATGTGCCCGATCTGCTGCCCGCAGAGGCGATTGATGCGTCGCGCAATCTGCGTCGTCTCGATCGCGTCGCGGCCTTTCGATGCTCGATGAGGCGAGCCGACCTCGACCTGAGGTCGATCGTCGCACAACTTCGGCGCGACCAGCCGCTGGTCGTCACTGACGAAGCCGCTTGGACGGCGGCTTGGCCGAGTTACGACCAGGAGCTTGCCTCACTTCATGATCGTCGAGTGCGTGACAAGCTGGAGTCGATAGGCAAGGACGCGGCCGCTTACCACAGGTTTGGCGGCGACATGCAAGCTCTAGCCGAAGAGCGCATGGCACGCGCTCGCTCGGCGATGGGTGTCGAGCGGGCGATCCTGGGTGCGAACGATCGTTGGCTCGCCGCATTCTGCGGGGCGCTCGATGCGGCCTCCTGTAGGCGACTGCGCGAGGCAGTGGAGATCTTCCTCTATCCCGAGGTCTTTCCGGACCCGCTTGCGCTGGATGTGCTGCTTGACTCGATCGCGGTAGTCGACGGAGTCGATGCGGAGGCGCGGCTCCGAGCTCGAGCGTCGATCGAAAGCGAGATCGCGATCCTGCGGTCGAAGGAGTCCGAAGTGAAGAGACAGCTGATCGAGCGCGACGAGTTCGAAGCTCAGAGCATGGTTAGCCACGACATGAGGCAAGCCGTTACCGAGGCCGTGGTCAGGCTCCGCGCTGCCCGTGCTGATGCGGCGCGACGGGCGCTTGAGGCGGTGGCGTTTCTGCGGGAATCTGCTGTCGCGGATCAAGTGAAGGCGCTGCAGGCGACTCTCGACCGGATCGAGCAGCTGGTGCCGGGGACCAGCGCAAGTCCAGCCCGGTAGGCCGCCGCCGACACGAGTCTTGGAACGAGGCGCTGTAGTTTCATATGCGACAAAATCGAAAGAATCCGACAGGGCGTCCTCGGCAGGCGAGGTTTCGGCCTATCCGACTCGACATGCTGAAGGAAGTTCCGGCCGTGACGGAGCTACTCGCTGGCTCTCTCTGCGAAGCGGCAGCTGTCTGCCTTTTTCGTTGCGAGCACGATGCAAGCAACACGAGGTTGCACTTGCATCTCGCCCGCAGCAGGATCTCGGCCGGCTCCACCAGGCTTGAATGGCAAGCGCCGAGCGAACGTCTGCTGCGAGCTCGAGCAGACCTAGTTCGAGCAACCGAAGATGGCGCATGTGCTGTTGCGATGCTTGCCGTGACCGGAAACACCGAATTCGAGGTTGTATCCCAATCGCAGCGAGGGACCGGCGCTGACTACTGGCTTGGTCCGAAGAGCTGCCAACCCTTCGAGGCGGGTCGAAGTGCCCGCCTTGAGGTCAGCGGCATTCTCAAGGGCAGCGAGACGGACCTCGAGAAGCGCGTGCGCGAGAAGAAGGAACGTTTCAAGCGACGCCCCGGTGGTAACATCCGAACGATGATCTGCGTGGTCGAGTTTGGCACGCCGCGAGCGAAGTTGATTGAGCGATGAGCGACGATTCACTCCAGAGCCACCACCGTCGAGCCATGGAACTGGCAAACCAGGCCCGCGCTGCTCGCGCTGCCGGCAAAGTCGATGTGGAGACGCTGTATCGGCGCGCGGCGAAGTTCGAAGTGAAGGCACTCGAGACAGGGAGAGACCAAAGGGTCAACAGCCAAACACTCGCGGTGCTGATCCGCAGCGCGGCAAGTCTCTTCATGATGGCGGGTGACCGCGAGCAAGCGGAGCGCTATGTCTGTGAGGGGCTGCTCTCTGATCCGCCTCCCGAGATTGCGGAAGAGCTTCGAGATGTCTTTGACAGGATCCACGCCGGACGCCATACGCCTTTTGATGTCGACGAGGTTTCTGAAGCTTCGTTCGGACTCTCCATGTGGGGTGGCGACGTCGGTGTAGGCTTTGCCCCATCAGGTGAGGTCGAAGATCGCTCCCGCGCTTGCGAGCGGCTCGTTTATCGAACCATCGAACGCAAGGCGGGCAAGCCCTTCCGCGAGGCGATCTCTCCCGAAACGATCCGTCACTACCCGCTTTTCAGGGGTGTCGAGCGAGCCGCGAGTTTTGCGTTCTCGCTGTCGGTCGGATCTTCTTCCGAGCTGCCGAAGCGGGCGGTTAGGCCAGAAGCCGCGATCGCGGAGCTCGTTGAGTGCATCAAGCTGGCGGTAGATGGGGACGGGCCGGGACTGTTCGATCGTATCGGAGATAGAGACTACTTCGATAGCTTCGTCCAGCTGCTCAAGCAGATCGGCCCGAACGGGAGAGTCGCGAATGTTGTCGTGGTCGACTTCGCGCGACGGCCCTATCATTTGGGTTCGGTTAGAGCTCTAAGGGAGCACTCGGCGCGAGCGAGCAGGGCCAAGCCCGGCGAACCTGTGCTCGTGGAGGGCGTACTGTGCGTCGCGAAGAGCTCGCCGGCGAAGAAGATGGTCGCGGTCAAGCCGACCGGAAAGAGTCAAGTTTATTTTCAGGTGCCCTTGGTCATGTTCGCCGACGTCGTGAAGCGTTACTTCGATCAGCTGGTCCGAGCCACCGGCGTTCGTCGTGGGAAAGACGTGACGCTTACAGACCTTGAGCCGGTGGAAATCGCGTGAGGGGTTAGGGCCGACCATGCACTCATCGTCGGACGGGCTACACCGACGTTTGGGTCGGGTCGAGGGAGACGCCGTCTCGCCCTCGCCGATCGGCAAACCGCCCGCGTTCGAATGCGGATGACTGCCCGGGAGGGTCATCGAGGACGCTCGCCGCTCCCCAGCCTCACTCAAACCGAACCGGTACGAAGTTGAACGCGACGGGGGTGACCTCGCCGTAGGTGGTCTCTTCCATCGTGTCCGCTCCACGAAAGCCACCTTCAATCCTGATTCGCGATCAGCGACGCT
>CAYNCG010000045.1:0-21992 GCA_964395845.1 uncultured Isosphaeraceae bacterium | reverse complement strand
GCACGACCGGTATCGCAGGCGGAGGCGACAGAGGCGCGAATAGTGCAGAATGCTGTGTCCTCTGTGGTGAATGAACGATGCGAATGGTGCCGCATCCTGTGAACTGTCGTTCCTTCGACAGATCGCGGTACTCGGCGTGCGCAGAACAAGGTGTGAGTAGCGTCTCACCAGCGTGGGATGGCTACGCGTTCGTCGTCGCGGAGGACGCGCATCATCGCCCGCATGGTCACGAGGCTTTCCTGTCGGCGGCGGAACTCGATCCAGCGCACCACCGAGACCGCGTGCAGGGCGTGGGCGGACGGAAGTTGACCCCACCCGCCGGTGACGGCGAGTGCGAACGCGGTACCCTCGCCGATCCGGGCGATCTCCTCCGCGCGGGCGGTCCACTGCCGATCCCAGCGGTCGTGGATCTCGACCATCCGCGCCGCCCGATCGGGGTCGGAGGCCGTCTGGCGAAGCGCTGCGAGGAGCGGACGCTCGAAGCGCGGGCGCTCGGTATCGATGCCGGGATGCGCGACCTCGCGATTCGCCCGCTGGAAGTCATCGCGCCACGCCTCGGGCAGCGCATGCGTCATCGCCTCGACGAGGGCCGCCGCGGCCGCGGCTCGCGCGCGGGCGGCCGGGAGCACGCCGGCGAGCATCGCGTCGCGGTGGACGAGCGCGCGATCGAGCGCCAGACGACGCTCCGCTGCGGGCGACTGCGCATTCCACATCGGCAGAATGTCGCGGAAACAATGCTGATCGGCGATCAGGAGCGTCACATCATCGACCGCCTCGCTCGCCCGGATGAGTCGCTCCGCCTCATCGCTGACCGACCGCGTGACCGCTCCCCGCACCTCGAGCGGAAGGTCGAGCCGGTCGAGCGCCTCGAAGGGATTCGTGGACCAAGCGATCGGCGCCGGATCGGCGCTCGCCGATGCCGCCGCCGCGCCGAGCAGGATCGCGAGCCCTCGGCTTGGACGAGAGGCGGTCCGTCCGTCGGGGATCCGATGCTGCCGCTCCCACGCGAGGATCTCGACCTCTGCGAGCGCGCGGTCCTCATCGGTGAGACTCGACGCGACGCTCGGATCGCGCACGGCTTCGCGCAACGCCGCAGCGAGCGATGCCCGCAGCGCGCGGGCCTGAGCGGCGATCGCGCGGCTCTGCTGCACGGCCATCGCCTCATCGGTCCGTTCGTCGCTCTGCCCGTCATACAGACTCGCGATGATCGCAGCGTCCTCGCGGTCAACCGACTCGCTCCAGGCGGCACTCGTCGATGCGTGCGCCGCCTGCCATCGGGTCACGACTTCGGAGGGCAGTCGGAGCCGCATCGCCATCGCCTCGATCGTCCTCCACGCCGGAAAGCCGTGGAGGACGCTCTGCCGATCACCCTCGAGCGGTGTCCACTGGAACCCGAGGCTCAGTTCCATCCGCTCGAACTCGGCCAGATGGTCCGGAGGTCGCTCCTCCGGAATCGGGATACCGTCCGCGTCGCGCTCATGGCGCGGCCAGTGGCTCTCAGCGGGAACCCCGAGGGCCTCGCGGACCGCATCGGCCCACGCGTTGAAGGCGATCATGAATCGCTCGGACTGGCGCGCCGCGCGGAGCTCGCGCGACGCGGCCCACGAGGAGGGGCGATCGGCGGCGAGATCGAGAAGGTGCTGCTCTCCGAGAAGGCCGTCCTCCGCCAGGGACCGAAAGGCCTCGACGAAGGCACGCCGCGCCTCGTCGTCGAATCGCTCGGTCGCCTCCGCGATGATCACCCGGGCGGCGTCGCTCGGGGGAAAGCGGGCGGTGATGACATCGAGCCGCCATCGGTACACATCGAGGGTTGCGCCGACGGCATACCCGAACTCCGGTGCCCCGAGGGCATCGACGACGCGACGCCACTGCTCCTCGTCGAGCGGAGAACCCGGTACGCCGACCACGGCAAGGACGGCTTCCGCGCCGATGCGCTCGATCGCGGCAAACGCCTTGCCGGCAAGTTCCGTCGGACGCGCCGCAGCAGCCGCGGTCGCGGCACGAATCGCTTCGAGCCGCTCCGCACGCCGATCGTTGGCTCGCTCCCCCGCCAACTCCCCCGAAGTCTCTGACGCTGGCGCCGCATCCGAGTTTCCCGCGGGTAACCACGCTTCGCGGGCCCTTCCGCGGTCGAGCGCGAGCTCTCGCGCGGCAAGTGCCTCCGAGAGGACGCGAACATGCGGGATCATCGCCTCCTGCGCGCTGCGAACCCGGTCCCGCACGATCGCTCGCACGCTCGGCTCGAGTCGCGCGTCGAGCATGGTGCCGACGATCCGGTGCATCCCCGGTCCGACTCCCCAGTGCCGCTCGCTCGACCGCTCGATCGCCCGCTCCCTGAGAAGCGCGTCCGCAACATCCTGCGCCGATGCCGGCAGCAGCTCGCGAAGGGATCGCAGGAAGCTGTCCTCTGCCGCATCGCAGCGATCGAGATGCGACGACCAGATCGCGCGATAGCGGTCGATCTCCTCCGGGGTCGCGACGCCCGAGGCGATCGGTTCGTACGCATCGGCGACCGCGCGGCCATCGATCGTCCGCCGCCGATGCTCGCCCTCGAGAAACTGCAGGTACGCCTCCTCGATCGCGGGCCACGCTCGCTGCCATGCCGGATCGACCGTCGCGGCGTCCTCGCGGCGCGCGTCGGCCCAGCGGCTGATCGACCGCTCGATGAGTTCCCAGCCGAGCGGCGGGCGACGGTAGGTGCTGTCTTGAGCCCGCGCACTGCCGACCACGGTCCCCCACAGGAGCCCGAGCAGCAGCCAGAGAACGCCGCCGCACGACCCCGGTCGTCCGCCGTGGCCGAGCCTGACCGACCGACGAACCGAACCCGTTTGCATGGCAGGGCTCCTGAAAGGCCGCTTTTCGGACGGTACCCGCCGCGTGGCGGGCGTCAATCCTCCGCCGCGGAGATCCTTGCGTTTCCGTTACCATCCTCGCCCCGTCCGTGCGTCGATCGACGCGCGGACCAGTCATCACGACACCTCTCGCCAGGCGGATTTTCACCATGGAATGCGGCATCGTCGGTCTCCCCAATGTCGGGAAGAGCACGCTCTTCAACGCCCTGACCTGTGCGGGGATCGAAGCTCAGAACTACCCCTTCTGCACGATCGAGCCGAATGTCGGCGCGGTCAGCGTGCCGGACCCGCGGCTTGACACGATCCGCCGGCACATCGAGTCGCAGAAGATCATCCCGGCGATCCTCAAGCTCGTCGACATCGCCGGCCTCGTCCGCGGGGCGAGCGAGGGCCAGGGGCTCGGCAACAAGTTCCTCTCCCACATCCGCGAGGTGGACGCGATCCTCCATGTCGTCCGCTGCTTCGAGGACCCGGACATCGTCCATGTGGACGGCACGGTGGACCCGATCCGCGACATCGAGACGATCGAGACCGAGCTCATGCTTGCCGATCTCCAGGTCGTCGACGGCGTGCTCGAGAAGGCCGCCCGCATCGCCCGTTCGGGCGACAAGGAGGCGATCCTGAAGGTCGAGGTGCTCGGGAAGGTGAAGCCGATTCTCGAGGAGGGCAAGCCGATCCGATCGCTGACCCTCGACGCCGAGGAGCGGAAGGTCCTCGCGAGCCTTGGGCTCATCACCGCAAAGCCGGTGCTCTATGTCGCGAATGTGATGGAGAACGACCTCGAGGGCAAGGGTCCGCTCGTCGAGAAGGTCCGGGCCTACACGGCGTCGCACGGTGGCAAGGTCGTCGTGGTCTGCGCGAAGATCGAGAGCGAGCTCGCCGAGCTGCCCGAGGCCGACCGCAAGGAACTGCTCGACAGCCTCGGCATGTCCGAGCCGGCGCTCGCCTCCGTCGCCCGCGCCGCGTACGACCTGCTCGGACTGCAGAGCTACTACACCGCGGGACCGAAGGAAATCCGGGCGTGGACGATCCACAAGGGCGACACCGCCCCGCAGGCCGCCGGCGTCATCCACACCGATTTCGAGAAGGGCTTCATCCGCGCCGAGTGCTATTCGGTGGACGACCTCGTGAAGTACAAGAGCGAGAAGGCGATCCGCGAGGCCGGCAAGATGCGCGCGGAAGGCAAGAGCTATGTCATGCAGGACGCGGATGTCGTCCACTTCCTGTTCAATGTCTAGGTGTCCGTGTGTGGATGGCCGCCCCGGAATCGCTTGACCGCGAGACCGCCCCCGCGCTCTGAGAGGCTCCCAGCATGCTTCCGCTCGTCGGCTCGATCGAGGTCGCCATCACCGGCGTGCTGCCGGTGCTCATTCACGGAGATCGCTATTTCGACTTGGCGATCGAATCCGAGGGTCGCCGCGCAGCGGTCCGCGTGCCGCTGCATGTGTGCTCGCGACTTCCCGAGGTCGGGGACCGCGTGCGGCTGAAGGTCCTGCTCGGCACCGTCGATGGGATGGAGTTCCTGAGCTGAGCGAGGCGAGGTCGCTTCCGTCCCTATGCCACGCCGCCGCGCCGAGCCCCCGCTGGATCCGGAGACGCTCCTGACCGCCTACGCGAACGGGGCGTTTCCGATGGCCGATCCCGATACCGGGCGCGTTTCGTTCTATTCGTGCGATCCTCGCTGCATCATTCCGCTCGACGAGCGATTTCATGTCGCGAAGTCGCTGGCCCGGACGGTGCGATCGCAGCGATTCGAGATCCGCGTCGACACGAGCTTCACGGCCGTGATGCGGGCCTGCGCGACCGATCGCGGCGCGGACAACCGCTGCTGGATCAGCGATCGCCTCATCGCCGCGTACACCGCGCTCCACGAACTCGGCTTCGCACACTCGGTCGAGGCGTGGACGCGGCCGACGGCGACGACGGAGGGGGAACTCGTCGGCGGTCTCTACGGCGTCTCGATCGGCGCTGCGTTCTTCGGCGAGAGCATGTTCTCGCGCCCCGATCGCGGCGGTCGCGACGCGAGCAAGGTCTGCCTCGTCCACCTCGTCGAACTGCTCCGGAGCAAGGGATTTCGACTGCTCGACAGCCAGTTCGCCAACGATCACATCCTCCGCTTCGGCGCGATCGAACTCCCCGCCGAGGAATACCTCACCCTGCTCGAGCAGGCGATCGTCACGCCGCGCCTGTGGTCGTAGCCGCCGACGGGGGCCGTTCGGCTGCGGCGGAGACGGCCCGCTGGAGGCGCACGAGGACCTTCATGTAGCGCACCGCACCGATGAGCGGTCCGATGACGATGCCCCATCCGACCGTCAAGAAGAGTGGGAGCTGCCAACGCTGCCGGCGCGCCGCATCTGCGAGCTCCCGGCTCGGAATGCGGGCCGACAGGCGCTCGAGGTAGGAGAGCCCGAGGAAGAAACGCGTCACGCGCAGCACGAGGAGGGCGATGCGCAGCACGATCGCCACCCAGAGGAGCGCCGGCACCGGCGCGTTCGCGTTGATGACGATGTTGCCGAAGACGCCCGAGAGTCCCGTGTTCGCGAGTCCGGGGGCGAAGAGTCCCACGAATCCGACGGCGGAGATGACCGCGATCGCGACCAGCACGCCGCGCAGCGTGCGGCGCACGGCGAGATCGCGGCGTCCACCCTCGGGCGCGTCGGGCCGTTGCGCCGGATCGGGCGTGGTCGCAACCCACCAGCCGATGAGGAGGAGGAGCGCGCCGAGCAGATCGACGGATTGGGCGAGGACGAGCGCAGCGCGCGGGGCGAGCAGACCGTTGTCGACGCCAATCGCGAAGAGGAGCGGCGTGACGATCCACCACGCGAAGGTGACGAGCGAACCGGCGATGATGAGGGCGAGACCGCGGGCCAGGAGCCTGACATACTCAGGACTCGCGACGGCGAGGAGATCACCGCGCAGCGAATCGCGCACGGGCGCCGCACATTCGGGGCAGCGTGCGTCAAGGGTCATGCCGTGCAGCGGATATCCGCAGGCCACGCAGGTGGTTCCCTCCGGCGCGGCGTGACTTGCATTGGCGTTGTTGACCGGATCCGTGTGCACGGCGGCACGATATCGGATTCGCGCGACAGCCCCCGACAGAGGCCCGTGTGGTACCGTCCCGATCGTTCCGTGGCGAAGCCCGCGATGGCCCCCGCGATTCCCCCTCCAGCGTCACCCTCCGACACGACCAAGCGCACGGCCGGGCTCCGCGCGGTCGCGATCGGCATCATCGTGAACGCGGCGCTCGCGGCGATCAAGGCGATCGCCGGCGTTCTCGGCAACTCGGCGGCGCTGGTCGCCGATGCGATCGAGTCGACGAGCGACATCTTCACCTCGCTCATCGTCTGGGCCGGCGTGCGCATGGCGGAGCGCCCCGCCGACGAGAACCATCCCTACGGCCACGGCAAGTATGAGCCGCTCGCGGCGATCGTCGTCGCCATCGTCCTCTTCGCGGCGGCCATCATCATCGCCCTCGAGGCGATCCGGCAGATCGTCACCCCCCACCACGCTCCGGCGCCCTTCACGCTCGTGGTCCTCGTCGTGGTGGTCGTCGTGAAGGAGGCGCTCTTTCGCGTCGTCCGCCGCGCGGGGGCGGAGGCTGAGAGTCACGCGGTGACGAGCGACGCGTGGCACCATCGCTCGGACGCGATCACTTCAGCCGCCGCCTTCGTCGGCATCCTCGTCGCCCTGCTCGGCGGTCCGGGATACGAGCGGGCCGATGACATCGCCGCCCTCGTCGCGGCCGCGATCATCGCGGTGAACGCCCTTCGCCTCGCTCGACCGGCGGTCGCCGAACTGCTCGACACCGCCCCCTCGCCCGATCTTGAGCGCCGCGTCCTCGAGGCGGCGATGGCCGTGCCCGGGATCCTCGACGCCCACAAGTGCCGCGTGCGGAAGATCGGCTTCGATCTCTTCGTCGACCTGCATGTGCATGTCGAAGGCTCGATGAGCGTGCGCGAGAGCCACACCCTTGCCCATCGCGTCAAGGACGCGATCCGCGCCGGCGACCGCCGGATCCGCGATGTGCTCATTCATGTCGAGCCGGCGGCCGTCGCCCCGCACGCGGACTAGCGGCTCCCCCGATCAGGATCGCAACCTCGTCGAGCCAGCGGCGCCGCGCCTCGAGCTCGAGCTCGGCGTGCCGCGTGAGGAGGGCGAGGAAGGGATCGTTGTCCGTCGCGTACGCTGCGTGCCACTCCTTCGCCTTGCGGTCGACCTCGTCGAGCGCGTCGCGGGCCGACGCCACCCACGCCTGCCGCGCCTTCGGAGGCAGCGCTGCGAGGAAGCGGGCCCGCGAGCGAAGCGGATCGGCCGAGACGGAAATCGCACCCGCTGCGAGCGGCGGGCCGATCCAGCGCTGGAGCGCCGCCATGCCGACCGGCGTGATCGCACAGGCCCGGAGCCCGCGGCGATCGCCCTTCACCCGGACGCTTTCGAGCAGTCCCTCGCGCTCGAGCCTGCGGACGAGCGGATAGATCGCACCGGCACTGCCGCTCCACTGGGCCGACGGCGAGTCGAGGAGGAGCCGGCGGATCGCGTAGGCGCTGCATGGCCCGTGCTGCCAGACGAGTCCGAGGACAAACGCGGCAAGATCGCTCGGCGGCGTGCCATCGCCGACGGATCCGCGATCCGCATCGCCCCCACGGCGTCGGCCGACTGTCGCCATGACGGGAGTCTGACGGACCGATCGAGCCGCGACAAGGCGGGAGCATTCCCGCTTCGCGTAGAGTGTCGCGTGATGACCCTCGCAACGCAGCGTCTCCTGTTGGTCGAAGCCGATCCGGCGAACCTTCGGGCGGCCCTCACCGACTCCACCGCGCTGGCCACCGCTCTCGCGGCGATCGTGCCGCCGAGCTGGCCGCCCGAACACATCGATGCCGACTCGCTCGGCTGGACGCTCCGCATGCGGGAATCGCTGCCCGACTCGGCGGGCTGGTGGATGTACTTCATCCTCCGCGTGGACGGAGAGGGTGAACCGCGCCTCATCGGAACGGTCGGCTACAAGGGTCCCCCCACCGAGGACCGCGCGGTCGAGATCGGCTACTCGATCGTCGCCGACGAGCAGCGCCGCGGCTACGCGAGCGAGGCCGCCAAGGCCGTGATCGCCCGAGCCTTCGCCGATCCGCGGGTCGATCGGGTCACCGCGGAGACGCTGGTCGACGGCGTCGCCAGCCAAGGCGTCCTCCGCCGATGCGGATTCCCCGAGCGCACGACGACGCCCGAGCCAGGCATCCTGCGCTTCACGCTCGAACGCGCCGCGTGGCTGGCCTCGCAGCAAAAATAAAAAAGCGGCGGGCCTTGCGGCCCGCCGCCAATCTATCTCCCGGGTACCTCCGCCCCGTTCCTCGTTTCCTTGGCGTTAGCCGAGGAGCGAAAGAACGGCGGACGGACTGGAGTTGGCCAGCGACAGCGACTGCGTCGCGGCCTGGCTGAGGATCTGCGACCGGGTCAGCGCCGCCGTTTCGGAGGCGAAGTCGGTGTCGCGGATCGCACTCTCGGCAGCCGTGGTGTTCTCGAGCGAGACGCCGAGGCTCGAGATGGTCGCACCGACGACGTTCTTCTGGAACGCGCCGAGGCGGCCTCGGAGACTCGACACCTGCTTGATGGCCTGCTCGATGATCGACTGGGCGCTCGAGATGTCACCGTTCTGGACGTTGGCCGTACCGCCCGACTTGATGTCGGAGAGGAAGCCTTCGGCCTCGGTGCCGAGGTTGCCGGTCGTCACCGTCTCAATGCCCAGCGAGACCTTGCCCGCGAGGTTGACCTTCGGCGACAGGCTGAAGTTCGCACCACCACCGGTGATGTAGAACGTCGTCGCCTGGCCGTCGGCATTGAGGCTGGCATCGCCATCGAGTGCCACGCTGACGTCGAATCCGTCCGTAGAGACTCGAGCCGTCAACCCGTTCGTCGTCGCCTGCGTGCCGTTGATGAGCACGGTGGCGTTGCGGCCGAACTGCTTGAGGTCGTTCGTAGCGGAGGTTGCGGTCGCAGAGGCGAACACGAAGTCGGTCGTGCCCTGGTTCGAGAGTTCCTTCGCACGGACGAAGGCATCGCTGCCGTAGCTCGTCGAGCGGATCACGACGCGAGCGGTGTCGGTCGCGTCCTGCGCGGCGGAGACGCCGAGCTGGTCCTTGTAGGAGTTGATCGCGTCGATGATGTCCGACTGCGAGGTGCCCGACGCGAAGGTGAACTGCTGCACACCCTTCGTGCCGGTGACTTCGAAGGTGACTTCACCGTCGCCGGCGTTCTCGAAGTTGGCGCCGGTCGAGAGGAACACACCTGCGGTGCGGGCCGAGGTGAGAACCGTGACCGTCACCGACCGGGCGGAGCCGTTGTCCGAGAGTCGAGCGCCGTTGATGCTGACGTCCGTAATGCCAGCATTGACGCCCGAGGTGGTGTAGTCGAAGTTGCCGTTGAGGAGCTTGCTTCCCTGGAAGCTCGTCGAGTTCGCGATACGGTCGATCGTTTGAAGGATCGAGTCGATCTGAAGCTGGTTCGCGTCCTTCTCCTCTGCGGAAACGCCGGCCTCGTTTGCGGTGGCGCCGACGAGTCCCTGGAGTTCGACCAGCAGGTTCGAGACTTCCTGGAGACCGCCTTCGGCGACGTTCACGACCTGCTCGGCCCGCTGAGCGTTCGAGATGGCGCTGTTGATGGCGCTCTTCTCGGCTCGGAGGTTCTCGCTGGCGATGAGGCCTGCGGGGTCATCGGCACCTCGATTGATGCGGAGACCCGTCGAGAGGCGCTGCAGACTCGTCTGCAAGCCTCGGTTCTGAGCACCCAGCGTGCGCTGGGCGATCAGCGACGAGATGTTCTGATTGATACGACTCACTGCTGTTGTCCTCCATGAACCGGCCCGACCTCTGGTCGGTGGCCGGGCCTTGTGGATCGGACCGTTACGACGGTGCCGACCGACCCAACGCCACGCGCGATGGGTTGTGGGACGCGAGCGGATCCTCCGCATGCTCCCGATCCTGCCAATCCCGGAACGCGTCCTGCTACCGTTCCGATCGCTCCGTTCCGCGCGGCCGCGGCGGAGAGAGCGGTCCAGAGGGTCATCGGAGCGCGTTCGGGGCGACTTCAGCCGACCAGCCGCTTTCCCGGTCCTTCGCCGGGATCCGTGCGATCTGGGACGGAAGCGCCCCATGGCACAACCCCCCGGCCGTGAGGCCGAGGGGCTGTGGAGGAGGTTATTGGGCTGTTGGAGCGGGTCTCCGCCTGGGCGGTGCCGTCGTCAGAGTTCCTGCCGGGCCTACTGGAGGAGGGCCAGCACGTTCTGAGAACTCGTGTTCGCCGTGGCGAGGACCGATGTGCCGGCCTGCTGAAGGATCTGGGCTCGGGTGAGTCGGGCCGTCTCCGAGGCGAAGTCCGCATCGCGGATCTTCGATTCGCTGGAGGTGATGTTCTCCAGGCCGATCTGCAACGCGTTCATGTTGGTCTGAAGCGTGTTGCGTTCGAACGCACCGAGCCGTCCGCGAAGCACCGCGATCTCGGTGATCGCGTTGTCGAGGATGAGCGAGGCCTGTTCCGTCCGATCGGCGAGCACCGAGTTGGGCTGACCGCTCTTCAGGCTGTCCAGGAAGAAGCGGATGTCGTCGATGTCCGTGCCGCCGATGCGCGTCGCCGCGATCGACTGGATCCCGACGCCGACCTGCTGGGTCGCGTCCACCGAGGGGCCGAGCTGGAAGTTCGCGCCGCCGCCGGTGATGCGGAAGGTCGACGGAGTCCCGTTGATCGTCGTGGCGAAGACCTGCGAGAGATCGACCGACAGCGAGAGCGCGGGCGTGTTGAGCGAGATCGAGGTGCCGTCGCCGGTCGCGACCGCGCCGTTGACGATCGCCCGGACATCCTGACCGGTGTCGCGATTCGTCTGATTGCCGCCCTGAGAATCGTAGGTGGCGAAGAAGTCGCCCCCCTGCCCGATCTTCTTGACGCTGACGAAGCTGTCGCTGCCGAAGGTCGTCGAGTTGAAGAAGACGCCGGAAGTCTGGTCGCTTCCGTCGACGAGGGCCGCCGAGACGCCCGTGGTGTCACGGACGAGGTTGACGCCGGCGACGACCGCCGAGAGCGGGGTGCCGGAGACGAAGGTGAGCGACTGCACGCCGAGCGGACCGGCGATCTCGATGGTGACGCTCGAGAGGAGCTCACCGGCGGCGCCGGCCATGTTGCCCGAGAGGAAGAGCTGCCCGGTCTGGGCGGACTGCACGACCTCGATCGACACCGCGACCTGGTTGTCGCTGTCGAACTGGACGCCGTTGATGTTGACGCCCGCGATGTCGGTCGAGGTCACCCCCGAGGTGATGTAGCCGAGGCTTCCGTTGAGGAGCTGCAGGCCGGCGAAGCTCGCGGTGTTCGAGATGCGGGTGATCGACTCGATCGCGGAGTCGATCTCGAGCTGGTTCGCCTCGATCTCCTCCTTGCTCACGCCGCCGTCGTTGGCCGACTTGACGATGAGCGACTTGATCGAGTTCAGCAGGTCCGCGACCTCGGCGAGGTAGCCCTCGGCCGTGGAGATGACGGAGCTTGCCCGCTCGGAGTTCTCGATGGCCGTGCCGAGGCCCTTCATCTCGCTGCGCAAGCGCTCCGAGACGATGAGGCCGGCCGGGTCATCGGCGCCGCGGTTGATCCGCAGGCCGGTCGAGAGGCGCTGCAGACGCACCTGGAGGTCGGAGCCGGATCGCTTGAGGTTGTTCTGAGCGATCAGCGATGAGACGTTCGTGTTGATGCGAGCCATGGCAATCCTCCTTGACTGGAAGGCTCGAGCCGGAAATCGCTCAGGCGATGTCGCGCCGGCCGTCGGTGCGTGCGGCGATGCGCGCCGCTGCGGGCAGGACCGTCCCACCCTCGGTTCGGCGCTCGGGCCGCACGGTCACGCCGCGCGGCCGGAGGGCCGTGATCTCGCCGCGGAAACCTGCGGCCTGTTGGTTCTCGTTGCGGATCGCGTCGTACACCTCCTTGCGGTGTACGGCGACATGTGATGGGGCCTTGATGCCGATGCGCACCTTGTCCCCCCGGATGTCGACGACGGTGAGTTCCACCTCGTCGCCGATCATGATCGTCTCGTCCCTCTGTCGAGAGAGGACCAGCATGTGCGGGCTCCTTCCCTGGATGCGGTCGCGTTGCCTCGTCGCGACCCGCCGACCGGCCGAAAGCCGATCCGACGCCGTCCCGTCACCGTCCGCGTGCGGCTCACGCGGCCGTGCCCCATCCGTGGGGACTTTCCTTTCGCTGCGGCGTCAGGCCGATGCGGCCCGCACGCCGTCGTTGAGATGCATGAGCGTGTGTCGCGTGGTCCAGCGCTTCTCGGCGAGCACGAGCTGCATGGCCCGGCAGTTCCGCGCGTTGATGACGAGCGGTCCCTGCATGTTGGCGGTGAGCGTCCCGTCCCGCTTGTTCACGATCACGAGCACCTGCGCGTCGGCGAGATCGCCGAGGGCGAGATCCTCCATCTGCTCGCGCCGGATCTGGGCCTGGAAGTCGGCGACCCAGAGCGCCGGATCGGTGACCACGAAGGCCAGATCGGGCGCCTCGATCGACTGCAGCCAGAAGAAGATGCCCTGATCGTCTGGTTGAAGCAGCGCGTAGCGGCGGTAGCTCGAGAATCCGAGCAGGCCGGCGGGGAAGTGGATGATCCGCTCCTCGTCCACATCGACTGCTCCAAAGCGGGTGGTCTGCACAAGCATGGAACGCTCCGTTTCCTGCGGCCGTCCAATCCTTGGAAAATCCAATCCTTGGGGAAGAGTGCCCTGTCTCGCCAAACGAGCGGGCGCTCGCGGAACTCCGTCCTGACGGAGTCGTTCCGGCCGCGGAACGACGCCGTGTCCTGTCGTGATTCGGGGTGTCGCGACGGTCGTCGCGATGGTGGTCGGGTGGGTGGGAATGCCTCGGTTCAGCTCAGGAAGTCGAGCAGCGAGAGCCGCTGGGTTGCGGCGGTCGTCTGGTAGCCCGCCTGGAGAATCTGCTGAAGGTTGGTGAAGCGCACCGCGGCGGCGGTGTAGTCGAGGTCGCGGATCTGGGAACGCAGGCTTTCGTCCTGCACGCCGAGGTCCTCCTCGAGGGTCGTCGCATCCTCGATGCGTCGGGCCCGGACGCCGATGTCGGCGCGAGCCTCCACGGCCCGGCTGATGTCGTCGTCGAGCCGTTCCGTGGCAAAGGCGATGCCATCCTCGTCGTTGGCCAAAAGGGCGTCCCGAAGGGCCATCAGGTGACTGAACACGCTCTCGACGGCAACCGTTGCGCGGTCCTCGCCGGTCAAGGTTGCGCCGCTCGTGGAGCCGAGGATCCCGAGGTCGAACGCCGCCGAGGAGTCGTTCAGGTCGGTGACGGTCGTGGTCGTCCCGACGGTCGCGTCGGTCAGGGCGATGCCATTGCCGCTCGACGCGAGCGCTGCGGTGAACTCCGCCCCGGTGAGCCCCGCGGCCGTCGCGGCGCCGTTGATCGCATCGAGGATGTCCTGGACGGTCGTCGCCCCATCGATGTCCACATCGAAGAAGCGCCCGTCCTTCACGGTCACCCGGAAGTCCGTGTTCAGGTCGGGATCGGGCAATCCGGTCAGCGGATCGCTCTTCCCGCTCACCTGTCCGACCCCCCGCCCCTGGTTGAAGTCGGCGAGGAGCGTCGAGGTGTGGAAGCTCCGAATCCCGAGTTCGGTGGCCGTCGTGCCGCCGGAGAGCTCCTCGATCGAGAGGATGCCGCCGGAGAGTTCGTTCTTGGCGTTCAGGCGATCGCCCGACTCGGCGATCTCGATGCGCACGCCGATGCCGAGGGCCTCGACCGCATTCATCAGGTCGCGCACCGTCGAGACGCCGGAGAGATCGAGATCGCGGACCTCGTTCAGGTTGCGGATCCTGAGCGATCCGAGGGGCGTCGTCAGCCCGGGCATCGAGCCGAGTTCGGTGAGCTCGGTGATGCGCGGATCGAGATCGCCCGAGGTGCTCGTCACGCCGCCCGCGAAGGAACCGACGATGCCGAGATCGCTCGCCGTCGCCGCGGTGGCGCCGTCGCTGAAGGCGACGGTGAAGCCCGCGCTCGGCGTGATCGCGAGACGCCCGCCGTCGGTCGCGTCGATCGCCACGGTCGCACCGGGATCGGTCGCCTGGATCGCCGCTTCCATCCGCTCGATGAGATCGCCGACGGTCTCGGCGTCGGAGAGGTCGATCGTCGCCGGAATCGCATTCACCGTGACGGTGAAGGAGCCCTTGGCGATGCCGAGGCCGCGGGCGCCGTTGAGGTCGGTGAGCCGCGTCGCCAGGGTCAGCTCGGGATTCAGGTCGGCGAAGCCCTCGACGCGGGCCGAGAGGGCCCCGAAGGCCTGCTCGGCGCCGAGCGTCGTCCGCACGCCCTCGCCGAGGCCGATGTCGGTCACCATCCCATCGCCCTGGCCGATGTACCGATATCCGCCGTTCAGTCCGACGAGCGGCGCTGCGCCATGGGCGGAGCCGCCGAAATAGTGAATGCCGCGCTGCTCGCGATTGCTGATGTCAACCGCGGCCTTGAGGATCGCATCGATGACCTGGGCCTGGTTGGCCCGCGTGCCGGCGTCGCTGCCGATGCCGATCTGCGAGAGCCCGACCCCCTTCGCCTCCTGCAGGAGATCGGTGAGATCGTTCAGCGATCCGTCGATCGCGTTCACCATGCTCTCGGCCTGGGCGAGATTCTTGAGCCGCTGCTCGCGGCGCTCGATCCGATCGTCCAGCACCGAGACGGCGCTCGTGCCGACGACATCGTCGCTCGGGCGATTGATGGCCTTGCCGCTCGCGAGCTGTTCCTGCAGCCGGAGCATCTGCCGCGTCGACGCGGCGATCGCGCTCGAGGAGAGGCGCGACGCCAGCGAGGTCGGCACGCGGCTGAGGTTGGAGGGAATCGGGTTCACGGTCGGTTGGGATCGGGGCAATCGGCGTGCCGGAGGGAAAGGCGACGCCCGAGGGCATTCGAACGCGCAGCGATCGCGCGGATCGCGCAGCGACTAGGCGATCGAGAGCAGGATCTGCATCGCCTCGTCGATGGTGCTGATGTAGCGGGCCGCCGCCTGGAACTGCCGCTGGTAGCTGAGCAGGTCGATCGTCTCCTCGTCGAGACTCACGCCGCTGATCGCGTCGGCCTGGGCCTCGAGGCTCTCGCGAACGAGCCGGGCGTTGTCCGCCTCGTCGTTCGCCGCTGCGGTCCGCACCGCATGATCGTTCACGCTCGCGAGCCAATAGCCGCGGAGCGAACGGCCGCCGAGGGCCGCGATGGAGCGGTTCTCGAGTTCGACCATCGCGAGCGCCGATCCGTTCGAGCCGGGCACGAGGTCCTTGCCGGTCGCGAGCAGCGACGGATCGTCGAGAATCGCGGCGTTCAGCTCGATGTCCGCGGCGGTCGTCCCGCCGAAGAGGGCGTTCACGCCGAGCCCGGCGAGCACGCCGCTCGAGTCCTCGGAGAACTGCAGCTCATAGCCGCCGGCCGCGGTCAGGCGGAGCCGGTTGTCGCTCGTGAGACTCGCGGTCACATTCGAGACGCCCGAGGAATTGATCGCGGTCACGAGATCGGTGAGCGACATCGTCGCCGGATCGACGAGGATCTGGGCCGACTCGCGGAGCCCGGTCGTCGTGTTGGTCACATGCAGCCGGAAGGACCCGTTCGAGATGTCGAAGGGCGCGGCGGTCGCGTCGGCGTTGAGGGCGGTCGTCGCACTGCCGAGCGTCACGAGGCCGGTGACGGTGCTCCAGCCGCTCTTCCCCTGCCCTTCGCTGTGCACGCGATTCGTCTCGCGGATGAACTGCGTGGTGAAGGTGTCGAGGGCGCCGATCGCCGGATCGACCGTCTCGGACCGCTGGCGGAAGAGCGCGCCGATGGTGCCGTCCTCGGGATTCAGGCGACTTCCGTCGGCCCGCACGCGAAGCTCGACCGCGGTGCCGTCCGAGGCCGCGGTGGTCCGCAGCTCGACGCCGCGGCTGTCGCCGGCGAGCACGATCGGAATCGAGTCGACGAAGATGTCGAGCGAGCCGTTCGACTGCTCGACGGTGGTGATGTCGAGAAACTTGCTCAGCTCGTCGACGAGTTGGTCGCGCCGATCCCGCAGGCCGTTGGCCTGGGCGGCCCCCTGCTCGGTCTGCGTGATCTGGGCGTTGATCGAGGCGATCTGGTCGAGCAGTCCGTCGGCGGCGAGGACGCTCGAGCCGAGCGAACGGTCGATCTCGTCGCGAACCCGCGTGTACTCGCCGCGCAGCGACTGGATGTGCCCGGCGATCCCGCCCGCCTGGCGGAGGACGACGGAGCGGATCGCATCGTCGTTCGGGTTGTTCGCGAGTTCGCTGAAACTGTTGAAGAACTCGCTCAGCCGGCTCGAGAGGTCGTTGTCGGAGAGCTCGTTCTGGAGCGACTCGATCGAACTGAGGAAGCGCTGGTCGATCGAAGTCCCCTGCTCCCGGGAGAGCGCGGTCCGGATGCGGGTCTGGAGCGCCGTGTCGACGACGCGGCCGATGTCCCGCAGGACCACGCCGGTGCCGACGAAGGAGTTGAATCCGACGCGATCGTCGCGGGCCGGCGAGAGGCTCGCCACCTGCCGGTGGTAGCCGGGCGTCGCGGCGTTCGCCATGTTGTTGCCCGCGACCTGAATGGCCGCCTGGCTGGCGAGCATGGCCGACTGGCCGATCTGAAGTGCGCCGTTGAGTCCCATGGGTTCGGCTCGATGCTGGGAGAGGAGAGGCGAGGGCGATGAATCGTCAGGAACGGATGTCGATGCTGCGGATCGCCGAGCCGCCGGCCACGCGTCCCGCGCGGCCGTAGGTCTTCGTCGTCGCGAAGGCGGCGGAGACCGACTGCAGGACGCCGGCGACATGCTGGGCGAGCGCGTCCGCCGCGGCACGGACCCGGCCGGACTCCTCCTTCACCGCCTCGATCTCGAAGCGGAGCCGGTCGGCGAGCTGCTGGAGCCGCTCGCGAACGGCCTGCGGCGCTCGGGCGACGAGCGCCCGGATCGACGAGGCGTGCTGCGGTTCGCCGAGGCGCTTCGCAAGCTCGGCGGCCGTCGCGGCCCGACGCCGATCGAGTTCGGCGACGCGCGTGACCACGCTGCGCTCCTCGTCGAGCGTCGCCTTCAGCAGCTCGAGATCGGCGGTGCGGATCGCCTCACGGCGGCGGGCGACGAGCTCGCGGAGCCGTCGGTAGCAGGTCTCCTGGGCGAGCAGCGTGGACTCGAGTTCCGCGAATCCATCCTGCACGGTGATCGGTGCGGTGCCTGTGCGACTCATGATCGGCGTTCTCCGCTGCGCTCGGCGCCGTCGACGCCGGCGCGCTTCAGGATCGAGGCCTCAACCTGCTTGACGAGATCGAAGTCGGCGCGGCGCACGACCTGGGTGGCGATGTGCTCGTCGAAGATGGGGCCCAGACGCTTCTCCGCGTCACTCACGCCGAATGGCTCGGCGGCGCGATTCGTCGCCCGCAGCTCGGCGAGGAGCGGGGCGATGAGCGACTGGGCCACGAGCGTTTCGGCGTGGCCGCGGGCGTCGGCGCGAACCTGCGCCGCAGTTCGCGCGGCCCGCTCCGCGTCGGGTCCGCCGTCGGTTGCGTCCGGCTGGGCGATCGCCGCATCGAGTTCGCCGGCGAAGTCCGATGTGCCCGAACGATCGAGTGACCGTGGCAACGGGCGCAGGGCGAGGCCCGCGGATGCGGTGCGATCAAGCGCGGCGTGCGTCGGATGCATCACTGCCACACCACCTCTCCGGTGAGCGCGCCCTGCTTCTCGAGCGACTCGATGATCGCGACCTGGGTGTCGAAGGGGACATCGAGCTGACGGAAGGTCTCGACGAGATCCCGCAGCCGGGTCGACGCACGGTCGCGGGCATCCGTCGCGACGCCAGTCCAGGCGCTCGTCGTGGCGATCGGATTCTCCGCGGTCGCCTCGGGAGGGGGCGTGATCGAGACGATGCGCAGTCCGTCGGCGCTCACGGCGCTCGGGCGAATCTGCACGCTCTCGTCGGCGGTGATGACCTTCCGACGCCGATCGATGATCACCTTGCCGCGCAGTCGCAGGGCATCGGCGGACATCGGATAGCTCAGGATCTGGGCGAGATACTCGGTGCGGTTCGCAAGCGCGCTCTGCGGGATCCGGATCTGGATCGACTGGTGGTCGATGACCGAGGCGACGCCGGTCGCGGCCTCCTGGCCGATCGACTCCTCGTCGTTGATCGCTGCGGCGATCGCCGCGGCCGCGGTGAAGCTCTGGTAGCGCGGCTCGAGGACGAGCGTCACCGTGTCGCCGTCGTAGGGATTCTTGATGATGTCGCGCACCACGCGACCGCCGCGGCGAATCGTTCCGTTCGTCTGACTGTCCGCACCGATGTCGACCGGCCCGCCTTCGGCGATCGCGTAGGGAATCCACATCGACCGGTCGGCGGGAACGACATCGGGCAGCATGTAGGTCGAGACGAGCCGACCGCCCTTCAGGCTCTTCGCGTTCCCGAGGGTCGAGACGCGGACATCCATCCGATCGCCGATCCGAGCGCCGCCGTAGGGCACCTCGAGCGTCACGATGACGATCGCAACGGACTTGTTCTTGAGAAAATCCCGGCTCGTCGCGTCGATGTTGCCAAGCGTCTTGAGGAGCTGGGCGTAGGGCTGGCCGGCGATGGTCGAGTCCTTCATGCTGTCGCCGGTGTTCTCAAGACCGACGACGAGGCCCATGCCGACGAGGACATCCCCCTCCAAACCCCGCACCCGGACGAACTCCTGCACCGTGCCGGCGAGCGCCGGTCGGGCGAGCACCGCGCAGGGAATGCCGATCAGCAGCGCGAGGGCGAGCAGCGGAAGCGCACGAAGCGCATGCCGATCGAACGGTCGGCGGCTGGTGGCGGGGCGAACGGGCTGGTCGAGATGTCGGTTGCGAAGTCGCATGGGGCCTCCTGCGGGCCAGAAACCCTCGTGCCGTCGGGCTGGAGAGGGACTGGCGGGGTCGACGCCCGCGACATCCTGTCGCGGGTGGGGTGTCCGAACGACGCTCCGAAGCGAACGCCGTACCAGCGACGGGGTGACCGGCTTGGGTGACCGACTTCCTCCCGCTCCCTTTGCAGCCCGTCCCGTCGGGAGGTCGATGCTCCAGCCATGCCCCCCGAGTCCCAGCCGACCCCCGAACTCCCCGCCTTCCTCGCCAAGGCCAAGCGGGCGTCGGAGCGCGTGGCCCGGTGCGGCACGGTCTTCGTCCTCGGATGTCAGAAGTCCGGAACGACCTGGCTGCAGATGCTCCTGAACGCCCACCCGGCGATCGCCCTGAACGGCGAGGGGCACTTCACCAGCGTCCTCGCCCCGGTCATCGCCAAGGCGATCGAGACGCACAACGCCCAGACCAAGGCCGCCTACAAGTTCGACAACGACCACGCCCTTGCGTGCATCCGAACGCTCATCGACCAGACGCTCGATCGCTACATCGATGTGAAGGTCGCCCTCGGCGGCGACGCCTCGGCGGTTCGGTGGATCGGCGACAAGACGCCGGAGGCGGCGGTGGCGATGCCGCTGCTCGACGCGCTCTACCCCGGCGCGCGCTTCATCCATGTCATTCGCGACGGCCGCGACGGCGTCGTCTCAGGCTGGGCCCACCTCACCCGAGAGAACAATGCCGGCAAGTTCGCGAGCGTCGCCGACTACGCAGACTATTTCGCCCGCGGCCATTGGATTTCCTACATCACGCTCGCCCGCCGCACCGGGAAGGCGATGGCCGGTCGCTACATGGAAGTGCGCTACGAGTCGATGCACCAGGACCCGGCCGCCGAGACGCGTCGGATGCTCGCGTTTCTCGGCGTTGACGCCTCCGATGCGGCCGTCGACGCCTGTGTGCGAGCCGGGAGTTTCGAAACCCTGAGCGGTGGGCGGACCCGCGGGAACGCCGACGGCCGAAGCCATTTTCGCAACGGCCGCATCGGCGACTTCACCCGCTCCCTCCCCCCGGAGGCGATCGCCCGCTTCGAGGCCGTCGCCGCTCCGCTGCTGACTGAACTGGGATACTCCCTCGTCGGCGCCGGCACCGCCGCAACTTTTGTGCCGGATGGTGCATCGGCCTGACCGGGAGCACCGAAGAGGGTGCGTCATCGGTCGCAAGTCCGGTCGTACGCAGGATCACTCCCCGATCCCGGCCGGCGAGCAGCCCGCTCGGAAGGCCTTCGCCTCTGAGCGACAGACACCCGCACCGACTTCGCGTGGGGCCCTGATCAACGGGGCACGCTTTGTCTCCATCGCCATGCTGTCTGACAGCACCGGCCTTGTTGTCGCACGCACTCCTCTCTCTGTCTCTCTGTCAACGAAAGGTCCTCTCCATGCTTCGACTCTTCACGCTCTCGCTCTCTGCCGTCGCCGCCTCTGTCGCCCTCGCTGGCGGCGCCGGCACCTGCTCCTCCGCTGCCAACACCACGACCCTCGCCTCGCTCACCTCGGGCGACAAGACCACCGCGAAGGCTCCCGCCGCCGCCGGCACCAAGACGATCGTCGAGACCGCCGTCGCTGCCGGCAACTTCAAGACCCTCGCCACGCTCCTCACCAACGCCGGCCTCGTGGACGCGCTGAACGGCAAGGGCCCCTTCACCGTCTTCGCCCCGACCGACGAAGCGTTCGCGAAGCTCCCGAAGGAAGTCGTCGCCGATCTCATGAAGCCTGAGAACAAGGCGACGCTCGCCTCGATCCTCACCTACCACGTCGTGCCCGCTCAGGCGATGGCGAAGGATGTCGTCGGCATGAAGAACGCGACGACCCTGCAGGGCCAGCGCGTCGACATCAAGACCAAGGATGGCAAGGTCATGGTTGACGGCGCGACCGTCACCGCGACCGACATCGCCTGCTCGAACGGCGTGATCCATGTGATCGACAGCGTCATCCTTCCGGTTGACATGGACATCACGAAGGTCGCCGCCAAGGCCGGCTCCTTCAAGACGCTTCTCGCCGCCCTCGACGCCGCCGGTCTCACCGAGACCTTCCGCGGCAAGGGCCCCTTCACCGTGCTCGCCCCGACCGATGAGGCCTTCGCGAAGCTTCCGAAGGGCACGATCGAGACGCTCTTGAAGCCGGAGAACAAGGCCCAGCTCGTCGCCATCCTCTCGGCCCATGTCGTGCCGAGCGTTGCGGCCTACAGCGATCAGGTCATGACGATGAAGGAAGTCCCGACCCTCGGCGGTTCGCCGCTCGCGGTGAAGGTCGAGGGCGGCAAGGTGATGATCGGCGGCTCGACCGTCGTCCTCGCCGATGTGGAGGCCTCGAACGGTGTGATCCACGCGATCGACACCGTCATCCTCCCGGGCGCCCCGGCGACGAAGTCCGCCGCTGTTCGCACGAACTAAGCGATCACACGGTCATCTCAGGTGACCACCAACACACAGGGGCTGTGCGACCGGTGCGGGTCGCGCAGCCCCTTGTCCTTTCGTGTAGGGTCTCTTCGTGTGGGGTCTTCTTCGGTTGGACGACGGCCGCAACAAGGGCAGCGTGGGGCGTCTTACGACCT
This sequence comes from uncultured Isosphaeraceae bacterium, assembly GCA_964395845.1. Classification (GTDB taxonomy): domain Bacteria; phylum Planctomycetota; class Phycisphaerae; order Phycisphaerales; family SM1A02; genus JAEUIT01. The sequence goes on along the minus strand of CAYNCG010000045.1, from coordinate 683 downwards.
CCGACGCCGCGACCGCGCGGAAACGCCGCCAGCGGCCAGCAGGAGGAGCGCACCGCCCGGCCCAGGGACCGCCGCTCCGAAGTAGAGCGAGTCGATCCCGATCGTCGCACCGTTGTCGAGCACCACCCGATCGAACGCGACCGTCGAGGTCACGCCGCCGAAGGGACCCGTCCACGCGGGCACGAAGTCGCCCGACTGGCCGACCAACTGGTTACCCATGTAGAGCTTGATGATCGAACCGCCAACGAAGTCCGCAGCAACCGCGTATCGCGGGGCGTCGAATTGCACGGTAATCGGCTTGTAGAAGCCGAACTGGCCCCAGTATCCCCGTAATCCTCTCCCATCAATGGGAAGCAGCCCAGGATCACTGGTGAAGATCGCATCATCTCCGTCGGTGAAAGTCACTCCAAGACTCGCGTACTGATCCGTAATGATCGTACTGACGGGATGCTCAGTAAAGCCAATGTAGGCGCTGGTCCCCGCCGCCGCCTGCCATGCCGCCTTGTTCGTGTACTGAACAAGCGCTCCATGGCTATCAACAGCGAGCAGCGCCGTGACTCCGACAGACAACGCCGTTGTGATTCGGACGATACTGATCACGATCCACCTCCCTGCTGCATGATCGCCGACCTCCGACGCCGCGACCGCGCGGAAACGCCGCCAGCGGCCAGCAGGAGGAGCGC
>CAYNCG010000044.1:0-23837 GCA_964395845.1 uncultured Isosphaeraceae bacterium | reverse complement strand
AGATCTCGCTATCGAGCCCAAGGCGACCCGAACTGCTGTTAGCTTCATGCCATTCACCTCTGTGCCCTCTGTGCCTCTGTGGTTCTCTGGGCGATTCGCGCAGAATCCTGTGCTGCGTTGATTGATCAACGCCCTCAGGCTTGGTGTGCAAAAACGCCACGCCCCTTCGCGTCCGCTGAGCGGAGGAGGGGCGTGGCGGCAAGGAGAGAGACGCGGACCGTCTGGATCGGGCTGGCCAAGAGTTCCCAGCGCTGGTCGTCCGGACGCGATGCGGGCGGGGGCGCCGGCATCGTGCATGAGGTGGGAGACCGGTCTGCATCAGGCTCGTCAGGTCGCCAAGGTCCCTCGACCTCGGTGGCGTTCGATGAAGGACCATCGGCGCCACAACCCGTTCGTGCCACATCCGAAACGCGCGGTGAGGACGCGCGGTCGGGCGGAGGGTCGCGTACGACCCTCATGCAGGAGTACGCGAAGCTTCCGCTTCTGCCTCGCGTACATGGAAACCCCTACGGCCGGTGGTGGCCGTCAGTTCCCTCAACGGCGTTCGCAGCACGAAGATTGCGGATTCTTCTGATCCGTTGGTCGGGATGATGCCCCAGACGGTCGGGTCACCGCTGGTTTGCGGGCGTTCCCCGTCGAAGCGCGTCCAGGCTCGCGATCGGACACGACCGGCCATCCGGCCATTTTTCCAAGGCTGTTTCCGGGAATCCTCGCGATCGGCGGTTGACCGGGGGTCGAGAGCGCGTGAGATTTGATTGCGAGGAGTGGTGGTGCGGACTCCGGTCTGGAACCCGCTCTGACTCGCTTTGGGCCGTCTGGCTCGCTCGTCGCCCGGTCGCCGGTGTGCATCGCGAGCAGGTGATGGCTGCACGAACTGTGGGGGGACCGGGTGCGGACGCAAGGAGACCGCACCCGGTTCTCTTTTTGCGTCCCGTGGGCCAACCCACTCGGGGAGTCCGTCGCCGGTCCGCGCGGAGAGCGTAGATTGAGTCCATGTCATTGGACGGACTCCTTTCCTTCGCTGAGTTCTTTGCTGCGAGCGCCGGCGGATCGCCCGTCGCGGCGCTGGCCGAGACCGAGCCGGTGTTCACGCCGACCCGCTTCCTCGGGCGGTCGCATCCGATCCTCGTGCACTTCCCGATCGCCCTGCTCGTGGCCGCCGCGGCGAACGAGCTGCAGCGCTGGATCCGCCGGATTCCCGGCGCGTCACCCGCGACCTTTCCGCTCGTCGCGGCGGCGGCTCTGACCGCGATCGCCGCGACCGTGAGCGGATGGATGAACGCGGCGTGGGAGCATGACGGCAGCACGAGCGACACGCTTCTCCGCCATCGCTGGCTTGGAACGATCGTCACGGTCGCGATGGTCGTCGTCGCGATGCTCGCGGAGCGCGCGGCCCGCACGCCGCATGTGATCGGCGCGTCCTTCCGCTCAACGGTGCACGCCCAGCGGCTCGGCGCGATCGCCTGCGCGCTCCTGATCGGATTCGTCGGCCATCTCGGCGGCGCGCTCGTGCACGGCGAAGGCTACCTCATGAAGGGGCTCTTCACGCGACCGTCCGCGCCGTCGGTTGCGCGTGGCCCCGAGAGCGGGTCGGGGATCAGCGTCGAACCGACCGACTTCTATCGCGCGAAGGTCGAGCCGATCCTCGCCACGCACTGCGTCGAGTGTCACGGTCCCGACAAGCAGAAGGGCGGGCTGCAGCTCGAGCCGATCGCGGCCGCGTTCGATGTGCCGCCCGATCGCTGGACGATCATTCCCGGAAAGCCCGACGAGAGCTATCTCCTCGAGCGGATTCTCCTCCCGCGCGACGATGTCGACGCGATGCCGCCCGAGGACAAGGGTCCGGGACTCACCGCGGAGGAGATCGCGATCCTCCGCGAGTGGATCGAGGGCGGCGCCCGCTTCGACGCCGAAAGCGCGAAGGAGGCGGCCGCCGAGCCCGCGCCAACCGCCTCGGCGACGCGCGTGCGATCGTCGCCCGACGCGATCGCGCGCATGGTCGCGGACTGCGTCGCCTGCGGCGCGATCGCCCAGCCCCGCTCGCTCGACGAGCAGCTCATCGAGATCAACGCCGCACGGGCCGTGCCGCCGTGGAGCGATGCCCAGCTGCGGTCGCTCCTCACCGCCTGCGACGCGATCGTCTCGCTCAATCTCGCCGGCTCGAAGGTCACCGACGGCGGGCTCGCCGCGCTGCCGCCCTTCGCATCGCTCGAGCGACTTCGCCTCGATCGCACCGACATCGGCGACGCGGCGCTGCGGCCGTTCCTGCAGAGCGAGTCGCTCCTGTCGGTGAACCTCGTGGGCACCGTCGTCGGGGACGAGGGACTCCTGGCCCTGCTTGGCGTTCCGACCCTGCGGGAAGTGCATGTCTGGGAGAGTCGCGTGACCGAGGCGGGCATCGCCGCCGCCCGCGAACGACGCCCCGATGTCCGCGTCATCGGGGCGGAAGCCCCGCCGCAGCCGGCGCCGGCGGACGGCGACGCGACCGCTCGCTGAACGCGGCGACGAACGCTCGCGTCCGCGTGGTAGCCTGCGGGCATGGACCGCTCCGACACCGCCGGCTTCTCCCGACGCCTCTTCCTTCGAACCGCGGCCGGCGCCGTCGCGGCGCTGCCCTGCGCCGGCTCACTTGCCGCCTACGGCCTCGCGGACGACGAGGGGCCGGTGATGACCGGCACGCCCGCCCACACCTACCGCGTCGAGCACGATTGGCTGAAGCCCGGCAAGGGCCTCGTCTTCGGCGACACGCACGGTCTCGCCCAGGATTCGAACGGGCGGATCTATGTCTCGCACACGGTCCATCCGTCGAGCGAGACGAAGCACGCCATCGCCGTCTTCGAGCGCGACGGCACCTTCGTCGGCAGTTGGGGCGAGCAGTTCGCCGGCGGCGGCCACGGCCTTGACCTTCGCAAGGAAGGTGATGCGGAGTACCTCTACCACTGCGATGTGAACCGTCGCAAGCTCGCGAAGACGACGCTGGACGGCAAGGTGCTCTGGGAAGTCGGCGCGCCGACCGCGGCGCGGTACCGCGACAGCGCCTGCTACGCGGCCGAGAACGAGTGGAATCCGACGAATGTCGCGTTCGCGCCCGACGGCGACATCTTCGTCGGCGACGGTTACGGCAAGAGCTTCGTGCATCGCTTCTCGAAGGACGGCGAGTGGAAGGCCACGATCGTCGGACCCGGCAGCGGGAAGGGCGAGGTGAGCTGCCCGCACGGCCTCTGGGTCGACAAGCGCTCGCCGCTCTCGAAGGAGCCGATTCTCGCGGTCGCCGATCGCAGCAACCGTCGCATTCAGTATCTGTCGTTTGAGGGCGCCCACCTCGGATTCGTGACCGACGGCATGCGGCAGCCCTGCCACTTCAAGACCCACGACGACCGACTGCTCGTGCCGGACCTCTCGAGCGTCGTCACGATTCTGGACGGCGACAACAAGGTCCTCGTCCACCTCGGCGACGGACATCCGACGAATCTCCGCGACGCGCCGCGGGAGAAGTTCCTCCCCGGTTCCTTCATCCATCCGCACACGGCCATCTGGCACGAGGACGGAAGCATCATCGTGGCCGAGTGGGTGCCGATCGGCCGCATCACGCGGCTCGTGCCGACGAAGATCTGATCGTCACGCCGCGCGGCGAAGCGTCATCGTCTCGGGCGGAGCGTCGAGATGGGCGCTCGCGTCGCGATGCGCGGAGACCGCGCGGAAGGCCTCCTGCTGGCGGCAGAAGGCCTGCACGAGCATCGGGTCGAAGTGGCTGCCTGAGCCCTCGACGATGATGTTGACGGCCACCGCGTGGGAGAGCGCGTTCTTGTAGACGCGCTTCGAGGTGAGCGCGTCGTAGACATCCGCGATGGCCATGATCCGCGCCGCGAGCGGAATGCGCTCGAGGGCGAGCCGCTGCGGATATCCCTGTCCGTCCCAACGCTCGTGGTGGGACTGCACGATGTCGAGGGCGATGCGGCAGTACCGCGAGTCGGGGCAGTGCCGCAGCGCCTCGGCGAGCGTCTCGGCGCCGATCGAGGTGTGCGTGCGCATGACCGCGAACTCGTCTTCGCTGAGCCGTCCCGGCTTGAGCAGGATGCTGTCCGGAATGCCGGTCTTGCCGATGTCGTGGAGCGGGCTCGTCAGCCACATGAGCCGCACGAACTCTGCGTCGGCCTCCTCGGCGTAGACGCCGCTCTTCCGCAGGTCGTCGGCGAGCAGGTGGCAGTAGGCGCGCACCCGCTCAAGATGCTGACCGCTCTCCGGATCGCGACTCTCGGCGAGCTTGGCGAGCTGGAAGAGGAGGGCGTCGCGCGTCTCGGTGGCGCAGATGCGCTCGCCCGAGCGCAGGCGGGCGGCGAGCTCGTCGCGGTCGATCGGCTTCGTGAGGAACTCGTCCGCGCCGGCGCCCATGCCGACCGCGATCGCGCTCGTGTCGTCGCGGTGCACCAGCATGATCGCGTAGGTGTAGCCGCCCTGCCGCTCGGTGCGGATCCAGCGGGAGAGCGACGCGCCGTCGATGTGGCCGAGGTGCCAGTCGCAGATGGCGATGCGAAGCGTCGGGTCGGCCGCGAGGCGGGCTTGGGCCTCGGCGCCGTCCTGAGCGGTCACGCTCTCGTGTCCGAGCGACGCGAGTCCCTCAACGAGCGACTGGCGACAGGCCTCGTCAGCGGTGGCGACAAGGACGCGCGGCCGGATCGTGGTCGTGTGCGTGGCGGTGTGCATCGTTGGTCCGTTCCTCTGCGCCGGCTCCCGTTCGGTACTCCCGCGCATGAGCGCGCCGGCTTCCCCCCGGGGCATCCGCCACGGGCCGGGTGGGATCGGTCGGGCCGGTCCCGCCTCTTCCCCGAAGGTCGAGAGAAGCGGCGAAGGCCGCCGTCGATCGTGACGCCGGTATCGGTTGCGAGGGTTCTCGGATCCAGCACGGACCGTCGAGAGCCCCGTACCATCCGATCCCATGAAGGCTCCAGTGCGCACCATACGCGTCAAGAAGGACAGGGGCGTCGTCATTCTCGGCGCCGGCATGGTCGGATCGGTCATCGCCTCGGATCTCGCGAAGGATCGGAACCTGCGCGTGACCGTCGCCGATCGCTCCCCGCAGTCGCTCGAGCGGGCGCGACAGCGCGCCGGCGCTGGCGTCGCCACGGTGGAGGCGGATCTGTCGGACCGTCGCACGATCGCCCGCCTGATCGAGGGGGCCGATCTCGTCGTCGGAGCGCTGCCGAGCGTCTTCGGGCTCGCCGCGCTCGAGACGGTCATCGACGCCGGACTGCCCTATTGCGACATTTCGTTCATGCCCGAGGATTTCCTTCCGCTCGGCGCGCGGGCGAAGCGCACCGGCAGCGTCTCCGTCGCCGACTGCGGCGTCGCGCCGGGCATGTCGAACATGCTCGCCGCGTGGTGCGTCGCGCGGCTCGACCGCACCGATCGGATCGACATCATGGTCGGCGGCGTGCCGCGCGATCGGCACTGGCCCTTCGAATACAAGGCGGGCTTCTCGCCGGGCGATGTCATCGAGGAGTATGTGCGGCCGTCTCGGGTCGTCGAGCGCGGCAGGATCGTGGTGAAGGAGGCGCTGTCCGAGCCGGAACGCATTGATTTTCCCGGCGTCGGCACGCTCGAGGCGTTCAACACCGACGGTCTTCGCAGCCTGGCGACGACGCTCAAGGTGCCCTTCATGCGCGAGCGCACGATGCGCTATCCGGGGCACATCGAGCTCATGCGCGTGTTCAGGGAGACGGGGCTCTTCTCGCTGGAGCCGGTCGAAGTCGGCGGCGTCTCGGTCCGCCCGCGCGATCTGCTCGCCAAGCTCCTCTTCCCGAAGTGGACCTACGCCGAGGGCGAGGTGGACCTGACCGTCATGCGCGTCGTCGCCGAGGGATCGCTCGACGGCGTCGCGACGCGGCTCACCTGGGACCTGCACGACCGCGCCGATCCGGTCACCGGCTTCTCGAGCATGTCGCGCACGACCGCGTTCCCCTGCACGAGCGTGGCCCGCATGCTGCTTGACGGCACGATCCGGAAGGCCGGCGTCTACGCCCCGGAACATCTCGTGGCGATGCCCGGCGTCTTCGACCGCATCATGCGCGACATGGACGCGCGGGGCGTCAGCTACGCCGCCCGCGTCGAGCAGATGGACGCGCCCGAGGCGAAGCGTCGGCGCGGCGCACGGCGCTGAGCGGGAAGGATGCGGCGTGGCCGAGACGCTCGATCATCATGCCCTGAAGCGGCTCGCGGTCGCATGGCTCTGGCGACTCGGCTGTCGCGTCGTCGCGACCGAGGTGCTCGCGCCCGTCGGCCGCTACCGCGTCGATGTCGCCGGTTGGTTCGACCGGCCGGTCGACGGCCTGCTGGAACGAAGCGCCGCAGCGGCGACGAGCGCGTCAGCGGCATCGCTCTGGGCCACGCATGACGGCCGGGCGCGACGCGATGCGGCGCGCTCGGAAGGCGCGACGATCATCATCGAGTGCAAGCAGTCGCGGGCCGATTTCCTGCGCGACGGAAGCGATCCGGACGCCCTCCTCCGCGAGCGGGAGCGACTTCGGCGGCGCAAGGCGGAGATCGAGGAGACGAAGGTCAAGCGCTTCGAGCCAACGCTCCGCAAGGAGGGCAGCTCGCTCTTCGAGGGGCTCGAGGAATGGGATTTCGCGAAGAGTCGCATGGCGAGCTATCGCGCCGTCCTCCGTGATCTCCAGCGCGTCGACGAGTCGCTCTACGGGCAGACGAAGTTCGCCCGCTTCGCCCGCTATCGACTGGCCGATCGGCTCGTGCTCTTCGCTCCCGCCGGGCTGATCCGTCCGCGCGAGCTGCCCGAGGGCTGGGGTCTCGTCGAGTGTCACCGGCGACCGCTCCGCCGTGAGCGGGCGTCGATGGCCTTGGGGGTCGATCCGCTTGCGGACCTGCCGCTCCGCGAGGGTGTGATGCCGCCGTCCCTCAGCGCCGATCCGCGGAGGCGCGAGCGGCTCTTCCGCTCGATCGCGATCGCCGCCAGCCGCGAGGCGGTGCGCCGCGTCGCGCCCGAGGCCATGCGGCAGGAGAGCGAGTCTATCGACGAGCCGTGATCGCCCTGCGCCCAGCGGTCCGTTTCGTCTCGCGGACCCGTGCGGGCAGGGGCACGAAGGAGGAGACGATGCGATACGGCAAGCCGCTTCGGGACTCGCGTCCGGCGCGGATGATCGCGACGATCTCCTGGAGCTTCGCGTGCAGCGCGCGCCGCTTGCGATCGTCGAGCCAGGTCACCTCGAAGAAGAAGGCCATCGGCGTGCGCGGGTCGCGCAGCTTGGGCACATGGCCGGCGGCGAGCGCGGCGCGCAGATCGCGGGATGCGGTGCGAAACGCGCGGTCGGCGACATGGGCGACCTCGCCGAGCACGCGCTCGGGTCGCTCTCCGATCGATCGAGCGGTGCCCATCGGTCCGAGCCCGTAGATCGTTTCGAAGCGTCGCCCCGCGCGCCTTCGATCGACCGCGACGAGGAGCTTGGCCCGGGTGAGCGCCGCGACATGACGGTACAGGCTGGTCGGCCGTCGCCCGGAGAGGCGGGCGAGATCGGCGATCGAGCAGGGGGCGGCACCCTCGGCGAGGGTGAAGAGCTCGAAGCGGATCGGGGAACGCAGGGCCCGCCACTGGACGAGCGTCCAGGCGAGCGACGACGGCTCCCGGGCGGCGGGGCGGCCCTTCGACGGCGCGATTCGTCTGGTTGATGTTCTCGGCACAGCAAAAATGAGAATATCATCCGGAGCGGCGATCGGGTAGCAACCTGAGGCGCCGTGATCCGAACAAGCCTGCCGGTCGCGTCCCGTGCCCCTCGCAGCGGGCTTCCGGGGCGAACCTTTCGCCGCACCGATCCACATGACCCAGCACATCGCCGACACCAGCGCGTCCCCGACCGTCTCGCACCGCACGGGAACGGCGGCAGCGGGGCTCGCCCTCCGCGGCCTCGTGAAGATCCACCCCGGCCCCGTCGCCGCCCTGCGCGGAGTCGACCTCGATGTCGGCGAGGGGCTCTTCGGGCTGCTCGGTCCGAACGGCGCCGGCAAGAGCACGCTCATGAATGTCGTCGCGACGCTCATCGAGCCGACCGCGGGTCGGGTGCTCCTCGACGGCATCGATGTCGTCCGCGACCCGCGGGCGATGCGCCTGCGGCTCGGCTACCTTCCGCAGGACTTCGGATTCCATCCCGACCTCACCGGGCTCGCGATGCTCGAACTCCTCCTGACGCTCAAGGGGGTGAACGGACCGAAGGGGCGCCGCGCGCTGGCGATGGAGCTTCTCGATCGCGTGAACCTCACGAGCGCGATGCGCCGCAAGGTCGGCGGCTACTCCGGCGGCATGCGCCAGCGGCTCGGGCTCGCTCAGGCCATCGCCGGCGATCCGCGCGTGCTCATCGTGGACGAGCCGACCGCGGGTCTCGATCCGGAGGAGCGGCATCGCTTCTACCGGCTGATCGCCGAGATGGCCGCGCGACGGATCGTCCTCCTGTCGACGCACATCGTCGAGGATGTCGCGACGCTCTGTCCGCGCCTCGCCGTCATCCGCGGCGGGGAGGTGCTCGCCGACACGACGCCGCGCGACGCGCGGGCCGCGATCGACGGTCAGGTCTTCGAAGGGATCGTCCCGGACGCGGAACTCGAGCGCTGCGCCGCCGCGCTCGCCGAATCCTCCGGCGGACGGACGCGCGTCCTCTCGGCGGTGCTCGTCGAGGGAAGCGCCAACCGCGTGCGCATCCACCGTACCGACGGGCCGATTCCGCCGGGCTTCGCGCCGACCGCGGCGACGCTCGAGGACGCCTATCTCGTCCTCATGCGCACGCCGACGGATGAGATTCCGCCCAGGCTTCGTCGCGCCCGCCGCGAGGAGGTGATGGCGTGAGTGCCGTCAACGCATCCGGTCTCTCGCTCGCCCCGCTCACGCGCATCGCGGCGCTCGCGTGGAGCGACATCCGGCTCGCCTGGCGTCGCCCGCTGCGGATCGTCCTCCTCGCGATCATGGCCCTCAGCTCCTTCGGTCTGGTCGCCGGCGGCCTCACCATCTCGACCGGCTCGGCCGATACCGCCGGGACGAAGGCGTGGATCAACTCCGAGTTCAACATCGGCTTCGTCGATGTGCTGCTCCTCTCGCTGATCGCGCCCTTCTTCGCGTCGGTCGCCTGCGGCAACGCCGTCACCACCGACGAGGAGCGCAAGCTGGATCGCATCCTGCACGCGACGCCGCTCTCGCCGCTCGAGTACGCGCTCGGTCGATTCCTCGGCGCGTTGCTTCCCGTCCTCCTCGCGCTCGCGGCGTGGAAGGCGATCCAGATCGGCCTGTACGAGCTCTATCCGGTCGCCGATCCGGAGAAGGTGCGCGGCCCCTTCTCGATCGTCGCGTACCTGCGTCCGACGCTTCTCCTGAGCATGCCGCTCCTGATCCTCATGGCGGGTGTCGCGTTCCTGCTCGGAACGCTGACGCGACAGGCGGCGCTCGTCTTCGCGATGCCGACGCTGCTCTTCCTGCTCGGCGTCTTCTTCGTCTGGGGCTTCAGTCCGGAGTGGCTGCCGGAGTGGATCAATGTTGGATTGCAGTGGGTCGATCCGGCCGGCATGCGCTGGCTCGGTGAGAATTTCCTGAACGAGGACCGCGGCGCTGCGTTCTACAACACCGCGGGCATCGCCCTCGATCCGGTCTTCGCGGTCTCGCGCGTCATCCTCGTCGCGATCGGCGTCGCCTCGATCGGGCTCACCGCGAGCATCGTCGCGCGTCGCGTGCGCGGCCGTTCGCCCGCCATCGCGCTCGAGGCGATTCCGCGGGCCTCCGCGACGCAGGACTCCTCCGGCGTGACCGCTCGCGCTCCGCTGCCCGCCTGTTCGCAGGGCGAGCCCGGTCTGATCGGCACGACGCTCGCCGTGTTCCGCAAGGAAGTGCGCTGGCTCGTCCGCTCGCCGGGACTCTTCATCTTCGGGCCGCTGATCCTCGTCCAGGTGGTCGGCTCAAGTCTGGTGCGGACCGGTCCCCTCGACACGCTCGTCCTGCACTCCTCGGGCACGCTCGCCGCCGGCGCGTTCAACACGCTGACGCTCCTTCTCGTGCTGCTCGTTCTCTACTACAGCGTCGAGAGCCTGACCCGCGAGGAACGGCACAACACCGCCCGCATCGTGCGGGCGACGGCCGCGCCGACGCTCGCGCTCCTCACCGGCAAGGTGCTCGCGAATGCGGTCATGGCGATCGTGATCGTCGCGGCCGCGTTCCTCGCGGCGATCATCATCCTGCTGGTGCAGGGGCTCGCGACGCCGATCGAACCGGCCGTCTTCCTGCTCGTGTGGGGCGCACTGCTCGCGCCGACGCTCATCCTCTGGTCCTCCTTCGTCACCTTCCTGCAGGCATTCCTGCGCAATCGATATGCGACCTATGTCGTCGCCCTCGGCGTGCTCATCCTGACCGGATTCCTAACCCAGTTCGGCTACCTCAACTGGGCAGGCCGCTGGCACCTCTGGGGAGGCGTCCTCTGGTCGGACCTCGACCGGCTCGATCTCCGCGGCGCCGAGGTCTTCTGGAACCGCATCGCGGCCCTGACGCTCGCCGGCTTCTTCATCGTCATGGCGCTGCGCATCTGGCCGCGCCGCGCGGGCGACGCCCGGGCGATCGCCGATCGCATGCGTCCGGGCCGTCTCCTCCGCGCGTCGATCGTGCCGGCGATCGCGCTTGCCCCGACGGTCGCGATCGTCTGCGGCATGCTCGTCGCGATGCGTGCCGGCGCCTCGGGCGGTCCCGCCGAGCGCCGCGCGAAGGACTACTGGCGGCAGAACAGCGCGACCTGGGAGGATGCGCCGGTCCCGTCGCTGGAATCGGTCCGCGCCGAAGTGGACCTCCGACCGTCGACGCGTTCGATCGAGGTGCGAGCCGAGCTCGTGCTCGCGAATCGCAGCGACGAGGCGATGGAAGCGCTGCCGATCACGGTGCGCGACCATCTCACGGCGAAGAACTGGACGCTCAACGGCGTCGCGATGGAGCCGACCGAGCGTTGGGATGGCCAGACGAGACCCTCGATCGAGGATCGCTCCGGCCTCTATCTGCTGCGGACCACCGAGCCGGTTCCGCCGGGCGAATCGATCCGCGTCGGCCTGGAGCTGACGGGCGAGCTGCCCTTCGGCTGGAGCAAGCGTCCGACCGGCGAGGGTGAGTTCGTCCTGCCCTCCGGCGTCGTCCTCACGAGCTTCAGCGGCTCGTTCCTTCCCGTGGTCGGATTCATGGAAGGAGTCGGCATCGACGACAAGAACAGCCGCGAGACGCGCGAGTTCGGCGCCTATCACTGGAAGGAGCGGGTCGATCCGCTGTTCGGTCCGGCGTGGTCGACGCGGCTCGAGCTGACCGTGAGCGGTCCGGCTGACTGGACCATCAACTGCGTCGGCGTGCCCGGCGAGGAGACCATCGACGGCGCGCGGAAGACGACGCGCTGGTCAAGCGACCATCCGGTGCGATTCTTCAATCTCGTCGGCGGTCCGCTTCGCGAGAAGCGCGGCGAGAGCACGCAGGTCTTCTACAACGAACGACATGCGAAGAATGTCGAGCGCATGTCCGTGACCCTCGATGCCGCACGAAAGCACTATGGCGAGTGGTTCCATCCCTATCCGTGGCGCGATCTCAAGCTCACCGAGTTCCCGGGACTTGCCACCTACGCCCAGGGTTTCCCCGGCAACATCACCTTTTCGGAGTCGATCGGATTTCTCACGAAGGACGCCGGTGAGGAGGAGGCCGATGTCGTCACCTTCGTCGTCGCCCACGAGGCGGCGCACCAGTGGTGGGGCAACATTCTGACGCCGGGCAGGGGTCCGGGCGGCAATGTGCTGAGCGAGGGCATGGCGAACTTCAGCGCCGCGATGCTCGTGCGGGAGATCGAATCGGAAGCGAAGTGCCGATCGCTCCTTCGCAAGTTCGAGGATGCCTATGTGAACGGTCGCAGTCCCGACAACGAACGGGCGCTGCACAAGGTCGACGGATCCCGACCGGGCGATACCACCGTGACCTATGACCGCGGCGGCTGGGTCTTCTGGATGATGAAGGAGGAAGTGCTCGGCGAAGAGCGGATGCTTGCGGGCCTGCGTGCCTTCATCGAGACCTTCAAGGACGGACCGGACTATCCGCTCATCGAGGATTTCGTCGAGTCGATGCGCCCCTTCGCGCCGGACGACGCCGCCTATCAGCGATTCGTCGACCAGTGGGTCTACGGCACGGTGGTCCCGGAGTTCGAACTCAACGAGATCGCGTATGAGCCGAGCGCCGACGCCGCCGATGGCCGCCGCACCGGCACGGTGCGAGGCGTTCTCCACAATCGAGGGACCGGTACGGTGCAGGTGATGGTCGCAGCGCTCCAGGAGGCGGGAAACCCCGCCGGAAACAGGGCGACGGCAACCGTCACGATCGGCGCCGGCGAGTCCGTGCCCTTCACCATCGAGTGCGGCTTCCCCCCGCGCGAGGTCGTGGTCGATCCCGATGTGCGCATCCTCCAGATCGGCCGCAAGCGGGCAGTCCAGTCGATTGACCAATGAGGGCAACCAATGAACGAGCAACGCGGCCCGATTGCTACACTGAAAGCCATCGGTCCCGGTAGCTCAGTTGGATAGAGCAGCCGCCTTCTAAGCGGCAGGTCGCGCGTTCGAATCGCGCCCGGGGCGTTGGAGGCGTCAGGTGCCACAAGCGGCTTCGCCGGGCGGCAGGTCGCGCGTTCAAGTCGCGCCCGGGGCGTTGCGGGGTGCGCACTGACGGTGGTTCGTTCAACACAGAGGACACAGCCTGCCCCGAGCCCGTCGAGGGGAGGGCCACAGAGGGGGCACAGAGAAGGCGATCTCGGGTCGCGAAGAGTGTGGCCCACCCCCCAAGACGATTGATTGTCAGAGTGTCCGAGTGCGAGGGGCCGGACTCCTGGGCTCAGCGCGAGGCTTGGCCGGCTCGACGAGCGCGTCTTCACTCCTCCTCGCACGATCGCATGATGCTGATGATGTACTTCGAGTAGCGGGTAAGGGGCGTCATCAGCTCGCGCTTCACCGAGCCCGCCCTGTACCCGGCCCAGATCTCCGCGACGGCTTCGAAGTCTCTCCTGGGTACCTTCTGAATCGCGTCCGTCCGAGGCGTCTCGACGGCAATGAGGTCTGACTTCACCTCGACGATCGTGAACGTGTCGCCAAGCTCGCCTTTGAACTGCGTCCAGTTGGGGATCACCTGTCCGGGCTTGAGCTTCGCGCGGATCGTGCTCCATGTCCTTTCAAAGGTCATTGGCGGTCTCTTGTGCATGTTCACTGCTTAGGTGGCCTTTGGCGTCGAGCGCCGAAGCTGGGCCGCAATACCCGCGAACTGCTCAAGCGCATCCTGCAGGTCCTCGACGATCTCTGCCGCCAGCAGGTCCGGGTCAGGCAAGCTCGCGCTATCTTCGAGACTCTCGTCCTTGATCCAGAAGAGGTCGAGGCTCAGCTTGTCCCGCTTGAGGAGTTCGGCGTAGTCGAAGGATCGCCAACGACCGTCGGGCGTCGCATCGCTCCAGGTCGGCTTCCGCTTGTGGGTTGCGCCGGGCTTGAACAGCTCGATGAACTCGTCAAAGTCTGATCGCTTGATCGCGTTCTGCTTCAGCGTGAAGTGCTTGCTGGTCCGCAGGTCATACACCCACAGGCGCGAGGTCCACGCCTTCTCCTGCGGCGGCTTGCGGTCGAAGAACAGCACGTTCGCCTTGACCCCGGGCTTGTAGAAAATGCCCGTCGGGAGGCGAAGGAGCGTGTGCACATCGCACTGCCTCATCAACTGCTCGCGGATCTTCTGGCCCGGGCCACCCTCGAAGAGCACGTTGTCGGGAACGACGACAGCCGCGCGGCCGCCGACCTTGAGCAGGTTGAAGATGTGCTGGACGAAGTTCAACTGCTTGTTGGCGGTCGAGACCCAGAAGTCTTGGCGGACGACGACCTCATCTTCGCTGTCGAGGTCACCCTCCTCGTTCACGGTCTTCAGGCTCTGCTTCTTCCCAAAGGGCGGGTTGGTCAGCACCATCGAGTATTGCTTGGTCGGAGGTGTGTCCAAGCTGCTCTTGCCGCTGATCACCGGCGTTGCCAGTTCGTCCTTTCCGCCTGTGATCCCGTGCAGGTACAAGTTCATGGCGCACAGCCGTGCCGTCTCCGGCACCAGTTCCTGCGCCAGCACCAGCGACTCACGGATGCGGCGCTTCTCGTCGCGGTCCATCTCCTTGTCGTGTCGACGGAGCACACTCTCGTACGCCATTGTGAGGAACCCGCCGGTTCCCGCCGCGGGATCGATGATCGTGTCGTCGGGCTCGGGCCGCATGACGTCGACAATCGCTTGGATGATCGGCCGCGGCGTGAAGTACTGGCCCGCGCCGCCGGTGCTCTCGGCGGCGCTGCGGCTGAGCAGTTCCTCGTAGATCACGCCCTTCACATCGAGGTCGAGGCTGAGCCAGCGCTCACGGTCGATCAGGTCCACGATGAGCCGGCGGAGCTTTGCCGGGTCCTTGATCTTGCACTCGGCCTCCTTGAAGATCGTGCCGAGCAACCCCTTCTGCCCGCTCAGCGCCGTGAGAAGTCGCCGGTAGTGGGCGTAGAGCTCCGCGCCGTCGAGCTTCAGCAGGCTCGGCCAGTCGCAGTCGAAGCTCTTCCCGTTCTCGTCCTTGCCCTTGGGGATGCGGTTGGGCTGGTTGTAGGGCGCCTTCGTGAGTTCGTCCGCCATCTTCAGGAACAGCAGGAAGGTGAGCTGTTCCACATAGGCCATGTACGAGAGGCCGTCGTCCTTGAGCACCCCCGCGTAGGACCAGACGCGCGTGCCAATCTGGCTGGCGGTGGGTGACGATTGGGATTGGCCGTTGCTGTTGCTCATCGGGTCGCGGCCTTTCGAGAAGTCGTCTTGCGGGGCTTGGACTTGGGATTCGGCTTGGACGCCGTCGCAGCCGCGTCTGCGCGAATCCGCTCCAGCAGCGAGCTCGCTGGTTCGTCTGTGGGGTCCTGCGCCACGAGCCTGCCCTCGAACGCGGCCTTGAGAATGGCCTGCCGCAGGCGCGATGCGCGGGCCAGGCCGCGTTGGACCTCAAGCGTCAGCGCATCGATCAGGGACAACTTCTCTTTCACCGTGTCGATGATGGCTTCTTGCTCGGCGACCGGCGGAAGCGGAAACTCCAGGGCTGCGAATCGCTGCGCGCCGAGATGCGCGATGCTCGTGGTGATCGACGCGATCTCGCGGAAACGTCCGGCGCGGAACTGGGCTAGGCAAACGATGAGGACATATTCCGGAAGCAGCGGAGTGATCGCTCGCTGGCGGACCAGGGTGTTCTGAAAGCACCCCCCACGCAGTTCATCCCTGTACATCGCCGGCCTCCCCACGAGTTCCATGCTCTGGCCTTCATTGAGCAGAATGTCGCCGTGGCGCAACTCGTAGGTCTGAAACTCCTCCGGCGTGAAGTTCATCTGGAGCACATCGCTGGTGTCGATGCGATCTTCGTAGACATTTGCCACACGGAGGTATGGACGCATGTGCGAACCGGTGTGGTGTTCCGGCGCTCGCTGGCGACCGAGCTGGACGTCACCGACCTGATCATGTGTTGCCCAACACCAAGCTTCCGGCAGGCTGGCTAGGGCCGTTCCATGAGCAAGCGTACCGGGCAAAAATGGCTCGCGATATCGCTCGCGCCAATTCTTCGGCGGCTGTTTCCCGGCCCTCTCGTACTTCGTCCGCGTGCGCTCTTCCCACTGGCGGCGGCGCTCGACGAGGATGCGCTCCAGCAGCTTCGGCCCCGGCTCGGTGGCTGGTCCGTGCTGCATCCGCCACGCCTCGGTGAGCCGTCCCGTGACAGCCGCGTGCAGAACGGCCGCGCGATAGCGGGACAGGTTGCGCTTCACCCGCTCCAGCGCCGCCACGCCCGCGGCCAGATCGGTGAATAGCTCGTCGACGCGATCGGCGATGCGGGACTGCTCGGCAAGTGGCGGAACGGGAATCTTGATTGCTTCGAATCGCTGAGCGCCCAAATGGTGGATCCCGACACCCCGACTCGCGTTCGCGAAGACCGACGACATCGCGAGATGCGTGAAGAGGATGAGCGCAAACCTCGGTACAAGTGCTCTGGCCCGGAAACGAATGACGGTGTTCTGGAAGCAGCACAACGGTAGCTCGCCGTTCCAAACGGCGGGCTTGCCGACCTCGCTCGAACTTCCGGACGCTTCAGATAGAAGGATGTCGCCCGGCAGAAGCTGGTACGTGAGTCGCTCTGTCGGCGTGAACTCCATGTCGAGGACATCGTCCAGCTTGAGGCCTTGCCAAGTGATGTTGGCGGCGCGAACATATGGCGTGGGGTAGAGGTGCGACTGGTGCGAAGGCGAGCGCTGTCTTCCGAGTTGAACCGTTCCAGCGTCGCCGATACGACAACTACCCCACCCCATCGGGAGGACCGCCCCGTCCCTTGCCTCCGAGTCACTCGCCCAGGTCATGCGCGGATCTTCCTCTTCATTCCGGCGATGATGCCACGAAACCGCCTTTGCGTCCCTCCGACGGCCCACCAAGTCGCCTTCGCTCGCCGACAGCGGCGGGAACATTGTGTCGTGGAAGGCGATTGCCGAGGGAGGTTCATGCCGATAGACTCCCCCAAGCCAGTGGACGAAACTCGGCTCCATGCCGTGTGGAACGCGCAAGCGGACCCTATATCCCTGGCTCCTTCTTGATGCTCTCGGCCGTCAGCGGATCTTCCCGCGTGTAGTAGCGGCCGGCAGGGGATTTCCGGCGATCATCCACATCGACGACCACGCTGACTTGCGGCCACAGGGCGCGGAGGAAGCGGTCCTCGCCCTTCGTATAGACGCGCTGGAGCGCCCACAGGAAGTAGTCAACGGCTTGGAGCGGCCCTGCCGACGAGGATGGCACGCTGGTCACCTCGATCGGTGCGTTGGCATCGACGCCCCACGCCCTGCGGAAGTTGGCGCGGGCACCCTCCAGCGCCACCTTCAGTGCGGCAGTGCGGTCTTTGCTGCCACGGCTGGCAAAGCAAATGCGGTAGCCGTCGGCTTGATGCAGCCGGTTCTTGAAGAGGCGCTTCACCATTTCGTCGTAGAGGCGATTCGGCGTGTAGTGGTAGCGATCGCTTTGGTCGTTGTAGTTGCGAACCTGGGCCGCGATCGAGCGCTTGTCGCGGATCACCGCTTGGAATCGGACATCGTGCTCCGCGAGCAACCGAAATACCAGCATGCGTACCTCGGGAAGGTCGTCCTTGGCGTGGAATGCGATGGCCGATTTTCCGCGCTCAGGCTTGAACGACTCGACACCGCGGAAGTAGGGGTCGGTGAGCAAACGAGCTCGGAGGTCGTTCAACGCCGAGGTGAGCCCGGCCGGATCGGGTACATCGAGCACGCCGAGCGCGAAGTGCGTCGAGCAACCCTCGTTGCCGACGATGACGCGGCCTTTCCGATCGAACAGCGTTCCGTCGCCGTGCTCATCAACGAAGTAGTGACGCACATCGCCGCTCATGCCGTCAGCGCCTTGTTCATGCCGGCGATGATGACCTGGAGATGATCGCCGAAGAGTTCGTAGGCCTTTCCAAGGTTACCGCGCTGGGCGAACCAGCCGTCGTGGAAGTCCTCCATCTCGATCGCCAGGCTGGTAGCGATGTGCTCGGCGATCTTGTCCAGCCAAGCCGCCTGCTCGGCAGTGAACTCCACACCCGCCGCGGCCTGCTCGGCTCGCCACGCCTGGTACCGCTGCCGAACCACATCGGCGAACGGCGTCAGCGGCTCGCTGGGCTGGAGCGTGTGCCGGATGAGCGATACGAGATCGGTGATGATCTGGCCGCCCTTGCCTGCGACCTTGGCGGCTTCGAGCGCCTCGTAGCAGTGCCAGAGTTCTTCAGGTGTCGCGGAGACAGGCGGGCGCCCGATCTGGTCGGCCAGCTCCTTCAGGTCGCGGAACCTCAGTCGGTCCGGTGTCGCCATGCCGAAGAAGACCTGGAGGGCCGTAAGCTCGTCCTTGTGCTCCTCGATGAACTTCTTGAAGTTCTCGATCTTGGACTTGGCCTTGTCGAGCGCGGCCTGTGAGTAGCCGACACCCAGCACTTCGTCCTTGCTCACTCGGTCGATGGTCTGCTCATTGTCTTGCTTGATCTGGAGGATCAGGTCGCGGAGCTTCGGATCGTAGAAGGGTTTGACGGCGTCCTTGATCAGCTCCTGCTCGGCGTCTTCGAGCTGCTTCTCCGTGAGCATGGAGGATGCGACGCCGGGGTTCATGGCCTGCGCCTTGGTCTCAATGTTCGCGTCGTCGATCGCGGCGACGAGGCCACCCACGAGCGTGTCGATGCTCTTGCCGCCAGCGTGGGCCTTCAGGTCGGCGTGCTGCTTCTCCGTCATGTCCGCGGCGAGGCGGTTGAGCTTGCCCGCAAGGGCGGACACGGCGTCCGGGTCGGTGCCGCCGGCCTTGATGTAGTCCAGGACCTGCTTGAGCGACTTGTGCGGCTCGCGGTCGATCGGTCCCTTCTCGCTCTTGCACTGCTCGCAGACGCCGACGGCGTCGATGATGACGAAGCGGGTTTTGCTCCTGGCGTCAGGCGTGACGCCCTTGAGCATGTCTGAGGGCATCACGCGGACGCCACGGCCCTTCATCTGCTCGAAGTAGTTGCTGCTCTTGATCGAGCGCATGAAGAAGACGATCTCGACCGGCTTCACGTCGGTTCCGGTGGCGATCATGTCCACCGTGACAGCGATGCGCGGATTGAACGAGTTACGGAAGGCAACGAGCACATCCTCGCCCGTCTTGCCCTTGGTCTTCTCGTAGTAAGCCTCTTCACGCTCGGCACCGTCAGAGTCGGTCACCATGCGGGTCAGACGCATCACGCCCGTGCGGTAGGTGATCTTCTGGCAGAAGTCGTTGCCCTTGCCGAACTCCTCGCGGACGATGCGGACGATGTCATCGGCGTGTGAATCATCCTTGGCGAAGATGATGGTCTTGGGGACCTCTGTGCGGCCGGGGAAGATGTCCACGAACAGACGATCGCGGAAGGTCTGGATGACGGTGCGGATCTGATCCTCGGCGACGACGGCGCGGTCGAGGTCGTCGGCTCCGTAGCTGAAATCTTGGTCGAGTTCCTCAAGGCGCTCGGCACGGGTCTTCCGGCTGCGCTTGCCCACAAAGTAGCCCGCGTCGAGTTGAGAACCCAGCGCCGTGATCCGCGTGCGGATCTCATACACGTCGTACGGCACATTCACGCGGTCGGCGACGGCCTGCTCGTGGGTGTACTCCATCACGAGGTTCTGGTTGAAGAATCCAATGGTCTGCTTGCTCGGCGTTGCGGTGAGCCCGATCAGGAAAGCGTCGAAGTACTTCAGCACATCGCCCCACACGCTATAGATGGAGCGGTGGCATTCATCGACGATCAGCACGTCGAAGAACTCGGGCGGGATCGCGGCGTTGTAGGCGATGGGGGCGGGTGGCTTCTTGAATGCCCCCGGCCCCTCAAAGGCAGAACGCTCCTCGTCCTCCTCGGCAAGATCCGGCTGGCCAGTAAGTACCGAGTGCAGCCGTTGAATGGTGGTGATCACAACGCGGTTGATCGGGTCGAAGCGGTTCCTCTGCGGGAACGCGATGTTGTAGAGCTTGTCGAACGTGTGCCGTTCGCCGGGCGGCTGGAACTGCTGAAACTCCTTGAGCGTCTGCGTGCCGAGGTTTGTGCGATCGACGAGAAAGCAGACTCGCTGGGCGTGGCCATGCTTGATGAGTCGGTATGCGATGTTCGCGGCCGTGAACGTCTTCCCTGACCCGGTGGCCATCTGGATGAGCGCCTTCGGTCTGGCCAACGCGAGCGAACGCTCCAAGCGCTCGATAGCCGTGTGCTGTTTGGGCCACAGATCGGCGGTGGGCAGCGGAGGCATGCGGCGCAACGCGGCGCGTAGGCACGGGCCATCGTTCAGGAGGGACCAAAGGGTCTCCGGTCGGTGGAACGAGAACACCTCGCGGCTGCGGGCATCCGGCTCAAGCCAACTCGTGAACTGCGTGACGGCTCCCGTGGACTCATATTGGAATGGCAATGGACGCCGCCAGCTGGGGATTGAGCTCGGTAGGCCGGCGGCGTAGCTGGCTGCCTGTCCTTCGACTCCCTTGAGCGTGTGTCCCGCGGGCTTCGCCTCGACGACCCCGATCGCCTTGCCCCCGACATACAGGAGGTAGTCCGCAGGCCCGTGGGCGCCGGGGAACTCCGTCACGGCAAGTCCATGACCGGCGCCGAGGTTCATCCGACCGTACGACTGCACGATCCAGCCGGACGCCTCAAGCTTGGCGTCGATCACGGTGCGAGCTTGTTGTTCTGGGGTCGTCACGCGTCGAGGTTGCTGCACAGTGGCGGAGAGATCGTCATCCTAACGATTCCGATCGCGCGTTCCGCGTGCGACAACGGTTCATTCGGCCTCTCCGGAAGTCGCGCCGAGCCGACCCATGATCCAGTCCGCCTCCTCCCGGAGGAGTCGCATCTCGCGATCGCGATCCTCTGGGGTCTGGCCAGCGAGCAGCCCCTCGACGAAGCGCTGGTTGAGCCGGAGGAATCGAAGCGCCCGCTCCCGGAACTCCCGGGCCTTGGCGGTGTCGCGGCCGTGCTTCAGGGCGTTCTTCGAAGAACGGGCCAGTCCCTCGGCGGTCCGCGGTCCGGTGGTGTGCTCCCACGGACGGTTCCGCCTGGCGGCCTCCCGAAGTCGGGCCCGTCCCTCCTCGGTCAGGGGGCCAGCTTTTCGGAGGTTCCTTCTGTTGGCCTCAAGCTGCTTTTGGGTGAGCATCACGGACTCCAATTCGTTCGGAAAACTCCCAGTCGCGCGGGCCGAGGCCGGGGCTCAGGAAAAACCTCCCGCAAATCACCCCCGAGATGCTTCGCTTGGTTCGCCTTGCGCCGCCGTCACGCGACCCGTCGGCTTCTTCCCCATGCCGCGCCGAGACCGTGGCCCGCGACCGATGCCCGACCTGAACGCCTCCATCACCCACTCCGGCCCCGCCGAGCACTGCGCCAGACGCCACCGGAACACCTGATGGGCGGCGTTCGCGACCTCGCGGTCCGGCCCCCGCATGAGCGCGATCAGCGTCGCGACCTCCCGCTCGAGGGACCAGGTCGCGTCCGGCTGTCCGATGTTGTCATTGTGCGGAAGCTCCATAGGGGTGAACGCTCGCAACGCGCCGTGCTCGGTCCCAGTCATCTTCGCCACCTTCCATGCGTCG
This sequence comes from uncultured Isosphaeraceae bacterium, assembly GCA_964395845.1. Taxonomy (GTDB): domain Bacteria; phylum Planctomycetota; class Phycisphaerae; order Phycisphaerales; family SM1A02; genus JAEUIT01. The sequence goes on along the minus strand of CAYNCG010000044.1, from coordinate 2,665 downwards.
TCAAGATCGGAGCGCGATCACTCAGAAAGTATGAATAGCCGCGCACCGACTTGAATCGCATGCCTCCGACCGGTAGGTTGCGGCACGAAGGGGAGTCTGCATGCAAGCGAAGCATCTCGTCGTGGCGGCTGTCAGTGTGTTCGTCGTTACCGCGGGTACGGCTGTCGCGGGTCCGCCGTTGAAGTTGGTCAGCTGGGGCGACGCGTCGTCCAACTGGCTTACAGCGCCATCCGGCCTTCCCGCCCTATCGATCATCGAGGGTGGTGCAACATTCGTGCTCGGCGTCGCTGATGACGCATCGCTCGTTGGCTGGGGATACTTCGAAGGCGGCAGTCAGCCGGAGAACATTCCGTTCTTCATCCCCGACGATGTCGACAAAGTTCGGCTGGTTCGAGCCGGATATCGAGCTGCGGTGGCTGTGAGGGATGACGGCTTCATTCGCATCTGGGGCGCGGAGATTCGGCCGGCGATGATGCAGGTTCCGAACGCTGCGATCGGCGCGGTCGATATCGCGATCGGGAATCGCGCGATCGTTGCCCTTACGGAGAGCGGGCAGGTTGTCGCCTGGGGAGAAGGCGACATTGTAAGCCTGTTGCCCGGCAACCTAGGCGATTGCGTGGATGTCTTCGCGGTCGGCGAGACCGCCGGGGTAGTCCGTGCTTCTGGCGAGGTCGTTTGCTGGGCAAGTACATCGGACTTCCCCTCGTGCTTCCCTCCGTTCGGGCAATCCGCCATTCAGCAGATGGCCGCAGTGCCGCTTCTCAGTGCGGCGCTTCGAGAGGACGGAAGTGTGAGCGCATGGGGTTCCGGGTCTCCGACAGCGATTCCTGCCCCGCCAGCCACAGATCTCGTAGCGTGCATCGAAGTCGTTGCGGCGAGCTCTGTGATCCGCCTCGGCGCGATTCGAGCAGACGGCGTGGCGTTCCAGTGGGGTCAGGTGCCTGCTGGTGCGGGGATCCCCGTCCCCCAGCCTGGCGCTATTCGGCAACTTGCCTTTACCAAGGAACGAACTTTCGCCCTCATCGACGAGTTCACCGACTGCAACGGCAACGGCCTGGACGACTCCGCCGAGATTGAAGCCGGCACCGAGCTCGACTGCAACGGCGACTGGATCCCCGACACCTGCCAGTTCGCGGAGGGAATCGTCGAGGACTGCAACGGCAACGGACTCGCCGACGCGTGCGAGAAGGCGAGCCCCTTCGAGGCCGCCTCAGCAAACCTGGGGCCGATCGGCTTCGGCTCTCCTCAGAGCTGGTCGGTCGACGACCTTCCTGCTGCCGCGAGTCACGCGACCCTCTCGGTCTCGGCAAAGGGTGACTTCTCGTCGGTGAACGAGTATGTCGTCGTTCGACTGAACGGTGACGCGATCGGCGTCGCCTTCATCGACGGCTCCGACTGCGCGGAGCTGGGCCCGGAGTCCATCACGATCTCCGCTGCGACCCTCAATGCCCTCGTCGGACCGGATGGAACAGCGACCTTCACCTTCGAACCGACCATTGCGGTCAACGCGAGCGCCTGCCCGAGCGGTACTTGGGTCGCCGCGAGCCTGAGCTACAACGGCGCCACGGAACTCGACTGCAACGCCAACGGCCTGCTCGACGCCTGTGAGATCGCCGCGGGCTACGCCGAGGACTGCAACCTCGACGGCATCCCCGACTCCTGCCAGGACACGACCGCCGACTGCAACGCCAACCGCGTCTGGGACGCATGCGACATCGCCTCCGGCGCGGCGGATGACTGCAACGGAAACGGCGTCCCCGACACCTGCGACATCGGCTCGGGCTCGGAAGGGGACTGCAACAGCAACGGCCGCTTCGACGAATGCGAAATCGCGGACGGGTCCGTGCCCGACTGCGACGACAATGGCATCCCCGATGCATGTGATGTCGACTCTGGCGCCGCAGCTGACTGCAACGCGAACGGAATCCCCGACGCCTGCGACATAGCTGATGGGCAAGCGGCCGACTGCAACTCGAATGGCGTGCCGGATATTTGCGACATTGCAGCGGGTACCGAGATCGACATCAACTCGAACGGCGTGCCCGATTCGTGCGAGGGGCTCGGCTGTCCCGGCGATCTGAACGACGATGAGAAGGTCGACGCAGCCGACCTCGCCGTCATGCTCGGCTTCTGGGGCCCGGTCGGGACCTTCCCGGCCGCCGACATCGACGGCAGCGGGACCGTCGACGCCGGTGATCTCGCGATCCTGCTTGGAGGGTGGGGACCGTGCTGAAGCCGCTTGCCATCCTGTTCGTCGTGATTGGGCTGTCCGCTCCCGAATCGAGCTTTGCGCAACTGGATTGCCCCGGCTCCTGGATCCCGCTGGCGGGCAAGGAGGAGCCTTGTGGCGTTGGGTTCAGTGCACCGGTGAATGCCATCGTACGCTTCGACTTCGGCGAGGGGCCACAGACGGTCGTTGGTGGAGACTTTACGAAGGTCGTCGGACAGTCGGCACTTCGAGTCGCGTCGGGTGATGGAACAGTCTGGTCGCAGGTCGGGGATGGGTTCGACGCTGGTGTTAGGCTGCTCTGTGTTCTTGAGAACGGAGGTGGAGAGCCTGCGACGCTCTTCGCCGCGGGCGAATTCTCTGCCTCTGGCTCGGTGGCCGTATCTAGCAGGCCGCTAATCAATCGCTCCCGACCGCGACTACAGCATCGATTCCGGG
>CAYNCG010000043.1:0-25182 GCA_964395845.1 uncultured Isosphaeraceae bacterium | reverse complement strand
GACGGCTACACCTACACCCTCGAGGAAGTCGGCCGCATCTTCAAGGTCACCCGCGAACGCGTGCGACAGGTCGAGAGCAAGGCGATCCGGAAGCTGCAGCATCCGGTCCGCAAGCAGCGTCTGGCGAGCTTCCTGAACCAGGAAGAGACCGCCTGACGGCTTCCCGCGGTGAGGGAACCGACCTCACCGGATCTGCCGGAGCCGATCTGCCGGAGAGAGGGCCACGGGCCGCGCGACACGCGCGGCCCGTGGCCGTTCCGGAGCCGCCCTCGCTCGTCGGTCCACGCTCCCCCCTCTTGACCGTTTCCGCACAATCGCTAGACTCTCCGCCTCACTTGCCTCGTTAGCTCAGTTGGTAGAGCAGCTGACTCTTAATCAGCGGGTCCAAGGTTCGAGTCCTTGACGAGGCACTGGTTTGCGAATCGATCGGATGGGTTGTCCAGTCACGCCGATGTGGCCTGCGTGGTGACGGCAGGCTTGTCGTCGCGCGCGGTCCCGCACTCCGGGCAGCGCTCCTGACCTTCCAACAGTTGATGGCGGCAGCGTCGACAGGTCCCTGGTTGTCGTCGCAGTCGACGAATGAGCGCCGCGACGGCCCACGGCAGCATGATCACGCTCCAGACGAGGAGGAGATTCACCGCGAACCCCCATGTCGGCTGGAGCGGCAGGAAGTGCGGACGAAAGGCGTCCGCGGTGCCCGGTCGGGGACTCGCCGTGAGGTATGCCCAGTGCGTCGAGTGCGTTGAAGTCGGATCGGTTGGCGATGCGTCGTGCCATTGCCAGCCTCGGAGCCCCGGCAGCGGCCAACCGGACTCGATGAGGAGTAGATGCTTCCAGCGGCCGTCTGCCAGTCGGACGGAGAAGTTCGTGTAGGTCGAGATGCGCCCGACGCTGAGGAGGGTCGGCGAGGCTGGCGGCGGCAGCGTCTGCCCGGCGGCGAGGAAGCCATCGGGAGGCGCGACGGGCCAGGTGAGCGGCACCGGGACCAACCGTCCTTGGGGCCGCTTCATGCGGGAAAGCACATCCACAGCCGACACTGACAGCAGGGCCGCGATGGCCAAGACAACGGCGACCAGTGGGAAGAGGAGCCCACGGCCTCGACGCCTGCCTGAGCCGGTTCGCCCGTGCGCCATACCGCATGAAACAGGGCGGCGCCGCTTGCGTTGCGGGCGAGGCTGCGTTGGACGACAGGCCTCCGACGACCGCGACCTCGATGGGGCTGTCAATTGCAGAATCGATCGAAAAATGGGCCTGTCGAAAAAGGGGCCACCCAAAGTGGCGGTACCCTGCGCCGCGTGCGGGTGAGCGGTGGCGTCTTTTGGCGTCCGCGGCCCGTTGCCGAACTTCGGAGACGATCGCCATGTCCACGCTCCGCTCCATCCTGCTCGTCACGCTCGTGGCCCTCGGATCCGGGCAGGCCGCGGCCGCACGACCTGCGTCCGCGAGTCCCACACCCGCGCGTCCCGTCGCCGGCGACTTCCCCGACGATTGGTTCTTCGACGGCGCCAATCGCCCCAAGCCATTGCGGGCGATCGAAGGGCAGCCGGCGCCGGCGCTCGACCTGACGGCGTGGATTCACGAGGCTGGCAGCAACGGCGATGGCGGCGACGCCTCCGGCGCCGGATGGATCAGCGCTCAGCGCGGCAAGGTCATCGTCGTTGACTTCTGGGCCACCTGGTGCGGGCCCTGCATGGCCGCCATTCCGAAGAACATCGAACTCGTCAAGCGGTCGAAGGAGCGCGGCCTCGTCTTCATCGGCGTGCATGACGGAAAGAACGGATGGGACAAGGCCCAGTCGGTCGTCAACGACAAGGGCATCAACTACGCCGTCGCGAAGGACTCCGGAGAGTCGATCAAGCGCTACGCGCTGCAGTTCTGGCCAACCTATGTGGTGATCGATCGCGCTGGCGTCGTTCGCGCCGCTGGCCTGCTGCCCGACAAGGTCGGCGAGGTCGTCGAGCGGCTCCTCGCCGAGGAGCCCCCAGCGGATCTCGCCTCGGGAACGGGCGCCGCCGGCGCCGATCGGTATCCCGCGGCGTGGTATGTCGGCGGCGCGAAGCGCCCGTCATTCCTCCGTGCGGTCGAAGGGAAGTCGCTCAGCGCCGAGCGGCTGGTCCGCGACGCCCGTTGGTACGCACCGCCGCCGGCGGCGGACGGCACCGTCCGCGCTGCGCCGACCGCGTCCGCGCTGAAGGACCGCCTCATCGTCGTGCACTTCCTCTCGCCTGACTCGGAACTTGCGCTGCGGCAGGCGAACGAGCTCGCCGCGCTCGCGCCGACCTTGGAGCCGCAGGGCGTCTCGATCATCGGGATCTGCGACGCGCGAGCCGATTGGACTGCGGCGACCGCGCGCTTCACGGAGCGACGCCTCGGCATTCCGGTGCTCCACGACCAGGCTGGCGGCGAGGGCGCTCCTGCCGGTGCGCTCGCGGCCGAGATCGGCCTCGCGGTCGCCCCAGCGACCTGTGTCATCGACCGGAGCGGCACGGTCCGCATCGCCGGGATTCGCGCGGATCGGCTGAAGGAAGCGCTGACGACATTGCTCGCGGAGCCCGCCACCACGCCGAGTCCGTGACGCGGCGTCGTCCGCCAGCCTCGACCCGACCCCTCGCCGTTTCCCCCTTCCCCGCCACACACGCTCACGCCCCCATGACCTCGACCCCAACGCCATCGCACGCACCGGTCGCCACCTCCCTGCCGGAGGGTGCCTGCCCATTCGCGGACACGGTCCGAACGCATGTCGCGAAGACCGTCGTCGGCCAGCAGGTCGTCGTCGAGCGCGTGCTCATCGCCCTCCTCACCGGCGGACACCTGCTCCTCGAAGGCGTGCCGGGCATCGCCAAAACGCTCCTCGTGCAATCGGTCGCCCGAGCGATCGACCTGCGCTTCGCGCGGGTGCAGTTCACGATCGATCTCCTCCCCTCCGACATCGTCGGTTCGGAGATCCTCGACCAGAAGTCGGGCGAGTTCCGGGTCCACAAGGGGCCGATCTTCACGAACCTCCTGCTCGCCGACGAGATCAACCGAGCCTCGCCCAAGGTGCAGTCGGCCCTGCTCGAGGCGATGCAGGAGCGACGCGTCTCGATCGGCGACACGACCTACGACCTGCCCGCCCCCTTCCTCGTCATCGCCACGCAGAATCCCGTCGAGCAGGCGGGCACCTTCGAACTGCCCGAGGCCCAGCTTGACCGCTTCCTCCTCCGCCATCGGCTGCGCTATCCGACGCCCGAGGAGGAGAGCGAGGTCGTTCGCCGAAGCCTGCAACTGAAGCTCAAGCGACAGGGCGACGGCGCGGTGCCGATGTCCGCCTTCGACGCGATCGACGACAGTCGCAAGCTCCATGTCCGCGACCTCTCGTCGGCGATGGCTGCCGTGCAGGCGATCCATGTGAGCGATGTCTTCATCCGCGACTGCGTCGAACTCGTCAACATCACCCGACGGCATCCCGATGTCGAGCTTGGCTGCTCACCGCGCGCGGCGCTGGCTCTGGTGCACGCCTCGCGGGCCCGGGCCTTCATCCACGGCCGCGACTATGTCGTGCCCGAGGACTTCTTCGCCCTCGCGGACGATGTCATCCTCCACCGCATGCGTCTGACCTACGAGGCCCTCGCGGTCGGCAAGACCCCCGAGGCTGTCCTGGCTGAGATGCTCCGGAGCATGAGCTGACCGCGCGTCCTCGGCTTCCCACCGCCCGACGCCCCACCCGCGATGACCGCTTCTCCCCTCCGTCCCCCTGATGAACTCGCTCGAGGCGACTTCGAGATGGTCGTGCGCCGCCTCGCCGACGACATCGCCTACGGGATGGATCTCTCGCGCTTCGTGGGCTCCGGTCTCGAGTACGCGAAGTCGCGTCCCTACGCGGCCGGCGATCCGATCAAGATGATCGATTGGAAGATCACCGCTCGCATGCAGCGTCCCTTCGTCAAGGAGTATGAGACGCTCAAGCGGACCTCGATCGTGCTGGTCGTCGATACCTCGACCTCGATGACCGTCACCTCGACGCGACTGTCGAAGCATGATCTTGCGGTCTGGATCGGCGCCGCCATCGGACTCATCGGTCTCCGTCGGATGAGCCCCGTCGCCGTCGTCAGTGGCGGCGAGCGAGAGACGCGCTTCGTCCCGAGTCTCCTGCGAAGCGATCTCTGGCGTGCCCTCGAGCCGCTGCGAACGGGCGTGCTGCAGGAATCGACGCGGCTCGGCGAACGGATCCGCGACACCGCCCAGCGACTCGAGCGCCGCAGCGTCCTCGTCGTCCTGAGCGACCTGCACGATCCGGATGTCTTCGACGCCCTGCGTTCCGCCGGACAGCGTCACGAGACGCTCGCCATCCACCTCATGGATCCCGCGGAGGCAGGCCGCCTGCGAGCCGGATTCCTGCGCGTGCGCGAAGCCGAGAGCGGCGTCGAGACGCTCGCCCACGGCGGCAGCACCTGGGTGCGCGAGGAAGCCGTCGCCGCGGAACTCGTCCGTACCGGCGTCTCGGCGCTCACGCTTCGCACCGATCGTCCCTTCGTCCCGGCACTTCGGCAGTTCCTCGCCTTCCGGCCGGCAACCGGCGGAGGTCGCGGATGAGCCGATCGAGCCTGACGACGCGCATGCTCCATGTCCTCCTCGTCGCCGTCCTCGCGTGGGCGTGGCCCGCCGCGTCGTCGGCGCAAGCGATCGATGGCGAGCCGGCGCCGATCCAGACGACAGGCCATGAGACCATTCGGGCCACCTCCGAGCGTGGCCTCGTCGCCGAAGTCATCGTCGTTGACGCCGAGCAACCGCTGCGGGCGAAGCCCGAACAGCCCTTGAGCGCTCCGGTGCTCGTCCGCGTGAGTGAGGCGAGCGCGGCCACAGGTCGCGCCTTCCGAGTCGAGTTCATCGGCGCCGTCGCCGGTGAGTATGACCTCCGCGAGTATCTCGAGTTCGTCGACGGCACCCCCGCGACGAGCCTCGCGCCGATCCGCGTGCGCGTCGAGAGTCAGCTCCCCGCAACGCACGGCAGCGACCTCTTCGCCGTCCCCGAACCGCCCTTCCGACTCGAGAGTCACTACCGCACCATCCTCATCGTGGTGGGCGCGATCTGGTTGCTCATCCCGATCGCAGTGCTCATCCGCCGCCGCCTTCGACGGCCGCCCGTCGTCGTGGTCGAGCCGCCCGCTCCACCGCCGACGCTCGCCGATGTCCTCCGCCCGCTCGTCGAACGGGCCCACGCCCAGGGCCTCTCGTTGCGTGAGCAGGCGTCGCTCGAGTTGCTTCTTCTCCACTACTGGCGCGATCGCCTCGGGCTCGGCGACGCTCCCGTCGCGACCGCGATCGCCTCGATCCGTCGCCATCCCGAGGCCGGCACGCTCATGCGCGCGGTCGAGCGATGGCTGCACGCACGCGGCGCCGGCGACGCGCGTCCGACCGAGGATATCGCCACGCTGCTCGCCCCCTACGCGACCGTCGACGCGCCGCAGGAGTGGCCACCGCGCGTCGCCAGCGACGACGGCGCCGCCTCCGCCGCCGCCCCCGCCGCCGCTGCCCGTGCGCCGACGGAGGTCCGACGATGACCTTCGCCTACCCAGCGGTCCTCCTCCTCCTCGCCGTGCCGGCCCTGTTGCTCTGGGCCATCCCCTTCCGCGGCGCGGGGATCGTCGCCCCGTTCGACCATCGGCTCGGCTCGCAGGCCCCAAACGGATCCGGACCCCGAGCGCGACACCGAGCGCTTCGGTGGCTCCTCGGCGCAGCCGAGTGCGTTCCCGCGCTCCTGCTTGCGACCGCCATCGTTCTCCTGGCCCAACCCCAGACCCTGCAGCAGCCCAAGGCAGCGCGAACCCTCACCAACATCCAGATCGTGATGGATGTCTCCGGATCGATGGGCGTCGGCGACCGGTATGGCATGGCTCGCGACGCCATCCGCGACTTCGTCGATAGCCGCGAAGGCGACGCCTTCGGCTTCACGCTCTTCGGCTCCCATCAGATCCGCTGGGTCCCGCTGACCAAGGATCTCGACGCGATTCGCAATGCCCTGCCCTTCGCCGATCCGCGCCGACAGCCCATGCACATGGGCGGCACACGCATCGGTGCCGCCCTCCGCTACTGCCGTGACGGCATGGTGCTCGAGTCGGAACCCGGCGATCGGGTCATCGTGCTCGTCTCCGACGGCGCGAGTTCGGATCTTGGCGAAGGCCAGGTCGACGATGTCGCCACGGAGCTCAAGGACGCCAACATCACCCTGTTCCATGTGCATGTCGCCGAAGACGCGATTCCACAGGAAGTCGTCGACATCGCCGAGGCGACCGGGGGACGAGCGTTCGAAGCGACCGACCGGGTCAGCCTTGCCCGCGTCTTCCGCCACATCGACGCGATGAAGCCCGCCCGGTACATCCCGCAGGGGACGGTGCCGATGGACTTCTTCATTCCGTTCGCGATCGCCGGCCTCGCCTGCCTCGGCCTCCATGTCCTGAGCCTCTTCGGTCTGAGGTACACGCCATGGTGATGCCGCTCGCGACGATCACGCCGCTCACCGCGCTGCCCCTGAGCGCAGGCCAGGTGATCCTCGGCGCGATCCTCATCACGGCGCTCGTCGGACTCGCCGAATGGCTGCACGCCCGCCGCGTCGCCCGCGTCGCGCGACTCGCCTTCGGCGCCACCGGCGCTCCGCGTCCATGGGCCCGCGCGGTCCCGATCCCGCGGTCGCTCGCCGCCGGAGCGGTCGCATGGGGACTTGGAACGCTCGCCTCGCTCGACCCGGTTGAGGTGGACACCCAGCCGGCCCGAAACGCCTCGAAGCATCTCCTCCTCTGCTTCGACGCCTCCCCCTCGATGCACATCGCCGACGCCGGCCCGGAGCGCGAGAAGGTCAGCCGCGCGATCTGGGGCGGCAAGGTCGTCCAGGGCATCCTCGATCGCCTCGACATGGAGACGACGCGGGTCACCGTCGTTGCGTTCTACACCGATGCCCTGCCCGTCGTCCGCGAGACCTTCGACAAGGAGGTCATCCGCAACATCCTCGATGGCCTACCGATGTACGCGGCGTTCCAGCCGGGTGGCACCGATGTGAGCAAGGGCATCGCCGAAGCGATCGAGATCGCCCGCCCGTGGCCGAAGCAATCGACGCTCCTGGTGGTCGTGAGCGACGGCGACAGCGCCGCCGGCCCGCCCCCCGGACGCCTGCCCTCCTCGATCGCCGACAGTCTTGTCATCGGCATCGGTGACCCGAACCGATCGACGACCATGTGGGGCCGCCCAAGCCGACAGGACGCGACAAGCCTGCGGCAGGTCGCGGCGCGTCTCGGTGGCCGATACCACGATGGCAATCAGAAACATCTGCCGTCGGCGGTGCTGGACGAACTCACCCTCATCCAGCCGCGTCCGGGGTCCGATCTTGCCCTTCGCGATGCCGCCCTCTTTGCCACCGGCGTTGGGGCGTTTACGCTGGCTTTCGCGACGCCGCTCCTGCAGCTCGCGGGCCGCCGCCGGTGGCCCGCCGCCGCCGCGAACGAACGGGCCGCTCAGGCCCGCGCTGCGGCTCGTTCCACCTCGCTCAGTCCGCCATCCCGTTCCCTGGAGACACCCGCATGATTCTCTCTCGCCTCGGTTGGGCTTGCTGGGCGCTCGTTCCGGTCGTCGCCGTCGCCTACCACTTCGGGCCCGGTCAGATCGCCGCGAAGCGCGATCAGGCCGCGCGACTCCAGAGTGACGCCATCGACGCCGAGCGCATCGCCGAGGAGGCGCAGCGGCTCGCCTACGAGCAGCATCTGGCGGCGATCGACGCCCGCCGCGCCGCGTTCCTCTCGAAGTCTCCCGCCGACGAGGCGAAGGCGCTCGAGGCGACGCAACGGGAGGATGCCGCCTACGCCCGCGCCGCGGAAGCGTGGCGCGAGGTCGCAGGTCGGATCGAGGCGGTCACGACCGTCTTCGGCACGACGGATACGCCCGAGAGCCTTCAGTTGCGTCTCGCCCATGGCCGGGCGCTCGTGCGCTCCGGCGAGGTCTGGAGCGGCATCGAGTCGCTCGAATCGCTTCTCACCCAGGTCGATGGCTCCGCGGCGAACGACGCCACCGGCGCGCCGTCCGGCCGCGGCGCCGAGGAGCTCTCGACCCGCACCCGCGAGGAACTGGCCACCGCGTACTACTACGGAGCGCGGCTCCTCCGACTGAACGGCATGCCTGCGCAGGAGTGGATGGTCGAATCCGGCAAGGCACGCCAGCACTTCCGCCTGCTCGCGGAGGGCAGTCGCGGAAGCGGCGCCGCCGCTGATGGCACGGGCGACGCTGCCTCGGAGCGGGCCGAAGCCCACCAGCGCAATCTCGAGCTCGTTCTCAATCTCGAGCAGTCGAGCCTCGCGGAGCTGCAGGCAAAGCCGATTCCGCGCGAGTCGCCGAGCAAGTGCCAAGGCAACCGGCCCTCGAACAATCCGGGCAGGAAGAGCCAGCGTCCGCCGCAGGACAAGCGCGACGCGCGCGGCGCCGGCGGCGCCGGGGCCGTTCCCCCGGGCTGGTGATGCAGCGTGCGTTGGTGCGACTGAAGCGGACGAGCATCCGTCGGAATCTCTCTCCGTCCCATGAGGTGGTTGCGTGTCTGATAGCGAGCGTCTCGATGTGTCGATGAGCGTTTCCACCGATTGGTTCGTGGCCACGACGAGCGATCGTGCGGGCAGCGGACCTGCCGCGCGGCAGCTCGGCATGGTGCGGCAGCGAACGCCCCTACAGTGTGCGGCGGCGCTGACGCTCGCTGGCGCCGTCGCGCTCGCCTCGCGCGCTGCGTGCGCCCAAGCCTCAGCACCTGCGGTCCCGGCGGTGCAGGTCACGCCAGCGCGGGCGATCAGCGTCCAAGGGGTCCCGATTGCGCCTTCCGGCGGCGCCATCATGGTGCCTGCACCGGGGCAGGCTCAGCCCGCTAGCGGCGTCGTCGGGGTCGGCGCGGATGGTGGCGCTGCTGCGGCCTCACCCGCTGATCTCGCCGCCGCGACCGGACTGTCGATCGACCAGCTCGCCGACCTGCGCCGGCTCTTCGACGCCTCCACCGAGGAGGAGCGGGCGCTGCTTCGCGCCTACTACGCGGATCTTGGCATCGATCTCGACATCGCAGTGGGTCGCAAGCCGCTCACGCCTGGCGATGGCACGGCGGCGCCTCCCGCGATGCCACTTCCGGAACTCGTCAAGCAGCTCGATTTCACCCGAACCCCACAGGCCGTTCTCGCGGCCCGCTCGAAGCTTGGGTTCGGCTCGGTCGAGCGCCCGAAGGTGACCGACACGCAGGCGCTCGCCAATTGGTTTCACACCCAGTTCCTCGCCGGCGAGTGGTCGACCGTCGCCGCGTTCCTGACGGAGCTCCCGGCCGCGGATGGCAAGGCGATCTACGCCCACCTCCTCCAGAGCGCGAATCGTCGGCAGCAACAGCAGGGCGACCCGAACCAACGGCCTGATCCGCCCTTCCTCCCCGAAGAGGTCCTCTCGCTCGCGGATGTCGCCCCTGCGCCGCTCGAGGATTGGCAGGTCGACGTCCTCGCCCAACTCTTCAAGCTCGCTGCGAGTCGCTACAGCACCACCCCTGCGCTCGCCTCGATCGCCGAGGGCACGAAGCAGTTCGGCCGCGACGGCACCCGCGAGCCCGATCCGAAGCGCGAGCGCACCGTCCGCTTCCTCGTGAACGCCGGCATGACGGTCGATGCCTTCGCCTACTTCCCCGATCTGGCGATCGCCCGTTCGAAGGCGGACGCGAAGGCCCTCCTCAACCACGGCCGCTACCACCAGGACTTCGCGGCGAGCCCGAAGGCCGGCGACACGGCGGAGTCGCACCTGCGCACGGCGTGGGAGCTCTTCCGCGAGGTCACGCTGCTCGACGGTGCCGACGGACCGACCCGCCAAGATGCCCTCCGCAGGGCGATCGACCTCCTGCCGCAGATGCCCCCAGCGCAAGGCTCGGCGTGGCTCAAGCAGGTCTTCGCAAGCAACGCGCTCGCTCCCGCAGCGCTCGAGGCGATCGCCCTCAAGGCCGTCGGGCTCCGCTCGGGAGGCGGCGACAACAGCCGTCGCGCCCAGACGATCCTGACCATGAAGGACGCGGTGGCGACCCTCCTTGTGGCCCAGGGTGCGAACGGAGCCGGCGGTTCCAACGCCGCCCAAGGCACCAGTGGCGTCACGCTGAACGCCGAGGCGATCCGCGTCCCGCTCCGCATGCTCACGACCGCGCTCGTGAATGAGATCGAGGCGTCCTTCGAGGTGCGTCAGCAACCCCAGTGGGGTCGCGTGCAGAACCTCTCGCGCGACATGGAGTTTCTCCTCCGCGCCCTGCCCGACGAGCGCTGGATGGCCTCGCTCGAGCCGAGTCTCGCGAGCCGCGCGTATCGCGCCTCGATCGGCCTCTCGCTCAAGACCGACGAGGTTGACCTCGCCCTCGGCTACCTCCGCGGCGCGGTCCAGCGCTTCCCCAATCAGGCGGTCGAACTCGCCGACAGCTTCCTTCGCCAGTGGGAAGAGCGGATGCGCACCGCGTCGCAGCCGCCCGAGGAGGAGTACTTCTTCTACGGCCGCGAACCGCTCGCCGCGGCACCGTTGACCCGCGGCCGACAGCGGCGCAACCTCGACCGCCTGTCGGAACTCATCGCGGTGATGGACTCGATCGGACTCGATCCCCGCCGCCTCCCGAGCGTCGCGCTCGTCTTCCGCGCCTGCCACGGGCGCACCGAAGCCTTCACCCGCGAGGGAATCGAAGCGATCTTCGGCCCGATCGATCGGCTCGCCCCGGAGACAGCCGCCGCCCTCGCCGAGCAGATGCGCGTCGGGCTCGGCGGCGACTGGCGCGATCGCCGCGCCCAGCAGGCCCTCGGTGTGAAGCGCACCCAGTCCGAGGTCGCCGAGATCATCGAGCGCGGATATGCCCTCGCGATTCAGCTCATCGACATCGCCCTGTCGAGCGACGCGAGCGCCTGGCGCCACGCGGTCACGAAGGCCGGACTCACCTACGACCGCGTGCAGTTCAAGCAGGCCGACGAGAAGAAGGACTTCGCGACCTACAACCAGTACCGGAAGGAGGCGTTCGACGCCTTCTCGCAGACCGCGGCGCGCTATGCGCAGCTCGTCAGCGACGGCGCCCAGCGGGACGATCCGGCCGTCTATCTCGCGTGGTTCAACGCCGCGGTCGGTTCGACCGAGCTGAACTACCTCACCCGCGACGACCTCCTCATCGAAGGCTCACCGCAGGATGACCAGATCGACGAGATCCGGAAGTCGATCGCCCTCCTTCCCGGCGACGCCGCGGAGCGCCACATCGGCGCCTTCGCCCGGGCGATCTCCGAAGGCATCGGCACCCTCGAGCCCGATGTGAAGCCGCGCATCGTGCGCCATGCCCTGCGGATCATCGGCGACCATCCCGCCGGCGCGGCCCTCCAGCGGCTGAACGACCTCTATCGCGATCTCGTCAAGGACGAGATCAAGCTCCGCCTGACCATCGATGGTGGCGAAGGCGGCGACCGCATCCGCGAGGGACAGACCTTCGGCGCAGCGCTCACCCTCCGCTACACCGACCAGGTGGATCGTGAGACGGGCGGCTTCTCGCGCTACCTGCAGAACGATGTCTTCATGCGCTTCGGCATGACCTGGCGCTCGATGAACTATCGGGATCTCCTGAAGAAGAATGTCGAGGGAGCGCTCTCCGAACGCTTCGAGATCGAGGCGCTCGGGTTCTTCGACCCGATGATTCCCGGCCGCAGCGTGAAGGAGGGCGGTCAGGACGGATGGATGGAGAAGCCGCTCGTCTATGTGACGCTGCGGCCGAAGGATCGAAGCGTCGATCGGCTGCCGCAGGTCTCGATGGACCTGCAGTTCAACGACACCGTCGGCCCGGTCACGCTCCCGGTCGTGTCGAACGCCCCTCCGATCGCGATCGAGCCCGCGGCCGCGGCCGGCGGCGGCGTCGGAGAGGCCACGCCGCTCCGCCCGATCCCGAAGCTCGAGGTCACCCAGATCCTCGATCTCCGTGACATCGACGACTCCTCCAACGACCGGCGCATCACCCTCGAGGTCATCGCCCGCGGCGAGGGCGTCCTGCCGGGCCTCGAACGCCTCTTGCCAGCGCTGCGGGCCTCCATGCCCGGCTACACCATCGACGAGAAGGGCATCGAGGCCCGCCCACCGACGCTCATCGAGAACGATCGCAATGTCCTCGGCGGATTCGGTGGCATGGTCATCGGCGGCGGACAGCCGCAGCCGAAGCCCGAGGTCGAGTTCCCTGGCCCCGACGAGAACGGCGTGTGGCGCCTCGCCAGCGAGCGATCCTGGCTCGTGACCTTCACACCGAGCGGCGGGAGCGTCGGCAGCACCTTCACGCTGCCGCCAATCGCCGAGGGTCTCGGCGGCACGATCGTCGCCAAGCAGTACACCGACATGGATGTCGTGCCGATCACCGGACTCACCGTGGCCGTGGTCCGGTCGCCGTGGTCCGCCGGCAACGCGCTGATCGCGGCGGTGGGCGTCCTTGTCATCGTGGGGGTCGGCATCCTCTGGTCGCGACGACGACGGCCATCGCTCGCCGACGCAGAGGTCGCCCTGCCTGAGCGGATCACGCCCCTCTCGGTCATCGCCGCACTCCGCCGGATCGAGTCGGAGCGTGGTGGGCAGTTTGGCGCCGAGGAGCGGGCCAGGCTTGCCGCCGAAATCGGTTCGCTCGAACAGGCCTACTTCGGGCCGCCCCGGGGTGGAGAGACGATCCGCGACGGGGCGTCGGTCACCGAGCTGAAGCCGCCGCGCGACCTCGCAACGGCCACGGCCGGCGAGCCCGATAGCGGTTCGCTCCGCGCGGTCCTTGAGCGTTGGGCTCGCCGGGCGACCTCCTGATCCGCCGCATCGCATACGCTCGTGCACCGTGATCCTGTCGGCCGCCCTCCTTCCTCGCGCACCGCACTGGGCCCCGTTGGCCGGGGCGACCGAGTTTGATCCGAACATCTTCCTCGCCCTCGGTCTGGCGATCCTCGCGGTCACGGCCTTCGCCTTTGCCGCGGTTCTCCGTCGCACCGAGCGGCGCGACACCCGCTCCGCCACGCACCTCGACGCCGAGACGACGACACGGCTGAACTCGATCGCCGAGACGGCCCACCTCATCGTCGCCCGCATCGACGCCGAGGGGCGTTTCGCGTGGGTCACGCCGAACATCGAGTCGATCATCGGAGTCCGTCCGACCGATCTCGTGAGCGGCAAGCTCAGCTTCCACACCTTCGTCCACCCAGACGATCGGCCGAGCCTGCGGGCCGCCCTCCGTCACCGCCGACAGGGTCGAGGCGACCGGCTGGAGTTCCAGTACCGCCTGCGTGCCGCTGACGGCAGTTGGCGGTGGTTCCACGAGCGTCAGGGCCCCGTCCCGGGCGCCGGCATCCCGCCGCAGTTGTGGGAGATCGTCGCCGTCGATCTCACCGACCGGCGTCGTGCCGATGAGCAGCAGCGTCAGGCGCTCGCCCTCCAGCAACTCTCGACCCGGATCCTCGAGAGCTTCCTGCAGACGGCGATCCAGAGCGCTGATCTCGAGGCGACCATCGGCGCCGCGATCGGACTGCTCGGAAGCCAGTTCGGGGCGTCGCGCGCCTCCTACTTTCTGCTCGACAGCCAGCAAGGCGAGATCCGCCTGGCCTCGGAGTGGACCGCCGAAGGGGTGACTTCCGCCGCCGATCGCCGCCGCGCGGTGCCGATGGAGTCCGCCCGCTGGTGGGTCTCCGCGATCGCCCACGGCTCGCCGCTCACGCTCGTGCGCGACCAAGAGTTCTCGCGGCAACCGGAGCTCGAAAGCCGCCTGAAGGCCGAGGTGCAGTCGATGGTCTGCCTGCCGGTGATGGCTGGCGGCACCCTGCGGGCTGCGCTCCTCTTCGAGGATCTCGTCGAACCGCGGCGCTGGCGCCCGGAGGAGATCGCGACGATGCAGACCCTCGCCTTCGCGGTCGCCCGCGGTCTCGAACAGCAGGACAGCGCCGACGCCGGCAACCGATTCTCGGCGCTTCAGCGACAGCTTGAGCGAAGCGAGCTCGTCGCTCAGCTCACCGGCGGGATCGCCCACGACTTCAACAACATCCTCTTCGCCATCACGAGCCATGTGCAGCTCCTGAGGCAGCGGACGAGCGATCCGGAAGTCCTCTCGACGCTGAGCGACATCGACCGCGTCGCGAACGGCGCCCGCAGCATCGTCAGCGGCCTCATCCACGCCCACCGCGGCGAGATCGAGGAGCCGCAGCCGCGACCGCTCTTCCACGAGGTCGACGCGGCGGTCCGGCTCGCAGGACGCCTCCTCCCGCGCGGGATCACGCTCGAGACCGATCTTGGCGCTGCCCAGAACTGCATCGTCCGCTCGACGGCGCAGGGCATCCGACAGCTCGTCCTGAACCTCGTGGTCAACGCCCGCGACGCCGTCGGACAGCGCGGCACCGTGCGCGTCTCCTGCGGCGTCGAGAGCGGCTCGGACCTCGGGCCCTCCGCCGTCCTCGTCGTCGAGGACAACGGTCCGGGCGTTCCGGAGGAACTGCGCCACAAGGTGCTGCAGGCCTTCTTCACGACCAAGGGCGACGCGGGCACGGGCCTTGGCCTCGCGATCTGCCAGCGGGTCGCTTCGGAGGCCGGCGGGAAGCTCCGTCTGGACCGCTCGCCCGCCCTCGGCGGACTCCGGGTGTCGGTCTCCTTTCCGCTGCAATCGGAGACGGCCAGCGCCCGCCCAGCGCTCGAGAGCGAAAGCGAGGCGTCGCTCGCGACCGATGACGGCGATCGCCTCGCCGATGTCAATCGCGTGCTCGTCGTCGAGGATGACGACGCGATTCGCGAGGTGCTCGTCGCGGCCTTCGAGAGTCTCGACATCGATGTCGTCGCCCGCCCCGATGCGGACGAGGTCGAGGGCATCCTCCTCCAAGGCCCCTTCGCGGTCGACCTCCTGGTCATGGACATCGATCTCGGTGGCACCTCGGGCATCGAGTGCCTCGAGGCGCTCCGCGCAAAGGGCGTCCACACGCCCTGCCTCTTCGTCACCGGCGGCATCCAGTCGCCCCCCGCCTCACTCGCCCCCTGCCGCGTCCTCCGCAAGCCATTCCCGCTCGAATCCCTCGTCGGCGCCTGCCGTCAGGTCCTCAACGACGCCCAGTCCCGCACCGCGCCGTGACGCGCGGGGACCAGAGAACCACAGAGGCACAGAGGGCACAGAGGGTACACAGAGGAGAAGAAGAGGCTGTGCGTGCCGACGCCGCCGCCCAAACTGTGTTTCACTATCCTTGGCATAGCCAAGCTTGCGAGCAGCGCATTCAGCCCCTCGACCACAACCCCACGAGGGATCGTCGCGAACCGCTTCGGTCTGGACTTCGTCCCTCTCCTCTGTGCTGCCTCTGTGCCCTCTGTGCCTCTGTGGTTCTCTGGATCAAGAGTCCCCGGGCTCGAGCGCGAAGCGGTCAGAATCGTCGCCCTCAACCCGGCGCGATGAGCTGTAGCATCGCGCTGGCAATCGGGGCGAGGGGCTCTGGCCAAGCGCCGGGGGTGGCGAGGGTGCGGTGCGTGTGTTCCCACGCGTGGGCGTCGTCGCCCGCTTCGCGCCGGGGAGCGACTTCGAGCTGGTAGACGATCTCCCACGAGAATGCCTGCGGGTCGAAGATAAGCGCGATCGCCGTCGGTCGCGTTGCGGCTGCGAACGCGGTCTCCTCGGACAGTTCGCGGAGGAGCGCATCGCTCGGCTCTTCCGTCGGTTCGACGACGCCGCCCGGCGCGAACTCCCACATGCCCGGATAGAACGCGACCGATGTCGATCGCCGGTTCATCAGATAGTGACGACCGCCATCGCGCGTCATGGAACAGAGGCCCTTCACCCCGAGCGGCCGGACGCCGCAGTCGATCGGCGGAGAGTCGGCCCGCCCCTGCTGCACCGCGTAGAACCGGTAGCTCGTCTCGACCACATGGATCGTGACGCCCCCGTGTCCGTTCCGGCTCGTGCCGAGGACATGCAACAACGGCCCATCAAAGTACCGGGGGTTGATCGCCACGAGCCGCTGCCACGCGCGATCAACCTCGTCCAACGACACAGCAGGCAAGAACGGCCCCGCCTCCCGGTGCATCACCGGCGGCCGACGAAGGCGAATGACTCTGCGAGCGGACTCCATGTTCGAGATGCATGCAACACAGAGAGACACGGCGACAGAGAAGAAATAGCCAAGAGGCGCTGAGCGCTCAAGTCGAGTCTCGCTGCCCCATTCTCTTCATCTTCTCTGTGGCCCTCTGTGTCCTCTGTGCCTCTGTGTTGAACGGACAACGCCAGCGCGCCTACGCCGCGGACTCTTCCTGGATGTACTCGCGAGGCTTGTAGAGCATCGCCACGCCGATGAAGAGGACCGACGCCACGAGCATGAAGATCGTGAAGAACCAGTAGTAGCTCGCCCCGACCAGGGTCGAGTTGCCGTTCTCGTCCTGCGTCAGCCGGTTCACCAGGGCGGTGAAGACATTGCCCGCGGAGATCGACAGCAGGTACACGCTCATGATGAAGGACTTCATCTTGGGCGGCGCTTGGGTATACGCGAACTCCAGGCAGGTGATCGAGACCATCACCTCGGCCGCGGTGAGCAGCACATAGGCGAGGATCTGCCAGCCGATGCTCGGCGTGCCGCCGTCCACGATCCACTGCTCGATGATCGCCGAGAGCCCGAAGGCCACGACGGTCAGGAAGAAGCCCATCGAGATCTTCCGCATCGGCGTGAGCGGGAAGACCTTGTTGATCAGGGGATAGATGACATAAGTGAAGAGCGGGATGTAGCAGAGAATCAGCAGCGGATTCACCGCCTGCACCTGGCTTTCCAGCCAGTCGATGCCAAGGAAGTTCCGATCCATCTTCTTCGCCTGATCGACCCACGCCGAGCCCGACTGGTCGTAGAGCGACCAGAAGCAGGCGACGAAGATGAAGATCGGGACGAGCTTCATGATGACCTTGAAGCCGCCGCCCGAGACGAACTCCTCGCCGTAACGCTTCAAGCCAACGGGGGGAATATGCACGAACCTGTGGCGGCCCGCCCAGAAGATGATCGTGGCGATGCCCATCAGGATGCCGGGCACGCCGAAGGCCCAGCCGGGGCCGTAGTTCTTGAGAAGCCACGGCGTCAGCAGCGTCGAGAAGAAGGATCCGAAGTTGATCGAGAAGTAGAACCAGCCGAACACCTTCGACATGAGATGGGCGTTCGACTTGCCGAACTGGTCACCGACATTCGCCGAGACGCACGGCTTGATGCCGCCCGAACCGATCGCGATGAGGAGAAGACCGATGCCCAGCCAGACCTTCGGCTCGAAGGTCGCCTGCAGCGCCGCGGGCGGCAGATCGATCAGGGCGAGGGCGAGATGCCCGAGGCAGTAGACGATCGAGAGCCAGAAGATCGTCCGGTACTTTCCGATCAGGGCGTCGGAGATGACCGCGCCGATCACCGGGAAGAAGTACGCGCTGGCGACGAACCACGCCGTCCATTCCTTCCCCTGGGTCTCGGTCAGGAACGCCGGCTCGCCGTTGGAGCTGCGGAGGTACTCCGTCATGAAGACGAAGAGGATCGTCTTCATGCCGTAGAACGAGAATCGCTCTGCGGCCTCATTTCCAACGATGTACGGGATGCCCTTGGGCATCTCCGTCGACGGCACCGGCGCGGTGAGATACTTCCCCATGGTCGGCGCAGGCTACCGCAAAGCGGCGGTCCGCGCGACGACGAGGGTCGATCACCCGCCGAACGGCGCTCCGCCGTTGGGCCCGAGCGGTAGGCCGATACTCCCCCATGCGAGCAGGAAGAGCATCCAGACGATCCATGCCGAGAGGCTGTAGGGCAGGAGGAGCGAGATCACCGTGCCGACGCCGGCGGTCGGCTCATAGCGGCGCATGACGACGAGAATGACGACCAGATAGGCGTTCAGCGGCGTGATCGGATTGGTCACCGAGTCGCCGACGCGATACCCCGCCTGGACCAGTTCGGGCGTCAGTCCAAGGCCCATGAAGAGCGGCACCATGACCGGGGCGAGGATCGCCCACTTCGCGCTGGCGCTCGACATGAAGAGATTGATCGTCGCCGTGAGGGTCACGATCGCGATCACGAGGACATGCGGCGCAAGCTCGAACTGCTTGAGGGCGTCCACCCCCTCGACCGCGATCATGAGGCCGAGATTCGAGCGCTCGAACCACTTGATGAATTGCCCGGCGAAGAACGCGAGAACGATGTAGGTGCCCATCGAGGCCATCGACTCCCCCATGCTCCGGGCGACATCGCGATCGCTTCGCACATTGCCCGCGGCGATGCCGTAGGCGACGCCCGGCAGGAGGAACCCGACGAAGAGAATCGGCACGAGCGCGTCGGTCCAGACCGGCACCATCCGCCCGGGGAGCTTCTCGTAGCTGCCGTGCAGCGGCCACCCCGGGACCATGACCATCGCGGCGATCACACCGACGGTCACGAGCGCCACGAGCCCTGCGACGATCAGCCCGCGCGTCTCCTGCCGCGAGAGTCGCTCCGGTCCGCTCGCGGTCATGCCGGCGTTCGCAATCTGCGTGCGGACCTGGGCCGCGTCGTAGCGCCGCTCGACGACGATCGTCACGATCCAACCGAGGATCGTGAGCATGACGGTCGAGCCGATCATGAAGTACCAGTTGCAGTCGACGCGGATGTCGATGTCCGGCTGCACGAGACGGGCCGCCGCGAGGGTGATGCCCTGGAGGAGCGGATCGAGGCTCGTGATGAGGAGATTCGCGCTGAATCCGCCGGCGATCCCGAAGGTGACCGCGGCGATGCCGATCAGGGGCGAGCGCCCGACGGTGGCGAAGACGCCGGCGACGAGCGGCGGCAGGACGACATAGCCGGCATCGGCCGCCGCGGAACTCATCACCCCGGCGAAGATCACGGCCGGGGTCAGGAGCTTCGCCGGCGTCGCGAGGACAATCAGTTTCAAAATCGCCGCGAAGAGCCCGGTACGCTCCGCGACGCCGATCCCGAGCATCGCGACGAGGACGACGCCGAGCGGATGGAAGTCGAGGAAGTTGCGGATGGCATTCAGCCAGATCCAGCGCTGCTCGCTGACCGCGAGGAGATTGACGGCAGAGACCATCTCGCCCGGCTTCGACGGATGGGCGACGCTCCAGCCGGAGGTCGCGGCCCACCAGGAGCCCACCAGCACCAGGGCGCAGCCGATCACGAAGAGCGTGGCCGGATCGGGCAGTCTGTTGCCGACGCGTTCGATCACGGCGAGCGGAGAGAAGCGAGCCATGCAGGGCAGCGTAGCGGACCGGGCGATGTTCGTTCAACACAGCTTTCTGCACGATTCGTCCAGAGAACCACAGAGGCACAGAGAGCACAGAGGGTGCACAGAGAAGGCAAAGAATGGAGGCCGTTTGCGCGCGCGTTGATGGAAAGGGCCGGTGCCAGAGAGACTCGCGGAGCGGAAGCGCTGGGCACAGTGAGATGTTCCGCCTCAAGTCAAGTTCACTCTGCGCCTACGAGTTTGTGCGCCGAATTCCCTCGTCGTTCCGTTGGCTTCTCTGTGCTCGTCTCTGTGCCCTCTGTGCCTCTGTGGTTCTCTGCTGCCCCTCACTCGCGCGTGAAGGTCCCCCGCTCGCGGTCTTTGACGACGCCCGGGAAGGCCAGCACGCGGTTGTGCATCGCGACATAGACGCCCGGGGGCACGATCTGCACGGCGAGGAGTGCCTCGGTCACATTCTGCGTCGCGTCGGTGCGGCGAAGCTCGTAGGGCCGCATCGCCCCGGTCAGGACGATCGGCTTCGTGAGCTGGCCCTTCGCGCTGAGCCGTTCGTGGATCCGGTGGCCGGTCACCGCGAGGCGATCGGTGCCATGGACGATGACGACGCCGTCGTGGTTGCGGCTCATGATCTCCGCCGTATCGGCGATGAGATCATGATCGGCCTCGGTCATCTCGAGCGAGTCCTTGTTCATGAGCGGAACGCGATCGATCGCGAGTCCGCGGAGATCGAGCGAGCCGAGCAGGAGATCGAGGACGCTCATCCGATTGGAGAGCATCCCGCCGAACTCGTCGTAGGTCTTTTCGATCGTGCCGCCGGTCGAGATGAGGGCGAGGCGAAAGAGGGCTGGGCCGGAGCGCATGGGCATATGGTGTATCAGTTTCGTTCACCGCGGGACGAGCGGCTGCCGGTCACCCGAGCACGATCGTCCGCGGTCGGCGGCAGGCGTGATCGCCGCCCGCATCACCGCCCTCATGAGTACAGGGCTGGCAGGTCACGGCGATCCTCGAAGCTCCCTTCGCGCCGACGATGCGACAGTCGAACTCAATCGTGCCGCGATGGACGCGGAGTCCATCCGCGAAGGGTTCGCCTGGCGGATAGTCGACCTCGAGCGTCCCCTCGCCTTCGAGGCGCACGACCAGTCCACCCGCAGCGGCGCCCGAGGGCGAGGCGTCGTGGGCGTTGATGTGAAACCCTGGTGCGATCGAGATCCGAAGGCGAAACGCCGGACCGACGCCGATCCGCTCGACGGTCACGAGTCGGTCGTCGGCGAGGCCAACGCCCGGTGACGAGCCGCTCGGCAGCGCTTCCGGCATCTCCCGCGATGCCCGCCAGAGGGCGAGCGTCGCGAGGCTCGTCTGCACCGGCTGCTCGGCGATGATGCCCGAGAGCCCCGCGAGGGAACGGGCAACCTCGTCGCGATAGATCCCCTTGCCCGTCAAGGCGAAGAGATCGAGGGCGTTCAGGAGCATCATGCCGTTGCCGCCGGGCACGGCGCCATCGTTCACGCTCCGCCCGCGGACAAAGAGCTCGTTCGCCCCTTCGCGCGCATCGAAGAAGCCGCCGCGCGGATCGGCGAAGAGCCCGCTCGCCTCGGCCATGAGCCCCTCGGCGCGGGCGAGGTGCCGTGTGTCACCGGTCGCCTTCGCGAGGGCGATCCGGGCGCGGATGAGAAACGCGTAGTCCTCGAGAAACGCCGGAATCGAAGCGTCCGCGCCGCGGGCCGCGCGGAGGAGCGTGCCGTCCGCCGCGACCATGCGCCGATCGATCGCCTCCGCCGCTCGCTTCGCCGCCTCGACGAAGGTGGGCTGGTCGAGCAGCGCTCCGACTTCGGCGAGCGCCGCGATCATGAGCCCGTTCCAGGCGGTGAGCACCTTGTCGTCGACGATCGGCTGCGGTCGCTTCGCCCGCGCGGCGAGCAGCATCTCGTCGATGATCGCGCGCCGCCTTTCGAACTCGCTCCGCTCCAGGCCGAGCGAACGGGCCACCGCCTCGGGGCGCCCGTCCAGGAGGAGGACATTGCTCGCCGGTTCGCCCGGATGATGCGGATCCTGGAAGTTCGTCCCGCGATCGAGCCCGTACATCGCGAGCGCCATGCTGCGCAGCGCCCGATCGTCGATCGCCGCCTCGATCTCCGCGGGAAGCCAGAGATAGCTCTTCCCTTCCTTCGCGTCGACCTCCGCATCCTCGGCCGAATGGAAGGTGCCGTCGGCATCCCGCATCGAGCGGAGCACATAGCCGCAGGTTCGCTCCGCGATCGCGCGGTGGTAGGCGTCGTTCGTCCGCACCGCGCTGCGGGCGTAGAGCACCGCGAGCTGGGCGTTGTCGTAGAGCATTTTCTCGAAATGCGGAACGGCCCAGACCGCGTCCACGGCATAGCGATGAAATCCGCCGCCGATCTGATCGAAGATGCCCCCGGAGGCCATGCGATCAAGCGTGCGGGCGACGCAGGCCGCGACCGCCGGCTCGTCCCAGGCGACGCCGGTGAGGAGTTCGAGATAGACCGGCTGCGGGAACTTCGGCGCGCCGCCAAAGCCGCCGTTGGTCCGGTCGTGGAAGGAGAGGAGCGCCTCGACGGCCCGCACCGCAACGCGCGCGTCAAGAGGCGTCGGCGGCGGAGCGTGGGCGAGTTCGCGCGTCACCGCCTGGGCGATCCGTTCCGCCTGGGCGTCGACCGCTGGCCGGCGCTCCTTCCAGGCGTCGTCGAGCGCCTCAAGCACCTGCCGAAAGCTCGGGCGACCGTAGGCGGCACGCGGCGGAAAGTAGGTTCCGACATAGAACGGCCGAAGCGTCGTGGGCTCGACGAAGACGGAGAGCGGCCAGCCGCCCGACGCCCGTCCCTCGGTCATCGCCGTGTAGACCTGGCAGGCGGTCATGAAGACATCGTCGATGTCGGGGCGCTGCTCCCGGTCGACCTTGACCGGGACATAGAGGTCGTTCAGGACCGCGGCGGTCGCCTCATCCTCGAAGCTCTCCCGCTCCATGACATGACACCAGTAGCAGGTGGCGTAGCCGATCGAGACGAAGAGCGGCTTCCCCTCGCGGCGGGCCCGCTCGATCGCCTCGCTGCCCCAGGGGTACCAGTCCACGGGGTTGTGGGCATGCTGGAGGAGATAGGGGCTGGTTTCGCGGGCAAGGCGATTGGCGGGATGGCGGGCGGAGCGAAGCACGGGGCCAATGCTACGCCACCCGAAAACTCCCGCTGCCCTCTCCCGAAGCATGGTTCCTCCGGCCGGCCCCGAAATCGACGGGCGAACCTCCGCTCGGCCGATACTCTCCGGGACCGCGCCCCCTTCCGTCACCCTGCAGACGCCGCCTCATGACCGACTCGACCATCTCGCTCACCTCGCTGGCGGAGTGGGTGCGCGCCCTCCCGGTCTCGAGCCTTGCCCCGATCGGCGTCCTCTTCGCCGCCGGGCTCCTCCTCCTCGCCTTCGGACAGCGGCTTCTGAAGCCCGTGCTGGTCCTCGCGGCGATCTTCGGCGGCGTGATCGTCGCGGTCGAGATCGGCCATGTCCTCGGCCCCGGCGTTTCGCCGCTCATCTGGTCGGCGGCCGGCGCGGTCCTCGGCCTCATCGCCGCCGTCTTGGGCTACCGCCTCGTGCTCGGTTGTGCCGTCGGGGCGATCGGCGCGACCGCTGCGATGCTCATCGCCCTCACGGCAACCCAGCTTGGCTGGATCGATGCGGGGCCACGCCCCGTCCAGTCCGCCTCGGAGACGATCGCCGACGAATGGGAACGCACCCTCGTTGCGGCCGCCATGGTGCTCGAAGAGGCCCGGACCCCGCAGGCCGTCGAGAGCGACGCAGCGGCGCCGACGGCTGAGCGCCGCGCGTTCGAATCACAGCTCGACGAAGTCTCCCCAGGCCTCGGCCCCGCGGTGAGCGGCTGGCTCGATCGCTTCACCGAGTTTCTCCGCGGCATCGGCGAACACGCCGGGCAGCAGTGGGAGGCCTTGCCGAAGCCGCTCCGCACGCTCCTCATGGCGTCGGGCGCGGCCGGCGGTTTCCTCGGCTTCGTCGCGGGCCTCGCCTTCCCGACCTGGGCCGCGGCGATGCTCACGAGCCTCTTCGGTTCGCTGCTCGTGCTGCTCTGCGGCGCCCCCCTCCTCTCACGGCTCATCAGCCCCGAATCGATGCCAGCCCTGCGACCGCTCGGCTGGCTTGGCGCCTGGCTCGGCCTCGCCGCTGCCGGCTGGTGTTTCCAGTGGTGGACGCGGCCGAAGCGGCCGGCGACCGCTGAGCGGAAGTCCGAGGGACAGGCGGAAGCGGCGAAGGCGTGATCGCCTGAGTGGCCACAGTTGGGACCCGATGGGGCACCCGCAGGGTTGAATCGGAAGCGATTGGTACAGTCCCCCGCTTCGCCGTTCGCCCTTGCTAGCCCCACCCATGGACCAGTTCGTCTATCGCCCGCTCGCCGACGCCTCCGGCACCTCCAAGGTCTCGCTTCACTGCGAACA
This sequence comes from uncultured Isosphaeraceae bacterium, assembly GCA_964395845.1. Taxonomy (GTDB): domain Bacteria; phylum Planctomycetota; class Phycisphaerae; order Phycisphaerales; family SM1A02; genus JAEUIT01. Next base: position 1,525 of record CAYNCG010000043.1, on the reverse strand, counting down.
GCTCCCCGCCGAGGAGATCGCCCGTCTCGTCGGGACCCCCTGCTATGTCTACAGCAAGGGCACGCTCGTCGAGCACTTTGAGAAGCTCACCAAGGCCTTCGCCGAGCTTCGTCCGCTCGTCTGCTACTCGGTGAAGAGCTGCGGCAACCTCTCGATCTGTCGGCTCCTTGGCGAGCTCGGAGCGGGCATGGATGTCGTGAGCGGCGGCGAGCTCTACCGGGCCCTCGCCGCGGGCGTCCCGGCGAGCCGCTGCGTCTACGCCGGCGTCGGCAAGACCGACGGTGAGATCGAGCAGGCGATCGACGCGAACCTCGGCCTCTTCAATGTCGAGAGCGAGGCGGAGTTCGAGAACATCGCCCGCATCGCGGCCCGCAAGGGAGCGGTCACGCACACGGCGTTGCGGGTCAATCCCGATGTCGACCCGCGAACCCACCGCTACACCTCGACCGGCAAGAAGGAATCGAAGTTCGGCGTCGACATCGAGCGGGCGAAGCAGTTCTTCCGCCGCTACGGGCGCGACGCCCACTGCCGACTCACCGGCATTCACTTGCATATCGGCAGTCCGATCTACACCACCGAGCCCTATGTCGAGAGCGTGCGGAAGGCCGTCGCCCTCATCGACGAGCTCGCGGCCGAGGGCTTTCGCGTCGAGACGCTTGATCTCGGCGGCGGCTTCGGCGCCGATTACGAGACGGATCAGACCCCGACGCTTGCCCACTACGCCGAGGCGATCGTGCCGCTCCTGCGGGAGCGCGTCGCGGCTGGCCTTCGCATCATTCTCGAGCCCGGCCGGACGCTTGTCGCGAACGCGGGAATCCTGCTGACCCGCGTGCAATATGTGAAGACCTCGGGCGAGAAGACCTTCGTCATCTGCGACGCGGGGATGAACGACCTCCTGCGACCGAGTCTCTATCAGGCGTTTCACTTCATCTGGCCCTGCACGACCGACCAGCGCTTCGAGCCGACCAGGCGTCTGAAGAGCATGCCGCTCGATGGACTGCGGCCGATGGATGTCGTCGGTCCGATCTGCGAGTCCGGCGACTTCTTCGCGATCGACCGTCCGCTGCCGCCGATCGCGCGTGGCGATCTCGTCGCGATCTACACCGCCGGCGCCTACGGCATGGCGATGGCGAGCCGCTACAACGCCCATCCGCTGCCCGCGGAAGCGCTCGTGGACGGCTCGCGCCTCTCGATCATTCGGGCGCGCGAGAGCTACGAGGATCTCATCGCCCATGAGCGCGCACCGCAGCCCGTCGTCACGGGCTGAACGCGCAGATCCCGACACGGGAAAAGACCCGCCCCCGGAGTTCACGCGGATTCGCGCGGATTCGGAACAGCCCTCTTTGTCCTGCGAACTCTTACTCGTGAGCCACTGCATGGTCCGACGCGAAGACAACGGCATCTGGGTGACGCTCAAGGAAACGATCGCGGCACCGGCGGACGAAGTCTTCGCGTGCTTCAGCACCTCGGAGGGGCTGACGAGATGGCTCTCGGTGGGCGCCGAGTTGGAGGCCCGCCCCGGCGG
>CAYNCG010000042.1:0-27196 GCA_964395845.1 uncultured Isosphaeraceae bacterium | reverse complement strand
CCACCGAAGGATCGAGCGCGTCCCGAACCCGGTCGAGGGCTGCCCCGATCCACTGCAGGTCGAGGTTGGCGTTGACCCGGAGGTCGATCACCCGGTGGACATGCATGTCACTCCGGGCATGGGCGAAGCTCTCCCGCTCGATGCGGTCGACCTCGGCGCTGGTCAGTCCGTAGCTCGGGAGGACCTGGATCGCCGCCCGCTTCCCGCTCCGCCGCTCGACCGCCGAGACATCGAGCACCCCGTTCTGGTCGACGAGGAACTCCACCTCGATCTGGGGGATCCCGGCTGGCATCGGCGGGATTCCGCGCAGCTCGAACTGCCCCAGGCTGCGGCAATGCTGCACGAGTTCGCGCTCGCCCTGCAGCACATGGATGCGGACATGCACCTGTCCGTCAACGCTCGTCGAGAACATCTCCTTCGCCCGCGTGGGAATCGTCGCGTTCCGCACGATGAGCTTGGCGACTGCCCCGCCGACGGTCTCGATGCCGAGGGAGAGGGGGACGACATCGAAGAGGAGGAGATCCCGGCGGCCGCCGGCGAGGATCGAGGCTTGGACGGCGGCGCCGAGGGCGACGACCTGATCGGGGTCGAGCGCGGTATACGGGGTACGACCGAACTGTCGGGCCACTGACGCCCTGACGAGCGGCATCCGCGTCGAGCCGCCGACGAGGATCACGCGATCGATCTCCGACGCGGCGAGTCCCGCATCGGCGAGGGCCCGCGCGCAGCAGGCGAGCGTTCGTTCGACGAAGGGACGGGCGATCGCCTCGAGTTCCTCGCGGCGAAGGGTGCGGGTGAATCGGCGGCCATCGCCGAGATCGATCGCCAAGTCGGTCGATTCGCGCTCCGAAAGGGCGACCTTGGCCCCTTCTGCGAAGCGGCGGAGCGCCTGCTGCGCCGCGGGGGGAAAGGCGAGCGTCAGACCGAAGCGGGTCCGCATCTCCGCGACCAGGAGATCGATCAGCGCCCGATCGATGTCATCGCCGCCAAGCGCGGTGTCACCCGCCGTGGAGAGGACCTGGATGAGATCCGGCTCGTCGTGCGAGGCGGACGCGAGGCCCGGCGCATCCGCCTGCTGGGGACGGGGCGTGCGCTCGAGGATCGAGATGTCGAAGGTCCCGCCGCCGAAGTCATAGACGGCGATCCGCTCGGTTCCGCTCGCGGGACGACCGGCGCCGATGCCGTAGGCGAGACTCGCCGCGGTCGGTTCGTTCACGATCCGCAGGATCTCGAGCCCGGCCATGCGGCCGGCGTCGCGCGTCGCCTGTCGCTGGGCGTCGTCGAAGTACGCGGGCACGGTCACGACGGCCCGGCGCACGGGACATCCGAGGCGGCGCTCGGCGATCCCCCGCAGGGCGCCGAGCACATGGGCGGCGACCTCCTGCGGCGTCACGGTTTCCTTCGCTCCCCCGCTGCCTCCGCCCGGGGACGGCAGTCCGATCGCCGCCATGCCCCGCGGCCCGGGCACGATCGCATAGGGTAGCCGCGCCCCGAGTTCGCCGAGCTCCGCGGCAGAGCGGCCGATCAGCCGCTTCGCGCTGTAGATCGTCGACGCAGGAAAGAGAACCGCCTCGTCGCGGGCCGTTCGGCCGATCGCCGCCGGCCGTCCAACGCCGTCGAAGCGAACGACCGAGGGCAGCAGGGCCGCGCCATCGTCATCGAGGAGCACGCGCGGGCCGGCCTCATCGGCGATCGCCACGAGGGAGTTGGTCGTCCCGAGATCGATTCCGACGATCGGGTCGTCGCTCCGCGCCGAGCTCGCTGTCACTGCCTCCGCTTGCATGGGGCCGAGTGTAGCCCGCTCGTCGCGCGGCGTGGTCGCGGCGGGACGGACTCAATCCCACTGCAGCGTCGGCACGCCGTCGCGCATCACCTGGGTGAAGGCGAGGACCGCGTCGTTGCCATCCGGATCGGTGTCCATCGCGTACGCGTTGTCGGGACTCCCGTCGGGCAGCGCGAGCCCCTTGGCCTCGAAGACCTCGGTGAAGTCGACATGCCCGTCGCCGAAGGCCTGGAAGCCGGCCCACGCGTTGTCGCGGCCATAGGTGAAGCTCTGGGGATTCGGACGCCCCTGCGCGGGGCCGCGGGTGCCGAGCAGCGGGAACCGCGAGTCGAGCCGCACATCGGTCCAGTTGCGGGCCCGCTGTCCGCAGAGCGGCACATGGGCGTAGGAGACATGCGACACGCGGGTGAGATCGGCCTTGAACTTCGGATCCCAGAAGACCTCGTCAGCCGCCCGCACCGCATTCCAATCATATCCGTCGATCAGATAGACATTGGGATTGCGCTCATTCTTTGAAATGAGCATGCTCGGCTCGGCGTAGCGCTCGGCCACGAGCAGCGAGAAGATATTCGCGGTGTTGTCGAGCGAGTTCGTCTCCGCCTTGCTGCGGGCACTCGGCGTCGGAGCGCCCTTGAGCCCCTGCTGCTGACCGGCGATGAAGCTGGCGACGGCGATCTGATGCAACTGCATCTGGTCCTGGATGCTGCGCACGCTTCCCGCGGTGGTGTTGCCCGCGCCGGTGACGGCGGTGTTCACCGAACTCATCAGGACGGCGAAGAGGACGACGATGATCGCCATCGTCACCAGGATGCCGACGAGCGAGTTGCCGCGACGGCGCGCGTGTCGCGAGAGGCCCGTGCGACGCCGCTCGAGACTGGGCCATCCCGAGGGCCACGCCAAGGTCCGTTCCCAGCTCCATTCCGGTGTCCGTTCCAGTGTCCATTCCGGTGTCCGTTCCGGGGCCGGCTTCGGCGGCGCCGCTAGCAGAGCACCGCTTCGGTCGCAGTCATCCGATCGACCCGCCGGTGCTGCCTCCCGTCGTCCGTCGAGGACGCGGACGGTTTCCACGGCGCCTGTCGTGCGTGCTGCGCTCCCCATCGGTCACCCTCCTCGTCGCCGCCTGCGCCTTCCTCGAGGCCGTCGGCGTCGACGGAAGCCCCGGAGGACGCGCCGCGGCCCGACGCAACAGCGTCCAAGGCCCGAATGGCGGCGACCAGACGATCCCGCGCGAGGGGCTTCTTGGCAAGCGCCTCGACCAAGGATTGGGCAATCCCGTTCGGATCGCTTCCGATCGAAACCCGTCGGGCTTCCGAAGGGGTGCGGTCGGGACGATCGGGTTGGTGCGGAAGTTGATCCACGCGAAGGGGCTCCGGGCGGTCGCGCGAGGCGACGGCGGTCGGGTGATGGGCGAAGGGCGGAAGCTCGCGCGAGGCCATCGGAGACTCGCAGGACGCCGCGGCAGCGCGCGAACGCCCAACGATTCGGATGCTCATGCGGCGAAGAGAGAACGATCCTGCGGGGCTCTGCGATACCCGCGGCGCACCGGGGGACAGAGGGCCCCCGCGCGGCGTTCTAGGCGCAAACAACCCACGCGAGCATCACTCGTTTCAAACATTTCGTGAATCTGCTGCGGATGCGCCGCAAGCGGAGGACATCACGACGACATCCGCGGCGCGAAACGATCCGCGCGGACGACGCTTGTCATGCCGCCTCGCCGCAGGGACGCGGTGAGGTCGGGGCGAGTGCCCCGCCACGGATGGACATGCACCTCGCCGCCCGCGGTTCTCCGCGACGGCAGGCTCCTGACGCCATGGACGGCGCAGGGGCGCGTACCGACACGAACGACAACGCTCACTCTCCCGGGGAGTCCTGGGCCTGCCTCTCCAGGCTCCCCCTTTTCCTCTCCTCCGGCCGCGGGTTGATCCACGCGCGGCGCGGGAGAGCGCCCGGTCGCATGGCCGCGACCGGTGGGGAGAGGGTCGCGTCGTCCAAACCGCCCGATGAGACACATGGTCTCCGGGCCAGGACGCTCCCATGCGCAATCGATCGAGACAGACCCGTCCAGTCACACACCATCGCGTTCCTCTTCGGCGCGAGGCCGCCCCACCGCGAAGCGCCGACGCGGCGGAGGAGTCCGCGCGGCCAGCCGACCGGAGCTTCCTTGCCCGGTGGCTCGAGGAACTCGATCCCCTCCTTCGCACCTGGCTTCTTGCAAGCGTCGACCGCGAAGTGCGCGACCGTGCGGCCGCGGAGCTTCTCGGCGGCGCGGAGCGCGAGGCCGAGGCGATCGACCTCCTCGTCGAAGCCTGCGCCGAGGCCCATGACCTCACCAGCCGCGAGCTTCGCTGGCTGGTGCCGACGATCGATACGGAATGTCGATCACTCCTCCGCGGCGTTCCCCTCCGCGACGGCTGAGCGTGCAGGATTCTGCACAGTTCAGATTCAACACAGCCTTCTGCACTATTCAGATTCAACACAGAGGCACAGAGGACACAGAGGGCCACAGAGAAGACAACGAATATGGAGCAGAGGTAAGCGGCCCAGACAAGCGATACACCGCGAGAGTCAGGCCTTCGCCGTTCGATTCGAGAAGGCGAGCAGCCCGGCGTGTTCGGACTCTTCTCATCCCCGGCAAAGCCCTTTGATGCGGATTGCTGCTTGATTCAGCGATGATCGCCTTCTCTGTGGCCCTCTGTGTCCTCTGTGCCTCTGTGTTGAACGAACGACGCGAATAGTGCAGAAAGCTGTGCCCTCTGTGCCTCTGTGTTGAACGAACGACGCGAAGCGTGCAGCACGCTGGGTGATGCGCGCTATCGAATGACCCGATTCGGCTGTGCGCCGGCCTCGGGCAGACGATCGAGCTGACGCTGGAAACGCACGAGCGCAGCCTGCTCGAGCGCGGTCCGCAGCGGATCGAGCGATGGGCAGCGACCGCGGAGCTCATGGACGAGCGTTCCGCTTGGCGCTGCGTATTCGATGCGGGTGAAGATCGTTTCCTCGCCATCCACGAGGGCCGGCGCGCAGGATGGCGCGGACCGGGCGATGCCTGACGCCTCGATCGCGTCGAGGATGGCGGTGAGTTCCTCGTCCGTCGGCTTGCCCGACCAGTCCGTGCGCCGGTCACGGGCGGCTGCGCCTCCGCCGACCTTCAGCGTGCCATCGGGATGAAGTTCGTAGCGACGGAAGATCGATCGCCCCGGGATGCGCTCCTCGAAGAGCATGGCAACGCCGCGGGTCGGCGAAGCGGGATCGTCGGCCCGTCCGGCCTCCATCGAGGGAGGCGCGGCACATCCGGTGAGCTGGAGGCCGCCAAGCAGGGCCGTCGTCAGCAGCGCGAGGCGGGCGATCGAGGGCACGCGAAGGCGAAGGGGCGATGCGGTCGACATGGGCGAAGGCGGTCGGCTCTGCGGGGCGAATCAGCGCCGGGGCGTGGCGCTGCCGGTCGGGCGGTAGCGGGCGTAGGGATCGTCGCCGAGGTCGTAGCGGATGGGCTGCACGATCGCCTCGATCGGCGGATCGTCGGTCGCCCACGCGAGGCGGGCGATGGCCCGCACGACCCGGGTCATCGCAGGATCGAGCGCGTCGATGGCCCCGCGGCGGATGAAGGTCCCGTGCACGCCGTTGGCACGCACGGAGAGGATGGTGAGGACCTCCGCCGGCCCGGGGCCGAGGAGCGCCGGATTGCCGCGGAAGCCAGTCTCCTCGAGTTGGGTGAAGCCAGCGGCGTCGAGCACCCCCCACAGGTCGGCGAGCGTCTCCCGCGACAGCGTCCGGATCCGCGCGGGGCGCGTCAGGACCGTCATCGTCCGCCCCCGATCGCCGTGCAGCGCACCGTCGGGGAAGAGGATGTACTTGCTCTGGACGATGTGACTTTTGGCGAAGTCCGGCTGCGTCGCATCGCGATAGTCGACGCCCGGGAGGATCGTGAGATCGATGGTCAGGTCATCCGGAAGCGCCGGCAGGGCGTCGCCGGTGGCGCTGGCGCTCGCGGCGTCCGGGCCGCTTGAGCGGTCTGGGGCCGACAGCGCGGTCGCGCTCGAACCCTTGGAGGCACACCCGATGAGGAGCGTCACGGCGATGGCCGACGCGGCGAACGCCAGCCCTCGCGGCAGGACGCTCGCGGCGCATGCGACACGCGAGAGGCACGGAATCAATCGCATGGCGGCCAGCGTATCACGGCCGGAACGCAGCACGCCCGAGCGGCAGAGGTTCCGCTACGCTCCCCGTCCTGCGACCGAGCCGATCCCGCGCTCGCTCCCGCTCGCCGTGGCCCGCACGCCGTGGATGGGTCCGGGCCGCGACGGAAGGGAGTCACGCGCTGCGGTTCGCTTCGGAACCACTTCGATGCGTACGAGCGTCACCTGGCTGAACGACTATCTCTCGCCTCCCGCCACCGCCGAGGAGCAGGCCGAGTTCCTGACCAACGCGGGCTTCCCCCTCGACGGCAAGGACATCGCCGAGAACGGCGAACCGTGGCAGGAGATCGAGATCACGAGTAACCGCGGGGATTGCCTCGCCCACCTGAACTTCGCCCGCGAGATCTGCGCGGCGAGCGGACGCTCGCTGCGCTGGCAACCGAAGCGAGCGACCGCCACCGGTCCGGCCGCATCGACGCTCGTGCGGGTCACCAACGAATGCCCGGAGCTTTGCCCGCTCTACACGGCGCGGGTGATCCGCGGCGTGACCGTCCGACCGAGCCCGGAGTGGCTCCAGCGGCGGCTGATCGCGATCGGACTCGTCCCGCGCAACAACCTGGTCGACGCCACGAACTTCGTCCTTTTCGAACTCGGCCAGCCGACCCATGTCTTCGACCTTGCCCTCCTCGCCGGCAGCGAGATTCGGGTCCGCATGGCCCGTCCGGAGGAGCCCTTCCTGCCGATCGGCGAGGGGGCGGCGGAGATCAAGCTTCGGGCGAGCGACCTCGTCATCGCCGACCGCGATCGGGCGGTGGCGATCGCCGGCGTGAAGGGCGGAGCGCTCACCGCGGTCCGCGAGACGACCCGCGACATCCTGCTCGAGGCGGCGACCTTCCAGCCGGTCGCGGTGCGGGCGACCTCCCGCGGCCTGCGGATCGCGAGCGATTCCTCCTACCGCTTCGAACGCGGCGTCCATCCGGCCGAGATCGATCCCGCGGCCGAACGGCTCGTCGAGCTCATCCTCGATCTCGCCGGCGGCGAACTCTGTGAGGGCTCCGTCCGCGGCGGACATCCGGTGCCGGCCCCACGGCATGTCACCATGCGCGCCGCCCGGTGCCGACAGATCCTCGGCATCCCCCTGCCCACCTCCGTCATGGTCGAGCGGCTCGCCGGACTCGGCTTCGAACCCGCCGTTTCGGGTACGCCTGGCGACGAGCGCATCGCCTGCACGGTGCCCGCGCGGCGCATCGATGTCGAGCGCGAGATCGATCTCATCGAGGAAGTCTGCCGCAGCAACGGCCTTTCCCATATCCATGTCGCCGACGCGATTCCGATTCGCGTCGCCCCGATCCAGCCGCGCATCGCCGCCGCTCGGGCGACGAAGGACCTGCTCGCCGGCCTTGGCTTCGTCGAGTGCGTGACGCACACCCTCGTCTCCGACGCGATGGCCGCCCCCTTCCTCCCGACCGACCGCGGTCCGGTCGCGACGCTTTCGGTCGACGACGAGCGGGCAGGCGGCGAGCCGACGCTCCGCCCGAGCGTGCTGCCGAGCCTGCTGCGGGTCCGGCGCCACAATCTCGACGGCGGCATCGATCGCCTTGATCTCTTCGAGTGCGCCGCGTCCTTCCAGCTCCTCGGCGAAGCGGCGAGCGGACAGCGCCACGCCGAGACCAATGTCGTCGCCCTGCTCGTGGACGGCGAGGGACAGTCGAGTGCCGAGCGCGACGCCTGCTACCGGCGCTGCCGCGGCGTCGTCGAGCGCATCGCGCGGCTGCTCGCCGGTCCGCGTTCGGTCGTTGCGGTCGAGCCGAGCGGCGGCGCGCCGTGGCTCCAGCCCGGCGGCATCGTGCGCATCGACGGCGTCGAAGTCGGCTCGATCGGCCTCGTCGCCCCGAGCGTCCTCGCCCAGTACGGTCTCGAACGGCCGAGCGCCGCTGCGGAACTGCAGCTCGGCGCGCTCTTCGAGCGCTATCCGCCGGACACGCGGGCGGTCGCCACGCCGGCGTTCCCGGCGATCGATCGCGACATCTCCGCGATCGTCGACGAGCGCACCGCGTGGCGGACGATCACGGCGACGGTGACGGCGCTCGGACTTGACCACTTCGAGACCATGAGCCATGTCGCGACCTATCGCGGCAAGCAGATCGGCGAGGGGCGCAAGTCGGTCACGATGCGGCTCCTCTTCCGAAGCGGCGAGCGCACGCTCCGACGCGAAGAGGTCGATACCCAGGTCGCGGCGGCCGTCGCGGCGCTCGTCGAGCGACACGGCGCAGAGGTGCGGAGCGCATGAGCGAGAAGACCTCCGCGCCGGCCGGTGGCGACCTCACCGCCCTCTCCGTCGCGGCGTTCGCCCACGCGCTCGCGGCGAAGACGCCGACACCCGGCGGCGGTGCCGTCGCCGGCGTGACGGCGGCGCATGCGGCGGGACTCCTCGCGATGGTGATCGGCTACTCGGTCGGCAAGCGGGTCTTCCAGGCCTTCGAGTCCGAGGGTGCGGCGCTCCTCGCTGCGGCGCGGACCGCGGTCGACGCCGCGCTCGCCGCGGCGAACGCGGACGCCGCCGCCTACGGTCGCCTGAACGCGCTCTGGAAGCTGCCCCCCGAGGATCCCGCTCGTCAGGCGGGGTGGGATGCCGCGGTGCACGACGCGATCGCCGCCCCCTTCCTCATCGTTCGGCTCGCCGCTGAGGTCGCCGGCCACTGTCGGACGCTCGCCGGCCACACCGCGAAGCACCTCGACAGCGATCTCGCGATCGCCGTCGATCTCGCCGCCGCAGCCGCCCGCGCAGCAGCGTGGAATGTGCGGGTCAACCTGCCGAGCGTCGCCTCGGCGGAGGAGCGGATCACGCTCGAGCGCGATCTCGAGGAACTCCTCGACATCGTCAGGGGCGATGTCGCCACGGTCGAGCGAGCCGTCGCGGCCCGCGGGTGAGCGCGATCCGCATCAGGCCTTCGCCGTCTCGGCCGCGCTTCCCTCGAAGTGCATGACGCCGTCGTCCTCGGGATTGAGTTCCAGCTCGATCTCAAGCGTCAACTCATCCTGTCGGATGAGAATCTGCCGCTGGCGGGCCAGCTCGAGCGTCGCGAGGAAGAGCCCGATCATCTCGCCGCGCGAACGACCCTCGAACACCGAGCGCAGCGTGAATCGACGAAGCGGCGTCCGCTTGAGTCGATCGATGAGATCGGTCTGGTGGAGCGTGATCGGCGTGTCGTCGTAGGCGACCTTGTGTTCGCCGAGGCGCGAGACATCGATCGCGCTGATGATCCGCTCGTAGGTCTGGAAGAGATCGAGGATGTGGGCATCCTCGAGCTCGAGTTCGCTTTCCTCAGCGTCGTCGGCCGGCGCGTCACCGACGCGAATCCGCGCCGCCCAGCGGTTCGCATACTCCTCGCGGAGCCGGTCGAGCTCCTCGGCCGCGTTGCGGAAGCGCTGATAGGCAAGGAGTTGCTGGACGAGTTCCGCCCGCGGATCCGAGGGATCGTCGGGCATGCCCGTCGCCTCGCTCCCGTCCGCGTTCTCCGGGCGCGGTGCGAGCGTTCGCGACTTGATCTCGATGAGGGTCGCGGCGGTGACGAGGAACTCGCCCGCGGCGTCGATGTCGATGTAGCTCAGTTGCTTCAGGAAGGTGAAGTACTGGGCGGTGATCTCGTGGATCGGAATGTCGTGGATGTCGACTTCCGCTCGCCGGATGAGATAGAGGAGAAGATCCATCGGCCCCTGGAAGCTCGTGAGCCGCACCTGATAGTCGTCGGTGCCGGCGGCCGGAGCCGGGGTTGGCGCGGCGGGCGCGGATGCTGGGGCGAGCGTGGCGATCTCCTGACCTTCGTCCATATCGCCGCAGAGCGTACCGGACGGCGCGGCCGAATTCGCCTCCGCCACGCCGTACAATCGCGGAATGACCGCTCGCCCCTCCGACGCAGAGGCCTCCTCGATTCGCTTGGATGGCCGTCCCGCGCCATCGTCTGCGCCCTCGTCCGCCGGTTCCTCCGAGGCCGACCGCGCCGAGATCCGTTTCCTCTGCGACGCCCTCACCGCGGAGGCCGACGCGGTCCGTCGGTTGGCGGAGCGGATCGAGCAGTCGGATGGTGCGTCGTGGCGGCGAGCGGTCGACCTCATGGAGGGCTGCCGCGGCCATGTCGTCGTCGCCGGGATGGGCAAGTCGGGCCTCGTCGGGGCGAAGATCTCGGCGACGCTGGCGAGCCTCGGGCAGCCCTCCCACTTCGTCCATCCAGCCGAAGCGGTCCACGGGGATCTCGGCCGCGTCCGAGCCGACGATGTCGCGCTCCTCCTGAGCTTCTCGGGCGAGACCGAGGAGGTCGTAACCCTGGCCTCGATCCTGAAGGCCGATGGCGTCCGCCGGATCGGCCTCTCGAGCAAGCCCCAGTCGAGCCTCGCCCGGCAGTGCGATGTGCACCTGAACCTCGGCGACATCGTCGAGGCCTGCCCGCTTCGCCTCGCCCCCACCGCCTCGACGACGGCGATGCTGGCCGCCGGCGACGCCCTCGCCCTCGCGCTTGCCAGGCGCCGCGACTTCGCCGCCGATGACTTCCACCGGCATCATCCCGGCGGCATGCTCGGCGTCGGGCTCAAGCCGGTCACCGAGATCATGCGCTTCCGCGTCGGCACGAATCTCGCGGTCGTCGCGGACACGGTCACCGTCCGCGAGGCGATCGCACCCGCCGGCGAGATCCGTCGTCCCGGCGCCTCGGTCCTCGTGGACGAAGCCGGCCGGCTCTCCGGCATCTTCACCGACGGCGACCTTCGCCGCGTGGTGGTGAGCGGCGGCGAACGGGCCCTCGACGCTCCGATTCGCGAGCGCATGACCCGCCATCCGCAACACCTCACCGTTGACAGCCTCGTGCGCGACGCCGTGCGTCTCGTCCGCGAGCGCCGCCTCGACGAGATCCCGGTCGTCGATCACGAGGGCAAGCCGGTCGGACTCATCGATGTCCAGGACCTCATCGCCATGCGCGTCGTGAAGGACTGACGACGGCGCGCGGACCGGCCCCATCGGGCGATCGCCTGATCGTGCGAACGCGACGCTCGACTTGCGGTCTGGTCGAAGACGCACCACGAGGGATGGTGGAGGCGACGCGCACGCTCGATGGCCCGTCACGAGCGCGCGAAAGTCGTTGAGACTTTTTCATCGTCCTTCGAAGGCCTTGCCGAAACCCTCGCCACGATCGCGGAGTGAGGCACCGTCGCGGGTGGAACGCCGGTGCCTCGCTCTGCCATCCCCACCGGACGCCGGCCGAGCGGAACGCCGCGGTCGTCGAACCCCACGGGGACCCACACGGGGGCGCCATGCCATCGAAGAACGAGCTGATCGACCGCATTCGCCAGATCAACCGCACCGCCGACCCGCAGTGGCTCGAGCGGTTCGACGACAGCTCGCTCGTTGACTACCTCGAGCACCTGCAGCTTCTCATGGAGCCGCGCGGTCGAACGAGCATCTGGCGGCGCAGGGCGGACAGCCGCGCCGCGGTCGCCCTCATCGCCTAACGCCCCTCGCGAACTTACCGCGAACCCGGCTCACGGCGGGCCATCAGTTCGTCGAGCTTCCGCTTCAGGAGGCTGACGCGAAGCAGGCTCTTCACGCGGGTGACGAGTTCAAGCTTGTTGACCGGCTTCGTGAGGAAGTCATCGGTCCCCGACTCGACCGCCCGCTCGTAGTCCCCGACCTCGTGGAGGGCGGTGACCATGATGATCACGATGTCGCGGGTCGCCGGGTTCGACTTGAGCTTCTGGCAGACCTCGAAGCCAGACATCCGCGGCATCATCACATCGAGGAGCATGAGGTCGGGCTTCTCCCGCTCGACCGCGGCGATGGCCTCGATGCCGTCGCGGGCGGTGCTCAGGCTGCAGGGCAGGCTCTCGAGATAGGCCTGCATGAGCTCGAGGTTCTGGAGGTTGTCGTCCACGAGCAGGATGCGGGCCGTCCCGAGGTTCTCGCCGACCGCGCTGCCCGCGATTTCCTGCTCGAGCGAGACCTGTCCGGCCGTGGGCTGCGCGGGGGAACCGAAGGCGGCTGGGGAGGGAGACTGGGGCATGGGAAGGGGTCAGGGCGCGTCGATGCGGGGCTGGTGACGAAGCCCGGGAATCCGACGCGAACGCTCCGAGGCGGGGCCATCGTACCGGGATGCGTCCGAGAGGCGGGTATCGGGCTGTGGGAGCGGACGCCGAGGCCGACGGGACGCCGTCAGCGGGCCCCGCGTTGGCGAGGTTGATAGACTGCCCGATCCGTTCCCTCCGCGAGTTCGAACGCCCTGTCGGCGAAGGCATCCTTTCGGGCCTCGCGTCGGGCCTTCGCCGGGGGCCCCGAGCACTCCGCCATGGCTGATGTCACCGACAAGAAGCGTCTTCGCCAAGTTCAGCAGCAGGATCTCACCGAGAGCCGGCTGAACGACGATTTCGTGTTCTGGCTTAAGACCAAGGGTTGGAACTACGGGCTCATTCTGCTCCTGATCCTCTGCGGCTACTCCTTCCTGAACCTCTACTGGCAGAAGCAGGAAGAGGGCCGCAACAACGCGTGGTCGGAGTTCACCGCCGCCCAGATCAGCGGCCTGCCGGAGTCCTTCGCCCTCGTGGCGGAGCAGTACGGTTCGACCGACAGCGTCGCGATCCTCGCGTGGCTGCAGGCTGGCGACGCCCACCTGCGCGACCTGCAGGTCGGCCAGGTCGCCCCGGCGATCGCGACCGGTCCCGACGGCACGCCGAATCCGCCGGAAGCGCTCACCGACGAGACCCGCAAGCTTGCCCAAGATGCCGCCGACGGCTTCTACATGAAGGCCATGCAAGCGCTCGCTCCGCGACGCAATGAGCAGGCGGTGCGTCCGCTCGTGCTCTCGGCGCTCTTCGGCTCTGCGGCGGTCGCCGAAAGCCGCGGTGATTTCGAGCGGGCGAAGAGCCTCCTGACCGAAGCCGAGACGCTCGCCGGCGAGCAGCTTCCCGCGTTCAGCGCCGAGGCCAAGCGCCGCATCGAATCGCTCGATCGCCTCGCGAGCGCGGCTCCCCTGCCGCTCCGAGCCTCGCTCCCCGCGCGGCCTGACCAGGCACCGCTCGCCCCGAATGTCATGGACGAGCTCCAGAAGAGCCTGACCGTTCCGCCGCCGACGCCGCCGGCCGAACAGCCCGCCCAGCCCGCCGCCACGCCGAGCCAGCCGCCTCCCTCGACCGGAACGACGCCGCCGACCGGAGGCTGATCGCTTCGCGTTCGGAGGCGGCGCGCCGACCGACGCGCTATCGGCTCATCGCGATGGCCGCAGCCTTCTTCACCCCTCAGCCGGACGAAGACGCCCCCGAGGATGCGCTCTCCGCGCGGCTCCTCGTCGGTCCCGGCGGCGCGGTCGATCGCGACGCGCTCTTCGCCCTGTACGAGGAGCAGGCGGAGCGTGACGACGAGACGCCGGTCACGGTGCGCTTCACGCTCCAGCGCGATCTCGACAAGCGCCTCGACAAGTATCTCGTCGATCGCGTGCCTTTTCTCTCCCGCACGCAGATCCAGCGGCTCATCGACGAGTCCGCGGTCACCGTCAACGGACGGAACCCGAAGTCGAGCACGAAACTCCGCAAGGGCGACACCGTCGTCGCGGTGCTGCCGCCGCCGCCGAGCGGTGCGATCCAGCCGGAGGAGATGGAGCTCGATGTGCTCTTCGAGGATGAGCACATCATCGTCCTGAACAAGCAGGCCGGACTCATCGTCCATCCCGCGCGGGCCCACAAGAGCGGCACGCTCGTGAACGGACTCGCCTGGCGCTTCAAGCATGTGAGCGGCGGCGAGCTTTCGAAGGTCGGCGAGGAGTTCGCCCGGCCCGGCGTCGTCCACCGGCTCGACAAGTGGACGAGCGGGGCGATCGTCGCCGCGAAGAACGACACCGCACACTGGCGCCTCGGCAAGCAGTTTGAGCAGCGGCGCACCGACAAGCGCTACCTCGCGATCGTGCACGGCCGCGTCGAGCCGGAGACGGAACTCGTCGACGCGCCGCTCGGCAAGCATCCGACGGTGCGCGAGAAGTACGCGGTGCGCTACGACGAGACCGGCAGGCCGAGCCAGACCGTGTGGCGGGTGCGTGAGCGCTACGAGGCCCCCTTCGGACCGTTCACGCTGCTCGAACTCGAGTTGAAGACCGGCCGCACCCACCAGATCCGGGTGCACTGCTCGCACCGCCGGTATCCGATCGCCGGCGACGACCTCTACGGCGGCAAGCATCTCACCGAGAAGGACCTCGGCGGCGAATCACCGACGCCGCTCATGACACGCCAGGCGCTGCACGCGACGACGCTCGGCATCCGCCATCCGATGACGGAAACGCCGATGCGCTTCGTCGCCCCGCTCACCCACGACCTGCGCCGGATGATCGAACTTCTCCGCCGCAACCTCATCGCCCGCCTCGAGCCACCAGGCTCGACGATCGACCTCACAACCGTCGCGCCGACCTGACCGGACCGGACCGGAGCAGGCCAGACCGGAGCAGAGAACCACAGAGGCACAGAGGACACAGAGGGTGCACAGAGGAGAGAAGGCCAAAAAGGATGGGGTCCGGAAGGACTATGCGCATCCGGATCACCTCTTTCCTTGTCTCCTCTGTGCTACCTCTGTGCCCTCTGTGCCTCTGTGGTTCTCTGGCAGCAACGTGCGCCGCGCTACCCGACGCGTTCGGCGCCGGCGGTGCGGCGCATGAGTTCGCCGACGGCGACCTTGGGCGGAAGTCCCTCGAAGACCATCGCGTAGACCGCCTCCATGATCGGCATCGTCACGCCGAGGCGCTGGGCCCAGGCGTGGACGGCCTTTGCGGTCGGCGCGCCTTCGACGACGGAGCTTCCGCGGCCCTCCTCGAGGAGATGCGCGATCGCCTCGCCGCGCCCGACGGCCTCGCCGAAGCTGCGGTTGCGTCCCTCGGGCGAGAAGCAGGTCGTTGCGAGGTCCCCGACGCCGGCGACGCCGAAGAAGGTGTCGGGCTTCGCGCCGACGGCAGCGCCGAAGCGGACCATCTCGACGAGACCGCGGGCGAGAAGCGCTGACTTCGCGTTCGCGCCGAGGCCGACGCCATCGATGATGCCGGCGGCGATCGCGATGACATTCTTGAGCGCGCCGGCGAGCTCGACGCCGAGCGGATCGCCATTCGTGTAGATGCGAAGCCACGGCGCCGCGAAGGTCGCCTGCACGCGCTCCGCGAGGGCCATCGATTCCGACGCGGCGACCATCACCGCGGGGAGCCGCTTGGCGAGTTCCGCAGCGATCGTCGGTCCGCTGAAGGCGACGATGCCCGGGGCCTCGCCCGCGCCGGCGTGCGCGAGGGTCGCGCGGAGGATTTCGCTCGGTCGGCAGAGGGACGCGATCTCGATCCCCTTCGCGACGCTCACGATCGGCGTCCCCGACGGAAGCGACGGGGCGATCCGCTCCCAGGTGGGCCGGATGTACTGGGTCGGAATCGCGTTCACGGCGATCGTCGCCGAGCCGAACGCCTCGCCCGGATCGGGCGTGACCGCCACCACGGCGGGCAGTTCGAAGCCGGGCAGCCGGGGTGACCGCCGCGTCCGGCCGAGCTCGCCCGCCGATTGGGCGAAGGGGCACCAGAGGGTGACCGGCGTCCCTTTGAAGGCGAGAAGATCGGCGAGGACCAGGGCCATCTGACCGTCGCCGGCGATCGTGACCCGCTCGGCCGCGCCCACCTCGCCCCTGCGGGAAGCCTCTGATTCCATAGGCTTCGGACTCTACCAGCCGGCCGCGCGGAACGGCCGAACCGGCGCGCGGGGACCGCCGTACGCGGCATCCACCAGATGGGCAGCCTGACGACGGGCCCCGATCTGGTACCTTCCCCATGCGGTCCATTCGCGTCAGCCCACCGGCCCCGACGCGTCATCTCTCCGGACCGCATCCCTCAGCTCGACGCCTTCCGCTCCGTTCGCCCAGCGGTCCCACTTCGCCTCTGAGAAGCGAGGCCCCCGGGCGCCGCGAACCCGCACAAGGCCCAGCGAGCCTCGGGCCGGGCAGACCGCCCCCCGCCCATCTTCGCGTTCCGCTCGGATCCTCCTCCCATGTCCGACTTCTCGCTCGCGACCGCCGATCGTCCCGATACCCGCCCTGAAGCCGGCTCCGCCGAGGGCAAGACGCTCGAACGGAACCTCTTCCTCGCGCTCGTTGGCGGCGTCCTCCTGCTGACCGCCTGGGTCGCTCGACTGCTCGGGAACGACGAACTGGTCGCGAACATCCCCGCGGCGATCGGTGCCTTCATGCTCGTCCTGCCGCTCGCCCGCGGCGCCTGGGACGAACTTCGCCAGGGCCGTGCGTCGAGCGATTCGCTCGCGACGCTCGCGGTCTTTGCGGCGATGGCCAACAACATGTTCCTCGCGGCGGGCTTCCTCGCCTTCTTCCTCTGGCTCGCCGAACTCGTCCTTTCCCGCACCGCGTGGGGCGCCCAGCGGGCGATCCGCGAGCTCGTCGAACTCACCCCGGACATCGCCCGCATCGTGAGCGACGACGGTTCCGAGACCGAGGTGTCGCTCCGACAACTCACCCGCGGCGCGATCGTCCGCGTGCGGCCCGGCGAGAACCTGCCCGTTGACGGCAAGGTCGTGCGCGGCAGCTCCAGCATCAATCAGGCCTCGCTCACCGGCGAAGCCGTTCCGATCGAGGTCCAGCCCGGCTTCGATGTCTACGCGGGCACGACGAACCTCACCGGACAGATCGATGTGCAGGTGACCGCGATCGCGGGCGAGACGACCATCGGCAAGGTCGAGAAGCTGATTCGCGAGGCCGAGACGGCCAAGGGCGAACGACAGGAACTCGTCGAGCGACTCGCTCAATATTATGTTCCCGTCGTCCTCATGGTCGCCGCGCTCGTGTGGTTCTTCACCACCCGCAGCGAGGATCCCGCGACCCGCGCCGAAGCCGCCACGCGGGCGATCACCGTCCTCGTCGTCACGGCGCCCGGCGCGCTCCTGATCGCCTATCCGACGGCGATGGTCGCGGCGTTCGCCGCCGCCGCCCGACTCGGCATCATGATCAAGCAGACGAAGACGCTCGAAGCCGCCGCCAGCGTCGATACGGTCGTGATGGACAAGACCGGCACGCTCACCACCGGGCGGTTCGCGGTGAGCCGGCTCGCCCCCAACGAGGGCATCGAGGGCGCGACGCTCCTGCAGGCCGCGGCCGACGCCGAGCAGAGCTCCAATCACCCGCTGGCGAAGTCGATTCTCGAGACCGCGGAACGGGCGCGGATCAAGCCGCAGCCGATCTCGGCGTACGCCGAACTCCACGGTCGCGGCGTGAAGGCGGACACCGAACAGGGCACGCTCTTCGCGGGACGCGGGGCGTGGATCGCCGAGGTGAATCCGAGCGTGGCCGACGAGGTCCGCGCGGTCGAAGGCAAGATCGAAGGGATGTCGAGCGTCCATGTCATGCTCGGCGACCGGTACCTCGGCGCCGTCGGGCTCGAGGACAAGCTCCGCCGCAACGCCGTCGAGGTCGTCAGCAAGCTCCGCCAGCTCGGCGTCCGTCGCGTCGCGATCTTCACCGGTGACCGGCTCGCGGTCGCCAAGCGGGTCGGCCAGGCGGTCGGTGTCGACGCGATCGAGGCGGAGTGCCTGCCGGAAGAGAAGCACGCCGAACTCCAGTACCTCATTCGCAAGGGTCATCGCACGCTCGTCGTCGGCGACGGCATCAACGACGGTCCGATCCTCGCCAGCGCCGATGTCGGCGTGGCGATGGGTCTCTCCGGCTCGGACATCGCCACGAACTCCGCGGGCGTCGCCCTCATGAACGACGACCTGCGCCATGTGCCCTTCCTGATCGAGGTCGCCGGCAAGGCCCGCGGCGTCGTCGCCCAGAACATCACCGCCAGCCTGCTCCTCGCGATCCTCGGCCTCGCCCTCGCCGCGACCGGCCAGATCCAGTTGTGGGTCACCCCCTTCTATCAGGCGGCCGCGTATGTCTTCGTGATCGCGAACAGCCTCCGGCTCGTCCGCTTCGGCGAGGACTTCGCCGACGCCGAGCAGGCCCGCCGCGAGGCCGAGGCCGCCCGCGCCGTCAAGCCCGTCCGGGCCAACGCCGCGAGCGCCACGATCCGCCCGGCGTGAGGTTCCGAACGCGCTTGGCGATCAGAAGCGACGGTGTCCATGCGCGCTGCCCGTGATCCTGTTCGGTGTTGGCGTGTCACACGCGCGCTGGAACGGGTACGGGCGATGACGGGAAATCCGCCATCCCGATGACGCGCCTGCCCGAATCGGTTGGATTCCGAATCGGCTGAATCGTTCCGCGCGCGCACCCCGAACCGGCCCGGTTCCGGACGATCGCGATCTGCCAAGCACACGCAGACGCGATGGCGATCCGGAAGCAGCAGACCAGTCGCACAATCAGAGAGAGGACCTCATGCCCATGCTCCGCTGGGCGATGTCGCACACCCTACGGGGTTTGCCGGCACTCGCTGTCCCATTGGCCGCCCTTGCCAGTTCACCCTCCATCGCCTCGACGATCGTCGAGCTCGAGGCGAACGGCCAGAGCCTGAATAACGCCCTCGCCGGCGCCCAGTTCATCGCCGGATCGAGCTTCACCGCCAACGCGAATCCCAATGTCTTCGGCTTGATGCCGACGGTGACGGTGATGGGCAAGGGCGGCGGGAACGACATCGACTTCTTCGCCTTCAACGCCTCGCCGGGGACGGCCTACTTCGACATCGATGGAGCCGGTTTCGACACCTATCTCGCGCTCTTCGACGCCAACGGCACGCTCATCGCGGACAACGACGACAGCTTTCCCGGCGATCCCGGGAGCGCCTCGTCCCTCGACGCCTTCTTGGGCAGCTACGCGATCACCGCTTCAGGCACCTACTACCTCGCGGTCGCACGCTCCGGCAACTTCGCCAACGCGACCTTCACCGGGAACGACTTCCATCAGCTCGTCCGGCCGGATGGCGCCTTCGGCGGCTTCGGATTCGGGAACGCCACCTTCGGCGACGCGAGCTTTCTGACATCGGGCGGACAGCAGGGTCTCGACTACACGCTGCACATCAGCGCCGTACCGGGCCCCTCCGCGCTCGGCCTGTTCGCCGCCGCCTTGATGGCTCGCGGCCGCGCCCGCCGCCGCTGACGCTCCGATCGTCGCTCCGGTTCACCTTCCGATCACGCACCCACCCTCGCCCTTCGGGCAAGGATTCCTATGACCACGCACTCAACCCGCCTGCAGCCGATCGCCCTTTCCGCCCTCGCAGCGCTCTTCTGCGGCTCGTCACTTCTCGCGTCCAGTCACCGCGAAGCGCCGTTCATCGCCGGACAGCCGCGCGTGGACGGCACCGACTTCTACATGTTCCGGAGCTATGAGCCCGGCCGCGGGGACTTCGTGACCATCGTCGCCAACTATGTGCCGCTGCAGGATCCCTACGGCGGTCCCAACTACTTCACGATGGATCCGAACGCCGCCTACGACATCCGGATCGACAACAACGGAGACGCGGTCGAGGACCTCACCTTCCGGTTCCGATTCACCAACACCCTCAAGTCGCTGAGCGTCCCGGCCGGCGACGCCGATGTCGCCGTGCCGCTCATCAACATCGGGCCGATCAGCGCCGGATCGACCGGGGCGCTGAATGTCGAGGAGTCCTACACGGTTGATGTCCTCTACGGTGACGCGTCGATCGCTCAACCCGTGCCGGTCACGAACGCCCTCACCGGCGAGACCGACTTCCTGAAGCCCGTCGACAACATCGGCAACAAGTCGATTCCCGACTACGAACGCTACGCGGGTGCCCATGTCTACGCGATCGCTCTTCCCGGAGGAAACGCGACAGGTCGGCTCTTCGTCGGCCAGCGCAAGGACCCGTTCGTCGTCAACCTCGGCGAAGTCTTCGACCTGGTGAACACCGACCCGATCGGCCCACCGCGCGCCGAGCGCGACCTGCTCGCGGACAAGAACTGCACCTCGCTCATCCTCGAGTTGCCGATCTCGGCGCTCACCATCCCGGGCGAGCCGGTGATCGGCGGTTGGACCACCGCATCCCTGCGGCGCGCCCGCGTGCTGACCGAAGCTCCGACCTTCGACAAGCCGGCGATCGAGCAGGGCGACTGGGTGCAGGTCTCGCGGCTCGGCATGCCGCTGGTGAACGAAGTCGTGATCGGACTGAAGGACAAGAATCGCTTCAACGCCTCGGAGCCGATCGGCGATGGGCAGTTCCTCACCTATGTCACCAATCCGTCCCTGCCGGTGCTTCTGAACGCGCTCTTCGGCGTCACCGCGCCGTGCACGCCGCGAAACGATCTCGTCCAGGTCTTCCTGACCGGCGTGCCGGGGCTCAACCAACCGCGCACCATCGTGCCTTCCGAGATGCTCCGGCTGAACACCTCGATCGCCCCGACGCCCGCGCGTCGGCAGAGCAATCTCGGCGTCCTGGGCCAGGATCTCGCCGGCTATCCGAACGGTCGTCGCCCTGGCGATGATGTCGTCGACATGTCGCTGCGGGTGGTGATGGGCGTCCTCCTTTCGGCGGAGTGCGCTCCGCACGGACAGTTGCCGTACACCGACGGCGCGTATGTCGATTCCTCGTACTTCCTGGAGAGGTTCCCGTACCTCCTCGACCCGATCCCTGGCTCCCCGTCGAACCCGAAGGGTGGACGGCAGCGCTGACGCGCGATGGTCGCAACACGCTCTTCCCCCAATCGCAAGGATGCACTTCATGCGAAACCGCTTCGCCATCGCCAGCATCGCGCACACCATCGCCCTCGGGCTCGCAACGCTCGCCTTCGGCCATGACTTCTGGATCGAGCCCTCGGCACTCCGGGTCGCCCCGGGCACGCGGGTCGACCTCTCGCTCAAGGTCGGACATGGCTCGGACCTGACCGAACTCCCGCGCCGCGCCGGTCGCTTCGTCCGCTTCACCGCGACCGACGCGAAGGGCGAGCAGGATGTGCCCGGCATCGACGGCGCTTCGCCGGCGGGCATTCTTCGACCGAGCCGTGAGGGGCCGGTCATCCTTGCGTACGAGGGGGCGCCGAACCGCACCGAACTCGAGGCGGAGGCGTTTGAGCGATATCTCCGTGAGGAGGGGCTCGAAGCGGTCATCGAGCTTCGTAAGAGCGCAGGGCGATCGGGCGAGCGAGCCGTGGAGGCCTACAGCCGTTCGGCGAAGGCGATCATCTCCGTCTCGGCGGAGACCGAGCGGACGAAGGGTGAGCCGAGCGGGATCGATGTGTGCCAGCCGATCGGGCTGCCGCTCGAACTCGTGCCCGACACCAACCCCGCGGAATGGAGGGTCGGTACGAGCGCGACGCTCCGCTTGCTTCGGGATGGCAAGCCGATCGCCAATGTCCTGGTTCGGGCGACCGCGATGGACCAGTTCGAATGCCAACGCTCGGCGCGGACCGACCAGGACGGCCGCGTGCGCTTCACGGTCAGCCACGCTGGCCGCTGGCGCTTCAACGCGGTGCAGATGACCGTCCTCGAACGACCTGCGACGGCTGCGGCGGATGAGCCCGGCTACCGCAGCGTGTGGGCCTCACTGGTCCTCGAGGTCGCGAACGAAGCGGCTCAGACGCGCCAGACGACGCCCGCAGCGCCGCCCGCCTCGCCCACGCCGACATCACCGTAGACGAGCCCCCGACCTGCGGTTGGCGCGCGTCGGCTCGGCGGACGGGCGGATGAGGAACCTCGCCGACCGGCCGCTCGTCGCGACGGCGCGCGACGCTCGAGCGACCGCCCCGCGTCAGGTCCACCACGGCGTCGCCGGGGACTCCTCGATGATCGCTTCGGAGAGGAACGCGATCGCTCGTTCGAGGCCTTCCTCGATCGACATGTAGGCGTCCTCGTGCTCGATCGAGAGGACATGGTCGTAGCCGTACCGGCGGAGCATCGAGACGAAGGGCTTCCAGAACTCGTGGCCGTGGCCGTAGCCGCAGGTGCGGAAACTCCACGCCCGGTGCTTGAGATCGGTGTAGGGGCGGGCATCGTTGTAGCCGTTGACCATCCCCTCGTAGCGATCGAGTTCCGTGTCCTTCGCGTGGCAATAGAAGAGAAGGCCCGCTTCGCCCAGGGCCTTGGCCGCGGCGACGGGATCGATCCCCTGCCAGAAGAAATGGCTCGGATCGAGATTGGCGCCGAGCACCACCTTCTTCGATCCGCTTGCCTTCGTCGCCCGCTCGCTGAGCCGAATGAGGGTGTCGGGGTTGTAGACGCAGAAGCCGGGATGCGCTTCCCACGCCACGCGCACGCCGTGCTTTGCGCAGAGCTTCGCCTGCTGCGCCCAGTAGGGCACGAGCACCTCGTCCCACTGATAGGCGAGGATCGCGGTGTAGTCGCCGGGCCAGGGACAGGTGACCCAGTTCGGCGTTGCGTCGCCCTTCGCGCCACCCGGGCAGCCGGAGAAGGTGATGACGACATCGGTGCCGAGCTTCGGGGCGAGGGCAACGGCGGTCTCGAACGCCCCGTGATCGGCGGCGGCGTGCTTCTTGTTCGGATGGACGGGATTGCCGTGGACCGCGAGCCCGGAGAGCACGAGGCCGTGGTCGTTCAGCAGGGCCTTGATGCGGGCCTGCTCCTTCGGATTCGCCAGCACCTTGGCCGGATCGAAGAAGGGCTTGCCGGGATACGCACCAACCGGAAGCTCGATCGCCTCGAGTCCGCACTCGGCGCAGTATGCGACGGCGTCCTCGAGGGTGCGGTTCGAGAAGAGAGCGGCCATCACGCCAAGCTTCATCGGAGATCTCCAGATGCGTCGCACCGGCCGCGGGCCGCCGAATCCACTCGGCGGCGACACCCGGTCGACGGGACGCGTAGGTGTACGGCCTCCGCTCCGATTCCGCCATCCTCCGGCGAGGGGGACTCTGCCCAAACTCAGCGCGATTCCCGTTGCGTTTGTCCCCAGCGCCCGAGACAATCCGTCTGATGCGCCTCCCGGGACACCGATCCGTTCGACTCGCAATGCTGCTTCCGCCGCTCGTGGCGGTGGGCGCGGCGGGACTTGTCCACGCCCTGCAGACGCCGCCGACAGCGACGCCGCCCGCGCCGTCGACCAGCCCGCCTCCGATCCAGTCGCCCAACCAGCCGGTCGCCCCCGATCAGCCCCCGCTGCCCGATCAGCGCCTCCCGCCGGACAATGAGCTCCGTCGCGAGCTCTTTCCGCCGCCCCCCACGGTGAACGGGAAGCCGAAGCGGGTCTACATCATCGAGGACCGCTTCAACGAGGGCGGCGGCGTGGTCGTCGCCGAGACCGACGACTACATCGTCATCGAGACCAAGGGCAAGCTCCGCGGCTTCTACAAGGCGCGGGTGATGGAGATCATCCCCCTCCTCGATCCTCCGAAGGACCAGCCGGGCGTCGTCATCATGCGCGACGGCATGGAGTACCGGGGCATCATCCTCGAGGACGCGGTCGACTTCGTGGCCGTGCAGATCGAGGGCATCCGGCAGCTTCTCCCGCGGGCCGCCGTGCGCCGCACGATCCTGACGCTCACGCCGCGACAGACCTACGAGAAGGTGAAGTCGGAGATCAAGCCCGACCAGTACTCCGATCGCCTCGCCCTCTGCCGCTACCTCTTCGAGCACAAGATGTACGAGGAGTGCCGGGAGGAGCTCGTCGCCCTGCTCGAGGCGGTCGAGCTGTACGAGGCCAAGGAACTCCTCCGCACGGTCGAGGCCCAGCTCGCCCTCCAGCCGGCCCGCGACCCCGGGACGCTCGGGCCCGACGGCGAGCCGCTCTCCGAGGACAGCCCCGACGACGAGACGCCGATCGACACCCGCGAGAAGCTTCCCACCCGGATTCTCTCGCTCGAGGATGTGAACATCATCCGGGTCTACGAGATCGACTTCCGAAAGCCGCCGAAGGTCGTGATCGCGCCGCCCCTCATCCGCGAGATGGTCGAGAAGTACTCCGCGAGCGAGATGATTCCGGCGAGCGCCGAGGGGCGAAACGCCCTCTTCCGCGAGGATCCGATCAAGCTTCTCCGCCTCCTCTTCGACCTCAAGGCGCGGGAGCTCTACCCGAAGGTCGATGTCCTCACGGAGCCGTACTCGCTCAACCAGTTCCGGCGCCGCGTGCACAACACCTGGCTCATCAACAACTGCGCGACGAGCCAGTGCCACGGCGGACTCGACGCCGGGCGCTTCTTCCTCCACGGCCGCAACGCCCGTTCAACGCAGGTGCGCTACACGAATCTCCTGCTCCTCGAGCGGACCTCGATTCCCGGCCGACCGCCGCTCATCGACTGGGAGAAGCCCCGCGATAGCCTCATCCTGCAGTATGGCCTGCCCCGGACCGAGGCCCGCTACCCGCACCCGAATGTGAAGGGCTGGAAGCCCGCCTTCGGACCGGCGAATCGGAAGCTCATCGAGGATTTCGTCGACTGGGTCGAGTCGATGTACCAGCCGCGCCCGGAGTATCCGGTCGAACTGACCCCTCCCGACTTGAGCGCGCCCGACCGTCGGTCGCCGATCGACGCTCCGCGCACCCCGCGCTGATCCATCGGGCATTCCCCTCCCCTTTCCCGCTGCCGGCGATTCGACCGCGCCAGGCCGTCCGCCCCGAACCGGTACTCGCGTTTCGCGGACCGGCCGGTACACTTCGCGATCCTCGCCGCGGCGGCTTGGCTTCGCCGTCGAACCCGTGTGTTCTCACCCGAGAAGGCCCCACGCTCCATGCGATTCATGATGTCTTGCGCATCCCTCCGGTCCGCCCTCCGCGCCCCGCTCGCGGTCGCCCTGCTGGCCGGCTCCTCGACCCTGCTCGTGACGGGCTGCAAGGACTCGACGCTCGAGTCGCGGGCTGCTTCACAGGCCACCATCCGCACGGTCGCCGCTGAGTTCGAGAAGGCGATGGCCAAGCACCTCGCCCAGGAGAGCGACGCGTCGCTCCAGACGCTTGCCTCGCTCCACGCGCAGCTCGAAGGGCTGCGGGAAACGAGTGGCGAGCAGCAGGCCGCCGCCGGCCTCCTGAGCGCGTCGATCGCCCAGACCGCTGCCAACCTGGAGTTCGGCCAAGCGCTGGAGATGAGCCGGGCCCTCCAGCATGAGCGCCTGCGGACCGCCGCGGCCGCCGACGCCGCTGCAACGCTCAGCGCGATCGCCCAAGCCCACAAGGACATCCCGCTCACCGCTGAGCGCACCTACCTCCAGGAGCAGAAGCGGGCAGGCGAGAACTCGCTCCGCGCCGCCCAAGAGGCCCTCCAGCAGCTCGAAGGCCCGATGGGTGAGCTGCGCGCCCGGGTGAGCGAGCGCAAGTCGGAACTCGCCGCGCTGCAGGGCGCCGTCGAGGACCTCCGCCGCCGGGCGATCGAGGCAGGCGCCATGGCCGGATTCCCGCTCGTCGAGCAGGCCGCCGTTGAGCGCGAGAAGATCCGCGATGTCCGGGCGTCGGTGTCGGTCGACGAACTCGAGCTCTCGCGGCTCGAGCCGGACCATGCCCGCACGAACCTCGCCCACGAAGGTGCGAAGGGTGTCGTGGCCGCGGCGGACGGGGCCATGGACGAGCTCGAGAGCTTCGCCCAAACCCTCGCCAGCGAGTCCGCGGCGAGCAGCAAGGCCGCCGAGGAGTATCGAGCCCTGGTCGAAACGCGGCTCGCCGACATCGCCAAGGCCCGCGAGGATCTGAAGGCAAGCTACGCCTCGGCGGAGCAGTTCCTCACCAAGGCGATCAACGGCGCGGCTCGTTCGTCGAGCGCCCGCAACGAGGTCGCTCGCCACGGCAAGGCCGCGAAGCGCTCCGCACAGGCCTCTCTGGCCGCGCTCTTCGCCGATCAGGCCGCGAACGCGACCTCGGACATCCAGCTCCATCTCGCCCTCGCCGGCGCCGACGAGCTCTTCGGCGGTGCCGCGAAGCAGCAGGCCGCGATCGATGGTCTCAACCAGGAGCGCGAAGCGGCACTCAACCGGGCCAAGGAAGTCCTCGTCGAGGCGATCGGGGAGATCGGCGAGCCGCAGGACTCCGACGACGGCGCAACCCGCGGCGTGCGCAACGCCCTCAACGCGATGCTCGCCTCGGTCGACTCGCAGTTGGCCAATCCAATCGGAACCGCGGTGGAAGCGAAGCCGGCGGCAGCGGCCCCGTCGGGCGGGGCGAGCGCAGCGGGCGACGATGGAGAGGTCTACCGCACCGGCGGAGGCTTCGCGAGCCTCGACGAGTTCGAGTCCCTGCTGAGCGGCGCTGATCCCAAGGCAGCGACGGACGCGCTGGCCAAGTCCTTCCGCGCCGCGACGCCGGCCGGGCGGGCCATGGCGGACGGCATGATTGCGATGGTCTCGGCTCTCGATCCGGTGATGGACGCCGTCACCGAAAAGTGGGGCGCCGATGCCGCGAAGGCGATGGCTTCGGCGAACCCGTTCCTGAGCGGCGGCGTGAAGCCCGGCGCGAAGGGTGCGACGAAGGCCGAGTACACGCTCCCCGGCGCGATGGGCCAGGAGCAGAAGATGGTCCTCGTCAAGGAGGGCGATGCTTGGTTCGTGGATGCCGACCAGATGCTTCCCGGCGGCGACATTCCGCCTGAGATGGCCGGCATGATGACGGGCATGCTGAAGTCGATGGCCGAGTCGATGCGATCGAGCGCGACGAAGGTCGCCGAGCGGATCCGGAGCGGCGAGATCAGCACGCCGGAAGAGCTCCAGGCGGAACTCATGCAGGCGATGATGTCCGGCATGGGCGGTCTCGGCGGCGGCGGCCCCCGCGGCGGGACGCCCGACCAGTAAGCCTGCAGCCTCGGCAGGAGCGGTCGCTCAGGCCTCCGGCCGGCTGGATGCCCGTGGGGATGCACCATGTCGACGAGTCAGGCGGACGGAAGCGACCCCCGGCGCGAACGACGCGACCCAGCGGCGAGCGGCCCAACGCCGCACCCGCCGCCCCCACCGCAGCCAACTCCGGCGCCACCGCCCGCACCCAACTTCGGCGATGGTGGCCCTGCCGATCGCGCTGCCCGTCTGAGGGCGGTCGACGCGATGCTCGCTGAGGCTCGCGCGGCCCGCGCCCCGACGCCGGTCGGCCGGATGCTCGACTGGATGTTCCTCCTGAAGGGCATGGCGACGATCGGCACAAGCCTCCTGGTCGGGGCGATCGGCCCCTTCGCAATCCGCTGGTCCGCGGACATGGCCGCCCAGACGAACGCCGTGATTCCGGCGATCGCGGTGCCCTTCGTCCACCGCCCGTGGCTCATCGCAGCCCTGGCCGCCCCCTCCGTCGTCTGCGGCATCATCCTCCTGACGACGCGCCGCTACCGCTGGCTGATGCTGACGATCTCATCGCTTCTCCTCCTCGGTAAGCGCTCAATCAGGCCTTCACCGCCCAAGGGCCAGCCGCTTGTCCGGATT
>CAYNCG010000041.1:0-27610 GCA_964395845.1 uncultured Isosphaeraceae bacterium | reverse complement strand
GCCTCGAATTAAGCCACATGCTCCACCGCTTGTGTGAGCCCCCGTCAATTCCTTTGAGTTTTAGCCTTGCGACCGTACTCCCCAGGCGGCGCACTAATCACTTTTGCTGCGGCCAGGAGGGCGTCAAGCCTCCCCGACCTAGTGCGCATCGTTTACAGCGTGGACTACCGGGGTATCTAATCCCGTTTGCTCCCCACGCTTTCGTTCCTCAGCGTCAGTACAAGCCCAGCGACCTGTCTTCACCTTCGGCGTTCCGATAGATATCTACGCATTTCACCGCTCCACCTATCGTTCCGATCGCCCCTACTTGACTCAAGACCTGTGGTTCGCGAAGCAGTTCCCCGGTTGAGCCGGGGGCTTTCACAACGCGCCTACAGGTCCGCCTACGAACGCTTTAAGCCCAGTGATTCCGATTAACGCTCGCACCCTCTGTATTACCGCGGCTGCTGGCACAGAGTTAGCCGGTGCTTCCTTTGGGTATGGTCATTGTATTCCTGCCCCCTGACAGCAGTTTACACCCCGAAGGGCTTCATCCTGCACGCGGCATTGCCCCGTCACGCTTTCGCGCATTGCGGAAGATTCGTTACTGCAGCCTCCCGTAGGAGTCCGAGCAGTGTCTCAGTCTCGATGCGGCGGGCCGTGCTCTCACACCCGCTACCCGTCTTCGGCTTGGTAGGCCATTACCCCACCAACTACCTGATAGGAAATTCCCCGCTCCTGAGGCAGCAAGCCTTTGATCCTCTCGGACCACATCGGGTATTGATTCGGATTTCTCCGAGGTATCCCCGACCTCAGGGTACGTAGAAATTTATTCCTCGCCCTTTCGCCACTCTACTTGGGATTGCTCCCTTTCGCGTTCGACTTGCATGTTTTAGCCATGCCGCCAGCGTTCAATCTGAGCCAGGATCAAACTCTTCAATTAGGTATTGCAAGCGGACGAATCCGCTTGAATTCAGAAGGTTTGCCCGGCGATCCGGCTCACCACGAAACGAGGTGAGTTGTCCGGACCGGTCTCACCCAGTGAGAAACTGGGTGCGGCAGGTCGGCTACCTGCCGTATTGGACATCACTTACCTGCAGCACCACCGAAGTGGCCTGCGGGTCTGGTACTCTCGAATTGACCAGATATAGCATCACGAAGGATGTCCGATGTTGCTGCTGTGGCAGCAACAGGGTGCCGGTTTCAGA
This sequence comes from uncultured Isosphaeraceae bacterium, assembly GCA_964395845.1. GTDB lineage: Bacteria > Planctomycetota > Phycisphaerae > Phycisphaerales > SM1A02 > JAEUIT01. Next base: position 26,423 of record CAYNCG010000041.1, on the reverse strand, counting down.
CTCGTCGTGAACGAACCTGACCCGGCCACATCCTCGCGGCGTTCCCAACTGTTTACTTGTCAAAGATACGACGCCCGGAGGGGCGTGCCCCGGAACCCCCGCAAGCCGCGTTTGCGTCTTGCGTGAAGTCCATTGGGATCGCGGATGATACCGACACCCAAGAGGGTGTCAACCACACCGAAGACCTTTTTTGAGGGTCTCGGCCAAAAAGGTCTCCGACGAGCGCCGAGGGAGGCAAAAACCACCGTTTCGACGGTCGAAAGAGGCCCTTGATCTGTGGAGAGGCGAAAGAGAATGCTCGCCTCTGACGATCAGCGACAGGTCCATGCGTTTTATCGCGGCTCCGGCGCGGGGTCAAGTGGCGATTGACAGGACATCGACACTTCATGCACATCTCATCCCGCTCGCTGCGGGCTGACGAGCGTCGATCGGGCCGGATCGGGTGCGACCGCCAGGACCGCGGCCCAGCACTCCCCCGCCCCGAGCTCGCGCAGGACCCGGGCGGCCTGCTCGACGGTGCCGCCCGTGGTCAGGACATCATCAATAAGGACTGCCCGGAACCCTGACTGGCAAAGTCCCCAGCGAGCCGCCGCCAGGCGCAGGGTCCAGGGAGCGCTGGTCGCAGGGCGGAAGCGTCCGCGACTTTGGCGCCGCTCGGTCGGGCTTCGGCCGACCTGCGTTCCGGTGGGGCGTTGGCTGAGAAGGCGGAGGATCGGAAGCCCGGTGACCCGCCGGACCCCTCGAGCGATCTCGTGGGTGTGATCGATCCCTCGGCACATGCGTCGGACGAAGGGCATCGGAACCGGCACGAGCACGGTGACGGGGCTCCCCTCCCGCCCATTCCGGTGCCCATTCCGGAGCCCAGTCCGGTGTCCGGCATCGGCACATCGCAGCTCGTCCGTTCGGGCGAGCGCGCCGGCAAGCCGCTCGCCGAGCAGTCGGCCAAGGGCCTCGGCCATCGCATGCCAGCGGAGGTGTTTGGTCTGCAGGATGCGGGTCGCGACGGAACCGCCGTACTCCGCGATGCGCACGATGCGACGGATCGGGGTGCCGCGGCCCCGGCAGCTTGCGCACCCGCTCGCGGTTCGCTCACCGCCGCCGACCGTCTGACCGCACACCTCGCAGACCTCGTACCGCGGGCCATGGTCCGATGCCGCGTCGAGTTCGCCGCGAAGCGCATCGATCGCCGCCGGCACCGGCGGCAGGTCGAGGCCGATGACCGACCGTTCCCATGCGCGGAAGGACTGACACAGCGCGTCTCGCATGCCCATAGCGAGGCGGAGGCTACTGCGTCGATGAGGCACCCCGATCCGACAGGCCTCAGATTCTCGCAATTGACAGGCCCACCGACGACAGCGGGCCCCACCCGAGGGTGGAGCCCGCTGTCATCGGTCCGTTGCGTTCGATCGCGTCGCCGTCAGCTTGCGGCCATGCGGCGAAGCACCGTGTTCAGAATGCCGCCGTTGCGGTAGTAGTCGACCTCGACGGGCGTGTCGACGCGGCACACGGTCTGGAAGGCGATCACGCGGCCGTCGGCGCGAGTGGCCTTCACCGCGATCTCCTGGCGGGGCTTCAGGTTCGAAGGCACCGTGATCTCGAAGGTCTCCGTGCCGTCGAGCCCAAGCGACGCGGCGGTCTCGCCGGCGCGGTAGACGAGCGGAAGCACGCCCATGCCGACGAGGTTCGAGCGGTGGATGCGCTCGAAGCTCTCGGCGATCACGGCCTTCACGCCGAGCAGGAAGGTTCCCTTGGCCGCCCAGTCCCGCGACGAGCCCATGCCGTAATCCTTGCCTGCCAGCACGACGAGCGGAATGCCGGCTGCGCGGTAGTTCACGCTCGCGTCGAAGATCGGCTTCACCTGGCCGTCGGTGAAGTCGCGGGTCACGCCGCCGGTCGTGCCGGGGGCGAGCTCGTTCTTGATGCGCGTGTTCGCGAAGGTGCCGCGGGTCATGACGCGGTCGTTGCCGCGCCGCGATCCGTAGCTGTTGAACATCGACTGCGGCACGCCGCGCTCGAGGAGGAACTTGCCCGCGGGCGAGTCCTTCTTGATGTCGCCGGCGGGCGAGATGTGGTCGGTGGTCACGGAGTCGCCGACCTTGGCGAGGCAGCGGGCCCCGCGGATCGAGACGATCTCCCCAGCCTCGCGGCGCATGTCCACGAAGAAGGGCGGCTCCTGGATGTAGGTCGACTTCTCGTCCCACGCATACATCGCGCCGCCGGCGACGCGGATCGCCTTCCACTCGGCGCTGCCCTCGAAGACATTCGCATACTGCGACTCGAACTGCCCTCGGGTGACGCTCGAGGCGACCGCATCCTGCACCTCACGCTCGGAGGGCCAGATGTCCCGCAGGTAGACGGGCTTTCCGTCGCGCGAGGTGCCGATCGGATCCTTCGTGAGATCGATGTCCACCGTGCCCGCGATCGCGTACGCGACGCAGAGCGGAGGCGACGCGAGGTAGTTGGCCTTCACATCCTGATGGACGCGGGCCTCGAAGTTGCGGTTGCCGGAGAGGACGCTCGCGACCACGAGATCCCCCTGCTGGATCGCCTTGCCGATCGCGTCGGGCAGCGGGCCGCTGTTGCCGATGCAGGTCGTGCAGCCGTAGCCGACGACATGGAAGCCAAGCGCCTCGAGCGCAGGCATCAGGCCCGCCGCGTGCAGGTACTCGGTCACGACCTTCGAGCCGGGCGCGAGCGAGGTCTTCACCCACGGCTTGCGGGTGAGCCCGAGGGCGTGGGCCTTCTTGGCGAGGAGCCCCGCGCCGATCATGACGCTCGGATTGCTCGTGTTCGTGCAGCTCGTGATCGCGGCGATGACCACCGCGCCGTGCACGAGGTCGAAGCTCTGCCCGCCGTCGGTCACGCGAACCGCGTCACTCACCGCGGTGCCCACTGCGGCATTGGCGGCGGCATTGGCGGCGGCGGGCGTCTTGTTGTAGATCTTGCCGAGATCGCGGCGCCACCCGGACTGCATGCCGCCGAGGGTCACGCGATCCTGCGGGCGGGCGGGGCCCGCGAGCGAGGGCTCGATCGACGCGAGGTCGAGCTCGAGGACGCTCGTGTAGGCGATGTCGGCGCGATCGTCGCGCCAGAAGCCGTTGGCCTTCGCGTACGCCTCGACCGTCTTCACCAGCCCCTCCGGCCGACCGGAGAGCCGCATGTACGCGAGCGTCTGGTCGTCGATCGGGAAGAAGCCGATGGTCGCGCCGTATTCGGGCGCCATGTTCGCGATCGTCGCGCGGTTCGCGAGGGGCATGTCGGCGAGGCCGGGGCCGAAGAACTCGACGAACTTGTTCACGACGCCGTGCTTGCGGAGGAGTTCCGTGACGCGGAGAACGAGATCGGTCGCGGTCGTGCCCTCGGGAAGTCGGCCGACGAGCCGGACGCCGACGACCTCCGGAATGAGCATGTAGATCGGCTGGCCGAGCATGACCGCCTCGGCCTCGATGCCGCCGACGCCCCAGCCGACCACGCCGAGGCCGTTGATCATCGTGGTGTGCGAGTCCGTGCCGACGAGCGAATCGGGATAGAGAACGCCGTCCTTCTCCCACACGACCTTCGCGAGATACTCGAGGTTCACCTGATGGACGATGCCGGTCGCGGGCGGAACGACGGAGAAGTTCGAGAAGGCGGTCTGGCCCCACTTGAGGAACTCATATCGCTCGCGATTGCGCTCGAATTCCTTTTCGCTATTGATGGTGAGGGCGACGCCCGACGCGAACGCGTCGACCTGCACCGAGTGGTCGATGACGAGATCGCACTGCACGAGCGGGTTCACCTTCGTCGGATCGCCGCCGAGCCGCTGCATCGCGGCGCGCATCGCCGCGAGATCGACCACGCACGGCACGCCGGTGAAATCCTGCAGCACCACGCGACCGGGCATGAAGGGGATCTCCTCCTCGCCGGGATTCCGCGGGTCGTACTGGCAGATCTTCCGGACATGCTCCTCGGTGACGACATGTCCGTCGAGGTTGCGGAGGCAGCTCTCAAGCAGCACGCGGATCGAGTAGGGAAGCCGGTCGATCGGGCCGAGGTGCCGCACGGCATCGAGCCGGGCGTACTGCTTCGGACCGTAGGGCGTATCGAGGGTGGCGCGAGCGTTGAACGGATCCTGCGTCGACATGGTCAGTCCTTGGAGGCGTGCAGCGAAAGATCCCCAGTATAGAAGTTCGCCCAGAAGTTAGCCCAGAAGTGAGCCTCGCAGTCGGCCTCCGCCGGGCGCTCACGCGCCCTCGCCGGGTCGGGACGCCCCCCGCACGACCCGCGCCGCGAGGGGCACGAGGAGGAGTCCGGGAATGCCTGCGACGACCGTTCCGAGAAAGAACGGCGTCCATGACGACGCGAGATAGCCGCTTGCCGCGCTCGCGATGCCGCCGGCGAGCGCCATGAGGCTGGTGAGGAGCGCGTATTGGGTCGCGCCGTGGCGCGGATCGCACAGACCCATGAGATAGGCGACGAACACAGCGCCGACGAGACCGCCGCAGAGGCTCTCGATCCCCGAGACAATCGTGAGCGCGGCCATCGGCCAGGAGAGCCACGGTTGGGCGACGCCGCCGAGCGGATCGACCGCCGATGCGATCCACGCGAAGCCGAGATTGCTCGCGGCCTGCGCGAGGCACGCCACGAGCATCGCCCGAATGATGCCGAAGCGGATGACGAGCGCGCCGCCGAGGAACGAACCGACGATCGTCGCGGCGAGTCCGATGCCGTTGCGGAAGACCCCGTACTGCTCCTTCTCGTACCCGAGCGTGTCGAGGAGAAGCGGCCGCTGCATCTGCGCCGCGAGCTGGTCGGGCAGTCGGAAGAGAAGGACGAGGAGCGCGACCACCGCGAGTCCGGGGCCGATGCGGCGCAGGAGTTCGACGATCGGCGCGACGATCCGCTCCGCGTGCGACGGCGCCGATGCCGCGGGCATCGGCTCCTCCGAGCGCCCGTCCGGCGCGGCGCAGAGCGTCGCGACGAGTCCGATGCCCTGCATGACGGCAAGCGTCGCGAAGGCCGCGGGCCAGCCGGCGCGCGTCGCGACCGAGAGCGCGACGAGCCCGCCGGCCAGCAGCGCGAGGCGATATCCGGTCACGCTCATCGAGCTTCCGACGCCGAGTTCGCGCTCCGGGAACCGCGCGATCGTCCATGCGTTCACGACGATGTCGAGCGTCGCCGACAGCACGGCGATGACGACGAGCGCGAGCGCGAAGGCCTGAAGCGGCGACTCCCGTTCCGTCGGCATCCAGAGCGCGAGCGACGCGATCGCCGGCAGCAGCGCCAGATGGAGCGCGACCAGCCAGGAGCGCCGGCGGCCGAGGCGGCCGAGGCCGGGGAAGGGCGTGGCGTCGACGATCGGCGCCCACAGGAACTTGAACGCGTAGACCGTGCCGATCGCCCCGAGCAGACCGATCGTCGTCCGGTCGATCTTCAGCTCGGCGAGCAGGACCGATGCGGTCTCGTTGGCGATCGCGAAGGGCAATCCGCTCGCGAATCCGAGCGCCGCCATGATCGCGCAGCGCGGCGTGAGGAACGCCCGCAGCAGCGAGGGGCGCGATGCGGTCTCGGTCATCAGAGCGACGACCGCTGCTCGAGGACGCGAAGTTCCGCGCGCGGCTGGGCGACGAGGTGGTTCGGCGGCACGCTCTGCGTGACGAAGACGCCGCCGCCGATCACGCTGCCGCGTCCGATGACCGTGTCGCCGCCGAGAATCGTCGCCCCCGCGTAGACCGTGACATGGTCCTCAAGCGTCGGATGGCGCTTGTAACCCTTGCGCAGCCGACCGGAGTCGTCGCGCTCGAAGCTGCGGGCGCCGAGCGTGACGCCCTGATAGACCTTGCAGTGCTCGCCGATCGAGCAGGTCTCGCCGATCACGACGCCCGTCCCGTGATCGATGAAGAAGCCCTGGCCGATCGACGCACCCGGATGGATGTCGATCCCCGTCGCGCGGTGCGACCACTCGGACATCATGCGCGGCACGATCGGCACGCCGAGCAGGTGCAGCGCATGGGCGATGCGGTGGACGATCAGGGCGTAGAAGCCCGGGTAGCAGAGGATCACCTCGTCGATCGTCCTGGCGGCGGGATCGCCGTCGAGGGCCGCCTGCGCGTCGACGCAGAGAATCCGGCGGATCTCGGCGAGTTGGGACAGGAAGGCGTTGATGGCGTCGGTCGCCCGCTGGGCCGGGCTGCCGCGATCGTCGGGGGTCACCGCGGACGCGCAGCTCGCCACGATCTGCCGGTAGAGACGCGGCCTCAGGTCCGTCACCTGGCGGTGGACGAAGGCCTCGAGCTCGAGCGGCGAGTTCGGATGACCCGACGCGATCCGCGGAAAGAGAGCGATCCGCACGCGCTCGAGGGAGGCCACGACCTCCTCGAGAATCGGCGGATCGCCAGTCGGCGCAGGCCACGGGTCACCGCTGATCGAGGTGACCAGCGAGCGGACGAGGACTGCGTCGGACACCTCCGGGACGGCGGGCATGCTCGGCAGGATACCGATGCCCCGCGCGTCAGGCACCGTCGCGGCCGCGCCGGCCACCGCCGCCGCCGCCACCACCGCCGCCGCCACCGCCGCCGAACTGCTCGCGGAAGCCGCGGAAGGCCTCCTCGCGCTCAGCCTCGTCGAGCTGGCCGTCGCCGTTCTTGTCGTAGCGCTTCATGAGTTCCGCCCGCGCTTCCTCGGGCATGTTCTCGAGCATGCGAGCCATGCCGCCGCCGCCGCCGCCGCCGCCGCGGCCCTCGCGCCGGGGAAGCTCGGCGACCTGCTCGGGCGTGAGCAGATCCTTGAGACGCTCGAGGTACCCCTCGCTCATCTCCCCGCGCTTGTCGAGCGCCTCGCGCACCGGATCCTCGGGGCGATCGCCGCCGAAGGGCCCGCCGCGTCCGCCCATGAAGCTCATGTCGCCGTTGATGACGCCGGCCATCATCGAGACGAACCGGGTCGCCTCCTCGGTCTGACGGTCGGGCTCGCTGCGCTGCAGGATCGCGAGGATGTCGCGGTTCCGCAGCCCCATCTCGGTCAGGTAGGCGGTCTGGAGCTCGACGATGCTCGCCCGAACCTCGTCGGTGAGGTCGGTGAACTCGAGCGCCCGCTCGAAGGATCGCTGCGTCGTCGTCGCCCGGTAGATGCGGTCGTACCCGGCGGCGAGCGCCGCGTCGTTCAGCTTGCGGGCCCACTCGCCGTCACCGAGCGCCGCGACCATCGTCGTGCGGAACTCGTCGTTGATGTTCCGAACCGCGGTGCGCAGCTCGATCTGCCGCGCCATGATCCGCTCGGCGTCCTTCGTGTCGCCTTCCTGCATCGCCTTGAAGAGGCGCGGAGCGCTTGACGCAAGGAAGTCGTTTCGGCTGCGCAGGGCCGCGTCAAGGCGCATCTCGTAGTCGTCGAGCTGCGGCTCGACCTTCGCGAAGGCGTCCTCGGGCATCTGCAGCTCGTCGAGGAGCAGGAAGAGGTTGATGCTCTCGCCCGCGAGCCGTCCGCGCGGCAGGGTCTTCTCGCGGCGGAGGAAGCGGTCGAAGGGATCCCACTGGGTGAGCTGGTCGTCGTTCAGGCTGGCCCGCATGCTGTCCACGAACTTCGTGCGCATGCCTTCCTTCTTCTCGAGCCACTGATTGAGCGTGTCGAACATCGTGCCCATCAGCTTCTTCATCTCGACATCGGCGCCGCTCGCCTTGCGCTCCTCCATCGCCTCCTGCTGCATCTGCTGCATGCGCTCACGGAAGAACTGGCGACGCGTCTCCTCGTCGAGCTCGCCGCCCTTCTCCTCGGTGAGCTGGCGGAGATCCTCCTGCACGCGCTCGAACTGCTCGGTCATGCGCTCGCGCATGCCGGGGGACATGACATTCGCGAAGAGCTGCTGGCCGAGGCCGGTGAAGCTCTCCTGCACCGCGGTCGAGGCGACCTTGAACTCCTCCTCGTAGTCCTTCATGAGGGTCTCGAGGACCATCGACTGGGTCTCGTCGAGCTTGAGCTGCTTCACGAAGACCGGGACATCGCGGCGGGCGAAGTCGGGCTCGAGGCTCTCGCGAAGGTCGCGCATGCCGCCGCCCATGCCGCCGCCCGGCCCACCGCCGCCACCGAACATGCGACCCATGCCGCCGCCACCGCCGAAGCCGCGGCGGCCGCCCTCGCGGTCACCGCCCCGGTCGCCACCGCGGTCGCCGCCCCGTCCACCGTCCTGAGGCTGGTTCGCGGGCGGGGGCGGCGGGGCCTGCAGCGCCAGGGCGAGGTCGCCGAAGCCCAACAGCGATGCGAGGCTGAGCGCCGCCAGGCGTGAGGCGGAACCGAACGAGGGACGACGCTGAAGACCGCTGAATCGCTGCACTGGAACTTCCTTCGCTGATGGGTTGAACCGGGGTGTGGCGAGCGAAACGGCGGATGCCGCCGATGGTCTCGCTGGCCTCGCCTCGGCCTGCTGGGTGAACCGCCCACCCGAACGCCTCATTTCTACCAAGGCTTTCGCCGAGGTTTCGATTCTGGCGGGGAACCGGACGAGGGTTGCGGTAAAGATCTGAAATACTCGGTGATGCCCTCTGGAGCGAGCATGCTCGCGCGGAGGACGGTGCCGTCCGGGTCGGTGACGACCCAACCGCGGGTGAGGGACTCGATTCCCGCGTCGCCCGGGGCGGCGATCGCCCCATTCGCTGGCGGTTCATCCTCGATCCGGAAGAGCAGCTCACCGGGCGCGCGGGGAACGGGCGTCTCGCTCGACGCAAGCCTCCGGATGAGAACGCGGCGCACGCCGAACTTCACCGCGCCCGCCTCAGGTATCGGCTCCAGCACCTCGATCACGATGGCCTTGCCCTCCTCGAGCGGGAGGAGCGCTTCGCGATCGGCGAGGACGAGGGAGACCGGATCGAGAATCGGCCTGTCGGGGATCGCCTCGATCTCCGCGTGCCGCTCGGGACCGGCCTCGGGGGCGGTCATCCGCGCGGTGACCGCGGTGCGGGCCGCGCTGCGTTCGGCGCGCATCTCGATGGTGAAGCCATGCTCGGTCCGCTGCGTCAATCGCAGCGTCCAGCCGCTCCAGGGCTCCGGTTGGCCCCCCGGCGTTGCGGAGCGCGGCTCCCACGACCAGCTCGTCGTTTGGCGGATCGGCGGACCCCACCACTCTTCGCCGCTGCGCCCGTCGGGCGTGACCACAAGTTCCCCAACGCGCAGTCCGCTGCTGTCGACCAGGTAACGCAGCCGATCGGCTCCGACCGGAGGTCTGGCCGCGATCGCGGCGTCTGCGTCGGCCACCATGCCGCGCGTCGTCTCGAGCGCCGAGCGTCGCATCGTCTTGCCCGCGATGACCACCTCGATCGGCTCCAGCAGCGTCGCCGGGAAGGCATCGGGTTCACCCGCCGGGTGCTTCGCGATGATCACGAGGTCGCCCCGTTGGCCGATCGCGATGGTCCCGCGATCGGTGAGCCCATGACGCCGCGCCGTCTCGACGCTCTTCTCGCGGAGGAGCGCGGCAATCGCTGTCGCGTCCGCGGGAACGCGTGGACGCGTCGGATCGTCGGGCTGGGGAACGGGCCAGACCCGCTCCCACGGCCGGGCGAGGGATTCGCTCGGTGCCCGGTGTTCGGGGGACTTCGGGGCAAGCGCCGGACCGTGTATCGCCGCTTCGCGATCGAGCCGTGCGTACCAGATGAGACGAGCGGCATCGAAATCGCCGACCACCGTCGTGACGCCCAGCGGTGGGAATCGAATGAGATCGCTGTAGGGCAACGCCTCCCCCGCGATGACCTCCAGAAAGCCCGGAAGGACACAGGCTCCGCCCCCGTCGACGAGCATGTCGCCGGCGCGCAAGTCCTCGTCACTCGGAGGCTTGATCGCCGTGATGACGCCGTCCTCGATGATGATCGAGTGGCCGGTCAACGGCACGAGTGGCGTGGCGGGATCGAGCGAGAGAATCTGGATGTTGCGCACAACCGTCCGCGCCGGTCTGCGCTCCGTCGCCTCCTGCGCGACGCCATCCGCAGCGACGGCGAGCGCCGCGAAGGAGCAGATGAGTCGGGCCAATGGGCGATGAAGTGCCATAGGGAGATGCATGCCATCGACCGTTCGCCGCGTGCCGCTCAAACGCGCGGGCATGACGCAGCGCACGGTCGCGCTCATCGAACCTCTGAAGAGACAGAGCGAGACAAGCGATGTCGCAAATGCGACAGGACGACGCTGGGCGCGACACATCGCGCCGCCCAGAGCGCGCTGTTCAATGGTCGCACCGTCGACCAAAAAGAACCGCGGCGTCGGGCACGATGTCTCCTCCAACATCGTGACGACGCCGCTGGTTCCATGTGAAGCTACCCGATCGCGAGGCCGGATGGAAGCGACGATTCGGTTCGATTTGGGTTTCTGGCCGGTGCGCCAATCGGTTCAAACTGTCCGATAAGCCCGCGTCGCAGCAGCAGTTGCAACAGTCGATCGCCCACCCGCGACGGCGTGACGGAGCTCGACCCTGCTCGTTTCTCGCGGTCTGTGCGGTCTGGCTCGATTCGCGGGTCTGTACGGCCGATCGAACGGACCATGCACGACGGTCCATCCCTGACGAATCCTCCCCGGTCGGGCGACTCCCCCGCCCCACCGCCGCGTGCCGCAGCCGCTGATGAGCGGCCGCTGCGGGCCCTCGCGCACGAACTCAACTCGTTGCTGGATGGATCGTTGCGCACGCTCCGCCGGACCCGTCGGGCGATGTCGCTCGGCGAACCGACGCCGGAGTCGGTGGCCGCGGACCGGGAGCTCGACTCGATCGAGCAGGCCATGGTCCGCATGGCGACGGCGCTCGCGCGCGTGCTCGACCAGCCAACCGAGGTCCGCTCCGGTGGGCTTCCACTCGCCTTCACCGACGCGCGACCGCTCGCCGAGACCGCCCGCCAGGTCGTCCGGAACCTCTCGCGGGTCGCCGAGGAGGCCCAGGTCACGCTTCGCCTCGAGTGTGATCGCTCGATCGACGGTCTCGCCGCAGGTCCGCTCGAGCCACTCCTTCGGAACACCATTCGCAACGCCATCGACGCCTGCGGTCGTCAACCGCTCCCCGGGGTGCCCGGCGAAGTCTCGATCAGCCTTCGGCGACGGGGCGATCGTCTGGCGATCGATGTCCTCGACAACGGCCCAGGGCTTCCGGCCGACGGAGCGGCCCACGGGCATGGCATCGGTCTGACCGTTGCCCGGGAAGTCGTCGCGAGCCTCCGGGGCACGATCGACCTGAGCAATGTTCCTTTCGGCCGCGGTGCGGTGGTCCGTGTGGACCTGCCGATCGCGCCGCTCACCCTCGCACGAGCCGCCTGACCGTGGCCTCCGACCGCGACGAATCCCCGCTGCCCCGGCCGAGCGCCGCCGAACGCCCCAGGCGGGTGCTCGTGGTCGATGACGACGCGATCGTCGCCGATTCGCTCGCGGGCTATCTCCACGAACGGGGCTACGCGACCACCGTTCGCTACGACTATGCGGGGGCCGTCGACGCCTTGGAGGCCGCCGAGCGCGATCAGCCCTTTGACGCCGTGGTGACCGACCTCTCCATGCCTGGCGCCACGGGCGGGGATGGCGGAACCGATCTCCTGCGGCTCGTGCGCGATCGGGCGTGGACGCCGGCGATCGTCGTCATCACCGGGTATGGCACGGTCGAATCGGCGGTCGAGGCGATTCGCGAGGGAGCCTCCGACTACCTCACGAAGCCGGTCGTTGACGAGGAGCTTGTCCTCGCCATCGAGCGGGCGATCCAACGGCGGGCCCTCACGAGCGACGCCCGACCGGCGCGCTCCGCGCGCCCGAGCGCCGACGGCGGACTCGAGTCGATCATCGGCAACGATCCGCGCATGCACCGGATCTACGAGTTGGTCCGCGCCGTCGCCCCGACCCGCACCACCGTCCTCATGACCGGGGAATCGGGCACCGGCAAGAGCCTGATCGCCCGGGCCATCCACCGCAATTCAGGTCGGGCTGAGCGGCCCTATGTCGAACTCTCCTGCGGGTCGATCCCGGAGACGCTCCTCGAAAGCGAGCTCTTCGGCCATGTGAAGGGCGCCTTCACCGGCGCCCACGCCGACAAGAAGGGGCGATTCCTCGCCGCCCACGGAGGCACGCTCTTCCTCGACGAGATCAACAGCGCGTCGCCCTCGATGCAGTTGAAGCTGCTGCGCGTGTTGCAGGAACGGAAGTTCGAGCCGGTCGGCTCGCCCGAGACGATCGAAGTTGATGTCCGGGTCATCCTCGCGAGCAACCAGCCGCTCGAGCAGCTCGTCGCCGCGGGCCAGTTCCGCCAGGACCTCTACTACCGCATCAATGTCGTCGCGATCGAACTCCCGCCGCTGCGGGATCGAACGGCGGACATTCCGGCCCTCGCCGAGCACTTCCTGCGACTTCAGTGTCGGGAGCATCACCGGCAGATCGCAGGCTTCAGCGCGGAAGCGGTCGAACTCCTTCGCCGCTATCCGTTTCCGGGCAATGTCCGCGAGCTCGAGAATGTCGTCGAACGGGCCGTCGTCCTCGCCCGCGGCGGCGTCATCCAGGCGACGGATCTCCCGCCGACCGTGCTCCACGGAACGGGCCTTCGCATCCGCGGGGGATCCCACCAGCATGCGATCGGGTCATGGGAGCCGTCGGACCGCGGTCCCTCGTCGGCTCTCCCCTCCCATGTCCCCCCGACTCCAAGCCCCCTCCGCGAGCCGCTCGAACCGGCCCGCGGCCCGAGCGGGCCGAGCCTGCACGGTTCCGACGGGACCGAGGCCTGGACGCCGATGACCTTGGAGGACGCGCTCCGCGAGCCGGAGCGTCAGATCCTGATCCGGGCGCTGCGGGCCAACCACTGGAATCGCAGCAAGACCGCCGAACAGCTCGGGATCGACCGGACCACGCTCTACAAGAAGATGAAGCGGCTGGGGCTGGCGTCGGACGCGGCCTGACGCAGCACTTCTCGGACATGCCCGACGGACAGGGTCCCGATCGACGCGCGAGTGAGCGCTTCTTCGTGAAGCTGCGCTGAACCTGCGGTCTGTCGGGGAGGATTCGTCGAGAACGCCCTTTCCGGCTGGACGCCCCTCCGGAGTGCGGCAATACTGCGTGCAAGGGAAAACACAACCCAAGCGCCCCCGTGGCGCGCCGGTTGTGGTCAGAGGGAAAGGCGACCGCGCGGTCGCAAGCTCCGCCGACGCTTGTCGGTTTAGGGGAAAGGAAAAGGGAATGCTGTCTATTGCCAAGATCTGCTCGGTTGCGGCGCTCACCACCATCGCCGGCGTTTCGAGCGCCATCGCCGGAGGCCCCGGTCAGGGTGCGCCGGTCACGATCGTCGAAGTCCCCAGCTACCTGGGCATCCGCGACAGCTCGCTCTTCGATGCGGGCTGTGACCGCCCGAACGTCGAGTTCTACTTCGAGAACTTCGAGGACGGCGAGCTCAACACGCCGTTCGTCACCATCGCCGGCCAGGCGTGGAGCGTTGCTCCGCCGAGCAGCGAGACCGACTCGGTCGACACGAACGGCTCCTCGCTTCTCGCCGAGAACGCGACGCTGACGCTCCAGTTCGGCCTGCAGTCGGGCGGCTATCCGACCAAGGTCGGCTTCACCATCACCGACACGAACGGCGTCGCGGACGCCGGCTTCATCGTCTTCATCACCCTCGCCGACAACTCGCCCTCCTTCTTCAATGTCGTGGCGGGCGACGGCACGACCGCTGCGACCGCCGCGGATGACCACTTCGTCGGCCTCCAGGCCGCGATCGGCATCAAGAGCGTGCAGGTCTCGGCGCCCACCGGCGAGTTCGAGCTCGATCACCTGCAGTACAGCCGCGAGACGACCGGCTCGATCGCCCTTCCGACGCGCGGCGACGCCGACGGCAGCGGCACCGGCGACATCTTCTTCCATGTCCCCGGCGGCAATGTGACCTCGTGGTACCTGAACGACCTCGTTGAGGATCCTGAGGTCATCCACAACACGCTCTCTTCGGCGTGGACGCTCGCGGGCGTCGGCGACCTCGACGGCGACTGCGACGACGACCTCGTCTGGCGCAACAACCAGAACCCCGCCAAGGTGCAGGCGTGGATCATGCAGAACGGCGCTGCGGTCCAGAAGACGAACATCTCGACGACGCTCGGTCAGTCGTGGGCCATCACGGCCGTCAACGACTTCAACGGCGACGGCCGCGCGGACCTGTTCATGGAGCAGGACAGCGGCAAGAAGATGCGCATCTGGTTCATGAACGGAACCCAGATCCAGAGCAGCTCCTTCGTCACGCTCACCGGCTTCGATCCCTCGCTCCACACCGTCGTCACCTCGGGTGACATCAACGGCGACGGCAAGGCCGACATCGTCTGGCGTCAGACTTCGAACGGAAACCTCAAGTACTTCCGCATGAACGGCGCGACCGTGCAGGCGAACGGCACGATCTCCGGCCTCTCGACCGGTTGGACGGGCCTTGGCGGCGGCGACCTCGACGGCGACGGCGACATCGACCTCGCATTCCGCAACGCGAACGGCACCGTCGCCCTCCTGATGACGCTCACCCCGACCTTCGGCGTCGGCTCGACCGTCCAGATCGCGATCCCCTCCGGTCTCAGCTTCGTCGGCATGCCCGATGTGAACGGCGACGGCAAGGCGGATGTCGTCTGGCGGAAGGCCTCGACCGGCCAGATCATCCGGTGGCGGATGAACGGCCTCGTCGTCTCCAACAGCTCGGTCATCGGAACCGGCCCGACCGGCACGACCGTGAAGTGCTACGGCGAGAAGTGATCGCGACGACGCGATCCGACTGACCGATTTCCCGGCACAACGGCCGGCGGCGAGGCGACTCGCCGCCGGCCTTTCGTTTGGGGCGATGCCGTTGCCGTAGAATCGTCCGCATGGCGTCGAAGCGCGGCGACAAGGACCGAACCGAGAGCGAGCGCCCGCGCGTCGCCGCGCTCGTCCTCAACTCGGTCAATCACGACGCCCGTGTGCTGAAGGAAGCCGATGCCCTCGCGGCCGCGGGCTACGAAGTCCTGATCCTCGGGCTCGCGGACGATCGCTGCTCCGAGCCTGAGACGATCCGAGCGTCGGGCGTCGTCATCCGCCGCATCGACCACGGGCGGCGGGCGAGCGGCGCGCCGAGCGCATCGCGCGGGCCGCGGGCGTTCCTCCGCCGGGCGCTTGCCTATCGCATCACGCGGCGACTCGTCTGGGATGCGCTCGATCGCTTCCGACCCCACGCCGTTCACTGTCACGACGCCACCACCCTGCCGATCGGCGGGCCTTGGTGCCGACGCCATCGCGAGGTCGCGCTCGTCTTCGACAGCCATGAGCTCTACGAGGAGGTCGCGGGCATCTCGCGGCCGATGCGGCTCATCTGGCGACAGGTCATCCGGCGCTTCGCTCGCGATGTCCGTGGCTTCATCACGATCAACGAGTCGATCGCCCGCGAGCACGCGACGCGCCATCCCGCGCTTCCGCCTGCGGTGATCGTCATGAACGCCGTCCCGCGCGTCGCGGCGCCGCCCGCAACGGACGGTCGTCTGCATCGCGCGGCCGGTTGCCCGACGACGACTCGCATCCTGCTCTATCAGGGCGGGTATTCGCGTCATCGCGGATTGGAGGCGCTCGTCGCCGCCGCCGCCGGGCTGCCCGACGGCTGGGCCCTCGTGATGATGGGCTGGGGCGGCATCGAGCCGGAACTGAGGGCCATCGCCGAGCGCTCCGGCACCGATCGGGTGCGCTTCATCCCGCCGGTGCCGCAGGCCGAACTCCTCGCGTGGACCGCCGGCGCCACGCTCGGCGTGATCCCCTACGAAAACACCTGCCTGAACCACTGGTACTGCACGCCGAACAAGCTCTGGGAGTATCCGAGCGCCGGCGTCCCGATCCTCGCAAGTCCCTTCCCCGAGCTGCGCCGACCGATCGACGCCTACCGCATCGGGGCAACGCTGCCGTCACCGCTCACGCCCGAGGCGCTCCGCGCCGCGGTCGACTCGATCACGCCATCGGCGTGGAACGCCATGCGCGACGGATGCCGCCGGTTCGTCGAGGCCGAGCATTGGGAAGTCTTCGCCCGCCGACTCGTCGAGGCCTACGCCACCTGGATCGGCACGCCGCGCACGCGACCGATCGAACAGGCCGAGGTCGCGATCACCGAGCCGAAGCCAGACGCCCTCACCGATCCCCGCGCCGAGGAGCAGATCGACGCGACCATCCGAGCGATCCGCGGCGAACGAACCCGCTGAGGACGCGGCTCGGTCGCTCATCAGCGCCGATCGGGAGAGCCGAACGGACTCACGCCGGCGATTCGATCGGCCGCGGCTGTCCGGCGCAGAGCTGCAGCGTCGTGATCGTGCGCTCGCCGTCGGGCCGTTCCACAGCGACGGCGACATCCGCGACGGTCGCTTTCGCGAGGAGCGCCGGCGCGTGTTCGCCATCACGATGGACGAGCGTGACCGCGCCGGGCGCGAGGAGTCGCCGGCAGCGTTCGACGACCTCGCCGACCGGCGCAGACCAGCAGTCGTCGAGGTGTTCGCGCTCAGCGAGCGTCGCGAGCGTCTCCTGCTGCAGGTCGGGATGGCTGCCGATGATCACATGGCCGCCGCGCCGAAGTCGGGCGCGGAAGGGGTCGAGGAGCCGATCGAAGTAGGAAAGGTCGATGTCGTTGGTCGAGCCTTCAAGCGGGAAATGGAGCGGCGTGACCCAAAGCGCAACGCTTGGGGAATCAGCGCTGACGGGCTCGTCCAGCCACAGCGGCTGTGGGCGGTCCAGCGAGGCCGAAAGCAGTTCGGCATAGCGGGCGCCGGCCTTCGCAGCGGCGATCAGCGTGCTCTCGCCGCGCCAGTACGCGCTCCCCGGCGCCGAGTGCATCGTGAGGCCCTGCCCGCGCAGCTCGGCGTGATCCGCGGCGATGCCGTGGACGGCCAACTCCTGCACATGCTGCTCAAGCACGCCGGCGATCCGCACGCCATGCTCGGTGCCGGGAATCGCGTACCAACTCCCGCAGGGCCCGCCGAACCGCCGGCGCTCGATCTCGACGATCTTCCGCACCTGTCCGGCCTGCGTCGCCCGATCGATGTCGTAGCGAAGGCTCAACGCCGCCCGCGCGCCGCTCGGCCAGGGCAGGATCTCGATGAAGGGCTCGCCGGCGGCGCGCATCATCGCTCGGAAGATCGCCCGCCACGCCCGCTCGAGCGCCGGGGCGATCGGGGCGTAGGTGGCATCGGTGAGCTCGAACTGCGCCTGATCAATGCGCGGCGGGCGCACCGCCGCGATCCACGCGTCAACGAGGCTTGCGGCGATGCGTCGCGACGCAAGCGAGACGCACGCACCCTGCCCGACGAGCTGCACCGGACCGCTGCCGCGCTCGAGCGCGAGGAGAACGATCGGTTCGGTCCGGACGCGCTCGATGTCCTCCGTGACCCCTGCGGCCGAACCCTGGTCAACGAGGAGTGCGGCGAGCGCCACCGAGTAGGCGTAGCCACCGGCATTCGGCGCCGTGCGCACCGCTCCGGCCACCTCGTCGAGGAGCGGCGGCGCGAGCAGTCTGGCGACCGCTGCCGTCACCGTCGCCTCATCGCCGAGCACACGCGCCGCAACCGCCGCCGCGACGATCGTCAGGGTCTTCTCGGCGCGCCCGAGGCACTCCGCCGCGGCGCGACGCCAGCGCTCCGCCGCGGCCGCGTCATCCGCGGCACCGATGGCCGCGACGATCAGGGTCTCCGGCGCGGTATCGATCACCTTCGGCTTCGGCTGGGCGCGGCTTGGCTTGGACAGCTCTCCCTTCACCGTGGCCGAGGCGCCTGACCGCGTGAGGAGCTCCGCCGCGATGCGCCCGAGCGTCGCGCCCGCGGCGCACGCCAGCAGGCCGCCGGCGTCGGCCGGGAGGAACCGCGCGACGCGCTCGCGAAGCGGATCGAGTCGCGCGTTCCTGCTCCGAGCGAGGAACGCCGCGGCGATGAGCGCATCCATCGCCTCCGCGGCCTCGCCCCGCCGCTTGCGGAGCCGCTTGAACGCGTTGTAGAGCGTGATGCGCGTCGCCGCCTCGGCGACCGGCCCGTCGCCGCGCACCGGCGCGGTCGTGATCATGCGGGCGGCGGGCAACTCGAATCGCTCGCCGTCGCACTCGAGGACATGACTGCTCGGACGCTCGGGCCCCGGCGTTCCGTCGACCAGCGTCCACGCCTCCGGATGCCGCGCGTTCCCGGTGAGATCGATGACAGAGCGCACGGACTCCGGCAACGCACCGGCCGCCGGGTCGACGCGGGCGACCTGCGGCAGGCCGAGCGTCGCGGCGATGCGTTCGAGGGCGATGCCGCGCGGATCATGCGGACCGGCCACGATCGCGACGACCGGAGCGGGTCGGTGCGGCTGCGCTCGGGCCTCGACGGCCACCGCTCGCGCCGGCACGCCAACGAGACGGGTGTCGTCCTCGTACGCCCGTCCCGTCACGACCGCGCCGGCGGCGACGAAGGTGTTCGCGCCGAGCGAGGTGCCGGGAAGGATCGAGACATTCGCGCTGATCAGGCAGTTGTCGCCGATCGAGACCGGAGCGTAGTCATAGCCGCGCTCGTGGAACGCGAGCGGCGATGGGTCGATCTCGTGGTTTGCGCTGTGCAGGAAGAGCCGCGGCCCAATGCGGGCGTGGCGCCCGATGCGCACGCCACCCGAACCGTAGACGAGAGCGCCTTCGTTGAACCGCACATCGTCGTCGAGGGCGATGCGCTGCGGGTGATAGAAGCGACATCCGGCGGCGATGAAGACCTCGCGTCCGAAGCGCAGGAAGAACGGCGCGTAGGACTCGCCGCGTCGGCGCACCCCCTCCTCGCCGGGGAGGTCGGCGAGCGCGTCCTGCACCGACTCCCACGCCCGCGCGAACGCGGCCGCGTCGGCGAAGGATGGAACGCGGGCGCGGCTCGATGCGCCGCTTCCGCCGAAGCTCTTGGACCCGGGAGACATCGACGGCATCAGCATACGCCGCGCGGCACGCCCGCGCGCGGCGTCACGCCTTCTGCAGCACGCGGAAGACCGACTTCTCGGCGACCTGCGCGGGGTCGATCTGTGCCGTCGCGGTCGAGAGCCAGTAGGTCGGCTTCCCGAACTCCGCAAGCAGCTCCTCGATCTCGGCCACCGTGAACATGAACTCGTAGTCCTGCGTGTAGCTCGGACGCTTGATGTTCTCGTGGATCACGAGGATTCCGCCCGGCTTCAGCCGCTCCCAGGCGTTGCGGAGGACCGTCCGCGTGTGCACGCGCGGCACATAGAGCAGCGAGCCGAGGAAGCTGATGACATCGTGGCTGCGGTCGTAGGCCATGACCTCGGCGGTCGCCGAGGCGATGCCGAAGCGGCCGGCCATCCGCTGGGGAAAGCGATGGCTGATGTACTGGCCGAGGATCGCGTTCGAGGTCTGCGGCTCGGCGTTGATGGCGTGATCGACGGCGGTTGATCCGAGCAGAAGCTCCGCCGCGACGACGCCGGTGCCGCCGCCGATGTCGATCGCCGAGAGGCCCGAGCGCTGGCCGATGAGCTTGGTGATGAGGTGCTGCAGCAGGCTGGCCTTGTAGTTCACGCCGCCGATCGCGTAATTCAGCGACGCGACCATGGCCCGCTCGTTGCGGCGCATGGCGTGCTCGCCGCCCTCGCCACGCTCGCCGCCCTCGCCACGCTCCGACTCCTCCGCATCGCGCCGCATCGCCTTGGCCCACGCCGTCGCGTCCCAGTTCTGCGGAATGACCCGCGGCGCCGACGGCCCGGGCAGGATCTGCGACTCGAGCGAAGCGAGCGAGATCTTGTCCGAGTGCATGAGGTCCATGAGCACCCGACTCGATTCCTCGAAGAACCAGCGCAGCACCGACGGCGTCGTGTTGCCGGGCCCCTTCGGATAGACGAGCCATTCCTGCTCGACGGCGATCGGCGAGGTGCCGGTCGTCGCGGTGAGCCACTCCTGCGTCCACCATCCCTTCGCCTCGGCGCCGGCGAGCACCGGCATGAGCAGGATGCCATCCTTGCGAAGCGAGCGGCTCAGGCGATCGACCATCGCGGCGCCCCACGCGCCGCGGAAGGGCCTGAGCGTCGGCGAGAATCCGATCGCCTCGAGCTGACCGTCGAGCCAGGTCGTGAGCCAGGAGCGCTCGGCGCTTCGATCGCGGAGCGCGACGCGCATCTCGGCCGAATTCGGCGTCATCGTCACGACCGCGGCGGGATCGATCGCCCGACCGATCTGCTTCGCGATCCGCTCGAGCATGGGGCCTCGGGCGGGATCGTCGGTGGACTTGAGGTAGAGGGCGATCATGCGGGTATCGGTGCCGAAGAGGGAGCTGGATCAGGCCGGCGCGACGGAGTGGTGGAGGGCCACGGAGCGAGCGCCGCGCGGGGCGACGAGGGAACGACGGGAGCGGTCTGCGATCACCTCGACGACCGTCGGCTGCTCGATCGGCGCGCCGAAGCGCAGGGACTCGAAGCCGCCGGAGGGCTGGGCAACGGCGCGGGCGTTGAACTTCGCGGCCCGCACCCATGCGACGAGGTCGCGATAGGTGACATGCCAGATGCGCCCACCCGAACGCTCTTGAGGCAGCCCGCGCAACAGTTCGAAGAGTTCCGCGAGATGGATGTCCGGGTGGTTCATCACGACGACATGCTCGCCGCGGGCGAGCGCCGCCGGCACCGACGATCGAAGCGACGCGAGGGCGTGCCCCTCCGGCTTCGTGTTGAGGTCGAGCGAGTAATGCGGGCTCGGAAGGATCACCTCGAGCGCGACAGGTCCGGCGTCGTCCAGCGTGATCGCAGGCATCGGCAGGCCGATCGGGCGACCGAGCAGCTCGGCATACGAGAACCCGCACGCCTGTCCCCAGCCGAAGTGATGGCCGCCGAGATAGCCGGGCGCGCCGAGACCGCCATGCGAGGTGCAGCCGAGCGCCCGACAGCCGGTCGATGCGTAGAGCGATTCGATCTCGGCCCGCAGACGCTCGGGCGAGCCCGCAACGGAGTGCAGCATGACCTCATGACCCGCAGCCTCGAGACGCTCGGCGTCGGCGCGCGGCGCCTTGTCGATGAGGAAGCCCCATGACGATCGCGCGCCGAGTTCGGCGTAGGTCGCGATGAGCGCGTCGCGCGTCGCTGCGGGAATCAGGCGGTCGTAGTCATGACGGATCGTGAGCGCGGCGTCGAAGCCCTCGGGCCAGCGCCGCACGCGGACGCCCGAGCGCCCCGAGGCGAGGAGCATCGACCCGATCGCATCGGCGATCCACGCTTCGATCCCGAGCGTCTGCCCGCACCGCGTGTGGGCCCAATAGCCAGCGTCGAGCGGCGGAAACGCTGCGGCGACCAGCGAGAGTTCAAGAAGCGGCGCGCCGAGGAGGATCGTCTCGCCATCGCTCAGGGCAATCGGCACGGCGGCATCCGGCCGCACACCCTCGCCGCGCTCGATCGGCTGGCCGAGCAGCACCGGGCGAAACGACGCGCTTGGCTCCAGTGCCTGCCACGGAAACGACTCGGCGTTCCAGCGCGCATCGGAGGAACGGAAGGGATATGGCTCCGAAACGATGCCCCGGGTCGCGGGAATCACGCGAACATCAAGCGCCGGCCAGACCACGCGCCCAAGGTGCTCGCCCTCCGGCGTGAGGACCGCAAGTTCGCTCGCGCGCCCCGGCCGCGCGCCCACCCCGAAGCGGCGAAGGACGCTCTCCTCAAGCGGCCCCTCGGCGACGCCCGCGACGCCCGGCGGCAAGTCCGTTCCCCGCGGGGCGATCGCGTATTCGCTGGCCGCATCGGCGAGCGGACCGGTGCGCACCGAGATCCAGCCGTGCTTCCGAAGGAGCGTCTCGGCGAGGCGACCGAAGCGGGCGCCCTCGGCGGGCATGACAGCGCCCGGTTCGGTGGATGGCGGGAGGACGACGAGCATCGGAGGGGCCGGGAGTATATGAATATCCGCTCATCGTGTCGGTGACGGCAGAACACGATGAGATGATCGCCGCGCGCCCGTCCTGAAGGCCGCGACGCATGGCTCCTGACCGGCAGCCCCCTACCGATAGCCAAGCTCTTCCATCAGCTCGCCCGCCTCGCGGCGCACCGTCAACTGCTCGTCGGCCGAGAGGGCCTTCCGCCATTTCCCGACCGACGAGGCGTTGATCGAGTTTCGAAGATTGTCGTGATGCGCGAAGCGCTTGGTGTGCTCCTCGACGAACGCGTCGGAGCGGTAGTCAACGCCCGCGCGGAGATCGAGCCCGAGCGCTGCCCCGAGCCGGTCAAGCTCGCGATCGGTGTCGGAGACGAGATCCTCGTAGCGCGTCTCGGCGAAGCGCAGACCGTGACGGCGCAAGGTCGCGCGTGACTCGGCGATCGCGTCGCGCCAGCCCGCCGCGGCCGCGGCGAGTCCGTCATAGAAGAGCCGCTGCCCGCGGGCCTCGCGCTGCTTGTTGAGTTCAAGGATCGAGAGCGCCTGATCGCGCGGATCGCGGATCAGGAGGAGGAACATCGCCCCCGGAAAGGCCCGCTCGTAGACATGCGCATAGCGCATGTCGCCGAGGATCTTGAAGCCCCACGAGCGCTTGCCGGCGATCGCCGCAGCGCGGGCCATGAGTCGGCGCACCAGCTCGCCGCGGGCGACGAGCTCGCGCTCGAAATGGTCGGTCTCGCGTCCGGTGAGCTCCTCGGCCGAGACATCCTCCTTCGGACCGGTCCACGCGCCGAGGTTCATCGCATCGCGCAGTCCCTCCCGCGCGGCGCGAGCGAGCATCGCGTCATATTCCTCGGGCGGAAGGCCCAAACCCTTCATGATGTTGCGGGTGTAGCGCCCGTCGAGACCGACGACGAAGCTCGGCTTCCGCAGGTGCATCTCGAAGGCCTGAAAATGTCCCGGCGTCGCCCGCAGGATGCTCGAGAGCAGCGTCGTGCCCGAGCGCGGCTGCCCGCCTAGCAGGAGGCAAGAGCCAGATAGGCCGGCACGAACTTGGTCTTGCGTTTCCATCGATTCAGTCCACCCTCGGGCGAGAAGGGATTCGCCCCGCTGTACCACGCGCCATAGTGCAGCCACACCGGAGGCCGCGGACCGGAGACGCACGCACCGAGGAATCCCCAGTGCAGGAGATACATGATGTCGTTCGCGAGATGCTCGCCATGACCCATGATCTCGTCGTACTGCACATGATCGCCGACTCGCTTGCCGAGCAGGTACGCCACGAGCGTTCCCGCGTCGGAAAAGACCCCGACGCAGATGTCCTCGAAGAGCGGATCGCCGGTCGGACGATACTCGTCAAAGGGATGCTCGGCGGGGCGGTTGGCGAACTGCGGCGCGATGGGCCGCCCCTGCCGCGACTCGGTCGAGTGGATGATGCCGTGAATCTCCGCTCCATGCTCCCACGGTCGGATCGAACGCACCGAGTACCCTCGGGCGAGCGCCTTCTTGCCGAGGATGTCGTATCGCCGCTTCTGGTCGATCTCGGCGAGATAGGCCTCCGGCGACGAGGGCGTGCGGAGCACCGCCGAGAGCATGATCCGCGGACCGGCCGGACCATCGCTCGGCAGAGCGAGGTACTCGGAGTGCCGCGCCGCGGGATAGGGCGCGGCGCGCCAGCGGATCCACGACGCGAGCTTGCGTCGATCCGCCTCATGGGTCGCCACGGGGGCGACGAGCGAGACGACGATCGGTGCGCCGTAGAGCGCCCGATCCTCGTCGGTGAGCCGCTGGAATCGCGCCGGAGGATCGGCCGGAGTGATGGTGCACGCCTGTTCGATCATGGGCAATAGAACTCCGGATGGAGCAGCATGAGCGTCGGCTGTCGGGCGATCGCCGAGAGACGATCGACGAGCGCCTCCGTTTCCCAAGGCAGCGTCTCGACGCCGATCCCCGTCGCGCGCGGCTCCTCCCGCACGCGGACCATCGCCCGCGCCGGAGCGCTCGTGCGCGACCCCGGCGTCTGCCGGTCGCAGAGCTTGTACGCGTTCCATGTGTCCTCCTGCACGAGCGTCTCGATCGTGCCGAGCTTGCCGAGCTGGTTGTCGGTCACGAAGTGCGTGACGACGAAGCCGTGCCGCGCGGACCACATCGGCATGTCGGCCCAGTGCGTGAAGCCATGCTCGCGCACCGACACGCGCTCGGCGCGGATGATCTCCGCCGACTCGCGCGGCACGCGGGCAAGCTCAGGAAAATCGGGCTGTCGGCCGAGTTCGGCGAAGAGGTCGAACATCGTCCCGCGACCGTCGAGATCCGGATGCTTGTGCCGCGAGTTCCCGTGCATGTTGCCGACCGTCGGACGGATGCCGGCCTGCGCGAAACGATCGAGCGTTCTCGCCAGAACGCCGGCGAGCGACTCGCGCCAGTGATGCATCAGGAAGTAGGGATCGATGTGCAGGCCGACCTCGTGCCCCGCGTCGCGGACCGCACACATCGCCCGCGCCTGCCGCTCGAACCCGTAGTGCGGGAGCGTCAGCGGATGGTCGGGGGCCATGAAGAGATAGGTGCCATGCCAGCCCGCCGCAGCCTCGCGCTCCGCGAGGACGACCAGCGCGTCGAGATCGAGCCCGTGGACATCATGCTTGAGGAAGAGGGCGGCCTCGCCGCGCTCGACCCGGTCGTCGACCGCACCGATCGGCGCGATGCGCGCCCCTGCGTCGACCATCGCCCGGAGAAGGTCGAAGAGCCGCTCCCGTCGGGTCGCGGCGGACATGAGATGCGTGCGTGACACGATCGGGGCGGATTCCAATGGAAGTTCGCGCTGCGACGACGCCTACACAACCAGGCGAGCGTCGCTGATCGGAGATCGAGTCGAAGTATACTGACCGGCTGCGCCGAACCGTCGATGAAGCCCGCTTCAGAGACGCGCGCCCACAGCACCATGTCGCACCTCGATCGCATGATCTTCGTCACCGGCTTCGCACGCGGAGGCACCTCGTGGCTTCGCACCTGCATCGCGAGCCATCCCGAAGTGGAGATGGTTCCGCGCGAAATGCCCATCTTCCGCGAGGTGCAGAACGACCGTGCGGCCCTCGAGCGGGCCGTCGATGTCGCAATCGCGACAGCCGAGCTGACCGGCCCCTGGTTCGTGAACAAGGCTCCGGCGAACGCGCCCTATGTCGGAAAGGTCGCCCGGATCGCGCCGGAGGCGAAATTCGTCTTCATCATCCGGGATCCGCGCGATGTCCTCATCAGCCACAAGCGCGGCAATCAGGAGTGGATGAAGGGTCGCAACAGCACCGTCGAAGGCTGCATGACCAAGATCGGCCAGTACTTCGACGGGTATCTCGAGGCCGCCGGACTGCCGAATGTCCACCTCGTGCGCTACGAGGACCTTCACCAGGACTTCCACGCGACGATGGCCAAGGTCTACGCGTTCATCGGCGTCGCGGCGGACCGGCAGGTGCTCGATCGCGTCTACGAGGAATGCAGCTTCTGGAAGATCGCCTCGCGCCATCAGGAGGACCGCGACTCGCCGAACCGCAAGGGCGTCGTCGGCGACTGGGTCAACTTCCTCGAGCCGAAGGAAGCGCGCTGGTATGTGCGGAACCGCCGCTGGAGCGCGTTCATGCGCGAATATCGCTACGACTGGCACCGCCTCACCTACGGCTCGGTGCTGACGGCGATGCGCGACGCGGGCGTCGTTTCGCTCGACGAGGACGCGATGCTCGCATGCCGTCTCGACACGACGCGCCCGAACCTGCTGCTGCTGCACGACATCGACCTGTTGCGGACGCCGGCGTCTCGACAGCAGGTGCTCGCGCTCGCCGAACTGGAGGGTTCGCTCGGCCTCGCGAGCGTCTTCAACTTCCTGCCGCTCGATGACCCCCGCTACCAGCCGCTGACCCCCGCCGAGGTCGTCTCATTCATCGGCGAGGTGCGTCGCCGCGCGCCCCGCGCAGCGATCGGTCTCCATCTCAACGCGACCGAACGCTTCTTCCCCGCTGCGGCTCCGGCGGCGGACGCGACGCACGCCTCGATTCCCGAGGCGATCGCCTATCTCCATCGGCAGATCGACGACTACGGGCGCCACGGCATCACCTTCCGCTTCGGCACCGCCCACGGCTACGGCCGCGGAGCGCGCGAGCCGAACAACGCCTCGGCGATCTTCCGCCGCGAGCTCGCGACGCGCTCGATCCGCCTCTTCGACGAGGATGTGCGCCTCGAGCTTCAGGCCCGCGCCCCGTCGGAGTGCCGCCTGCACGATGTCGGCGGCGCGCTGACCGCCAAGCGCTTCCCCAACGACGGACGCCTGGACGATCCGGCGAGCTATCGCGCGATCGCGCCCGGCACGCTCATCAATTTCCTCATCCACCCCGGCAACTACGACATCAGCAAGCCGCTCGCCCTCGGGATCCGCACCAATGTTCCCGAGCGGGCCTCGATCCCGTGGACGGTGCGCAACGAGCTTCCCTCCTTCGGCGTCCGACACTGGCTCGCCTCGCGCGGCCTGTGGTTCCGCGGCCGAAGGAGCCGCGCAGCGTCGTCGTGACGAGTCCGCTTCACACACGCATCAGGATTCTGCACAAATCATCCAGAGAACCACAGAGGCACGGAGGGCACAGAG
>CAYNCG010000040.1:0-33240 GCA_964395845.1 uncultured Isosphaeraceae bacterium | reverse complement strand
CGCGCGATCGAGCAGCGGGTTGCGCCAGTGCCGGGATTTCTTAGCGGCCTGCTAGTATCGAGCGGACGAGTCCTTTAACGGGATATCGGTAAGCACCGCCGACTCCACAGGGGTAGTTTTCACCGCTGGTCGTCTGTAGCGGAGTCACACGGAGCTACCCTCCCAACCACGAGATGGGACAGGTTGAAGCCGATGCCCATGACCCAGACTGCTGCGTCCCAACTGGCAATATCCGTTCTCAGCCGATCTCCTTGGGCACGACGGATCATGCCATGGTCCTTGGTGGAGCTCAAGCTGAATGAGGTAGAGTCGCGTGAGGTGATCGATTGCTTCCGGACGATCACTACCGACGCGTGGCAGAGAGCGATCGCCGGTCTCGCGCCGGCTGCCAAAGTCGCAGATCAGATCGTCACCGGTCAGCCTCTTTACGGCTTCTACTTGCTCCTGCTCATCTCAGAGACCGCACGGCGAAACGCCTGGGAGGGGAGTCTGTGGGCGCAAGTCCGCCGATCCCTTTCGACGAATGCCGCTCTGACCCAACAGCTGTTTGACGCCGGCGGACAGCCATCCGCACCAACCAAGATGATGATCGAACGTGCCGCTCGGCGGTTCGGTCTGAGACATGCCTTTGACATCCCTACCGAAGATGGTCCGGGGCATCAGTGGTACACGACAGTCTTCCTGCAGTTCGGCTTCTCAGTGCGCGGCTTCACGAAGAACGCTCCACTGTGGGGTCGCAACATCAACCTTCCCAAGTCGGTGCGTCTACTGCTCGGCCACGAGGCGAATCCGGGCGCGCTGGGCAAGATGACGTCTCCCTCGTTCAACGAGCTCTGGCAGACAATTCGTCTTGCAGCCAGACAGGTCCTTCCGAGAGCGGACGCATTGCGACGCCTGGAGGCGTCTCCGTGGATTCCACCAGGTGGCGCGAGCGAGCTGCTGGATGCGATTGAACACACTGACTGGTCTGACCTTGAGAGTACCTCGTCGACGAGTGCTTCAGCCGAAGACATGCCGAGCGATACGTTCATCGGTCGCCACTGGTGGTCCTTCCGGGGCGGAATCCCGCAGGTCCTTGCGGAGCTTTCCGGCTTGGCTGCTTTGGAGCTTTCGCAGCCGTTCTACGACATCCTCATCGATGGGAAGCGGATCGCACGATTGCTGACGGCTGACCAGTCTCTACGGCTGATCGGCGCTCCGCACAATGTTGTCAGCGCAGCTGACTTTATTGTCAAGATACCGAGTCCCCTACGCCCACAGCTCAGGGCATCTTTGCTTGACCCAAGCGGTGCAGCTCGCGCCGAACAAGTGCTCTCTCTTTGGAGCACGGAGTCCGCAGTTGCTGTAGTCGTCCCGGGCGATTCCAGCAGTCGAACTGTGGAGACGGGGGAGTCGCTTCCCATGTCCGGCCCGGTGCTGATCATCGCCGACCAAGCTTGTCGCGCGGAACCTCCCGCCGAGTGCCTTCCGCTCGATGATGGGCGCGCCGTCGCATACATCGTGACAGCGGAGGTGGCTCGCGCTACGCGCATCATGCTGGCCGATACGGTCGCCTGGCAGACGGAGACATCGATCGGCAGAACGATTCACAGCACGTTGCAACTGCGCGTAACGCCTCACGCCCGCGGCCACTTCCGCGAGGGTGATGCGGTGGAGATCACAATCGAGGCGAATGGGGGTCTCACGCCTACTGCCGTGTGGTGCGGCGGAAAGTCCTATGCGCCGTCACCCTCGGCTCTAGGCGCGGCACGCTTTCGCGTCAGCTATCTGATGGGAAGCGTCCCCGGCGATATCGAGTGTCTCGTCGTGCTGACGGGCACAGGAGGCCAGATAGCTGTTCGGCGGATAAGGGAGCAGATCCCAGTCTCTGGCCTGTTTCGGTTTGTAAAGGGGCAGATCAAAAGTACTGAGCTGGATAGACCGATTACGCGGGGAAGCCTGCTTCGGGGCACCTACTTCTTCATGCCACCCGACACCGAGGACAACGATCCCGTTGACCGGCGCGAGTGGTTCGTGTTTGAAGGCACCCGGCCACTTGCACGATTTCCCGCTCGTGCTCAGCCCCGCTTTCCGGTGGTTGGGCTGGGAGCTCCGCTGCACGTCCGGCGCGGCCCGCTGAATGCGCTTCGCGAGATCGCCCTTGCGCCCGAAGTAGTTGATTTCGGCGAAATGCGGCCGACGCACAACTTTGAGCCAGATAAGGACGGGGCGATCTCTGTGCAAGTCCAAGATGCCCTTCTCGACCGTCTCGATGAGTACCGCTGCGTTGTGTGGGACGAGTCCGGCACACTCTCGTCCGGCATCATCGCAGAACAAGGCGTTGCAGGCACCGACGGCTTTGTCAGTGTCCGGCTGTTGCCCAGCGTCGCCTGCCCCACTCCCGTTGCTGTTGCGCTTTGCTATCACGGCCTTCGCGTCGGAGCGGGGTGGACAAAGTCATGGTTCAGAAGCGTTCCGGCCCTCGTGGCACAGCGTACTCCGTTTGATGCCGCTGCAATTTTGCGATGGCTCCACGTGCCGGTGCTCTCTCCGAGGGCTCATGATCAAATCCGACGCACGCTGTTGGAGCCAGATCCTGGCGGACTTATTCGCGGCTGGACAGTTCCACACGAACTCATGACCGATGACAAAGAACTGTCACTACTGTTGCCCGATGAGGGATGGCTCCAACCTGGACTGGTGGAGTCCGCATGGTTCGAGGCGCTCCGAGCGTTAACAGCAGGCTGGCAGCCGCATCCAGACAGCGTTGCGCATTTCATTGATGCAATACACGGCGATCTTCGAGGACCTGACCTTGAACCCACGCCTCTGCTCGCGGCAATCCTCCGCCTCGTTCGACTTCACCCGCACTTAGCACTCAACACCCTTCGCACATACGCTCACTCTTCGATGACTCAGGCTTGGCTAAAAGACCAAGAGGAAAAGCTCGCTCTAATTGTCGCTGGCGTGCCAGAGCCCCGCGAAGTGGGACTCGTCGTCACCGAGCTTTCCGAGCAGGGTGCTCGCTCACTTTCCGCGTTGTTGGCCCAGCCAATCGACTCAGCGTTTATCCGGGAAGCCAGTCGTAACCGACCCGACGAGGGTGATGACGAGCGTACGTGGCCGCGTCGCGGACGACCTCTCTGCGCCGCGGAGTTGCTGTGCCAGATTGATACCGGTCGTCGACTACTCACCCTCACAGCGATGGGATACAGCTAGAGAACAGCCATGTCACAGTTGGATGCACTTCGTCTTATCCACTCGCTTCGAGAGCGTCTCGTGGAGTTCTCCATTGAGGAAAACTACCTGCGCGACGACCGCCTGCGCGACATCATGCGGCGTGTATGGAGTGGCCCACCGGGCAGTGGCGGGCTCCTTTCGGATGTCTGGGTCGAAGCTGCATTTGGCGCTCGCACGGCGGAAAAGGCTCCACGCACACTGTTGGAAATGGCAGACGCAGGTGAGTTTGCTCGCGACCTTTTGGAGCATCTTGACGCGCGTGGTGCCGTGCCGCGAGCTCGTCCACTCTATTCGCACCAGTTGGCAGCCATTCGAGCGGCCAAGACAGAAGGGGAAGAGCGGCCCGCCGTGATGGTGACAGCGGGCACGGGTGCCGGCAAGACGGAGAGTTTCTTGCTCCCGATCCTGGATGAATTGTGGCGAAAGCGCAGAGTGGCTGGCGAGTCGGGCGTTCGTTGCATCGTGCTTTATCCGATGAACGCACTCGTCAACGACCAGGTGGATCGACTTTACTCCTGGCTCCGCAATCAAACTCGGGTGACGCTCTTCCATTTCACGAGCGAGACTCCCGAGGATCACGCAATGGCCAATCGCATTGGAGTTCCTCGATGGGAACCATGCCGGTTCCGTACTCGTCGCCAGGCGAGGGGACTAGAAACCGCCGACGGTCGAAAACTGGGGCCGTCTGACCGTGGGACAGTGCCTGATGTGTTGATCACGAACTACTCGATGCTCGAGTACATGTTGTGCCGTCCGCAGGATGCGGTCCTCTTTGGTCCAGCACTGCGATCGCTCGTGCTCGATGAGGCACACCTCTATACCGGCACACTCGCGGCCGAGATCGCGCTCCTTCTGAGACGAGTGCTGGCGAGGTGCAGCGTACCGTCCAGTCGCGTGCTTCAGATCGGCACCTCCGCAACGCTTGGGGAGGGAGATCTGGCTGAACTCGGGTCTCTGGTGTTCACAAAACCGCGCGAGATGGTCAGGGTTGTGCGCGGCGAGAAGCAGCGCCCTTCGTTTGCTCAGGCTGTCGACGCTGTCGCGTGCGGCCATCTCGCATCACAGCGGACCACGTTGGCGGCGCTCAGCGGTCACATTGTGCCCACCATGCAAGTGGCCGCGGACGGAGAGCCGGAGCTCAAGGTCGATCACGACGATTGTGCTCGGCTGGCCGCTTCGCTCCGCACGATCGCGGGCGAAGCGGCGGTCCGCGCCGCCATGAACGAATGCGCTGGAAGGCCAGCAGTACTGCTCCACATCGTGCTCACCCAGTCGCCAGTTGTTCACAAACTAGCATCCTTGCTTTGGGATGAGCCTCGACTGTCGCTGTTCTCGCTGGCTGACCGTCTTTGGGGAGATCCGGGCCCCGAGTCCATCGAGGCCACCGTGGCGTTACTCCGGCTCAGCGCGTCGGCGCGGCTGCGTGCTGCTGAACTCCCGCTCGTGCCACACCGTCTCCATGTTCTTTGCAAGAGCCCTGATGGCATGGTGCTCTGCCTGAACCCCGCGTGCTCGGGCCCGCCCGAGGTCAAGCCCGAGGGCTGGGGTGCACTGTCAACCGGCTTCACAGCCAACTGCCCGCATTGCGGATGTAGAACCGTGAGCCTGGTACGGTGTGAGGAATGTGGGGATGCCGCAGTTGCCGGCATTCAGACCGATGACTTCCGCCTGCGTGCAGCCACGCCGGACGAACTAGCCGCGGCCCGTGACACCACGGATGGACACACAACCGGCGTACTCATGTTCTCACTCCAGGCCGTACCGCCCGGCGTGCAAACACACTGGCATGTCAATTTGGACACCGGCGAACTGGGGGGAGCCGCTGCCCGCACACGTGCATTGGCGGGGCGGACCGCCAGTACGGCCTGCCCAGCCTGCTCCACTGGGGAGACAACCGCTTTTGAACCCATAGTTGGTCCTGTGTCGCTGACCCTCTCTGTGGTAACGGAAACCGTGCTGGCTGAGCTGCCCGAACACCCGTCGCCTGACCGTCACAATCTGCCGGCGCGGGGACGTCGCCTGCTCGCATTCACAGACAGTCGCCAGGGCGCTGCGCGGCTGGGTCCGCGGCTGACGGGCCAGCACGAAACCCAAGTGCTGCGCGCGGCGATCGCTCGGGTCGTGGGGGCGGCGGGATCAAGCGCAGAGCTCGTGCAGTATCTGGAGGGACGAATCGACGAACTCGAGGCCCGCCTCAGCAGCGCACCGCCACAGGTCGCAGCCGCGATCCGCCGCGATCTGTCCCAGGCACGAGCGGACCTCTCGGCTGCACGCGACGGCATTTCGGTTTCTGACCTCGTCGAACGCCTGCGGGAGGCACCGCAGATCAAAGAGCTTCTTGATCCGGACACGGCAGAGCGGCATCAACACTCTCCGGACCACCAATGGTGTTCGACAGACTGGTCGAACAACGCCGACGCCGTGCGAACGACACTGCGTCGCCGGGTATGCGAGGAACTTGCCATTCCCCTTCGTCCCCATCGCGCCACGAGCGATGAGGCGCAGGGTCTGATTGAGATTCTTCTCCCACGCAGTGATCTCTTTGCGATCGATTCGAGCTCCCCATTCCGGCTCACGCCTCCATTTCGGGCGCTTGAACGCACGCTGTCGACAATGCCTCGCACTCTCGATGAGGGCCTTCGTCGAGATTGGCGGCCGTTTGTCACAGAGCTTGTGCTCGATCTGCGCCGCAACATGGCTGCCACGCTTGGCGAAGGGGATGAAGCCGACGAGGACTTCGTGCGAGAACTGGTCGGCACCATCGCCGTGGCAGGTCTACACCTCACGCGAGCGGCATTCGTCGGCGAGACGGAACGATCGGCAAGGCTGGCTCGGGTGGCCGAGCTTCTTCGTCGCGCCGGTGTCGCCGAAGATCGTTCGCTGGAAGCCGCCAAGGAACTCTTGGGAGGCGTGTTTGATCTCCTCTTGCTTGGTGCCCGCGGGGGCGGCGGCACGGGTGAACTGCGATGGCTTGAGACGAATGACGAGGGCGGAATCCGTTTGAATATCGGCGAGTTGTGTGTTCGACGGCCATCGCGACTCTTCTTTAGTGCAGCAACCGGACTGGTGTACGCCCGCTCAGTCCTGGGCCACGCCCTCTTACAGGGTGTCCGCGATCTTCAACCTGTGAACTTTGACGAGGCTATGGCCACACCGCGGCTGGCGAGGCGGCGTCGTGAGCTCCTCGGTGAAGTAGCGCCGCGCACGGACCTCTTTGCCATGGGCTTGTGGGGCGAAGAGCACTCCGCGCAGCTCTCCCCCCAGGAGAACCTTCGACTCCAGAACCTCTTTCGGGCTGGTGCTAGAAATGTGCTGAGCTCCACAACGACGCTTGAGTTGGGCATCGACATCGGTGGCCTCGCCGGAGTGTTATTGACCGATGTGCCGCCAGGCGTCGCCAACTACTTGCAGCGAGCTGGACGGGCTGGCCGGCGCACCGATGGATCATCCATCGTGGTCACGTTCGCTCGCCCGCGTCCTTTTGACCGAGAGGTGTTCCAGCGCTTTGACCGGTACCTGTCAAAGGCACCGCCTACGCCCAATGTGTTTCTTGATCGTCAACGCATCGCGGTACGGCATGCGCACGCGTTTCTCTTAGGCGAGTTCTTCCGCGCGGTGTACCCATCCAACACCCATGTCGGTGCGATGACCGCATACCGCCTGATGGGTGAGTTCTGCGGCGTGCCTGCGACCAGAAATTGGGACACGAAGTCCGACCTCGTGCGGCCGGATGCAGTTCCCGCCCGACCGGCGATCCCGCTGACGCCCAGACCATCCTGGTATCCAGAGGCTGCCGATCCAGCACCCCTTCGTGAAGTCTTCCAGCACTTTCTGGAGCACTTGGCGCTCGATCCGAACCACCGGACCAGAACTGTGTTGCTCTCGCTTCTCGCCGGCACTCCGCTCGAACCGGCGCTCGGAACGCCTGGATCGGACGCCATGTCGGAGTTCATCCGAGGCGCCGGCCACCGTCTTGACGAGGCCGATGCCGACTGGCGTGCTCTTTACGGTGAGATGTATGACTCGTGGCAACGCATCGATGCACGCGACTCCAGCGCTGCCGGGCTCTCGAACGCGCTCCACCGCAATCTGGAAGCGATGTACACGACGACCACAATCGAGGCCCTAGCGGACGGGCAGTACCTGCCGCGCTACGGGTTTCCTGTCGGTCTGCAGCGTCTCGCGGTCTGGGCCCCGGACGCAAAGCGCCCGCAGAGCGTGCGAGAAGAGGACCGCTATCGATTGGAGCGAAGTGGCATGCTCGCGCTCCGGGAGTATGCGCCTGGAGCCACGCTCGTGGTCGGTGGCAATGTCGTTCGGTGCAGGGGGTTGATGAAACACTGGACCGGAGTGGACAAGCCTGAAACGCTGGGGCTCCGCGGCCGCGGCCTGATCGGACCTCAAGGACGATTTGTCTATCGCATCGGCGAAGGGGACCTTCCGGATGCGTTTCCGTCGTCGGGCGAATCGACACGCTTTGGTCATCGATTCGACCTTCTCTTCCCTCGCCATGGGTTCTCCACCGCGTGGTGGGACAGACCCGCACGTTCGCGCTCTTTGGAAGATCCGGTGGGCAGCGTGCAGATGGCCTCGTCTGCGGTGATTGAGTCAAACGACTGGGACAAGGTTTGGACAGACTTTGCAGGCGTAAACGGGCTGGTCGCACGCTACAAGGAGTGCGGGGAGTTGTTGGTTTACAACCCGGGGAATCGGGCTGTGGATCCGGAGGGGCGTCCTCGATTCACGGGGTTTGCGATCTGCACGCGCTGCGGATTTGCCGAGGTCGAGCGAAAGCCAGACGGCCAAGGCCGCATCGATCTGCCGAGCTCCTTTGAGCGGCATCGTCCGCTCCGCCGGATGGAGCGCAAGTCCAGTTGCTGGCAAGGCATCGAAGGGGCACCGGTCCTCCGGCACCAGGTGCTCGCGGCGCGGCAAATCACCGATGTACTGGTGCTGGAGTTCGGACAACGAACGGCTCCCCCGAATGCGCAAGTTGTCAAGACGGTGGCAGAAGCCCTTCGCTTGGCCGGCGCTCGCTGCCTCCAGCTCGATCCGCGCGAGCTCGAGGCCAAGTTCCACCCCGTCGCAGATGGGGGATTCGGCATAGTGCTGTTTGACTGCCACCCGGGCGGGGCAGGACATGTGCTCGAGTTGGCAAATGCGGGCGAGCAGTGGCTGTGGCAGCACCTTATTGATGTGCTGTTCGTCTCCGAAGAACACGATCAGCGATGCCGCTCCGGCTGCCTTGACTGCCTCCGCACCTTTGGCGAACCCGGAGATCTCGACGGCATCGAACTGGATCGCCCCGGCACGCTCGCTTGGCTACGGGGATTGCGCGGGGGATCGCGATCATGACATTTGATCCATCGAGTTCCGCAAACATCAGGCATCGCGACTCCGAACAGCGCAATCTAACGCCAACGATACGCGCAAGCTTGCAGGCAAAGCTCGAACGCCTGCTGGCACGACCAATCATCGCGAGAATCCCGCGCAGTGGTTCTGCCCCGTCGGATGCTGCACCAACTGGAGGCTTCGACGTGTTTCGAGCCATCCAGATGGCGGCGCGGGATAGTCAGCCGACGGCGGGACGATCCGGCCAGGGCGGGGCTTGGTCTGAGGACTCGGACGACGGCACCTGCCGCGTGCGGATCCATCTGGACTACGACGACCTCTGGCGTGGACGCGAAAAGGAGATCCTTGAGACCGTCAAGAGCACGGTCGAAAGCCCGGTCACGTTTCTGACCAACGAACAGAAGGTTCTGCTCGAGCGATCACCACGGGAGTTCTTGGAGCTCAACCCTCGCCCGGAGAGTGCCGAGCTCGTCTCGTACGAAGTGGAGGACATTGGCGGCAGCGATCGCGTCGTCGAGCTGACTGTGGCAGCGCCGCCGGCGACGCCGACGCACGTCCAATTCATCGCGATTGTTCCCAATCTTGTGCAGATTGAGCGGCAGCTCGATGCGCTCGACGCACTTGAGCGGGCAACGGACGATGGCCCGCTCGCCCCGCTCCGCGCCTTGGTTGGGCATTGTGGTGCCGATCGGCTCCATTCACCGTGCGCGGCACCTTCGGCGTCCGCTCTCGGCCCGCCGACCCCCGGCGAGCGTTTGGACGAGTTTCAGGCAGAGTGCATCGCCAAGGCGATGTCCACCCCACATTTCGCTGTGATTCAGGGCCCCCCGGGGTCTGGCAAAACTACGGTGATCACGTCCGTTATCCGCCGTGCAGTTGAGCGTGGCGATCGCGTCGTGGTCGTGTCGCCCACCCACGTGGCGGTCGACAACGTGGTCGAGAAGCTCGCCCCACGAAACGACCGTCTCGCGGACGATCGCCTCGCGCCGCACACAGTTCCGGTTCGGTACGCGGCTCGCAAGAACAAGCTCTCTGAGCGTGCGATGGAATACTGGGTTGGCAGCAAACGACAGGTGCGGGGCGCGACAATCGCCCGTCGGGTGCAACTGCGGTTGACGGAGGCTGTCGGCGCAGCGAAGGCGCTGTACGCCCGCGAAGACGCGAACGCCTCGGGGACCGCCCCGTTGTCGTCGGCAATCGCGAGCATTGAGGCCGTGATCTGTGGGACGCCGATCGGGATCCTCTCATACGCGACGGTTAAGGATGCCGATCCGGGAACATTCGACCTGTTGATTGTTGACGAAGTTTCCAAGATGACGCTCCCCGAGTTCCTCGCCATCGCCGTGAAAGCGAAGAGATGGGTGCTCGTCGGTGATCCTGAGCAGTTGCCTCCGTTCAACAGTTCCGAAGAGAATGCCCCCACGCTCGACGATGTGCTGCACCCGCTCCTCGAGCTCGTGTGTTCCGTTGGTGCCATTCTCGAGCGGACGAAGCCTTACGACCGGCGTGGAGAGCGCCTCGTCATTGTGTCCACCGATCCCGGTGCGGTGGCGAGCGCCATCCGCACGCACATTGCCGCAGTTGCGCTTGAGAGTGCGCCGCGGATCTCGGAGATGCATGAAGGCGCAACGGACGGCGTTCTCGTCTGCACACCGCAAGACGTGGATGCGGCTTGCTCCATGCTTGCGCCGACGCGCGGGCGGGATCGCACTCACGCGCCGGATCACCGGGGGTCCTTGCGCATCCTGGTCCAGCGTGGGGTGCGTGTGCCCAGACCACAGTTCGCAGAGGGCACCAGATTGATCGAACCTCGGGAACGAGCGCAGGCCCGCATTTTCGAGAACGCATTCAACGTCTACCACGCCCAGCCGTGGAGCGAGCGAAGCGACCAGAAGCTGGCAATCGTGCGGTTTCGCAACGGCCTGGAGAAATACCTGCCCTCCCCGGCCGCAATGAAGTCACTGTACGGCACCGCGGGCACGACAGATGCTCCAGCGTGTCGAGACCAGATCGCCGTGCGATACGCCATCAACACCGTGTCCGTCTACGACTGGCTGACAGGCATCCCAGCTGAGGTCTTCGATGTGTCGCCGCTGCAAGAGCTGGCCGGCCTTTCTCCAGTAGCGGTGTGTGACGCCGTCCGTCCGTTTGTCGGCGTGCTGAAGAAGCAGTATCGAATGCACGCGAGCATTTCTCGTATCCCCCGCGAGCTGTTCTACTTCAACGAGGCGCTCCACGACGGGAAGGCGGACAGCGCGAGCGACTGCCGCGTGGCATTTGTGCAGGTGTCCGAAGGAGGAGACGCGAGCAGTGAGGACAATCCGCACGAATGCGATCGCATCTGCAGGATGCTCAAGGAACTAAACGCCAACGAGGTGGTCAAAGAGCATAAACCCGGCATCATGATCATCACGCCCTATCGCGACCAGAAGAAACTGCTGGCTGATGCCATCGATGACCTGCGGCA
Organism: uncultured Isosphaeraceae bacterium; assembly: GCA_964395845.1. GTDB lineage: Bacteria > Planctomycetota > Phycisphaerae > Phycisphaerales > SM1A02 > JAEUIT01. The sequence continues at coordinate 22,202 of CAYNCG010000040.1, read as the reverse complement.
GCAAGGGCACCTGGATCGGCTTGACGTTGAAGCGTTCACACTGGACAGTTGCCAGGGACGCGAGGCGGAGTATGTGTTCATCAGTCTCGTGCGGAGTCGCGCGACGCCATTCTTCGACATGCCGAAGCGATGGAACGTGGCGCTCACCCGGGCGATGCTTGGGCTGTTCATCGTGGGCAATGTGGATGCGTACCTGCAGGAAGCGTTGAGCGCCCGACGGGACCCCCGCAACCGCCCCTCGGCTGACGGTCGCCCCGGCCGGCCGCTCATGAGCCTCCTGGCTCGGATCCTCGAGGCCTACGACCGACAGCTCGCAGATCATCGTAAGGGCAGGCGGAACGCCTGAGTCCCGCTGGACTTCAGAGTCGCCGACTCAGTACTCGGAGAAAACCGATGACGCCGTTCGGAGATACTGATAGTCGGAGCATCGAGCGGGCGACCCTCTCTCGCGCCGACATTGAGACCATTTGCATCCTTGAGGCGATCTCCAGCGCGGGGTGCGCCCTGAGCGCGTTGCCAGAGGCGCTGGGGCTTGCTCCTACCTTGCTCGGCCACGTGACCGTGTCGTTGGATCCGCTCTTGGCCTCGGGCTGGTTGGAGATGTTCGATGGCCGGGTGCAACTGACATCCGCCGGCCGCAGCTGGCTCGATCGACGAAAGTTTGAGGTTGAGGACTAGCAGGCCGCTAATCAAATCACTCTACCCACGCATTTCGCGTCGATCCCGCGCGATCTGGTGTCGCCTCGCACCTTGCGATCCGTCGGCAACATCCGTGTCGTTGGAATGCCGTCACGCGATCAGCTTTGTCATCTGCAGCAGATCGTATGCCGCAGTAGCGACCATCGCGTCCATCTCGATCCTCGACCGTTCCACGAATCTCGTTCTCGACTGCCCCGCTACGGTCGTCCTCCACCCCGAACACGTGCTCCACTCGCTTCCGCACACGCTGGCTCAGCTCGTAAGCCACTTGCCCGACGCGGTGGGCCAAGCGTCTTCTCGCGCCGCCCTTCCGGCCCTTTGCTTTCGCCTTTGCGGGGGCCCGATTCGTCATCGTCACGGGCGGCCCGATGCCCGATTCCCCGAGATTCCGCAGAAAGTCGCTATTTTCGTCTCTGACACATCCGCACCCAGCGTCGCCCAGATCATTTCGTGGCGACGCTTGATCCGCCTCAGGCACGCCGATCGCCTGATGTCGTGTGCCCATGCAGCGTATTGGGTACCGAGGACTATATCGGACTGGGCGAGTCGCCTTTGGGTTCGGGACGCTTTTGACTCTTTCGCCTTCGGCCTACGCTTCGGGCCGAAATGGCATTCACGAGGAACACGAGTGCCGCACCGGCCAGGATGAGCGCAGCGTTTCGCTCATCGGCAAACATCGCCGACCCGGCGATGGCAAGAAGGAGTGCTGAGAAGGCGAGCAGGGCGAGGTACATACCGCTGCAAGTCTCGCAGATCCGTCTTGGTTTGTTTGTTCCGATTCGCTTGGACCTGAACGCGCCCGCCCTCGTCCCCGCCCCGACATTCCCTCTTTGCCGCACTCCCCAAAAACACCAACGGACCGGCCGTTCCCTCCTCGGCCGATCCGGTGGTGATTTGTGTTGCGGTTGCTCGCTTGCGCCCGCTCGCGTGCTCGCTTGTGACTGTTCAGCCGCTTGCTTGCCCGTCTTCCATCGGTCGGGGCGTTGGGGGAGTCGAGCGTTCGTTGTGCGAGTTCGGATCGCTTGGTTGATTGATCCGGATCGTTGGGTCAATCGGTGTGATGCGTGTGACGCGATTGATGCGTGTGATGCGTGTGACGCGATTGATGCGTGTGATGCGTCTGACGCGATTGACTCGCGTTGGTCTACCTGCGGCTGGTGAACCAGCGGCCGATGGTGCGGTCGAGGGTGAGTGTGCGGATCGCGCGGTTGGCTGGGCGGCGGAGGCTCAGCGTCAGCATGGGGCCGTCGATGCGGATTTCGTGCGGTCGCAGGGTGAAGCCCTCGGTGCAGCGGCCGAAGAGTTCGTGGCCGAGGGGAGCGATCGCCTCGAAGGGTTCGCCGATGGTGCGGGCGATGTAGGAGCGCGTCAGGACCGCGATGAAGCGGCGGGCCTCGTCGGCGTCGCGGAACTGGGCGGCGAGCGGGGCGAGGGTGCTGTGGGCGGCGGCAGCGCCGCTTGCGGCGCTGGTCGTGCTCGCCGTTCCCGGGGCGCTTCCGCATTGCACGATCGCGGTCACGCGGATGTCTGCGTCGAGCACCGAGTCGCCGGCGGCGATGGCGGATTCGATGGCCTCTGCGTCGCGGGCCTCGACCGGGCCGTCGATCGACACGACGGTGAGGCGTGTATCGATAGCGCGGCTGATGGCGATGATGTCCGCCGTATCGGTCACCAGACTTCCGGCGATCCTCGCTTGAGCCAGCCGCTCGCGGGCGGCGTGGCAGAGCGAGCTCGCACCTGGTTCGATGAGGTCGGCGCCGCCGACGATCACGCGGGTGCGGACGCCGGATTCCGCGCGATCAAGCGCCGCGATCGCCGTGGCCGCCCGGCAGGGCTCGAGGGTGATCGTCGGATAGCCATCGATTCGATCGCCCGGCTCGTAGCGCAGCCCCACGCGAAGGGGCGGCCGGCGCAATGCCTCGGCGAGCGCCTGATGGGACGAGCGTGTGCTGCGAGAAGGGCGGAAACTCATTGGGGTCACTGACGATCAAGGGCGTGTTCCATCCACCCCTCCAGGAGCCCGTGGGCCGTGTCATCGGCCGATGCCCGTGCGGATTTCAGTCCGATCCGCCATTGGCGGAAGCGGCGAGCGTCCGAGTGCCTGCACACGGTGGCCAGATCGACGGATCACCGCGAGTATGCTGCGGCCAATGACGACCGGTTCCGCGTCCGCGCCCACCTTTGAGTTCTTCGCCGAATCACTCGGCCTTCACCCGCTCGTTCGGCGCGGCGTCGCGGCCCTTGGCTTCACCCATCCGACGCCGATTCAGGCTGTTTTCGTGCCGCCGGCGACGATGGGCGGCGATGTGATCGGACTCGCACCGACCGGCACCGGCAAGACCCTTGCCTATCTCATGCCGATCGCGCATCGGCTGCTCTCGGACCCGCCGCCGTTGCTGCGCGGCCCGCGGAAGCGCGGCGGCGGCAAGTCCGGGAAGCGTGTCGATCCGCGTACCCGCCTTCGGGCGATCATCCTCTGTCCGACGCGCGAGCTCGCCCAGCAGGTTGCGAAGGACGCCCGAGCCCTTGTGCGCGGTTCGCTCCTCAAGGTCGCTGCCGTGTGGGGGAAGTCGCCGCTCGCCCCGCAGCGCGAGGAGATCGAAGGTGGACTCGACCTCCTTGTCGGCACGCCGGGCCGCGTCCGCGAACTGCTCGACCTCGACGCCCTCTCGCTCGCCCATGTCCGCCATGTCATCGTCGACGAGGCCGACCGCATGCTCGACCTGGGCTTCCTGCCGCAGGTCGAAGGCATCCTCGAGCGCATGCCGCCCGAGCGCCAGATCCTCCTCCTGAGCGCGACCTTCCCGCCGATGGTCGATCGACTCATCGAGCGGTTCCTTCGCGAGCCGGCGAAGATCGAAGCGGGCGGCCACTCGCGTCCGGCGTCGCACCTCGAACAGCATCTCCATCGCGTCGACGATGCCTTCAAGACCTCGCTCGCCCTCGCCCTCGTGGACGGCGGCAAGCGAAAGGGCGTCATCATCTTCTGTCGCACCCGCCGCCGCACGGGCTGGGTCGCCGGCGCGCTTGCCAAATACAAGATCCCGACCGGCGTCGTCCACGGCGATCGCTCGCAGGCCCAGCGCGAGAACGATCTCGCGGAGTTCGCCGCCGGCCGCCTGCGGGTCCTCGTCGCCACCGATGTCGCGGCCCGCGGACTGCACATTCCCGCGGTGCGCACGGTGATCAATTACGACGTTCCGCTGCTGCCCGAGGAATATGTTCACCGCGTCGGACGCGCCGGCCACGGCGGCGGATTCGGCGAGAGTTTTACGCTTGTCGCTTTCGATCCCGAAGAGGACGCGCGCTGGAAGCGACTCTGCCGCCTCACCGGTCTCGAGCTCGAGCCGACGCCACCGCCGGACATGACCCCGTGGATGCGGCCCGAGGATCGCGAGCGCTACGACCGCGAACTCAAGCGGCAGGCCCGAGCCGCCCAGAAGGCGATGGACGACGCACACCGCGCGGCCCTCGAGACGGAGGCGAGCGAGGCCGAGGAGGCCCAGCGACTCAAGGGCGGCAAGCCGCAGTCGCCGAAGGTGAAGAAGAAGTCGACGAAGCGAGCGGGCAAGAGCAAGCATCAATACCGCGGCGGCCGAGCCAAACAGCCGATCGCCAAGGGCGAACGCCCGGGCGCGGGCGTGCGCCGTGCGCGCTGACGGTGCGTTGTTCCAGAGAACCACAGAGGCACAGAGGGCACAGAGGGTACACAGAGAATGCAAAAGAGGAGACAGGTTGCGCGGAAACATGCCGGTGCCAGCGGGACTTGCGGAGCGCAAGCGACGGGCACTGTGGGAAGACCCGACCCAAGTCAAACTCCCCTGTGCCTATGGCCTTCACGACGAATTCCCTCCTCGTACTGGCTTCTCTGTGCTACCTCTGTGCCCTCTGTGCCTCTGTGGTTCTCTGGCGGAGTAGCCGCTGCCGGCATCACCCGCCGACGATGTAGTAGTCCTTCAGCAGGTCGTAGAGCTCGGGGCGGTCGGTGCGGAGGGCGAAGGGGCGTTCGAAGTAGTGTTCCGTCGCGACCGCGAAGAACTCGGCTGGGTTCGTCGCGCCGTAGGGATCGATCGTCGGGATGACGCCGGCGACGAGTTCGCTGCGGAGGAGCGCGTATTCGTGACTCATCACATCGACCCAGCGGTCGATGGTGATCGTTTCGGGAAGCGCCGGCGTGCCGTTCACGAGGCCGTCGAGCATGTCGAGCTTGTGGGCGAACTCGTGCAGCACCACATTGCGACCGGTGGTCTGGGTCGCGTGGCGCAGCGTGTCGGACCAGCTCAGGATCACCGGACCGTTCACATGGGCCTCGCCGAGCCGCACCGAGCCGGTGGAGGCGACGACGCCGTCGGGGCCGGTCTGCGGACCCGCGACATAGCGGTCGGGATAGAGGAGGACCGACGAGGTGTTCTCGAAGAGGGTCGATCGATTGTCGGTGACCAGCAGGCACGCAAGCGCCGAGACGACCGCCTTCATGCCGTCGGTGACCTTCAGGCCGCCGCATCCTTCCCAGTGCTTTTCCGCGGCGAAGACCCGCGCGTCGCTCTCGACGCGCTCGCGCCGCTCCGGATCAAGCCGCCGCAGGTGACGCACCGCGCTCAGGCCCAAGGCAAACTCGGGGGTCGGGTTCTTCGAGCGGATGCGCTTTCGGCGGAGGCTTCGCAACAGTCCCATGGGGTTCACTCTCGTCAGGTTCCGGTCCGGCGCGCCACCTCATCGGCAGCGGTTCGCTCAGGACGCGGGCCGCGAGTTCGCAACAGGCGCGCCACGCACGCCGCGCGGCGACAAAACCCTGTTGCGCGGGGCGTGAACGCGGTTCGACCTCCCGAGGCCGCGCCCGAGAACCACGCCACGGCGTCGGATTGACCGCACGCTCGCGGCACCGACCCCGACAGAATCGGTCGCTACGATCCCTGCCTCATGCCACATTGGCTGCGATTCCTGCGTGCGATGGCGCTGGCCCTCCCGATCGCGATCCTCGTGGGCGGACTTGCCACCGCGGGGAGCGTCTGGTGGTGCCTGCGAAGCGTCGAGGGACGGCAGATCGACATGCAGCGGGTTGCGGCGGCCGCTCCCGAGGAGATCGCCGAGCTCGGCCCGCTGCCCGAGACCGTTCGGCTGCACATCCGGGACGGGGTCTACTTCCTCGTCGCCCGCGATCGCCTTCCGGGCGTCGATTGGATCAACATCGAGCGCGTCGCGGAGCCCTCGACGGACCCGGCGCTCGACGCCCGCATCATCCCCGCGTGGGCCGAGATGCCTGCGATCTACCACGCTCGAGACTTCGACGGCGTCCTCCCCCGCGTCGGCACGCTTGCGGTCGGCTGGCCGTCGCGCGCGATCGCCCGTCAGTGGGTCGAGCCCGATCCGACGCAAGGCTTCATCCCGATGGTCGAGAACGACGACGACGGGTCATCGGCCGCGAAGGCCGCAGCCCGGTTCTTCGGCGAGCAGCGCGGCAGCAGCGTCATCGTCCTGTGGGGAGGCGTCGCGACGAATGCCATGCTCTTCACGCTCATCGCGTGGCCGGTGGTGCTTGTCGTCCTCTGGCGGCGGCGCGGGCAGACTCCGCGACTGGCTCCCTGACTGGAAGCCTGACTCACTCGGCCGGGAGTCGGGGCATGAGCACGATGACGAGGAGATAGAGCGCGATCGCGATGCCCATGACGCCGAGGATGATCTGCCCGGTCATCGCCGCGACCGAGACCCAGTAGCGGCTCATGTCCGGGATGCGGACCGCCTTCCAGGCCATCGAGAGAAAGAACGCGAGCGGCAGGATCAGCAGCCACCAGAGGCGCGACGCTGCGGGCCAGGGTTCGACGAAGGGGATCCAGGCCACGGTCTCTGTGATGGTGGCGATCGCCGGAAGGAACGCGCTCATGGGTTGCCTCCGCCGGTGGCCGCTGGCGTCGATCGCCGCTCGGGCATCTTGCGGTCGTAGGGGCACTGCCCCTTCACCCGCACGAGGGCATCGAGGATCGCGACGAGGTTGAGGAGCCCTGCGAGGAAGCAGAGAAGCGTGCCGAACTCGTTCGCGTGAGCGAGACCCTTCGCAGCGGGGACGGTGCCGCCGGGCAGGTTCTGACTCTGCTCCATCATCGATGGCGGCGTCGGCACGAGTTCGGTCATGCGGCCGGTCTTGATGAGGGCGTCGTTCGCGTAGGCGACGCCAAAGGCGATCGGGCCGGCGGCCGCCTGGCCGTAGAACCACAGACGGTCCTCATCCTTGTCCACGCAATCGAGACCGCCGACGAAGACGCCGGTCGTGAAGAGGCCGAGGATCCCGATGAGGACGCAGATCCCCCGCTGTCGCTCGCCGATGAGGATCTGGCCGAGGCCGGGAACGACCCATCCGAGCACGGCAGCGCCGAAGTTCAGGGTCGTTTCGTTACGGGAGTCGGAGGCCATACGGGAGGTCGGACGGTAGCGGGTCTTCCGGCTATGCCGGTCGGGCAACCGGCCACCGTCGTGTGGGGTCGACCATTCGGGCACCAATCGGCCGGGTGACGCGAACCGCATCGGGCTGCCGGTCGATCTTTGGAAGCGGAGCGGAAGTGTACCGAGCGGCCCACCGCCTGCCATCGCGTCCCACGGATGGGTGTCGGCGAGGCGATCGGCGCGGCCGCCCGAGAAGGGGTTGAACCATGCACGACGACACCACGAAGCGGCGGTCTGAAGCGAGCGTCAGCGGCACCGAATCACCGAACGGCGGCGGACGCAAGGCGAGCAAGCCGCTCGGACGGCCCGTCGGAGCGCCGGCCGAGCCGGCGCTGACGATTCCGAAGGATCAGGACGCCGGCCCCTTCTCGCCGACCCTGCACGCGATCAGCCCGCATTCCGGGTCGGTCGTCGATCGCCGCTCCGGCATGGACCGGCGACTGCTGCAGACGGACACGAACCTCGAGCGCCGCCGCGGCCCGGGCCGCCGGCTCACGGATTTCGTGAAGGCCGCCGAGGAAGGCGAGATGAACCAGGAGCAGTTCCTCTTCCTCATGGCGATCGATGCGTTCAAGAACGCCAACGGGAAGACCTTCCCGACCTGGACGGATGTCCTCGAGATCATCCGCAAGATGGGCTACCGGAAGACCATGCCGACCGAGCTGAACCTCGGGCCGCGTGCCCAGGACTGGACCGAAAAGCCCGATGCCCCGAGCGGCGTCTGGAAGGAAGCCCGCGACGACGAGGGCGGACTCCGCAAGGCCGGCTGACCGGCGGCCCGGTCGTCGAGCCGATGGAGAACGAACGCACCCCCGACCGGTTCAGTCGGGGGTGCGTTCGTTTGGCCTTGCATGCGCTGCACGGGCGGGCGAGGGCGACGGGGCATCAGCCCGCGACCGCCGTCGTCAACCGCCGTCGATCACTTCTTGTTCTTGAAGTAGTCGGCGTTGATCTGGATGTACTTCGTCCACTCCGCGGGGAGATCCTCCTGCGGGTAGATCGCCTGGACGGGGCACTCGTCCACGCAGAGGCCGCAGTCGATGCACTCGACCGGATCGATGTAGAGCTGGGTCGCCCCCTCGTGGCCGTTCTCGCCCTTGGCCGGATGGATGCAGTTGACCGGGCAGACCTCGACGCAGGCGGTGTCCTTGGTGCCGATGCAGGGTTCCGCGATGATGTGAGCCATGGCTGGGAAGCGGTATGGGGCGGCGCCCGGGACGCGGCGGAAGCCGGCGTCTCCTCTCCGGCCGCGTGCCACTCAGGAGGCGTGCGACCGACGGGCGAGCGGCGGATTGTACGACCTGCACCTCATCAGCCAAGCACGCTCCCCCGGACTTTCGAGGCGAGCCGCCGAGCGCCCAGACGGCTGCAAGTCGGCTGCAAGACGGCTGCGATGCGGCGGCGATTCGGCTGGACGCGACTCGGAAGACACCCCGCAGGCGGGTGGGCGAGCGGTCCGGAGACCCGGTTGCGACCGCCGCGGGCGATGGCCGCGCGTCGCGATGTTCGGCCGAAGAAAAACCGGAGACCGCATCGCTGCGACCTCCGGCTGTGTTCCTGCGGACTGACTCGTGCTCGTCATCGGAGCGACGATCACGAGTTGTCCGTCGAAGAAGTCGCCCCTCGAAGAGGGCCGGCTTCTTGCCTCGCGTTCGCTCTGTTCGAGCGAGTTGGCGAGGCTAGACCCGTTTCATCAGGCCTTCTTGGCGCGGCGGGTGCCGGCCTTCTTGGCGGCCTTCTTGGCGGTCTTCTTCTTGGCGGTCTTCTTCGCTGCCTTCTTAGCAGCCTTCTTCTTCGCAGCCATGGTTGGCTCCCTTGTGGTTACGCTCAGGTTGTCGGAGTCGAGTCAAGCGCCGGCGTAACAGAGCGCCCGACATGGAAGTTGTACACCTATCGGCCTCGGAAGAAAAGGCGCTTGACAGAAAAGATTCAAGCGGCGCGAGAAAGAGGCGACCCGAGGTCGACCATCGCGACGCGCTCGACGGGTCCTTCGAGGCGCATCACACCCCTTCGACGCGACGCATGCGCCTGCATCCGAACCGCGCATGCACGCCGCGCCGAACCCCTCATCAAGGCTCGACGAGCCTCATCGCGATGCGTCGCACCGCTCATCGCAACACCGCACACCGCACCGATCCGACGACCGAGCGGCCCCCAACCAGCACCATCATCCAACCATGTCTCCCACCAACGCACGCAACGACCACACCGCACCGATCGCCCTCGCCATCCATGGGGCGAAGGGCCGCATGGGCCAGCGCATCGCGGCACTCGCCGCCGACATGCCCGGGGTGCGCGTGACCGCCCTTCTCGACCGCGACAGCGATCGGCAAACCTCGGTCTCACCGAAGCTTGCGGAAACGCGGGCGATCATCGACTTCAGCTCGGATGAGGGCACGCGAGCGGCCGCCGATCTCGCTCAGGAGCTCGGTGCGGCGCTCCTGGTCGGCACCACCGCACTCTCGCCGACGACCCTCGATCGGCTCGCCGCGCTGGAGCGCAGCGTGCCGGTCATGGTCTGTGCGAACACCTCGCTCGGGGTCGCAGTGGCCCGTCATCTCGCCCGTGAGGCGGCGCGGCTCCTCGGTGCGGACTACTCGATCGACATCATCGAGACGCACCACACGAAGAAGCTCGATGCCCCTTCCGGCACCGCCCTTGCGCTTGCCGCGAGCGTCGCCGAGGGTGGCCGCACGGTCGCACCGGACCGGATCCACGCGATCCGCGCGGGCGATGTCATCGGCGACCACATCGTCCAGTTCGCCGGGGTGGGCGAACTCCTGCGCATCCAGCACAGCGCGACGACCCGCGACCTCTTCGCCCGCGGCGCGCTGCGGGCCGCATCATGGCTCGCCGGAAAGCCCGCAGGCCGCTACCGGATCGAGGACACCTTCGCGTAAGCCTCGAGCGCGCTCGGCGTCGGCCGCCCACTGCGACACCCACGGCGACACCCACGGCGGGCCGTTGAACCACCGCTCATTCGCGATCGTCTTCGCCGGCGAGGACGGACAGCTCCTGGAGCCGCGTGCCGTTGACCTCGTTGTAGAGCTCGAGCGCTTCCGCGTCGGAAAGCGTGCGCGGCACGCGAGCCCGGACGATGCCGAGCGTCGGGTTGTACCAGAACATCGCATGCGATCCGCCATCGGCGGTCGGGATGCGGGGATGCCGCAGGTCGCGCTCATCCTCCGCGGCGAGCTCGACCCAGGGGCGGTCGCCGCGCAGCAGGTGATTCGTCGGGACCGCCTCGTCGAACCAGTCGGGCTCGATCATCGAGGGATAGGCGACATTTTCCAGCGAGCCGCGCTCGATCGCGGTGTGCAGATCGACGCTCGCCTGCATGAGCCGAACCGCGCTCCTCGTCGCCTCGCGGGCCAGATCCGCCTGAGCGGTCCGGTGCCGGTAGTCGAGGACGATCACCGTGAGGACCGTCCCGCCGATGACGATCATCGCGTCGAAGACGAGATGTCGCAGGAACTGACGGGACAGGAAACCGAACGGGCGAGGGCTCATGACTGGAATCTCCGCGCCTCCTCTCCCGCTGCCGTCGGCTTCCGATGGCGTGGACTTCGCCCCGTTTCCGCGGATTGCCGGGTTCTCCCGTGCCTGCCCGCTTCGCTACCCTGCAAGGTCGCTACCACCCCCCCGCGCGGCGCAGCTTGCCAGCCGTCCTGCGGCCGCGGATGTCGGGCGCGATCGCCGGTGGGGGCGCTTTGGCAGGTAGAACGACACCATGCAGCGGACGATCAGCCTTCCCCTTCCGACGGTGGTGCCGCTTGGCTTCCAGACCGGACGCATGATCCTCATGATGGCCCTGGTCACCTCGCTCGCCGTCGGGAGCATGCTGGTGGGCCTCATCCTCCGCGGCGGGACGCTCGGAATCCCCGGGCGGGCGGTGCTCCTCGGCGGTGCGATGTCGGTCGGCATCGGGGTGACGGTCATGCTGATCGGCCGTCAGACCGTGCGGCGGCAGGTCCAGACGAGTCGCGCGGCGCGTGCGGGCACCGGTTCCGATGGCGTTGAAGGCCAGCCGATGTCGGCAGAGCGGGCGATCGTCGAGGAGTTGCACGCGGCGATCCTGCGGGATCGGATTGCCCTGCGAAAATCCGGCGGCCATGCGAACTGGCTGCGGTTCCGCGAGACCGTCGCGGCGCGCACCGGCTCCGCGCCGAGCACGATCGTCGATGCCGTCTACGGCGAGGGGACCAATCCCCTACCGCAGCCGGCGACGACGCTCATCGAGCCCGAGCCGATCGATGAGTCGCAGTCGGGGATGCTCTTTCCCGCGGCGATCTTCGGCGTGCTCGCCCTCTTCAGCGTCATGGAAGGCGGAACGGGCCGCGGCACGCTCTTCTCGCGCGGCTGGGGCACGCTCGTCTTCGCTGCCCTCTGCGTCTACTTCGTGAGCCGCTCGCCGAAGGTGCGGAACGCCATCCCGATCCTGCGGGACACCGGCCGTGACCTGGTCGCCGGTCCCGGTTGGATCCGCGATCGAACGGGCTCGCGCTGGACGATCGCCGACTCGACCGCAATCCTCTTCGCGCCGACGACCAAGCATGGCGCCGTGACCCTCCGACTCGTCGGCCCACACGCCGTCCGCGACCTCAGGTTCGCCTCGGTGAAGGACCCCGACTTCCGCATGCTCTGGGAACGCTGGACAACGACGGAGCCGCGTCTCGAGCTGAACGCGTGAGCGATGGGGTTCCACCAGAGAACCACAGAGGCACAGAGGGCACAGAGGGTGCACAGAGAATGCAACGGAAAGGGGTATTCGCCGTGCGACTCGGTACGCACGGCGTGGTTCTCGCCTCGTAGCCCGTTCCTCCAACCGTGTTTCCGCCGACCCTCTTTCTCGGCTCCTCTGTGCCCTCTTTCGCTCTCTCGCTCCACGCTGTGTCTTTCCGCCCGATCCCGTATCGTTCCGCTTCCATGCCAGCCACCGTTCAAGCGTCTGAAGCCGCCCGCGTCATCCAACTCCGCTGCGGCATGCCGCTCCTCGTCGAGCGCTCCGACACGGCGAAGTCGGCGGCCCTCACCTGGCTCCTTCCGGTGGGCAACGCGGCGGACCCCGAGGGACCGGCTGGTGACGGACAGGCCGTCCTCCTCTCCGAGCTGATCCTGCGTGGCGCCGGCGGACGCGACAGCCGCGGCCTGAGCGATGTCCTCGATCGGCTCGGCGTGCAGCGGGCCGCTTCGCCCGGCGCCGTCCACCTGCAGCTCTCGGCGACGATGCTTGGGAAGCGCGTGGTCGATGCCCTGCCGATCCTCGTCTCGATCGTGCGGGCCCCGATGCTCCCGGAGGAACATCTCGATCCGGTCCGGAGCCTCTGCCTCCAGCAGCTTGACGGGCTCGACGACGATCCCCAGCAGCTCGTCATGCTTCGGCTGCGCGAGCGGCACCTGCCGGCGCCCTTCAATCGCACGGGGTACGGCGATCGCGCGGCGCTCGAGAAGGCGACGATCGGCGATCTTCGCAAGGCATGGTCCACCCGCTGTCGTCCGGGCGGCGCGATCCTCGCGATCGCCGGCGATGTCGACGCTGACGCGGTCGCGGCGGTGCTCGATCGCGAACTCAACGGCTGGAGCGGATCGACGCCCGATCCGAAGGAGTATCGGGCTCCGATCGGCGGCGTCACCCATGAGGATTCGGACAGCGCTCAGACCCACATCGCGATGGGCTTCCGCGCTCCGCCGGAGGGCGACCCGCTCGCCACGCCGTTCCGCATCGCCACCCGCATCCTCGGCGGGGACACCTCCTGCCGACTCTTCAACGAGGTCCGCGAGAAGCGCGGCCTCTGCTATTCGGTCGGGGCGAGCTACGCGGGCGGACGGGACCGCGGGATGCTCTCGATCTACGCGGGCAGCACCCACGAACGGGCCCAGGACACCATCGACTGCATCGCCCGCGAGGTCGAACGGTTCGAGGGCGGCGTCGACGCCGACGAGTTCCACCGCGCGGTCGTCGGCTACAAGAGCCGTCTGGTCATGAGCGGCGAGAGCACCGCGGCCCGGGCGGCGTCGGCCGCCGGCGACTATTACCGGCTCGGGCGGGTGCGTTCCCTCCGGGAGCTTGCGGAAGAGGTCGATGCGATCTCCCTTGAGAGCCTGAACCGCTCGATCGCCACGCTCTTCAACGCGAACTGGCGGGCGACGCGGAGTGCGGCGACGATCGGGGCGAAGGCGATGCGCTTCGAGTAGCGGCCCGTGGCGAAAGTCATTCGGGCCGCTCGGTTCCGATCTGGAGCGCCCGGTATACTCCGCCCGCCATGTCGACCGACACCCTCTCCTACCAGCCTGCGTTCGAACCCGGAACCCGCGTCCGCGTGGTCCAGCAGGTTCCGCATGTCGAGGGCGTCTGGACCACCACGACCGAAGGCGTCGTCGTGCGATATCGCCAGGCGAAGACCGGCTCCTGGTTCGCCCACGCCCACCAGGATCGCCTCTGGCTCGACCGGCTGGAGGTCCGCAAGGACGACGGTGAACTCGTCATCCTCAACCTCGACCGCTACAGCGTGATCGAGGAACTTCCCGGCGCCTGATGGCGGGTGTCCCGCTCATGACCCGCACGCGGACGAGAAGTCGGTTCTGGTCGGTGCCGAGCGCGCTCCTGCTCGCGGCGACGATGTCGCCCCTCGGCCTGGTCGCCTGCACCGGTCGATCGCACGAGGCGGTCCGCATCGCCCAGACGGAGTCGATCGAGCTCGGCTCGCCCGAGGCCCGCGGGGCATGGCCCTATTGGCCGACCTCGATCCGCATTCTGCCGCTGACGAAGGTCGCCCGGACGACCGATGCCGCCGCAGGCGTTCCGATCGAGGTCCGCGTCGAGGCACTCGACGACGCTGGCGTCTCGACCCGCGCGGTCGGCACCTTCGTCGTGACGGTCGCCGTCGCTGACGCCGAACCCCGCTCGCAGCGCTGGAAGTTCGACTGCACCACCGCCGCAGCCCACGGCGCCCGCTACGACCCGGTGACCGACACCTACCGCTTCATCGTGACGCCCGCGTGGACGACGCCGCCGGCGCTCGGCGCGACGATCGAGCTCACCGTCGTCCTCTACGGCGCTGATGGTGCGATGCCGTCGGCGTCGGCCACCCTTCGCTGGTAGCGAGGCCATGGTCCGCGGTCCTCACGGCGTCCACGCGCCGAGCAGGATCGCGAGATCGGATGGGCCGACGACGCCGTCATCGTCGAGGTCGGCCGCTCCGCCGGCGCCGGTCGCACCCCACGCTCCGAGGAGGATGCCGAGGTCTTCCGGACCGACGCGCCCGTCGCCGTTCAGGTCACCCGGCGTGCCGGGGAGCTGCGTCGCGAAAATGTCGACCTTTGCGTTCGTGTCGAGCGGCACGGCGATGGCTTCAGCGGTCGCGAAGAACAGCGTCCGACCGTCGGGAGTCATGCTCACGCCGCCGTAGCAGCCGTCCAGCGCTTCGCCTTGAAAGCTACGGGCGAAGCGGATGACTTCGCCGGTCGCGCGATCGAAGCGGAACGCCCCCGTGTTGACGAGCGGCACGCTCGGGTTGTTCGACGCCAGGGCGGAGAGGGCGACGAAACGGCCATCGGCGCTGAGAACCGGCGCGCTCGCTGTCCCCGACCGCCCCTCCGATCCGGCGGTCGCGGGGGAAACATCGATCAGCTCGGTGTGGCCACCTGCGAGATCGCGCAGCCAGACCCGTCCGGAAGCGGCGAGCGACGGATCGATGGGACCGAGGTTGGTCGCGATCGAATCGAAGGCAACGATCTGACCCGAGCCGTCGATGACCGGACGATCGCAGCGGTCGTTGGCGATCGTCCCGTCCGCAGCGACGCTGACGACCGCAAGCTCTCCGGTCAGCATGTCCTTGCGGAAGATTCGCGGCCGAAGGGGAAACGGATCGAACTCTGGCGGGAACGCATTGGGTGCGGCGGTTGCGAAGACGATCATGCGGCCGTCGGCGGAGATCGCCGGATGCGTGCTCGTCTCGTTGAGGACCGGGAAGTTCTCCCGCGAACTGGCCACCTCGATGATGTCGTCCACGCGTGACCAGCGGACGATGTCGCGCTTCGTGCCATTGAGTCCCATCGGGAAGACATCCGTGGCAGCGGTCTCAAAGACCACGAACGCCCCATCGGGCGTGATGCGCGGACTCGTCGATTGGCCATTCCAGAAGATGGACCATGGCATGTTGGTCACGAGCGTCGTCTGGCCGAGCAGCCGGTCGCGCAGCCAGATCTGCCCCTGCGCGGCGAGCGACGAGGGCGGATCGGTCCAGTTCGTCGCGGTGGTCGAAAAGACGACGAAGCGTCCGTCAGCGCTGAGATCCGCACCGAAGAACTGCGCCACCGACGACGCGCTGCCGGCGAACAGGGCGTTCGGACCGACGCTCACGACCTCGACCGTGCCGGTGACGCGATCCTTCAGGTAGAGCTGGCAGGGCCCGATGTTCGAGCCCGCCGGGAGGATCTCGGGGGCACACGACGCAAACAGGACGAATCGCCCGTCCGCCGTGCTCCGCAGGGTGTTGATCGCGAGCTGCGGCGAGAGCGATGGCGTATCGACCGTGAGCTGATCGCCGAGCGCAGAGAGGGTCACCCGCTCATTCGGGAGGATGTCGAGCTCCGTGACGATCACGGACGCCGATCCGGTCAGGTCAGGGCCGGGCAGGACCAGCCGCGCGTTCAGGACCGCCTCGCCCTCTTCAAGGCCGACCAGCGCGTAGGGTGGCACCGAGTCAACATCGATCCGGTCCGCGCCAGGCCAGGGGACCGTGAGTATGACCGACTGATCGCCGTCGCCATCGCAGCAGAGGAGTTCGAGGATGCCCGAGAGCCGCCGCCGATACACATCGAACTCGACCGTCGTGCCGACAAACACTTCGATCGGATTCGGCTCGATGACAAGATCGATCGCCGGATCGGGGATCTCGAGATACTCGCCGAGCACCGTCGAGACGAGGGTTGCGGACTCGTCGTACACGAGCGGGAGGAGCGTCGTCTGCCAGCCCGAGGTCATCGGTTGTGGCGTGGCGATGAGTGGGATCTGGATGTTCGCGACCGGCTCAAACGCCGGATCAAGCGTGACTGCGAGCACGCCGCCGCGCTTGAGTGTGCCGAAGAGCTGAATGGGCGCCGTGACTCCCTCGGTGAGCGTGAGAAGCGTGCCCGCCTGCGGTCCAAGCGTGAGTGTCGATCCGGCAAGCGTCGCCCCTTCCACCACATCGAGCTGACCGGGACCGATTGTCCCGGCCGTGATGCCCCCGGCAGCGAACAGCGTCGTGCCCTCGCCATCGAGGCGCAGGTTGGCGGCGTTGCCCGGGTTGCCGTTCACCGCGAGGGAGAATGCCGTCAGCGTGCTGCCGCCTCCGACGGTGAGCGTCGCGATGCCAAAGGTCGAACCGACGACCAGCGGACCGTTGACCGTCATCGATGGGCCTTCGACGCGCAGCGTCCCGGGGCCGGCGACGCCCACATAGCAGCCGCTTGCGACGACGAGCGATCCCTCACCAGCGATCTTGATCGTCGAGAGCTGCCCGCCCGCCTGGATCGTCCCAACGCTCTGCGGGCCGCTCAGCGTGATGGCGTAGGTCGTCGTCCCGGCGAAGCCCGGCAGCACCGCGATGTCCGCGGGTCCAGGCACGCCGTTGGACCAGTTGGTCGGGTCGGTCCACGCCCCGCCGCTTGGGTCGATCCAGGTCGTGGTCCCCGCCCAACTTGCGCTGGCTGCGACACCGATGACGAGCGCCGCGAACGACCACCGCCGATGGGAGCGGACCGGTCGGGCGGGCCCAAGGCCTGCCATCGGCGGCATGGCGGTCGCGTCGGGGGTCGGGCCCTCAGAACTCGTTGTGGCGGATCTCATCGCATGGGGCTCCTCTATCACCGTGACGGCAGGTCACTTCGGTGGGCAAGGACGGAGTACGGAGAGCCTCGTGGCGTTGCGCGGACGCCGACCACAATTGCGCGATTCCTGCTCAGATTTCTCTCTTTCTGCGATCGGCCGGAGCGCTTTCGCCGGTCGCCGGTAGCATCGGGCCGCACACACCACCGCCTCCCGCTTGGGTGGCCCATCAGAGGAGAAGACATGACCCTGCGTATCGCAACGCCTTGGATCGCTGCCGCCAGCGCGGCTCTCGCACTCGTCTCGTCCGCCGTGGCCGGCGTCCCCACCGGCACGACCTTCCCGATCGACGGCATCGGGTCGCAGGAGTCCCCCGCGGGCGATCCTGACGGCACCGTCACCGGAACGATCACCATCGATCCAACGACCAACACGCTCACCTGGAACCTGAGCTACGCGAACATCGCGGCTCCGACGCTCATGCACATCCACTCGGGCCAGGACGGCGCGAACGGCGGCGTCTTCGTCGACATGGGCGTCGTCACGACCGGCGGTCCGGGCACGCTGAGCAACTTCAAGCTCATCACCCCCTCACAGGCGACCTCGATCCTGACCAACCCGCAGAACTTCTATCTGAACATCCACAACTCGGCCTTCCCGAGCGGTGCGGTGCGGGCCCAGCTTCCGGTGCCCTTCAAGGTCGTCCTCCGCGGCGCGCAGGAAGTCGGCGGCGGCGACACCGACGGCGGCGCGGCCGGCTCGGTCTGGCTCGACACCGGCACGAACCGCGTGAACTGGAACCTGACCTACACGAACATCGACGCGCCCTCGGACATGCACATCCACACGGGTGGCCTCGGCGTGAACGGCGGCGTCCTCATCGGGCTCGGTGCGGCGACGACCGGCGGACCGGGCACGCTGATCGGCAGCGTGGCGACGACCGACGCGCTCCTCGACCAGGTCATCGCCTCGCCGCTCAACTTCTATCTCAACATCCACAACGCGGAGTTCCCGAGCGGTGCGCTCCGCGGCCAGATGCAGGCGGCCTTCCCGGTCGCGATGAGCGGCGCCCAGGAAGTCAGCCCCGGCGATCCGGACGGCTCGGCGACCGGCTTCATCACCTTCGAGACGCGGCTCAACCGCGTCTCGTGGAACGTGACCTATGCCAACATCGCCGCTCCCACGATGTTCCACATCCATGACGGCGACACCGGATCGAACGGCCCGGTCTTCGTCGATCTCGGCATCGCGACCGTCGGCGGACCGAACACGCTGGTGAACTCGACGAACACGACCGAGTCGAACATCAGCGCGATCCTCGCCGATCCGCGCGGCTTCTATCTCAACCTCCACAACGCCGAGTTCCCGAGCGGTGCGCTCCGCGGCCAGATCGAACTGCCGCCGCCCGCCGGCGTCTTCGGCGATCTCGACGGCAACGGTGCGGTCGACGCCGCGGACCTCGCGATCCTGCTCGGCGCCTGGGGCGGCACCGGCGACGCGGATCTCGACGGCAACGGCATCGTCGATGCCGCCGACCTCGCCCAACTCCTCGGCGCGTGGGGCTGATCGGCGCGAGGCCCGTTTCGCGACTGTGACTTCTGCGACGCAGATTCAACACAGAGGCACAGAGGGCACAGAGGGCCACAGAGAAGAGAATGAGAGAAGGGGCTGCGCGGCTCAGCCGAGTCGCGCAGCCCCTTTCTTTTTTGCCTTCTCTGTGGCCCTCTGTGTTCGCCACCTTCGAGTTGGGGCCTCTGTGTTGAATGCGTCCCGCGCAGGCCGCAAATCCAGTCACTCCTTCGGCAGCGGCCGGTAGCTCGGCACCGGTCGCGGGGCGCTGAGGGCCTCGTATTCGATGGTCCGCTCGACGCCAGCCTCATCGACGATCGTCACGACGCCGCGCGGCGGGCCGCCGCCGGGCACCGGGCCGATCGATGCGGACTTGAGCGCCATGCCGTTCCGCAGTCCGGCGCGCGCCGCACCGGTTCCGTCGCGCAGGCCCGTCACGACGCCGCTCTCGTCCGAGGCCTCGATGTCGAAGCCGATCTCGAAGGACTGGATCATCGCTTCGGCGAGCGCCAGCGGCATCGGATCGACGAGCCGCCTCGGCAGCTCGATCGGCCGACCGTCGATCGCAACGGAGCGGATCGACTCGGCGAAGGACGCAGAGGTAGCCTCGGCGATCGCCGCGAAGAGAGCGTCGTTGTCCGGACGCCAGCGCTCGCGTCGGGCCCGATCGAGGAACGCGAGGATGAGGTCATCGATCGAGCGTGTCCCGCCGCTCAGCCGACGGATCTCCTCGTTGATGAGCGTCGCAAGCAGATCGCCGCGCTGGTAGGGCAACCGCGACGCGTTCGAGTCGTTCCAGAATCGCTCGATGATCACGGCGTTCGGCGCCGCCCGATGCGGGTTGTCGAGATAGAGGCGGGCCTGCTCGCTGAGCATCTCGGCGAAGGTGGCGTCGTCGATGAGCGCGGCGCGATGCAGGATGCGGCGGGCGAAGAAATCGGTGAATCCCTCGGTGAACCAGTAGGCGCTCCCCTCGGGCCCGGAGGTCGAGAGGAGATGGCCGATCCAGGTGTGGACATACTCGTGGGCGATCAGCTTCAGGAGCTCGCGATAGTGCGGGCCCTTCGGATCGAGCGAGAGCGACGGCATGCAGGAGAGGGCGAAGGCGTCGGTGCAGGCGGTGCCGCCGAAGGAGAAGCTGCCTTCGCTGGCCTCGAAGCCGTTGGACTCGAGCGTGATGAGAAAGAAGGGCTCGCTCGTGTCGCGAAAGAAGGCCCGTTCGGCCGAGACGATCGGAGCGACGAACGCCGCGAGATCCGAAGCCGAGAAGCTCCACGCGCCGTGGGCGGCGACGCAGACCCTTCCGCCATCGACGGGCCGCTCGCCGAGCGTGATGCGCCCGGCCATGAAGACCGCCTGCTGGAGCTCGCTGCGGGACATGGTGACGGTGTGCTCGCGATCGCCGATGCCGAGCGAACTCACCGCCGCCTCGCCCGGACCGTCGAAGCCGCGCCATGCGACGGTCGCGAGCATCGCGTCCCCGGTGGCCAGACTCGAGGGCATCAGGAGACCGAGCGGCGCGAAGAGTCGGAAGAGGCTCGCGTCAACGATGGTGCCGTAGTCGTTGCCGGTGCGGTTTTTGTCGGCCTTCGGCGCAGAGCGGATGACATAGCGCAGCGAGAGCGGACCGTTGCCGCCGCGGGCGCGCCAGACGATGCGCTCCGAGCGGTCGGCGCTTGTCTCACCGACCGCTTCGACGGCGAGCGTGGCGCCGGTGGCGTCCAGCACGCTCGGCTCGGAGAGGGTCTCGTCGGGCTTCGGTATCCCCGCCCACTCATGCGGCATCATCCACTCGGTGCTCCCGTCCGGATCGGCCGGCGCGGTGACCGTGATAGCGACGGCGTCGGGGGCAATCCGCTCGATCGTGCAGCGCACCGCGGGCGGATCGCCGGCAACGGCGACCGCTGGAAAGAGCATCGCGAATATCGGGGCGACACGGACCAGCATCGGACAGCACTCCTGAAGAAACCCTCGGCGGGGCAAGGCGGAGC
Organism: uncultured Isosphaeraceae bacterium; assembly: GCA_964395845.1. Taxonomy (GTDB): domain Bacteria; phylum Planctomycetota; class Phycisphaerae; order Phycisphaerales; family SM1A02; genus JAEUIT01. The sequence continues at coordinate 1,694 of CAYNCG010000040.1, read as the reverse complement.
GTGGATGCCGGTCGCGGCGGGAGCCGTCAGCCGAACTCTTCCGCGAGTCCGTAGAAGCCGCCGCCGGCGCGGCGGAGCTTGCCCTCGTCGGCGAGCGCCTCCCACACCGCGAGCGGGTACTCGCGCGGCGGAACGATGGCGTCGATCCCGTGCTTCTTGCCGCCGCTCATCGGCCCGACGCCAAGGCGCGACTCCGCGTCGAGCCGGGTGAGCTTCAGACGCGACCGAAAGGCCTTCATCGCGTGGGCGAGCGTCTCCGGATCGATCGAAGGCTTCGGCGCCGCGGCCGGTGCCGGTTCCTCCTCGATCGGCGATCCCGCAAGGCGGGCGAGGAGCCGGTTGAGGCCGCTGACATCGCGGCCCGCGACGAGCGGCATGATCTCCGCCGGCGGCACCTTCGCCTTGAGCAGGAGCTTGTGCATCGCCCCCCACAGCGGCCCGACGCTCGCGGGGTCGCCGGTGGCGATCGCGTTCGCGGCCGCGAGGAGTTCCTTCAGCGTCGCCGGCGGGACGGACGGAGTTCCGGAAGAAGCCATGCCGGTAGCCTACTTGCTCGGCGCCCCGCGCCGATGCTCGCTTTCGAGGTGCGCCCGCAGCGGATCGCCGAAGTTTCGCTCGGGGTCGTTCCAGACGCAGTGGAGATGATTGGGGTCGCCGGCGCTGCAGTCGAACTCGATCACGAAGGTCGGGCCAACGATTCTGTAATAGTGCGGCTTCGCGAGGTCCGGCTCGCCAGCCCAGCCGAAGCGGATCCGCTCGGTGCCGGCGGCCTTGATGCGGCGGAGTTCGTCGGACGCAAGATCCCCGCGCAGGTCACTCGCGTGGCGAACGACGAGCGCCCAGAGGAGGTCGCGTTCCGCCGCCCCGAGGTCCGCCATCGCGATGCCGCCGACCGGCGCGCCATTGTGCAGCGAGCGCTCGCGACCGGGCCCGGTGAGGATGTCGGCTGGCGCGGCCTCCGCGACGATCGCTTGCTTCAGTTGCTCGGGCGTGAGTCGGCGCCGCAGGTCAAGCGCTGCGTCCTGCAGCGGTCCGAGGGGTCGAGCGCCCTTCTGCGGCCCCGCTGCGAGGGCGGCGGGAAACGACCCGAAGAAGAGCGGCGTGGTCGTCGTCTCGGCGGCGAGCGAGCTGAAGTGCAGACCGATGTGATGGCCCTCCAGTCGCCAGCCCCACGGCTTCGTGGTGTCCGAGGGATCGCCGAAGATGAAGAGCGCGTAGCGATTCGCCCCGTAGGTCTCCGGCTCTTTGCGGGCCGCTTCCTCGATGCGATTGTTCTCCTCGTTCGCGCGGATGAGCTCGACGCGATCGAGGCCCTGCTTCGAGAGCGCGCTCTCGACAAGCGCCATCGCCAAGGCACGATGCGCCTCACTCATCTCCGAGAGGTAGAGCCCCTCGCGATTGCGACGCGTGAAGGACCAGGTCGTCCGCTCGGGATCGTCGAAGGAGCGCGTCACCTTCGCCCGCTGATCGGCGGGAAGTGCAGCGAGGAGCGTGCGCGCCGCACGGGTCATCGCTTCGCGTGCCTCTGCCGCGTCTGTCGCGGCAGTAGGGGCAGTTGGGGCAGTCGCGGAAGTTGCGGATTCCGCTGGCGCCGCAGCGGGAACCGGCGGGGCGTGCAGCAGCAAGGCGGCAGCGACAGCGAGCGAAGCGACGGTGAGCATGCGCCAATCGTCGCAGGTTCGATCAGTTCGTCC
>CAYNCG010000039.1:0-33596 GCA_964395845.1 uncultured Isosphaeraceae bacterium | reverse complement strand
CGGGAAGCGGTGAAGGCCAGCGTCGGGGGCGGCGAATCAGGTCGAGCGCTTACCTTGTTACGCCGTTCGAGCGACTCACCGCCAGTTGGCATCCAGACAGCGACGCGATCGCCTCCGAGCAACTTCCGCAACGGCTCCGGCAGGCGCTGGATGAGGCCTTTGCGAGCTCGCAATTTCATCTCGCCGAGAGCCCAGTACGCATGCATCAGATGAAGCCTCCCGCAGGGTGCAACGAAGCCGAATGCCGTCGCGCCATCCAGAGTTGGCACGCGTGGGAGTGCACGGACCTCAACAGGCAACCGGTGCGCATGGTGCTTTCCGCAATTCGGAACGCCCTTTGTCACGGCAATATTGGGTCCACTGGCCATCCCTCAATAGAGACGGTCCGATTGCTGTCGGTTCGACGGCCGAGACCACTCCCCGAGATTCTCCAGCCCCCGCCAGACAGCGTAACGGTTGTCGAGGCGTCGCCTCAAGCATTGCGACACATACTATCGACATGGATCACTCTCTTGCTGCCCGAGCAAATTTAGCCCGCCTAACGCAGCGCTCATGCCGACACGCACGGCGGTTACACTCCTTTGCGAGGCCTGCGGCCTCGGCCGCACATGTGTGTGGCATAGCTCAAGTCGTTAGGCAGAACACATGTGCCCCGCCGAACTGCGGAGTCCCTTTGGGCTATCGTTGGAGTACTTCGCAAGCTGGCGTACGCCGGTAAAACTCTCTGGCTGGGCTATCGACTCGGCAGAGCGGATTGTCCGCGAGTTCGGGCGCTCCGCTTTTCTGTACGGAACTCATCCTATCGTCAAGAAGCTGCGTGAGGAGGCGTTTCACGTTGCTTTGTATGTGCGACTTAGGTTTCCCCCGCCCACGGAGGTTCTTGCCAGGATCGGGCCCAGCAAGCCTCGTACGACGGCCAGATCAGGCTGGCCCCCGAAACCCCGCCGGTATCGATCCAAGTCACACACGCGCTTTCCCGGCGAGAGGGGGAGCAGAAGGAACTGCAATCCCGCTATGTGGATGTGCACCATTGGGGCCCCGCCAACTTCGGCGCGACCTTTGACCGGAATGAGACTGGAGAGGTCGTCGTCACTCGTAGGCACAGCCCAGAACACATTTGGGAGTTGCCCGACCACTGCGCGCGCCGTGTTATCGAGGCGCTCCAACGCAAGTCATCCAGTCTTGCGCCGGACTCAGTCCTACTAGTGGCCTCCGACGGACCATTCGTCGCCTCACCGATCTTCGGCCAGGACGTCTTGCGCTCGCTTTCCTCCGAGTTGCCTTCCCAGTTGGCCATCCGAGAGCTGGCGGTCGTGGGCACCGTTGGCTCGACACTCCTTTGGCGATCCTGCACCAACTCCCAAATTCATCTTGAGCAGCAGCGCGACTCCGCCTAACGCATCGCTCATGCCGATTTGTGGACCGGATCGCTCCACCTCGACTACCCCAGTGCTACCGGTAAGACAATCTGCACAATATTCGCCCCGCGACCCTTACAGATCTGCGCAGGGGTTGACGGCTGCCGTATCGATTCCCCGCGCCACGCCATGGATGGCGCGACGCTGGACTCGAGCCACGGACGGCCACCTTGTCTTCCATCCCCACCGCTTCGCAGATTGCTGACGCCATTGCCCAGGCGGCCACCGAACCCAAGCGGGTGACGGTGGACGGCATCTCCACCGAGATGCGCGATGTCGACGAGATCGTGGAGGCGGCGGAGTTCGTCACTGCCAACGCGGCGTTCGCCGAGAGAGGGGATCACCGAGGGGCGCTCCATGGCCCACGCTCGCTCCAACGAACCGACGCCTCAACTTGCGCGGCTCACCTCATCGACGATCATGACCTTCCCCGCACCGTCTCCACCCCCCCATCGCACCCACGATCAAGAGCCACCAGCGGGACTTGAACCCGCAACCTCCAGATTACAAAGTATTGAACGGGGATGCGCTTCAACAGACTCCGACTCTTTGAGCGGTCCGGAGATACGGATTCCCGCCGACGGCGCGTCAAGGATTCAAAACGGATTCAATCGCCCCCCCAACGCTGCGAGCGGTGAGGGGGCGATTCGACGCCCGCCGATCGACCTCGGCGACATCGCGCAAGCGGCCGACGCGGCCCACCAGCTCGGAGCCGCCGCGCTCCGCCGACTGGCCGACGACGCGCTCGATGGCGCAGAGCCACAGCAACCCGGAGAGAACCCATGATCGAACGACCGACCGTCGCCGGTGACGATGCCCTGCGCCATGAACCGCCCCACGCCCCGCTGGTGCTGACGCCAGGCCCTTGGGGCTGGCGACAGCCTGAGGGCTCGAACCACATCACGCTCTGTACTGTCGGCCGCGGACTCCTGTACATCCTCGATCCGTGCCGGGTCGGCATGAACGACGCGACGATCCGGTTCGGCCACCGATCGATGCCTCGTCAGGGTGGCCTGCTCCGCGCGGTCCCGGTGCGGGGTCGCGGCGCGCCGGACTACCTGACCGACGCGGAGCTCACGCCGGACGCTCGGCTCATCCAAGCCGCGCCTGAGCTGCTCATGATGCTGCGGAAGGTCCTGTCGTCGCCGGGGATCGACCTGCCAACGAGCGTGGCTGTCGAAGCGATGGAGCTCATCAATCGCTTCATGCCGGCCGACGCGGCCGCCTGCTCGGAAGGCGGTGCGGCGTGAGCCAACCGACAACCCCTGAGTCAGGCCGGTCGAACCCATGCGGTAAGCCGACGGAACCCTGTGGGGAGTTCGCAGCGCTCCGCCAGGCGAACCTCGCGCGGGCTCGCGAGTGGAACCCGGACAGCGTCGTGACCGGGCCCGGGTTCGCCGGCCTCGAGCTGGCCGGTGAGGTCGGCGAGCTCTGCAACCTGCTGAAGAAGGCGGAGCGGGCCCGCCTGGGCCTCGTCGGCGGCTCGGTCAGCCCGGAGGCCATCGCGCAGGAGCTCGCCGATGTCGTCATCTGCGCCGACCTGGTCGGGATCGCGCTCGGGCTCGACCTCTGGCCGATCGTCGTCGCGAAGTTCAACGCAACGAGCGACGCGAAGGGATTCGCGACACGCCTCCGCGCTGCGATCCCGCTCTCGGTGGCGAGGTTCAAGGAGGCGGGGCATCCCGCGACGGCGGACGGCGAAGCCGCGACATGCGGACTCTGCGGCGAGCCGATGCCTCCCGGCGAGGAGATGTTCGCGTACCACGGACTGCGCAACCCATGTCCGAAACCGCCGTTGGCGCAGGGGGGTGGCGCATGACGGAGCTGCAGTTCCGGTCCCTCGACCACTGGCCCCGAACGCCGACCCGGGAGCGAACTCGAGCTCGATTCTCAGACGACTACGGGAAGACGCTTGCGCTTCTCGATCGCGAGCTCCGTCAGCTCAAGGCTCGCGATGTCGTCGTCCTCGCGGACTGCGCCGCGAGCGATCTTCGTCGCGACGGTTCTCTGCGCGCCGGTTGCCGGCTGCGATCGCCTGGCATCGTCCTTTGCTTCACTGGTAAGCATGGGCCGGTGCGAATGCCCTGCGATCGCTACGACGACTGGCGCGACAACCTCCGGGCCATCGCGGTCTCGCTCGAGGCGCTGCGTGCGGTCGATCGCCACGGCGTCACGACGAGCGGTGAGCAGTATCGCGGGTGGTCGGCACTCCCGCCTGCGATCGAGATGCCAACGAGCGAGTTCACATCGGCAGAAGATGCGGCGGAGTTCCTAATGCGCACCGCATGGGGCGAGCGCGATCGCTGGCAGTGCATGGTGGTGGATGTGGTCTCTCTCGTGGAATGCCTCGCACTCGTCTACCGCGACGCCGCGAGGAAAGCCCACCCCGACCAAGGCGGTAGCAACGAGCTGATGGCGAAGGTGAACCGGGCGAAGGAGTTCTTCGCGCGGGCCGGAGGTGTCGCGTGAGCAACAGATTCTCCCGCCTCAACAGCCGTCGATGCTTGATGGTGCCGACCGAAGTATTCGCCGTATCGCTGTCTCTACCGTCGGTATGGCGCGTGCTCCACCATGCTGGAAAGGAATCGGTAACCGGCCCCGCCAAGACGCGCGAGACGCTTGACGACACGCTGTCGTTCGACAGGGCTCGACGGCGCTCCGAATCCGTGGCCGATGGCCACTGCACGCTTGTAGATTCGGACGTCCCCCTCCGTGGGCAGCAGCCCGGAGCGCAGCCCCCCGAAGCGGACAAAGAAGCCTTCAGCGACACGTTCAGTTGTGAAATCTATTGCCATGGCGACTACATCGGCGCTGCGGGGACAACTGTCCCACGGCGCTCGATAGGACGAACAGGAAACTTGCTGGCTACCACCTCCGAGGCCACCTCATGACAAACGCGACGATCGCTGCCCCCGCCCCACTCTCATCGACCGACCTTCAGTTCAGCCAGCCGTCCTCCATTCCACTCGTCAGCATCCGGCTCGACGGCGGCAACCATCGTTCGGAGAACGCCCTCGATGTCGCCGGCCTGGCGGAGTCGATCGCGACGGTCGGTCAGCTCACCCCGATCCTCGTCACGCCCGACGATCTCGGCTACCGTATCGTCGCTGGCCATCGCCGCTTCAAGGCGATCGCTGGAATGGACTGGGATCACATCTCCGCGGTGGTCGTGACGACGCCCGATGGCGATCCGATCCCGGATGGCTCGATCGAGGAGTTGCGCGCCGTCGAGAACATCGTTCGCGAGCAGCTCAGCCCCCTCGAGGAGGCGATGGCGGTCGCCAAGGTGCTCGACGGCGCGAACGGTGATGTTCAGCGGGCCGCGGGAATCCTTGGGCGCTCCGAGTCCTGGGTGCGCGATCGCGGCTACATCGCCAAGTTCGAGGGCAAGGCCCGGGCGCTCGTCGCGTCCGGTCGACTGCCTCTCGGCCACGCCCGGCTCATCGCACGCGTCACCGATCCGAAGGCAAGGGAGAAGCTCGCAGGGGAAGCGGCTTCGGACGGACCGAACGCGCCGCCGATGCGGCTCATTCAGCTCGAGTACCGCGTCGGCAACCTCATTCGCTCGCTCGGCAAGGTGCCGTGGGAACTCGACAAGCCGTTCGGGGGTCTTCCGGCGTGCCGCGGCTGCCCGTCAAACTCGGACACCGACCGCTACCTCTTCGGCGCCGCCGAATCCGATGCCGCGAGCTGCGGCGATGCGCGTTGCTTCCAGCGGAAGGTCGCTGCGGCGAGCAAGGCGATCGACAAGGCCATCACGAAGCTCACCGTCAACGGGAAGGACGCCGACACATCCGCTGCAGCTGTGCGGGCCGTCACGCCGGTCGGCATCAAGGCGGGCTCGATCCAGCGAGCCGCGAAGAAGGCCTCGGGCGTCAAAGAGAAGCCGAAGCCCGCGAAGGATGAGGCGGCAGTGGTCAAGCCTGACGCGTGGAAGATCGAGCAGGAGTGGTTCAAGTCGATTCGGGATCCCCAGGAGAAAGCTCTCGTTCAAGCGATGAAGGAACGCTTCCTTGCGAATCCGGATGCGATCCTCAAGCTCGGGCTGTTTGTCTGCGGCGGCGTCGACAGGATCGGGGACCTGAAGAGCCTCAAGGCGCTCACCGATCTCCTGAACGGTCCCTCGGCGATTGACTGGCTGACCCGCAGACTCGCGGATCCGAGTCCCGAGGACTCGGTCGACGACATGCTCGGAGAAGTCTTCAGCACGATGATCCCGTGGGGCGGCCCGCCCGCCTTCATGCTGCAGGAGTTCGGCATCCCGCCGCTCGAGTCGAAGGAGAAGTATGTCAAGCGGCGGCTCGAGGAAGAGAAGCGAGCGGCCGCCCAGATCGCTCAGGCAAAGAAGCGGAACGCCGTCACGGGACCGCTGCCGAGCGCCAAGGAAGCCGGCGTGAAGGTCATCACGAAGCCCCAGCCGAAGCGGAGGCGTCGATGAAGCGCATGAAGGACGCGAAGCGTGCCTGAGCCCGCCCCTCCCCGTCCTCGCTTCGTCGAGCCGCACCCCGATTGGGGTCGGCGGGGCATCGCGCTTCCCAAGGGGCATTGCCGATGGTGCCGCGTCGCGATCACCGCGAAGCGACGCCGGCACTGGTGCTCCGATGCCTGCGTGCAGTCCTTCCTGATCTGCCGACCGGGCTTCTATCGCGATCGATTCGTGCTCGAGCGTGACGGGCCGTGCTGCGCGATCTGCGGGCGCGACACCGTCGAGGCGGCGAACATCTGGAATCGAATTCGTACCGCCGCTAAGGCATTGCACGACTACGCCGGCGCGTTCGCCGCCGTTCGCCATGCCTTCGAAGAAGCGTGGCGGCCCGGCGGCCGCTTTCGCCTCTGGGAGGTAGACCATCGAGTCCCTCGCGCGCTCGGCGGTGCAGATCACCCGAACAACTTTCGACTCCTCTGCCTGCGATGCCATCGCGAGGAGACGGCGAAGCTCGTGCAGACCTTGAAGGCCCGTCGTCGCGAACTGAAGCAGGCGGTGCAGTCATGACACCGACGATCCCCCACGCCGTCATCAGCCAGCCGATCGGGCTCTTCCCGACGATCGCGTTCGATCACGCGGGCCTCGCCTGTCGCATCGACATCGCCCAGCCAGGGCGCGTCGTCGTGGCGTGGCGACTGCCGCCCGCCGCTCGCTCAGCGCCGCTCCAGGTCGACCGTGCGATCGCCGGCGAACGCCGCACCATCTGGATTCGCCTCGAGGTCGATGCGCCTGCGTCGGTCGTCGTCCAGCGCCACGCCGACATCGACGGCGACGGGTTCGTTGACGCGGCGGACCTCAGCGTCCTCCTCGGCGATTGGGGCTCGGCCGATGGGCGGTCGGATCTCAACTTCGACGGCGCGGTCGACGGAGTCGACCACGCCATCTTGCTCGGATCGTGGGGCTGGTTGCCCACATTGAGCCCACTCACGAACGCGGGCGCTCGACTTGTGCTCCCGGCGGAGGTAGTCACTCAGGGCGGCCCGATCGCGGGCCTCGCCAAGTCTGGAGAAGCACCATGAACGACGCGCCCGAATGGATTCGGCTCGACCTCGCGTTCATCCAAGAGCGGTTCGCCACCATGAGTCCGACCGCGATCGGCTGCTACATGCTGCTCGCGACGCACCAGCTCGCCTTCGGCACGATTCCCGCGGATCCGAAGGCGATCGAGCGAATCGCACCCGGAGCCAAGCGCCACTGGCCGGAGCTCGCCCCGCTCTTCACGGGCGACGGGACGACGATGGCGAGCCCCTACTTCGCCGACGCGCGAGCCAAGGCGCTCGAGCGACGCGACTCGTACCGCTCGCGCGGGAAGGACGGGGCGCTCGCCCGCTGGGGAACCGAACCGCACGCCGACGCGTCGCCTCCTCGGCGGCCGCCGGATGGCTCTGCCAATGGCTCAGCCATTCCCTCAGCCAATGGCTCAGCCATTCGTCCAGCCATGCCAGCAGCCAAAGCACGAGCGATGGCGGAGTATGAGTATGAGAAGAGAGAAGTACCGTCGTCGTCGTTGATCTTGGCGCAGGGCGACGGGCCACGAACGACGAACGACGGTTCGCCAAGGCTCTTGGCTGCCATCCGGAAGCTGCCACCGCAACTGACCCAGGCCGAGGTCGACGAGGCCACCGCGATCCTCGCGGGCTGGCCTGACGCGACCGTCCTCACGCAACTCAACCGCCTGCTCCAGCAGGCCCGTGTGAAGGACATTCCGCACATCTGGCTGATGGGCTGCCTGCGTCGCCGCAAGCACGGCCGAGCCGCGGCGGAACGCGGGGTCGCGAACGCCCGACCCGGCGTCCGACCCGACGGCCAGCCCGACGCGTCGGGCGAGTCCGAGCGCCCGGCCGTCGCCGGACGGATCGATCCCGTGCTCGCAAGCCAACGCGACGCCGAACGGCGAGCGGCGCTCGAACGCGCCGATGTCGATGCGTTGCTCAACGCGCTCGACGACCGGGCGTTGGCTGACCTCCACCGACGCGTCGTCGGGGCGGCGAAGACGCGGGACGAACGCGAACGCCTCGCCGGCCTCGACCCGCGGCGGTCGCACCTCCTCCGTTCTCTCTTGGCGAACGCGTTGGCCTCGGGACGGGCCGACGGTGCGGTAGTCTCCGCGGGCCAGCCAGCCGCCCGCGTCGCCCACGCCGCCACCCCGTAGCCCACGGTGGCCGTGGAGGCCGGGCTCGCGTCGCACGCCGCGCGCGGGTCGCCCGGGTCCTCCCGGGGGGGGCGAGCCCCCCATGGTCCGCCGGAGCAGACGGGAATGTAGACAGACTTTCTTTCACCCGGGTGTGTGTGCACGGATCGCACCTCGATCGCCCGATCGCCCGCTCCCCGCGCGGGGAACGGATCGCCGCGTCAACCACACCTGGAGTCACGATGCAGATCGAGCTGAAGCGAACGGATTCGCTCCGCCCCTACGAGAACAACCCCCGCGAGAACGACCACGCCGTCCCGGCGGTCGTCGCGTCCATCCGCGAGTTCGGCTTCCGCGTGCCGCTCGTGGTCGACCCCGACGGACTCATCGTCTGCGGCCACACCCGATGGAAGGCCGCGAAGGAACTCGGTCTCGCCGAGGTGCCTTGCGTGGTCGCGACCGACCTGACCCCGGAGCAGATCCGGGCCTACCGCATCGCGGACAACAAGACGGGCGAGATCGCCGGCTGGGACAAGGATCTCCTGAAGCTCGAGCTGACCGAGCTGAAAGCCCTGGACTTCGATCTCGGCCTGATGGGGTTCGCGGCGGATGAGCTGCAGCGACTCCTCTCGCTCGAGCTCGGCGCCGGCATCACCGATCCCGACGCCGTCCCTGCGCCGCCCGACGACGCGATCACCCGACGCGGCGACCTCTGGATCCTCGGTTCGCACCGACTGCTCTGCGGGGACAGCGGTTCGCCGGAGGATCTCGATCGACTCCTCGGCGGGCAGCGGATCCACCTCGTCAACATGGACCCGCCCTACAACGTGAAGGTCGAGCCTCGGTCGAACAATGCGATCGCGGCGGGACTCTCGTCGTTCGCCCCGACGCACCATCAGGCGATGGACATCGCCCGCGATCCGTCCAAGGGCAAGGCGACACACAAGAAGCTTCGGGCGAAGGACCGGCCGCTCGCGAACGACTTCGTGAGCGACGAGCAGTTCGATCGACTGCTCGACGCGTGGTTCAGCAACGCCGCCCGCGTGCTCGAACCGGGCCGCTCGTTCTACATCTGGGGCGGCTACGCGAACTGCGCGAACTACCCGCCGTTTCTGAAGAAGCACGGGCTCTACTTCAGCCAAGCGGTGATCTGGCACAAGCAGCACCCGACGCTTACCCGCAAGGATTTCATGGGCGACCACGAGTGGTGCTTCTACGGCTGGCTCGAGGGCGGCCCGCATGTCTTCCTCGGGCCGAACAACATCGGCGATGTCTGGAGCGTCAAGAAGGTCAGCCCGAACGCGATGGTCCACCTGACCGAGAAGCCCGTCGAGCTGGCGACGCGGGCGATGCAGTACTCGTCCCGCCCTGGCGAAAATGTCCTCGACCTCTTCGGCGGCTCGGGCTCGACGCTCATCGGTGCCGAGCAGACGGGACGGAACGCGTTCCTCATGGAGCTCGACCCGCTCTACTGCGATGTCATCGTGAAGCGTTGGGAGGAGTTCACCGGCAAGAAGGCGGTGCGCCAACCGGCCGGCGAAGCCGCCGCGGCCTAAACCTCAACGAACGACAAGGGCCCCGGTGCAGACCGGGGCCCTTTGGGAGTCCGTCGAACGGATGCGGTCAGCGCGTCGCCAACTCGAAGCGTCCCCGCTCCGCCTTGCGGAAGCGGGCGGCGTCGCCCTTGCCCGCGATCTCCCGGAGGATCGCGGCGTAGAGCGTTGCCTCGGGCGTCTTGCCCGCGGGGCTCTCCCACAGTCGCTTCGCGGCCATCTCGTTGATCAGGTCCTTGCAGCGCATCGGGGCCTGGGCGGTCGCGAGCACCTTCGCGGCGGCGTCGATCGCGCTCAGCGGGCCGTCGCGCTTGGGTGCGGCGCTGGGCTTCGGAGCCGCGCCGGCCTTCGCGGGCGCGGCCGCCTTGCCGGTCGCGGTCGCCTTCGCGGCTGGCTTCGTCGCCTTGCCGCTCTTCATCGACTGGGGCTCGCGGCCGGTGACGCGGCGTTCGATCTCCGCGAGGGCCTGCCGGCGAGCCGCTTCGGTCTTGGCGGGGCTCGCCGCGGCGCTACGGGTGCTCTTGCCCTTCGGGCTGGTCTTCTTGCTCGTCGTCTTGGGGGCGGTCTGGCTGGCGGTCTTGTTGGCGCTCTTGCTGGACATGGCATCTCCTGTTGGGTTCCGTCGTTCGTGGCGTCGGCCCGCACGCTGCGGGCGTCAGCCGATGGTTCGAATGTCGATCTCGCGCTTGCACGCGGGGCAGGTCAGCCGGGTGACCGGTCGCGAGCGTGCTCCCGCGGCCCGTCCGGCTTCGTAGGCGGCGACGAGCGCCTGCTCGAGCGTCCAGACGGCGATCTCGCGGAAGTCTGCGCCGCTCCTCGTCGACTCGAGCGACTCGAAGGGGGTCTCGCGCTTGGCGATCTCGCGGATGGCGGCGTCGCGCTTCGGGTCGTGCTGTCGGGTTGCCTGTTCGTTCGTCATGGTGCGGCTCCTGCGTTCGCGACGCGTTCGTGCGTCGACGGGGCACATCAGGGCAAGTTCTCGGGCACGCATCAAGCGCACCGGCGGCTGATTCCGGCCTCTTTCGACGAATGTGGGCAACTGCCATCGAAGGTCCGCGATGCCGCGACATACTGGACGCAGGTACCCGGCCAACCGCCCGCTTCGAACGGGCCGTCACGGCGGCGTCGGGTCGGGTGGATGACCAACGCGCCGCGACGGCCGGCGTCATCCCGTGGACGAGAAGACGACAAGCCTCGGGCACATCACCGTCGACGACCTCGCGAAGTACCTCAGCGCGATGGGCGGCGAGAAGATCACACCGGAACGCATCCGCGAGCACATCGCAGCGGGCGCGCCGACCAATGCCGACGGCACGATGCACCTGATCGAGTACGCCGCATGGCTCACACGCGAGTGGAGGGGCTCGCGTGAACGATCTCGAAGACCTCCGACCAAGTGATGCCGTTCGGATTCTGAACTCGACGCGTCTCCGCGAGGTCGTGACCGACCGGCTGCTCCGCGAGATTCACGATGCGGGCGGATGCCGAATCGGTAACGGCCGCCGTATCCACCTCGGCCGCTACTGCGCCTGGCTCGCCGCCAACACGCACCTCCCGCCCCGCGCCGTCGCACCGATGCCCCCCACTCCGCCCGGCGGCACCGACGCCGACGGCTACGCGAAGCACCGCAGCCGCATGGCGAAGCGGCAGCGGGAGAAGAGCGAGTCCGGCCGCGACATCTCCCCAATCCCGCCGGTGCTGAACCCGTCGCGACGCGGCGCGTCGGAGCGATCGTTCAAGCTCTTCTGCGAGGTCTATCTCGCCGAGTCGTTCAAGCTCGCCTGGTCGCCCGACCACCTGACCGTCCTCGCCCGCATGGAGAAGGCCGTCCTCGAGGGCGGGCTCTTTGCGATCGCGATGCCCCGCGGCTCCGGCAAGACCACGATCGTCGAGGCGGCGGTGATGTGGGCGATCCTCTACGGGCATCGACGCTACATCGCGATCATCGGGAGCGCCGAGGACCACGCCGAGGCGATGCTCGAGTCGATCAAGAGCAGCTTCGAGAACAACGATCTCCTCCAGCAGGACTTCCCGGAGGTCTGCTATCCGATCGAGTGCCTCGACCGCATCGCGAACCGGGCGAACGGTCAGATGTGCGACGGGAGGAGCACGCAGATCCGCTGGGGCAAGCGGAAGATCGTCCTGCCGACGATCGAGGGCTCGAAGGCCTCGGGCTCGATCATCCAGGCGGCGGGCCTCACCGGGCAGATCCGCGGCATGTCGCACAAGCTCTCGAGCGGCGAGAAGATCCGCCCGGACTTCGTGATCCCGGACGACCCGCAGACCGACGAGAGCGCGAAGAGCCCGACGCAGTGCGATGACCGCGAGGAGCTGATCGCGGGCGCCGTCCTGGGCCTCGCGGGCCCGGGCAAGAAGATCGCCGGCGTGATGCCCTGCACGGTGATCCGCGCCGACGACATGGCTGATCGGATCCTCAACCGGAAGAAGCACCCGGCATGGCAGGGCGAGCGGATGCGGATGGTCTACCGCTGGCCGACCCACAAGCGGGCGAAGAAGCTCTGGGACGAATACGCGCAGCTCCGCCGCGAGAGCCTCGAAAACGAGGGCAACGGCGAGCCCGCGACGGCCTTCTACCTCGCGAACCGGAAGGTCATGGACGAGGGTGCGTTGGTCTCGTGGGAGGCCCGGAAGAACGACGACGAGGCGAGCGCCCTGCAGCACGCCTACAACATCCGGATCGACCGCGGCGACAAGGCCTTCTTCGCGGAGTACCAGAACGAGCCGCTCCTCGAGGAGGAGACGGCCAACAAGCTGCTCGACGCCGACGAGATCTGCTCGAAGCTCAATCGCCTGAAGCGCGGCGAGGTTCCCAACGAGGCCTCGGTCCTCACGGCGTTCGTCGACATCCAGAAGGAAATGCTCGTCTGGATGGTCGTGGCGTGGGAGCAGAACTTCACCGGCTATGTGATCGACTACGGGACCTTCCCCGATCAAGAGTCGCTGACCTGGTCCCGTCGCGAGCCCGATCACCCGCTGTCGAAGCAGTTCCCGAAGGCCGGCCTCGAGGGAAGGATCCGCAAGGGCCTCGACGAGCTCGTCGACGCCCTGCTCGAGCGTGAGTTCATCCGGACCGACCGCGGCGTCGCGCGGATCAATCGGCTGCTGGTCGATACCAGTTGGGGCGACATGGAGGTCGTCGTGAAGCAGTTCTGCCGGTCGAGAGCGAACATCGTCATGCCCGCCCGCGGCCGAGCCGTCGGGCCGCAGTCGCGTCCCTTCTCCGACTACCGCAAGAAGCGCGGCGATCGCATCGGGCTGCACTGGCGCATCCCCGCGCGGTCGAAGGCAGAGGGGATCCGCGAGGTCCAGGTCGACACGAACTGGTGGAAGAGCTTCACCCACCATCGGCTCGGCGTGGCGATTGCCGATCCCGGCGCGGTCAGCCTCTTCGGGAGTTCGAAGCAGCGCCACGAGCAGCTCGCGAGGCACCTCCTCGCCGAGCGCTGCACGCCGACCCAGGCGAAGGGCATCAAGGTCGATGTCTGGACGGAGATCCCAGGCCGCGAGAACGACCTCTTCGACTGCCTCGTCGGCTGCTGCGTCGGGGCCTCGATCGAGGGCGTCGCCCTCGAGGGCGTCGCGATCAAGGCCAAGAAGCCACCCCGCAAGGTGAGCCTCTCAGACCTCGGATGGGCGGGCTGACCCATGGCGAAGGCGAAACGACGAGCAGCGATGGAGCGGGAGGGGCGGGATGCCGCCGATGCTCCGGATGCCCCCGACGGCATGACCGAGCGGGGCTTGGGCGAGCCGACCGCCCGCGACCGGCAGGACAGCAAACCCGCGGCTGGCATCGAGTGTCGTAAGTGCGGGTGCCGGCACTGGTTCGTGCTGTGGAAGCGAGCGAAGCCGGGTTATGCTTGGCGGCGCTTGGAATGCCGCCACTGCGGGCAACGGATAACGACGCAGGAGCGCCCGCTATCGGGCCCTGACTGACGCTTGTGTTTGGAGGCGAGATGACCACTACGGCCGACACGATCAGAGAGATGATCAAGCATGAGAACGAGCTCTACAACGCTCGAATGTCTTGGTTCTGCACGATCCAAGGCCTACTCTGGACCGCTCTAGCGATCTCAATTGAACACAAGGATGTCGGCTGGGTTTCCTTCATGCTTTCGTGCCTCGGGGTCCTCATCTCGGCTTCGAGCTACAAGTCGCTCAATGCCGCCCTTCTCGCGGTGAAGGCACTCCGCGAGTGGTGGCGCGCCCACGAACCTGAAGGCTACGACGGTCCTCCGATCATCGGCCGAACGCCGGATCGCTCGTCCGTCGCTTGGCTACGCCCGCATGTCCTCTTCACTTGTTCCTTCGCGGTCGCTTGGCTGTCTGTTGGCGTCTTCCTCGGGCTGCGTTCCGCTTGATGAGGAGCCGGGAAGTCTGATGAGTGCTACCGGTAGAACGATCTGCACAATTTTCGCCCCGCGACCCTGACAGATCTGCGCAGGGGTTGACGGCTGCCGTATCGATTCCCCGCGTCACGCCACGGATGGCGCGACGCTGGACTCGAGCCACGGACGGCCACCTTGTCTTCCATCCCCACCGCTTCGCAGATTGCTGACGCCATTGCCCAGGCGGCCACCGAACCCAAGCGGGTGACGGCGGACGGCATCTCCACCGAGATGCGCGATGTCGACGAGATCGTGAAGGCGGCGGAGTTCGTCGCGGCCAACACCGCGAAGGGCCCGACCCGAGGGTTCACCTTCGGGCGGGTCGTCAACGGAGGTGCGGCGTGATCGGCGCCGGCCTCTCCAACTTCGTTCGGGGGCTGACCTCGATGGGGAGCCGGGCTTCCACCCTGCCCCGCGTCATCGTTCGGCACATCCGCGGCAAGTATGACGCCGCCTCTGACGGGCCCGACCACCGGAACCACTGGCGGCAAGCCGATCACCTCTCGCCTGACGCGAGCCTCAACCCGGTCATCCGGAAGAAGCTCCGCGAGCGGTCGCGCTACGAGATCGCCAACAACCCGAACCTCGACGGCATGGTCGACACGCTCGCCATGGACACGATCGGAACCGGGCCGATCCTCCAGCTCGACTTCCCCACGGCCGAGCTCGACGACCTCGCCGAGCGGATCGAGGACGCCTTCATGGACTGGGCGGAGGCGGTCGATCTCGCCGGCAAGCTCCTCCTGGCGAAGCGGTCCTGGCTTGAGTCGGGCGAGGTCTTCTTCCGACTCTTCACGAACGACGCGATCGACACGCCGGTGAAGCTCGACCTGCGCGTGGTCGAGGCGGACCAGTGCACGAACCAGCTCCTCCATGCTCTCGACCCCTACCGGGTCGACGGCATCGAGTACGACGCCGTCGGCAACCCGACCCGCTACCACTTCACCAAGGCCCATCCGGGCTCCGGTATGCCCGACTCGCTCATCACCGAGCCGGTCGACGCGAAGTTCGTCATCCATCTCTTCCGCCAGAAGCGCCCCGGCCAGTCGCGCGGTTGCCCGGAGCTCGCCTCGGCGCTGCCGCTCGGAGCGTACGAGCGGCGATACACGCTCGCTGCGGTTCAGGCGGCCGAGACCGCCGCAAACGTCTCGGCGGTCCTCCACACGCAGGCGAACGCCGATGTCGAGCTCGACGAGGTCGAGGAGCGCGAGGAGGTCCAGACGCCGCGCGGCACGGTCGTGTTCGCCCCGAAGGGCTACGGCATCACCCAGATGAAGGCCGAGCACCCCACGACGACCTTCCCCGACTTCGTCCGGACGCTCATCCGCAACATGGCCCGGGCGATCAAGATGCCCTTCTCGATCGCGGCTGGCGACTCGTCGGGACTCAACTATGCGAGCGGCCGGCTCGAGTTCCAGGCGTACGACAAGTCGATCGATGTCTGGCGGAAGATCATCGTGACGAAGGTCCTCCGCCGCGTGTTCCGCGCGTGGCTCGAGGAGGCGACGCTCATCGAAGGCTTGCTGCCGCAGCCGCTCCGCATGGTCGGGGCGGTCATGCCGCGCGCAACCTGGATCTGGAGCAGCCGCGGCCATGTCGATCCGGTGAAGGAAGTCACCGCGCAGGAGAAGCGACTCGCGAACCACACGACCTCGTGGACCGAGGAGTGCGGCCGCGAAGGGAAGGACTTCCGCAAGGTCATCAAGCGGAAGGCCCGCGATGTGGCCCTGCTGCTCCGGCTCGGCATGAAGCCGGCCGACGCGTCGTCAGGCCAGAAGGGCGACAACGAGGACGAGAGCGAGCAGGAAGAACAGTCCGAGTCGAGCTCGAATCGAAGGGAGCGACGCCGTGCCGCCTGAACCGGTTCCGAACCAGATCATCCGTCTGGCCGCGGAGGAGTTCGACTTCGCCGGCTTCGACATCAAGGCGGCAGAGGGCGGCAAGCGTCCCGGATTCCGCATGCTCGGCTATTCCGGCGGCCTCATGGACCTCGGCTTCGGCCGACCGGTCGTGGTCGACCTCGCGGCCACCTCGCCTGAGAGCGACCCGCTGCCGATCCTCGTGCAGCACGGGTACCTCGGCTCCAGCTACACGATCCTCGACGCGGTCCTCGGTCACTCGAGCGAGCTGAAGATTGAATCGAAGGTTCGGGCGACCGGGCTCATCTCGGGCTCGGGTCCGATCGTCGATCGGGTCGTGACGCTCGCAGCGAACGGCTTCCCGTTCCAGGCATCGATCGGCGCCCGCGTGCGGCGCTGGGAATCGATCGATGAGGGCGCGACCGTCAAGGTCAACGGCCGCAGCTTCAAGGGGCCGCTCTATGTCGCCCGCGAGACCGGTCTCCGCGAGATCTCCCTCGTGGTGATGGGCGCGGACCCGAAGACCAGCACTCAGATCAACGCCGCGGCCGAGGCCGCGCAGGAGGGATTCATGTCACAGGTCAACAGCAACATCGCGAATGTCCTCGCCGCCGGAGCGGCCGCCGCGGCCGCGCTCCCGAGCAACGCCGCACCCGGCACCGAAGTCAACGCCGGAGCCGCCCCGCAAGCACCGGCCGCGCCCGCGCCGGGCCCCTTCGACCTCGAGGCCTTCCGCCGCGAGATCGTGAACGCGTCGAGCGCTGCGGCGTCCGCGGCCGTGCAGGCTTCGATCGCCCGCGTGAACGAGATCACCGCCGCGACCGACGGCTTCCCCGAGCTCCGCGCGAAGGCCTTCGCGGAAGGCTGGACGCCAGACAAGGCTCGCCTCGAGGTCGCGAACGCGCAGCTCGCGTCGATTCGGGCTGGTCGCCCCTCGCCCGGCGCTCCCGCGGTGATCGTCTATGGCGGCGCGAACGACTTCAACCCGCAGGCCATCGAAGCAGCCGCGTGCCGACAGCTTCGCTTGCCGAGCCTGGAGCGTGAGTTCGCCGCTCCGGTGCTCGAGGCCGCCGAGAAGCGCTTCCGCCGCGGCATCGGCCTGCAGGAGATGCTCCTCGAGGCCGCCTACGCGAACGGCTTCACCGGCCGTCGCTTCCGCGGCTCGGAGCGCGAGGTCCTCCAGGCGGCGTTCTCGTCGGCAGCGATCGGCGGAATCCTCTCGAACATCGCGAACAAGTTCGCCCTCGACGCCTTCAACTTCGTCGAGTCAGCATGGCGCGAGATCGCCGCGATCGATCAGGTCAGCGACTTCAAGACGATCACGCGCTACCGCATGACCGACAACATGGAGTTCGAACAGGTCGGACCGAGCGGCGAACTGAAGCACGCCGAAGTCGGCGAAGAGACCTACACGAACCGCGCCCGCACCGCAGGAAAGATGTTCGCGCTCACCCGCGAGATGCTGCGGAACGACGACCTCAGCCAGCTCCAGCAGATGCCCGCACGGCTCGGCCGCGGCGGCGCGCTCGCCCTCAACCGCTCGTTCTGGACCATGTGGGTCGCGGGCAAGGGCGGCACCTTCTGGTCGGTCGGCAACGGGAACCTCATCAGCGGCGGCACGAGCGCCCTCGGGGTCGACTCGTTCAGCACGCTCGAGCGTGTCTTCCTCGACCAGAAGGATGCCTCCGGTCACCCGGTCGGAAACGCTCCGGCGATCCTGCTCGTCCCGACGGCCCTGAAGGTCACCGCCGAGACGCTCATGTCGTCGATCGAGCTCCGCGACAACACCGCGAACGCGAAGACCCTCACGAAGAACCCGCACGCCGGAAAGTGCAAGCCGGTCTGCAGCGCGTACCTCAACAACCCGCTGGTCCCGGGCGGCGGCGCCACTCCTTGGTGGCTCGTCGGCGACCCGCGCAACATCCCGAGCGTGCGCGTCGTCTTCCTCGACGGTCAGCAGACCCCGCTCATCGAGAGCGCCGAGGCTGACTTCAACATCCTCGGGGTCCAGTTCCGCGGCTACTTCGACTGGGGCGTCGAGCTCGAGGACCCGAAGGGCTCGGCCAAGTCGGCCGGCGCGTAATCACCGCACTGTCAGCGCTTCCCCTCGGATCCCGTGGAGGGACGGGATCCGAGGGGAACGCGACGCCATCCGCACACCTCGCCGGCGATCGCCGGCGTCATCACGAAGGGAATCGACATGCCCGTCGCCAAGTTCAAGCACGAAGGCAAGTTCATCGACTACACGCCCGGCGCGGCCGTTCCGCAGGGCACGGTGGTGCTGCTCAGCGGCGGCACCGCCGGAAAGATGGTCACGGTCGCACCGACTGATCTCGTCGCCAACGAGAAGGGATCGGTGCAGGTCTCCGGCGTCTGGGAGTTCGACAAGCTCACGACCGATGTCATGACGGTCGGCGACAAGGTCTACTGGGACGCGGGGAACAGCCGAATGACGCTCACCGCGGGCGCGAACACGCTCGCCGGCGTCTGCGTGGCTGCTGCCGGCAACGGCATCACCCGCGTCCTCGTCCGCCTCGACGGAACGGTCGTCTGACGATGGCCAATCTCCTCGCACGAGGGTCGGCCTGGCTGCGGTCGCGCATGCTCGAGCACGCGTCGCAGACGGTCACCTTCGTGCGGGGAGCGACCTCGCTCGAGATCAGCGCCGTTCGCGGGCGATCCGAGTTCGAGGTGATCGAGGGGGAGTCGCTCGTCCGCTCGCGCGGCGTCGACTGGATCGTCGCGAAGAACGCGCTCGTCGTCGCGGGCCAGCCGGTCCGACCGGCGATCGGCGACGAGTTCCGCGAGACGGTCGACGGCGTCCTGAGGCAGTACCGCGTGCTGGCGCTCGGCGACGAGGTCTGGCGCGAGGAGGCGCAGGGCGAGCTCCTGCGGATCCACACCAAGCTCGTTCGGGAATCGGCCACGGTCACCTGATGCCATCCATCGAACAGACCATCGCGGACGAGATCGTCGCCCACATCAACGGGTCGACGCTCGTCCTTCCGGCGAACGCGAAGCGCTCGTCGCGATCCTCGATCGACCTCGAGGCCTTCACGGGCGTGCGGACGATCGTCGTGCCGGCACGCGGCCAGATGGAAGCGGCCGACCGCGGCTCGGTGCTCGTTCGACTGACCTTCGTCGTGATGGTCGAGCGGAAGCTCTCCGCGACGCCCGCGGCCGCAGAGGCGGAGGCCGACCAGCTCGGCGTCCTCCGCGACCAGATCGAGGATCTCCTCTACGGGTTCGCACCGGCAAGCGTCGGGGCTCCGCCCGACGAGGCCGTCACCAAGCTGTGGGACGAGAAGGCCACCCAGGACGGCCTGTCGATCGCCCGGCAGCTCATCCAACTGTCCTATCCGCCAATCGCCAAGGAGGGCGGCGCGTAGCGCCGTGAAGCCAGATGCCAGTCGTGACACTCGGGAAGAACTGCAAGGCCTACTTCGGCACCGCCGGAACCCAGGCCAACACCCTGATCGGGAACATCGTCGACGCGACGCTCGAGCTCGAACGTGACGAGATCGACGCCTCTGCCCGCGACAGCGGCGACTGGGAGGAGGTCGTGTCGTCGATGAAGAAGGGCGCGATCAACTTCACGATGCGATGGAAGAAGTCCGATGCGGCGTTCATCGCGCTGCGCGACGCATGGCTGAACGGCACCGCGATCGCCCTGCTCTTCCTCGACGATCTCAAGACGGTCGTCGGTGCCGAGGGCCTCGACGCGGACTTCACCGTGCTGAAGTTCTCCCGCAAGGAAGAGCTCCGCGGCATCGTCACGGTCGATGTCTCGGTGAAGCCGACTCCGTCGACCCGCGCACCGACCTGGTACACGGTCCCGACGCCCTGATCGCGGTAGGCCCCCTTTCTCGTGGGGTCGGCCGCCCGATCGCGGCGGCCGACCCCGCATGCTCGCCCCTCACGAGACGACACGATGCGGCAGTTCAAGGACGAACAGGATCGGTGCTGGGAGATCACGGTCACCGTGGCGACGCTTCGACGCGTGCGGAACGAGCTGCGAACCGAGGGCAACGCCCGCTTCGAACTCATGGATCTCGCGAGCGTCGGCTCGCCGGTCTTCGAGCGGGTCATGACGGACCCGGTCGAACTCTGCGATGTGCTCTACGCGGTCTGCCTTCCGCAGGCGAAGGAGCGCGGCGTGGACGCCGAGCAGTTCGGCGAGCTTCTCAGCGGCGATGTGCTCGGCGACGCGACGCGGGCGCTCCTCGAGGCCATCGCGGATTTCTCCCCGAGCCCTGCGATTCGGGCGGCGCTGGGCAAGGAGATCAGCGCCCTCTTCGAAGCGACGGAGAAGGTCCACCGGACGATTGCGGAGTCGATCGACCCGACGACGCTGACGAGCTCGATCGAGGAGGCGTACCGCGGACTCCTCACTCCGGCCGCGACTACTGGCTCGCCTGCCTCCGATGCGCAGGCGTCGTCGGGGTCGAGCCTTGGGGATTCACCTTCGGCGAACTCCTCCTGATGGAACGTGCGGCGGCACGCCAGTACTGGGAGCCGCTCGCCCACATTCGCCGCGACCTGCGGGCGCTCCTCGTCGGGGGCGATGTCGGATCGGTGGACGACTTCACGCCCTTCGGCGAGCGGCGAACGGACGACGAGACGGCGATCCCCGGCGACATCGCGGTGCTCAAGCAACTGATCCCCCCTACCTGACCCTCCTTCCTGACACGACCGGATCGAACCGGCAACGCGGAGAAGCCATGGCACGAAACACTGCACTCCTCGCACAGAACTCGCTCGCGGTCGGCGTCGGCGGCTACCTCGGCGCCGGCGCGAATGTCGTCGAGGTGCCCGCGATCGACATCGGCACCGGTCCGCGCGGTGAGGGCATCGCGTCGTTCTCGTTCGGCGTCACGAAGACGGGCGGCGGCAACATCGACCCGGCCGTCGAGAAGCTCACCATCGAGCGCTCCTCGGACGGCACGAACTGGGCGGATCTCTACAGCGACTCGACCGACTCCGCGCCGGTGAACTTCCTCGCGGGCCAGAGCGGGTCGAGCACCCGACGCAGCTTCGACATCCGCGTGAAGCCCGGACAGCGTCTGCGGATGCGGCTCGTCGGCGATGGCGCGGCCGACGCGTGGACCATCGACTTCGCACAGATCGACTTCTGAACGAGGGGAGCACTGAGCCATGGCGATCAGCATCAAGCGAGCGGTCACCGGAGTGCTCGGCGGCGTGCCGGGCCTTGCCAACATCGGCGTCGGAGCCGACAGGGAGCATGTCGCCGGCAACCCGACCTTCGCGAACAGCGGGCTCTGGTTCGACTACAACGACAACGGCGCGAGCCAGGGCACCGCGTGGTTCAGCAAGACCGGAGCGAACGCCGGCACGATGCTGCCGTGGGGGCTCGGCGGGATCGCCGCCTACACGAAGCCCGGCTTCGCGACTGCGAATGTGTTCCTGGCGAGCGCGGCCGGCCAGAACGGGCCCTTCTTCGGCCATCTCGGCACGGCCGAGCGGGCAGCCATCACGACGGTCGCGACGGACGGCGCATCGGCGGCGGAGCTCGAGTACGAGGCGGGACTCCTCGACAGCTACGGGCTGATGTTCTACACCGACGAGGCGGCATTCTCGCCTGTCGCCAACCCGACCGTTACCCCCGAGAACTCGACGACGCGATCGATCAGCCGCTACACGAGCTACGCAAACGGCACGACCAAGAACGAGTACCGCGTGCAGTCGGTGAACTCGGGCGGGTTCCGTCCGGGACTCGTCCTCACGCAGGGCGACTACGACGGCGTCGAGCAGATCCTCCCGACGACCTTCGCGTCGATCGCCGCGCACATCGCGGTGAACGAGTGGTACGAGATCGGCACTTGGTGCCGCCGCTCGACCGCCTACAACCTCGCGAACGGCGAGGGCCGTCTGTTCCTGAACGGCCGACTGGTCGCCCGACAGACCGGCGCGCTCATCTGGCCCGGCACCAACGCAGCGGGCTCGGTCGCGGCGCCGAGCCTAATCGAGCACTTCATGTCGGGGCTCTACGGGTGGACGCCGATCGTCGGCATCACGCCCTGCTTCTGCGCGCCCCATCAGGTGCGTGCGGTGCCCGACGCTGACATAAGCGAGGCCCTGCCGGAGCGCTGGGAGCAGAACGCCACGCGGGATCTCGCGATCCAGCGGCTCTGGCCATGCATGTTCCCGAATGTCGGGAACGAGCTCACGATCACCTCGCCGAACGGCGGGGCGATCCCGACCTCGGGCCGCCTCGTCAATGTCGGTGGGGTCTACCCGGCCCGGAGCGAAGCGGTCTTCCGCGGCTCCGCCGGTACGACCTGGGTGACGCGATCGCGTCCCGTTTGGGACGCCTCGAAGCCCGCACAGAACCCGTTCAACGCGAACGGCTGGGTGACGATCTCGTTCACGATGGACACGCCGAACGCCGGCGTGTCGACCTTCGAGCTGCGGAACGCAGCCGACAGCGCCTCGCTCTGCACGGTCGTGATCGACGACACCGGAACGGGAAGCGTTACGGTGAACGGCCAGCCGTGGCTCGCCGGTCGGGTGCAGGTGCCCGAGGACGGCCGCTGGGGCGTCATCATGCAGGTCTCGGCGGGTCAGGCAGTCGTCGGACTGGTCAACCTCTCCGGGCTGAACTTCGAAGCGACGAGCTTCCGCACGCGCGCCGTCGCGTGCAGCTACGCCACCGGTCAGGGCCTCGGCCCGATGCAGCTCACCAAGACGAGCGGCGTCGGCGCGCGGCCGATGGCCCACGGCGCCTTCGGGGTCTGGCGTCACCTCTGCATGGTGTTCGGCGACAGCTACAACGGCGCGAACGCCTCCGAGAACTACGCGATCTCGGCGCTGAACCAGGGCACCAGGACCCTGACCGTCGCCAACATGGGCGCTCGCGTCCCGCAGGCCGGCGATCGCTTCTACCTCGAGGGTTCGAACGGCCAGGCGAACGACGGCACCTATACCGTCGCGAGCGCTACCGCCACGACCATCACGACCGTCGAGCCGCTGCCGTCATCGACCGCGACGGGCGTCGTCAACCTGGTCTACCCGCGGCTCCACTCGATCAACCGAATCGGCCAGTTCTTCCCGAGCGGCGCCGACTGCGAGTCGATCCCGGGCGGCTACGACCCCTGCCCGTTCGGCATGGACGCGCTCCGCGGGTTCGCGTGCTGCGTGTTCCTCGCGCGATCGGGCAACCGAGCGACGGACCTCCTCTCGACCGTCTTGCCGCAGTGCAGCGATGTCGTCGCGCCGTGGGTCGTCATGCCCTGCTTCGTGGTGAATGACACCAACGCCACCACGACCGAAGCCGCGATGGAGACGCAGGCTCGGTCGATCGCCCAGACGCACACCTCGATCGCCCAGTGGGTCGAGGCCCGCGGCGGGAAGATCGTCCTGAGCGACGCACCCAACCTTGTCGACGCGGGCATCGTGGTGAACGGCGTCGCGAACCGCTTCCGTCGCCGCACGCCCGAGCAGGTCGGGCCGATCGTCGAGAGCCAGCTCGCCGAGGTGCAGACGCGGCCCGGATCGATGTTCTTCGCGCGATGCGTGCGTCGGCTCGATCGCAACAGCCTCGCCCTCACCGACGCCATCCATGTCGACGCTCCGGGCGATCGCCTCATCGCCTACGAGATCCACGCGGCGCTGAAGGCCCAGAAGGGCGCGCCGGGCTTCAACCCGGACGGAAGCGTCCGCAAGCGATCGCGCGGCGGCGGGCGCGGCCCTGTCCTCTCGGCGATCGCATGACCGCGCGTCATCCGTCACCACCTCTTCAGCAGCCCCCGAGATCCACGCCATGAACCAGCCAGCCCTCACGCTCACCCCGACCAGCCCGATCGAACTCATCCTCTCCGTCGCGGTCCAGACGCAGTTCGGCCCATGGGCCACGACTCAGTTCGGCCACGAGGGCACCGGCATCACCATCAGCAACCCGACGCTCGCTCGCGTCGAGTTCCTCGCGGATCGCGCGCTCGGCGACTGGTCGATCGCCGTGACGAGCCTGAGCGGCACCTATCACGAGCTGAAGGTGGACGCGGCGTGGCTGCCTGGCGAAGCGCTGCGCGGCCCGATCCGCATCGCCCACCACGGCGAGGAAGCGATCGCCGGTCGCGTCATCACGCGCGACGGCGGCATCGTGACGGGTCAACGCATCGATCCGACCGGGCCCGACGGCTTCATCCGCGATCGCTTCGTGCTCGGCCTGCAGCCAGGCACGACGGTCGTGCTCACGGGCCGCGTCGAGCCCTGCGAGCCCGCCGACATCGACGGCGACGGGTCGGTCGGCCAAACGGACATCGCCCAGCTGCTCGGCGCGTGGGGGGCGACCTCGCTCGCCGCGGACATCAACCGCGACGGCATCGTGAGCGCCGAGGATCTCGCCGCGCTCCTCGCCGCGATCAAGCCGCTCGAGCAGCCCGCACCCGTCAGCGAGCAAGGGGAACCCGCACCCGACAACGAGGACTCCGCATGACGCCGCCCCCGACGATCTCCACCGAATCGACTGCCGCGAACGGCCATCTCCATGGCCAGCTCGCCCACCAGCAGGCCGCGCGGGCGGAGTTCGCGCGCTCGCTGCGGAGCCAGCTCCCATCGCCGAAGGAAGGCATCGTGGGGACGCTCGCGACGATCTTCGCGAGCTACCTCATCTTCCGGATGGAGGTGCCGAAGCAGCCCGATCCCGTGCAGGATCGAGCCGCGTCGGTCGCGGTCGCGAGCGAGCTGAACCAGCTCACCGCGTCGGTGCAGGCAATGGGCGGCAACTTCAGGGAGGTGAGCGAGGACCTCCACGACCTGAAGCAGTCAAACCAACTGTTGAAGGAGGCGATCCAGGGCTTCGCCCTGAAGCTCGTCGACCTCGAGCAGCGCACGCGGGCGAACGAGCGGGAGATCGACCGCCTTCGCCCGCGCGGCCAGTGACGATCACCCGAGCCAAAGGAGGGCTCTTCCCATGAGACTGGAACGGATTCGAATGACCGCCATCTATCTGCTCGCAGCGTTCCTCGCGTTTGCCGTGCCGAGCGGCATCGCGGGATGCCTCGGCCAGCAGACCCGCGCCACCGTCGGCGTCGCGACGCTCGACCTTGCCCGCGAGGGTCTCGTCGAGGATGCCCGCATCGGCGCGGACACCTACGAGGAGCCGAACCGCACCGAGGCCCACGACGCCATCACGGCGTTCGAGGCCGCGATCGCCACGAAGGAACGCCCCGTGATCGCCGCGGAGGCGTACCCGCGTTGGCCGGTCGTGCGGTCGGCGATCGAGGCCGGCGTGGCCGCTCGGCTCGAGGCCGGTTCGATCGGCCCGACGGGCGCGGGCAGCCTCCTCGAGCGGGCCGCCCGATTCGACGAGCTCATCGCGAAGGTGAGCGGACCGGCTCCGTGAGCCTGGCGATGGCCGTGGCGTGATGAGCGATTGGGACTGAACGACCGGAACGAACGAAACGCGAGGGAACCATGAAGAACGAGACCCTGAAGGAAATCACCGAGGACTTCGTCGCGAGCCTCCGTGAGCACGCGATCGACGCCGGCCAGGAGCTGGCGGGCGACCTCGCCGATGTGCGCGACTATGTCGCGGCACGCATGCAGCACCTGTCCAAGGCCGTCACGGAGCCGGGCTTCCGCTCGGCGCTGCTCGCCGAGCGCGACAGCATCGCGATGAAGGCCGCCGGTCGAGCGATCGACCGGGCCGACGCCTTCGATGCGCGGCTCGCCGGCATCGTCGAGGGCACGCTGATCGTCGGCTCGCGAGCGCTCGCCGCGGCGATTCCTGGCTGAGTCAGGAGCGTTCGAGGCACGGAGGAGGGACGCGGCGTGATCACGCTTTCGGTCGAAGTCACGAACGATGACCTCAAGCGGCTCGGCCGCGAGCTGCAGAAGGCGGTCGGCGTCCAACTGGCCAAGCGTCAGTTGGACGCCGGCGCCTACGCGCGAAAGGTCGTGCAGAACTCGATGCGCTCACGGGCGCGACGGTTCGACGCACCGTCGGGATCGCCGCCCTTCGCTCACGAGGTGAACTCGCGCGGCAAGACGCAGTCGAAAAACCTCAAGACCGAGATGCGGCACATCGCCGATCCGTCGACGAAGTCGGTCGTGGTCGGTGCCCTCGCGTTCTCAAGCTCTCCGGAGATCCCAGCGCTGCACGAGTTCGGCGGCTCGATCACCATCGGCAATCCGCGTCGACGCGAACGCAAGCTCGGTGACGGCGGCGAGATCGAGGTGCTCAGCCCGGGCGCGACCGAGACGACCTACTACGACAGCCGCGGGCGACGCCGAAAGGCCCGCCGCAAGACTGCGAAGTGGGTCAACGAAGACGAGCGCGACCGCCGGGTGATCTACGCGAAGCTCCGCACCTCGGCGCAGGTACGCCGCGCCAACGAATTCAACGCCCTTCTCTACGGCGACTGGACCGAGAAGGAAACGACCTATCCGGCTCGCCCCTACATCGCACCCGCCCTCGAGCGGGTTCGGTCCACCGGCAAGTTCAACGATGTCCTCGGCGACGCAATCCTTGGAGTCTGACTGATGGCCGCATCAACCGTTCGCGCGAGCAAGGCCTACCTGGAGATCGTGGGGCGCGAGAATGTCGGCCCGGCGCTCAATCGTGTCCGCGCCCTGGTCGGGGCGTTCGCGGCCCGCATGAAGGCGATCGGCGCGACGGCGGTCGGCGCGATCGGCTCCATCGTGCCTGGCCTCGCGTCGAAGGCGCTCGCAGAAGCGGAGCGCCGACCAGTTCGCCGTCGAAAGCCCGCTGCTGAAGCCGCCCTGGCTCCGGGAAGCGACGAACGCACGAGGCTCGCCGAGCTGGCCGGCTCCATCACGGCGCTCGGTAAGGCTGGCGTGATCACGGCGGGCTCGATGCGCGGCATGGCCGACGCGGCCTCACGCACCTCGACGGCGGCAACGGCCTTCCAGAAGGCCTTCGAAGGGGTCGTGGCACCGATGCGGGCCCTCGCGACCGAGGTCCGCAAGCTCGGTGTGCTGACGAACCGCGTCGGCGGTGCGCTCGCCTACGCGCTCAACGCGCCACCGAAACCGCCGCCTCCGCCACCCGTGCCGACGCCTGCGCTGGCAGGCGCAGCGACCGCGAATCGACGGACAGTCGAACCCGACGACACCGCCCGGCAGATGGCCGCGGCAGCTCGATCGACGCGCGACGCCACCTCGGCGTTCCGCGGCTTCGGCTCCGTCCTGGGCGGCGTCGGATCCGGACTGCAGCGGACCGGACTGATTGCCCGCTCGACGAGCGCCCAGATGCGGGGCCTCGGGATCAGCGCGAAGCTCACCGGCATCGCCCTGCTCGGGATGGTCGCGGGCGGACTGCGAGCCTTCGTGAAGGCCGGAGCGGACGCCGACGATGTGAGCCAGCGACTTGGCATCAGCACCGACGCGTGGACCGAACTGGCCTTCGTTGCCCAGAAGGCGGGCGGAACCACAACGGCCCTCGAGCAGATCCTCCGCAAGATGCAGGACACGCTGTTCTCGGCGGCCGCCGGTTCCGATGAGGCCACGCGAGCGCTCGCGGGCCTCGGACTCAGCGCCTCCGATCTCCTCAAGCTTCGGCCAGAGCAGCAGCTCGAGCTGATCTCTGACCGGCTCGCAGCGGTAAGCGATCCGGCCGCACGGACTTCGCTTGCCCTCGACATCTTCGGTCGGTCGGTCGGCAAGATGCTTCCCCTCCTGACGCTCGGGGCTGCCGGGATCCGCGACGCCCGAGACGCCGCGCGTGACCTCGGCGTGTCGATCTCGGGAAGCGAGGCGAAGGCCGGCGCCGAGCTCGGCGACACCTTCGAAGCGCTCGGGTCCGTGGCGAAGCGAGCCTTCGCGGCGATCGGAGCGGCGATCGCCCCGACGACGCAGAAAGTCGTGACACTCGCCACGACCGCCCTGAAGGGTGTGATCCCGTGGATCAAGGCCAACGGCAATGTCGTGCTGTCGGTCATCGCGATCGGCTCCGCGCTCGCGGCAGGCGGAGCCGCGATGCTCCTCTTCGCCCCCATCGTCACCGCGGTCGGCAGCGCGATTGGTGGACTCGGTGCCGCGATCGCGCTCCTCGGGACGATCGCGGGCGGCATTGCGGCCGTCGTCGGGACCATCGGCCTCCCGATCGCGTCGCTCACGGGCGTGCTTGGTGCCGCCGCGGTCGCCGTGACGGCGTTCTCGGTCGACTGGAGCCGGATGTTCTCCATGATCGCGGCGGGTGCCGTCGCGGGCTTTGGGGCCCTCCGCAACACGGTCGGGTCGGCGATCTCCGGCATTCGAGCGGCGCTGAGCGCGGGCGATGCCACGCTCGCCGCGCAGATCTTCTGGAAGGCGATCGAGGTCGCGTCGCTGCAGGGCAAGCAGGCGATCCTCGCGGCGTGGCAAGGCATCATGGCTGAGATCCCGACGAGCTGGGACCAGATGGTCATCAAGATGGCCAGTGCACTGACGGTGCTCGAGGGAAAGCTTCTCTCACTGCGCGAGAAGGCAATCAATGGCCTGTCGAACTACTTCACGGAGGTCGCGGAAGACCCGCTCGGGGCGCTCGCCACCGTGATCCCGGGTGGTAACGCCCTGGTCGGAATCCGCGCGGCGCTGAGCGAGCCGGATCCCAATGGCCTCACCGCCGAGCAGCGAGCCGCCAACCGTCGCAATGTCCTCGCGGCGGCCGACGACACCTCGGCCAACACGGTCGCCGAGATCGAGGCCGAGACCCGCGCTCGCCTCGATGCTCTCAACGCCGAGTTCGAGCGCCTCAAGGCACCCGACCGCGCTGCCGCCGAGGCGGCCAACGCCGCGCGGAACGATGAGATCGCGAAGGCTGTCGCGGCGCTTGAGGGCCTGCGCAAGTCTGCCGAGGATCAAGCTGCCCAGAAGAGCGACTCACCCACCGGGCCGCAGGATCCTGCGGCAGGCCTCGACCTCGACTCAATTCTCGAGTCGCTCCGCGGCGGCGATCTCGCAGCTCGTGATTCGCTCGGCGCGTCCTCTGCTGGCACCTTCGCGGGCGCGGCCGCAGGTCGGCTCGCCCCGAGCTCCGTCGAGCGGATGAGCAAGGCGGCCGAGCGCACCGCCGCCAACACCGATCGCCTCAGCGAGATCCTCCGCGCCGTGCAGGGCCTCGACATCGGACTCGGGGAGGGCTGACCCATGCCGCCGACCATTCAAGAGATTCGCGGGATCGAGAAGTCGAAGGGCGAGCAGCCAGGAATTCGGCGCAAGTTCCTCATCCGGGCGGCCGCCGACGAAGAGGAAGCCATCACGACGCTCTACGGAGCGCTGACGCCCGTCTACGGCGGGCTGTTCCTCGCGGGCGGCAATGTCGCCGAGATCGGCGGCGGCGTCTGGCATGGCTTCGCCAACTACTCCGCGGCCGGCGAGCGGCAGTCGAACAAGCCCCTCACGCCCGACGACGCCGAACAGTGGGAGTTCGTCACTGAAGGCTCGACGCAGCGCATCACGCAGTCGCTCGAGACCGTCGGCTACTACAACCAGCTCGGCTCGCAGCCCGTGTCGGCGAACCCGTTCAAGGGAGCGATCGGCGTCGGGCAGGATGGCCACATCGAGGGCGTCGACATCGAGATGCCCGGCGCTCGCCTGCGCTCGCGCAAGGTCATCACGGCCGCCCAGGCCACGCAGACCTTCCTGAATCACCTCATGAAGAGCCGCGGCTCGGTGAACAACGCCCCCTTCCGCGGCTGGGCTGCCGGCGAGGTGAAGTTCCTCGTGGGCAGCACGCAGACCCGCGCGAACGGCGATGTCGAGCTCACGAAGGAGTTCGATGTCAGCCCGAACCTCACCGACATCGTCGTGCCGGGCATCAGCGGCACCGTCACCAAGGAGGGCTGGGATTACCTCTGGATCCGCTACGAGGACTGGGAGGACACCGTCAACAAGAAGATTGTCCGCATCCCCATCTCGGTGCAGGTCGAGCGGGTCTACCGCCGCATCGACTTCGCCACGCTCTCACCCTGACGCGAGCCCACGATGATCCGTCGCCGTCTGCCCGGGCAGTCGATCCTCAACCTCCCCGCGAGCGAGTTCAACCAGATCGCCAGCACCACCGCGCAGGTCGAGACCTGGCGGCGATCGCCGAGCGACCGGAGCCCCATCGACTTCCGCGAGAGTCGCGAGATCGTCATGGTGAAGAACGGCAGCGGCGCCGCGATCGATGTTGGCGGAGTGCTGGCGATCGAGTCACCGCTCTTCACCCCTGCGGACGCCCCGATTGGCTTCAAGCTGCGCCCGGCCCTCCTCGGTACGACGCCCTCCGGCACGACCGCCGGGCGCATCGCCATCAGCATCCAGCCGATCCCGAGTGGGGCGATCGGTCGGTGCGTCGTGGCGGGCATCGCCGCCACGCAGGTCGAGATCGTCGAGGAGTCGTCGCTCTCTGCCGGCGAGATCTCCGGCGCGACCAACCGGCTGCAGCTTCGCCAGGGCGGAACCGTCCGAGTCCTGTGGCGGGAGTCCGGCAGCACCGGCACCAAGCTCGCCTATGTGCTTCTCGGCGGCGGATCGGGCACGGGCGGTCAGGAGCGCTTCGTCGTCGACGAGGCTTCGACGGGGCTCGTCGCCGGCTCGGATCCACCTCGCTGGTACTACCGCCTGCAGCCCGCGTCGCTCGTCGCGGCGACCGGCGTACGAGCGGCGATCGTCGGTGCGCCGATCGTTCGGGCGTGGAACCTCTGGGAGGACCCGACTGACTACGCCCATGGCCAGCCGCTCACCCTCGCGAACGGCGCGACCCTCACCCCCTCGATGGTAAAGGGACCGGTGCTCGCCACCTGGACCGGGCTCTTCGACGAGGGCGTGAAGGTCTACGAGTTCGACGCGGCATGCCCAACCGAGCCGGAGTGCGGCTCGTGAGCGTCGCAGCGGTCATCGGCTCGAGCTGCTGCTGCGGCTGCTGCTCGGTTCTCGCGGGCGCGCCCGACTACATCGATGTCGAGCTGACCTTCACGAGCTCGAAGACGGCCCGCATCTGCAACCCCGAAATTGGCTCCTTCTGGACCGAAGGTGACATCGTCTTCGAGGAGAGCCTTAGCGGATCGCTGAAGACGCGCCTCAAGAAGGTGCTCGTCGAGGGCTGCTGGACCTACGAGTGCCCGCCGATCGATGATCCCGAACGGATCTTCTCGGCGACCTTGAACAAGTCCGAAACGCACTACCTCGCCTGCTTCGATCCCATCGCCGGCGTGACTTGGTACGGCGAGACCTACAACGAGAGCTGGACCTACGCCGTCGCGAACCAGCCAGGCTGCCTTGCGTTCTCAGTGACGGTCGGGGCGGCGCCTGGCGGCTGCGAGATCTGCTTCACGCTGCAGCACAGCGCCGAGAGCGGCACCACCTACGAGTGGGAGTGCGGCGAATGCAACGCGCCCGGCGTCGACAGCGGAAGCGAGTCGAGCGGTCTTCCGATCGCGGGCGGCGCGCTGATCCTCACGGGCTGCCGCTCCTTCGCGAACGCCGGCGAGCTCCTCGGCGCGATGACTTCGTGCGAGAACCCCTTCGCGATCGATTGCCCCTGCCCTCAGACGACCTGCTCGGGCCCCTGCTTCTTCGCCGACTACCCCGCCGCGATCAAGACCTGCATGGCCGTGGGCAGTCACGATGTCACCATCTGCGACTCCTCGAGCTGCGGCGGGGCCATCACGGAGGTGCCGTGAGTGCCTGCGTGCACCTGCGGACGATCGATGGCCATCGCTGCGGCCTCCGTCGCTGCGAGCCGCACGAGCTGCCCGCGGCGTGCGATCGCTGCCCGTCGTTCGCGCCGCGCTCGTCAGCCGAGCCCTTGCCGACTTCCCGCATGGCGGAAAGCCGGCGATCGCGATGTCGCATCTGCGGTCGCCAGGCGAACCGCTGGGCCTGTTACCGCCTCACCGGCTGGGAACGCAGCTCGCTCGTCTGGGCAGCCGCGATCCGCGAGGCTGAGGTACGGGCTCGTCAACCACCGCCAAGAGAATCGCCCGAGGGCGAAACCTCGGGCGATCGATGCGGGCCCCAGGGATCGGCTACCCGGTAGCTCCGCGGGCGGAACAGTAGACCGACGATCGGCCGTTCGGACCGTCCGGATGCGAATTCATCAGAAGTTCAAACAGGAATGCGCAATGCGACTCACCAAGACCATCGGAATCCTCCTCGCCGCCCTCGCCCTGACGCCCGCCCCGGCCGCCACGCCGACTGGGCCGTGCTACGGGGTGGACGGCGCCGCCTACTGCTGCATCGACGGCCGACCAACTCTAATCCTCGATAGGCGCCGGACGGCAAGCCACGGTCGGGGCTGGCCCCCCGTGATCGCACTATTTGCTATGGGCGCATGAGCCGACTATCGTCTCGTCTGGAAAGCGCGGCTGCGTGTCGATAACCTTCTGTCCGATTATGAGCCGACGCCCCCCGACTCCTCCACCCACGCTTGGCCAGCTCTTCTTCATTTGGCTCCACCGACTCACCGATAGAGGTCAATTGGTGGCGCTGGCTGTGTCGGTCGTGTTGATCGTGATCGCAGTGAAGCTCTCGCCGGAAGCAGCCGAACGGATAGCCAAGGAGTTGATTGACGCGTGGACGGGACATTACCTTTCCGGCTGGCTAGTAGCGGCTGGGCTGCTGATTGGGTGGATGGTCCACGCCAAGCTGACTCGAAGGCGCCACGCCAATGAGATGGAGCGCGTGGGGAAGGAAAAGTCTGAACTGCAGAACCGCCTTCTCGGTAGCGGAATCAAGTCCAGCCAGCAGAAGACATGAGCACCCTCATCAACATCGTTGTTTTTCTCGCAGCTTGGCACTTGGTCTGTGAGAACATTCTCGGTCCCACCATGCGACAGGGGCTTCGCTATCGCGTGTTTGCCCTGCGCGACGAACTTCGCCTGGCCTCTGCTGATGGTCGGGACGGGCTTTCTCCGGAAGTGTTCGAGATTTTGCAGGACACGCTCAACGGCGCGCTGGTGTCATTGGCATCTCTTCGGCCTTCGGTCCTCATGAACTTCCGCCGCGCGTGTCGAGAAGACGCCGAGCTACGGGCGCGCATCACCTATCGCGAGGCGACCCTAGCCAAGTCTGGCTCGCCAATCGTTCAGCGGATCGAGTCCGAGCTAGCGCGCATTCTCCAGCGAGCTTTCCTCGCGAACTGCATCGGCTGGCTGGTCTACATCGTTCCTTTGGCCATCGCGATGTGGGCACTTACGCGATTCCGGCTGGCCATCAAGAGGTTGATCTTTCTCTCCGAGGGTGAAGCCGTTCGACTTTCGCAGGACGAAATGATTGGCCGAGACGGTCCAGTTCCCGTCTGAGTAGCGGTCTCCCGAGATATCTTGAAGCGTTGGACCATGCGAATGACCCCATCCCGCCTCGCGTTCATCGCTCTCGCTGGCGTCGCCTCGGTGCTGGCGGTGAGCCAGCTCGCCCGAACGCCTGCTGCGATCGCTTCACCGACGAACGACGCGCCCCGCACGCTCGTGCTGCCTGCCGCGACGCCCGACAACGGCAGCGACGGCTTCGGTGCCTTCGAGGTCTTCGCGTACCCGAGCGGCCAGCCCGAGTTCGGCCGCAAGATCGCCTGGGAAGGCACCCAGGTCGTGAAGGCCTACCGCCAGCTCGGCGTCGATCCGGTCAACGCGCCCGACGGCACCATCCTGGTCCTGACGGTCGCCGGCGAGCTCGGCGGCTACACGGGCTCGATCGACCTCGCGATGTACCCCTCGGTCACCGGCGATCTCCTCTGGATGGAAGGTGTCCGCTCAACCAACCCCACTCGCCGCGGCAAGGCGCTTCGCCTCGCGTTGCT
>CAYNCG010000038.1:0-35052 GCA_964395845.1 uncultured Isosphaeraceae bacterium | reverse complement strand
GCGGGAAGCGGTGAAGGCCAGCGTCGGGGGCGGCGAATCAGGTCGAGCGCTTACCCTCCTCGCGATCCTCATCGTCATCCTCGCCGTCTTCACCGCCGGCCTGAGCGCCGCGTATCAGGTCGGCGCGTAGGAGCCGGCATCTCGCGCCGTTCCGCCGGAGAAGCGCGGCGGGTCCGCCCCACAGTCACAACGGCCGCGCCACGCGTTCCGTGGCGCGGCCGTCTGCGTTGCGTTCAGTGCTTCCCCGCGCTACCTCCGGCGCCGCCGCTTCACCGCGACGAACAGAAGGACCCCGGCGCAACCAGGTGCCGGCACCGTCGAGAAATAGAGGTTGTCGAGGAAGGCGTTGCCCCCGGATCCGGGTGGGATGAATCGAACTCGATCGAACGGAACATCAGAGACCAGTCCCGTGAACTTCGGCCCGCTTCCCAAAGCGGGCGGAGTGAGGCCTACGACCGTGCTCCCCATCAGCAGTTGCATGACCGGCGCACCAGGCACATGCCCACCGACGGCGTACATCGGCGTGGAGAATGTGAACTCCAGCGATCCTTGCGGGTTCAGTCCCCAGCCGTCTTCGGCGAAGCCGCCCGGTCCATATGTGATCAATGTCGGGAACACACTCGTGACGACCACGCCGAGGTCGGCGTACTGATCCGTCACAACGGTCAGGTGGGGCAGATCGTTGAAACCGATTGTTGTGAAGGGTCCCGCGGCTTGCTGCCATCCGGCAAAGTCCTGCGGATACCAGGTGTATGCGGCGCAGAGATCCGGACCGACAAGACCGCCTGCGACCACGCCCGCCGCAATCAGTGTGGAAAGTCTCATTGGCCCGCTCCTCCGCTGGACAGCGTAGCTTGGATGGTTGGCCCACTTCAAGGGCCTTTGCTTCGTCGAGCGAGGCGATCGAACAGTCCGTGGCGTCGGTCAGGCCGCTCCAGTCCAAGTCGGTGGGGCAATGGTCGGGGATCAGCAAGATCGCTTCTTCGAACGGCGC
Organism: uncultured Isosphaeraceae bacterium; assembly: GCA_964395845.1. Lineage (GTDB taxonomy): Bacteria > Planctomycetota > Phycisphaerae > Phycisphaerales > SM1A02 > JAEUIT01. The sequence goes on along the minus strand of CAYNCG010000038.1, from coordinate 34,058 downwards.
TGCGTTCATGCGGGCCGTACCCACGATCCAGCCCCAACGATTCACATCGTGAGAGTCGCACAACGGCCGCGCCACGCGTTCCGTGGCGCGGCCGTCTGCGTTGCCTTCAGTGCTTCCCTGCGCTACCTCCGGCGCCGCCGCTTCACGGCGACGAACAGAAGGACCCCGGCGCAACCAGGCGCCGGCACCGTCGAGAAGTAGAGGTTGTCGAGGAAGGCGTTGCCACCGAATCCGGGTGGGATGAATCGAACTCGGTCGAACGGAACATCAGAGATCAGGCCCGTGAACTTGGGCCCGCTTCCCAAAGCGGGCGGAGTGAGGCCTACCACCGTGTTCCCCATCAATAGTTGCATGACCGGCGCACCGGGCACATGCCCACCGACGGCGTACATCGGCGTGGAGAACGTGAACTCGAGCGTTCCTTGCGGGTTCAGTCCCCAGTCATCTTCGGCGAAGCCTCCTGGGGCGTAATCGATCAATGTCGGAAACGGACTCGTGACGACCACGCCGAGATCTGCGTACTGATCCGTCACGACGGTCAGGAAAGGGAGGTCGTTGAATCCGATTGTTGTGAAGGGTCCAGCGGCTTGCTGCCATCCGGCAAAGTCCTGCGGATACCAGGTGTATGCGGCACCAACATCGTTGCCCACGAGACCGCCTGCGATGACGCCAGCCGCAATCAGATTGGGAAGTCTCATTGGTCCGCTCCTCCACTGGACAGAATGGCTTGGATGGTTGTGCCCACTTCAAGGGCCTTTGCTTCGTCGAGCGAGGCGATCCAGGTCGTGAAGTCCTCGGCTGTCCCGAACCCGAACGCAGTGGCAACGACACTCAACTGTTGGCCCTCGCCGGCGAAGCTCTCGCGCAGGCTTGGAACCTCGGACGGACAATCCAAGTCTTCGAAGTAGGTGCAAACAGTGTTCCATGCTCCAAGGAGAATGGCCAAGTCCGCCGGGCCGACTATGTTGTTGCAATCGAGGTCGGCAACACAGCTCGTCGTGCCCGGGCAAGCGCCCCAAGCTCCGAGAAGAATGGAGAGATCCGTGGCGTCGGTCAGACCGCTCCAGTCCAAGTCGGTGGGGCAATGGTCGGGGATCAGCAATATCGCTTCTCGGAACGGCGCTGCGTTCATGCGGGCCGAGCCCACGATCCAGCCCCAACGATTCACATCGTTGAGCTCAAATATGTTCTGAAATGCAAAGCCTGGCGGCAGCGCCAGGCAGAGTCCCGACGCGGGAATCGCCGCAAAGGAACCAGATGAAGAGGGTCGCCACCAGATGTACCCCTCGGCATTGAAGTTATCGCTCCCTACGAGCATGATTGCCCCGCCCGGATCGACCGCTGTCATTCCTCGAACCTCGGTGTCCGAGTTCAGAGGAATCGGGGGAACGAACCCGAGTTCGATCGGCGTCCCGCCAATCCAAACCAGCGCTCGTTGCCGACACTCCGAGTTCTGCCTCCGCCAACCGGCCGTGTCTCCATCCGCGTTGACTGCATTGGCCACGGCCTGCCAGTAGGTCATGTTGGAAGGGTTCGCGACCTCCTCGACCAATGGTGACACGGTTGTGGTAGACCCGATCGTCCATGTGATCGCTTCGTCAACATGAAGCTGGCCGCACGGCGGATTGGGAAACTGCGAGGTGCCGATCGATCCTCCCGCCGCCAGGGGCGCCCCCGCGTTGGGGGTGCTCACATCGAACGCGAAGCTCTTGCTGTCGCCGGGAGCAAGCGGAAGGGCCGTGATCACGCCGCTCGCGCTCACACGCGATCGAAATGCCGCATAGCTCGAGCTCGGTGGCGTGTCGGTCGAACCGACCATGAGCGGATCGGCGTCGTTGTTGATGCCGAATGCCTCGCCGATCGGTTGCGTTCCGAGTGCGAAGCGAGTCGAAAGTGCATCGACGGGAGGGGCCGCGTAGGAAGACATGCGCCAGAAGTAGGCTGGGTTCGTGGCGAATCCAGTCGAGAGATCGAGCGGGTTCGACCCAAGCGTACCGACGATATCGCCCGCGTTGTTGATCTCATGCGCCTTGCCAAACCAGGTGGGTTGACCAGCCAGAACGGCGAGATCTCGGGTTGTCTGCGCGGGGATCCCGTGTGCGTTGCCGAGGTAGCTGTAGTAGAAAGGGTGTCCGTCGCACGAGGTGTGATCGAACACGACGAATCCGGTCACCTCGGCACAGTCGTTCAGCCCGAGCCCGACCATCTCCGCACGGTCGGAGCAGCCGTCGACCGCTGAGTGCGGAATGAAGACGACCCGGTACCGGAATGTCGTCGGATCAGGCAGTGACTGCGCCACGGAAGCGGAGCTACACGCCATCAACGCGACCGAGGCGATGAATGTGAGTGAGTGAGTGAGTGAGTGAGTGAGTGAGTGAGTGAGTGAGTGTTCACGCTTCGACCCCAAGTCCGCGAAGTGCCGTGGGCGGCGCCGCGTGGCGCCAGATCGAGCCCCTTCTCCGCGACCCCTAACGAAGATACAAGCGACCGTCGCGAGGTCCAAGATCATTCTCTGCGACAAGGTAAAAAAATGGCGCTTCCAGCCGCTACGGCTGAGTCCCGACGCGACAGCATGACAACGCTGCGGGGACCGTTCACACCGTGTCCGGTTCTGTCGCCTCGCGGGACACGCCGCTTGCAAGAGGCCGACGCCGTTCGCCCGCCCGCGTCCGTCGGGAGCGGCTAGGTTCAAGGGGGAGCCCGGTCGAGTCGAGCAAAGCGAGGGGCGTCACCGCTCCGCGCACGCCAGCGCGCAGAGCGACGGCAGCGGCTCGCGCGAGGCGACGAAGAGATATTCGCGATTGCGGAGATGGCTGATCCGCCCGACCTTTTCGCCCCGCGGGTTGTGGATGCCGATCTGGGCGCCGACATAGCGCTTGAAATCGACCTCGATCGTCGTCACGCTCGCCTCGCCGCCCCAGCGGGCGCCGAGCATCGACTCGAGCGCGGCTCGCTCGACGAATCCCTCGTTGTTGAAGGAGACGAGGAGCACCGGCGCCTGGGCGGCCGAGATGACCTCGGCGAGCGCCGCCGCGCAGCGTCGCCGCGAGTTGAAGACGCTCTGTCGCTCGCGCACATCCACCCGCTTGCACGCGACGCCGAAGACCTCCGGGCGATCCCAGCGCACGAGCGTCTCCCACATGTGATAGTTGCCGAGGTAGGAATGCTGGTTGTAGGGCGGATCGATGTAGACGACATCGCCCGCGAGCTCGCGGGCCGCCTCACGGGCATCGAGATCGAACGCCTGCCCCTTCCCATTCGCGGCCCTCGGCAGGAGATCCGGAACCCGCAGGAGGAGATCGTGGCGGGACCGCGGCGCCCACTCCTTCAGGTAGGCCATCTGCACGCCCGTCGTTGAGTCCACCCGATCGGCCGCCTCCATGAGCGAGACGAGCATGACCGCCTTCAGCTCGGGGGAAAGGCCGGCCCGCTCGATGCGCTCGCGAATGGTGTCGATGCGGGCACCGTTGCGCGGATGGATGAATCGGGAGCGCGTGCAGTAGGTCTCGGTGAAGTAGCCGGGCTCGACCTCGGTCGCGGGAATCGCGTTCCACGCCCGCACCAGCCCTTCGGCGTCGGCGAGGAGATCCTCGCGGTCGGCCTCGACATAGCAGCGGGCGAGCGTCGCGGCATACGCGTTGTGATCGTTGGCGAGGACGCGATAGCCCTCGCGCTTGAGGGCGTGACCGACACGGGCGGTCCCCGAGAAGAGATCAACCACGGTTCGGACGCAAGGCCCCCGCTCCGACGCCCGTCGGATGACCTCGACGATGAGCGGCAGCAGCGTGCGCTTGGAACCGAGGTACTTGATCACGCGATGCTCGCCTCCTGGGGGGTCATGGCCCCCGGGTGTCGCAACGGACACCGCCGCAGCTCCCAGACTATCGAGCCCGCCACGCCCCGGGGCCGAGCCGGAGGCGCGCGTCACCGCTTCCACCGACCGCACTCCCAGGAAGGGTCATTTCCACCAGCGACGCGTCCGCCGAGGGAGTTTCGACGAGCAAGCTCACGCGAAGGGTTCGCCCGGGGGCAATCGTCGCCGGGGTTCGGTCAGCCCGAGCAGGATCGTGGCTGAACGCTCTTCGCGCAAGCGTCTTGACCCCATCTTCGACAGTCGTGGTCGCATGAAGGCCGGCGACATCGAATCCGTGAAACCTGATTTCTCCAACCGTCCGATTGTCAAGCTCCAGCTCGACGCGCAGGCTTGCGGGCCGCGATGGCACCTCAGCGAGCCACTCGACGACGATGACCTTCACGAACGCCCGGCCTAGGGCGTACTCACGACCGATGCCCGGGGGCTCCTCGGGCGCAGGGGCGTTCGCCATCGCCTGCCGAGCTGCAATCAGGCTTGCCGCTTGGTTGTCGCGCTTGGCCCGGAACTGTTCCGCGCGCGTGAGTGCCCCCGCCTCCCGAAGCAGGTCATCAAGCAAGTCCGTCGCTGGCTGGATCGCAAACACGGTGTTCGATCCGCCGTCGACGCTCGGATAGCGCGACGTGCCGTAGACATGAATCGGCGTTTCAAGGCGAACTTCGGCGCGATCGGTGAGTGAGGAGAAGTCGTACCCGGTGAGCTCGAAGACGTCATGGCTCGCCGCCTGCGGCCGGCGACAACGAACGAGTGCCGATCGGGGCGAAAGGATCTGAAGAACGACGAGCTGTCCGGCGTCGGTTGGGTCGATCCGGCAGATGTCTCCGACCTTCAGTTCGTGTAGACGCTTCGACGGCAGCGGCACGGCTCCCGATCCCATGGCGTCCATCTCGGCGCGACAGATCACCAATGCCGAACGCCAATCGGCGGCCAAGCTCGAACGGAGCTTGGAACTGCGAATCACCAGTCGGTCTTTGTCCCGCAGCCGCTGTACCTCGAAGTCGCCGCCACTCTTGAGGCGGGCAGCGCTCACCATCGCGTCGGGAAGGAGGAGCAGCAGCCGCTCGAGCTCCTGCTCTCTCGCGAGCAACTCGTCGCTTCGTGACGCGTACGCAGCGTCCTCCCGCGCAATCAGGTCGAGCAGGTGCTCGACCGCGGCATCCGCAGCGGGACCGCCGGCGCGCGTACCTGGCGTCTTCGGCTCGCCAGCGCCCACAACGCCCGACTCCTTTTTCGGGAAGGCGATCGCCGAGGACTTCGCGGCATCCGCGAGAAGCGGCCGCACATGGTCAATCGAAACGGCGAAGTGCGCCTGCTCGATGGACGGCACAGCGGCCGCACCACTCGCGACGACCTTCCATGTATTTACACCGATGACCTCGAGTGCCTCGTTGAGGAGCGGGCCACCGGAGTTCCCCGGATTGATGGCCGCATCGGTTTGGAGAAAGCGAACCGTTGGATCCCACCGCTCCGCAAGTCGCTCGCTCTCCGCCGCCAACGCCTCACGATTGCGAATGCCGGTCACGATTCCCTTCGTGAGCGTGAATCCGAACGCTGGAAATCCCGCGGCGATGACCTCCTGGCCGGGCGAGGTTGGAACCGTGCCGAGAGCCAAGGACCCGACCGACTCGCGGAATCGCGGGAGCGAATCAGACTTCGGAGCAAGTATCGCGAGATCGAAGCCCGGCGCGACCGCTCGAGCCTCGAGGGGGATCTCGTCTCCGTCGTCAAGGATCAGGCTCGCAGCGATTGCGTCGTCGATGACATGGAAGTTTGAGACGATGAGGTCGGTGGCCGCGACGCGGAAACCGGTGCCCCTCGAGAGACGGCCTTCTGGCCCGCGCACGCTAATCGGCCGCACGGCGGCAGAGATCCCCGAGAACCGTGCCTCCGTGCCAGACTGACTCGGTCGCGTCTGCTCGCCGGCTTGGGGAAGTCCCCTCGCTGGCGACACGAGTAGCGCTGCGATGAGGAGCGTCGTAGCCGTGTGGGCGCGGCGACGCGACTGGACCTGACGATCGGCGGGCAAGCGCTGCATCGGGGTGACTCGCGAAAAGCCCGGCGCCCGCGCAAGGGCGTGACGACGGCAGACGGTTATGGTAACTGACGGTCTTCGATGCGGCGCAGCACCCGCCGAGCCGTGTCGCGGACGAGCTCGGGCTCGCGGGCGTCGGCGGCGACCTCGGCGATGCGGGCCAGAATCGGGGCCGTGTCGGTCGCCGCGCGGGGTTGTCGCAGTGCGTTACCGAGGCAGATGAGGGCGTTTCGCTTGAGCATCCCAAGCTCCGCGCGGCGTAAGGCGCTCCGCATCGAGGCCCGCAGCCGGTCCTCCTCGGACCATCCGAGCACGGCGAGCAGGTCGAAGCCGCTCACCCGCTCCGCATAGATGGGCTCGACCGCGAGACGGGCCCTGCGCCTCGTCGGCTCGTTGTGCGGACAGACCTCCTGGCAGATGTCGCAGCCGAAGAGCCAGTCGCCCGTCGCCTCCCAGAACGACTCGGGCACCGCACCGCGATGCTCGATCGTCGTGTAGCTCAGGCAACGCGACGCATCCACGGCGTAGGGCTCGATCGCTTGGGTCGGACAGGCGTCGATGCAGCGCGTGCAGCTTCCGCAGGGATCGACGCGCGACGAGCGCTCCGCGTGCAGGTCAAGCGTCATGACCACCTCGCCGAGCAGGAGATAGGAGCCTTCGCCTGGCCGGATGAGAAGCGTGTGCTTGCCGATCGCGCCGAGCCCGCTCCGCGCGGCAAGCTCTCGCTCGAGAATCGGCAGAAGATCGCAGGCGATGCGAAACTCCGCCTCTGGATAGCGTTCCCGCAGCCGGGCGGCGAGTTTCCGCAGCCGCTTGCGGATCGCGTGGTGGTAGTCCTCGCCGCGGGCGTACCGGGCGATGCGCCCGCGCGGCGTTCCGGTGTCGTCGCGCCGATCGCGCGTCGGCCGCGCGTAGCGATCGGCGACGCAGAGGACGCTCCGGGCGCCGGGCAGCAACTTCGCCGGATCGATGCGGACCTCGACCTCATCGGCGAGCCAGGACATCGACCCATGTTTGCCCGCCCGAAACCACGCCCGAATCGCATCGGCGTGGTCACTGGCCCGGGCATCGGTGATCGCCGCCAGGGCGAAGCCGCAGGCGTGCGCGAGATCCAGAATCGCCCGAGCCTCCGCGGCGCTCATCGGAGCCCCAGCACCCGGGCCATGAAGCCGATCGGCAGATCTTCGACGACACAGTCGCGGCCGGTGATCGCCGACGCCGCGGCGTACCCCGAGCGGCACGCCCCTTCCATCGTGGCGGGCCAGCCGTTGTCGGTCCAGTCGCCGGCGAGATAGAGATTCGCGACGCCGCCGCGAGCGTCCGCGACCGTCGTCGCCCGATGGGCATCGACCCCCGGCTCGACCGCGAAGGTCGCCCGCTTCTCGCGGACGACGCGGGCCTCGACCGGCTGCAGGCCGCGTGCCCCGGGAAGCGCCCAGGCGATGTCCGCGACCACCCGCTCGACGATCGTGGCCTCGTCCAGATCGACCCATGCGTCCGCGCCGCTGATCACCGCGTGCACATGATGCAGCTCGGCGACCGAACCGTCATCGCGCTCGACGGACTCCACGCCCTTCGAGAAAAGCCACTGCGTGCCGCGACCGGGCAGGACCAGATGCGGCGTGGTCATGATCGGCGCGTCGAAGAAGAGATGCACGCCGAGAATCGGGCTCGGGCGGATCGCATCGAGACCGCGCACGCGCCGATCGGCCTGCCGCAGCGCCTCGGAGGAGAGCTTCGCGAGGCGATCCGCGGGCACCGCGCTGACGACCGCGGCCGCCGACTCGAAGCCGTGCTCGGTGACGACGCCCGTCACGCGCGATCCGTCATAGGCGATCGCCTTGACGCTCGTTCCGAGCTCCACGCGCCCGCCGCGCTCCGCAAGGATGCTCTCGGCGCGATCGTAGAGATCGACGAGCGGTACGGTCGAGAGTCCCATCGCCGCTGCCCAGCCGCTGCCGAGAAATCCCTCCTGGAACACCTTGATCGCGTACCACGCGTCGCAGCGGGCGACCGGGAGATTGCAGGCGCTCACGACGATCGACTCCCAGAAGCGCTCGACGACCGCCGGCGGCTGGCCGACGCTCGCGAGAAACTCCGCGAAGGGACGCCCGCGCCAGCGGATGCGCCCGGCGAGTCCCATGCGGATGAGGGCCCACATCGCCCGGGCGATCGCCCGCTTCTCGGCGAAGGAGAGGAGCCGCATCCGGAGGAACGCCAGGGTGAAATGTCCCGGCGCAGGCAGGCGGCTCGGAGCGAGCTCGTCAGGCTCGAAGGGCGGATTCGCCCAGTAGGTCTTCGGATGCCACTCGATCCGATCGAGGACCCCGAGCCGCTGGTAGAGGTCGAGGATGTTCGTGCAGCAGCCCATCACGACATGCTGGCAGTTGTCGAGGAGTCGGCCGGAGCGCGGATCGCTGAAACTCGTCGCCCGACCGCCGAGACGCTTGCGGGTCTCGACGAGCGTCACCCGCTCGCCGGCCTCTGCGAGACGCACCGCTGCGGCGATGCCCGCGACGCCGCCGCCAACGACCACGATCTGTCGAATCACGGCGACACCGTCTCCGCCCGCATCGGCAGCGCGCGTCGCGGCCGACGCCTCGCCCGGAAGGCGATCCAGAGCTTCTCCCAGGTCGGCACGCGCACCCGCGGCCCGAGCAGCGCCGCCCGCGGATCGGCAGCGATGCGCTCGAGAAGACGACGGTAGATCCGCGTGAGCGCCCAGAGCGTCGGCTCGCACTCCGGGCTCACCATGCCCTCCAGCGGCTCGCTCACGCGATAATGATGGAACGCCCGCTCGATCTGGGCGTCAACGAAGGATCGGCAGCGGGCATCGTCGCGCCACGCGAGCAGCGACTCGATGGTGAGACCCGCTCGCTCGAGCTCCGTCTGCGGAAGGTAGACCCGTCCCCGTCCCGCATCCTCGCGGATGTCGCGGAGGATGTTGGTGAGCTGGAAGGCGATGCCGCGATCGATCGCATGTTCGACCGCCCGCTCGTCCGAGTAGCCCCAGATGCGAATGCAGACGAGCCCGACGGTGCTGGCGACGCGATAGCAGTTGAGCCGGAGGTCTTCCCAGCGGGCACACGCGAGCCTCGACTGCGCGCCGTCGGGGCCATCGGCCATGTCCGCGAGCTGGCCGTCGAGCATGTCGTGAAAGTCCCGGGCGACGAGCCGGTAGCGCGGGGCGATCGCCGCGAGCGCGACCCAGATCGGCCTGTCATCCGCGGCCTGACCCGCGAGGGCGCGGTCCGTCTCCTCCCGAAAGCGCTCGAGAAGCCGTCGGCGCTCCGCCGGACTCGGCGCGACGACGCCCGCCTCTCCGTCGGCGAGATCATCCGCGGCCCGCATCCACGCGTAGATCGCATACATCGCCGATCGCTTCGGCTCCGGCGTCAGGCGCAATCCATAATAAAAATTGCGGGCATGCTCGCGCACCACCCGTTCGCAGGCCGCGAACGCCTCCTCGAGACGACGGTCGCTCACGCCGCACCTCCCGCGGCGGCAAGCGCCCGCGGCGCGATGCGCGACTGCCGCTTGGCGATCCACCACGCCTGCAGCACGATCCAGAGCTTCGCGGGCTTCGAGAGCGTCGGCCGGTGCAGCACCGTCTCGCAGTTCCAGAGCTCGATCTGGTGCAGCGTGCGGGCCCCGCCCTCGGCGAGCAGCCAGACGAGCGCCCGTGACCGCGGGGCGAGCATGTCGAAGATCCGCTCGCCCTCGACGAAGAGCGGCCAGGTCCGCTCGACGAGGGTGCGGACGAGTGCGTTCGCCTGCCCGAAGAAGGTCGCGTCGCAGCCGTGGCCGAGCCGGATCGTCTCGGCGAGCCGCCGATCGAAATCCTCGATGCGGGCGGCGTCGATCAGCTCGCGCGGCACATAGAGCCGGTTGCGCTCGGCGAGATCGCGGCGGATGTCCTGCCAGTGGTTGGTGAGCTGGAGCGCCGTGCAGATGCGATCGCTCAGCGTGAAGATCCGCTCCTCGCGGGGTTCGCCGAGCATCATCAGCACGAGGCGTCCGACCGGATCGGCGCTGTCGCGACAGTATGCGAGCAGCTCCGCCCAGGTCGCGTATCGGTCCTTCGTCTGGTCCAGCTCGAAGGCTCGGATGAGTCGATCGAAAAGCTCCACCGGGAGCTGGTGCCGAGCGATCGTCGGAGCCAGTGCGACCATGACCGGGTGCCGTGGCTCCCCCGCCACAGCCGCCATCAGTTCCCCGCGCCACCACGCGAGGAGTTCGAGCGATCGGGCCCGTCCGCCCATCGCCTCGGGGATCTCGTCGCCAAGGTCATCCGACCAGCGACAGAAGGCGTACACGGCCCCGAAGTCGCCGCGCAGCTCCTTCGGCACGAGGCTCGAGAGCACCGAGAAGTTCTCGTAGTGCCCCCACGCCAGCGCGTTCGCCCAACTGCGGGCGGTCTCCTCGGAGACCCGCTCACACCGGTCCGGCCCGAAGCGGTCCAGCGCGGTCCGGACATGGGCGATCGGGCAACTCGCGTTCTGAAGGGCCATCGTTGGGCGGGCCGAGCGGGGGACAAGCGGGGACGGTCGGGTCGGAACGAGGGGGTGCCGGCGCCATGGGCTCCCGCCGCGGATGATCGGACGCTGCCGACGATCGCGGCGAAGCGATCGCATCCGCGAGGGAGGGCGGCAAAGCGTACCCGGAGGCCCCGGTCCGGGCGAACGATCCGACCATCCCGGCGTGCGACTATCATCGGGATCGTCGGCTGACGGGCGCGTTCGCCCCACCGTCGCCCCCGCTTGTCCGCGCCGCCCCGACCTCGCCCCGACCGCGGCAGTCTCGCCGCCCCCACGATCCCCCGCATGAAGCTCATCCTCGCCAACCCCCGCGGCTTCTGCGCCGGCGTCTACATGGCCATCGATGTCGTCGACCAGCTCCTCGACATCTGTCCCGACGAGACGATCTGCGTCTACCACGAGATCGTGCACAACCGCCATGTCGTCGAACGCTTCCGACGCCGCGGCGTCCGCTTCGTCGAATCGGTCGACGAGGTGCCCGACGGCTCGATCGTGGTCTTCTCCGCCCACGGCGTGAGCCCGGCGATCCGCGAGCAGGCCCGGGCGAAGCGGCTGACCGCGATCGACGCGACCTGTCCGCTCGTCACGAAGGTCCACGCCGAGGCGATTCGCTATGCCCGCAAGGGCTATCAGATCTTCCTCGTCGGCCACGCGGACCATCAGGAGGTCGTCGGCACGCGCGGCGAGGCCCCGGACGCCATTCAGGTCGTCCAGTCCCCGGAGGACATTCCGAGTCTCGTGGTCCGCGATCCGGCCAAGCTCGCCTACCTGACCCAGACGACGCTCTCCCTCGACGACGCCAAGCGCATCATCGACGCGCTCAAGGTCGCCTTCCCGCTCATCAAGGACCCGCCGAGCGAGGACATCTGTTACGCGACCACGAATCGCCAGACCGCGGTGCGGGCGATCGCTCCGGAGGTCGACCTCGTGCTCGTGGTCGGCAGCCGCAACTCCTCGAACTCGGTGCGGCTCACCGAGATCGCCGAGAACCGCGGCACGAAGGCCCGGCTCATCGACGATCGAAGCGAACTCGACCCGACCTGGTTCGACGGCGTGCAGAGCGTCCTCGTCACCGCCGGCGCGAGCGCCCCCGAGGATCTCGTCAAGGATCTCGTCCTCCACCTCGTCGAGCAGTACGGCGCCGAGGTCGAGCAGCATGATGTCTACCGCGAAGAGGTCGAGTTCGGCCTCCCCGGCACGCTCAAGGAACTCATGCGCGGTCGCGGCATCGACCCGGCCGGCCGCCGCATTCGCATGGATCTGCGGGCCGACTTCGAGGAATGGCTCCACAGCCGCAACATCCCGATGAAGGTCGTCGATCTCACCGTCGGCGCGACGGGCTGAGCCGCACCGTGACGACTCCCTCCGTCTTCGACCTGACGCCTGACTCCTTCGCCGCGCTCTGCGAGGCGAACGGGCTGCCGCGTTTCCTCGGCAAGCAGGTGCTCGACTGGGTCTACGCGAAGGGCGTGACCGATCCGCAGGCGATGACCAATCTCTCGAAGCTGAATCGCGAGCGCCTCGCCTCGCTCATCGACTTCGAGCAGGGCGTGGTCATCACCGAACAGGTCGCGAGCGACGGAACGCGAAAGCTCCTCCTCGGCTGGCCGCGGGCCGACGAGCGTGCGAGCGCATCGGAGAGCCTCGCGCTCCCCCTGCTTGGCGAGGCCGAACCCTCGGCGATCCCGACCTCGCGGCAGACCGAGTGCGTGATGATCCCGAACCCCGAGCGCCGCACGGCCTGCGTCTCGAGTCAGATCGGCTGCCCGGTCGGATGCGCGTTCTGCGCAAGCGGCATCGGCGGCCTCGACGGCAACCTCACGACCGGCCGCATCGTCGAACAGGTCTGGCGACTCGGCCAGATCGAACGGAGCGACAGCCCGGACGGAACCGGCCGCATTTCGCATGTCGTCTTCATGGGCATGGGCGAGCCGCTGGCGAACATCGCCAATGTGACGAACGCGATCCGGATCATCAACGCCCCGTGGGGACTCGGCATCTCCGCCCGGCGCATCACGATCTCGACCGTGGGGCTTCCCGCCGCGATCCGCAAGCTCTGCGACTTCGAGCTGCCGGTGACGCTCGCCCTCTCGCTGCACGCCCCGAACGACGAGTTGCGTCGGAAGATCATCCCGTGGGCGGAGTACTCGACGGTGGTCGAACTCCTCGACGCCTGCGACGAGTGGTTCCGGAAGACCGGTCGCGAGATCACGCTTGAATACATTCTTCTCGGCGGCTTCAACGACCGGCCGGAGCACGCGAAGGAACTCGCCGCGCTCGCCAAGCGGCTGCGGGCGAATGTGAATCTCATTCGCTACAACGAAGTGAAGGGCGTGCCCTTCTCGCGCCCCGCGACCGAGGATGTCCTCGCGTTCCAGGCGATCCTCCGCGATCGCGGCGCGAACACGCACATCCGCTCCAGCCGCGGCCGCGACATCGCCGCTGCCTGCGGCCAGCTCCGCCACGAGAAGTCGAAGGCGTAAGCCTGGGAGATGCGCCGGTCTTGGCCCGAAGGCGTATCCGCAGCAGAAGCTACGGGGCGCCGGCGTGCGAAGGCCTCTCAGCCGGCACCAACGGAACGAGCACCGCCTCGACGCGCTCGCACTCGCGGCGACCGGCGAAGCGACGGATCGCCTCGACGATCTCCGGCCCGAACGCCCCGTCAAGGGCGAGCGTCGTGTGGCGGCGCCCGTTGAAGGTGATTGAAGCGCCGAACGGCACGGCCGCGAGTTCCGTCGCGACGACCTCTTCGACCCATCGATCCGGAACGGCCCGTCGCCACCGAAGCTCGATCGCCGGCGCAAGACCGTCGAGCGCACCGTGCTCGCGCTCGATGACCGCCATCGCCTCGATGCCATCGATTGCGAGGAGGTCGACGATCGTGCGCCGCGCAGCATCGTTGCGATAGGGCTCGGGCAGATGGGCGAGGTACCACCGACCATCGAGGCCGTTCGCCTCGTGGGATGCGGGGATCGCCTCGATCGGCACACCGAAGGCGAGCGATCGCTCGACCAGAAGCGCCTGATCGCCGGTCGGACCGGTGCGCAGCGCGAGAAGATCGTCCCGCTCGATGCCGACGATCCGGGCTTCCTGGTCATGCCCGCTCGCATCGCGACCGAGGAACACCACGCTCTCCCGGTCGTGCATGGCTCGACCGCCGCGGCCCTGCCGCCAACGCTCCGCGGCCGATCTCCTGCCATCGCCCGCACCGCCCTGCGAGGCGCCCGCCAGGCCCACCGCACCGTCGGCCGCGTTCCCGGCCTCCGCACCGGTGTCGGGGCCGCTCGGACCGCCGATGACCACCTCGCTCTCCTCCGAACAGGGCTTCCGTGCGTCGGTCAGGTCGAGTCCGAACCGGCCGACGACCTCGGCGAGATCGGCTGCGTTGATCGCACCGTCACGGACGATGTCGGCCCGCACATGGATCGGATTCGCCGGATTGATCGGCTCGACGCCATAGAGGCCGAGGATCGAGGCGATGTCCGATGCCTCGACCCGAAGGTCGCCGGTGAGATCCCCCACCGCCGTCGCGAACTCGATCCGCGCGGTCGAGGCGACGAGCGCGTTGCCGATGACATCCCGCACGCCGTCGAGCGTCACGCAATACCGACCGCCCTCCGGCAGCGGCGGATCGAAACGAAGATCCGCGTACTGATTGCCAAGCTTCAGGACGACCTCGACCGACGACGCGGGCACGACGACCTCGCTCCCCGCATCGGTGAATCCTCGCACCGATACACGCGACGCATCGAGCGTCGCAGGATCGATCGGCTCGCTGAAGCTCAGCGTGATGCGATCGACGCCGCCTTGCCGCGGCTCGGACCAGGGCTGATCGGTCGGCACGGCGTTGCCGAGCGGATCGACGAAGCCGTCATGCGCCTTCGCTACCGCCCATGTGTTCACGCGAGGCTGCACGAGATCCGGAGCGAACGACAGCGTGTAGACGCCATCGCCGCCGCGGTCGAAGAGATGGACATACCGCCGCGCGATCGGCTCAGCGGTCGAGCGATCGATGTAGCTCGTCTGCCACGCGTTCGCGCCGAGCGTGATGACCTTGCCGTCGCTTCGCGTGCAGCCCTGGAGCGGCACCGCACCGCCGGTCGGATCGTCCACCCGCAGGTACCGCCACCCCTCGCCCGGGGGCACCGTGATCGTGTAGGTCGAAGCGCCCGACGCGGAGACCGCCCCCGTCGTCAGAGCCGTCACCGGCTCGATCGCGCCGTTCGAGAGATAGACGCGGTCCGGCAGATTCTCGACATTCGGCAAGAGATTCCCGAGGAAATCGGGCCGCAGGTCATCGAAGGGCACATCCGCCCGCACGACATGGGTCATCGCGTTCACCGACGCCTCGTCGACGATGGCGAACTCCGGATCGTCGAAGCCGTTGACGCTCTGGATCGTCGCGGAGTAACCGATGAAGGTGCCCTGCGTCGTCGAGAGCATGAGCCACTGCGCGACGGCGACCTCGCCGGGCGGGATGTCGCCGAGCATCGTCGTCAGCGATGGGGTGGCGACCGTGTCGTTCACCTGCGAGCCGATGATCTCAAAGGCGATGTCCGCATCGCTGCGGTTCTCGACGATCACCGGCTGCGCGCTGGTGATCGTCACATCCTCGGCCAGTCCGCCGCCCTCGTTCTTGGCCCAGAGGCCGAGCGAGAAGGGAACGGAGGGTTCGGTCTCCGGCGTGAACGGATCGTCGCCGTAGACCTGGGTCTCGATGAAGTACTGCAGCGAGAGGCTCGCGTTCGGGAGCACCGTGATCTCGACCGGGAAGAGCGGAATCGACAGCAGTTGTCCGCCGATCGCGTACGCGAGCGTTCCGCTCACGAAGTAGGTCGTCGGCCCGTTCGGCGCGGCGGAATCCCCCGGAACGAGCGTCCACGCGGCACTGCCCTCGCCGTCGGCAGGCAACGAGCCGTTGCCGGCGACATCCACGAGATTCGTGAGCGTCGGTCCGAGCAGCGCGAACTTCGCGCTCGCGTCGTTTCCAGCGGCATCCTTCACGATCAGATCGACATCGATCGCCTCGAGCGCCGCGTCGGTGCCGTTGCTGATCGTGAGCGATGCGCCAAAGGCCTGCCGCACGAGCGTGACCGTCTGCTCCAGCTCGATCTTCAGGGTGACGCACGAGCCCTGCCCGCTGCCGGCGCTCGACGCAAGAAGCGACACGGCGTCCACGAGCTCGGCAAAGAGATTGCTGTAGCCCGCAGCGAGCTGCTCGCCTCGGGCAAGCTGCGCGTCCGCCACGAACGCGGCGAGCCGATCGGCTTCGATGAAGTCGAGGCTGTAGCCCTCAGGCACATCGGAGGCGTTCCGCCATCCGAGCGCGGCGTAATCCTGGGTGCGATTCCACCGCTCGATGAAGGGAACGAGCAGATCTGTCGGCCAACCCGTCGGACGCTGAAGCACCGTGAGCAGCGCCGCCTCGTCGGTCGTGATGCGCTCGCCTTCCGGGCCGGTCGGATCGATCGCCCCGCGCAGCGTGAGCATCATCGCGCCGAGCAGATCCCGCTCCTCCATCGAGACCGAGAGCAGGAACTCCGGCGCGCCGAATTCGTAGAGCCGCGGCCGGACGATGCGCCAGAGCCGATTCGTCGCCGTCACGAGCTGCTGACGCACGGTCTCGTCGCTGTCCTTCAGCGGCAACGCCCAGATGTCACCGTCGCCGAACGGATTGGCCGAGAAGACATCGTTGCCGCAGAAGTCCGGGGCGAGATCATCGTCGCAGACGCACTTTCCGCCGATTTCGATCGCCTTGCAGAGAATGTCAAGACCCGGAATCGAGTCGCCGAGACAGTCGCCGAGGGCCCCGAGCAGCGTGTCCCCGAAGAAGAAGGACGCGAGGCATTCGGCTGCGTCGAAGAGGCTGGACAGTCCGAGGATGTCGACCGCCTTGTCCCACAGCCATCCGAAGATGCTGTCCTCGTCGGGCAGCAGCTCATCGAGCAGGATGTCGAGGCAATCGGCCTCGCAACTGTCGCACTGGGTCTGGAAGTAGCCGCTTGACGGGGGATAGAGCGGTCCGGGCGTCGGGCCGATCACGATCGGTGCACCGCCGCCACCGCCGCCATACGCGCTCGGCACGCTGTATCCCTGCGTTCCGCCCGAGCCGACGACCGAGCATCCGTCGTCGCTGAGCATCGCGAAGGGCTGGGAGTAGTTGCGAGTTCCCTCGCAATCAAGCTCCCATTGGCCGAGGAGCGCCGGGGGCGCACAGCCAAGCGGATTGCCGCCTCCGCTGCCTCCACCGCCTCCGCCACCGCCTCCACCTCCTCCTCCGCCTCCGCCTCCGCCGCCACCACCACCACCTCCGCCTCCTCCGCCACCGCCGCCACCGCCACCACCGCCCCCGCCGCCGCCACCGCCGCCGCCTCCACCACCACCTCCGCCGCCGGGGTTCTGGGCGCAGAGTCCGAGGCAGAGTTCGAGCGCCTGACCTGCGCACGCACTGTCCCAGGCCACATCGCAGCACGCGCTATCCGACGCGCAGACCGCCTGACAGCACGCCGCGTCCGAGCAGGCCGGCGTTGACGCCGCCGCGCAACAGTCATTCGCGGAGGTGCCGCACGCATCGCCGTCGCCTCCGAGCGCGGCGCCCTTGTCGACGAGGAGAATCGGGGCGACCTTTGTTTCGCCCGGAAGAATGTCCCCGAGTTCCTCCTGCAGCAGGATGATCTCATACCGCTCGGAGGGCTGCGTCGTCAGGCGGAAGTCGCGCGCCGCGACGAGACCGTGATTCGTGATCGCGACCGTTCGATAGGCGCTCTCGCCGATGTCCTGAAGATTGATGACGAGCGGCTCGTAGGCGATGACCGGCGCCGGCACATTCGTTTCAAAGATGAGTTGGATCGTGATCGTGTACTCATCGCTAAAAGGAATCGGAACGACGCTCCATTGGTAGCTGACGAGTTGCTTCGGCAGGAACGCAAGGAGATCGTTGTCGCCCGGCTCGAGGAGTTTGGTCTGCGAGAACGTCCCGTGGCCCGGCGCGGACACCTTGATGTCGTAGGCGCCGGCCTCGAGACGCTCGAAGAGCGCATTGCCCGACGCGTCGACGGGACCGCCGGCGACGAGCGCCGACTCACCCGCGCGACGCACCTCGACGGTGGCCTCGGGAAAGCTCGGCGGCACGCCGTAATAGCTGAATTCGTTCCGGGACCGCACGCTGAGCACGGCGAGGGCGTCGCTCGTCGCGGTGAAGGTGCCGTTCACGGCAACCGCGACCGAGGGATCCTCCTGATCCTTGGCGACGAGGAACGGGGCCGCCGCGTACGGACCGAGCGGAAGGTCCGCGTCGGGCGCGAGGCGCACCGTCACGGTCGCCTCCGCGCCGGGCGCGAGCGGCGGCAGCGTCGACGGCGAGACGAGACTCAGCCATGGCGCCGACGAGAGGAGCAGGTCGATCGGCCCGGTGGCGATCGCGCCGAGATTGCGGAGCGTCACGCTCGTGTAGGTGATCTCGCCGACTGGCATCGAACGGATGAGCGGCGTCGGCGTCGCAACGAGTGAGGGCTCGAGCGGCACGATCTGCACCCCGGCGCCGTCCTCGGCGACGGGAGCCTGGTCGGAGAGCGCGCGGAACAGAACGACCCCGTTCGCGGCGTCGGAACCTGCCGTGGCGACCCAGGTCGCGACCCGCGATTCGCTCGGGCCAAGCACGCTTCCGTTCGGCAGGAAGGTCTCGATCGCGAGGCCCGTCTCGCCCGGATCGCTCTCGAGGACGAGCCCCGTGACCGGCACATCGCCGAGATTCTTGATCGTCACCGAGCCGGTGACCGTGCCGAGCTCCGGCACGACGAGCACCTGACGATCGAGCGTCACGCTCACGCCCCACACGAGCACCTGCTCCTGCACCGTCGGTACGGAACCGACCGGCGCGACCGCGAAGGAGTAGACGCCTGCGAGACCTGGCTGTTGCGGCACACTCACCGTTGCCATGCCGCTCGCATTCGTCGTCACCGTCGTCTCCGTCGGGAAGCCCCGGACGATGGTCCGAAGCCGCACGGCGATGTTCGGCGCCGGCGTCGGCGTTCCCTCGAGGAATGTGCGCACGGTCAGCGGGATCGGCGTACCGAAGCCGACCTCGTCGACCGACGACTCGACCGTTGCCGACACCGGTGCAACCGAGAGCGTCTCCGGAGCGAGTGTCGCGTTGTCGAACTCGCCCGATGGAGTCTGCTCGGGAAGGTCGCTCTCGGCGTCGGCGCGGACGAAGATGCGATAGCTTCCCGGTGCGGTCGGTGCGGTCGCCGTGATGGTCCGCTGGTAGCTCGCTCCGGGAGCGAGCGGAGGCGCGGTGACCCCCTGCCCGACGATCGGATCGCCGGATCCGAGCTCGGCGTTCGTCGACGCATACGCCGCGTCGAGCCACGCCGAGGCGGCCGGTGCGTCGCCGATGTTCTTGATCGTCGCGATCACCTCGAAGGGCCGTCCGGGCAGCACCGAGGTTGCCGTCGTCGCCGATAGCACCACGAGGTTGGGCCGCGCGGGCGGATCGATGTCGATGCCCGGCGTCGCATCAAGCAGTCCGTTGTCCGCTTCATTCAGCTCCGGCAGGGCGCTTCCGCTGTCGGCGCTCACGACGATCGCATAGGTTCCGTCGAGATCGGCCGGCAGCGTCACGGTTGCGGTGCGCTGCACGGATTGGCCGACGGCGATCGGCTGCGTCGTGCCATCGAGGGCGACGAGTCGGTCGTTCCCGATTGCCCCGTCGCTCGAGAGCGCCACGGCATCGGTGCGGAAGCCTTGGGCCGTGGCCGTTCCATCGTTGCGCACGGTGTAGACGATCGCGACCGACGAGCCGGCGACCGCTGACGAGGGGCCGCTTGCCTCGGTGACGACGAGATTCGCTCGGCGCACCGGAATCGCCGCGCTCGCGGTGCAGTTGTCCGCCTCGTCGCTCTCGACCACCGTGCTTCCGCTGTCCGGACAGAGGACCAGCGTGATGGTCTCGCCCGTCACCGTCGGAATCGTCACCGAGCGGATGAGCTCGACGCTTTGGCCGGCGGCAAGCGGTCCGGCGGTCAGGAAGTTCTGGAGCAGAAGATCGGTCGGCGACCCGTCCAGCGACAGCGAGGTGAAGAAGTTCCCGGTGAGATCGGCCTCGCCGGCGTTCGTGAGGCGAATGCCGAGCGAGAAGGGCTCGCCTGGCCCGACATTTCCCGGCACCGAGGTGATCGTCGCGACGAGATTGGGCAGCGGTGGACGGGCGATCTCGATCGGTCCGAGGACCGCCGTGTTGTTGCCCTCATTGGTCTCGGTGATGCCTCCGTTGGCATCGGCGCGCACGAGGATGTGGTAGCTGCCCGCCGTCAGGGCGCTCGTCAGGGGCAGCGATGGAGAGGCCGATCGGGCGAGCGTTGCGTTCGGCTCGATCGACGAGCCGCCCGATCCCACCACGCCGAAGGGGACATCGTCGGCGCTCTCGGTCGCGTCCTTCGACAGGAGCAGGATGTCCGACCAGATGCCGGTCACGGCCGCACTGCCGATGTTCCCGTCGGTCCAGCTCAAGGCGATCGGCGAGCCGAAGATCGGCGCCGCGGTGGATGTCGCGACGCCGCTCACGACCAGGTCCCCCGCCGGCGTCGGCTGGAGCTCGAAGGGAGCGCTCACGACGACATCGTCATTGGCCGAGAGCTCGTCGACGGCGCCGTTCGTGTCGCTCTTCACGATGAGGTAGCGCTGGCCGCCGACATAGTCGACCGGCAGTTCGACGGCGGCGCTCCGCTGGTAGTTCGCACCCACCGCAAGATCGCCCGCGTACTGCTGCACGCGCAGGGCGATGTCGGAAGCCGAGAGCACCGCGTCGGTCGACAGGTAGAGGCCGTCGCTCCACGGACCGAGAGCGACGATCTCTCCCGAGTTCGCGACGCTCCAGCCGATCTGCACCGTCGCATCGGCCTGCCAGAGGCTCGGCAGCGCGGTGATCGACGGCGCCAGATTCGCCTTCGGCGCGGGCTCGATGAGAATCGTGCCGGGCGAGGCCGTCGCATTGTTGGCGTCACCCGATCCCTCCTCGATCGCGTCGAGCGCGTCGGTGACGACGATCGCGTAGAGACTCGCCCCGGCGAGGTTCGTCGGCATCGCGACCGCAAGCGCGTCCGACCAGTTCCCGCCCGGCGGCACGGCACCGACATGCACGCGCGAGGCGGCGAGCAGGTCGAGCGACGACAGCGTGCTGTCGGCCGAGAGGTAGATGCGATCGACCCAGCTCGATCCCGACGCAGCGGTCCCGGCGTTCGTGCCGGTCCACGCGATGGTGACCGGTGCGCCGGCGACGCCTGTCGGCGGCAGCGTGACCGAGGTGATCGCAAGGTTGGGGAGCGGGGGTTCGCTCAGGTCGATCACCGCATCGTCGATCGACGCGTTGTTCGCCTCCGCCGCCGGATCGATCTCAGCAATGGCGTTCTCGCTGTCGACGCGCACCACGGCCCGCACGGCGCCGGTGAGCCCGATCGGGGCAAGGACGCTCTCGCTTCTCGTTCGCGACTCACCCGGATCGATCGTCTCCGTCCGCCAGAACTGTCCAAGCAGCGTGTCGCCGCCGATCGACGCGTCGGAGGAGAGGGAAATCGTCTCGCGCCACAGTCCGGTGACCGGCAGCTCGCCGTCGTTGCGGATCTCGTAGGCGATCGCGATCGGTTCGGTCGCCGTCCCGCTCGGCGGTGCGGTGATCGCCGTCACGACGAGATCCGGCGCAGGCGCGTAGCCGATCTCGATCACGCCGCTCGCGACCGAGACATTGTCCCCTTCGCCCTCGAACTCGGCGATCTGGCCCGCGTCGTCGGTGCGAACGAAGAGATAGACGCTGCCGACCTGCGTGGCGGTCGCCGATGCGTTCACGACCGTCGAGGCGCCCGGGGCGAGATCGACCGTCGAGGTGATCGTGCCGAGGGCCAGATCGCCGCCGAAGACCGGATCGGTCGAGAGGAAGAGACGATCCTTCCACGCATCGACGAGCGTGTCGGAGCCGACATTCGTGACCGTGAAGCTCACCGCGAACGGTTCGCCGACGACAGCGCTCGACGGCGTCGAGACGCCACCGACGACGAGATTCGGCGTCGTCGCCGCGGCGACCTCGATCGAGCCAACGAGTCGCGCGTTGTTCGCCTCGTCGCTCTCGAAGCGGGTGCCGCCGGCATCGACGACGAGTATCAGGTTGTATGTCCCGGCCTCGACGCTCGCCGGAATCGTGCCGGTGATCGAGCCCTCGTACCCGTCGCCCGCCAGGATCGGTGAGAGGCAGCGATTCGCCGTTGCGCAGATCGTGTCGCCGGGATCGGCGATCGTGTCGGTCGAGAGGAGGAGCCGATCGGTGAAGCACACGCCGAAGCTGTCGCCGGCGCCGGTGTTGGCGACCTCGTACTGCACGGTGATCGGCGAGAGCACCTCGCCGACGCTCGGGCCGTTCGCGGAGGCGACCGTGAGATCGGCCGCCACGATCGTGACGGGCCCGCTCACCAGTCGGTTGTTCGCCAGCCCTTCCGGGGCCTCGATGAGCGCGCCGGTCGCGTTCAGGTCGGCGGCGATCCAGCGCACGCCGATCACCGAGGGCACGACGCCGGTGACGCCGCGCGGGGCGCTGGCCCCGACGGCAAGCGGTCCCTGCGCCGCAAAGGACCCGATGACCGCGGCCGGCGTCGTCGCCTCGGGCGCATCGAGCAGGATGGCCCGCTCGGTCCATGCGCCAGTCGCGGCGCCGTCACCGTCGTTGGTGGTCGTCCACGACACCGAGAGCGGCGCGCCAGCGCTCAGCGTCTCGCCGACCGCCAGGCGCGAGGGCAGAAGATCCGGGAGCGGGCCGTAGGCGACGGTGATCGGTCCAAACGCCGCCGACAGGTTGTCCGTCTCGCCGTTGAACTCGACGACCTGAGCGGCGTCATCGGTGCGCACGAAGATCCAATAGGTCCCAGGCGTCGATGGCGTCGCGATCGTCTGGCTCCGGGCGAGACTTGCCCCGGCGGCGAGGGGTCCGCTCGCGACCAGCGGAGCCTGGGCCGCGTCGCCTCCAAAGCTCGCGTCGGACGAGAGGAAGACCCGATCGGTCCAGCCGCCCGCGAGCGACTCGTCGCCGATGTTGCTGACGGTCCACGAGACGGCGATGTCGGTCCCGATCGTCGCGTCGAGCGGCGCGTTCACCGCGCTCACCACGAGGTTCGGCGTCGTCGCCGGTGCGATCTCGATCGCGCCGACGACCCGCAGGTTGTCGCCGTCGTCGGTCTCGAAACGGTTGGCTCCGCCATCGACGGCAAGCAGCAGGTGATAGGTGCCCGTCGTCACCGTCGACGGCAGCGTCGCCGTGATCGCGTCGGCATAGGTCGCTCCGGCGGCGAACGGACTCGTGCAGCGCGAGCGCGAGCCGAGCAGAAGGTCGCCCGCGTCGAGGAGCGTGTCGGTCGAAAGGAACAGCCGGTCCGCCCAGCAGGGTCCGAAGCTCGCGCCAAGGCCGATGTTCTTGACCGTGTAACTGACCGTGATCGACTGCAGCGCCTCGGCTGCGCTCGGACCTTCCGCGGTCATCGGCGCGAGATTGGCTCCCTCGATCATGACCGGACCGATCACGACGCGGTTGTTCGCCTCGCCGCTTCCTTCGACGATCGCACCCGTCGAGTCGAGATCGAGGGCGATCCACCGTTGACCGATGGCCAAGGGCAGCGATCCGGCGAGCGACCGCACAACGCTCGCACCGGGCGCGAGCGGCGTCGAACTGGTCAGCGTGCCGATCGTCGCGAGGGCGGTCGAGGCATCCGGTGCGGCGAGCAGCGTGAGCCGCTCGCTCAGTGTGCCGACGGCCGCGATCTCGCCCGTGTTCGTCGTCGTCCAGGTCGCGTTCACCGGACCGCCGGCGCTCAGGACCGGCGCGACCGCAAGCGATGAGGCGACGAGATCGGCGAGCGGCGGCTCGATCACTTCGATCGGCGCGCCGAGCAGGTTGTTCGTCTCGTCCAGTTCGACGAGCGCGCTGCCGCCGTCCGCGCGAACGAGGAGGAAGCCCGGTCCGATCGGCACCGTCCCCGACAGCGGAAGCGTGACCGTCGTCGTCGCAACGACCGACGAGCCGCCCGCAAGCGGACCCGCGGTGAGCGTCCCGATCGCCGGATCGCTCGCGTCGAAGAGAGCGTCGGCGGACCAGTGGAGCGTGGCGCTCGGCGCCGCGGCCACCGCGGTGCCGAGATTCGTGATCGTCGCGCCAAGCTGCGTCGGCTCGGTTGCGACGATCGTCGGCGGCGACTGAATCGATTGGATCGCAAGATCCGGGCCGGTGATCTCGAGCGCCGTCGTCGCCAGAAGCAGGTTGTTCTCCTCGTCGGTCTCCTGGATGACGCCGCCCGCATCCGTCCGCACCACGACGAACCGCGATCCGCCAGGAAGGCTCGGCAGCGTGATCGCCGCGCTGCGGGCGACCGCCTGCTGGCCGCTCAGGACGCCTTCGAAGGGGAGCGTCCCGATCTCGAGATCGTCGGCGTCACCGGCGATGGCGTTCGTCGAGAGGAAGATCCGATCGACCCACGGCCCCTGCGCCGGGCCCGAGCCGTTGTTGGTCAGCGTCCACTGGATCGAGAGCGTGCCGCCCACGAGCGCGGTCGGCGGCGTGATCAGTCCGCTCGCGACGAGATCGACCTGATCTTCCGTCTCGACCGAGTAGAGGACCTTGTCGACGGCGTAGAGAATCGGCGGCGGCTGCGTCGACGCCCCCCCGACCGGCGTGTCGATCGTCGCGAATGTGCCGTTCACCGCGGATGCGCTCAGGAGCGTCATCTGCGAGGGAATCGGCGGCGTGAAGCCCGGCGCGTGGGTGACGACGAGATGACCGCCGATCGATGCCGGACCGGTTGCGGAGATCGGCGTGTCGCCGACCGAGGCGAAGGCGACGGCGAGATGGCCCGTCGCGGCCATCGCGATGGAGCCGCCGACATCGACATCGCTCTGCGGGCCCAGGGCGAGCTCGCCCGAGAGCTGGAACGCACCGCCCACGGGAGCCAAGGCGACATCGCGACCGCCCGCAAGCCTGAAGGCGCCGCCCGAAGCGACGGTCGTCAGCGGGGCGAGCGCGGGGAACGACGAGGTGGGACCGTCGAGCGTCACCTCAGCGCCCGCGTTGATCGTGCGGATCGTGTTCGCCGCCGGAAGCGTGATCGCGCAGCCGTCCGCCACGCTCCACCGTCCCCCAGTGAGCGTGGTGCCACTGAGCTGCGCCATCGACGAGGCGACCTGGAAGCTGAGGGAACCGCCGTCGACCTCGACCGAACCGAGGTTCTTGAGCGTCACGCCGCTGAGGAGCGAGAGCGCGCCGGCCGAGGCCTTCCGCAGCGTTCCCTGCACCTCAAGATTCGCCTGCGCCGTGGACAGCGCGAAGGTCATCGCGCCGTTCACGGTCAGCGACGCGTTCGGCGCCACGCGGAGCGTGCCGTTCGAGAAGAAGAAGAAGCCGCTTCCGGCGATCGCCCCGTCGTTCTCAAGGACGAGGAGCCGCCCCAGAATCCGCTGATTCGCCCCGGCGTTCCATTGCAGGAGCGCCCCCGCCTGTACGGTGGTCGTGCCGCTTCCGGTCATCGAGCCGCCCGTCCAGGAGGAGAACTCGCTGACCGTGATCGCCCCGCTCCCGCCGAGCGTGCCGCTCGTCAGCGACAGCGTCTCGAGCGACGCGTTCGTATTGACCGTCAGCGTGCCGTTGGCGACGCTGATCGCCTTCGTCGTCAGCGGACCGCTGATCGTCGACGAGCCGCCCGACGCTGCGACGCTCTCGACCTCGACCGCACCCTGGAGCGTGGACGGGGCATTCAGAACGAGCGATCCACCGGTGATCGATGCGGCGGGCAGCAGCGTGTTGGCACCCGATCCGAAGGTCAGCGTGCGCCCCGCGGCGACGGCGAACGCACCGCTGTGGGTTCCGGTTGCATTGATCGTCAGGGAGCCGTCAACGAGATCGATGAGCCCGTTGTTCTGAAGCGAGAGTCCGCTCCCGATTTGACAGAGCCCGCTTCCCGTCTTGCGCCAGACGCCGTCAATCACGATCGTCGAGCTTCCAGCGCCCAGGAAGAAGCTCGTCACGCCATCCACGACGAGCGTCACGCCCGATGCCACCCGCAGCGTTCCGGCGCTCAGGAAGAACCCACCGGAGCCCGAGTAGACGCCGCCGCTCTGAAGTTCGAGTTCACGGCCCAGAATCCGTTGGTTCGTGCCAGCCGCAAGCGCGAGCGCGGTGCCCGGCGCAACCAGCGTCGAACCGCTGCCGCTCATCGTGCCGCCGGTCCAGGCGAAGGTCCCGGTGACGACGAGATCGCCCGTTCCCTGCAGCGTGCCGCTGGTCAGCGAGAGCGCCGGCAGCGTGAGCGGGACATTGAGCGTGAGCGTGCCGTTGGAGACGCTCAGGCTCTCGGTTTCGACCGTGCCGTTGAGCGTCGCTGAGCCGCCCGTCACCAGCAGCTTCTCCACCGAGATCGGAGCGCCCACGACGAGGTTCGATCCGGACAGATCAAGTGTGCCGCCACTGATCGATGCGGCGGGCAGCAGCGTGTTGGTACCCGATCCGAAGGTCAGCGTGCGCCCCGCGGCGACGGCGAACGCACCGCTGTGGGTTCCGGTTGCATTGATCGTCAGGGAGCCGTCAACGAGATCGATGAGCCCGTTGTTCTGAAGCGAGAGTCCGCTCCCGATTTGACAGAGCCCGCTTCCCGTCTTGCGCCAGACGCCGTCAATCACGATCGTCGAGCTTCCAGCGCCCAGGAAGAAGCTCGTCACGCCATCCACGACGAGCGTCACGCCCGATGCCACCCGCAGCGTTCCGGCGCTCAGGAAGAACCCACCGGAGCCCGAGTAGACGCCGCCGCTCTGAAGTTCGAGTTCACGGCCCAGA
Source organism: uncultured Isosphaeraceae bacterium (assembly GCA_964395845.1). Taxonomy (GTDB): domain Bacteria; phylum Planctomycetota; class Phycisphaerae; order Phycisphaerales; family SM1A02; genus JAEUIT01. Next base: position 7,761 of record CAYNCG010000038.1, on the reverse strand, counting down.
ATCCGTTGGTTCGTGCCAGCCGCAAGCGCGAGCGCGGTGCCCGGCGCAACCAGCGTCGAACCGCTGCCGCTCATCGTGCCGCCGGTCCAGGCGAAGGTCCCGGTGACGACGAGATCGCCCGTTCCCTGCAGCGTGCCGCTGGTCAGCGAGAGCGCCGGCAGCGTGAGCGGGACATTGAGCGTCAGCGTGCCGAGGGAGACGCTCAGGCTCTCGGTGTCGACCGTCCCACTGACCGTCGCGCTGCCGGAGGTCACGGCGAGCGACGCGAGATCGAGCGCCCCCTGCAGGAGGACCCCGGAGCCGGCGCATTCGACCGTGCCGCCGGTGATCGAGCCGGCGCTCGTGAGCGTATTGCCCGTTCCGAATCGAAGCGACGCTCCGCTCGCGATCGTGATGGAACCGCTGTGGGTACCCGCCGACGAAAGCTGGAGCGTGCCCTGGTTCACGAGCGCAGCCCCCTGGATCGTGGCCGACAGTCCGTTGCCGATCTGGCAGGTCCCCGCTCCGTCCTTGACGAGCGTCCCCTCGACAAGGATCGAGGGTGCGCCGGAAGCGAGGCCGAAGGTGACGGTGCCGGTGACGGTCAGGACGCCCCCCGGCGTGACGCGAAGCTGCCCCGGGTTGTTGAAGAAGACGGTGCCAGTGCCGGAGAGCGCAGCGCTTCCCTGGATCTCGAGGATGCGGCTCAGGGTGCGCTGATTCGTGCCCGCCGCGAGGTCTCCGATCGCGTCGAAAGCGAGCAGCGTCCGCCCGCTGCCGGTCATCGATCCGCCCGACCACTGCAGGGCCTCTTCGACGAGCACATCAGCGGTACCGGTGAGCGTCCCGCCCGAGAGCGCGCAGGAGGCGAGCGTCGTCGATCCGTTGAGGGCGATCGAGCCTGCCGTGATCACGAGGCTTCCGAGATCGAGCGAGCCGTCGACGATGATCCCCGAGCCAGAGGCCTCGACCGTTCCGCCGACGATGCTCGCCTGCGCCGCGATCGTCTGGTTCTGCCCGGCGAGCCTGAGCGAACCAGTGGTCCCGATCGTGCAGGCGCCGGTGTGCTGCAGCGTGCCGCTGCATTGCACGACGCCGTCAGCGATCTCAAGCGTTCCCGGAACCTGCACGGTGATGCCGTTCCCAAGGACGAGCGTGCCGCCGCCGGTCTTGACCAGCGTCCCCTCGACCGCGACGACCGGCGAGCCGTTGCCGACCGTCCAGTTCATGCCACCCGAGACGGAAAGCGAGGCGCCCTCGTCGATGCGGAGCGTGCCGCCGTTGAAGAAGAAGGTGCCCGAACCGGACATCGTGCCTGCGCTTCGCAGAAGCCAGGTACGGCCGAGCGTGCGCTGCGTCGTACCCGCAGCGAGCGACAGCGTGGCGCCCGGTTCGATCGTCGTGGTGCCTGCACCCGACATGATGCCGCCTGTCCACGCGAAGCTCGAGGTGACGAGCACATGGCCGTTCCCCGTGAGCGTGCCGCTCTGGATCGAGAGGTTCGCGATCGTCGACACACCGCCGGTGGCGCCACCGATCGTGAAGGTTCCGTTCGTGAGGAGAATCGCATCCGCGCAGGAGACCGTCGCGGCCGCCGCCGTGGTGGTCACCTGGACGGTCACGCTGCCGGGAACATCGATGATCACATCGTCGTTCGCTGTCGGCACGCCGTCGGGCGACCAGTTGGCCGCGTTCGTCCACAGGGCATTGCCGCCCCCGCCGTCCCAGGTCTTGGTCTCGGCCATCGCCGGATGGACCGCCGCGAGAAGTGCGCAGGCGAGGGACAGGATCGATGCGAGGCAAGAGCGATGCATGGCGATGGCGATCGAACGAGGGAGCGCGATCCGAGCCAACGGACCGCTCGGGCGAACGCGACCTACGCGGCAGGCATCGCCCCGCCACATCACGCGAATGATCGACTTTCGCGATTCCACGCATCGCCGGCCGACGGGCGAACACCCCATCTCCGACGCGGAGCGCTCACTCGGTCGCGAGCCAGGCCTTCGCGAATCGCCAGTCCCGATCGACGGAACTCGCTGAGATGCCCAGGGCATCGGCGATGACCGGGATCGTCATGCCCCAGACGACCCGCATCCGGACGATGTCCGCCTTGCGCGGATCGAGCGCCTGCAGCCGATCCAGGGCCGCGATGAGCGCCTCGATGTCGATCGCCTTGGTCTGGGCGGCGCGCCCGTCGGCCTCATCGACGAGCCCGACGAGTGTCCGCGCGTTCTCGATCGGCCCGCCTCGTCCCGATCCACCCCGTTTGATCGCTGCTCGCTCGCGGTGGTAGTCGCTCAGCACGCGCAGCATGATCGTCGTGGCGATGGCGAAGAACTGTCCCCGGTTGTCGAACCGTTGACGCTGCCTCAGGAGTCGCAAGAAGGATTCGTTCACGAGCGCCGCCGGCTCCAGCGTCACCTGACCCGCTCGCTCCCCGTAGCGGCGGCGCAACTGCGACGCGGCGAGGCGGCTCAGCTCGTCGTGGACCGCGGTCATGAGCCGATCAAGCGATCCGGGATCACCGGACTCGACCGCCCGCAGGAGGCGCGTGATGGCGGGTTGCTCGTCAGCCGGGGGATCCATCCGTGCGTCAGCGTAAACGCTCGCCGTTCAGCGACCGGTTCGATTTCGCTCAAGAAGGGCCTCGCGGGCCGTCCGACAGGCCGTCGCCTCGTCCGAGGCTCCGAGAAGTTCGTAGGCCTCGATCAGGACGGTCACCCGGTCGTCCGGATGGACTTGCCAGGTTCCGAGCACCTCAGGGGGGAGCGCCTCCAAGCTGGCGGCGATCGCCGCCCGCGCCTCGGCGACAAGACCGAGTGACGCGTGATGCGCCGCTTCAAAGGCCCGGAGGCGAGCCGTCTCCCGGCCCGATGGTCGCAGGTTCGGATCGGCCACAAGCATGCCGAAGAGCTCGATCGCCTCCTTCACGCGACCCACCTTCGAGAGCGCTCGCGCCCGGTAGACCTCTGCGGCCGGTCGCATGCTCGCCCCGATCGGACCGAGCGTGCCGGCCCATTCGATGACCTGATCGGCGTGCGCCAACAGTTCGTCATGCTCGCCGGCATACTCGAGGTAGGGCAGCAGATCGAACTCCTGCGACAACACCGCAAGGCTCGGCCGCGAGGTGATCGTCCGGGTACATGCGACGGCCTCACGCATCGATTCAAGCGCACCGCGTGCATCACCCATCGCCCGCAGCGCGACAGCGCGGTTGGCCAGCGCATCGACGCGCGTGTCATGGCACTCGCTCAACCGGCCGCGCACCCGCGCGAGGAGCGCGTCGGTCGACGCGAGGGACTCGACGAACCGCCCGACATCGATCGCCGCTCGGGCGAACTCGACATCGGCGACGAACGACGCGACGCTGTCCGGGACCCCCCGCTCGGCGACGAAGCGGCACAGCTCCCGACTCAGCTCGTATGCGGCCTCAAAGGCCTCCGCCGCGACCGGCGAATCGAGCCCCGCCGCGAACGCGACCCGCCTGGTCACGCGCAGCCGCTCGGTGAGGAGCGAGCTGCGCAGGTCGATGTCGTCGGGGAACTCCGAGTCGATCCAGACCGCTGCCGCCTCGATCTGCGCGAGCCCTTCCTCCGCCCGCCCGAGCGATGCCGCGATCCGCCCGCGCAGGATCTCGACCTGGGCCGCTTCGCGGCTTCGCGGTCCGAATGCGAGCCGGATCCGATCAGGCAGCGACGCGCTCGCGGCGTCTGCGTCGCGCGGCTTCCCGAGGGCGAGCAGCGCCTGGGCGAGCCGAATCTCCGCCCGCAGCGTCTCCGGCGCGTCCGGACCCGCCGCGTCCCGGAAGAGCGCAATCGCGGCGCGGTACTCCCGCACCGCCGGCTCGACCCGCCAGAGGCTCGCATACGCCGACGCGATGACCGTGCGGGTCTCGGCCTCGGCGAGAGGCTGTCCGGCGAAGCGAGCGCCAGCCGCGCTCCCCGCCTCGTCCATCACGGACGCGAGCGAGACATCAGCGCCGCGGCGCTCGGGATAGACGCTGGTGAGCACATCGCGCAAGAAGGCGTTGACGGCGTCCGCTCGTGCGGCCTCGGCGCGGGCCGAGAGGAGCCCGAGCGTCGCGACGACGGACGCGACGAGGACGGCGAGCATCGCGAGCGCCCCCATCGCCGACGACCAGCGGTGACGATGGAGGAACCGTCGGGCGCTGGCGCGGAGGCTCCGCGCTCCGACGAGCGGCGCCTCGCCAGCGAGGATCCTGCGCAGGTCCTCGGCGAAGGAGGCGGCCGTCGGATAGCGACGCTCACGATCGGGATCGAGGGCCGTCGCCAGCACGCGGGCGAGATCGTCGCGCGTCGTCGCCGGCACGGAGAATCGAATCGAGAAGGGCGCTGCCGCGGGCTGACCGGGGATCTTCGCCCCAAGCAGTTCCGCGAGGATCAGGCCGAGCGAGTAGATGTCCGTCCGCGTGTCGACATCACGGCTGCGCTCGCGGTCCGATTGCTCGGGACTCATGTATTGCGGCGTGCCGACGATGCCGGTCATGGAGCGCACCGGTCGCTCGGCATCGGATTCATCCGCTGCGGCCGCGCGCGTCGCCTCGGAGTCGTCCCGCCACTTCGCGATACCGAAGTCGATCACCTTCGGCATGGACCGCGGCTCACCTCCGACGACCAGGACATTCGAGGGCTTGATGTCGCGGTGGATGAGGCCGCGCTGGTGGGCGTGCTGGATCGCCTCGGCGACCTCCGCGACGAGCCGCAGCCGCTCCGCGAAGCCGATCGAGCGACGCTCCGCGTCGGTGGTGATCGGGACGCCGTCGACGAACTCCATCGCCATGAAGGGCAACGGCCGTGGCACGCGCGGATCGGGCGTCCCGTCGTCGCGGAGCGGTCGGGCGCTGCCGGCGTCGTAGATGCGGGCGATGCCCGGATGCTCGAGTCGGGCGAGACTCGCGACTTCGGCCCTGAATCGCTCGACCGACGCGTCGACATCGCGGCGCTCGCGGAGCACCTTCACGGCGACCCGACGGCGAATCGGCTCGCGCTGGTCCGCGAGATAGACCTCGCCGAAGCCTCCCTCGCCGCGAAAGGCGAGGAGTCGATACGCCCCGAGCGAACACCCGACCAACTCACCGGCGGGACGCGGCGCGAGCGCCTCGGCGCCTGCGAGCGTCGCCAAACCGACGAGTCCCTCCCCGCCTCCGACGATCGCTTCGGTCGATCCCTCGGACCCGCTCGTCGCGAGCATCTGCTCGAGCCGCCGGCGAAAGGAAGCGTCCAGCTCCGAGTCCCCACCGGCATGCGCGGCGATCCACTCCGCCCGCGCAGAGGGCCCGAGTCCTTCGAGATGATGGAACGCCGCCTCAAGGCGACGGAACCCATCGGCGTCGGTTGAATCGGTGGGCATGGAACCTGGCGGACTCCTCGTCCCGAGAGTATGCCCGGACGAGAGCGCCACGCCAAGGCGAGGGAGAGGCGGCGCCGCGCGAGAGCAGCGGCGACAGAGAGCAACGCAGCAGCATGAAATCCATGCGGCGTGGGCCGCTGGACTGCTGTGCTCGCCCCCGCGACCCTCCGGAGCTTCGTCAACGGCGCCCCGAGCTCGGCGACCTCCGACGACGACCAGATCATCCGCCAGGTCTACGCCGACGGACTTCGGACCAAGTACTGGGTCGACCTCGACCCGGTCGACACCGACGGGACGCCCGACTCCAAGGACCAGGTGACGACCGACACCGTCGGGACGAGCAAGGGGACCTCAAGAGCCCACTGTGGACATCCACATTCCAAAGCTCTGCCACTGCTGTTCTGCTGTTCTCCTCTGCTCCTCAACGCCGCAGCTCTTCTCCGCGCGACGCCCACTTTGGACAGCCACATTCTAAAACTCTGCCACTGCTGTTCCGCTGTTCTCCTCTGCTCCTCAACGCCGCAGCTCTTCTCCGCGCGGCGCCCACTTTGGACAGCCACATTCTGAAGCTCTGCCACTGCTGTTCCGCTGTTCTCCTCCGCTGCTCAGCGACGCAGCTCTTCTCCGCGCGGCGCCCACTTTGGACAGCCACATTCTGAGGAAGAACTTGCTCCCGGCGGCTGGATCTAGCAACTACACTGCGACTCCACATTGCCGGTAGCCTCTGGCGAGCGCTGCCCGTACATGGAGTGATTGCTAACCATGCCGATTCGATATGCTTGTCCGATGGTGGTGGTCAACCGACGGAAGCTCCCCTACGCGACACGGGAATCGCCAAATCCTTTTCTGTCTGGTCCTCATCTCCTAGCCTTTCATGGAGTTTCTCGGAGCTTTCTATTTCCTGGAGCCAAGGACCGTCCTCGCGAGTTCTTCAGGGAGGCGGCGCCGATGCCGCTAGCGTGCATGCCTTTCGGCGACGCCGGCGATGTGCCGCCGCTGCTCGTGAATTCTCAGCTCGCGACAGTTCTCATCCGGTGGGGAGTCGAGCTTCGGCCGTTCCATTGGACGGGGTTCTTCCGATCGGGAGCTACCGTTGGAGAGGTCAAGGATGTCTACTACCGACCGAAGCGGGGAGAGCCGCTCGCCGCGTTCGAGCCACTTCCTGAGGATGGGCAGGTCCCAGACGCCTGGCACGCGCTCGAAGCGCTCACGCCGTCCGAGCAGGATATTGCCCGCGATCAGGAGGAAGAGTGGATCTTCAACCAGCCGCGCGTTCACTCCATCATTGATACCTACGAAAGCTCTAGCTTTGTTCCTGTCCGGCATACCAGCACGCCAATCTTCAGGTCCGTTGGGGGCCTGTTCGTCCACCCAGACCTGTTTAGCCTCATTGCCGACGCGTTTCCCTCTCACTATTGGGTTGTGCTTCATGGCACGCGTCGGGCGGATCCGAATCGTTTCGCGTGACTCCGAGGCATCATTCGAACGGCGACTCATGCTCCCGCCCACGGCGTTGCCTGTGCATAGTGGGAGCTGACGCCCCCGCAGCGTTGGCTGCCCGATCCTCGCTCCGTGAGATGTGGGGTTCGACGCAGCATGTCTGCCGAAGCACTTGGTCGATGATCCATGGATCCATATCTCGAAATCGCATCCATCCTCCCGCGCCTCATAGATCCCGAAACGCATCGTGCGACGATCTCACACCCAAGACTTTCGAGTCTGGGTCGCTGGAATTCGCCGGACGAGGCGTTTCTGAGTTGGCTTGAGAGCATCGGAGCTCCCGCGTGCGTCAGGGAACTGCTGTCACTGGGACTTCCCTCCGACGAAGAGCTCGATGCGAGGAGTTGGCGGATCTACTCCCCAGCAACGATTCGCGCTGTTGCTCACGCTGATCCGGTCTACCTCCGATCTCGTCTCCTCCAGATCGGCGACTGCAACTTTTACGACGACCCGATCGTTGTGGACCTCCATGGACCCACTGCCGGCACCGTCTGCTTCGTTGACGGAGCGCTCTTCCGAGGCAACATCCCGCCCTTCCCGCGGGCTTACATGCGGGTGGTCGCGGCGGATCTGACCGCGTTTCTTCTGGGGATCGCGAAGGACGCGATTGCCACTGACGCAAGTCAGTGCTGGTCTCACAGCAATAGCAAGGGCACGTGGACATTCGATCCGGGCCCTGAGGATGCGTAGCACAGCCCACTACGGACAGCCGAATTCTGACGCGTTGGTGAACGAGTGAGCCCGTCCGCCGGCGGCGCCGACGACAGCCCACTGTGGACAGCGGCTGTGTCCATTTTCAAGTCCTCAAGCGATGTCCGGGGACCGCGTCGCGTCCCACTTCGTGCCGGCCTTCAAGCGCGCGTTCAGGATCGTGAAGAGCTTCCGGATGCAGGCCACGACTACCACCTTGAA
>CAYNCG010000037.1:0-36447 GCA_964395845.1 uncultured Isosphaeraceae bacterium | reverse complement strand
GCGCTCCTCCTGCTGGCCGCTGGCGGCGTTTCCGCGCGGTCGCGGCGTCGGAGGTAGCTAGCACTACAGCGCCCCTTAGGTTCTGCTGCGCCCGAACGGAGGCCTTCGCTGGCTGCGTCGATGCTTGGTTTCGGCCCTCGACGTATCGCTGCGGATACGCCTTCGGGCCAAAACCGGCGCATCTCCTTGCCAGCAAAGGCCCCGCTCGCCCTCGCGACGAACCTAAGGGGCGCTGTAGTGCCAGGCGTACATCGGGAGCGCATGGTTCGCACATCAGAGAGTCGCATTTGCCTGTGGGGAGGGGAGAGGATCGCGCCTCGCGACACTCCCCCCGTCCCCCCAGAATGCGCCGCGTGGTCGGGTCAGTAGCCCGACAGCGTGAAGAGATTGGCGTTGCGGCCTGCGTTCAGAACGATGACGCGGAGCGTCCGCGGGTAGTCGTTTGTGATCTGCAGTCGCTCACGATCACGGGGCGAAGCGGCGACCGCGATCATGCCGAGCTCGTCGTCGACCACAACAACGTTGAGGTCCGAGGTTCCAAGGCCTGCCAGGGAGAGTTGGATCGTCGGCAGCGTGCAATCAATCAGGAACTCGGCGTACCCGCCGCCGGCGATGCCGGCGGAGATGCGGAAGCTCTGGCCGACCGTCGCGGGTTCGTCGGGATCCACTTCGAACTCCGCTCCGCTCTCTTCATCGGGATCGGCGCCAACCTCCACCTCGATCTCATTCTGGCCAGCCTCCTCCTCAAGGGTGTTCGTCGCAGCGGATGCGGCGGCACCGATCGCGAGGACGATCGAGGCGAGCGAGCAGGCGGTGCGGTGGAAGGTGCTCGGTGCGAAGGCGCGGTGGGTCTGACCGGACATGGGATGTCCTTTCCGGGGCGGCGGCGGTTCAGGTGAACGCACCGCGGGTGTCCCGTTCGATGGGGGGCATGGACGGCGGCCGACACCAGCGAAGTGTCATCACCGCCGTCTCATCCTGATGAGCGGGCTGCTTCGAGGAGCGTTACGGTGACCGTGTCACGCGGCGGAGCGCTCAGCCCAGCGGATTGCGGAAGTGGCGATTCTGGACCGGCACGACGACTTCCAGCACATGCTGGAGGACCTCGGCGGGGGAGCCCATTGCGTCGACATTCGAGACGATCGACGGCTCGTAGCACGCAAGGACCGGCGCCGTCTCGCGGTCGTAGACCTCGAAGCGTCGGCGGATGACCTTCTCGTCCGCGTCGTCGAGGCGATTCTCCTTCAGGGCTCGCTTCCGCATGCGGCGAACCATCTCGTCGCGGTCGGGACAGACGAGATGGATGACCTCGAGGACATCGAGGTGCGCTTCCATCGCCTTCGCTTGGGCGACGCTGCGGGGGATGCCGTCGAGGATGAGGAGATCGACCGCCGGCTTGTACAGGCTGAGAATGGTCTGGGCGTGCATGTTCTGCCGCCACATCTCGATGGTGAGGTCGTCGGGGACGAGTTCGCCCCGCGACGAGTACTCGATGAACTTGCGGCCGAGGTCGGAACTGAGGTCGAGCGAGCGGAAGACATCGCCACACGCGAGGTGGAAGAAGCCCGGGATCTTGCCCAGGATCTTGCCTTGGGTGCCCTTGCCGGCGCCGGGAGCGCCGAAGAGAAGGATCGTCTTGTAGCGGGTCGTGCTCATGGGAATCTCGGCGCGCGGGCTGCTCGGGGCCGTCGTCTCGGATCCGCCAGACGGGCAGACGCTGGCGGTTCGCGTCGCGCACGCAGGATAGGACAAGACCGCATGCCGGTGGGACTCCCGCGGCGGCATCCGCCGGTGCCGATGCCCGAGAAGCGGTGGGCTCGACCGCTACCATGCCCGACCATGGTGCCGCCCACGACTCCCACCCCAGCTATCGGAGCCGTCAGCCAGTGCGAGGCGGCGCACGAGACGGGCGGCCCCGTGCGGCCGGCGGATCTCGGACGGGGGCTCGTCGGTCGTTGGGTCCCGAGGATTCGCTCGGGGACCCACGCGACGCCATCTCCGCACGAGCCGCTTGAACCTGTTGGCGAGCGATCGCTGCTCGAACGGCTGCTGGTTGCCCGCGGCGTCGCGGTCGAGGGTCGCGATCGCTTCCTCCGTCCGTCGCTGACCGAGCTGGAACGACCCTGGGAGCGTCCCGACCTCTTGGCCGTCGCGGACGCGCTGCTTGAGGCGACGCTCGCCGGTCGGAGCATCGCGATCTACGGCGACTACGACGTGGACGGGATCACCGCGACGGCGGTCCTCTGGCACGCGCTCAGGGCGATTCGCCCCGATGCATCGATCAGGACCTATGTCCCGCACCGGATGGACGAGGGCTATGGCCTCAACGCCGACGCGATCCGCACGCTCGCCGAGGAGGGCGTCTCCTGCATCGTCACCGTCGATTGCGGCGTGACGGCGGTCGCCGAGGCCGCGATCGCCCGCGAGCTCGGCGTCGAACTCCTCATCACCGACCATCATCGTCCGCGTGAGGACGGCGCGCTACCGAGTGCCCGGGCGATCGCCCATCCGGCGCTCCCCGGCCGCGAGCATCGCTTCACCGACTGCTGCGGGTCCGCCGTCGCGTGGAAGCTCGCGTGGGCGATCTTCGACCGGCACGCCGGGAGTGCCCAGGCGCACCGGCTGCCCGAGGTGCTTCGCACGCGACTCACCTCGCTCCTGCCGCTCGCCGCGATCGGCACGATCGCCGATGTCATGCCGCTCGTCGGCGAGAACCGGGCGATCGTGTGGCATGGCATCGGCGGCATCGCGAAGACCGGCATCGCGGGGCTCGACGCGCTCCTCAAGCTTGGCGACATCGGTGACGAAGTCGAGGCAGAGACAATCGGATTCCGGCTCGCTCCGAGACTGAACGCCGTCGGGCGACTCGGCAGCGCCGAGGCCGCGGTGCGGCTGCTGACGACGGCGACGGCGGAGGAGGCTCGGGGCATCGTGCGCGATCTCGATGTCCTCAACGCGGAGCGCAAGGAGACCGAGCGGGCGATCTTCGAGTCGGCCTGCCGTCAGGTCGAGCAGCTCGGCATGGATCGGCCGGAGTGTCCGGCGATCGTGCTCGCGTCGCCGGCCTGGCATGCGGGCGTCGTCGGCATCGTCTGCTCGCGACTCGTCGAGCGGTTCGCCCGTCCGACGATTCTCCTGCAGGAGCTCGATGACCTCTGCAAGGGTTCGGGCCGATCGGTCCGAGGCTTCTCGCTCGTCGAGGCGATTCAGGGATGCGGCGAACTTCCCCTGAAATCGGGCGGTCATGACATCGCCGCCGGACTGACGCTGAGCCGCGAGCGATTCGAGGCCTTTCGCGAGGCGTTCACGCGCTATGCGATCGAGCGGATCGATCCCGAGCATCTGGTCCGCACCGTCGAGATCGACGCGGTCGCGGAGATCTCGGAAATCGATGTGCGCTCGATCGGCGAGATCGCGGCGATGGCCCCGTTCGGCCGAGGCAACCCGCGTCCGACGCTTCTCATTCGCGGCGCCACGCTCGTCGGTCCGCCGAAGGCGATGGGCAAGGAGAAGCAGCATCTGCTGCTGCGCTTCACGAACAAGCAGGGCCGATGGATCAAGGCGAAGTGGTGGGATGGCCGGCGGCACGCAAGCCATCTGCTGCCCGATCATCGCTACGACCTGGTCGTCACCGTCGGCATCGATCGCTATCTCGGCGCGGAAGAGGCCGAGGCGGAGATCCGCGATCTCCGGTCGAGCGAGCGCTGATCGCGCGCGGGAACGGCGTTTTGGGGCGATTCCGCCAGAGAACCACAGAGGCACAGAGGGCACAGAGGCAGCACAGAGAAGCCAATGGAAGGAGGGAATTCGTCGTACACAATCGCCGGCACAGGATGGAATTGACTTGGTTCGAGTCTTCACGCCTTACCTAGCGCTTGCGCTCCGCGAGTCCCTGTGGCACAGGCCCTTTCCATCAATGCGCGCGCAACCGGCCTGCTCTTTTGCCTTCTCTGTGCGCCCTCTGTGCCCTCTGTGCCTCTGTGGTTCTCTGGGCGAATTGCGCAGTGTCCTGTGCCCGTGTGGTCGCCGGCGGACTCCTGCGGGAAGCCGTGCGCTCAGATCACGACATCGCTGCCGGCGGCGATCTCCGACGGGAGCTGTACGCGGCGGAGGTCGTCCGGGGCGAGGGCCGAGAGCGGCGAGATCTCGATGCGGGCGTCGACCGTACCGTCGGCGCGGCGCGGGATGCGCACGCCAGCGGCGGCGAGCCATGCCGCGGCGCGCTCGCTCTGGAGCTGGTGGCTCGACGCCGGGGAGTCCTCGCCGGTCGCGTTCTTGATCGGGGCGAACTCCTCGGTGCGGCGCGTCTCGACGACGAGCGAGCTGCGGCACTGGGCGAGGGCATCGAAGATGAAGGCTTCGAACTTCACGGCGTTCGGTTGGCTCGGCTCGACGCGCTCGCCGGTCGCGATGTCGACGAACGGCACCTTCTTGATCGCCCGATGGAAGGGGAGTCCGAAGCCGGCGGCATCGCTCGTGAGCCGATCGATGAAATCAATCGAGAGAACATGGATGGCGATCGAGCCGGCGCGGAAGCGCAGGCGGCCGTCGGGATCGGTGGCCTCGGCGATCGCCGGCGGCAGGTCGGAGTATTCGAGGACGCGGGTGCGGCTGCCGGCGCCGTGACGCTCGCGGCAGAAGACGCCGACCTTCTCGCCGGCGTTGCGCTTCGCGACCATCTTGCTCGACATCTCGCCGCTCGAGCCGGGATGGGCGGCGTGCAGTCCGAGGAAGGTCGGATCGATCACGCGGACGAGCGGATTGTCGATCTGGAAATAGGAGAGCTGGGTGATGCCGCGCGACTGCATGTCCTCGATCGCGCCGCTGGCCCTGAGCGCCCGAAGCGCTCCGCCGTGTCCGTCGGGGTTGACCGCAAGGACGCCACGCTCCTCGAGCAGGAGCTTTCCCTCGGGCGTCATCGATGGCATCGTCCCCTGCGGGAAGAGGAAGACATTGCGCTCCTCGAGGCCGAACCAGTTGTTGTCGCGGAAGAACGCCCGGGTGTCCGCATCGTTGAGCGGACTGGTCATCACATACCAGGGGATGGTGACGCCGTAGGCGCGGCTCGCGGCGAGGATCTGCTCGGCGAACACGCGGAAGAGCGGCTTGCCGGTGACGACGGTCGCCGGGTAGGTGCCCTTCGGTCCGCGCCAGCCGAGCCGCGTGCCCTGGCCGCCGGCGACGACGAAGGCAGCGACCTTGCCGCCTCGGGCGAGGTCCTCGCCGATGCGGCGGTACGCGGCGCCACTCGCATCGTTGCCCGGATCGTCGCACGCGACATAGGGCGCGGGCTCGATGGCCGCGAGATCGACGGAGCTCTCCTTCGTCGCGAGCTGGGCGTGCAGACGCTTCACCTCGTCGAGATCGACGGCTTCGAGCTGCTCCACGAAGGCCCGCTGGGCCGCGGCGTCGAGCGCGTCGAAGAATCGGAAGAGATGTCCCTGTCCCGCGGCCTCGAAGCGGCGGCGAAGGGCGAGAGCGGAGTCGGCGGCCTGGGCGGTGGCGTGGTCGGACACGGGGAGCCTTCGGATCGGGGGACTTTGGCCTTGGCCGTGAGGGCGTTGGGGCGGCGGGGCGGAAGCGGGTTCGTTCAGGCGTCTGGCGAGATCGGCTCCGACCAGCCTTCCGGGCGGTGGCGGACGATGCGGCCGCTCTCGAGATAGATGATCTGCTCGCACATGTTGGTGCAGTGATCGGCGATGCGCTCGAGCGACTTCGTGACCGCGAGGAGCCGGAAGGCGAAGGTCGCGCTGATCGCTCCGCGGGCCACGCGTTCCTGAGCGTCGAGCGAGATCTTCTCCTTGAAGTCGGCGATCGTGTCGTCGAAGAGGAGGACCTGCTGGGCGGTCGAGGCGTTGTTCTTCGCGAGCGCCCGATTCGAGTCGCGGAGCATGCCGAGCACGCTGTTGGCCATCACCCGGAAGGTCTCGGGCACGCGCTCGGTCGGCTTTCCCTCGCGGAGGACGACTTCGGCGATCGCGACCGCACAGTCGGCGACGCGTTCGAGCTCGTTGTTGACCTTGACGATCGTGAGGACCGACCGGATGTCGTAGGGGTCGGTCGGTCCGAGGGCGAGCAGCGGGATCGAGGCCCGCTCGATCTCGACATCGACGCGGTCGATCTCGTCGTCGAGCGTGGCGATCGTCGCGGCCTTCGCGCAGTCGAGGTCGAAATAGGACTCGACCGCACGCTGGGTGAGGTCGTAGACCCGCTCCCCTTGGCGGACGATGTCGGCGCGAAGGGACGCGAGTTTCTCGTGAAAGGTGCTCAAGGGCGATTCGCTCATGCTCGGCGGGCCGCTGCGGGGACGCGCGCGACGGCAGGCCCGGAAGTGTACCGGCAGGCGGAGGGCGATTTGGGCTTTCGCCCGCGGCATTCCCTGATCCCGATCGTTACGCTTCCGGGCCTATGAGCAACTCGGCGAGCAGGTCGGCCCAGGGCGGCGAAGGAGCGTGGCGGGATCCGTCCCACGACGGTGCGGCCGGAGCGACGGGAGGCGCTCCGCTCGGCTCGGCGCCGATCGAGCTTGGCGTCAACATCGATCATGTCGCCACGGTGCGTCAGGCGCGGCGGACCTACGAGCCGGATCCGGTGTGGGCAGCGGTCGAGGCCCACCTCGGCGGCGCCGACGGCATCACGGTGCATCTGCGGGAGGACCGACGGCACATTCAGGATGACGATGTCCGCCGGCTGCGGGATCTTGTGCAGATCAAGCTGAATCTGGAGATGGCCGCGACCGACGAGATGGTCGCGATCGCGACGCGGATCCGGCCGGAGCTTGCGATGCTCGTGCCGGAAGGGCGCCATGAGGTGACGACCGAGGGCGGGCTTGATGTGATCGGCGGCGGCGAGCATCTGCGCCGGAAGATCGCGGCGCTGAAGGACGCGGGAATCATCGTGAGCGTCTTCATCGACGCCGACATTCCCCAGATCGAGGCGGCGAAGCTGCTCGGGGCCGATGTCTGCGAGATCCATACGGGGCCCTACGCCCACGCGTTTCACGCGAGGCGCGATGTTGACGGCGCGCGGGACGAACTCGCGAAGATCGCCGCCGCAGGTCGCCGGGTTCGCGAACTCGGCATGCGCTTCAACGCCGGGCATGCCCTGAACTATGTGAATGTGCAGCCGATCGCGGCGCTCCCGGGCGTGCGCGAGCTGCACATCGGTCATGCGATCGTCTCGCGGGCGATCTTCACCGGCATGCGGACGGCGGTCGCCGAGATGAAGCGGCTGCTGCGCGAGGCGGCTCAGCGCCGGTAGGGCCCGGGGCGTGCGGGTCGGGTTGTGGCGGATTGGGCGGTCTCGGAGTGGATGCGGTGAGGCAGGACGCAGGTGCGGGCTGCGTGTGGCAGGCGGTTTGGGCTACACTCCGCGCTTCGCTTTTTAGGACGCATTCAGCCATGGCCATCCAGTTTCGTGGTGCCTACACCGCCATCGTGACCCCGTTCTCCGCCGACGGTTCGACCGTCGATCTCGCCCGGCTCGAGGAGCATGTCCGCTTCCAGGCCGCGGGCAAGGTCACCGGCGTCGTGCCCTGCGGCACGACCGGCGAGAGTCCGACGCTCTCCGACGAGGAGGCGCACGCGGTCATCACGACGACGATCCGGGTCGCGAAGCCGCTCGGCCTGCAGGTCGTGGCGGGAGCGGGCTCGAACAACACCGTGCATGCGGTCGCGATGCATCGCTTCGCGAA
Source organism: uncultured Isosphaeraceae bacterium (assembly GCA_964395845.1). Classification (GTDB taxonomy): domain Bacteria; phylum Planctomycetota; class Phycisphaerae; order Phycisphaerales; family SM1A02; genus JAEUIT01. The sequence continues at coordinate 28,754 of CAYNCG010000037.1, read as the reverse complement.
GTCCGCCGGCGCCGACGCGTCGCTTCAGGTGAGCCCGTACTACAACAAGCCGTCGCAGGAAGGGCTCTATCGTCACTTCATGACGGTCGCGGACTCCTGTGACCTGCCGGTGATGCTCTACAACATCCCCGGTCGCTGCGGGGTCGCGATCAGCCCCGAGACCGTCGAGCGGCTCGCGAGGCATCCGAACATCCGGGCGATCAAGGAGGCGACGGGCTCGATGGACTCGGCGAGCGAGATCGCCCAGCGCTGCCCGATCACCATCCTGAGCGGCGACGACTCGCTGACGCTCTCCTTCGCCGCCTGCGGCAGTCAGGGCGTCGTGAGCGTGGTGAGCAACCTCGTGCCGGCGACGGTGCAGGGACTGTGCGACGCGTTCCTCGGCGACCGCTTCACCGAGGCGAAGCGGATCCATCAGGAGCTGTTCCGGCTCTGCCGCGGGCTCCTCACCCTCGACATCAATCCGGTCCCGGTCAAGACCGCCATGAAGATCCTCGGCCGTGACACCGGTGCGCTGCGGCTGCCGCTCGTGCCGCCGACGAAGGAAGCCACGACCCGCATCAGCGAGCTGCTCGCCGAGTTCGGACTGCGCCGCCTGGAGGCGGTGACCGCGTGACGGCGGCTGAGGCAAGCGGTCAGCCGGCGCGCGATCCATACGATGTCGGCCACCTGCCGTATCGCATTGCGGTGCTGTGCTATCTCTACGACGAGGCCGGCCGCCTGCTCCTTCTCCACCGGAAGAAGGAGCCGAACACCCACATGTACTCGCCGATCGGCGGCAAGCTCGAGGTGCCGACCGGAGAGAGCCCGCACGAGTGCGCCCGGCGCGAGATCTTCGAGGAAGCCGAGATCGAGCTCGCCCCGCAGGAGATACGCCTCTGCGGGATCGTGAGCGAGAAGGCCTACCAGGGAAAGCATCACTGGCTGATCTTCCTCTACGAAGTCACCCGCCCCATCCGCGACGACGAGGTCCGCAGGAAGGTCTTCGACGAGGGAACGCTCGAGTGGCACGCGGTCGAGGAGGTCGAGAAGCTCCCGATCCCCGCGACCGATCGCGAGGTGATGTGGCCGCATGTCCGCGCCCATCGAGGCGGCTTCTTCATGGTCCATATCGACTGCCGCGAGGAACCGATGCGCTGGACCGTGGACGAAAGCTGGCGCAACGCCGGATCCTGAACGCCCGTCGCCTGCGGGGGGCTGAGTGGGTCTGGGTGAGTTCTGGGTGAGCTCAGCAATCCGCACTCTTCCGCCAGAGAACCACAGAGGCCGAACCCGAAGGGAAACGGCACAGAGGCCGTCCAGCGAAGGCGACTGAGGACCGGGAGTTGGCACGCGGGTTGGTGGGTGAAGCGTGTTCCTTGCTCGCGTGGACGCTTCGCGCTGTGTGTGGCGAGTGCGCTTCGCGACGACTGGTCGGTTTGGGCGCGTTCGCGGCGCGCGCGGCGCGTCCCGAGCGCGCCCGGAGCGCGTTCGTGGCGCGCCCGGAGCGCGCCCGGAGCGCATTCGCGGCGCGTGCAACGCCCACCCGGGGCGGTCCCGCGGTGCACCCCCGCGCGGTCTGCGCGTGTGTCGCACCGGGCGCGCACGGATCGCGCGAGACACGGGCGGTCCCTTCGTGTCCCTCCGCGGCGTTACTTCTTCGCCGCGCGCACGAGCCGCAGCGCCGACAGCGTGGCGTCGAACGCCATCGACTTCGTCTGCGAGAGGCCAAGCTCGGTGGCCGCGTTGACGACATCCTCGTGCTTCAGGTCGGCGCGGCCCTTCGGCCAGACCGCCCAGAGGGCACCCTTTTCGCTGGTCCGCTCACCCGCGGAGCGCAGTCGGGCGAGCTCTCTGGGCTCCCGCAGCAGCACGATGACGATGTCGTACCGGCGAGCGCCGATCGGCCGGGTGGCCGGCGGCGTCGCGAGGGCGGCGGTGAGCTCGTCCCGCACGGACGCGCTGAAGTCGCCCAGAAGCAGGACATTGTGGTCCTTCTCGACCCCCAGGATCTCCAGCCGGGACTTGGGGGGGGCGAGGAGCTTCTCGTGCCACTTCTTGGCAGTGCCCTCGTCGTCGAAGGCCAGGACGAGTTCCTTGCCGTCGTGGGTCCGCACCCGCAGCCGTGGGCCGCGCAGCGAGGCGTTCGCGACGGTGTCGAGCGGGATTCGGATCCGAGGCTTGCCCGAGACGACCAGCTCGGTCGATTCGAGCTGCGCCTTTCCCGAGCGTTCGGTGCCGTCGATCGCGGCGGTGCAGGTGGCTTCGAGTCCCATGGCGAGGCTGGGGGAAGGCCTGCGGCATCCGACGCGAACGCGACGGACTCCGCAAGACCGTACCGGGCCGGGCAGTTTACCGCAAAGCCGCTCCCTGTTCGCGAATCGGCTTCCCGGCCTCCTCTCGGAGCGACCTGTCGGGCATGCGTCGTCCTCATGGAAGGAGGGGCCGCCCGCTCGAACCAGACCCGGAGCCTCCCGCCAGGCGACCGAGCGTCTGGTCGCGACGGATCCGTCCGCTCGGGGCCAGGGGCGCGTGGGCTGCGCGTCGGATATGACTCGTCGGAGGGCAGCCGTACCGGAGCGAAGGGTGGCTCCTCCGGCCGCGTCCCGGGTCGCGGCGGGCCGGGGTCCCACCCCGGAGGGTCGAGCTCGAAGGGGATCATCGGCGCGCGGGGAAGGAGAAGGGGGGACGCCGCGCCCACGGAGCCAGGCGTCCGGTGGCAGTCTGGGGGGCCATCCTCCGGCCGTCGCCCTTCCCAGGCCCGCCGGTCCTCGCGCATCTCGCCTTCGGCGGAGCCGCTCCACCCCGTACGCTTCGCGACGACCCCATGTCCGTCCACCTCGAACCTACCGCCGCCCCTGACGCCCCCGAGGGGAGTGAGGACCGTTACCGCTGGACGCTCGACCGGAGCGTCGAGGCGATCGCCCGGAGCCATGTCATGGACCCGCGCATCGCCCAGCATGTGCCGGGGTTCGACGCGCCGTTCTTTCAGGCGGGACTGGCGGGCTACTCCGACGGACCGATGCGCATCGTCGCGCGACGCCACGGTGCGCCGTTCTGCATCACCGAGGCCTTGCTCGACCGAACGCTCATCAACGGCGGAAAGGGTCGCCGCAAGGAGGATCCCGATCTGCTCGCGACCGAGTGCGGGATGGGCGAGATCGAGGACAACCTCGCGGCGGGATTGGATGACCATCCGATCGCCGGACAGATCATGGGAACGCTCCCGGCCGAAATGGCCGAGGGCGCCGGCATCCTCGTCGGTATGGGATACGAGGTCATCGATGTGAACCTCGCCTGCCCGGTGAAGAAGATCAAGCGGAACAACCGCGGCGGTCACTTCCTCGCGCATCCCGACGAGGCGATCGCCGTGCTCGCCGCGGTTCGTGCCGCCGTGCCCCCGTCGATTCCCTGCACGGTGAAGCTCCGGCGCTCCTATGACGACACACCCGCCATGGCGGCTGCGTTCGAGCGCATCTTCGACGCCGTCTACGACCTGGGCTACCTCTGGGCGACGGTGCACTGCCGAACGGTGCAGCAGAAGTACCTCGGTCCGGCGAAGTGGGATTTTCTCCGCGATCTCCGCAGGCGGCATCCCGACCGGCTCTTCTTCGGGTCCGGCGACATCTGGCAGGTCGAGGACATCTTCGCGATGCTCGAGTTCACCGGCGTCAACGCCGTGAGCGTGGCCCGCGGCTGCATCGGCAACCCCTGGATCTTCCGGCAGGCACGCCAGCTCATGCGCGGCGATCGTCCCACCGCGCCGACGCTCGCCGAGCAGCGGGCCGCGCTCCTCGATCACTTCGACCTGTCGGTCAAGCTGCATGGCGAGCGAGCCGCCGGTCGGATGATGCGGAAGTTCGGAATCAAGTTCGCGCGGCATCACCCCGACGCAGCGAAGGTGAAGTCGGCGTTCATCGCCTGCTCGAACATCGCCCAGTGGCACGGCGTGATCGAGCACTGCTATCCCGCGGGCGGCGGCGACGCGACGGTCTCGGGCTGAAATGCCGACGGAGACGGCGTGGCCAGCGTGGGGGTTCATGCGTCACCTCCCCGTGTCGCGCCCTCGGCCGCGTCGGCGTCACCGGGCCGGATGCGGTCCTCTCCGCGAGGCTCCTTCGCCGCCGGACGCAGCCTGAAAAGCCATGCCCGCGGGAGTCCGACCGGTTCGTCCTCGCTCGCGTAGCGACCGACCACCATGCGGTCATCGCGCAGATCAACGCTGCTTCCGAAGCGCTCCTCCGGCTGCGGCGATGATGCGAGGAGCTCCGCGCGGGCGAGCCAGCTTCCTTCGCGGCGCTCGAAGAGGGTCGCCCTGCCCGCCGATTCCGCGCCGGTATCGTCACCCGGCGCACCGACGAGCAGCCGATCGCGGTCGATCGCGATCGCGTAGCCGAACCACGCGGTCAGGGAGCCGCGCGCTGGCAGGAGCTTTCGGGCTTCGGTCCACTCGTCGCCACGCCGCTCGAAGAGCCGCACCGAGCCGCCGCTCTCGGCGGCCGAGTCATCGCGCGGAGCCCCAACGGCAAGCCAGTCCGACTCGAGCGCAAGGGCGAAGCCGAACCAGTCGCCGGCCTTCAGGTCGCGCGGTGCGAGCTTCATGTGCAGTGCCCATCCGACCTCGCCGCGCCGGAAGAGGTAGACGGCACCGCTCTTCTCGCCGCGCGGATCGGCTCCGTAGGCCCCGACCGCGATCCACTCGCCCCGGACGGCCACCGCGCTCCCGAACCAGTCGGCGATCGAGGGATCGGGCGCCCGCAGCTCGCCGTCAGGCTGCCAGGCCCCATCGCGCAGGGCGAAGATCGCGACGCTTCCGGCGTCGGTCGCGCCCTCATCGTCACGCGGGGCACCGATGGCGATGAGCGGACCGTCGATCGCCACCGCCGATCCGAAGTCGTCACCAGCGCCTGGCGACGGTGGGAGGAGCTCCGCCTCGAGCTGGAAATGCAGGCCGGTCCGTCGGTAGACGGCTGCGGCGCCCGAGGGGACCCCGCGCGCTCCGCCTTCTCCTCCGCCTTCTCCGCTGCCTTCTCCTTTGGGAGCCCGATCGCGGCCGATGACGATGCGCGATCCATCGGCGGCGAGGGCGCTCGCGAAGTGGTCGTGCGACTCGGGCGAGGGCGAACGGATCCGTTGCGTGCGTCTCCACCCGCGCTTGCTCTCGCCGAAGACATGGGCCGTTCCTCCCACGCTCCCGCCATCGCCCTCGCGGGGACAGGCGACCACGACGGCCGTCCCCGCGATCGCGACCGCTCGACCGAACAGCGGTTCGCGCTCGGAACCGGCCGGCTCGAAGCTCGTCTCTTCGCGAAGCGTGGGGGGACCCTCGGCCGACGCCGCACGGGTGCCCTCGGCCGGGCCGAGCGCGAGCGCCGAAGCGGCCCCGAGTGCCGCAAGGACCACCGTGAGCGCGCGACCGGCATGCGCCAGCCCGCGAGAACTCCGTGCGGCCCCGCTTCGCTCGCTCCTTGGAGACCCACGCACCGAATCGTCCATCCGACGGTCAACCCCCGGTCTGCGCGCACCGATCGCGCCTCCGCTTTGCGGATTGTTCCACCCTCCCATGGCTGTCCTCCGTTTCCGCACGCTCCCCTCGGCATCGGCCGAGCGGGCGCACGCAAGAGCTCGACGGCGCGTCATGCGCCGTGACCCCCGATGTTGTAACGCGCCAAAACGCCCTTCATCGAAAAACAGTGTCAATTGACAGGGCGTGCGCCAATCGACAGCGCGCGGAAGGTTGTCCACATCGCGGTAGGATTCCGCCATGCGCACCGAGTTCGTTTCGTATGTCGATGAGTCGATGGAGTGTGAGGGCTATGTGGCGACGCCGACGGGGCTCGATCGGCCGACGCCGGTCATCCTCGTCTGTCACGCATGGGGCGGGCAGGACGCCTTCGCCCGCGAGCGGGCCGAAGAGCTTGCCTCACTCGGCTACATCGGATTCGCGATCGATGTCTACGGCAAGGGGCGCCGCGGCAACACGCCGGAGGAGAACGGCGCGCTCATGACGCCCTTCGTGCAGGATCGCGCGATGCTGCGCGAGCGGCTGCTTGCCGCGTTCAACACCGCGAAGCGCATCCCGCTCGCCGATCCGCAGCATGTCGGCGCGATCGGGTTCTGCTTCGGCGGCCTCTGCGTGCTCGATCTCGCCCGGGCCGCGCCGCACGGCCTCCGCGCCGTCGTCTCCTTCCACGGGCTTTTCAACGCGCCCGATCCGAAGCAGGTCGGTGAGCCGCGCCGGATCGGAGCCGCGGTGCTTGCCCTGCATGGCTACGACGATCCGATGGTCCCGCCCGACGCCGTCGTCGGTCTCGCGCGGGAACTCACCGCCGCGGGCGCGGATTGGGAGGTCGACATGTACGGCCACACCTCGCACGCCTTCACGAATCCGCAGGCGAACGATCCCGCCCGCGGACTCATGTACCGCAAGGCCGTGAGCGACCGCGCGTTCGCGAAGATGCGGGCGTTCTTCGCCGAGAAGCTGCCGGTCGGATGACCGCCGTCAGCGGCTCTTCTTGCCGCGCCGACCCTGCTTGAATCCGCGGCGATGGCCGTCGACGCGACCGCGGCTGCCCTTGCCGCCGCGGGCGTTCGGGTCGTAGACGCCGTCGCGCGGTCCCTTGTGGCCGGGCTTCGGCGCGCCGGTCGCGTCGAGGGCGAGCGGCGGCGCCTCGGCGAAGCGCACGATGCGGAGCGTCATCTGCCGTGCGGCGAGATCGATGCGATCGATCGCCACGCGCACGAGATCGCCCACGCCGATCGAGGCGCCGCCTCGCGCCGCCATGAGCCGTCCCGTCGTCGGGACGAGCGTCCAGCGCTCCGCGCGGCCGTTCGGACCACCGAGTTCCCGGGCGGGAATCGCGCCGTCGACGAGGTACCGCTCGAGCGACGCGAACACGGTCCCGTTGCCGACGACGCCGGTGACGGTCGCCTCGAACTCGTCGCCCATGTGGTTGTCGGCGAGCATCTGGAGGATGAGGAAGGTCCGGAGGTCGCGCTCGGCCTCCTCGGCGGCGATCTCGCGTTCGGTGCACTGGTTGCCGAGTTCCGTCAGCAGTCCCTCGTCGATGACGCGCGGGTCGGAGGCGAGATCGCGGGCCAGCTTCCGCCGGTTCTTGCCGGTCGGAACATCGCGGCCGTTGTCGGTGGCGTCGAGATAGGCCTGCAGCGCGCGATGGACGAGCAGATCCGGATAGCGGCGAATCGGACTCGTGAAGTGGGCGTAGTGCTCGCTCGCGAGCGCGAAGTGGCCCTCGAGCATCGGGCTGTAGCTCGCCTTCGCGAGCGAGCGCAGCACCGCGAAGTGAATCGCCCGCGTCGAGGTCGAGTCGAGCGTGCGTTCCAGCAGGAACTGGATGTCCTTGCGGGTCGGCGCGTCCGGCAGGTCGACCTTCGCGAGCCGCGCGTAGACGCGCAGCTCCTCGATGTCGCCGTAGCTCGGTTCCGGGTGGATGCGGCGGAGAAGCGGCAACTCGAGATCGGCGAACAGCCGGGCGACGGCCTCGTTCGCCTCGACCATGAACATCTCGATGAGCGTGTGCGTGAACGAGGCGTCCTCGGGGACGGCGTCGACGACATGGCCCTCCGCGTCGAAGACGAGCTCCGACTGGGGCAGATGGAGCGCGATCATGCCGTCGCGCCGGCGGCGCTCGCGCAGCGTGCGGGCGAGTCGATTCGAGAGGCGCAGGGCCTCGAGCAGCTCGCTCGAGTATTCCGGCTCGGTCTTCGCGTGCTCGCGGGCCTTGCCGAGGTCACCGTCGATGAGTGCCTGCGCCTCGATGTAGGTCAGGCGCTTGGCGCTGCGGATGACCGACGCGGCGACGCGCTGCGCCGTGACGCGTCCCTTCTCGTCGAAGCGGATGAACACGCTCTTCGTGAAGCGAGCGACGCCCTCCTGGAGCGAGCAGACGCCGTTGCTGAGCTGCTCGGGCAGCATCGGGATCACGCGACGCGGCAGGTACACGCTGGTGCCGCGAGCCTGGGCCTCGAGGTCCAGCGGGCTCGCCGCGGGAGCGAAGTGGGCGACATCGGCGATGTGCACGCCGAGTTCCCATTCGCCGTCCTCGGTGCGCGCTATCGATATGGCGTCGTCATAGTCCTTCGCGTCGGGCGGATCGATCGTGAAGATGAAGGCCCCGGTGAGGTCCAGCCGATCCGACCACGGGCCCTTCGACAGGACCTCGAACGCGCGTGCGGCGTCGGTCGCCTGGGCGATCGCCTCGTCGGGATAGGCGGTGCGGATCTGATGCGAGGCGATGACCGCCTCGGTCTCGACATCCGGGCGGCCGGCCTCGCCGAGGATTTCGACGATCACGCCTTCGGGCAGCGTCTCCCGCTCGCCCCAGAGGGTGATCTCGACGATGCACTTGTCGCCCGGCTTCGCCAGCGGATTCTTCACGAACGGATCGCGCACCACGATGGCGTCGCGGAGCGCGCGGCCGTCGGGTCGGACGAGCCAGGTGCGGCCCTCCTTCTCGAGCACGCCGGCGAACCGGGACTGGCCGCGCTCGATGATCTCGACCACGCGTCCGGTGAGCTCGCCGCGCTCCGGCGGACCGCCGCTGGATCCGCCCGCGCCGCGTCCCTTGCGCGGCTTGCTCGCCTTGCGCGTGATGCGGACCCGCACGCGGTCGCCGGAGATCGCGTCCATCGTCGCGAACTCGGGGATGAAGAGATCGCCCTCGCGCGTCGGCTCGTCGGGAATGAGAAATCCGAAGCCGCCGCGGGTGATGCGAATGCGGCCGACGGACTCGTCGCCGTAGACCGGCAGGCGGAGGCGCTCGTCGGCGCCCATTTCAAGCTTTCCGGAGTGCAGGAGCTGGTCAATCGCGGACTCAAAGTCCGTGAAGTCCTCCTCGCCCACGCGGAGCTGACGAGCGACCTCCCGAAGTTCCGATGGGCGATAGGCGTCGTGGCGGAGATGGTCGAGAATGCGCTGCCGGAACCGGGAAGTCATGGCGAGAGTGTATCGACACGCGGCATGAGGCCCCGTTGCGGCGCGTGGCGCGAGGGAACCTCCCGCGGTCCGCGCGGCTCCGACCGGCCGCACGCCAGCGCGCGGCGCACATCCCACGCACAAAGGACGAGAATCTCCTCATGGCATCGAATGCAACGACGGCGGCCGAGTGGTACGCAACCTGGTCCTCCCGCATGAAGGCGGTGAAGGGCCACATGCCCGACGCGGCCAAGGGCTTCGGTGCCCTCCATCAGGGCACCATGCGGGCGGGCGCGATCACCGAGCTCGAGAAGGAGTTCGTCGCCCTCGGCATCGGCATCGGACTGCGGTGCGAGAACTGCATCCGGGCCCATGTCGAGAAGTGCGTGAGGCTCGGCGCGACCGCCCAACAGGTGCTCGAGGTCGCGGGCGTCGCGATCATGATGGGCGGGGGACCCTGCTACACCTACGCGACGGTCGTCGTCGAGGCGCTTGAGGCGCTTGGCGCGCTCGGATCGGCCGACGCGGCGCCGTCGCAGGCCTGACGCGCCGCCGCGGCCGTCGGGGATATCCTTCGCGTCGTGACGAAGGACCTCTCGAATCGTGACCTCCTCGCCCGACTCGTCGCGATCGACTCGACGAGTTCCCGGCCGAATGGACCCTTCAGCGCGTTCGTGCGGGACTATCTCGACATCGACGGCGTGCGGTGCGAGACCTTCGCCTGCGGCGGCGGCTACGACAACATCCTCTTCTCGGTCGGGCCGACCTGCCGCGCGGGGGAGGGACTGCTCCTCTGCGGTCATGTCGATACGGTGCCCGCCGACGAGCCGGAGTGGACGAGCGATCCCTTCGAGCTCGTCGAGCGCGACGGGCGGCTCGTCGCGCGCGGCGCGTGCGACATGAAGGGCTTCGACGCGCTCGCCATCAACCTCCTGCGCGAGGCCGCGGCGCACGCGCCGCGCGAGCCCCTGCAGCTTCTCCTCACCTGCAACGAGGAGGTCGGCACGATCGGCGCCGCCCATTTCGCCCGCGCCTGGCCGCGCGAGCGCGCCCTGCCCCGGCGGGCGCTCGTCGGCGAGCCGACTTCGATGCGCGTCGTCCGCGGGCACAAGGGCCATCTCACGATCGCGATCGCCGTCGCCGGCGTCGCGGCCCACAGCGGATTTCCGCACAAGGGCGTGAACGCGATCGAGCGCGGGGCGCTCGTCGTCCAGGCCCTCGCGGTGCTGCGCAAGCAGCTCGCCGCACGACGCGGCCCGGAGAGCGCGCTCTTTCCGGAGGTGCCCTTCCCGGTGCTGACCTCGGCGCGCATTCGCGGCGGTACGGCGATCAATGTGATTCCCGAACTCTGCGAGATCGATGTCGGCGTCCGACTGCTGCCCGGGATGGACAGCGCGACCTTCATGGTCGAGCTCGAGCAGGCGGTCCGGGCGGTCGTGCCGGACGGCGCGGTGACGGTCACGCTGCGCAACGAGACGCCCGCGTTCGCGACCGCCGCGAGCGAGCCGCTCCATCGCGAACTGACCGAGCTGATGGGGCAGGCCGAGGAGTGTGGCGTCGGATTCGGCACAGATGCCGGTCGGCTCGCCCAGCTCGGCCTCGGCTGCGTGATTTGGGGGCCCGGCGACATATCGAATGCCCACCGGGCCGACGAGTGGATGCCGATCGACGAGTTCGAGCGCGCGGCGCGGCTTCTGCGCTCGCTCGTTCGTTGAATCCGGATCGGCGTTCGTGAATCGATTCACGGACTTCGTTCGTCGATTCGCTCGTCTCTCGCGACTTTTCGCTTGTGCACGCTGCCGGGCGTGTTTCAATAGAAGTCGCGCGGCGTGCCGCGCGAGGCTGTTGCCGTGCGATCGAGCGGCGAGCGTGTGGGTCGTCGTCGCAGCGTGCCATCGTGGGGACGCGAGCGGCAATGGTTGGAACGACGGACGGACTCGTTGGTGCGCGAAGCCCGACGCGCGGTGCGTTTCGCTCGCGTTCCCGATCCGCCGGCGGCCAACCCATGGGTCTCGCGGCGCATGACCGCGCGGGAGGTCACCTATGCCTCAATCCGCGACCGGACAGTCAGCAGCGGGACAGGTGCCGTCGGGCGCTCCGGCGGCCGCGGTCCAGTATCGCTATCGCGTCGGCGCCCGCGTCTCCCCGTGGATGAACGCGGAGCAGCTCAAGGACGCAGCGGCGCACGGCGAACTCACGCCGGAAGGGGAGGTGCAGCAGAGCGGGCACACGGAGTGGGTGCTCGCGACGCATGTGCGCGGACTGGCGTTCGCGCAGCCTGCGGCCGAACCGACGCCAGCGCCGGTCGTCGAGACGACGGTGCATGCCGGAAACCTGCGCCATCCGCGATTCTCGACCTTCCGCGATCTGCTGGTGCTCTACGCCAACGCGGACATCGAGGTCAACCTGCCCGACTCGAGCGAGTTCAGCCCCGCGAAGCTCTGTGCGGCGGGCACCGATCATTTCGAGATCGTGCTCGAGACCGGCCGGAGCCGCGTCTTCCTGCCCTACTCGCGCATCGACGCGATCTGGGCGACGGAGACGAGCACCAGCGCGACGATGAGCTATCGCGAGTCGCACCGCATCACCGTCGAGCTGCATCACGCGAAGCGCTGAGTCGCACGCACCATCAGGACCACGCACCGAGTAGCGCCGCGAGATCCGCGGCGTCGGTGGTCCCGTTGCCGTCGAGATCGGCGTCGGGCGAACCCCACGCGCCGAGCAGGATCGCAAGGTCGGCGGCATCGACGGCGCCGTCGCCGTTGAGGTCGGCGGTCAGTCCCGCGGCGGGCGAGCAGAGATCCGGTTCGCCGTCGGCGTCGTCGTCGGCGATCCACCAGAGACGCGTCGTCCCCTGATTCGTCGCGCCGGCGACATCGTCCAGGCGCACTCCGACGGCGAGCGTCTCGCAGGCGAACGAGAGCGAGAAACCGAAGTAGTCGCTCGGTCCGCCGTCGGTCGCGACGAGCTGTGCGGACGCGGTCCACGCCGAGCGGTCGCGTTCGAAGATCCAGACCGAGCCCCGGTTCGTCGTGCCGGAGACATCATCGGCCCACGCACCGCAGGCGATGCGCTCGCGGTCACCGCTGCGCGAGCAGGCCACCGAGAACCCGAAGTAGTCGTCGGTCGCGCCGTCCGGCGCAAGCAGCTTCGCCTCCTGCGTCCAGGTCGTGCCGTTTCGGCGGAAAACATAGGCCTTGCCGACGCCGTCGCCGAAGAAGGGCCAGCTTCCGACGACGGCAAGGGTCTCGTCGATGGCGACCCCGCGTCCGAGCTCGTCGCCGCTGACGACATCGGCGCCGATGAGCTTCGCCTCGAAGGCGAAGGGTCCGCCATCGACCGAACGGAAGACGCTCGCGGAGCCGGAGTTCGTCGCCGGTCCGTCCTCGTCGCCCCACGCGCCGATGATCACGCGGGTGCCGTCGAATGCGATCGCCGTGCCGAACTGGTCGCCGCTGGCGATGCCGGGCGGCGTGAGCTTCTGCGTCTGCAGCCACGCGCCGCTGGCCTGGCGACGGAAGACATACGCGGCGCCCTGATCGAAGAGTCCGGCGGTCCATGCCCCGACGATCGCGACATCGCCGCGGATCGCGACGCTGCGGCCGAACTCGTCGTTCGCCAGGCCGTCGCCCGCGACGATCGTCGCCTCGAACACCCATCCCGACGGGCCGCGGCGGAAGATCGATGCGGAGCCTGCGTCGGTCTTGCCGGGGAGATCGTCGTTCAGCGCGCCGACGATCGCGACATCGCCGTCGAGCGAGACCGAGAGTCCGAACTCGTCATCGGCTGCGCCGTCTGGAGCGAGCAGCTCGGCCTCCGCGACCCACGCTCCCTCCGCTGTCCTCCGAAAGACCCACGCCGCGCCGCGGTTCCTGATTCCACCGGCGTTCGAGAGCGGAACGCCCATCAGCACGCGCTCGCCGCTCGCGCTGACCGAGCGCCCCGCCTCATCGCCCGACGCGCCGACCGGCACGGTCAGGGTCGCGATCTCGGATGGCGGCGCGGCCGCGAGGAGCATCGCCGCGAGGGCGGAGAGGGCGATCGTCATGCGGCCAGTGTGTCGAATCGGCGGTGCCGACGCAACGGTCCGCTACGCGAGAATCTCCGTCCGGACATTGCCCTTCACATCGGTGAGACGGAAGTCGCGCCCGGCGTGATTGAAGGTGAGCCGCTCGTGGTCGAGACCGAGAATGTGCAGGATCGTCGCGTGCCAGTCATGGATGTCCATGATGCCGTCGACCGCCTCGATACCGTAGTCGTCGGTCGACCCGAAGCTGAGCCCGCCGCGCACGCCGCCGCCGGCCATCCAGGTCGTGAAGCCCTTGTTGTTGTGGTCGCGGCCGTCGCCGTTCTGTGCGTAGGGCGTGCGTCCGAACTCGCCGCCCCAGACGACGAGCGTGTCCTCGAGCATGCCGCGCTTGCGAAGGTCGGTCAGGAGCGCCGCGATCGGGCGATCCACCTCGCCGCACTGCTTCTCGAGATCGTCGCGCAGGTTGCGGTGCGTGTCCCAACCGCCGTGCGTCACCTCGACGAAGCGCACGCCCGCCTCGGCGAATCGCCGGGCGAGAAGGCACTGTCGGGCGAAGCGGTCGTCGCCCTCGCCGATGCCATACATGTCAAGCGTCGCCTTCGATTCGCTTCCGAGCGCGAGCAGGTCGGGCACCTCGGCCTGCATCCGGAAGGCGAGCTCGTAGCTCTCGATGACGCCCTCGATCGCGGAGCGCGTTTCCGCGTCGCCGCCGGATCGGCGGAGCTGCTCCTTGTTCAGTCGCTGCAGGAGATCGAGCTGTTCGCGCTGCGCCTGCTCGCCATAGCGGGCGTTCGCGATGTTCTCCATCGGCTCCTGTCCCTGGCCGCCGCGGCGCCCGCCGCCGCGATTGCCGCCGGCCCGCACCGGGACGCCCTGATAGAGGGCCGGCAGGAACGCGGCGCCGTAGTTTTGCGCGCCGCCGTTGGCCCGCTCCGGATCGATGGTCACGAAGCCGGGGAGATTCTTGTTCATCGTGCCGAGGCCGTAGAGGCTCCAGGCGCCGAGCGAGGGACGGACGAACTGGAAGGACCCGGTGTGCAGCTTCGTCTTGGCCTGGGCGTGGGCCGGCACATCGGTCTTCATGCCGCGGCAGAGGCAGAGCTCGTCGGCGTGCTTCGCGACCTCGGGGAAGAGATCGCTGATCCACAGTCCGCTCTTCCCGTGCTGGCGGAACTTCCAGGGCGACTTCAGCAGCTTCGCGCCGGCGCGGAAGCCCTTGCCGAAGCTCTTGCCGTCGTCGATCGCGAGCTTCGGCTTGTAGTCGAAGGTGTCGACATGCGACGGCCCGCCGGACATGCACAGGAAGATGACGCGCTTCGCCCGGGCGGCGAAATGCGGTGCGCGCGGGGCGAGCGGATCCTCGGGCGAGGCCTGCCCGCCGGACGAAGCTGCCCAACTGCCGTGGGCGAGTCCCGCGAAGGCGAGGTAGCCGAAGCCGCAGCCGAGGGTGCGGAGCATGTCTCGACGGGTGACGGCGATGGGAAGTCGGTTGTTGCAGCAGTCCATGGGAAGCGCTCCGGTGCGTTGCGCCGTCGTGGCGGTCATTCGAGGGTGCGGAACTCGGCGCTCTGGAAGAGCGTCTGGCAGAAGGCGCTCCAGGCGAGCGTCTCGGGTGAGGGGCCGGCGGACCGCGCGCTGTCCGCGCCGCGATTGCGCCGGTTCTGGCGGCCCGACGCGGGCGAGTCCTTCGACTGCCTTGATGCGGACTCCTCCGCCTGCGTCTTCGCGAAGTCCTTCAGGAAGTCGCGGGCCGCGTTCAGCTCGGGCACGCTCGGCTTGCGGCCGAGAGCGAGCTGGAAGGCCATGATGATCCGTTCGGAGTCGGCGGCGCGCTCGGAGCCCTTGCCCTTGCCGCCGCCCGCATCGTCGTCGAGGAGCCGCGCCGCGAAGGCGTCGGCGGCCGCGATCACCTCCGGTGCGTTCATGAGGTAGAGCGCCTGCGTCGGCACGTTCGTCTCGGCGCGATCGCCGGTGACGAAGGCCGGCTCGGCGAAATCGAAGACATCGAGCGACTCCGGCACGAGGTCGCGGACGATCGGGAGATAGACGCTCCGTACCGTCGACGGCTCGTCGAGCGGACCGAGCAACTGCTGGGTCCGGTCGCGCATCGCCCCTTCGGCGAAGTTGACGATCGAGCCGATCGGCCGCGTTCGGTCGAGGGTTCCCGCCGCCGCGAGCATCGCGTCGCGAATCGCCTCGGCGTCGAGCCGACGCGACGGATATCGCCAGAAGGTGGTGTTCTCCGGATCGGCGGCCACGCTGGCGGCCCGCTCCGTCGACGCGAGGCGATAGGTTCGGCTCAGCACGATCTCGCGGATCAGCGACTTCGTCGACCAGCCGAGCGCCACGAGGCGCGTCGCGAGATGGTCGAGCAGGCGCTGGTCGGTCGGCGGCACGCCGCTCGCGCCGAAGTTGTCCGGCGTCGCGACGATCGCGCGGCCGAAGAGGTGGAGCCAGACGCGATTCGCCCAGACGCGCGCGGTGAGCGGATTCTCGGGCGAGGCGACCCAGCGGGCGAGCTCGAGGCGCCCGCTGCCGGCGCTGATCGTCGGCGTCGAGTCCGAGGCGAGCACCTGCGGAAAGCCGCGCGGCACGCGCTCATCCGGCTTGTCGATCTCGCCGCGGACGAGCAGCGGCGCGTCGATCGTCCTGTCGCCTTCGACCACGCCCATCGCGACACGGTTGATCTCCGTCGGACGGCCACCCTGATCGAAGCGCTCGAGGATCGTCTCGAGCAGCCGCAACGTGTCGCGCTGCTGTCGCACGCGGAACATCGCCTGAGCGTCCCGCGCGCCGGATGCCTCGGATGCCTCGGCGATCTCGCTCTCGAGCCGCTCCTTCGCCGTGGCGATGAGGCCTCGCCTGACGGGTGCCATGGTCGGACCGTCCGGGACCTTCGCGTCGGCCGGGAGTTCGACGATCGGGCCGGCGTGGCGATTGCCCGGCGCCCGCTCCGTGCCGAATGCGGTGCGGCTTGAGAGAAAGATGCCCGCGACGGCGTAGTAGTCGCGCTGCGGGATCGGGTCGAACTTGTGGTCGTGGCAGCGGGCGCAGGCGATGGTCAGCCCGAGCATGCCCTGCGAGAAGGCGTCGATCTGCTCGTCGGCGACATCCATGGCGAACTGACGCGGATTCTGGGCGGTGTGCGACTTCGGGCCGAGCGCGAGGTAGCCGGTGGCGATCAGGTTCTCGGCGCGATCGGTCGCGTCCTCCGCGGGGAGGAGGTCGCCGGCGAGCTGCTCGCGGAGGAACTGATCGAAGGGCTTGTCGGCGTTGAAGGCATCGATCACATAATCGCGATAGCGCCACGCGTGCGGATAGAGCACATTGCTCTCCTTGCCGCTCGACTCGCCGTAGCGCGCGACATCGAGCCAGTGGCGGCCCCATCGCTCGCCGAACGCCTCGGAGGCGAGGAGTCGATCGACGACGCGCTCGTGCGCGCCCGGGGCGGTGTCCTTCTCGAACGCCACGAGCTCCTGCGGCGTCGGCGGGAGCCCGATCAGATCGAAGGTCACGCGGCGCAGCCAGACGCGTCGGTCCGCGTCGTCGGTCGGCGAGGCTCCGCGCGCCTCCATCGACGCGAGCGTGAAGCGGTCGAGGTCATGGAGCGGCCACGCCGTGTCGCTGACCGTCGGCGTCGGCGGTGGCGTCGGGGCCTGAAACGCCCAGAAGCCGCGTCCCTTCTCGATGTCGATGGCGTAGCTCGTGAGCGCCGGTCCCGCGGCGTCGATCGTGCCCCGCGCCTGCGTTCGCGGATCGGGGGCTCCCATGCGCACCCAGGTCTCGAAGTCCCGAATCACCTCGTCGGGGAGCTTGCCCTTCGGCGGCATCTCGAGGTCCGGATCGCCGAAGCGGATCGCGCGGATCAGCAGGCTGTCGTCCGGTTCGCCGGGGACGACCGCAGGCCCGAAGTCGCCGCCCTTCAGCATGCCTTCGGGCGTGTCGAGGAGGAGATTGCCGCGCACCCGCTTCGCGTCCGCCGCGTGGCACCCGTAGCAGTGGGTCACCAGAACGGGACGGATCTTCGTTTCGAAGAAATGAATGTCCTGCTGGCTCAACTTCCCCGGTTCGACGGCATCGGCCGCGCCCATCATCCCGTCCATCGTCTCGTCATCCGCGACCGCGCCGCGAGCGGCGAGGAGCGCGAGCGGAAGGGTGAGGAGGATCGTTGCGATGGCGAGCGGGCGCGCGGCTGAATGCATGGTCATCCTCGGGCGATCGCGCGAGTCGGACCGACCGTGGTCGAGCGAGGACCGCGAGCGGCGACAGTGGGGGCGACGCCCCCCATTGTCGTCCGATCCGACGGACGGACGGGAAATCCATCGGACCGTCGGAGGTTCCGATTGCACGGCGCGCCAAGATTTGTTTGGTCGAGCGGGTTCGCTCAGGCGATTACCGCTTCGTCGCCGCCCGCTCCGCCTCGAGGACGCCCTGCCGGGCGAGGTCGATCGACTCGCCGAGGATGCGCAGGGCCTCGCCGGGAGCGTGGAAACCCATCGAGTTCTCGGCGTTCACCCAGTCGAGCCGCCACTGGGCGGTCCGGTGGAGTTGGCGGGCCTTGGCCAGGGCGGCGTCGTCGGCACCGGCCGCGATCGCCGTCTCGATCGCCGCGACGACATCGAGGCAGGCCTGCTCGGCGCGATCCATGAGGTGCTTCGTGCGGTCCTGGATCGTCTCGACCCGCCGCAGGATCTCCGCCTCGTTCTGGCGGTGGCAGGTCTGGCAGGAGCGGTTCACATCGAAGAGCGGGCTTCGGACATGGTGCGAGCTGACCTTCACGGCGCCTTCTCGGACATAGGGCATGTGGCAGTCGGCGCAGGAGACGCCGCTCATCGCGTGCACGCCCATGTTCCAGAGTTCGAACTCGGGATGCTGGGCCTTCAGCGCGGCGGTGCCGGTGGTCTTGTGCGTGAAGTCCTTCCACTTGATCTCGTCGTAGTACCGCTCCTGGTCCTCGACGCTGATGCCCTTCGTCCACGGATAGGTGACGAGCTTCTTCTCGCCGGCGAAGTGATATTCGACATGGCACTGCGCGCAGACGAAGGTCCGCATCTCCTGCCGGGACGCGAGTTCGTTCGCGTCGTAGGGCTCGGCTCGGCTTCCCTTGCGCCACCGTTCGATGCTCTCGAGGTGCGGAAGCGGCTCGTCGCTCGCCGCGAGCGCCGCGATGCCGTTGATGAATCCGGGCCGCGTGACGCGGAGGCGCATCGAGACGGGATCGTGGCAGTCGACGCAGCTCACCGGATGCTCGACGAGCTTCGTCGCGTCGGCGTAGGGCATCGCGCAGATGTCCTCGAATCCCCGCATGATCGCGGCCTGTCGATCGTCGGCCGGGGCCCCGGCCTTCACGCCCGCCTCGAAGTACACCTGATTCACGCTCGCGTGGCAGTGGAGGCAGGCGCCGGGCTGCTTGAACTGGAGGACGCGCTCCGTCTCGCGCTGGTCGATGAGCATGTAGGCGTGACCGCGCTCCTCGCGGTAGTCGACGGAGAACGGGTAGCCTGCCCAGAGCTTCGTCCAGACGGCGCCCTCGCCGACCTTCGAGATGGCCTCGGAGCCGCCGTAGCGCGTGCGGTCGATGTCGGCCGTTCGCTTATATGAATCGTACTGCCGCGGAAAGGTGGAACTCCACAGCGCCGGATCGATCGAGGTCTCGTCGAGTTCGGTCATCCGGAAGGTGACTTCCTTGCCCTCGCCCTTGCGCTCCTGGATGTTGTCGTGGAGCCACATCGCGCCGAAGGTCGCGCCGGCGGAAAGGAAGAGAAGGGTTCCGAGCAGGATTCTGGAGCTCATGGTCGTTCCTTGGGGGAGGTGCGAAGGGTGGGCCTCGGCGACGCGTCAGCGCGGCGGACCGTGGCCGACATCCGCATGGCAGTGGATGCAGTCGGTCGCGTCGCGATGGCCCGCGTCGGCGTGAGCGCCGATCTGATCGGTGAGGTCGGTGTGGCAGCGGACGCAGTTGTCGAGCACGATCGCGCGACTGCGCTCGATCATCCGGATCGGCTCGGTCCAGTTTTGGAAGGTGAAGGCCTTCGAGTGCCGGTATCCGGCGTCGGCCTTCGCGATCCACTTCGTCGGGAATCCCTGCGGCACATGGCAGTCGTTGCAGGTGGCGACATGATGGTGTGAGGCCATCTGCCATCCCTCATACTGCTCGCGCATGACATGGCAGTTCACGCAGGCGGTCGGATCGTTCGAGAGATAGGCCCACCCCTCGGCATACCGAAAGGTGTTCGCGGCGGCTCCGATCGCGACGCCCACGCCGAGCACGCTCGCGATCAGCAGCGTTCGACGACGGCGGGAGGTGGTGGTGCGGGCGGGGGGAGGGGTCGTGGTCTGGGCCATGTTTCGTGACTCCTCGCGGGGGAGATCGCTATCGGCGATATCCGGATCCCGGTGTCCAGAATATCGGATCGCAGCGTCGCGTGTGGCGTCGAGCGGATCTGAAGGCCCCAGTTGGTGGCGCGTTCGCGAACCGCGGACAGAAATTCTGAAATGCCGCTGCGATCGCGCCGCGCTCATCGAGCCCTTCGCAACGGCCGATAGTCGAAGGCCCCCATGAGCACACGGAACCAGAGCGCGCAGGCCGCCTCCGCCCGACCGGTCGTCGCGGCGGGGCTTCTGTTGGCGTGCGTCGCGCTTGGGGTGGGCGCGCTGACCGGGACATCGCTCCTCGGGATCGACGCGTCCGCGGCCTCGGGCGAGGATCGCCCCGGCGGTCGCATCGCGGTGATCGTCGGCGCGCATGCGTCCGCGCACGCGCCGGCCATCCGGGCTGCCGTGCAGGAAGCGCTTCGCGTGCGGAACGCGGATGCCGATGGTCGTGGCCGGACGCCGCTCGATGCGGTGGTCGTGACCGTTCCGCAGGACGCGAGCGCCGCCAGCGCGATCGCGGCCCTTCTCGCGACGGGACACCCGCACGCCATGCTCGTCGCCGGCTCCGGCGATGACCTGCGCGCGGCGCTCGCGGCGACCGAAGGCACGGACATGCCGATTCTGAGCCTCGTGCCCGCCGATCCGACGATCGACGACGACGACCTCCTCGAACTTGCCGGAACCGTCGCCCAGCGGATCGGGCCGGCGATCGCGTGGCTCGCGGAACACGCCGGCGATCGCATGGTGTGCGTGCGCGGTGAGCGGCCGTGCGATCGCGTCACGGCGTCGCTCGCCGGCGATGCGCTCCGCCTGCGCGGAGCGGTCTGGCGCGAGACGATCGTGCTGTCCGATCCCCCGGACCGCGCCGAGATCATGCGGGCGGCGCAGGCCATCGCGGCGAGCGACGCTGCGGCCATCGTCACCGCGCTTCCGCCGCATGCGGCGCGGGCGCTTGCGTCGGCGCTCCGCGCGGTCGGCATCGATCCGCGGCGCGTGCCGACGCTCCATCTTGCCTTCGAGGAGACATCGGGCCTCGAGGGAGACCTGAGCGTCGTGACGCTTCTGCCGCATGAGGATCCGGTCGGTCGCCAGCGTCTCCGAGCCCTGCTTGCATCGACGCTCGTGGACGGCCGGCCGGTGGGCCGCGGTGCGGTCTGCGAGGCGGCGCTGCGCGTCCCCGGCGCGATCGACCTCCTCGCCGTCGCGCTCGGCGACGGTGCGGCGCGCGATTCGATCGCCACCGCCGCGGCGCTCCGACGAGCGACGGCGCACGGTCCGATGGGCACTGCGGTGGTCGAGCGGCGCGGCGGCCTGTGGCTCCATCCTGGCGTCGTTCGACTCGACGCGTCCGGCGTCGCGGAGCGCGTCTGGAGCGGCGCGGCCCCGCTCGCGCCGAGCCACGGAAACCGCGTCCGCACGGCGCTCGGCATGCCCGATGACCAGCTTCATGAACGAGGTGACGGATGAGCGAATCGACCCGCGATGACTCCAGCGCAGCGCCGGGCGTGGCGGCACGGTTCGGTTCCATCCGAGCCCAGCTTCTCGCCGCGCTCCTCGTCCTCGCGGTGATGCCGGTGGCGATCATCGGCGTCTTCGCCGACCGCTCCGCGTCGCGGGCCGTCCGCGAGATGGCCTCGGCTCGGCTCGAGGCAGTCGCCCGCAACCGAGCCCACGCCCTCGAGTCCTACGCCGGCGAACGGCTGCGTGCGCTCCGCGCCGCAAGCGACGATCCGTCGATCGCCGCGGTGGTGGCCGGTGGCGTCGCGCCGGCCGCGCGGGAGATCGTGCAGCGCATGCATGCGGCGTGGGAGCTTGAGACGGTTGTCCTGCTCGCCGCGAACGGCGCGCGGATCGCGTCCACCGATCCGATCGCGAACGCCGACGGTGCGCCGCTCGCGTCGTCGGTCACCGCAGCGGCGCTCGCATCGCTCGAGGCGTCTCCGGAGCCCTTCATCGTCGCGACGGACGCCCTCGGTAGCGGCGCTGACGAAGGTCCGATGTGGGCCTTCGGTCCCGTCCTGCACGAGGGGCGGCTCGTTGGAGCGATCGCGTTCGGTCTGCGTCGTGCCGACATCGCCCGGATCGTCGGCGACCGCGAGGGGCTTGGCGGCCACGGCGAGGTGATCGTCAGTGCGCCGCAGCGCAGCGCCGGCGCGGGCACCGAGGCTGGCGCGACGGACGCGTGGCTCGCCGCTGCCGCGGAGGATGCCGGCGCGCTCACCGCAACGGCCCGCGCACCGAGCTTCGGTTGGGCGCTTCTCGCGCGGCAGCCGACCGCCGAGGCGCTCGCACCGCTGGCTCGTCTGCGCGGCACGATCGTCATCGCCGGGATGCTCGCATCCGTCATCGCCGCGATCGTCGCCCTCGTGGCATCGCGAGCGCTCTCGCGTCCGCTCGCGGAGGCCGTCGCCGCGACGCGACGCCTCGCCGCAGGCGACCTCACCGCGGCGCCGCCGGAGGTCGGTCACGGCGAGTCGCGCCAGCTTCTGCGGGCCATTCGCGACACGAACGCCGATCTCTCCGCGCTCATCGGTCGGATTCGATCGACGGCCGGTCAGATCGTCGCCTCGAGCGGGACCGTCCGGTCGGTCGCCCGCGCGCAGGATCATGTGGTGCGCGAGTTCGCCGCGTCCTCGGCCCAGGTCGCGAGCGCGACGAGCCAGATGAACGCGACCTCGCGCCAGCTCACCGAGACGATGGTGGGGCTCGTGCGGGCCGCCGAGTTTGCGGCGAGTACCGCCGCCTCCGGGCGCACCTCGCTCGTGGATCTCGGGAATCAGATGGGACGCCTCAACGAGGGCGGTCGGGGCGTCGCCTCGCGTCTGTCGGCGATTCGCGATCGGGCCGCGCGGATCGACTCGATGGTCGCGGCGATCACGAAGGTCGCGAACCAGACGAACCTGCTCGCGGTGAACGCCGCGATCGAGGCGGAGAAGGCGGGCGCGGCGGGTCACGGCTTCCAGGTCGTCGCGCGGGAGATCGATCGGCTCGCGACGCAGACCGCGGCCAATGTGCTCGAGATCGAGGAGACCGTGGTCGCCGTGCAGCAGGCGGTGACGGAGGGCGTCGTCGAGATGAGCCACTTCGTCGATCTCGTGGACGAGGGATGCGGCACGGCGAACGGCGTCGCGAGCCAGATGGGACTCATCATCCGTCAGGCCGAGGAGCTGCGCACCGAGTTCGAGCAGGTCGCCCACGCGGTCGAGGCCCAGAGCCACGGCGTTGCGCAGGTGAGCGATGCGATGACCCGGGTCGCGGAAGGCGC
This sequence comes from uncultured Isosphaeraceae bacterium, assembly GCA_964395845.1. GTDB lineage: Bacteria > Planctomycetota > Phycisphaerae > Phycisphaerales > SM1A02 > JAEUIT01. The sequence continues at coordinate 6,170 of CAYNCG010000037.1, read as the reverse complement.
TCGGCGGACGGCCGAGGCGGTCGAGCGCAGCGCGTCGATCAGCACGAGCCTCGACGAGGCGGCCCAGACGCTCGCCGCCGATGTCAGCCGGTTCCGGCTGCCCGGTCCGGAGGGCGGCGAGCGCGTCGAGCGGACGCCGAGGCGGGAATCGGCGGCGTCCTGCGATCCGGCGCTCTGAGCGCCGGCGAGCGGCTCGGCCACGGCCGAGTAGACTGCGGCCGTGACTCCCGTTCCCGTGCAGTTTCGCCGACTCGTGCCGCGCGCGGCGATGCCCGCGTACCAGACGCCGCTCGCCGCAGGCATGGACCTCTGCGCGTGCATCGACGCGCCGATCGAGCTCCAGCCCGGACGGATCGCCCTCGTTCCCTGCGGGTTCGCGATGGCGCTTCCCGAGGGATTCGAGGCCCAGGTGCGTCCCCGCAGCGGCCTGGCGTCGAAGCACGGGATCTCGATGCCCAACGCGCCGGGGACGATCGACGCCGACTATCGCGGCGAGGTCAAGGTGCCGCTCATCAACCTCGGGCGCGAGCCCTTCGTCGTCGAGGACGGCATGCGCATCGCCCAGATGGTGATCGCCCGGGTCGAGCGGGCCCTCATCGTCGAGGTCGAGCGACTGGACGAGACGGTGCGCGGGGCCGGCGGGTTCGGATCGACCGGCACCGGAGCGGCCGCGATTCGGCAGTAGGTTTCAGTACAATCGCGGGCATGTCCACGATCGCAGCCAACCCGGCCGCGGCGCAGAGTTCGCCCGGCGCCGAGGTTTCCGTTCCGCTCCTCGACCTGAAGGCCCAGTACGCGACGATCCGCGCCGAGGTCGAGCCGGTCGTGCGCGAGGTCATCGAGAGCCAGTACTTCATCGGCGGACCGAAGGTCGAGGCGCTCGAGCGCGAGATCGCGGTCTACTGCCGGTGCGACCATGCGATCGGCTGCGCGAACGGTTCCGACGCGATTCTCGTCGCGCTGCAGGCGCTCGATGTCGGTCCCGGCGACGAGGTGCTCTGCCCGACCTACACCTTCTTCGCGACGGCCGGCGCGATCCATCGGCTCGGCGCCCGTCCGGTCTTCGCCGACATCGACCCCGCGACCTACAACATCTGTCCGGAGTCGATCCGCGCCGCGTTCCAGTGTCATCCGAAGATCAAGGTGATCGTGCCCGTTCACCTCTTCGGGCAGGCGGCCGATCTCGACGCGATCATGGACATCGCCAAGGAGCGCGGCGTTCCGGTGATCGAGGACGCCGCCCAGGCGATCGGCACCGAGGACAACCACGGCATCCGCGTCGGATCGCGCGGCGCGATCGGCACCTTCAGCTTCTTCCCGAGCAAGAATCTCGGCGGCTTCGGCGATGGCGGCATCATCACCACGAACGACAAGCGGCTGGGGGACCGGATGCGCCGGCTGCGCAACCACGGCATGGAGCCGCGCTACTACCACGACGAGGTCGGCCTGAACTCCCGGCTCGATGCGCTCCAGGCCGCGGTGCTCTCGGTGAAGCTGCGGCATCTCGACGGCTGGAGCGCCGGCCGTCAGCGAAACGCCCGCTTCTACGACGAGCGCTTCGCCGCCGCCGGCGCCCGCACCAGCGCGACGCCGCTCGCCGGCTCGACGGGCTTCGCGCTGCGGACGCCCGCGCCGGCGCCGCAGGGAGCGCGGCACATCTACAACCAGTATGTCGTGCGCGTGCCCGCCGCGATCCGCGACGCGGTCCGTGACGATCTCACGAAGCGGAAGATCGGTACCGAGGTCTACTACCCGGTGCCGCTCCACCAGCAGAAGTGCTTCGAATCGCTTGCGTATCGCACCGGCGCGTTCCCGCAGAGCGAGCTCGCCGCGAAGGAGACGATCGCGCTTCCGATCTACGCCGACCTGACCGAGCAGCAGCTCGCGTGGGTCGCGCAGAGCGTGATCGAAAGCGTTCGGGCGCGGTCCTGACCGTCGCGCACGACGCGGCGAGCCTCGATGTCGAGCTCTCTGCACCATTCGCGTCGTTCATTCACCACAGAGGACCCAGAGGACACAGAGGGGGCACAGAGCGGAAAAGCCGGATCGAACGCGATGTGAGCGTGTCCGCGGTCCAACTCAGGCGGGCTACTTCCTGTTCCCTCGCTTCTTGGCTAGCTCACTCATTCGGGGAGATACGAGATCGACCATGAATCGAATCTCGGTGGGCGCTCAAGACCTCAAATGCCACTCGTTTCCCTCTCTGTGCCACCTCTGTGCTCTCAGCATTCTGCACTATTCCGGACCGGCCGACAGTCCGACCTGAAAACAAAAAAGAACAGTTCGCCACATGGCCGATGCACAGGTGCTTGTTACCCGAAACAGGAGCACCGCCATGGAGGGCGAACTGTCGTGGAACATCATCCACGATGCGATTGACTTTGTCGCAGAGCGCTGGCCGGAGCCGCCAGCCCGACGCGGCCACCCGGACACTTGGCCTCTCAGCGTCATCGTCGAGGTCTGGTGCTACGCGGCCTTCTACGACCTGCCGCTCACGCATGCCGTCGCTGAGCTGAACGGCCGAATCGAGGGAAAATGCAGGAGAATCAAGGGTCTCCGCTTCCCGGGGCCGATTCCCCACGCGACGACGCTCGCGCGTCGATCCCGGCGCCCGGACTTCGCCGAGTTCGTGCGTCGGCTGCTGCGTCGGCTCACCAGAACCGCCGCGTCGAAGCGGGATCGGGAAGTGCTGATCATCGACTCGACGCTGCTGCGGGTGCCGCACACAAGCCGAGACAAGGACGCGACCTTCGGTCACCACCGGGTACGCGGGTACCGCATCCACGCGGCGTGCTGGGCCGACGGCACCCTCGCCGGAGTCCTCGTCCGCGGGGCGCATGAGCACGACCTGCGTGCCGGCACGGACCTCGCGACGGCGGTGGCGAGGGACGGCGTGCGGGCTCGGTATGTGCTCGCGGACACGGCCTATGACAGTGAGCGCTTCCACGCACACGTCGAGACAGAGCTTGGGGCGATCCTGGTGGCGCCGCTCAACAGCCGTGGCGGAACACACTCCATGCGGCGGACTCCGCGACGCAAGGCGATGAAGAAGAGGCTGGAAACCAAGCACTTCGCAGCACTGTTCAGGAAGCGTACCGTCATCGAGCGACGCTTCAGCCTGCTCAAGTGCAGCAAGGTGCGACTGGACCGGCTACCGTCGTGGGTGCGCGGGCAGGCGAGTACCGAGCGATGGGTTCAACTGAAGGTCGCCGTCGTGCTCGCGCACGACCGGTATCGCAAGCGCAGGCGACGGAGGCGCGAATAGTGCAGAATGCTGCTCTCTGTGTCCTCTGTGGTGAGTCTGGTCGAGCGGGCAGCATCCTCGTCAGCCCGGGCGCGACGCGAGGCGTTCGCGGATGAGGCTGATCGCGTCGGCGCGCTCCTCGCAGCGCAGCTCCCGCCGCGGGGCCCGCACGCGTTCCGTGCCGGTGCCCGTTTCGGCCTGCACGAGCTTGATGAGCTGCACGAACTTCGGGCCGGTGTCGAGCCGCAGAAGCGGCAGGAACCAGCGGTAGAGCTCGTCGGTGCGGGCCCGGGCGGCGTTCTGGTCCGACGCGGTGCGCTCCGCGATCGCCCTGCGGAAGAGCTCGACGGACTCCTCGGGCAGGGCGTTCACGAGTCCGGCGATCCAGCCGGTCGCGCCCATCCGAACGCCTTCGACGATGCAGTCGTCGAGGCCGACGAAGAGGGCGAGCCGATCCCCGCAGGCGGCCCGCATCGCGATGAAGCGCCGGGCGTCGCCGCTCGAGTCCTTGACCGCGTGCAGGTTCGGATGGCGTGCGGCGAGCTCCGCGATGTGCGCCGGCGAAAAGTCGACGCCGTAGGCGGGCGGGTTGTTGTAGAGCATGCAGGAGAGCGGCGTCGCCGCCATGATCGCGCTGACATGCTCGCGGGTCTCGATCCAGTCGCCGCGGTAGACATACGGCGGAAGGACCATCAGGCCTCGACAGCCGGCCGCCTGGGCGGCGCGGGCGAGCGCGATCGCCTCGGCGGTCGAGGCGCTGGCGATCGCCGCGACGACCGGTGCCCGCGCGCCGGCGGCGGCGACGCAGGTCTTCCACAGCTCGCGCTTCTCCTCGAAGCTGAGTGAGGAGCCCTCGCCGAGCGAGCCGGGCGTGACGATGCCCGTCGAGCCGGCCTCGATCATCCGACCGACGAGATGCGAGACCGCGCGGTGGTCGATCGCATCGGCCTGTTCGCCGGGACCGTCGCGGAAGGGGGTGGTGATCGCGGGCATCACGCCCGTCCAGTCGGCTCGGCGAAGCGGCTCCATCGGATGTGTTCCTGCTGCGGGGCGTGGTTGGTTCGGACGGCGTCGGACCGGTCAGGCTTCGGCGAGTTCGGCCCAGCCGCTCGCTCGGGCCGGATCGTCCGGATCGACGAGCAAGGTGGACTCGGCGGTGATCCATGCCCGGCCGCGGATCGTGGGGAAGATCGCATCGCCTCGGCCCGCCTCGGCGCGGAACCAGGCATCGAAGCGGGAGCCGATGACGGACTCCTGTCGCCAGACCTGTCCCGGCAGGAGCGCCCGATCGCTTGCGAGGCACGCGAGCTTCGCGCTGGTGCCGGTCCCGCAGGGCGAGCGGTCGAAGGAGCCGTTCGGGCAGAGGACGAAGTTGCGGCTGTCTGCGTCGCGCGAGACCGGGCGGCCGAAGATCGCGATGTGGTCGATCACGGCGCCGTGCGCGCCGGTGACGCGATCGCGCTCGAGCGCGTTGCGGATCGCGATGGCGTAGGCGAGTTGCTGGTCGGCGCGGGCCAGGTCGAGGTCGCGATCCTCGTCGACGACGAAGAACCAGTTGCCGCCCCACGCGACATCGCCGCGCACCGTCCGATGATTGACCTCGATCTCGATGCCCGCCCGATGGCGGTAGCTCTCGACATTGTCGACCTCGACGCGGGCGTCGTGACCGATGCGCGCCGTGACGCTGCCGACCAGCGTCTCGAAACGATGCTCGCCGGGTTGGATCCGACCGAGGTGCCTCAGGGTCGTGGCGAATCCGATCGTGCCGTGCCCGCACATGCCGAGCGGACCGGCGCTGTTGAAGAAGAAGACGCCCGCGGTGTGGTCCGCGAGGGTCGGTCGGCAGAGGATCGCGCCGACCGTGGCCGTCGCCGCCCGTGGCTCGGCGACGAGTGTCAGAAGCTCCTGCGGCACGCTCCAGCCGAGGTCGAAGAGCCCTTCGCGCGAGGCTTCGGGCGTGCGCCAAGTGGCCAAAAGTTCGGCGACCGTGCGCCCCGCGAAGGGCGCACGGTCGTCGAGAAACACACGCGTTGGTTCCCCCTCGGTATGGCTATCGATCACGCGATAGGTGGTGCCGGGCACGCGCGACGGTCCGTCGCGCTGAGGGGAGGACTGCTGGTCAGGTGGGGTGGCCACGCGATTGGTCCGGCGTTGGTGGACGAACTCAGATCCCGCGACCCGGTCACTGGACGCCCGCGTCAGGTCACGGCATCGGGGCTTGCTTCTTCCCGAAGATCAGGAGGATGCCACCGATGATGCCGAAGAGCAAGAAGAGCGGGATGCCGCAGCATCCGGCGGCGGCGCCGCCGAAGGCTCGCATGAGCGGAGCGGTGATCGCCTCGAGCTCGCTCGTCGAGATCGCGAGCCCGTAGATCGCCGTCGACTGGCCTGCGGTGGTGATGGTGTACTCACCCGCCTGCTTCGCCTCGGCGAATCCGAGGGCATGGAGCACGCCGTTCTCCTTCATGTCGATCGGCTGCACGCCCTGGGCCTTCTCCACCTTCACCTGCTGGCCGTCGGGGCCGGTGACGGTGATGGTCAGGTCGCCGGCGGGAGCGAAGGTGTAGGTCGTGCCGTCGAGCTCGGTCTTCTCGAAGGCGCCGAAGGCGATGCCGCCGGCTTCCGAGAGCGTCATCTTCTTCTCGCCCGGGACGATGATCGCGCCGTCCGCGGCCTCGACCTTGAGCCGGTCAGCCATCTTCGTGACCGCGGGGATGAGCTCGTTCGTGAACGCGCTGCGGGCGACGAACGCGCCGACGACGCCGACGAGCAGGAAGATGGCGCTGAGGACCAGGAGGACCTTCGCCATGGCCCGGCCGCTCGAGCGGTGCGCGCTCCGCGCCCGACGGGTCAGCGAAGGGATCGAGGCCGAGCAGGCCGCTAATCAACCGCTCCCGACCGCGACTACAGCATCGATTCCGGGCGA
>CAYNCG010000036.1:0-40181 GCA_964395845.1 uncultured Isosphaeraceae bacterium | reverse complement strand
CGCGATCGAGCAGCGGGTTGCGCCAGTGCCGGGATTTCTTAGCGGCCTGCTAGGCTTGCAGCGTGGAACGGAAGCGGCTGGGGACCTGTCGGGCCGGGATTGGGAGCGGCGATCAGCGGATTCACCCAAGTGAGTGCAGTTTGTGCGGGATCCGTCGGCACTGACGGGGCCAAGCTGTTTGTCGCTGGAAACTTCACGATTCCGGGCGTCTCGGAAGATGTTCGCATCGCCGCATGGGACGGCAAGGCGTGGTCGGTCGTGGCAAGCGAATCTGACGGAAGCGTCTACTCGCTTGCAATCCACGCGTCCGCGGCTAATCCGGTGCCGGTTCTCATCGCAGGCGGCGACTTCGACACGCTGGGCGGCACCGCTGCGGCTCGCATCGCGCAGTGGGACGGATTGAGTTGGAAGGCTCTTGGTGCTGGGCTTTCAGATGGGGCCGTCTCCTGTTTGGCCAGCTTTCCATCCGCTGGAGATAGCGAGCTTTTTGTTGGCGGCAGTTTCAGTGGGGCAGGAGACGTCACGTCACCGAGTCTCATCCGTTGGAATGGAGACTCTTGGCTCGCGACTCCCTTCAAGATCGACAACCCGAGCAGTCGTCCTATAGCACTCGCCCCGTTCGATGCGGCGGGCAGCGGAGGACCTTCGCTGCTCGCGCTCTCGATTAACGGGCTTCTAGCTTGGGACGGACTCCAGTGGCGCTTCGTGGCCACGGGCTTTTCAAGCGTCCCAACATGTCTTTGCCCCGTCGACGAGGGCGACGGCGATCGATCGGTGTATGTCGGAGGAAACTTCTTCGCTTACTGGGGATTCTGCGTGAACCCAAGCCCGGCGGGCGACAGCTTTCTCGCCAAGTGGAAACCCTGCCCTCGAGTACTGCACGTGCCAACGGAGTACTCAAGCATTCAGGACGCCGTTGATGGCTCGCTTGCGGGCGACGTTATCGAGATCGAGTCAGGGGAGTACACCGAGGAGGTGCAGATCCAAGGCAAGCGAATAACCCTTCAGGGCGCGGACCGGGCATGTGACGTGACAATGAAAGGAAGCCCCAACTCGGCGTCCCGCATAGTCACTGTTGTCGGGCAGGCTGCGTCGGGGACGAGGCTCGTCGGGCTTCGATTTCACGACTCAGTTGGCGGGGCAGTACGGGTGTCCTCGTCCGAGGTCACGCTCGAGGCTTGCTGCTTCACCGAGAATGCAGCGCACGCTGGAGGCGCGATCCTCGTCGACCGAGATGGATCCGTAAGCGTGCAGAGCTGTCAGTTCTTGGATAATCACGCCCTCGGATCAGGCGGTGCTGTGTTCGTCAGCGACGCGAGCGCATCTCTGGTTGGCTGTGAGCTCATTGACAACTCGGCCACAAAGGGGGGAGCTATCGCCGCTGAACTGTCCCACCCGAATCAGCACATAGTCATTCAGGGATCTGTCCTGGAACGCAACACCGCCTCGACTGGCTCCGGTGGGGCCATAGACGTCAGCGGACCCGCGTTGGATCCACTGACGCTCGGCGCCACCACCGTTTGCGACAACAGCAACCCACAACTCGTGCCACAGACCTATGTTGACCTCGGTGGAAACACGATCTGCGCATGCGATTCGGACATCAATGCCGATGGCATCGTTGACGGACAAGATCTCGCGATACTCCTTGCGTTCTGGGGTCCGAGCGGACTCTTCCCGGCGGCCGACATCGACGCCAATGGCGTGGTCGACGGCGCAGACCTGGCGATCCTGCTCTCGGGCTGGGGACCCTGCGCGTAGTTGCACCAACGGGCCGAATTGAACCCTGATATGCCTCCGAACAACCCCATACTCGAGGACCTGACACAGAACGTCTGGCGGTTTGATCAGCGAAGGCCGCCAGCGCGCCTCGCACACTACACCTCGCTTGCGACGCTCGGGTCCATCTTGAGCTCACGAGAGCTCTGGTTCTCAAATCCTCTCTACATGAACGATTGGGAGGAGCTGAGGTTTGGAATGCGGGAAGGGGCTACAGCGCTGCGGGAGAGCGGCGCGGTTCGCGCCGCTTGCGGAGGCTGTCACGACGAATTGCTCGGGATGTTCGACAGGCTTTACTCTGAGTTCGAGAGCAAACACGCCCTTGAGATCTACATACTCTGCCTCTCCGAGCACGATGACGGAGACTCCGATGGTCCGCTTTCGATGTGGCGTGGCTACGGCGAGAGGGGGCAAGGCGCGGCGCTTCTTTTCGACACCGCTCAGTTTGCGAGATACTCCCACCTTCCACTTGTCACGGCTCCTGTCGAGTACGCGTCGGTTGAACTGCGTCGCGACCGGCTCCACGAGTTGGCAACTTCCGCGGCGCAAGTGGTGTCTCGGCATCCCAAGACATCCACGAACCTGACGGCGGTCGCCAACGTTTACCTCAACCGTTTGAAGTTCTTCTCGGTACTGACAAAGCACACCGGGTTCCGCGAGGAGCGAGAGTGGCGTGTTGTCTATCTGCGCGAGCACGACAAAGCCGGGCGGCTTACTCATCCGCTCGGGTATCAGGTGACCCATCGAGGCGTCGAGCCCAAGCTCAAGCTTTCGTACGACCATGCTATCGAAGGAGTCGAATCCCCCCCATCCCCCGAGGAACTGATAGCGGGGATCCTATTGGGGCCATCTCTCTCCTCCGAGCTCTCCAAGGCCTCCGTCAGGCGCATGCTGAACCTTCAAGGACTGCCGCAGCTCGCGACAAGAGTTCTCGCGTCTGGGATTCCCTTTCGCCCTACCAACTGAGAGCCTATCGGTCGAACAGATTGTCCTTACCGACGCGACCATTCAAACGCGCGTCGGCGGAGACTTGCAGATTGGGCGAGGATGTGTGCGGCCCGACAGCGCGAAGTGATGGAGCTGGCTCAATTGCCTATTGGTCATGCCCGCGCGTTCGAGGAAGCGGGCATCTTTGGTGATCTGATCGCATGGATGGGGCATGGGTCTTACTCCATTGGACGACGGAATCCGTCTTGAGAATCGTGCGCTTCGCAGACTCATTCACCAACTTCCGCTTGCGGCCGCACGCCTTGATGAGCCACTGGGCGCAGCTCGGGTCTTCAGTCGATTTCCTCTTCCGCCTTCTTTGTGCGCCCTCTGTGCCCTCTGTGCCTCTGTGGTTCTCTGGAACCCGCGTTCACAACGCCGCGAGGCGTTCTTCGATGTCCTTCGTTGCCAGCTCGCGGACCATCGGCGTGAGGTCGCCGGTGAGGAGCGCTTGGAGGTTGAAGCTGCGCTCGACGCGGTGGTCGACGGCGATGTTCTCCTTCCAGCGATAGGTGCGGATCTTCTCCGCGCGGTCGCCGGAGCCGATCATCGAGCGGCGGAGTTCGCCGCGCTTGGCGTGGGCCTCCTGCTGGCGTCGCTCGTAGATGCGGGTGCGGAGGAGACGCCAGGCCTTTTCGCGATTCTGTCCTTGGCTCCGCGTCTCCTGCATGCGCACCTCGATGCCGGTCGGCAGGTGGATGAGATGCACCGCGGTCGCGACCTTGTTCACATTCTGTCCGCCGGGGCCCTGGGCGGTCGTCACGATCTCCTTCACCTCGGCCGGGTCGATCGAGGCGTCGACCTCTTCCGGTTCGGGCATCACCGCGACCGTCGCCGTGGATGTGTGGATGCGCCCGGCCGCTTCGGTCGCGGGCACGCGCTTCACCTGATGCGTGCCGCCCTCATAGCCGAGCTCGCTCCACACGCCCTCGCCGACGATGTTCGCGACCGCGTGGGTGAGGCCGCCCGCGTCGCCGGGTTTCGCGTCGAGCAGTTCCCAGCGCCAGCCGCGGCGCTCGGCGAATCGTCGGTACATCTCGAGGAGCTCGCCTGCCCAGAGCGCTGCCTCGTCGCCGCCGACGCCCATTCGCACCTCGAGCATGACGCTGCCGATCGCGCGATCCTCGCTGGTGACGAGCTGCGTGCGAAGCTCCGCCGCGAGGGTGTCGAGCCGTTCCGTCACCGCCGGCAGCTCGGCGTTCGCGAGCTCGCGCAGCTCCCGATCCGAACCCTGCCTGAACTGCTCGAGTTCGGCGTGCTCGCGCTCGAGGGCGCGGTAGGACCGCCACGCGTCCACGACCGACTGCATCGCCTGCCGCCGCTGGGCCACGGTGCGCACCCGTCGGTGGTCCGCCGCGACGACCGGATCGTGGAGCGACTGCTCGAGGCTCTCGTCCTCGGCGAGCATCGCATCGAGTCGGCGACGGAGATTGTCAGGCAGCGTGATGATGGCAACACCCGGAAATCGATCGGCGAGGGCTCGAAAGTGTACAGGTGTTTCGCAATGACAAGAGGCGCCGACCTCATCGGTCGACGCCTCCGGTGTGCCTGTTCGCCGCAGCGGACTCGAGTCCGCGCGGGGATCAGTCGGCCTTGAAGAGCTTGTGGCCGTCGGACTCCATCTTCTTCAGCGTCTCGAACGCGGCCTTCGCGGCCGTCGCGTTGCCGGCGTGGATCATCTCTTCCATCGCGATCGACGCCTTCAGCGACATGAGGAGCTGAGCGCGGAGTTCAGCGCGGTACGCGGCCTGATCCTTGCCGAACTTCGCCGCCGCCGCCTCGGACATCTCCGCCTGAGCGACCATCGCCTTCGCGGTCGCGAGACCCGCCTGCATGTGGCTCGCAGCCTCGAGATCGGCGTCCTTGCTCGCCGCGTCCCAAGTGGTCTTCTCGAGGGCCTTCGCGCCCCGGGCGACCTGCTTCATGCCCGACTCGAAGGTCGGGCCGCGCTGGGCACGGCCCTCGGGGGCGCCGCCGGCGCCGGGGCCGCCGGCCGGAGGAGCGCCTGCGCCGCCGGCCTGTCCGCCCCGACCGCTCGCGGCGGCCTGGAAGAAGCTCGTGAGCTCGCCCTTGTCGAGGAAGCCGTCCTTGTTCGCGTCGGCCCGCTCGAAGGCGCGATCGGCGAAGGGGCCGGGGACCTCATCCTTGGCGAGCTTGCCATCCTTGTTCGCGTCGCCCGCCATGAGCTGATCGACCTGCTGGGCCGGATCGAAGCGCGGGCCGCCGGCGGGGCCGGAGCCGCCGGTGCCCGGAGGGCCGCCAGCGGGACGGCCGCTCTGCGAGACGGCGACGGAAGCGATGATGAGGGCGAGCGCGCTGGCGGTGAGACGAAGCGATGACATGGTGCGAGATCCTTGGTTGGGTGAGCGCGAAGAGCGCCGGAGACCGTCCGAGCAGGCCTGGACCCCACGCAGGTCCGCCTGCCGTCGTGCCGGTGGCCGGATCGGCGTCCCGGACCCGATGGCCGGGACGGGAGCGATCGGCGCTCGGTGCGGGCACTCCAGACCACGATACCCGCAAGCGATTCCATGCTTTCGCCAGCCGTCACGAGATTGCCGGCGGTCAGCCCCGCTGGGGGGCGGCCCGGCGCTCGTAGGCCCGTCCGAGGGGGCCGCTCATGAGCGTCCACGCCAGGGCCGCTCCGAGGGAGGCCCCGAGGAAGGCAAGGCCGGTCGAGGCGAGGGCCATCATCCAGGTCGCGACGGTGTCGCCGCCCCGGTAGATGAAGGTGTCGATCAGGTTCTTCGCCTTGTACTTCTCGTCGCGCGGCAGCGGCGAGTAGAGCGCCTCGCGCGAGGGCTTGTCGACGGCATAGTGCATCGACGAGCGGGCGATCATCGCGAACATGAGCGCCCGCGGCGAGTCGATGCCGCGCAGCTCCTGGAAGGTGAGCACGGCGAACCCGATGACGGTGATGATCGGCGTGACGAAGAGCGTCCGTCCGACGCCGATCCAGCGGGTGATGTGCGAGGTCAGGAAGAGCTGCGTGCCGAGCACGATGCAATTCGAGATGAAGCTGATGTTCGCGCTGAACTGCGTCCGCAGGGCACGGGCGTTCTCGACCTTCTCCGGATCGAAGAGCACCTGAAGCAGGCGCGACTGCTGGATCGACAGGAAGGTCGAGGTGATCGTATAGAGAAAAATGTAGAGGGCGATGAGGACGAGATAGCGGCTGCCGAGAAGCGAGCGCACGCCGTCGAGCACGCCGCCGCCGATGCGGTCGTCGTCCTTGGCGGTCGTGGACGCGTCGGGCGCCGTCGCCGCGGCCCGGCGCGAGGCGATCCAGCCGAGGGCGACGCCCAGCACCACCGCGACCTCGAGAAGCGCGGCCGAGACGAGGAGAAGATTGTTCGGGCCGATATGTTCGACGAGATACTTCGTGATCGCGGAGCCGCTCATCGCGCCGGCCGTCGCGCCGATGCTGATGCGGGCGAAGAGGCGGCGCGACTGCTCGACGGTGAAGGTGTCGGCGACCACGGACCAGGCGGTCGAGATCGCAAGCAGGTTGAAGACGCTGATCCAGACATAGAACGCCTGGGCGATGCGGGCCGCGGTCTCGCCCGTGGTGCGCTCGAGCGCGAGGAAGAAGAGGCCGAGCACCGCAACGAAGACCTGGTAGGCGACCGGCAGGATGAGCCGACGCGGCAATCGTGACGCGATGAAGGAGAAAATCGCGTTGCAGACGAGCATCGAGACCAGCGTCGCGGTCACGACCCACGGCAGTTCGGTACTGAGGTTCTGCTCGCTCTGGATCGCGTCGCGGATCGGGCGCAGGATGAAGTAGGAGCAGAAGGTGAAGAAGACCATCGCGAACGCGGTGACGAGCGGAAAGAGCTCGTTCGGCTCGACGAGGAAGAAGCGGACGAGCGGATGGCGCTCGCGCCCTCGTCCGGCGTCCGAGGCGGCGTGGTCCGAAGGGGAGGCTGGATCCGGAGCGACTGGCATGAGGAAGGGGAGAAAAGCCTGATGAATGCCGTCGATCGGGACGTGCCCATCGGGCGGGGACGGGCACCCTCACCGGTGGGGAGCGTGCGGGTTGCGGCGCGAGAGCGTACCGTGCGTCGGCCGAAGGGCCCCTGCGCGGCCTCGGTTCCGCCCTCATCCTCGCATGACGATCATCCTCTTCCTCCTCATCGCGTTCGCGCTTTCGATCGTCGCGGGCACCGTCGGCGCGCTCCTCGGGCTCGGGGGCGGCATCATCGTGGTGCCGACGCTCACGCTCCTGCTCGGGATCGACATTCGTCTCGCGATCGGCGCGTCGATCGTCGCCGTCATCGCCACCTCCTCCGGCGCGGCCGCGACCTACCTTCGCGATGAGGTCTCGAACCTCCGGCTCGGGATGTTCCTCGAGACATCGACGGCGGCGGGAGCGCTCATCGGCGCGATCGTCGGCGGGCTCGTCGATCCGGGATGGCTGTACATCGCCTTCGCGCTCGTCCTGCTTGGCGGTGCCGCGGCGATGTGGCGACATACCGACGCGCGCACGCCGGTCGCGGGCTCCGACGATCTCGCCGATCGGTTCGCGCTGCACGGAACGCTCCGCGAGCGCGACGGGAGCGTCACGCGCTACGCGGTCCGGCGCACGCGTCTCGGGCTTGCCGTGAGCGGCGCGGCCGGCGTCATCAGCGGTCTGCTCGGCGTCGGCGGCGGCATCATCAAGGTGCCGCTCATGCATCTGGCGATGGGCGTGCCGATGCGGGCGGCGACGGCGACGAGCAACCTGATGATCGGTGTCACCGCCGCGGCGAGCGCGAGCGTGTTCCTCACCCGCGGACAGGTCGATCCGGTGATCGTCGCGCCGGTCATGCTCGGCGTCGTGATCGGGGCGAGGATCGGCGCGCGACTGTTGCCCTTCGCCCGCGGCAGCCAGCTTCGCGCGGCGTTCACCGTGGTGCTCGTCATCGTCGCCGTCCAGATGATCCAGAGGGGGTTCGCATGAGCGGCCGCGAGCCTTCGTCGCAGCGTTCGGCCGACGGGGTCATCGACCGGGGCGTCGAGCGCGCCGCGGGTAGCCTCCTGCGCTGGGGCACCGTCGCGAGCATCGTGCTTGTGCTCGGCGGCCTCGGGCGCTTTCTCTTCCAGCATCTCGATCGACTCGGTGAGCCGGAGTTCCTCTCCGAGATCCGTTCGCCCGACCATCCCTTTCCGAAGTCGATCGGCGAGATCGCGAGCGGCGCGCTGGCGCTCGACGGCATGGCCTGCATCATGATCGGCGTGACGCTGCTCGTCGCGACGCCGATTCTCCGCGTCATCGTGAGCGGACTTGCGTTCCTGCGGCTTGGCGATCGCGCGTTCGCGGCGTTCGCCCTGGCCGTGCTCGTCCTTCTCGCGATCGCGTTCGTCGCGGGAAGCCTGCACGGCGTCGCGTGATGCCGTCGGGTCAGCGCGTGGCGCGATCGCCGAGTGGAAGCGTCATGGTGGCCGTCGTTCCGCGTCCGATGCCGGCGGAGTCGATCGTCACGCTTCCGCCGTGCAGGGCGGCGATGCGCTCGACCATGAGCAGTCCAAGGCCGACGCCGCCCGGCGGAAGCGTCGCATCGCCGCCTCGCTCGAGGGCCGCGCGGGCCGCGTGCATGCGCGGCGTCAGGCAGTGGGGAAGGAGGCGCGGGTCGATGCCGCAGCCGTCGTCGCGCACCTCGATCGACAGCCGCTCGCCGATGCGGCGGGCTGCAAGGTCGATGCGCCCTCCCTGACGCGTCGCCTGGAGGGCGTTCGCGAGGAGGTGCGACAGGGCCTGGCGCAGTCGGTCGGCGTCCACTTCGACGATCGCGCCGTCGAGCCCTTCCGGGGTGCAGTGCAACGCGATGCCGCGCGACTCGGCCCGCTCGCCGATGAGGCCCGTCGATTCCTCGAGGATCGCGGCGATCTCGGTCGGCTGGCGGTTGAGTTCGACGCGGCCGCCGAGGAGCCTGGCCGCGTCGCCCAAGAGGTCGATCAGCCGTGCCTGTTCGCGGGCCGCGCCTTCGATCGCGAGGAGCGCCTCGACGCGGCGCGCCGGATCGAGCCGATCGTCGCGGAGGAGACCGGACCACGCGAGCGTGATCGAGACCGGCGTACGCAGCGTGTGGGCGAGCGAGCGAAGGAACGCGTCGAGCGCCGCGGACTCGGTTGCTTCCTCGGAGCGGCTCATGGGCGGCGACAGAGTGCGCGGATCGTCGCCACCACGGAGTGCGGATCGACCGACTTCGAGATGAGGCCGCGGGCGCCGGCCTTCATGACGCGGTCGCGCGTCTCGTCGTCGTCGAACCCGGAGAAGGCGACGACGGCGACATCGGGCCGCTGCCGGGCGAGCGAGGCGAGCGCCTCGAAGGGCGGCCGGCCGGGCATCGTGAGGTCGAGCAGGACGACCTGGGCGCGCAGCCGCTCGACGGCGGCCTCGAGATCATCCGCGCAGGTGAGCGTGCCCGCCGAGGTCATGTCCTCCTCGAAGCAGAGGATGTTGGCGAAGAGGTTGGCGAAGTCGGTGTTGTCGTCGACGCAGAGGACGCGCAGGCGCGAGTCGGTCGAGGACGGTGAGGGCGGGACGCTGGTCATGGGAACCGGGTGAGAGGATACTGTCTCCGAAGGGCGTCATCCCCAGCAAGGAGTCTGTCATGAGCGGAATCTCTTCCTCGACTCGGCCCATCGCGGCCTGCGTTCTCCTCGGCGGCGCCGCGCTCGCGTCGGCGCTCCCCCTCACGGGCTGCCAGAGCGCGCCGCGCGAGGATCTTCAGCCGGTCGGCGACGACGCGCGTGGGGCGGCGCCGGGGTCCCTCGACTACGACCGCTCCGTCTGGCAGTCGCTCATCCGCGACCACACGAAGATCCGACGCGAGGTCCGCGAGCTCGCCAACGGCGTCGAGGCGATCACCGAGTCCGACGATCCGGATGTCGCGGCGCGGATCCGCAACCACGCGTTCGCCATGCAGCGACGCATGCGCGACGGATCGCGCGTGCGGCAGTGGGACCCGGTCTTCGTCGCCCTCTTCGACCGACATGACGCCGTGCGCCTGGATGTCCACGCGACGGAGAAGGGGGTGCACATCATCGAGACGAGCGATGATCCCGAGGTCGTCCGCATCCTCCAGTCGCATGCCGCCGGCGTGAGCGACATGGTCAAGCGAGGCTCCGACGCGGCCCGGAACGAGACGCCCTTCAAGCCGCGTTGACCCGGGAGGCGTCAGGCGCCGCTGCCGTCGGGAAAGACGCCGTCGAGCGAGAGATATCGTTCACCGGTGTCGTAGCAGAAGCCGAGCACGCGCGAGCCGGGCTTGAGCGACGGGAGCGACTGGGCAATCGCCGCGAGCGTCGCGCCGCTTGAGATGCCGAGGAAGATCGCCTCCTCGCGGGCCGCGCGGCGGGCGAACTCGATGGCGTCCTCCTCCGTCACGAGGGCGGTGCCGTCGAGCACCGAGCGATCGAGGTTGCTCGGGACGAATCCGGCGCCGATGCCCTGGATGCGGTGCGGCGTATGCGTTCCGCCGCTGATGACCGGCGACTTCGCGGGCTCGACGGCGATGACCTTCAGTGCGGGGAATCGCTCCTTCAGCACCTGGCCGCAGCCGGTGATGTGACCGCCGGTGCCGACGCCGGTGATGAGCGCGTCGATGCCGTCCGGGAAGTCCCGGAGGATCTCCTGGGCGGTGGTGCGCCGATGCACCTCCACATTCGCCCGGTTGTCGAACTGCATCGGAATCCACGAGGGCGTGATCTCGGCCGCGAGTTCCTGGGCGCGGGCGATCGCCCCGCGCATGCCGAGTTCCTTCGGCGTCAGGACGAGTTCCGCGCCGAGCGCTCGCATGATGCGCCGACGCTCGACCGACATCGATTCCGGCATCGTCAGGATGAGTCGATAGCCGCGCACCGCAGCGACCATCGCGAGACCGATGCCGGTGTTGCCGGAGGTCGGTTCGACGATCGTGGTGCCCTTCGCGAGCGCACCGCGCGCTTCCGCGTCGTCGATCATCGCAAGAGCGATGCGATCCTTGATGCTTCCGCCGGGATTGGCCCGCTCGAGCTTGAGCCAGACCTCGTGCGTGGAGCCGAAGAGCCGATGGAGGCGAACATGCGGCGTGTTGCCGATGGTGTCGAGGATGGTGGAGTAACGCATGGCGGATCGGGCGCGAGGGGGAAGACAACGAAAAAACCCGCATGGCTGCGGGTCGTGGACAGGTCACCGAGAGGATGGTCGGCGTGTCGGCCGAAGCATGGTGAAAGCCCGCTACCCGCGCTGCATGCGACAGCGGCAACAACAGGGGGTGGCGGACATGATCACGGCGCGACGCATCGGACCGGCAAAGGTAACCCGACTCCGAGCGGAGTCAAGCGCGCGGGAAGCTCTCCCAGGATCACGAGCCCGTCTGCCGTGGTGCGCAGCTCGCTCCGCAGGATCCCGCGAACCGCCGGTTCCACGGCATGCGGGCGAGTCCGCTCGCGAGCGGGCAGGCGCCGGTCAACCCTGCCATCACCAGCCCGCAGCCCATGAAGGCGGACAGCAGGAAGCCAGCGGGATGAACGAGATAGCCGATCGCCAGGCCAGTCAGGATCCCAAGTCCGATGGTCAGTTGGGTCTGTTGCATGACGCCGAGCCGCGGGGCGCCGGCAGTGGATTCGGTCGGCAATCCGGCTGCCTTCCAGGCGTCGATGCCGCCCGCGAGGCTGACGACCGGAATGCCTGCGGCCTGCAGCGCTCCGCAGCGAGCGACGGCGTCCGCCGAGCGCCGACCGCTTCGGCAGTGGATGACGATGGTCTGACCCGCGGTCGCGCTCAGGGCCGACGGCTCGAACCGTGAGAGGGGCAGCAGGCGGGCCCCGGCGATTCGTTCCTTCGCGTGCTCATCGGGTTCGCGGACATCGACGAGGACCGCGGTGCCGGCTCGGAGGGCGTCCGCAACGGCCTTTGGCGAGGCGTCGGCGCGGAGACCGTTCGGGGTGGCGGCCTGCTCGAGCGTCTTCGAAGTCGTGGAGGCGATCGTGCTCATGGTGCGGCTCGGAGTCGGCGCTTCTGAAATCGGTTCCCGAGAAATCGCCGGGCGCTCAGGTGCCGGATGGATGCCAACGAAGAAGGGGTGGTCCGTGTGTGGACCACCCCTTCGAGAACATGCGTGTCGTACGGATGACGAAGGCAATCAGCGGGGCGAGCGGTTCAGCCGCCGGTCGATGACGCGGCGGAGCTTCTCGGCCGAGGCGACGATCGCCTCGTGGAAGTCGCGGGTCCGAGATTCGACGGCGAGCTGACCGTATCCGTCCACGCTCGCCACCATCCGGCATTCCTTGTCGATGCCGCCGCGGTTGGCGTTGATGTCCCGCACCCAGACCACGACTTCGCGGATGCGGCCGGCGGCCGGGCGTGCGGCTCGCTCGAGGCACCGGCGGGCGTGCTCGATGAGGCTGGGGCTGGTGGGAAGGCTGCCGTCCTGGAATCGGATGACCATCGGAAACTCCCAAAAGACTGGCGTGTCCGGACGGCCGCCGCGCGTGCGGCAGGCCGGGCGGAGCGTCGTGGGACGCTTCGGCCGGAGCGGTCAACGCCCGGCGATCCCGCTCGGTTCGTCAATCGGATCCGATTCCGGCGATCGCCGCAGGCCTCGGCCCTGCCGTATCCTGTGGCCATGTCAGCCACCGCCACGCAGCCCGCTCTCGCCTCCGCGTCGAACCTCATGGCCGGTAAGCGAGGTCTCGTCGTCGGGATCGCCAACGATCACTCCTACGCCTACTACATCGCGGAGAGCCTCCGCAAGCACGGCGCCGAGTGCCTCTTCACCCACCTTCCCGGCGAGAAGATGGAGCGCCGCTGCCGCAAGGCCATCGAGCAGCTCGGCATCGCGGATCCATGGCTCGTTCCGATGGACGCGGGGAATGACGAGGACCTCGACCGCGTCTTCGCGAAGCTGAAGGCCGATGTCGGCACGATCGATTTTCTCGTGCATTCCATTGCCTTCGCCGACAAGGACTGGCTCCGCGAAGGGGCCTTCACCGCGACGCCGCGGCAGGTCTTCACGCAGGCGATGGACATCTCGGCCTACACCTTCGCCGCGATGGCGAATCGGGCCGCACCGCTCATGACCCAGGGGGGCTCGATGCTCGCCCTCTCCTACTACGGTGCCGAAAAGGCCGTGCCTGGCTACAACGTGATGGGTGTCGCGAAGGCCGCGCTCGAGGCCACCATGCGGTACCTCGCGATGGAGCTCGGGCAGAAGGGGATTCGCGTCAACACGATTTCGGGCGGCCCGCTCCGGACGATGAGCGCTCTCGCCGTCGGCGGGTTCAGCGAGATCCTCGGCTGGGTCGAGAAGAAGGCCCCGCTCCGGCGGAACATCACCGGCAGCGATGTCGGCGACTCGGCCACCTGGCTCCTGAGCGACCTCTCGAAGGGCGTGACCGGCCAGAACATCTATGTCGACGCCGGCTACTCGATCATGGGGCTCTGACCGGGGCGGCGACTTTTTTGGGAATCCCGGCACCGCGCGTGGAGGCGGCGACGGTCGGTTGCGCCTGACCGGCGACCGGCTTTGCGCTCGACGGGCTTCGCTCGATGGGCGCTTTCCGAAGCCGGCGGAGTTCCCATGCCCCGTGGTTCCGCGAGCGAAGTGTCCAGCGTTCTGACCGCCGAAGCCTCGATCCTTCAGGCGAAGCGTCGTTCGCCCGCATTATCAGACATGCGGGCGGTCGCCGGTCTGCTCGCCACGGCCGTGAGCCTTGCGGGTGTCGGTGCCGCTCCTCAGACGGCCTTTGGTCAGGTAGCCGATGGGGCCATCTCGCGGGACGGCATCGTTGTGACGGCGCCGACGGGAGGGTCGATGCGGGCCCCAGCCCGTCCCCTCGCGTGGGATGGACTCGCCCCCGCCGACGCTCGCTGACTCCGCCTTCCCGCGGTCGATGTGGGCGAGGTGGAAGCCGCCGACGCCCGGGCCGGCGCGTGCGCGAACTGCCCGGCCGACCCAGACGGACCTGACGGACACCCGGTGGGCCAACCGCACACCCGCGATCGGATCGGCTTCGTGCGTCCGACCGCGAGCTTCCTCGGCCGCGATGCTCGGCCGGAGACCGACTTTGACATCCGGGTCCTTCCCGATGGCCGGATCGCCGCGACGCTTGCGGTGACTTCACCTGGCGCCCAGCGGCTCCGACTGCACTTCACCGAAGTGGACCTCGGCGACGGCACCCTGGTCGTCTGGGCGCCCTACGACGCCGCCACGCTCCCCGAGGGTGAGCCTCGTGCGATCGTCCGCGGCCCCTACGACAACGATGACCTCGCCCCCGCTGCGGATGGCTCACGCGAGCTCTGGACGGCGTCGCTGCCGGGCGACACGGTCTTCGTCGAGTTCGTGGGAAGCGAACTGCCCGAGTTCGCGCTCACCGGCATCGTCCATCGCGATCGCGATCCGCGACCGGTGCAGCCGAGCCGTCGGGCAGCCGCCGGCGGCGGGGGGATCGGGACGCCGCAGCAGGGTGAGAACGACAGCGGCGAGGGCGGCGTCGCCGGCGGACCGGCACCCTGCCACATCGATGTGAATTGTCGGATGGACGATTACCCGGCGCTCGTCAACCCGAAGGACGCGACGGGGCAGATGAACTTCATCGAGAACGGCACCGAGTATGTGTGCACCGGAACCCTGCTGAACGATCTCGACGACGAGACGATCGTGCCGTGGTTTCTCACCGCATATCACTGCTTCAGCACCCAAGCCTCGGCCAGTTCGCTCGAGGTCGTCTGGGGCTGGGAAACCGAGGCCTGCAACGGGGCCCTGCCGGACTACGATCTCTTGCCCCGCAGTTCCGGTTCGACGCTCGTGAAGCTCAACGAAGGCAACGACATGTGCTTCGTGCGCCTCCACGGCACGCTCCCCGCGGGAACCGCGCTCGCGGGGTGGACGACGGCGCTTCCCGACATCGCCTACGGCATCCACCATCCGGGCGGCTCCCACAAGCGGTGGACCGCCTTCGAGGCCGTCGGCATCTGTGGTGCGTGCACCTTCTGCGGCGATCCGACCGACTTCCAGTTCTACAACGCGCTCCAGGGGCTTGTTGAGCCCGGTTCGAGCGGCTCGGGCATCTTCAGCGCCCAAGGGAAGCTCTTCGGGCAGCTCTATGGCCACTGCACAGATGTGATCGGCAACCCGCCCGTCACCTGCTCGACCATCGACGACTTCTGGTTCTACTACGGCGAGTTCGAGGAGACCTATCCGATCATCAGCTCCCACCTGATCGTCGGCGGCACCTTCTGGGCCAACGCGGCCTATCCCCCGGGTCAGATCGAGATCGGTTCCTTCGCCCAGCCCTTCAACACCTTCGGCGAGGCCTACAGCGCGACCTTCGATGGGGCCCGGATCAAGCTCTACCCCGGCAGCTACCCGGTCATCGGGGTCTACACGAAGGAGATCACGATCGACGCCCCGCTGGGCACGGCGACGATCGGGCAGTAGGCGTCAGCGCGTCGGTCGGAATCATCGGATCGAAGTCGGGAATCGGAGGGCCGGTCCCCGTTTCCTCCTCGCCGCGGCGCGGGAGGATCCCGACTCGATCGCGGCGCATCCGAGTATCGTGCGCCGCATGCATCGAGAGCGTGGAATCCCGACCGACTCCGACCGATGGGCAGGGCGCGTGCGCCCCGTCCGGAGGGGGGGCCTTCGGCTCACGCTGCTTCCGCTCCTGATCGGTACGGCGATCACGACCGGCTGCGCGACGCTCGTCGCGCAACCCGGCGCCTCGACGACGCCGCCACAGGAGGAACTCTTCGTCGGCCCGATCGACGGCAGGGTTACTGCGGCCGAGATCGAGGAGATGGTCCAGGGCTTCGCCGACCGCTACTCGGCGGTGGTGACGAGCGCCTGCGAGGCGATCGGTCGCACGACCGAGGACCCGACGGCGCGGCATGAGCTGAACCGCTTCCAGACGCGAACGATCTCGGCGATCTTCGACATCGCGACGAACGAGGACGCCTACACGAAGCTGCTCGATCTGGTCGTGGTCGTCTCGCTGACCGCGGAGGTCGTCATCGCTCAAGGCACGCTCTCCGACCAGTTCGGCGAGAACATCGGGTTGCTCACCGATCCGCTGCAGCGCTCGCGCGAGGAGATCGACGCCATCGCCGCGCGCTGCCTGACGCCGCGCGAGCTCATCGAACTCGATCGGCTCATCACCGGCTGGCGCCGCGACAATCCCGATGTCGTGCATGTCGCCTTCGTCCGCTTCGACACCTTCGCGTCCTCGCGCTCGAAGGATGTGCTCGCGAAGGCCCGCAACGGCTCGGGACTCCTCGCCCCGATCAGCGACGCGGTCGATGAGGTGACGCGCACGCGGCTTCTCGCCGAACGCGCGTTCTACATGGCGAAGCGGGCGCCGCTCCTCCTGTCGCTCGAGACGCAGGCGATGATGAGTCAGCTCGCCGCGATGCCCGAGATCCAGCGCGGGCTCACGATCGGCGATGAGGTCGCGGCGAGCGCGGATCGCCTGACCCTCGCGATCGAGGCGATGCCGACGCAACTCGCCGGCGAGCGGGACGAGATCGTCGCCTCCATCGAGCGGACGAGCGGCATGCTGCAGAGCACCCTCGGCGAGTATCGCCGGGCGATCGAGCGGACCGACGAACTCATCCGCAGCATGCAGGGGCTGAGCGGGTCGGGACGGGAGCTGCTCGAGAGTCTCGATGGTGCGGCTGCGACGCTGACCGAGACGATCACGGCCGCCGAGCGGGTCGCGACGCTCTTCGCGACCGAGCCGTCGCCCGCGGGGAGCGAGGCGGGCGGCCCGGCCACGCCCGAGAAGCCATTCGATCCTGAGGTCTACGCGCGAATGGTGGCCGACCTGCGCGGGTCCATCGTCGAGATCAACAAGGCTCTCGCCCAGACCCAGCAGCTCGCCGCAGGCGGACTCTGGGACGCTCCGACGCGGGAGCTCGACCGGATCAGCCGCGAGCGGGTCGATCACGCGGGCCGCCAAGCGGAAGCCCTCGTCGATCGGATCTTCTGGCGGTCGCTCACGCTGGTTGCCGCCGTCGCCGGACTTCTCTTCGCCTACCGTCTCGCCACACGCTTGCTGCCGCGGCGACCGGCGGCTTGACGGCAGCAGGCCCGAACCCCGACCCCCGACGAGATCGTTCCCGCCTTCGCGTTCCTGCCCACGGTTGAATCCCACTCGCCACCCCACTCCCTGGCCCACCCCGATGACCCGCACCAGAAGCAGCCGTCCCCTTGGTCTCGTCCTCGCCGTTCAGTGCGCCGTGACGATCGCGGCTGGTGTCGGCTCGCATGCCACCGCCCAGTCCGGCGAGGCAGCGCTCGATCGCGGGCTTCCCGCCTACGCCCAGTCTGCCGCGGTCTCCGGTGCGGTGCGGGTCGCCGGGAACGCCGCGGCAACCGCCC
Source organism: uncultured Isosphaeraceae bacterium (assembly GCA_964395845.1). GTDB lineage: Bacteria > Planctomycetota > Phycisphaerae > Phycisphaerales > SM1A02 > JAEUIT01. The sequence goes on along the minus strand of CAYNCG010000036.1, from coordinate 23,073 downwards.
TCTTCGCCGATGTCTGTGAGGCCTTCCGCAAGGTGAATCCCGCCGTGACCTACACCTGGGACGGCGACCAGTCCGAGCAGGCCGCGGCGGCGCTCGTCGCCGGCAAGGCGGACATCGCCGCGCTCGGCCGACCGATGAGCGCGAAGGAACGGGCGGACTTCGAGCGGGCCTTCGGCCAGGCACCGGTTGAGATCGTCTTCGCCCTCGACGCCCTCGCCGTCGTCGTCCCGAAGCAGAGTCCCGTCAAGTCGCTCACGACCTCCGATGTGGCGGCGCTCTTCGGTGCAAGTCCGAGCGGTCGCAGCACGGCGCGGCAGTGGTCCGATGTCGGCGTCACCGACGCCGAGTACGGCGCACTCGCCGTCGAGGCCCACGCGTCGCGCACCATCGACGATCTCGCCGGCGAGATCTCGTCGAAGGTGCTCGGTGGCGGCGAGCTGCGGGCCGACATCCGCAACCAGCGGACGCTCGGCGCGATCGTGACCGGTGCTGCGAAAAGCGGAAGCGTCGGCATCGTCAGTCCCTCCGCCGTCACCGGCGGCGTGCGGATCGTGCCGATCGCGCCCGCGTCGGGCGGCTCGCCCGTCGCGCCGACCTCCGAGACGGTCGCGAACGGCAGCTATCCCTACGGCCGCAAGCTCTATGCGTATGTGAACGCGTCGAAGGGCATCCCGCCGCACATCGCCGAGATGTTCCGCTTCGCCCTCAGTCGGGACGGCCAGCGCGCCGTCGCCTCGCGCGGCGGTCTTCCGCTGACCGCGGCGCTCGCCGACGCCGAGCGCCGCAAGCTCGCCCGCTGAACGCCCGCCTGAACGCCGATTGAACGCCGGGCGATGGCGTGCTGCGGGGCATCAGCCCGCGGGCTGACGGTGGGTTCGACGAGGTCCGCCGAAGACCTCGGCGGCATCGACCTCGAGACCTGGATAGGCGGCGCGGATCGCGTCGGCCTCGCTCCGATTCAGGTAGTTGACGCGCAGGATCCGCAGATTGGGACACGCTCCGAGCAGCTTCCCGATCGCCGTTGGCGTCAGTGAGCTGCCGTCGAGACTCAGCACCCGAACCGCATCCAGCGTTGGCAGGCGGGCGAGGTCGCGATCGAGGAAGGTCGCGTCATCCAGCCGCACCATGCGCAGCTCCGCGACGGCGTTCGGATCGATGAAGCGCGCGGCGTCGGTGAGCGACCCGTGGATCCAGAGCGAGCTGAGATAGGGAATGAGCCGCGCGTCGAGCGGAGCGTTCGTCTGCGGAACGACCTCGGCGATCAGCCCGGTGACGCGGGCGTTGCGAACCAGCATCGGCGGAAGCACGCGCTCCATCCACTCGGTGCCGCTGCCGATGCGAAGGCGCAGCAGCGGTGCGCCCGGCGTGCGCAAGAGGGTTCGGCTGACGAGATATTCGCCGCGTTCATATCGATAGGCGATCCATGACCAGCCGACGAGCACGGTCGCCGCCGCAACGATGCGGAGAGGAAGTCGTCGGGGGATCGCTCGGCTGCGCGGCGCGCCGCCGGCGAGTTGCCGCAGGCGATCGAGCGCCGGCTCCGCGGCGAAGACGACGAGCACGACCGAGGTTTCGACGAGGAGGACCGCGGCGGGCGACCATCGGCCGGCGCCGAGGAGGATCCAGACGAACTGGGCCGCAAGGCCGAGGGCGATGAGGGCGGTGGCACGGCGCTGCGCGGTGGCGTCGAGAGACGGATCGCGCCCGCATTCGGTGCAGACCGCCGAGAGCGATGCCGAGATCCCCTCGGCATCGCCGAGCGCAGCCGGACCGAGGGGATAGCCGCACTGCACGCATTCGCCGCGCCGGCGCCTCCCGGTGATGCCGAAGCCTCGGAAGAGACACGCGACGCCGACGGCCGAGACCAGGGCCGCGATGGCGATGAGTCCGTAGCTCTGGAGGAGCGATGCGAACATGCGCGATCGCGGCTCGCGCGGGGCGGGCGTCCGGGGACTACCCGATCCGCTCGACGCCTCCCATGTAGGGCCGCAGCGGCGCGGGAACCGTGACGGTGCCGTCCGCGTTCTGGTGCATCTCGAGGATCGGGATCAGCACGCGCGGACTGGCGATGACCGTGTTGTTGAGGGCATACGCAAAGACCGTCTTGCCGTGCTCATCCTTGTATCGAAGGTTGAGTCGGCGGCACTGGTAGTCCGCGAGGCGGCTGGCGGAGTGCGTCTCGCCGTACGCGCCGGTCGGCACGCCGTTGGCGTCGAGCTCGCCGCGGCCCGGCATCCAGCTCTCGACATCGATCATGTCCTCGTTCTTCACGCCGAGGTCGCCGGTGCAGCACTGCAGGAGCCGATAGGGAATGCCGAGCGACTGCAGAATGAGCTCGACCGACTCGAGCATCGACACATGCCAGCGTCGGCTTTCGACATCGTCGGCCTTGCAGACGACGACCTGCTCGACCTTGTCGAACTGGTGGATGCGGTAGAGGCCGGCGGTGTCCTTGCCCGCAGCGCCGGCTTCCCGGCGGAAGCAGGTGGAGCAGGTCGTGTAGCGCAGCGGCAACTGCTCGTGCGAGAGGATCTCGTCGCCGTGGATGCCCATGAGCCCGACCTCACCGGTGCCGGTCAGGAAGAGGTCATGCGTCCCGCCTCGACGGGATTCCTCGACCATGTAGGCCTGTTCGCGTCCGGCCGGGAAGAACCCGGTGCCGATCATGCACTCCTCGCGGACGATGACCGGCACGGTGATCGGCGTGAAGCCGCGTCGATCGACCATGAAGTCGACCGCGTAGCGCAGGACCGCCTGATGGAGTCGGGCGCCCATGCCGGTGAGGATGTAGCTCCGCGAGCCGGACATCTTCACGCCGCGCTCGAAGTCGACCAGCTTCAGGTCGCGCACGAGCTCGATGTGCGTCTTCGGCCGGAATCCGCGGTTCGCCTCGAAGCTCCGCGTCGGATCGAATCCCGGCGGATTCCAGCGGCGGATCTCGACATTGTCGTCGCTCGACGCGCCCTTCGGGACATCGGGCGCCGGCGGCTGCGGGATCTGGAGAAGCAGCGTGCGGAACTCCGGCTCGAGCGCCGCAAGCTTCGCGTCGAGCTCCTGCGCCAGGGCCTTGAGGGCCACCGGCTTCGCCTCGAGCTCGGCGATCTGGGCCTCGATCGCAGGTCGCGCCGAGGCATCCGCGGACTTGAGCTGTCCCTTCAGCTTGCCGAGCTGCGGCCCGATCTCCTTGCCGAGTCGGTTCTGCTCCGCGCGGGCTTCCTCGACCTTGGTGAGGATCGCGCGGCGCTCGGCGTCGAGGGCGAGGACACGATCGATGTCCACCGGCATGCCTTTGTCACGGCAGCCCTGGCGGAAGCGATCGGGATTCTCACGGAGTTGCTTCAGGTCGATCATGGACGGAACGCGGCAAACTGCTGGGCGGAAACGCCCTGACGGAGGGCCGCCGCGGCATGCGGAGGTCCGCCGTCAGAGCGGGCGTCGCAGTGTAGTGGAGAGCCGCGCCGACCGCGCTCAGCCCCACGCTCCAAGCAGGATCGAGAGGTCGGCGGCGCCGACGCTGCCATCGCCGTCGAGGTCGGCCGGGCACGCCGCGCCGCAGGCTCCCCACGCCCCGAGCAGGATCGAGAGATCGGCGGCGCCGACCGCGCCGTCCCCGTCGAGATCGGCGGGATTCGGAGGGGTCGTCGGTTCGATGATCCAGATCACCGCATGGAAGAAGCCGTCCGCGGCATTCGACTCGCCGACGACCACGCCGGAGTCGTTGATCCGCCTGGCGCGCGTCGTCGTTCCACCTGGGAGCGGCGGCAGCTTCATCGGCACGCCATCCTTCCAGACCACGCCGGTCTGGATCGGGAAGATCGTCGTCGCCGTGGCGATCACATCGCCGCCGGCATTGATGTCGATCGCCGGCGTGAAGGCGGAGACTCCCTGCGGCATCGGGAGGAAGGAGACCGAACCGTTCTTCCAGATCGCGGCCTTCCCCGCGTTGATGCCGACGATGACGCCCGCGTCGTTGATCGCGTGGGCCCGCGAGCTCGAGGCGCCGCCGGGCCAGAGGCTGAGATCGGTGTACTGGCCGTTCTTCCAGAGGAACGCATGCTGATTCGTGTTCGCGATCGCCGCGACGCCGACGACATCGCCGGCGTTGTTGATGCCATAGGCCTCGCTATAGGTCCCGCCGCCCATGAAGCCGAGATCGTGGATGAGGTCGGCGCCGTCCCACACCGCGGCATGGCCGTACAGCGTCGGACCGGATTCCTGAGCGCGACCGACGATCAGCCCCGACTCGTTGATGCCACGGGCAAGCACGAACTGGGGCACACCGTTCGGGAGGCCGTCGAGCGCGACGGGCTGGCCCTGCGGATTCCAGTAGACGCCGTAGGAGATGTCCGAACCGGCGTTGACGCGCCCGGCGATCTCGCCGGCGTCGTTCATGTCCTCCGGGACGTTGAGGCCGGAGCCATTCAGCGGAGCGAGCAGTTCGACCTGTCCATTGACCCAGCGAACCGTGCGGTTCTGGCCGCTCGCGTCCATGGAGGTGCCGGCGACGATGCCGTTGTTGTTCAGGGCGTACCCGGAGGAAGCGATGCCGCCGGGCAGCTCGCCGAGTTCGACGACGGTGATCGTCCAGCCGTTGCCGGCGAGGGTGGTCGGTGCGAGGAGAGCAGCGGCCGCGATGGTGGCTGCGCGGCAAAGATTCGTTCGAATGGTGGACATGGGATGTCTCTGGTGAGCGGTGGGATCGGATGCGGTCCGGGCGGACCCGAGCGGGCCCTGCGCCGTCCGCATTCCGAAAGAGGTCACCGACCCATGTGAGATACCACCGATTACCCGCCATGCGACGCCGTCGTCGCCACACGACCGTCAATCGCCCGTCGTCGCAAGAAAATCCGCCTTGTGGCCGGAACGCGGAACGCCGAGCGGCGTTCCGAGTATCGCCACTCACGGACTCGGGATGTACTCAAGCGGCGCGCCGGTGCCGAGCGGATAGCCGCTGAGCCACCACAGCAGCAGGAATCCCGTCCAGAGCAGTCCAAGGACCACCGAGTAGGGCACCATGAGCGCGATGAGGCTTCCGAGTCCGGCGTTGCGCTGATACTTCTGGAGGACCGCAAGAATGATCAGCAGATAGCTGTTCATCGGCGTGATGATGTTCACGACGGAGTCGCCGATGCGGTAGGCGGCCGTCGTGAGTTCCGGACTGATGCCGGTCATCATGAACATCGGGATGAAGATCGGGGCGAGGATTCCGTACTTCGAGAGCATGCCGCTGATCGCGAAGTCACCGGCGATCACCAGCATGATGAAGAGGACGAGCAGGAGCGGCGTCGGCAGGTCAGCGGCGACCAGCAGCGAACCGCCCGCGTATGCGAGCATCCGGTCGAGGCCCGTGTACTGGAAATAGTTGACGAACTGGCCCATGAAAAAGGAAATGGCCAGCACCGGAATGATCGAGCGAATGCCGTGATAGAAGGCATCGATCAGGTCGCGCTGTCCGTTGAGCAGTCCGACGGAGCGTCCGAACGCGGCACCGGGCAGCACGAACGCGAAGAAGATGATCGGGACGATGACCTGCGACCAGCGGTCGCCCGCTCGCTCGCCCGGCGCCGGCGTGCCGTTCGCGAGCGTCGGCTGGCCGGTGCCGTGGAGCGGCGCGCCGGGCACGAGGATGAGCGCCGCAAAGACGGCCATCACGCCGAGAAAGACGAGTCCCGCCATGAGGAGGCCGCGCTTCTCGGCCGGAGAGAGGGCCATCGAGGCGATGGTCGACTCCGCGAGCACGGAGGTGTCGGTGTCGGCCGCGATGCCTGCTGCCTTGCGGAAGCGGGGCTCGATGATCCGATCGGTCACGAACCACCCGCCGAGCATGACGACGAGCGCCGAACCGGCCTTGAAATAGAGGTTGTGCGTCGCGACGACGGTCGGATAGCTCGGGTCGATGATGTGCGCGGCCTGGGTCGCGGTGCCCGCGAGGAAGCCGTCGGCAGCGGTGGGGAAGAGTCCGCCGCCGAATCCTCCAGCGACGCCCGCGAAGGCGGCCGCGAGTCCGGCGATCGGCGAGCGACCGACCGCCGCGTAGAGCGCCGCGGCGAGCGGCGGCAGGATGATGTAGCCGGCGTCGCTCGCGACGGAGGAGTTCGCGCCGACGAAGACGACGACCGGCGTGAGCAGCGAACGCGGCGTCGCAAGGGCGAGGAATCGCATGAGCGCCGAGAAGAGCCCGAACTTCTCGGCGAGCCCGATGCCAAGCATGCTCGTGAAGACGAGACCGAGCGCCGGCAGTCCGGTGAAGTTCCGCACCATCGAGGAGAGCATCCAGTAGACGCCATCGACGGTGAGCAGGCTCTTCGGCGCGATCGGATCGCCCTTCGGCTCGAAGGTGACCGCAATGGACCCGTCAGGGCCGACATCCGGCACCATGAGCGGCTTTCCCTCGGCGTCGAGCATCGGCGTGCCGTTCGCGTCGAGCTTCTGGTGCATCGCGACCGTCGGCGCCACCGGCTGCACCGACCATCCCAGCGAGACGCCGATCGCGGAGATCAGGACGACTGCGGCGGCGAGCATGGCGAAGAGGAGCGCCGGCTCGGGCAGCTTGTTGCCGAGCCACTCGATGCGGTCGAGGAGGCTCATGCGACCTCCGGGTGGAGTCTGGGCGCCGCCGGTCGGTTGCGACGAAGGGGAAGCGTTGGGCGTCTCTGCCATGGGTGTGCCGCGGTGGGGGGACGAAGGAGGCGGACACGGTATGCCAACGCCGAGCGCTCAGCCAGCGTGCGTCACCGTCGTCGCTTCACGGGCGCGGGAAGCGGCTCGGCCACCGGGCAGGAGAGGCTTTTTCCGTACATCCCCGATCGGTCGAAGCAGCAGGGGCGACGCTTGCCCTGAGCGAGCATGTCGCAGGCGGTGGCCGTGCGCTTGACCCGCGTCTCCTCCTTCTTTGCCGACTCAATCCAAAATATGAAATCGCGTCGCGCCGCCGGCGTGATCTCCGACCAGACCTGGCGAGCGCGAGCCGGCGCGGCGTCGAGCGCCGTCCGCAACGACTCCGGCATCACCGGCTCAGGCTCGTGCGCGGCGAGCGAGACAACGAGGGCGACGCGCGCGCCGGCGATCGCGCCGCTCGCGCGAAGGAGCGCGGGCTCGATCTTCAGCCAATGTCCTCCCTCGCCATCCGGCTGAAGCGTCGCTGCGAAGGCGACTCCCGCGAGCGTTCCCTCGATCGCGACGAGCCCGCGCGACGGAAGTGCCTGGCTCGCCTTCGGCGGCAGGCGCAGAAACGCCCAATCGGGCGGCGCGTCGGCGATTGGTGCATCCGCAGATCGTGCGGGGCGCTCCACGATCGCCTCACAGCGGATCGCCAGCGGGGGGGAAGTGTTGCTCTTCGACCGAGCCATGTCCGCAGTATGGCAGGACTTCCCGGACGCAACGGCGGCCGGAGCCGAGCGATTCACGGCGAATCTCGCGGACGCGCTCGACCGGCGTCCGGCACTGGGTCACAATCGGGGCTCGCGGCGGGATTGCCTGATCTGACATCGGAGGAAACCATGAGCCTTTCACACGCTTCGGCGATCGCCGCGACGATGGCGATCTCGTCCATCTGCCTTGCCCAGACCGTCACGCCGGAGTTCGCGCCGAACTACACCGTTCGGGAAGTCGGATCGGTTCCGGGCGTTCCGGCCAACCTTGGCGGCCTGACGATTCGCGAGGACCAGCCGAATGTCCTGTACATCGGCGGCAACGCGAACACCATGAGCGCGAAGATCTACGCGGTCTCGGTCGAGCGCGACTCATCGGGACGCGTCATCGGATTCGGCTGCGGTTCCGCAACCGAGTTCTGCGCGGCGAACGGCGTGAGCGGCGGCCATGATGGCGGTCTTGAGTTCGGACCGGGCGGCGTGCTCTTCTACACCACCTACGCCGACAATCGGATCGGCCAGGTGCGACCGGGCGAGTTCGCGCCCGCGCGTCTCATCGACCTCTCGTCGAAGGGCGTCGCGGCCTCCACGGGAACGCTGCGGTTCGTGCCGCCGGGATTCGCCGGAGCGGGCCGCCTGAAGATCGCCAGCTTCAACGCAAGCATCTGGTACGACACGACCGTCATCGCCCTTCGTGACGGAACCTATGACATCGGACCGCTCGGCGCAGGCATCTCGATCGGAGGCGGTCCCGAGGGCATCGCATACATCAAGGCGGGCAGCCCCAACTTCACCAAGGACTCGGTGATCATCAGCGAATACGCGTCGGGCAGCGTCGTCGCCTACGAGATCAACGCCAACGGCGACCCGATCGTCGGCACGCGTCGCGTGATCATCACCGGACTCTCGGGCGCCGAGGGCGCGACCTTCGATCCGATCAGCGGCGACTTCCTCTTCTCGACCTTCGGCGGAGGCAATCGCGTGATCGCGCTCTCGGGGTTCGACTCGCTCGCCTGCTCGGCGGACCTCGACGGCAACGGTCAGGTCGATGCCGCCGACCTCGCGGTGATGCTCGGCAACTGGGGCAGCTTCGGAGGCGGACTCTCGAGCGATCTCAACTCCGACTGCACCGTCGATGCGGCCGATCTCGCGATCCTGCTTGGGACCTGGGGCACCTGCTCGTAACGCCCCTGTTCTCCGCGCAACGGCCGGAACACGGCGAGCGCGTGCAGACGCCGCGGGAGAGAGAGGAGATGCCGACTGATCCGACATCAGACGGGCGCGATGGAAGCAACCGGCGTTCCTCCGTGCCGCCAAACCGCGCGTGACCACCTCAACGCAGTCTGATCGACGCGATGCCACGAGGGGGGCGCGGTTCCTCCGGCATCGGCTGCCGTCGCAGGGGTCGCACCCCCGGTGGGCGCTCCGACGATCGTGCAGCCGTGCCGGTGCGGAGGTCGGACGCTCCACCGACCGCCGGCTCACGTCAGCGCCGAAGGCGCGAGCAACAAGCGACCCTCTGCGTTCCCGCGGAACCCTCCGCGGTGCGGTCTCCGGCCGTGCGAGCCCACCGCGGGTAGCCGGCGGCGGAGTTCGCGAGTCGCGACGACAGAGACAGACGACCGTTGCGCATTCGATGAGTCCGGTGGACTCAAGCGCTGGGCCACGATGCTTGGCGCGAAAGAGCTTGCGCATGTTCGTCGATGCGATGCAATTTGCGTTGTGCTCCCCCAAAGGCCTCGGTAGCATTTTTGTACTCATGCATCGAAATCCAACTCTCATCGTGCGCATCTGCATCGCGATCGCCCTGTTGATCGTCGGTTCGCGTGTTCATGCCGGCGGAGGGAGCCTCTGCTGCCCGTCTGATGTGGACGGCGACGCATCGGTCGGCGCGACCGACCTCGCGATCGTGCTCGGGGCGTGGGGACCAACTCGTGGTGGCATCGCTGCCGATATCGATGGATCGGGCGCGGTCGACGCGACCGACTTGGCCCTACTCCTTGGGAACTGGGGCAATTGTTCGACGCCATGCCTCAAGACGCTCGTCACAGGCCATGTTGCGCTCGCCGATGGCACGCCGGTCTCGGACGCAGTCCTGATCACCGATCTTGGTGGCAAGGGTGTCAGCGGATTGGATGGCTCGTTCAGCTTCGAAGTCGACCTGACCGAGGAAACGACATCGCTTACCCTCACCGCGGTCGCCTCGCTTCGCGGCACAACGTTCAGCGGAACGAAGCGCATCTCGTCGGTGGTCTTCGATGGGGTGACCGAGGGTGGTCTCGTAACCGTGATCGCCGGCGCGCCATGCGATCCGTCGTGGCTGCCGACATTCGGCGGAGCGCCCGGTACGGATGGAACAGTGTTGGCGCTGGCGGTATTTGATGATGGACTTGGAGGAGGCCCGGGCCTCTACGCCGGGGGAGGGTTCACGCTCGCCGGCGGTGTTCCCGCGAACCGAATTGCGAAGTGGGATGGCTCAAGGTGGTCAGCGCTTGCCGGTGGGCTCAGCGGCACCGTCCAGGCTCTTGTCGTCCACGACGATGGGAGCGGGCCGGCCCTCTTCGCGGGCGGGTTCTTCACAAACGCTGATGGCAACCCTGTGAACCGAATTGCGAAGTGGGATGGTGTGACCTGGAGCCCCCTTGGGGATGGATTGAGCTCCGTCGCGTATGCGCTCGCCGTGTACGACGATGGACTTGGTGAGGGGCCAGCGTTGTACGCGGGCGGTGCATTCACCGCGGCCGGAGGAGTCGCTGCGAATCGGATCGCTCGGTGGAATGGGTCCTCGTGGTCAGCGGTGGGCTCAGTGCCGGAGAATGGCGGGGGCGTGAGTGGCGACGTCTGGGCCTTGACCGCGTTCGATGATGGAAGCGGCTCAGCCCTCTATGTCGGTGGCACCTTTGGTACCGCGGGCGGGGTTTCGGCGAGCCGCATCGCCAAGTGGAACGGAGCGTCGTGGTCGGCGCTCGGGCTTGGCGTCAACAGCACGGTGCGAGCGCTCGCGAGCTTCAATGATGGCAGCGGCGACGCGCTCTACGCCGGCGGCGTGTTCACTGCCGCAGGCGGCATCCCGGCAAGTCGTGTCGCCCGGTGGGATGGGGCTGCATGGTCACCCCTCGCGTCCGGCGTCAACGGGCAAGTGAACGCGCTGGTTAGTTTCGACGATGGATCAGGAGCGGGTCCGCAACTCATTGCTGGCGGGGATTTCACGACGGCCGGCGGCGTCGCTGCCAGCCGACTCGCGGCGTGGACCGGGTCTGCATGGTCCTCGTTTGCAACCGGTGCGACGAGCGCGGTCGCGGCGTTGGTGGCCGCTGACCAGTGGGAGGGAGCTGAGAGGAAGCTCTTTGTTGGCGGGTCGTTCGCAGCAGTCGGTGACTTGTACGCGTACCGCGTCGCTGGATGGAATGGCTCGTCGTGGTCAACACTCGGCAGCGGATTGAACCAACCCGTCTTCGCGCTGACAGTGTTCGACGACGGCGGCGGGTCGGCACTCTTCGCGGCAGGACAATTCGAAGCGGCGGGTAGCGCGATCGCCCGCAACATCGCGAAGTGGAATGGTGTCGCGTGGGTGCCACTTGGAACTGGTCTCGGCGCCTCTCCGAGCGATAAGGTATATGCCTTGACTGTCTTTGACGATGGCGCTGGTGACGGCCCCGCTCTCTACGCGGGGGGAGAATTCACGACCGCGGGCGGCGCACCTGCCAATCGAATTGCAAAGTGGGACGGATCGACATGGTCGCCCGTTGGCTCGGGCCTGAACGGTGCGGTTCACGCGCTTCTGGTCCTCGACGATCGGCGTGGCGGCTCAGCTCGTCTGGTCGCCGGTGGCGCGTTCACAACCGCGGGTAGCTCCGACGCGTTCCGCATCGCCGCCTGGGACGGTCAGTCGTGGTCGTCTTTGGGGCTCGGACTTGGCGGCGCGGTGCAGTCGCTCGCTGCCTTCGATGATGGCACGGGTGGGGGAACGGCGCTGTATGCCGCAGGCACCTTCGCGTCGGCTGGATTCACGCCAGCGAACAACATTGCCAAGTGGGATGGCACGGCATGGTCCGCACTCGGTGCGGGCGTGAACCTTTCCGCGTATAGCATGGCCGTCTTCGATGATGGAAGCGGAAGCGCCCCGGCGCTCTATGTCGGAGGCAACTTCTCGGCGGCTGGAGGTTCACCGGCATCGCGCGTCGCGAAGTGGGACGGCACGGCGTGGTCGCCACTGGGCTCGGGCATGAACAAGCCGGTCACGGCTCTCTTCGTCTTCGATGACGGTAGCGATACGGGAGCCTTGCTCTACGCTGGTGGCGACTTCACCTCTGCTGGCGGCGTCGTTGTGGATCGTATTGCCCGATGGAACGGAGTGAGATGGTCGGGACTTGACGGAGCCTTCTTCAACGGTGAAGTGAATGCATTCACGACATGGGACGCGGGGAGCGGACCTGCACTCATCGTCGGAGGCGGCTTCTCCCTGAGTGCCTCAGGCGACAGCTTTCTGAGCGCGTACGGTTGCCCAGATCGCTGATCGCTTGGGAGAGCGTGACCACTGCAACAGAGCCGTTCTCCTGGACTTTCGTAGGGCCGCACCGCACGGGAAGCGCCGGCGGCAACGCTCACGCCAGTGATCGTTCGATGATCGCGTCGAGCGAACGGTCGAGCCAGCGCTCGGCGGCGGCGGCGCCGCCGTCGCCGTGACTGGCCTCTCGCAGGAAGGCGAGGAATCGATCCGCCTTCCGACGATCGAAGCCGAACCAGCGCGGCCTGTGCTCCGCGGCCAGCGCGCGCACCGCGATGAGGGCAAGGGTGTAGGCGTGGCGCGACTCGTCGGTCGGCGCATGGAATGAACGGCCGTCGAGGAAGTCGTCAAGCGAGCGCGATGTCCAGAAGCGTCGGGCCTCCTGAATGGACTTCACGACATCGGATGCGTCGGGCTGCGCGACCATGTCCGCCTCGAACATCTGAGCCAAGCCCTCCTCAAGCCACAGCGGCAGTTCGCGATGAGCAAGTGATGCGTGGAGCATCTCATGCGCGGTCGTCAGCATCGTCGCATGCGCGTGCGCCGCATGGCAGGCGATGTGCGGATAGCCCCCCGCGCGAATCTGCACGCCGCCCGATCCTCCGAAGTGCCCTTCCTCGTAGAAGTGCGAGATGTAGCTGTAGTAGAGGTCTTCGCGTCGAATGGCGATGAACACGATCTTGCCGGGCTGCTGAAACGCCGTCACCGTCGGCAGACGCTGCAGGAGCTGCGTGCGGCAGCGCTCGACCAGCGGGATGAGACTGCCGCCCTCCGGCGCTGATGCGGAGGCGAGGACGAGCGATGTCGGGCCCTCGAAGATGTCGCATGGCTCACCGTCCGCGTCCAAGCCCTCCGCGAGTCGCTCGAGCCACGATCGCGCAGCGGTCGACCAGAGTGCGCGTCGCTCGGCTTCGCTTGGAAGCGCGGCGGCGGCCTCCTCAACCGGTCCCCAGTCGGGTCGCGGCAGGCCATCGACAGTATGGAAAAGCGGTTCCATCGAGCGTCCTCCATCGCCGAAGGGCGAACGGAGCTCGCACGGTATCGCCAGGCACCCCTGTCGTGCCACTCGCTATGGATGTTCAGACGTTTTCGGCGTCATGCGCACATCAAGAACAGGCGCATCCGCGGCGTCGTCGCTCGACCAGACGCGCATCCTGAGCGAACGACCTTCGTCGAGGCGGACTTCGCCACGCCGCTGAACGGTCCCGTCGCCCTCGTATCCCGTGAGATCGAACAGAAGCGTGAACTCGTCCGGCATGGTCACCTCGCCCTCGTAGACGAAGCCCGAGGCGGTCAGCACCAGGGCACGAAACGATTCAGCTCCGGCTGCGCGAACGATGTACAGATCCACCTGCGATCCGAGGGGACTCGCTGTGCCCGCAAGTGAGACGCGCGCTCGCACCGCTTCGAGATATGGAATCCACGCGAGCGACGCCTCGACCTGAAGGGATGCTGGGTTCGACGCATCGCGTGCCGTCATCCAGCGATGACGGAGGAGCCGCTCGATCGGCGCCATGGAACTCCGCGGCGTCGCAGCGGCCTCGGCGCTCTGCGGCAGCGGGCTCATCGCGTAGGAGCGAGCGTACTCCCATCGAACGAGCTCTTCGTAGGCGCTCTCGCCCCTCTCCAAGAGCGTCGTGCGATGCGCGTCCGGATGTCTGACATCCCACCGAACCTCCAACCTGCGCGGACGGTCGGGGCTGCCCGATTGCCGGAGCTCCATGAACGCGCGCATCTGCTCGGCGCTGATCGTCGCGGTCCCCGTCGCGACGCCGTGGCCCAGCATCGGGACGGAGGGATGTGCGCTCAGGACCCGAATCTCCTTCCCGCCCGGATGCCAGTAGTAGACGGCGAGCGCTCGCCACGGCTGACCGTCCCCACTCGATCCGTAGGTCTCGGACACCACGGAACGCCGACCGGCCCCCCATTCCCATCGATCGAACTGCGCGGTGTCATTCGAGAATCGGACGCGCCACTCGCCGCCGACCATGCGGCCGAACGGCGCGAGTGCCGTCGGAGGCGATTGTGCATCCGTCGATGCCGCTTGAGGCTTCCACGGACCGTCGCGCGTGACATGCACGAATGACGCGTTGTCCAGCCGAACGAGGCCGCCTGAGCAGCCAAACCAGAGCGTGCCATCGCGATCCTCGAAGATGTCCTGCACATGGACGCCGCCGGTGCCGTGGCACGCATCGGTCAGCTTGCCGCTGCCGCATGCGCAGGGAACGCCCTCGAAGGTGAGTGGTCCGCCCGGTCCGCCGGGAAGGAAACGCGTGCCGTCGTAACGACAGACGCCCGCTCCGAGCGTCGAGAACCAAAGGGTGCCGGCGCTGTCCTCGAGGATCTCAAAGACACGATCGTTCTGGAGACCGTCGCGCGAGGTGAAGGTGCGAATCGCCGCACCGTCGATGAAACTCACACCGCCGCCGTCGGTGCCGACCCAGATGCGACCCTTGCTGTCCGCGCACAGCGCGCGCACCATCATGCCCGCGAGCCCATCCTTCGTCGCATAGCTTGTGAACGATCTGCCGTCGTATCGATGGAGGCCTTCGCCGTCGGTGCCGAACCAGAGGTGTCCGGCCGCGTCCTGACACATCGCGAAAATGACCTTCGGCGTGAAGCGCGACTCGGGTCGTTCGACCTTGACGCGCGGCAGCGGGAACGCGACGAATGCGTCGTCCACGAGTCGGCAGACGCCCTCCTGCGTGCCGACCCAGAGTGAACCCGATCGATCGAGCAGGATGCTCCAGGTTTCGTTGTCGCTCAGTCCGTCGGCGATCGAGTAGGTACGAAACTCGCCGTCGCGATATCGGCTGACGCCTCCGTCGGTGGCGAACCAGAGCGTGCCGTCGTCTCCCTCGACGATCCCGCGAATCGCGTTGCCCGCAAGGCCGTGACCGGCGTTGAAGAAAGCGAGCGAATGTCCGTCGTATCGCGCGACCCCTTCGTTGTTCGTTCCGAACCAGAGGTTGCCCTGCCGATCCTGAAACACCTCACGGACATACTGGCTGATCGGGCGGTGCGGAGCCGCGAGGAGGCTCGGCGGCGCGGCGTCGCTTGTCGTCTGAGCGCCGGCGAATGGTGGGCCCCGCTCGGGAGATGACAGTGACACGCTGAGGGAAGTGAGCATCGCCACCGATGCGAGGGTCCATGGCCGAAAGCAGCGTGAGACAGTCAATCAAGCTCCTCCGACGAGGTGGTCGAGGCCCGCGCAACGCGGGATCGGGACGAGCGTATCGGACTGAGCATGCTGCAACTGTCACGAGCCCGTCACAGCCGCCGGAGGGCGGACGCTCGGCAGAGGGTGACCGCCGAAGCAGCGTGCGCCGCGGATTCGACGTGCACAGGGCCGTGCACGGAATGGCGTCCGCTGCTGGCAGGCGTGGGCACGCGGTCCGTGGGATCAGATCGACGCCAGCCGAGCGGACTCGGTGATCGGGGGGAGCATGGCGAGCGGCGACCCCGTGTGTCCACCGCGTGCCGCGGAACGGGTGACGGCACGAGCCGATTTGGCAAGCAAAAGGCGAACGGGGCGGCGCTCTCGCGCCGCCCCGTCGTGTGGATTCCGCCCACAGTGGGTTGGAGTCGGTTGCTCGATTACGGCTGGCACTGGCAGGCGGCGTTGCACTGGTCCGCAGCTTCGGCCGCGCAGAGCGAGTCCCACAGGACATTGCAGCAGAAGGGATCGATCTCGCAAACGCACTTCGTGCAGCCCGGCTGATCGGAGCCAATGCCGCCGTTCGAGAAGCACGCGTTGCTTGAGGCACACGATCCCCAGCCGCCGAGGAGAATCGCGAGATCCGCGGCATCGACCTTCGAGTCGTTGTTCAGGTCCGAAGGCGAGATCGCGTTCCCCCAACTGCCGAGCATGATGGCCAGGTCCGCACCGCCGACCGAGCCGTCGCCGTCCAGATCACCAGCGCAGGGGATCTCGACGATCGCGGCAACGATGAAGGTGCTGTCGAGGTCGTTCCACTTGCCGCTCGCGCCCATGAGCGTGAAGTCCTCGTCATTGGAGTTGTTCGGTTCGCCATTGCCCCAGTTGGTGTAGGTCACGGGCTCGTGGTTGAGCCACTGGAACGAACCTTCGATCGCCTGGTCGTTCAGACCGATGTAGAGTTGCTGCGGGTTCCCGGGAATCGCGATCGTATTGAGACGGATCCACTCGTTCTCCGCGGCCGAGTTGATGACCGCCAGGTGGCCGCCGAGCGAATGGGCGATCTTCTGGGCCTGCGTCCAGGTGCCGCCGCTGAGCAGCACATACTTGCTCCCGGTTGCCGGGTTCGGGATCGGCGCGCCGATTGTCGTCGCGGAGCATCGCGAGATCGCCTGCGAGACGCAGGCACTGTCCCAGGCGTCGTTGCAGCAGGATGGGTCCACCGTGCAGACCTCGTTGCAGCAAGACTCGTCGTTGCAACCCGGACCGTGGGTTTGGAAGCAACTTCCGCCCTGTCCGCAGGCGGCGGCGCCCGTCTCTCCGATCCCGAACCGGAGCTTCGACACGGTCGTGTCGTTCCAGAGGCCGTTTCCGGTGAAGATCTCCGTGCTGTCCTCATTCGGGATGTTGTTGGGCTCGCCGGGCGCCCAGTTCAGGTAGGTCACGGGCTGCCCGCTTGGCCAGACATAGGTGCCTTCGAGGGCAATGTCGTTGAGCCCGATTCTGCCGGCATCGACCTCGAGCCCGGGCAGGTTGCTGATCATGTTCTGCGTCACCCAGTGGTTCTCGCCACCATCCTTGATTTCGGCGAATGCGAGATTGTTGGTGCCAAGGAAGGCCAAGGTATCGGCGCGGTTCTTCGGCGAGGTGAGCCGGTAGCGGCGACCATTCAGCGGATTGATCACGGCGTCGGTGAGGAACCGCTGCGAGCAGAGGGCCGATGCCGTATCGACGCAGAGGGAGTCCCATGAAGCGTCGCAGCAGAAGGGATCGGCGGCACAGACCGTAGCGCAGCACTGGACATCATCGCATCCGGCGTCGTGGGGGCTGAAGCAGCTTCCGGCATCGGGACCGCACGATGAGGGAGCGGGTGGCACCTCGGCGAGGGTCACATTGAAATCGATCGATGCGGTCGCCGCCGCAGAGGAGTTGGCGATGAGGTTGGCATCCACGATCAGCGTGTAGGTGCCGTTGACGAGATTCACGGTCTGATCCCAGGACCCGGTGGTCGAGAACGAGAGCGACACGCCCGGGCCGGTGAGGGAAATGATGCCGTTCGCAAGCGCGCCGGTTTCGGTGAGCGAGCCACTGAAGTCAAACGGCACGCTCGAGCCGGAGCTCACGCCGCTGACCTGAATCGCGAAGGAGAGGAAGCCGTCGGAGATCGCGTGCCCGGAGCCCGATGGCTTCGTGATCTGCAACTGGCCGCTCGCCTGCATGCCTTCGGTGACCAGTCCCGGCCCGATATTGATGTAGGACGAGGTCACGTTCATGCATGCCGAACGGCTGCCGTCGTTGACGCACTGGTTGAAGGTGATCGGGTCGAACTCGTTCTCGCCGGGGTTGATGTTGAATCCCGCCTGGACCGGATCGCCGCTGCCGTCGAAGGCGGAGATGCTGCCCGATCGATTGTCTGCGGTGGCGGTGATGGTGGCGGCGAGGCAGGCGCCGGTGAGTCCAGAGCCGAGGAAGGCGGCGACGGTGCCGGCGGTGACGAGGGTGGCAATGCGCATGGAGGGTTCCTTCGAAGAAGTCACGGAGTGATCCCGACGAGCCGGGCGGCGTTTTCGTCGGGAGGTACTCCTGACGACACCGGAGGCCAACGGGCAACGGACCGCGGCGACCTCGACAGCGGCATGCGAAAGGCGAGCACCACAGGGACCACGGATTTTGTGTTTTTTGCGATCGGGCTCGCGAGGAGGGGCTGAGGGCGAACGACCCTGGCGGCGGGGACGCGTCGGGGGAGGGCCCGGGAACCACCGAGCTCGCCGATTGTCGCTTGGTGACGAGCGGGGGGCGTGCTAGTGTGGTGTTTCAGAAATTCGCTTCCACTGCGGCGGCCCTGTTCGCGTCTGGCGGCGTCGCCGCTCCTCGCCGTATGACTCCATACGCCTCGTCGCGGCTGCTTGCCAGACGCAAACATGCCGCGCCGCACTGTTCGCGAATTTCTGAAACACCACACTCGTCTCAGTCCCGCCCGTCCGTCTCGGTCCGGTGAACGGCTTTGTGGGGAGGATGCCTGTGATGATCTCGGCGCTCGTAGCGATCGTCGGTGCGACCGTGGCCGGAGGTACGTCCGACGCGTATGTGTTCGGAGGCATCGCGACATCGCCGAGCGACATCTGGAACTGGACCGGTCCCGGCCTCGATTCGCTGCGAGCGAAGATCGGCGATCCTGCGGTCTTCGGCCCCGCAGGCATCGTGGGCTCGAGCGCGACGACGGTGACGCTGGCCACGGTCAACGCTGCCAGCCTTCAGACGATCGACTGCTTCGTCGCGCCGGCCATGCGCGACAACGACCTGTCGCCAGCGCAGGTCAGTGCGATCGTCGCGTGGTTCTACGCGGGCGGCGATCTTCTCCTCTTCAACGACCGCGATGACTTCGATCGGATCGGCGAGGCGCTCGGCTTCCCGACTCTGAACGGTCCCGGCGTGGGCGGCAGTGGCGTGTTTCCGGCGGTCGCGGTCGGGAGCGGCCCGCTCGTGAACGGCCCCTTCGGCGTCGTGACGACCTTCTCGCAGGTGTCGCTCGTGGGCCATCTCGCGGCGTCCTCCATCGCGGCGACCGGCGGGTCGGTTGCGGCGACGAACGGAGCGGGCGTGGCGGTCGCGTCGTGGAACCGCGGTGCCTTGGGCCCGACCTCCGGACGACTCGTGATCATCACGGATGTCGATACCTTTGCGGACGCCTCAGGTTACCCCGGTGTGGCGAATTACGACCGTCTCAATAGCAACGCTCGCCTCGGACTGAACACCGCCGCCTGGTTCATCACTTCGGCAGCGTGCCCCTTCGATCTCGATGGGGATGGTCTCGCGACGGCCCCCGATCTCGCGTTGCTCCTCGGGCAATGGGGCAGCCCCGGCACCGCGGACTTCGACGCCAGCGGCACGGTCGGTGCAGAGGATCTCGCGCTCCTGCTCGGAGCGTGGGGAGAGTGTCCGTAAGCCACAGTCGTACGGTCGCGGCAAACTGTGACCATCCATCATCTCCGGAGCGTTCGACTGCGTTCCGGTCCGCCCTTTCGAAGGAGGCTTTGGCCACCATGTCCGCGATCGCTCGTTGGATGACAGTCCTTCTCCTCTCGACGAGCCTCGTCGCGGTCGCTGGGGTTGACGGTCGTCCGGGGATTCCGGAAGAGCGAACCGACGCGCTGGGCAAGGAGCAGTACGAGGAGATCAACGCCGATCTCAAGAAGGCTGGCCCGAGCATCGACCTGGTTTTTCTCGGCGATTCGATCACGCGACGCTGGCGGGGCGAGGACAACCAGCCGGTCTGGAAGAAGTACTGGGGCTCCTACAGGGCCGTCAACATGGGGATCGGCGGCGACCGAACCCAGCATGTGCTGTGGCGGCTGAAGAACGGCCACCTCGACGGCTATCAGGCGCGGCTCTTCGTGGTGATGATCGGGACCAACAACTGCTGGGGATCGACCACCGTGCCCGAGGATGTGGCGGCCGACATCAAGTCGATCATCGATCTCATCCAGGCGAAGCAGCCGTCGTCGAAGATTCTCCTCCTGAGCATTCTGCCCGTCGGGGAGAAGCCCAATCCCGGCCGTGAGTCGAGAGCCGCCATCAACGCGCTGATTGCGAAGTTTCACGGCGGTCGCGTCACCTACATGGACATCGCGGCGAAGTTCCTCGAGGCGGATGGCAGCATCAGCAAGGATGTCATGCCGGATGAGTTGCACCTCGCGCCCAAGGGATACGAGATCTGGGCGGAAGCCATTCAGGCGAAGGTGCGAGAGCTGCTGGCTGAGGCCGAGACGCGTTGAGGTCCGTCGTGCATCGACTGGCCTGATGCGTCAGGCTGACCACGCGCCGAGCAGGATCGCGATGGCGTCGACCGCGAGCCAGGCGTGTTGTTGAGGGCGAGCCCGTCGATCGCGCGGAAGGTGAAGGTGTCGCCGTCGGCCTGGCCAGCGGCGAGGAGGTTCACGCTCTGCGGGGTCCAGGCGTCCGTCAGCGGCGCCGCGATCGTGGCGATGACCTGGCGACGAGCGTTGAGGATCTCGAAGCGGCTGACGCCATTGCCGTTCTCGCTCCTCAAGCCGCACGCGACCCACGAGAGCGTCGGGCAGGTGACGACGAGCGGAGGCGAGGTGAGCGTTCCGGTTCGACTTTCGGCGCGCGGTCCGGCAACGACATTCGGAGCGCCACAGCGGGCGAAGGCCGAGTCCTCCGGGGGCGTGATGTTCGGCTGCGTGCCGGTGGTGCCGCCGACGGTCCAGCCGCCTGCGGTGGCGGTCCATCCGGCGGGCAGGCCTCGCTCGAAGGTGGCGACGGCAACGCTGTCGGCGCATGCAGGGGCTGCCACAAGCGCCAGCGCGGCGAGCGACACGCCCCGAAGGCCTCGTTGCCATCGTGCGGATCTCAGGTCTCCAGGATTCTGCACAAATCATCCAGAGAACCACAGAGGCACGGAGGGCACAGAGGGCGCACAGAGAAGGCAAAAGAGCAGGCCGGTTGCGCGCGTTGATGGAGAGGGCCTGTGCCACAGGGACTCGCGGAGCGCAAGCGCTAGGTAAGGCGTGAAGACTCGAACCAAGTCAATTCCATCCTGTGCCGGCGATTGTGTACGACGAATTCCCTCCTTCCATTGGCTTCTCTGTGCTACCTCTGTGCCCTCTGCGCCTCTGTGGTTCTCTGGCGGAATAGTGCAGAAGGCTGGTCTCCAAAGCATCTCGTGTTCCTCTCCTCCGTCTCACCGCCGACCAAGCGGAGGATCGCGCGGTGCGAAGGCGCAGTACCGCTCGCGATGGGGCCGAGGCGATGACCAGGCTGCAGCATGTGCTGTCCCGGCGAGAGGACGCATCAGATCGAACGGATATCCGACCGGTGGAGGGGCGCTGGCCACGCTGGGTTCCGAGCCCAAAATGTAGCCAGAACGTAGCCAGAATGTGGCTGTCCGAAGTGGCCGCTTGCCCCAGACGAAGCCCAGCACGCCTCGCAGTTGACGACGCATGCACCGATTCGACAGAGGCCACACGGGCGGCGCTTTCGCGCCGCCCGTGTGGCGTCATTCAACAGCTCTCATACCTGATGACGCTGATTAGCCAACGCACTGGCAGGCGTTGAAGCAGACGGACTCAGCTTCATCCACACAGAAGCTATCCCAAGCCGTGTCGCAGCAGAAAGGATCGAAGTTGCAGACGCAGGCCGTGCAGCCAGGTTGGTCGGAGCCAGCGTTCGTTCGAGCGAAGCAGGCATTGCTGGTCGGGCACGGGCCCCACGCACCAAGCAAGATCGCAATGTCAGCAGCGTCAACCGCAGCATCGAGGTTCAAGTCGGCGACCGATGCGTTCGGCCCCCAGGCGCCCAGCATGATCGCCAGATCCGAGGCATCGGTCCCGCCGCTTCCGTCGAGGTCGCTGCTGCAGGGGATCTCGATGATCGCAAAGAGCTGATTGGTCTGGACGGCATCGTTCCACTTTCCGCCTGGAAACAGCATCGAACCAGCGTCCTCGCCGCCCAGCGCGTTGTTGGGCTCGCCAGCGTTCCAGTTGGTAAAGCTGACGGGCGCGGTGTTGGTCCACTCGAACGAGTTCTCGTAGCGCTGGTCATGGAAGCCGATCCAGGCTGCGTTGACCTGAGTGAACGTCGAGAAGTTGAGACGGATCCACTCGTTTTCGGCGAAGTTGCCGATCGAGACGAGCGTGCCACCGAGCGAAAGAGCGAGCTTCTCTGCGGAAAGCCACGTACCCGGGCTGGCCAGCACATACCGACTTCGCGTCTTTGGATTCACGATTGGCGCACTGATCACGCTTGCAGTGCAGAAGAGGTTGGCTCGATTGACGCAGAGGGTATCCCAGCTTGTATTGCAGCAGAAGGGATCTTGAAAGCAGACTTGATTGCAGCAGGTCGCCTCATCACAACCCGGGCCGTGGGTGCTGAAGCAGGAACCTGAGCCGCCGCAGGCGGGGTATCCGGCCTCGGCGACTGCCGGAAGGACCGCAAGGGTTTCGACATCGTTCCAGCGGCCGCTCGTGGAGAACATCTCGACCGCGTCTTCGCCGCCAGCGTTGTTCGGCTCGCCTGGGGACCAATTGAGATAGGTCGTCGGCGTGCTGTCGGTCCAGACGAAGGTGCCTTCGGTGGCGATGTCGTTGAGACCAATGAAGGCCTTGAAGGCTGGAACGCCATTGCCGAGAAAGATCGCCCGACGAAGCCATTCGTTCTCGACGCCGTCTGAGATCGAGACAAACGTGACTTCACCCAGGCTGGAGAACAGGTTCTGGTGGTAGACGCGGACAGCCGATGAGGAGATCCAGTAGCGGCGGCCGTTGTGCGGGTTGGCCACCGGGCCAGCGATGATCGATGGCTGAACGCAGAGAGCGTTGGCGCCGTTGACGCAAGCGCCGTCCCACGCGGTGTTGCAGCAGAAGGGGTCAACCGAGCAGACGATCTGACAGCAGGTCGTGTCGTTGCAACCAGGGGTCGACTGGGCGGTCGAGCAGGGGCCGCCAGTACCGCATTGGGCGCTGGCGACAGAGCTCGCGATGAGTGCGGCGGAGCCAGTGAGAAACACGATGAGCGTCGTTCGCGTGACGCTTCGCGAAACATTGCGGATCTTCTCTGTGGTGTGAGTCAACATGATGGAGTCTCTCTCTCGATCTTCTCTCTGACGAATGGTCCTGCGGATGCCGATCGATTCCGCCCGAAGGTGGGGAGTGGCACAGTTGCCGAACCTCTCTGGAGTTGATCGGGTTCGGAGGCCGCGGATGGCGGCGGTCTCTCTCGGCGGCATGACATGTGCCTCCGTCGCCCCCATACCTGCGACCAGCCTCGCTCGACCGCCCCTGACGATCGGTTGTGCTACCGCACGCCATCCTCTCCGAGTACGCCGAGCTTCGTGCGCGGAATGTCGCAGAATCTTCGCATTCCGAAGCGCGAATGCCCTGCGCCACGGGCTGCCGGGGCGAGGTTGGCGCGGGGACGGCCACCAGTCCCGTGAAACTTCCCTCGCCGTGGCCTCGGAGATGCACGGTAAGCGCTCAATCAGGCCTTCACCGCCCAAGGGCCAGCCGCTTGTCCGGATT
>CAYNCG010000035.1:0-42844 GCA_964395845.1 uncultured Isosphaeraceae bacterium | reverse complement strand
CGGCTTCCTCCCTCCCGCCGGCTCGCTGCGCTTCGCCGGCGGGAGGGAGGTGTGCCTCACCGATCGGGTCGGGGAGGCGGAGGGCAACATACAAGCCACATTCTGAAGTGGGCCACGCGAACAGTCACGATCCGCGTATGCTGGAACGCGCGGCGACCTCGTGATACGGAGGATCATGCAAGAGACTCCACGCGACCCAGAGGACAGCGGACAGCCTCACCGCGACTCGGCAGAAATCTGCGCTGCGTGCGGTTACCCGTTTGCGCCGAGCGGTACTGATCGTCCCTGCGCCGAGTGTGGATCGAAGCAGCGGACGACGCTCGCGGCGATCGCAGCTCACCGGTCGATTCGGCTGGGCTCCTTCGCGGTCGCGTCTACCGCTACGCTCTTGCATTTCCTTTTGCTTCTGATCTGGGCTGGGACGAGCTCTACCGGGTTCATCCTCTGGATGGTGCTACCAACTGGCGCTCCGCTCCTGGCATCCCTCGCTTCCGCCGTCGCTCGCCGTCATCTCCCGCTCGAGTGGTGGGAGGCCGCGATGTTCGGCTTCACGATTGCAGCCGGCATGACGGGGTCAGCCGTGCTGGCGCTTTGGACTGTTTTCCCGCCGGCGGGGCCGGGCGCTTCAACCTCCGGACTCGTCGTCGTGATGTCACCGTGTGCGGCGTCGCTTTTCGGCGTGGTTGGCGCCGGAGCCGCAGCCATTGCCCAGATCGCGAGAAGGGAGCGTGCGCAGACTCCCTGCGTCCGTACCGACCGTCACTTCGCGCCCTAGGCAGACCCACCCCGAGCATCGAGATCTGACGCCCCCGCCCGCACGCCCGCCCCCAACTGGGGAAGATGGGGACACTGCCGGGCCCTCCGCCACGGCCGCACGCGCGTACCGGATCGCTCTCGTCGTTGCACCGAACCAATCAGAACCGATTGCTCATTCGCATCCTGTCGTACCTCTGGGCCTCACCGAACTCGCTCCTGGCGCTGGCGATCGTCCTTTTGCTCATTCCCTTCGGCGCCCGGGCACGCGTGGTCGCCGACGTCCTCGAGGTGCACGGCTCGATCGTCGGTCGGATCCTGCGGCAGCTTCCCCCGCGCGGCATGGCGGTCGCGATCACCCTTGGCCATGTCGTCCTCGGCGCGTCGCAGCGTGATCTCGACCAATCGAGAGCACACGAGCGCGTCCATGTCCGGCAGTACGGGCGGTGGGGCCCCTTCTTCCTCCCCGCCTACGCGCTCAGCTCGCTGTGGCAGCGCTTGCGCGGCCGAGACCCCTATCGAGACAATCACTTCGAGCGCGAAGCCTACGGCGATCGCTGAGCCTGCTGAAGATCCGATTTGACACAGGACTCCGCATAAATCATCCAGAGAACCACAGAGGCCCAACCCGAAAGGGGCGGGCACAGAGGGTGCACAGAGAAGGCAAAAGAGGAGACCGGTTGCGCGCGCGTTGATGGCGATGGCCGGTGCCACAGGGACTCGCGGAGTGCAAGCGCTGCGCACGGTGGGAAGACTCGAACCAAGTCAATTCCATCCTGCGCTGGCGATTGTGTGCGACGAGTTCCCTCCTTCTATTGGCTTCTCTGTGCTACCTCTGTGCCCTCTGCGCCTCTGTGGTTCTCTGGCGACCTCCACACAAGCACCGCGGGCCCCGATTGCTCGGGGCCCGCGGTGTTGCTTGTCATCTCTTCAGATCGTCGGCCGAGGATCTCGACCGTGCGATTGAATCAGATCACTTGTAGAGGTTCGTCGACTCGGTCTCCTCGACCGGGGTCTTGAACTGATCGCTGGTGAGCGACCAACGCGAACGGACATCGCCCTCGGCCTTGGCCCGGACGACGATGCGCCACTCGGCCTTCGCCTTGGCGGCGAGGGTCGGGACGGCAGCCATCGTGACGGTCTGGCCGCTGGCGGTGACGGCGGACGCGCCGCTGCCGCTGACGAACTCCATGCCCGCCGGGAGGGTGCAGACGACCTTGACATTGCTGTCAGCGGCCGAGCCCTGGTTGGTGGCGGTGACGATGAAGGTCGTCGTGCCGCCGACCTCCACCGGATCGTCGGTGTCGACGACCTCGAGGAGGATCGCGGGGATACCGGCGATCTCGGTCGCGCAGTTCGTCGTCGCGGTCGGGACGCAGGTCGCGTTCGCGGTGACGGTGACCGGGGTCGAACCCATCGAGGTGGGCTTGACCTTCATGGTGAGGGTCTTGGTCTCACCGGCGCCGACCGAGCCGAGGTTCCAGGTGACCTTGCCAGCAGCGGCGGTGCCGCCGTTGTCGGCCGAGACGAAGCTCGCGCCAGCCGGGAGCGGAGCGCTCACGACCGTGCCGCTCGCCGCGCAGTTGCCCGGGTTCTTGACGGTGAAGGTGTAGGTGATGTCGCGGCCGACGAAGACCTTCGCCGGAGCCGAGCAGGTGACGGTGAGCTGCGGCTGCTTGACGACGGTCACCGGGACGCCCGACTGGGCGACGAGACCACCGGTCGCCGAGGCCGACGCGCCGGACTTGAACTCGCCGGCGTTCGCGGCCTTGGCCATGACGCTGAAGGGCTTCGACTGGCCCGAGGCGAGGGTGCCAGCGTTGATCTCAACGGTGTTCTTGCCGTTGACGGTCAGGCCAGCCGGGAGGGTGTCCTTGATGACGACGTTCTCGGCGTCACCGGAGCCGCTGTTCTTGACTTCGTAGGTGAGCTTGATTTCGTCGCAGGTACCGCAGATCTCCGGGGTCGCCGTCTTGGTGAGCTGGAGGGCGGGCTGGACGACATTGGTCGAAACGCAGAGGACATTCGCGTAGCTGACGCTGAGGCAGTTCGTCGCGACGCCCACCTTGTCGGCCTGGGCCTTCACGGTGATGGTCTTGGTGGCGTTCGGACCGAGGTCGCCGATCGACCAGATCGCGTCGCCGTCGCCGGTCTTCGAGAAGGCCGGGTTCGAGCTCTTGTAGCCGAGGTTGTCGAGGTTCTCAGCCCGAACGACGACATTCTGCAGGGTGCCGCCGGTGAGGTTGATGACATCGAAGGCGAGGTCGTACTCGCTGCCGGCGCGAACGGTGCTCGGCGCCTTCTGGCGGAGCAGGATGGCCGAGGTGGCCTTGTCGCCCGTCGGGAAGGCGAGCTCGTTGGCGGCCATCGGGGTGTAGGCGACGCGAGTCTCAGCCTTCGCCGGTGCCGGCGCGGGCTCTGCCTTCGCGGGCTTCGACTCCATCGGAGCGATGCCGATGTACATCGGACGATCCGAGGAGGCGGTGCGGTTGGTCTCGCAACCGGTGAGGAGGGTCATGCCGGCGACACCGGCGAGGGCGATGAACAGCGTGTTCTTCATGGTGACTCCGAAACGGATTCCGTCAGCCGAAGCTGGGCGGAGGGGCGAAAGCATGGCGTCAGTACGCGGTTGCGTGCCGGATGAACCCCACACCCGGACAAAGATCGGAAGCGAAAGGTCGTGACGCCGCGACACGAGGAGACGGGAGATCGGCGAGAGCCGCTCAGAGGGTCAGCCGCACCCCCTGCTTCCGCCCATTCGTTCAGAATGGGGAAAGAACGGAGGCAGCATGGCTCCGACCGGTTCAACCCGCCGGTCCGCATCGGCCGCACGCTGCGGCGACGAGGAAGGGGTCGAGGGGCGAAACCAACCGGTCTCTGAGGCCGGAAGAGGGTCGCATCGTATGTCCGGGAAGTCGCCTGTCAACCGCTGGGCACTTCAACCCATGAGCCGCTCGGAGGGGCCTCCGCCATGGTCGGTCTCAGGCCTTCCGCTTGTCCAGAGCAGCCCGCGGCCACGGTACCTCGGATCGCGAGGACGGGCAGAAGGTCGGCGTTCCCGGGCGATGGGAGAGAGGTGGAGCGAAGCGGTATCCGCAGCGATACGAGCGGGTTGCGCCGGTTGAGGAGTCTGCCCTTCTGCTTGGCCGCGGCCCGACTCGAGTTCCTCAGCGGTCTGCTACACCCGCAGCGCAACCGAAACGCCGATCAGCACGCCAAGGGCGAGTCCGATGAGAATCGCGAGGACCGGTCCCCGGGAGGGGAGCTTGCGAGGAGAGGACGAGAGCGATGCCATGGCTGCGCGCGGGGGGAGAATTCTCTGATCAGCCGTCCGGGAGACTGCGCGCCTCCGCATACAACGACCGCTGATCGGGGACAGGACCCCTCCCTCCCATCGTGTCCGAAATTGTCCGGATGGGAGATAGGAACCCTCTCAGATTCGTGCGAATTGCGCGTTCACACCGCGTTCGACAGGCGGATTCGCCCTGAGCACGCCCCCGCCCGCCCGTTCCCGTCCGCTCCCCTCTGTTCCGGCAGGGTGACCTTCGCGGGTGCAAGTGAGCGGGTCGCCCTCCCGTACACTCGTCGAACCAGCGGACGCCGTCGCAGCCCACCCCGCGCCCGCACGCCCGACGATGGTGACCCCCCGCTGCATCTCCTGCAAGTATCCGCGAACGGGACTGCCGGAGGGAGCCCCCTGCCCGGAGTGCGCCGAACCGGCCCCCGATCCGCGGTGGGTCGTGGTCGTTGGACATTCGACGGAGACCTCGCCCTTCACGATCGTCGCGGGCGGAGCGGCCATGATCGCGGTCGGCGTGATCCTCGTCGCCATCTTCTTCATCCGGCGGGCCGGGCCTTCGATCGTCCCCGGGGCCGCGCTGATGATCTTCGGGTCGATCCTCCTCCTGCGCGGCTGGCTCGCCCTGCGGGCCTCGCTCGACGGCGGCGACATCGTCTGGATCATCCGTGACGACGGCATCGAGGTCCGGACGACGCTCGGGAAGTCGATGTGGTCATGGGAACGGATGACCTACGCGCTCTACGAACGCGGTTGGTTTGCTCCCCGCCTTTCCTTTGGGGCCACCTTCGACGCGTGGGCAAGCGCTGGCGCCGGGGCACGGATGAAGCTGGCAAGCACCGACAGCTTCAACGAGGTCTCTCTCTGGCTCGGCCGCGGCGATGGCGACGGTCGTGCGGTCATCAAGCTCATACGCGATCGCATCGCCGAGGCCGCCGCCCGGGCCAAGGCGGAGGCTGCCGCGAGCCCCGCCCCGCTCAGTCCTCCGCCTTCTCACCGGGCGGAGCCATCTTGACGATCCGGGGCCGGAACTCCCCAATCGGCTCGACGAGATCGGCCTGCGCCGCCATGACGGAACGGATGTTCTTGTACACCTTCGGCGCTTCGTCCAATCCGGCGGAGATGAGCGTGACCCGCTCGCGGCGGAGAACCGGCTGCACATCACCCCATCGCAGCGACTTCGCCGCCTGCGTGCGGCTCATCACCCGACCAGCGCCGTGCGCGGCGCTCGCGATGCTTGTCGGCTCGCCCCTCCCCCGGACGACATAGCCAGGTGCGGCCATCGATCCGGGAATGACTCCGAGCACGCCCTTGCCGGCGGGCGTCGCCCCCTTGCGATGCACGACGCAACTGCGCGGGCCGCTGGGGGTCTCGACGATTTCCTTCCACGCGAAGTTGTGGTGATTCTCGATCCGCAGCAGCGGTTCGCCGCGCACCCTGGCCGCGATCGCATCGTGGATGCAGGCGTGATTCGCATGGGCGTAGCGCCCCATGAGTTCCATCGCGTTCCAGTATTCGATCCCCTCCGATTCCTCGAGCGAGAGCCATGCGAGGCGTGCGAACTCCCCCTTGCCGTCGCGTTCGAGTTCCGGCCGCTTCGCCCGGGCGAGTGACGCGTAGTGCTCACAGACCGCCGCACCCGCGCCGCGGCTTCCCGAGTGGCTGAGAAGCGCGACATAGGTGCCAGGCTCGATGCGCGTCCCATCCTCGGCGATCCCGTCGGGGCCGACCTCGAGGGTGCCGAACTCGACAAAGTGATTGCCCGAGCCGGATGTGCCGAGCTGCTCCCAGGCGCGGTCCTTCAGCGCGGCGGTCACCGGGCTGATCGACCAATCCTCATCCATCACCGGATGGTTGCGGCGAAGCCAGCGGTCGAAGGACGCGCCGATCCCGAAGCGCGTCTCCAGCTCGATCGCTCGGATGAGCTTGTCCTCGTGTCGCTCGAGATCGTGCGGCGTCAGGTCAAGGATGGTCAGGCAGACCCGGCAGGCGATGTCGACGCCGACCGCGTAGGGAATCACGCAGCCCTCGGTCGCGAGCACGCCACCGATCGGGAGGCCATATCCAACATGGGCATCGGGCATGAGTGCAGCGGCGACGGCGACCGGCAGCCGACTCGCGATCCGCATCTGGTCGATGGCCTCGGACTGGATGTGGGCGTGCCCCCACGCGAGACAGCCAACCCCCGACCGTCCGCCGCCGTCGGCCGCGCCATCGCCCAACGATCGGCCGCCCAACGCTCGGCCTCCGATCTCGACCGGCGGACCACTCGATTCGATCGCATTCCACGGGCTCTTCGCCATGACGCGGGAAGCGTACCCATCGCCGCACGCGAAGGTATACTTGCGGTCGACGCGGGTGTAGCTCAGTTGGTAGAGCGTCAGCTTCCCAAGCTGAATGTCGCGGGTTCGAGTCCCGTCTCCCGCTTTGCTCGGACGGCGAAACGAAAGCCCCCCCCTTTCGGCCTGCGGCCGAGGGGGGGGCTTTCGTTTCGCCGTCCTGCGCCGCGGGAGTGGATCCGCGGCTGCGCCGCGTCTCCGCGTCCTCGGCTACGCCGAGTCCGCACGGTCCAACGCGATGCGTCGAAGACGACGCATCGGCGAGTCCCTCGTTGGGGGTGCGCCTCACGCTGAGCCAGATCGGCCTGCGGCCGAGGGGGGGGCTTTCGTTTCGCCGTCCTGCGCCGCGGGAGTGGATCCGCGGCTGCGCCGCGTCTCCGCGTCCTCGGCTACGCCGAGTCCGCACGGTCCAACGCGATGCGTCGCGGACGACGCATCGGCGAGTCCCTCGTTGGGGGTGTGGGACACGCGCTGTTCGGGCTACGCTTTCGGCATGGCGCACGAACGGGCGATAGCGGAGTTCTGGGCGTGGTTCCAGGCGAACGAGCGGAGGGTTTGGGCGATGCCTGACGGTGGTGATCCGTTGTGGGATGTCACGCTTGGGCAGCTTCAGCGGATACACGCGGGATTGCACTGCGAGATCTCGGATCCGCAGGATGGGCGGCGGGACTTCGTCGTCACCGCGCAGGGCGATACGCGGCTCTTTGCGATCGCCGACGCGGTGGTGGCCGCGGCGCCGACGCTGCGCCGCTGGACCTTCACGGCGCTCAAGCCGGCGATGGGCTTTGATTTCACGCACCACTACGAGGATGTGCTCTACGACCCCTCATCGATGTGGTTTCTGCCGCTCGAGCGGGCGGATCGGCCCGAGGAGCTCGGGCTGCGCATCGCGGTGCCGTCGCTTCGCGACATCGATCAGGAGGCGGCTGCGTTCGCGGTCACGATCATCCTTGAGACCGGGCTCGGCGAACGCGAGCGGGCCGCGGAGATCCGCCATGTCGAGGTGGTTCGCACGCCGAACGATCCCGCGAGCGAGGGCTACATCGAACTGCCTGAACTCCCCGCCTACATTGCGTGGCGGAAACGCAAGCTCGCGCGGCCCTAGCAGACCTACCCTCCACCCCGGGCCATGTGTTATTTCATCACCATCGCAGTGCCGACCGCATCGGTCGATGCCGTCTGCGCAGCGCATCGCGGACCGGGCATGTCCATCGAGCGGACGGCGAATCCGAGCGCGATCGAGACGGCGGGCGTTGGCCGCGTCCCGCTCCTCGTCACCGGCGGCGGCTGCTCCTGCGCCTGGTACACGAGGCCGGCTGGCGACAGGACCGACGAGCGTATCGCCCGCGCCGAAGCTCGCTATCGCCGTGAGGGTTGGAGCGAGGCCAAGATCGAACGGGCACTCGCGTCGATGCGGAGTGCTGCGCGGCAGGCCGATCAGTCATCGAGCGGACTGCACGGCGTCATCCTCGACCTCCTCGACGCCGTCGTGCGGGAACACCGGCGCGCGGCGCTCTGGATCCATGACTTCACCGGGCAGGTGGAGTCTGAGCACTATGCCATGCGACGGCGGGAACGCTGGGGCCTCGACGAACTCCGGCTGCGCGGACGCGCGGCGGAGCTCGATGTGCTGGCGGAGATCGGCATGGAGTGAGCGCGGTGATCGCAGGTGCGCGCGATCAGTCCTTCCACGCGCTCCATCGAAGCTTGTCCGCCGCGCGCCCGCCGTTCGCGTAGTAGACCGCCATGCGGATCACATACAAATAGTTCTTGCTCGTCGGATGGAGTTCCTCCTCGTTCGCGCGTACGAGGGCACGGTAGAGCCGCTCCGGGTCGGCGCCGCGGAGTTGCTGCAGATGCGTGATGCCAATCCGCGCGAAGTCCTTCATGAAGGTCTTGCCGATGCCGGGGATCAGCCGAAGATCCGGTGGGCCCGGCGTCTCGCGATGCCCCGCTTTCCGACCCGTCGCTCGCGTCATCGATGCGCTCCTCGTGATGGATGCCATGCTACGCGCATGATGCGATCGCTTCGATGACGAGCGAACGCACCCCTGCTACGCTCCGACGCGTCGCATGCTGCACTCGGTTACCCCCATCACGCTGGCGCTCGAAGGAGGCCGCATACGGCTCGAGCCGCTCCGGCCGGAGCACGCGGACGAGCTTCTCTGGACCTGCGCGCATCCGTCGGTCTGGACCTACGCGACCGAGCGCCCGACCGATCGGCTCTCGATGCTCCGATTCATCGACCGGGCCCTCGACGCGGCGCGAACCGGTAGCGAACTGCCCTTCGCCATCGTCGAACCCTCGACCGGGGCCATCGGGTCGACGCGCTATCTCGACATCCAGCGCGAGCATGAGTGCATCGAGATCGGCTGGACCTTCCTCGGCATGCCATGGCAGCGCACGAGCTGCAACACCGAGTGCAAGCTGCTGCTGCTGCGTCACGCGTTCGAAACGCTCGGCGCCCGACGCGTGCAGTTCAAGGCCGATGCCCGCAACGCCGCATCGCTGCGGGCGATCGAACGACTCGGCGCGGTGCGCGAGGGCGTCCTGCGCAGCCATCGGCTCCTCCCCGACGGCTTCGCCCGCGACTCGGTCTATTTCAGCGTGCTGCGGAACGAGTGGCCCGAGGTGCGCGATCGCCTGCGGGCGAAGCTCGCTGCGATGCCGTAACGCCGCTCTTCCACGCCCCGCGACGGATCCGAGCCGCGGCGGCGTGTCCGCATGGGTGCTGGTAGCATCCGAGGGCCGTGGTCGACCGCAACACCGCCGAGATCGTTCTTCGCCTCGGCTCACCCGCTGAACTCTTCGACGGCCCAGCCGCCGCGGCGCGGCCGCTGCCTGAGAGCGATCGGCAGAGCTGGGATGACATCGGCGCGATCCTCGGCCAGGCGGGTGTCGCGCGGCTCCTGCGACTCGTCTACACCCACCCGCGGGCCACCCGGCTCCTCGTGCAGGTCGCCGCCGACGGTTCCTCGCCCGAGCGGGCCGCGGGGGAGCTCGAGGCACGGCTCCGCCTGTGGTGCCAGGCGAAGCTCGCAGCGAACCGGAGTCAGATCCGAGCGATCCGGATCGTCGCCCTCCGAACGCTCGCCGCGTGCCTCGCGCTCCTCGCCGTCGCGTTCCTCGCCGCGAGCACCCTGCAGTCGGAATCGATCTTCCCGGGAGAGCCGGGCCCCCTCCGCAAGCTTGCGAGCGAGGCGATCGTCATCGCCGGCTGGGTCGTGATGTGGCGTCCCTTCGAGTCCCTCATCTTCGATCCGCTCGAACCGAAGCGCGAGAGCCGGATGATCCGCCGCCTCCTCGCCCTCACCTGGCGGATCGAGGTGCGCGAACCCGGCACGCCGTCCCGCGCGGGCTGACGGCCGGTCGCTGCGGGCCTCAGGGACGCAGCGCGAGGCCGCCGATCGCGGCGACCACGATCAGCGTGCCGAGGAGACCGACGGTGACTCCGAGGCGCAGGAGTTCGTCGCGTCGGACCATCCCCATGCCGTGGGCGAGGAGGACCGGTGGCGTCGAGACGGGCAAGGCGATCGCCAGCGAGGAACCGAGCGAGGCAGCCATCGCGCAGGGCACCACGAGCGATCGGTCCGGCAGGACCAGCGCCATCGGCAGCAGGAGATTCGCCGCCGCCGTGTTCGACATGAAGGTCGAGAGGAGGACCGCAAGCGCACAGAAGATGGCGATGAGCGCCACGCCGCCCGATTCTCCGCCGCCGATCGCGCCGAGGACGAGCCAGCTCGCGAGCCCGCTCACCTCCATCGCATGACCGAGGCAGAGGCCGCTTCCCATGAGGAGGAGCGTTGACCAATCGACCGCGCGAAGCTCCGTCGCGCCGACGATGCCCGCGATCGGAAGGACCGCGAGGGGAACGAGCGAAGCGACCGCAATCGGAATCCCCGTCCACGGCTGCGAACACCAGAGGGCGATCGTCAGGAGAAAGACCGCGCACCAGAGCCAACCACGCCGCGTCATCGGGGCCGCTTCGATCGCCGGCGGAGCGGCGAGCCAGCCGCGAAATCCATCGCCCAGGCGAAGGAGCCACCAGCCGACGAGGACAAGCGTCAGGATCGCGACCGGCATCGCCACCGCCACCCAGCCGAGGAAGGAGATCGCGTGCCGATTCTCGCGGAGGGAACCGAAGACGATGATGTTCGGAGAGGTGCCGATGGGCGTCGCCAGACCGCCGATCGCAGCCCCGAGCGCCGCAGCGAGGACCACCGCCCGCGCCGACTTCGACTCGGGGCCGAGGCGCCGAACAAGCGGCGCGACGAGCGCGAGGAGGAGGACCGCGGTCGCGGTGTTGCTCATGAACATGCTCAGCGTCGCGCCGAGGCCGAGGAGCAGGATGACCAGCCGCCGCGGCGCAGCGAGCGAGCCGCCGAGCGCCCGCGCGGCGATGGTGCGATCGACGCCGGTCTGGACCGCGCCCGCTGCGAGCACCATCCCGGCGAGGGTCATGATGACCGGAGTCGACGCGAACTGTTCGGCGAGCTGCTCGACCAGGAGGCGGTTCTCGTTCCGGACAAGCGGCGTCGCGAGTCCGAACGCGAGCAGCGCGCAGCCAAGAAGGCCGGTTGCGAAGGGCGGGATGCGCGACCAGATCCAGAGGGTCACCACGAGCACGAAGACGGCGAGCGTCCAGCGGGCGTCGAATCCGAGACCCGAAGCCCGCTGCGCGACGACGAAGGCGACGCCGGCCAGCGCGATCGCGGCCACCGGAATCAACGCGGCCGCGCGGTCCGTCGGTGCGTCCGCCTCCGCATTCATCCCCCGCCCCGCGCGGGCTGGAGATGCTGCATGCCGCCGACGACCATCGCCAGCATCGCCCGCCACTCGCCGTATCGATAGGGAATCGCGTGACGCTCGTGCAGCGACGCGAGCGCCCGATGCGTCTCCTCGTAGAGCGCTTCCTGCCAGTCACGCGCGGTCCGATCGCAGAAGTAGATCCGACAGCCGAGCGGTCGCTCGACATGCGCGCCGCACCAGCGGCCGTCGACGAGGAAGGGACAGGTGCCTCGGGCGAGCGCATCGTGAACGCCGTCCGCGGTGGCGGCCGCGGCGGCGGGCGCATCACGCCGCATGAGCGAGCGCACGCACCAGGCGGCATCAAGGCCCGTGACGAAGAGACGATGGCCGAAACGCTCGAAGTGGCAGCACTGTCCGCTGGCGAGGCAGATCGGCTTGCGGGCTGCGACCTCGTCGGCGATCCGCGCATGCAGGGCGGTCAGGGCGTCGGCGATCTCGGGACGCTCGATCGCCGCGAACCACGCCCGCGCGAGATCCGCGTCGGGCAGATCGCCGGGATCGCGGGCATCGGAGGCCGCGCTCACGCGTCCTCCTCCCCGAACGCCGCGGCCTTCCGATCGCGATCGCGCTCGATGGTGATCGTCACGAAGTCGTGGACGGGACCGCTGTCCATGCCGGGACAGGGCGTCCGTTCCTTCACCGCCCGCCACGCCTCCGGGCTCTCGAGATTTTCAGGCCAGAAGGGCCAGGTCCGGCATTGCATCGGTCGCGCGTCATAGAGCCCGCAGATGGCCTTTCCGGGATGGGTCGTGCGATCGAGGAAGACGCAGTCGTGGCCGAAGGAGGTGCGTGTCTCGTTGAGCGAGCGGCGCTGGCCGATGCGTCGCGTGTACCGCTCGAGGAAGACGGCTTCCGCGAGCCCGAGCCGCGCAGCCATCGCCCTCCCCTCCTCGGGAGAGAACCAGACGGCGCCGGGCCCTCCGGTGCAGCAGTTGCCGCACTGCGTGCACGCGAATCGAAGACCGTTGCGATACCACAGCGCGGGTCCGTCAGCCTCATCCAATGGTCGATCCACGGCCGCGTCGCTCACGGCTGGCTCACGATCTGCGTCCGCCTGGGTGGCCGCCAAGGTTGGGACCAGAACCCGGTCCGGAACCCGGTCCAGAACCCGGACCGGAACTGCCACCAGATCCGCCGCCGCGATTGCCCCCACCATCGCGACCGCCGCCGTCGCGCTCGTCGGGCCCCCGCCGCTTCGGCGGCTCGCCCGGCCCCGCCTCGCCCCAGCGATCGACTTCGGCCAGATGCAGCTCCGGCTTCGTGCGCCGATGGGAGAGCCCGCTCAGTTCGTCGGGGCGCTCGTCGAAGGCGACGCGATCCATCGAGTAGACGCCCTTGAACGCCCACTCGTCCTGCTCCTCGAACCAGTCGGCGATCAGTTCCTCGATCTCGGCAAGCGAACCCGCCGTCGCCCAGAAGCTCACATACGCGCCGGCCTCGGGATCGCCTTCCACCGGCTCCGCGATCACGATCGCATGCCAAAGCGTCATGCCCAACTCGCGTCCACCCTCGTCGATGTTCGACTCCGGATCGATGTTGAGCGTGAGGTCCCATGCCTCGCGAAGCTGTAGGAGGAGCTCGTCGATGTCCGGGGAGTGCTCATCCTCAATCTCGAGCACCTCGCGGATCTTCGAGAGGGGCTCATCCGGATCAAGGCCGCCTGGCCAGGTCTCGACGACCTCCTCGAGCCCCAGCTTCTTCAGCATCTCCTCGACCCGCTCGCGCCACTCGATCGGCACATGGATCGCGACGCCCTTCCAACTGTCGACGAAGACCTCGGTGAACGGTTCCTCGGCGTTGGCCCCGGCGCCGATGCAGACATCCTCGAGGATGATCTCCTCAAACTCGTACCAGACGCGGAGGAACTGGTCGATCGGCACCGGCTCCTCCCCGACATAGACATCCATGCTGCGATAGGCGTCGCGCGAACCGATCTCGACGACGGGCGTGACTTCCTCCGGCAGGAGGCCGAAAGCGGCATCGATCACATCCTTCAGCCGCTCGTGGCTCACGACGACATGAAACGCGTACGAGTCGGGTTCGTCGTCCTCGCCGGCCTGATAGGTGAGCGTGTAGCCCTGGGTGGGCTCGGGCAGTCCTTCCGGTTCGACACCCAAGGGGAGCTGGAAGGCTCCCACCTGTCGTCGTTCGAGGTCTTCTCGCAGGCGAAACTCGCGCATGATTCGAACCCATGGTAGCGGGCCAACGCAACGACCGCGCTCCCGCCCTGAATTGCCCAACCTCCCGCGCCGCGGCGGAGGCGGCGCGACGCTCAGTCGCCGAGGTAGGCCTCGCGCACGCGCGGACTGGTCAGGAGCGCGGCACCCGTGTCGGTCATGACGACATGCCCCGTCTCGAGGACATATCCGCGATCGGAGAGCCGCAGCGCGGCCCGGGCGTTCTGCTCGACGAGCAGGATGGTCATGCCCTCGGAGCGCAGTTCGCGAATCGCCTCGAAAATCCGGGCCACCAGGAGCGGCGCGATGCCCATCGAGGGCTCGTCCATCATGAGCATCGTCGGCCGACTCATGAGCGCCCGACCGATCGCCAGCATCTGCTGCTCACCGCCCGAGAGCGTGCCGCCAAGCTGCGACCGCCGTTCCTTCAGCACCGGAAAGAGATGGAAGACATGGTCGAGGTCCTTGGCGATGCCATCGGCATCGTGTCGGATGTACGCACCCATCTCGAGATTCTCGAGGACCGTGAGCCGCGGGAAGATCTTGCGGCCCTCGGGCACCTGGGCAAGCCCGCGCCGAACGACGAGGTCGGGGGCGAGGTCGGTGATGTCCGAGCCGTTGAACCAGATCGACCCGCCGCGCAGCCGATTGACGCGCGAGATGCACATGAGGGTCGAGGTCTTCCCGGCCCCGTTCGCGCCGATGAGGGAGACGATCTCGCCCGGTCGCACCTCCAGCGAGATGCCGTGCAGGACATCGATCGCGCCATACCCGGCGCGAATGTCGCGAACCTCAAGAAGGGCTGAGGGGGAACTCATCCGAGCTCCTCCTTGCCCAGATACGCTTCGATGCAGCGCTCGTCGCTCTTGATCTCGTCGGGCGTCCCCTCCGCGATCTTCTTGCCGTACTGCAGCACGACGATCCGGTCGCTGATGCCCATGACCACGCGCATGTGGTGCTCGATCAGCACCACGGTCACGCCGCGCTCCCGCACCTTGCGGATGAGGCGCATGAGATCGACCGTCTCGGCCGGATTCATGCCCGCCGCCGGTTCGTCGAGGAGAAGCAGCCGCGGCTCGCTCGCCAACGCGCGGGCGATCTCGAGCCTCCGCTGATGTCCGTAAGGCAGGTTCTTCGCCTTCTCGTCCGCCTTGCGGTCCAGCTCGACGAATCGCAGCAGCTCCATCGCCTTCGCGGTCGCCTCCCGACGCTCGCTGAAGAAGCGCGGCAGCCGGAGGAGCGCGTGCCAGAAGCGTGTCGACAGTCGGCTGTCCATGCCGACGAGCACATTCTCGACGAGGTTCAGCTCCGGGAAGAGCCGGATGTTCTGGAAGGTTCGGGCGATGCCGGCACGGGCGATGAGATCGGGCGTGCGCCGGCCGTTGCGGAAGAAGACGAGGCTCGCGCCGGCGCCGATCGCGAGCCCCAGCAGCGCGGGCACGAGCCCCCACGCGGCGCCGAGCTCGCCGAAGAGGGCGAGCGCATCGCGGATCGCGACGCCGTAGGGAAAGGGCTCGCCGTAGGTGTAGTTCTTGTCGACGCTGCCGGCCCAGAACTCATTGATGTTGAGGGCGACGACGAGTCCGAGCGCGGTGGCGATCGCCACGGCGACGGCCTGGGCGATGGCCGTCGCGCCGAAGGCCCGCATGATCTCCGCGCCGCGGAAGAGCACCCGCCCGGAGGTCGGCTGATAGATGCCGGTGATGGCGTTGAAGAGCGTCGTCTTGCCGGCGCCGTTCGGGCCGATGACGGCGAAGATCTCCCCCTCGCGCACCGAGAAGCGCACATCCTCGTTGGCGACGAGTCCGCCGAAGCGCATCGTCACGCCATCGACGGTGAGAATCGGCACCGCGTCGCCCACGCCCGCGGCGGAGCCGGCTCGGGAGGTTCCGCCGCTCACGCGCCGCCTCCGGCGTTCGTCGTTCCGCTAGGGGTTCCGCCACTGGTTCCGCCAGTCGCCGTCGGTCGGCTCGCGGACGAAGCGCCGCGAGCCATCCGCGCGGGCACGAGACCGTCGGGCTTGAAGCGCATCATGAGCACGAGGGCGAGGCCGAAGAGGAGGAACTTCCAGTTGTTCGGGCTGCCGAAGACGCTGCCGGTCGAGGTGAGCCCCTGGGCCTGCATCCAGCCGAAGAGCTTCTGCAGCACGATGTCGTTCACGCCGATCATCACGAACGCCCCGACGAGCACGCCGGAGATGTTGCCCATGCCGCCGACGATCACGATGCAGAGGGCGAGGATCGAGACCTGAAAGTCGTAGTTCGCCGGCTCACCGGTCGAACTGAGCGAACTCGCCCAGAGTCCCCCCGCGAAGGCGGCGATCGCGGCCGTCGTGGCGAAGGCGACGAGCTTCGTCTTCACCGGCGGAATGCCCATCGCCTTCGAGGCGAGGTCATCCTCGCGGACGCTCATCCACGCCCGCCCGATGCGCGACCGCTCGAGATTGCGATTCGCGAGGACGACGAGGGCGAGGAAGAAGAGATAGAGGTAGTACCACGGGATCGGCGTGTCGGCCTGAAACTCGTACCAGGTTCCCGATCCGCCAAGCCGCTCGACGACCGATGCGGGAAGCGGCACCACCGGCGGCGGCAGCGGATTGATCCCCTGCGTGCCCTTGGTGATCGTCTCGAGGTTCTTCAGGACATCCTGCACGATCTCGCCGAAGCCGAGCGTCACGATCGCGAGGTAGTCGCCGCGCAGTCCGAGCGTCGGGGCCCCGAGCAGGAAGCCCGCGGCCGCCCCGATCGGCAAGGTCAGGAAGAGCGCCGGCCAGAATCCGAGCTGGAAGGGATAGATGTCCGCGGTGAGGATCGCGAAGGCGTAGACGCCGATCGCCATGAAGGCCGCGACGCCGAGGTGGAGGAGCCCGGTGAAGCCGGTGACGATGTTGAGGGCGAGGCCGAGGATCGCGTAGATGAAGATCGACTTCATCGGATCGATGAGCCCGGTGCTCTGCCAGACCTGACCGAGCAGCCAGTCGGCGATCGGCAGCAGGAGCGCCGCGACGAGCAGGATGAGATCAAGCCGCGTCGAGCCGCGGCGTCGCTGTGCGAGCGACGCGTTCGCTCCGTCGGTTGGAAGGAGGGTGGCCATCGGTCAGACCTTCTCCTTCGCGCGGAGCCCGAGGAGGCCGGAGGGCCGGAAGATCAGGATGAGAATGAGAATCGCGAAGACGAGCGTCGGCGTCCAGCGGGCCTCGAGGTACCCGTCGGAGAGCGCTCGGATGACGCCGATGAGAATGCCGCCGAGGACCGCTCCTGGCAAGCTGCCGATGCCGCCAAGGACGGCGGCGGTGAAGGCGTCCATGCCGGCGCGGTATCCGAGCTGGAATCCGATCGTGCCGTTGTTGATCGCGTAGATGACGCTGCCGAAGCCGCCGAGGGCGCCGCCGATGAAGAAGGTCGCGCCGATCACGCGATCGGTGTTGATGCCCATGAGACTCGCGGCGGTCGGGTTCTGGGCGACCGCCCGCATCGCCTTGCCGAGCTTCGTGCGCCGCACGAGCCACCAGAGCGCCGCCATGAGCGGGAGGGTGACGCCGACGATCAGGAGATCCCGAAGCGTGACCGTGACCGTCCCGGGTTCGCCGCCGATGACCGGCGTCGCCGGCACGATCGACGGGAAGTTCTTCGGCGCGGCAGCGGCGACCCCGCCGGAGAAGACATCCATCGGCAGTCCGCCCCAGAAGAGGCCGAGGTTCACGAGGATGAACGAGACGCCGATCGCGGTGACGAGCAGCGTGAGCTTCGGGGCCTTCCTGAGCGGCCGGTAGGCCACACGGTCCACGCAGACATTGAGGGTGCCGCAGAAACCGGCGGTCGCCAGCAGGAGCATGACCACGCCGAGCGCGCCCATCGGCCCGGCCCACGCCTCGATGCCCAGCGCGCCGATGAGCGTCAGGGCGAAGAACGCGCCGAGCATGCAGAGGTCACCATGCGCCCAGTTGATCAGCTCGATGATCCCGTAGACCATCGTGTATCCGATCGCGATGAGCGCGATGATCATCCCGTTCGAGAGGCCATTCACAAGCTGTTGCAGCAGGTACTGGACATCCAACTCCATGCTGCGTTCGCTCCGTGGATGATGCCGTGAGGGGTCGGTGGGAGGTGATGCCGTCGGACGAGCTGGGGGCTGGACTTAGCCGGCGCTCTCGCCGCCGAGGACCTTCACGAACTCGAACTTGCCGTCCTTGACGGTCTGGCCGCTCATGATGCGGTTGGTCGTGTCGCCGTTCTCGTCGAAGCTCCAGGTGCCCAGGGCGCCGACGAAGTCCTTGGTCGCCGCGACCGCAGCCCGGATCGACTCGCGGTCCTTCGACTCGGCCCGGTCGATCGCGTCGAGAAGGACGCGAGCGGCCTCGTAGCCGTAGACCGCGTAGGCCTCGGGCTCGGTGCCGTACTTCTTGATGTAGGCGGCGCGGAACTCGGCGCCCTTGCCGGTGAGCTTGTCGGCGGGCAGTCCGCCGAAGGTGATGTAGGTCTTGCCGTTCAGGTTCTCGGCGCCCGCGGCGTCGATGAACGCCGTCTCGAAGCAACCGTCCGGGACCATGAAGGGAGCCTGGACATTGCCGGCCCGGAGGTCCTTCGCGATCTGCCCGGCGTTGTTCTGGGTGGTGCCGCCGAAGTAGACGAGCTCAGCGCCGGAGGAGGCGATCTTCGTCACGAGCGCCTTGTAGTTGGCGGCCTTCGGATCGATGCCCTCGTAGCCGACGACCTCGAGGCCGATCTCCTTCGAGCGCTTCTGGAAGACATCCGCGATGCCCTTCCCGTAGAGCTCGCGGTCGTGCAGGATGAAGACCTTCTTCGCCCCGAGCTCCTTGGCCCAGTCCGCGGCGACCGAGCCCTGCAGGTCATCGGTCGGGACGACTCGGAAGTAGTTGATCTTGCCGCTCGGCCGGTAGACCTTCGGCTCGTTCTTCTCGCCGGTGCCCGGCTTGGTGAGACCGGGATAGGTGTTGGCCGGGCTGACCATGACGAGCCCTTCCTTGTTCAGGATGGGCATCGAGATCTTGCTCGCGCCGGAGTTGAAGGTCCCGATGTAGCCGACGATCGACTTGTCCTTCACCGCCTTGTTTGCGTTGGCCGCCTCGACCTGCGGATCCCAGTTGCCGCGCTGCGGGCTGGCGTCGTCCCAGTCTTCGTAGACGATCTCGTACCCGTCGATCGAGCCGCCGACCTCCTCGATCGCCATGCGGATCCCGTTGACCATGGTGGTCGTCTGGGCGTTCGCGGAGCCGGTACGGGGGAGGCTCGAGACGATCTTGAGCGACTTCGAACCGGCCTGCGGCTGAGCGACGCTCGCCGCGGAGGCGATCGCCGTCGAGAGGGCCGCCGTCAGGAGGGCTGCGGAAGAGGCGAGAAACGCGATGGATGGGAAGCGCATGGGGAGTGGAGTCACGAGGGGTTGCAGAGTTCAACAACCGGCGACAGGAACGGAATATAGGGGAAGTCCGCCCAACAGGAAGGAGCGCGGACACCGAGACCGGCGACCACACGGTCGAATCGCGGCGGCAGACGGACACCCGGTCCCGCGATCCGTTCCCTCCCCGCCGCAGGCACGAAGCAAGAAGCCGAGATGGAGCAAGTTCCCGCCCAGACAAAGCGAGCTGATTGGACAGGCGCTCACGCCTAACGCCACCCCGCGCTCACACCCAACGCCCCCCGCGCTCACACCCAACGCCCCCGCGCGCTCACGCCCAACGCCCCCCCGCGCCAAAGCGAGTGTGCGCCCGAAGGGCGCTACGG
Source organism: uncultured Isosphaeraceae bacterium (assembly GCA_964395845.1). GTDB lineage: Bacteria > Planctomycetota > Phycisphaerae > Phycisphaerales > SM1A02 > JAEUIT01. The sequence goes on along the minus strand of CAYNCG010000035.1, from coordinate 23,724 downwards.
AGCGCTCAAACAAGAACGAAGCAGGCCGCCCCCCTGGGGGGCGGCCTGCGAAGTGGGCCATACTGGACTTGAACCAGTGACCTCTTGCGTGTCATGCAAGCGCGCTAGCCAGCTGCGCCAATGGCCCATGACTGAGGAGCGGAGAGCGTAGCCGAAGGCGGGCGTCCGGGCAAGGCCGTTCGTGGGCCGAGAAGTGCCCGCTCCCCCCGCTCTGCCCGATCAGCCGAGCGCTTGCAGGCAGCGTTCCATCCGCCGCAGGGCACTCGCCTTGCCGAGCATGGCGAGGGTATCGAAGATCGGCGGGCTGACCGTTCCGCCGGTGACGGCGACGCGGAGCGGCTGGGCGACCTTGCCCATCTGCCCCTCACCGAAGGTGGCGGTGACGAAACCGGTGACGACGGACTCGATCGCCGCAGCCTTCCAGTCGGTGATCGCCGACAGCAGCGGCAGGACGCTTCGCAGGGTATCGATCCCGCGCGGCGAGCCGTCGAGCATCGCCTTGCGGACCGGCTTCGAGTCCTCCCAGGCCACCTTGTCGTCCGCCGTCACGAGCCAGCGGTTTCCGCGGTAGAGATCCTCGAGCGTCTTGCTGCGCTCATGGCTCGCGTCGGCGAGCATCCGGAACTGCTCCGGCGACAGTCGGGCGAGGAACTCGGGGTGGTAGCGCTCGCCGTGGGCCCGAACGAGGGCCACGAACCGCTCGCGGTCCATCGCCGTGATGGCGTCGCAGTTGAATGCGAGGAGCTTCATCCGGTCGAACTTCGCCGGCGTCTTCTGGACGCGTCCGAGCTCGAAACGGGCCTTCAGGAACTCGTTGTCGAACTTCTCGACATTCTCCCCCGGCGACCAGCCGTTCAGCGAGAGGAAGTTGCAGATGACCTCCGGCAGGTACCCGGAGCGGCGGAAGTCGTCGACATTGATTTCCGGCAGCGCGACATCGAGCGCCTCGGCGAGCCGCTGGGCGTCGTCGAAGTCGAGCTGGACATTCTTGTCCCCGAGCCAGGTCGCCCAGCGCTCCGCCGAGACGGTTCCGGCCGGCGGCGCACCGAGCCCCTTGGCGAGGACCGCGGCGCGAAGCGCCTTGTCCTTGTCGCGCTTGCTCATCTTGCTGCCGTCGGGATTGCAGATGATCGGCAGGTGGCCGTAGATCGGGCGCCGGAAGCCGAGAAGATCCTGCAGCACCATATGCTTCGCGGTATTCGTAAAATGCTCCTGGGCGCGGAGGACATGCGTCACCCGCATGAGCTCGTCGTCGACGACGACCGCGAAGTGATAGGTCGGAAAGCCGTCGACCTTGCGGATGACGAAGTCGTCGACCTCCCCTTCCGGCAGCGTCGCCTCGCCGAGGATCTCGTCGCGGATGGTGATCGACCCGGCCGGCACCTTCACCCGCACGACCGCCGGCGTCCCCGCGGCGAGCCGCGACGCGACCTCCTCCGCGGAGAGGCGCAGCGCCGCCCGGTCATATCGATAGGGAAGCTTCGCGGCGAGCGCCGCCTTTCGCTTCGCGTCGAGCTCCTCGGGCGTATCGAATGCGTAGTAGGCCTTGCCTTCGGCGATGAGCCGGGCGATGAGGCCGTTGTAGATGTCGAGCCGCTCGCTCTGGAAGTAGGGACCGTGATCGCCACCGCCGACGACCCGCCCGTCCGGTCGGGTGAAGGTCGGCCCCTCGTTCCACTCGATCCCGAGCCAGTCGAGGTCCTTCAGGAAGCCGACGCTCGCCGCGTCGCTCGACCGCTTCTGGTCGGTGTCCTCGATGCGCAGCAGGAACGCGCCGCCGCGTCCCTTGGCGTAGGCCCAACAGAAGAGCGCCGTCCGGGCGCCGCCGACATGGAGGTGGCCGGAGGGACTCGGAGCGAAGCGCGTGACAGGACCGGTCGTCGAGGGGTGGGCGGACATGGGACCGCGCAGGGTACCCGCAGCCCGCACGGAGCGGCGAGGAGCCTTGTCGTCGGCCGGTGCCCCACGGCGTCCCGTCGGGCGATCAGCGGGCGGTCATCCGCCGACGGACGAGTCCCGCGCCGATCAGCCCGAGGGCCGCGATCGCGACAGGCATCGGAACGGGCACGACCGTCAGCTCTGCGCCGACCTTGTCCGAACCGCCGTTGGAGAACCCGCGGAAGCGAACCGCGAGTTCGGGATTGCCTTCATCGTCGTTGGTGAAGAACGACAGCACATCGAGCCCCGCGAGCAGCGAACTGACGGCGCTCACCTTGAAGGTGAAGCTGCCCGTCTCGCCCACCGCCAGGCCCTTGTTGGGGTTGCCGCCGCCGGTCCACGAGTTCGAGGTGGAGGCGCCGACGATGTAGTTGTCCCACGGCGCCGCGTTGATCGTGCCGGACGGATTCGCTCCGCCGCCGATCATGCCGAACTGCGACGCGTCACCGGTCGGGGCCTGCAGGCTGTAGGTGACGCCCGAGGCGGGGCCGTTCAGGGCGAACGCGGTGAGGTACCCACTCAGCGAGGAGGTGTTGGTCAGCGAGACGGTCAGGAATCCGCTCGTCGCGCCGCCGCCGGCATAGCTCCACTGCATGCTGCCGGTGAAGGAGCCGAGATTGGAGAGACCCTGGCCCGATCCGAAGGAGATGGACATCGTCGACGCAGACGCGGCTGCGGCGATGGTGGAAGCGACGGCGGTGGCGACAACGGATGCGAGACGCATGGACAACCTCTCTGGAAACCTCTTCGAACAGCGGGACGACGCCCCCTCCCGAGGTGCGACGACCGATCGACTAGTATGACAGGAGCTCGCGAGCGGCGAGCGGTTCGGTGCAGAGATCGCCGAATTTCCTGCGGGGGACGGGCGATAACGCTGCGACAATCGACGGCGCCGTTCCTCCTGACCAGAGCCTCCGAAAGCCGATGCGTGCGGGGAACGGGGCACCGCCCTGCCGCTCCGCGGCCGGCGGCGCGGCATGCGGACGCACACGATGAGCACCCGGCCACCACCACCCTCGACGACGCCGCCACTCGCGCCTGGGACGGCTGAGCGATCGGTCGGGGGCGGCCAGGGGGCGGACCTGCGCATCGGCCTCCTCTCAGACAGTCATGGTCAGACGCTGCGGGTTCGCCGGGCGATCGCGCTGCTGCAGGAACGCGGCGTCGCGCTCTTTCTCCACTTGGGGGATGTCGGCGACGGCGTCCTCGACGAGCTTGCGGGGCTCGAATGCCATCTCGTCTTCGGCAACTGCGACGACGCCCGATCGCTCGACGGCTACGCCCGCGACATCGGACTGCATGTGCATCACCCCGGGGGCATTCTCGAGCTCGGCGGTCAGCGCATCGGCTTCACCCATGGGCATCTCGTGGAGGAGCTCGAACGCCTCTACCTCGCGAAGGTCGATGTCCTCTTCCACGGCCACACCCACGAGCGCTCCGATGCGATCGTGGACGGCATCCGGCTGATCAATCCCGGCGCACTGCATCGCGCGCGGCCGACGACCGTCGCGATCTACAGCCCCGCATCCGGACTGCTTGAGACGATCATCGTGCCGTAGCAGGCCCGGGCCGCGCTCGTCGCCGATCGCGAGAACGCTGCATCGGATCGGGCGGCTGCGTCGATAGCAACGCCTCACGCATGTCCGCATCGACGCTCGTTCTTCTTCTGCACGCCGGCGCGACCCTCGCGCTCGTCGGTCTCATCTGGACGGTGCAGCTCGTTCAATATCCGCTCTTCGCGGCCGTGCCGCGGGATGGCTTTCAGGCCTTTCACCGCGGCCACATGCGGCGCATCACCTGGGTCGTCGGGCCGCTCATGCTCATCGAAGCGGCCACCGCGGGCGTTCTGCTCGCGGGGGCTCTCATGGCCCCGGCCGGTGCGGGCGGTCACGCGGACATCCTCCCGCTCGGTGTCGGCGCCGCCCTCATCGTCGCGATCTGGGCTGTGACCTTCGGCGTCTCGGTCCCCTGCCACAGCCGCCTTGAAGGGGGATTCGACCCCACGGTCCATCGCCGACTCGTGCAGACCAACTGGCTGCGCACGGCCGGGTGGAGCATTCGGGGCGTCCTGGCGCTTTGGCTTCTCGCCCCCTCGGTTCCGGCCCCCTTCGTTGCGGGATGACCCGCGCCTCGGTCCGAGTTCGCACCCAACCTGTGGACGCGGCCCGCGAAGGCGCGCGATTTGGCCGCTCGGCGCTACGCGACGGTCCAATCGTCGGCTAGGTTCACGATCCCCGGGTCTCGCCACCGCTCCTACCGTTTCGCCCCATGCTTCCCACCTTGCCATCGAATCGCCGACGCGCCTTCGACCGCTTGCCCACCGCGGCGATCGCCCTCGCGGTCACCGTCATCGCCAGCCACGCGGGTGCGCAGTCGTCGAGCCCCGCGCCGACCCGCTCGGCCGGCGCGGCGATCGCGACGGAGAGCGACCTCCTTGCCCGCGGCCGCGGCGTCCTCGCCCGCTTCGCAGCGAACGCGACACCGGCCGGGATGCGCGACGCGGAAGGAGCCCTGCCATCCGCCGGTGGGATCGTTTTCGAGACCCTGCGTCCGCCCGCGGCGATCCCGGGGCTCGAGCGCACGAAGCTCGCGACGGCGTACCTCGTGCGGGCGGGCACGCCGGCCGCGGAGGATGTCGGCGTACTCCGCGCGATCGGCGCAGCGTCCTACACGGCGCCGGCGTTTGTCGATCGACTTGGCGGCATCGCATGGCCGGAGCCAGCGCTCCTCGTCCGGCTCACGCCGAACGCGACCGCGACTGACGAAGCCCGCCTGCTCGCGCCGATTGCCGGCCTCATCCGCGGCACGCAGCGTTTCGAGGGAATTCCCGGCCTCATGCGCCTCGAGCTGGGCGTCGATGACGGCCACGCGGTGCTCGCGGCGGTCGATGCACTCGCCGCCGATCCGCTCGTCGAGTTCGCCGAGCCGGACATGCGCTTCACCGGGCGATCGGCTGAGGTGCCCAACGATCCGGGCTTCGCCTTCTGCTGGGGGCACCTGAACAGCGGTCAGGGGGGCGGCGTGATCGGCTTCGACATGCGAACCCCCGATGCGTGGACGCTCACCACCGGCAGCGGCGCTGCGACCGTCGTCGTGATCGACACCGGCGTGCAGTTCACGCACCCCGATCTCCTGGTCGTCGCCGGCCGCGACTTCACGACCGGCGCGGTGAACGGCATCCCGGGCGGCGAGCCGATGAACGCCTGCGACAACCACGGCACCGTCGTGGCCGGCTGCGTCTCGGCGCGGATCAACAACGCGCTTGGGACCGTCGGAAGCGCGCCGACGACGCCGTCGCGCTCGGCGCGCTGCTTCGTCTCGACAAGCGACTGCGATGGCGACTGGACCGCGACATACGGATGGACCGCCAACGCCCTGAACTGGGCGCTCGCGGCTGGCCATCGCATCACCAACAACAGCAACTCGTACGGACTCAACTCGCAGTCCGTCACCGCCGCCTACGCCGCGACCCGTGCCGCGGGCATGATCCACTTCGCGTCGGCGGGCAACACCGGCAACGCCGCGATTGCCTTCCCGGCGAGCCTCGACTCGGTGATCGCCGTCGGCGCCGCCGGGCCCTACGGCACGAAGACCGGCTTCTCCGCGTACGGACCGAAGCTCGCGTTCCTCGCACCTGGCGAGGCGATCTACTCGACCGATCGCACCGGAGCCGACGGCTATGTCAGCGGCGACTACCTGTTCCTCAACGGAACCTCCTTCGCCTCGCCCTACGCCGCCGGCGTCGCGTCACTCATCCTGAGCCGCGACCAGTCGCTCACGCCGGACGAGGTGCTCGCGATCCTCACCGGGACCGCTCGTGACATCGGCACGCCCGGTTTCGATGACCTCAGCGGCTGGGGGCTCATCGACGCGGCGAAGGCGACGGCGGCCGCGTTTCCGGGCGACCTTGACGGCGACGAACGCGTCCTTGCCTCCGACCTGGCGATACTCCTCGGCGCGTGGGGCCCCTGCCCGCCGAACGATCCCTGCTTCGCCGATCTCGACGGCGACGGCAGCGTGACCGCGACGGATATCGCCCTGCTCCTCGGAAGCTGGGGCTGACGGTCGCACCTGATCGCGCGGGAATCGCGCAGAATGTCCGGCATGACGCACCCGGACGAGCGACCCGCGCGCGGCGAATCGACGACGCATCCCCTCCGGATCACCGCCCATCTGTACGACGAGTCCGGTTGTGAGGAGCGCACGCTCGACTCCGGTGCGATCGGCCCGATGATCGCCGAGGCCCGAAGCAGCCGGCGCCGCCTGTGGCTTGACATCGAGGGAAGCGACCGGGAGGAGATCGCCCGGCTGCTCGTGGCGGTGATGCCCGTCCATCCGCTCTCCGCCGACATCCTGCGCTCGCACGGCCATCGCACGAGCGTGGATGAGTTTCCCTCCTGCGCCCACATCATCATGGAGGTCGTCCATGTCGATCACCTCCTGATCTTCGAGAAGGTCGATGTCCTCCTCGGCGACGGCTGGCTCGTGACCGTGCAGGACCGACCGGGCGACTGCTTCGATGCGACGCGCGAGCGCCTGCGGCGCGACGCCGCGTTCCGAGGCCGCACGATGCCCTTTCTCCTGCATGCCCTCGCGGAGAGCGTCTGCCAGAGCTATCAGGAGGTCCTGCAACGCTTCGGTTCTCGGCTCGAGCAGCTCGAGACCAGGCTCATCGCCCGACCGAGCCCGGGGCTCATCCACCGCATCCACGCCGCCAAGCGCGACCTGCGGGGCATGCGCCGCGCGGTCGTGCCGCTGCGCGAGTCGATCGAGACGCTGTTCTACGCGAATCGCCGCTGGTCCGGCGCCGGCCAGGCGGAGCTCGTCTGCGGGCCGGATCTGTATCTGGCCCTGCGCGAGACGCACGACGCGCTCGGCGGCATCGTCGACATCCTCGACGCCTACCGCGACGCCGCCCAGAACCTGACGGACCTCTATGTCACGAGCGCGTCGAATCGCGTGAACGACATTCTCCGCGTCCTCACGATCATCTCCACGATCTTCATTCCGCTCTCCTTCGTCGCGGGGATCTACGGCATGAACTTCGAGCGGATGCCCGAACTGCGCTGGCGCTACGGATATCCCGTCGCCCTCGGCATCATGGCCCTCATCGCGATCGTGCTTCTGGGCTATTTCTGGCGAAAGGGCTGGCTGCGCCACGCCGACCACCGCCGCGCGGAGCGCGGCACCCACCAGCACGGGCCGTCGATCACCCGGGCCACATCGTTCTTCGAGGATGCCCGCCGGAACTGACGCCGCGGGCGGCGATGTCCTCGGCGATGTTGAGGCCGCGGGCCACCGCGATCTCGAGATCCGCGCAAGCGTTCTCGGGATGAAGCAGTTCGCCGGCCCCGCGCCGCAGGAGCTCGTACTGCTCGAGCGTCACCCCCGCGATGAGGAGATGTCGCCCCTCGACCGCGAAGCGGGCGAGCGCGGCCCGAATCTCCGCGGCGGCGTCCTCATCGAGATCGGTGACCTGATCGAGATCGAGGATCGCGACCCGCGCCTCGGCGGGAAGCCGCGTCGCCCAGGCCGAAAGATCGGGAAGTCGGTGGGCACCGCGCGACCCGCGGGCTGCATCGCGGCGGAGGTGGTAGACGACGACGCTCGGCGGCAATTGCAGGCCTTCGCGGGTGACGAGTTCGCTCGGTTCAATCTCGGCGATCGGCTGGGCGATGTCCGTGAAGACGATCCAGGCGAGGAAGAAGACCGGCGGATACATCGCCACGCTCGTCGCATGGTCGTAGGCGAGCGTGCCGAGCCCGGCGCCGAGCGCGAAACTCCCGAGAATCGAGAGGAGCAGAAGGAGTCGGCGCGAGGTCGGATGCGTGTGCACGCTACGAAGGAGTCCGGCGTCGGGCTGCGCCGAGCCGAGGCGCCGCCGGTCCCGGAGCCACTCGAGCCACTGCACGAGTTCGAGGCCCAGATCGGTGAGGACGCCGGTCACATGCGTGGTGCGCACGACGCCGCTCGAGATGCGGGTGATCGTCGCGTTCTGGAGACCCATCGCGACCGACGCGAGACCGGTGAGGGCGAAGAGCCAACCGCCCGTCCCGGCGACCGGCGCGAGTCCGCCCCACTGGAGCAGCACCGCGAAGGTCGCGAGGAGCGCGGCCTCGAAGCCGATGGGGAGGACATAGATCGACTCCCACGCCCGGCGCCGACCGAACTCGGTGAGGACGCCGGAGATCATCGCGCCGGCGAGGAAGGTCGCGACGAGATAGAGGGAGAAGCCGGTCAGCCCCCACGCTCCCCCCGTGCCCCGCACCGCCTCCACCGCGCCGCGCCCGAGATCCGAGGTCGTCCCGGAGACATGCGAGGTCACATGCCCGCAGAGGAGGAGCGTGACGACATTCGTATAGCCGGCGACCCACGCAAGCGTGATCGCGAGCCGGGCCTGCTGGGCGAAGGAGTGGGCCTGGGCGAGAAGCATCGGACGAAGCCCGTTTCATCGGCATTGTGCGGCCCCGACTCGCAGGAGTGCCTACAGTCCATGTCTCCGACGATCCGGCTCTCTCCCCCGCCCATGTCATGAACACCGCGCCGACGGCGAACGCCGACACCCCCCGCTCCGCTTCCGCACGCCCGACGACCCTCGCAGCCCTCCGCGCCTCGGGCTGGCGTTCGCGGAGCGTGAAGGAGGAACTCCGCTCGAACCTCATCGCGGCGCTCGCCAAGGGCGAACCGCTCTTCCCCGGCATCGCCGGCTACGACGACACGGTCATTCCCGAGCTTCTGCACGCGCTCCTCGCCGGCCACGACATCCTCTTCCTCGGCGAGAAGGGCCAGGGCAAGAGCCGCCTCATGCGGATGCTGCCGCGCTTCCTCGACGAGTGGCTTCCCTATCTCGATCTCCCCGGCTGTCCGGTGCACGAGGATCCCTATCGGCCGATCACCGGCCAGGGAAAGCGGGCCCTCGCCGCCCGCAACGCCGACGAGACGCCGATCGCCTGGTGGCACCGCGACGAGCGCTACGCCGAACGGCTCGCTCCGGGGACGAAGTTTGCGGATGTCCTCGGCGAGATCGATCCCGCGAAGCTCGCCGACGGCACGAGCATGGGCGCCGAGGAGGCGCTGCATTTCGGGCTCATCCCTCGGCTCCACCGCGGCATCTTCGCCATGAACGAGCTGCCCGATCTCGACGAGCAGGTGCAGGTCGGGCTGTTCAACATTCTCGAGGAGCGTGATGTCCAGATCCGCGGCTATCCGATTCGCTTCGATCTCGACCTCTGCGTCCTCTTCAGCGCGAACCCGAGCACCTACAACCGCTCCGGCAAGGTCATTCCGCAGCTCAAGGACCGGATCGGATCGACCATCCAGACCCACTATCCGCTTGACCGTGCGACCGGCATCGCCATCACGCGACAGGAATCCGATCTCGATCTCGGCGGCGCGTGGCCGGTGCTCGTCCCGCCCTTCATGGAGGAGATCATCGAGGAGATCTCCGTGGCCGCGCGGAAGTCGAAGTTCGTCGATCACGCCTCGGGCGTGAGCGCCCGATTCAGCGCAGCGAACTACAGGACGATGGTGAGTTCGGCGCGCCTGCGCGGCATTCGCCTCGGCGAGCGTCCGGCGGTCCCGCGGATCAGCGATCTCGCCCACCTGCGGGCGAGCGCCGCCGGCAAGCTCGAGCTCGACCTCATGGGCACCCATCAGATGGGCGAGGGACAGGTGCTCGAGGCGCTCGTCGCCGAGGCCGTGCGCACCGTCTTCGAGGAATATGTCAGTCGACACGGGCTCGACGAGATCGCCGCGATCTTCGGCAAGGGCATGCGGGTCGAGGTCGGCGACATGCTGCCCTCGAAGGCCTATGCCGATCGCCTCACCCAGATTCCGCCGGTGTGGGAGAAGGCGTTTGAAGTGAACGCCGCCGAGAGCGATGCGGTCAGGGCGAGCTGCGTCGAGTTCGTACTCGCCGGTCTCTGGGCGACCGATCGGATCTCGCGCACCGAGCGGCGCGGCCGCACTGAGTTCCGCTGCTGACGCGCCAAGCGCTCCCACATGCCGCTCATCCACGCCTATCTCGGGTACGACCCGGTCCGATTCGGCTCGCCGAACGAGACGCCTCCCGATCTCGTGAGCGGCGCGATGGATCATCTCCTCGCCTACGGTCGCCCGCGGCGCTTCACCGCCGAGGAGCTCGCGGACGCGATTCGCCTCGATCCATCGCAGATCCGCGGCCTCGGCCCGTCGCTCGCCGCGCTCATCGCGATGCTCGAGGAGCGTCGGCGCAAGCTGCTCGAGACCTACGAGACCGGCGCGGCCCGCGCCGACGCCGAGGCCCGCGTCGGCGTCCATGCGACGCTCACCCCGCCTCCCGAGCTCGGCAAGCGCTTCGCGCAGGAGTTCACCCGCGCGATCGAGGAGGAGAACATCCCGACGCTCGAGCGGCTCTGGAGCCGGCTTGACGAGTCCTCGCCCTTTGCCCGCGCGCTCCTGCCGCTCCTCCGCGACATCGCCCTGCGCTACGAGGTCGAGCAGTTGCACGCCCGCTGGACCTTCACCGGCCGGGAGCGGCTGTCGGTCGAGCGTGCGGTCGAGGTGAAGGAGGAGCTCGAGACGATCGAACGGCTGCTCAAGCAGCTTCGCGAGGCGATGAAGAACGCGAAGCCCGCGATCATCGACATGGACGCCCTGGCCCGCTTCGCCGAGGAGGGCGACCTCGAGAATCTCCGCGGCATCCAGCGGCAGGTGAACGAGCTGCTCGAACGACTCGCCGAGGAACAGGGTTTCGAATCGACGCCGGAGGGGCTGCGCCTGACGCCGAAGGCGATGCGCCTCTACCAATCGCGACTCCTCGAGCGGATCTTCGGCGACCTCCAGGCCTCGCGGAGCGGGCGACATCAGGGGCGGGTCGTCGGCGACGGGGCGCTCGAGCTGCCCTCGACGCGGCCCTACGAGTTCGGGGATGCGCCGGCCCATCTCGACCTCCCGCAGACGATCGTCAACGCGATGCTCCGCGAGCGGCGCGAGGGGCGCGCGACCGGCCGCGCGACCGGCGGGCGCGTGCGGTTCCGCACCGAGGACATGGAGATTCACCGGACGCGCAACACGCCCAAGTGCGCGACGGCGATGATCCTCGACATGTCGGGATCGATGCGCTACGGCGGGCAATACATCGCGGTGAAGAAGATGAGCCTCGCCCTCGACGGACTCATCCGCCGCGAGTATCCGGGCGACCATCTCGAGTTCATCGAGATGTACACCCTCGCGAAGCGCCGCAGCGCCGGCGAGATCGCCGAGCTGATGCCGAAGCCCGTCTCGATCCGCGAGCCGGTGGTGCGCCTTCGAGCCGATCTCTCCGATCCGACGATCACCGAACTCGACCTGCCGCTCCATTTCACGAATATTCAACGCTCGCTCGAGCTCGCCCGACGCCTGCTCGCGGCCCGCGACACGCCGAACCGCCAGATCATCCTCCTCACCGACGGGCTGCCGACCGCGCATGTCGAGGGCGATCAGCTTCTCATGCTCTATCCGCCCGATCCGCGCACCGAGGAGGCGACGCTCCGCGAGGCGGAACGCTGCCGGCGCGACGGGATCGTCCTGAATGTCATCCTCCTCCCGAGTTGGAGTCAGTCGGAGGAGGATGTCCGCTTCGCCCACCGGATGGCCGAGACGACCCGCGGACGGGTCCTCTTCGCGGGCGGCTCCGACCTCGATCGCTTCGTGGTCTGGGACTATGTGACCCGTCGCCGGCAGGTTCTCGGCTAGCACGACATCGCGGAAACCGGCCCTGAGCGCCCGGATTCCCTGCGGCAGGCCGCCGATTCGCCCGATGGATCGCCTTGCGTCGGGCGGGAGCCCGGCCGATAATCGCCTGCTTGGTCCAGACCGCCCCGCGCCCCGTGTTGCTCCGGCGGTCGCCTGCTTCCGCGTCCGCAGCCTTCACCTCGACCACACCACCCATGCCCCGCCGCACCACCGCCATGCCCATCGACACCGCCACCACGCCCTATCGCGCCTCGGACAGCTTTGGATCGATGACCTTCTCCGGCGATGTGATGCTGAAGCGCTTGCCGCCGGATGTCTCGATGAATCTCCAGCGGACCATCAAGCTCGGCACGCCGCTCGATCCGGCGATCGCGAACACCGTCGCGAGCGCGATGAAGGACTGGGCGATCGAGCACGGCGCGACGCACTACTGCCACTGGTTCCAGCCGCTCACCGGAACGACCGCGGAGAAGCATGACGCGTTCCTCTCCGTCGCGGGCGACGGCAGCGCGATCGAGAAGTTCAGCGGCAACCAGCTCATCCAGGGCGAGCCGGACGCCTCGAGCTTCCCCTCGGGCGGCATCCGCGACACCTACGAGGCCCGCGGCTACACCGCGTGGGACTGCACCTCGCCCGCGTTCCTCCTTCGCACCGGCGACCACTGCACGCTCTGCATTCCGACGGCCTTCGTGAGCTGGACGGGCGAGGCGCTCGACAAGAAGACGCCCCTCCTGCGTTCGATCCAGGCGGTCTCGAAGCAGGCGTTCCGCATCCTGAAGGTCTTCGGCACCGACGCGGGCGTCTCGCAGGTCATCACGACGCTCGGCGTCGAGCAGGAGTATTTCCTCGTTGACCGCGAACTCGTCCAGCAGCGGCTCGATCTCGCGATCTGCGGCCGGACGCTCGTCGGCGCTGCGGCGCCGAAGGGCCAGCAGCTCGAGGACCACTATTTCGGATCGATCGCCGAGCGCGTCCTCGCCTACATGGCCGAGGTCGAGGCCCGGCTCTTCGAGCTCGGCGTGCCGGTGAAGACCCGTCACAACGAGGTCGCCCCCGGCCAGTACGAGGTCGCCCCGACCTTCGAGGCGGCGAATGTCGCCACCGACCACCAGATGGTCACGATGCATGTCCTCCGCACGCTCGCCCCGAAGCACGGATTCGAGTGCCTCCTGCACGAGAAGCCCTTCGCCGGCGTCAACGGCAGCGGCAAGCACAACAACTGGTCGATGTCCACCGACACCGGCCACAACCTGCTCGACCCGCGCGAGCACACCCACACCAACATGCAGTTCCTGGTCTTCCTGAGCGCGGTCATCCGCGCCGTCGACCAGTATGCGGATCTCCTGCGGGCGTCGATCGCGAGCGCCCACAACGATCACCGACTCGGCGCCAACGAGGCTCCGCCGGCGATCATGTCGATCTATCTCGGCGACATGCTCACCGACATCCTCGACCAGCTCGAGAGCGGCGAGACGAAGCGCACGAAGAACGGATCCGCGCTCGACCTCGGGGCCACGACGCTGCCCCAGATCCCGCGGCACACGAGCGACCGCAACCGCACCTCGCCCTTCGCCTTCACCGGCAACAAGTTCGAGTTCCGCGCGGTCGGCAGCTCGCAGGCAGTCGCGTGGCCGAACACCGTGCTCAACACGATCATCGCCGAGAGCCTCGATGTCATCGCCACCCAGCTCGAGAAGAAGGTCGGGAAGAACGCGACCCCCGCGAAGCTCGAGTCGGCGGTGAAGTCGATCCTGCAGGAGATCGTCAAGAAGCACCGCCGCGTCTGCTTCGACGGCAACGGCTACTCGCGGGAGTGGCACGAGGAGGCGGCCCGCCGCGGCCTGCCGAACCTTCCGTCGACCGCCGACGCGCTGCCCGCGCTCAAGTCGAAGAAGGCGGCCGATCTCTTCGCGAAGTACGGCGTCTTCACGCCGCGCGAGCTGAAGGCCCGGTTCGAGATCCTCGTCGAGCAGTACATCAAGGTCATGCGGATCGAGGGACGCACCCTCTCGACGATGGTGCGGACCCAGCTCCTCCCCGCCGCCCTCCGCTATCAGTCGGAACTCGCCGACGCGGTCGCCGGCTCGCAGGCCGCCGGCGTGGAATGCCCCGACTCCGAGGGAGCCCTCCGCGAGCATGTCGGCCGGATCAGCCAGCTCCGGGCCACGATCGCCGAGGTCGAGAAGGCCGAGGGCAAGCACATCGAGGACGCCGAGAAGCACATGCGGCAGATCCGGGACGAACTCTTCCCGGCCATGCAGAAGTGCCGAACCGTCTGCGACGAGCTGGAGCGGAACATGCCGAACGACCTCTGGCCGCTCCCGACCTACGCGGACATGCTGCTCCTTCGCTGACGCCCGTCCCGCTCCAGGCCGCCCGCGGGCTACGCGGGACCTGGTGACCCGACCGACCATGGGCCCCGGGGTGACCCCCCCGGGGCCCTGTCGCGTCTCCGCATCGTGGGGGTCTGGGCAGGGTCTCGTCCCTCTGCGCGCTCCCGCTTCCCCGAGCCCCGGACCTCCTGTTACACTCCCCGGCCTTTCGCCTCATTGACCCGAACATACCTATGGCTACTGCGACCGAAGTCACGCCGAACACCGTCCTCGTCGAGGAGACGAGCCCCACGACCCGCCGGATCACCATCACGATCCCGGCCGACGCGGTCAACGACCGCATCGAGACGAGCTTCGGCACGCTCCAGCTCGAGACCGCGATGCCGGGCTTCCGCAAGGGCAAGGCCCCGCGGGCGCTGCTTGAGAAGCGCTTCGGCGGCGCGCTCCTGAAGGAGACGCGCAGCCAGCTCGTCGCCGACGCCTATTCGAAGGCGATCGAGGAGAAGGGCATCCGCCCGGTGACGGAGCCGGAGCTCACCAAGGAGTCGATGGATCTCGAGCTCGAGCGGAACAAGCCGTTCGCGTTCTCCGTCGATGTCGAAGTCATCCCCGACTTCGAGATGCCCTCGGTCGAAGGGCTGCCGATCAAGAAGCCGGTGGCCGATGTCACCGACGAGCACATCGATCAGGAGATCCTCCGCCAGCGCTACCGCTGGGGCACGCCGAATCGCATCGACGAGCCGCTGCAGAACCTCGACCGCATGATCGGCCGCGCCGAAGTCCGCGTGGAGGGCGTCGACGGCGTCTTCTTCGAGACCGAGCAGGCGCTCGTCGTCGTGCCCGCCGTTGAGGACGAAGGCAAGGGCCAGCTCCTGGGCCTCCTCATCGACGACCTCGACAAGGCCCTCCTCGGCAAGCGGGCCGGCGACACCGTCGAGGTGACGACGACCGGCCCCGAGTACCACGAGCGCGAGGAAGTCCGCGGCAAGAAGCTCACGATCACCTACCTGATCCGGGCCGCCGAGCGCATCACCCCCGCCGAGGTTTCCGCCCTCGTCGAGAAGTTCGGCCTCGGGACCGAGCAGATCCTCCGCGAGCAGGTGAAGTTTGCCCTCGAGCAGCGCCGCGACGCCGAGCAGGTCGCCGCCCAGCGCGAGCAGGTCTTCGAGTGGCTCCTTGAGAAGATCAACTTCGAGCTGCCCAAGAAGCTCTCCGAGCGTCAGGTCGCCCGGTCGATCGCCCGCCAGCGGCTCGATCTCCTCCAGCGCGGCATCGACGAGAACACCGTCGAGCAGCGGCTCGCCGAGCTTCGCGGCCAGAGCGAGGATCAGGCCCGTTCGCGCCTGCGTCTCTTCTTCATCCTCGCCCGCGTCGCCGAGCAGTTCAATGTCGCGGTGACCGAGCAGGAAGTCGCCGGTCGCATCCACCAGATCGCCCAGAGCCAGGGCATGCGTGCGGACCAGGTCCGCCAGCAGCTCATCCGCACCGGCGCGATCAACGATGTCGCCCTGCAGATCCGCGAGCAGAAGACCGCCGACCGCATCCTCGAGAAGGCCACGGTCACCGATGTCCCGGCCGAGGACTGGAACAAGGAAATCCAGGCCCGTGCCGAGGAGAAGGCCAAGGCGGACGCGCAGCGCCGAAAGGCCTGACCGCCAACAGCCCGTGTCCCATCACCTCGTCGTGATCTCGCCCGCACTGGTCGCGAGCGCCCCGCCATCGGGCTCGCTCAGCTCCAGTGCGGGCGATCTTTTCGAACGCATCTGGCCGACGCTCCTGGTGCTTCTGGTCGTCGCGATCGTCGGCGGCCTCTTCGCGATGTGGCTCAGGCGACGGCTCGGGGCGAAGGACGACACCGGACCGGTGGGCTTCACCCTCGAGGACCTGCGCCGGATGCATCGTGCGGGCGAGATGAGCGACGAGGAGTTCGAGCGCGCGAAGACCGCGATGCTCGCGAACCGTCCGAGTCGGGAGTCGATGGCCGACAAGCTCATCCAACCGAAGCGGCGCGGCGACGGCGACCGGCCGCAGGGGCGGCGGGCCGACCGGGGCCGGTAGCGGTCGCCGCAGACGCCTTCGCGATAAACCTTGAACCCGGGTCCCCCCCGACCCGATACACTCGGAACGGCGCAGCCGGTTCCGACCGGCCAGTCCGCGCGCCGCGACACCCTCTTTGGGGCCCCAATGACCAGTCCGTCCCCGTCGCCGAATCAGCCCTCCCGCTCGTCCAACCAGTCCAACGGCGGTCGCAACGCCGACAAGCCTCGCTCCGATGCCGCCAACGGCGGTGTCCCCGGCGGCGTGCCCAACGCGCCCCGCACGCCGCAGGCCGGCGCCGGGGTTGGCCCCGTCGGCGGTCCGCTGGGCGGTCCCTCGGGCCCTCCAGGCGGTGGGCCGCCGCGACAGCGTCGCGGTGATGGCGATTACCTCTCCGGTGGCGGCTCGGGCGGCGGCGCCGGTTCCGGATCCGGCTCTGGTTCCGGTTCCGGTTCTGGTTCCGGTTCTGGCTCAGGAGGCGGCGACGGCGGCTTCCGCGGCCGCAAGGTCACGACCTGCTCCTTCTGCGGCAAGACCTCGCGCGAGGTCGGCCCGATGGTCGAAGGCCCGGGCGATGTCTACATCTGTTCGAACTGCACCGACCTCTGCCAGAACATCTTCCGGCAGGAGCGCCGTCGCGTGCAGAGCGCTCGGCCGCTCTTCTCGAGCATCCCGACGCCGCGACAGATCAAGGAATTCCTCGATCAGTATGTCATTGGCCAGGAGGCCGCGAAGCGGGCCCTCTCGGTCGCCGTGCACAATCACTACAAGCGACTGACGCAGGCCGAGAACGAGGATTGCCCGGTCGAGCTCGACAAGTCGAATGTGCTCCTCGTCGGTCCGACCGGCACCGGCAAGACGCTCCTCGCCCGCACGCTTGCCCGGGTGCTCAATGTTCCCTTCGCCATCGGCGACGCGACCACGCTCACCGAGGCCGGCTATGTCGGCGAGGATGTCGAGAACCTGCTCCTGAAGCTCCTGCAGGGCGCTGACTACGACCTCGAGAGCGCCCAGCGCGGCATCATCTACATCGACGAGATCGACAAGATCGGCAAGACGAGCCAGAACGTCTCGATCACCCGCGATGTCTCGGGCGAAGGCGTGCAGCAGTCGCTCCTGAAGATGCTTGAGGGCACCGTCGCCAATGTTCCGCCGCAGGGAGGCCGCAAGCATCCCGAGCAGCAGTACATCCAGATGGACACGACCCACATCCTGTTCATCTGCGGCGGCAGCTTCGTCGGCATCGAGGACATCATCCGCCGCCGCATCGGCAAGCGCCGCATCGGCTTCACCGAGGATGTGACCACCGGCGACAACCGTCTCGCCGAGGACGCGAAGGCCCTCACCCAGATCACCCCCGAGGATGTCCTCGAGTTCGGCCTCATCCCCGAGCTCGTCGGCCGACTCCCGGTGCTCTGCCCGCTCATGCCGCTCGGCATGGACGCGATGATCTCGATCCTCACCGAGCCGAAGAACGCGCTCGTCCGTCAGTATCAGCACCTCTTCTCGCTCGAGGGAGCGCGGCTCGAGTTCACCACCGACGCCCTGCACCTCATCTCCGACCGGGCCCTGCGCCGCCGAACCGGCGCTCGCGCGCTGCGGGCGGTGATGGACGAGATGATGATCGATCTCATGTATCAGCTTCCCGAGATGGACAACGCGAATGTCACCTATGTGATCGACGCCGAGGCCATCGAACGCCGGAAGCCGCTTGCCGAGATCGCTCGCCGACTGGCGAAGGAATCCGCGTAAGGTGTCGGTCGAGACCGGCGGACGCTTCGGGATGGCGGAGCCGATGGCCACGCGGGTGGACCGCGCTGCGCTGTCGGCGCGCTATCGCCGAACGGCCGACCGCGTCCGCGAGGCGACCCGATCGCTCCCCGCCGGGGCGATCGAGGCCCGCATGCGGGCTGTCGTCGACGCGATCTGGGAGGACTTCGAGAGCGTCGAGGTCTCATGGGTAGGCTTCTACCTCCCTCCCGACGGGCAGACACCGGCGACCGAGCTCATCCTCGGTCCGTCGCGGAACAAGCCAGCCTGCTCGCCGATCGGCCTGCACGGCGTCTGCGGTCAGGGATTCCTCGGGCGGGTCATCCGGATCGTCGGTGATGTCCGCGATCTCGGGCCCGACTATGTCGCCTGCGACCCGCGCGACGCCTCGGAAATCGTCCTTCCCGTGGCCTTGCCGCCCGGTGTCGGGCCGCTCCTGGCGGTCCTGGACCTCGACAGCCACGCCACCCAGCGTTTCGGCACCGACGACGCCGAGGGCCTCACCCTTGTCCTCGAGGCCGCCGGCTTCGCGGTGCCTCGGTCGGGCTGACGCTCGCGGGGATCCTGTTCCCCAGCCGCACGAAGTCCGAACTCTCCTCGCGCTGCCCCTTGGCGCGGTCCCGATTCTGGCTACACTGCGCGGCTTCCGATTCGGAGCCCAACGATGCCTCGTGTTTGCTTTTTCACCGGTGCCAAGACCCGTCGCGGCAATGTCTGCAAGTACCGCGGCAAGGCCAAGTACCTTGGCGGCGTCGGCGTCAAGACGACCTCGATCAAGCCCCGCCGATTCAAGCCGAATCTGCAGGTCGTCACCACGGTGATCGACGGCACCCCGACCCGCATCAAGGCGAGCGTCCGGGCGATTCGTCAGGGCCTCGTGGCGAAGCCCATCAAGCGGAAGTACGCCTACACCCGGCGGAAGAACCAGGGCGAGCTGGTCTGATCGGATCCCGATCCGGCTGGCCGACATCCACGCATTCCACGCCGACTCCCCGCCTCGCGGGGAGTCGGTTGCTTTGGCGACGCGCCCCGCCGTCGATCGTGCGGCAAGTTTGTGAGGAAAAGGTGGAGCGAAGGGCGTGGGTGCTTGCCCCGTTCGGAGCGCTCACGCACAGCGCGAGAGGTCATAGAACGACAGACGATGTGTCTGTCAACCGGTGAGCGACGAGTATTCTCCGGAAAACGGGCGAACTTCCCGCTCGACGGTTGACGGATGAATCTCTCGTAATAGGCTTTCGCTGTCGCTGTCGATGCTGGTTCGCTCGCTCCGAGTTGAGCGCGAACGGAACTCCTCTCCCTCGTCACGACACACCGTTCCGAGACCCTCGCCGATTCACCTCGCGAGGGCGGAAGCTCCGAACGGACCATCCCAAGGAAGCTGCGCACACGCCGCGTGTGTTGGCTCACGCTCCCGATCGCCGCTCGAGCATCCACTGCCCCCAGTGCATGCGCCATCTGGACTCCAGCCCGGGAAACCAACTCGGGACACCAGCTCTGGCCATCGCTGAAAGGCATCTTCGGTCGTCTCGATGAAGCGAACGGGAGGAGAGATCCTCGCCGCCGGCATGGCATGGTCATCCCGCGTCTGCACGACAGATCACACGCCGCTTGAGACGGGCCTTCACTCCGGGGAATGCCCGCCTCGCGCCACCTCGCCAGAGCACGCACGCTGGCGATCCGTCGCGATCGGTGGCGCCCCGTGTCGCAACGGGCACGCGTGTGGTCTCCCGTCCCGACGAAGGATGACGCGTCCGCGCACCCTCGCGCAGCCTGCCAACACTTGCCGTATCGACTGTGGATGGGAACGCGCCGCCACGCGGCCGTCGTCGCCCAGTTGCGCTCGTGACCTCTCCCGCGAGCGGCTTGGCGATGGCTTCGCCTTTTGCCGCGTCGCCGCCACCGCCTTCCATCCCCCGTCCGCTCGTCCCCGTCTCGCCTCGCATGCCCGTCTTCACCCCCAACTCCGACCGCGACCGCGTCCTCGACGCGACCGATCTCATCGGACTGGTGAGCGAGCATGTCGCCCTGCGGCCCAAGGGACGCGAGCACATCGGACTCTGTCCCTTCCACGACGATCGCTCGCCCTCCTTCGCGGTCGTTTCGCACAAGGGCACGCCCTTCTACAAGTGCTTCGCCTGCGGAGTCGGCGGCAACGCGATCGACTTCGTGATGAACTTCCACAAGATGTCCTTCATCGAGGCGCTGAAGTTCCTCGCGGCTCGGGCAGGCATCGAACTCACCCAGCGGAGTGAGCGGCCGGAGCACACCAGCGGGATCTCGAAGGAAGACCTCTACCGGGCGAACACGCTCGCCCTGAAGCTCTACCGGCGGCTGCTCGCCGATCCGAACGAGGGAAGCGTGGCCCGCGAGGTCATCGGTCGCCGGCGCATCGCCCCGGCGATGGTCGAGGCCTTCCAGCTCGGCTATGCGCCGGACCGTCGCGACGGCATCGCCTCCGCGATCGCCCGCGCCAACCAGCTTGCGAAGGAAACCGGTCGCGAGCCCCCGCCGCCGATCGATGTCTTCGTCGAGGCGGGGATCGTGCGGCGCGGCGCGAGCGGCCAGTCTGACCTCCTCAAGCACCGCCTCGTCTTCCCGATCTGCGACGACCTCGGGCGTCCGATCGCGTTCGGTGGCCGGAAGCTGCGCGAGGAGGACGAGCCGAAGTACCTGAACAGTCCGGAGTCGCCGCTCTTCCACAAGAGCCGCTCGCTCTACGGCATCCATCTGGCGAAGCAGTCGATCATCAAGAGCGGCACGGCGATCGTCACCGAGGGCTACACCGATGTGATCGCCTGCCACGAGGCTGGCTTCACGAATGTCGTCGCCACCCTGGGGACCGCCCTCACCCGCGATCACGCCCGCTTGCTGCGGCGTCTCTGCAACACGGTCATCCTCCTCTTCGACGGCGACACCGCCGGACTGCGGGCCGCTGACCGCGGCGTCGAGGTCTTCTTCCAGGAGACGCTCGATGTCAAGGTCTGCACGCTGCCGGACGAGTTCGATCCGGATGAGCTTCTGCGCGAGCCGGAGGGACCGGCGATCTTCCGGGCGGCGCTCGACCGCTCGATCGACTCCTTGGCCTATCTCGTCCGCCGCTTCCGCGCCGAGTATGTCGCCAAGGAGGGAATCTCCGGCAAGCAGCAGTTGCTCGAGGGCCTTCTCCGCAAGCTCGTCGATCTCGGCTTCGCGAGCGTCGCCGGCGTCCGCAAGCGCTATGTGCTCGCCTCCCTCGCGACGCTCACCGGGTTCTCCGAGCGTGAGATCGAGGCCGCGATGCCGGAGGCCCGGCCGCGACGCGATCTCGACGGACCGTCGGCGGGGCCCAACAGTCAGATGGGCAATGAGATGGGCGATGGTGGTTCGATCGACGAGGAATCCCCCGCCGGTCAGCCGATCTCCCGGGCCCGTCGCGAAGCCGAGCGTCACCTCCTCGCTCTCTTCCTCGCCAATCCGGACGCTTCGTCGTTGGTTCTCCAGGTCGCGGATCCCGAGCAGCCGGACGGCCGCGGCCGGATCACCCTCCCCCTCACCGAGGCCTGTCCGCCGCAGCTCTTCCTCGATCCGGCACTCCGCTCGATCTATCGGACATGGCATGGCTGCGCCGAAGCCGGTCAACGCCCCACCTTCCAACTCGTGCTTGCGGAACTTGCCGAGCAGCGAGCGAAGGGCCTAGCATCCGACTTGTGTCTTTTCGGTGAGTCGCTTCGCGAACGGGATGAACGGGCGACCTTGGAACGCATTCGCACTGCGTTCGCCGATCTCGAACAGGTTGAACGGCGGGAAAGCGCCCGCTCCGGAGCTATCGCACCGGAATCGCTCACCGGCCGGGATGTCGACCCGCCGGAGCCGGACGCGATGATCGGGCCGGACCTCACGCCAGAACGATCCTCCGACTCACCGCCACCCCCCGCCGACGCCACCCAAGCCTCCCTGCTCGCCCGTCTGCAGGCCGCCCGCGAGCGCGGCACCGACGCCACCCGCATCCCGAGTCGGGCTCGGGGCATTCCGAGGGGCAGTTCCAACTAGGCCTTTCTCGGCCCTTTGCCGGCTCCTCTCCCGCCCCCTCGCAACGCATGCCGTTCCCGCTCCTACGAATCGTCTGATCCTCTCCGTTCGCCTCCTCTCGTCCGCAAGCATCCTCCTCCACGCTTCGGAGCCACACTAGCCGTGACCATCAACCTCGAACAGTACGAAGTGCTTCGCCAGCTCTTTGAGCATGGCGTCAGCCGCACCTGGATCTCCTACGAAGAGCTCAACACCTGCCTTCCGGACGAATATGTCGATCCGGATCGCCTCGACGAGCTCCTCGTTCTCTTCAACAAGCACGGCATCACCCTGCTCGACGAGCCCGAAGTCCGTCGGCTGGGTCACACGACCTTCGTCGCTCCGCTTCAGACGAACCTGAAGTTCCAGCGCGACGACCCGAAGAAGGGGAAGAACACCCCCAAGGTCCAGATGATCGACGAGGACACCGTCGACGAGGTCCCGGTGGATCTCGGCGGCGAGCCCGAGATCGATCTCGGCGATCCGATCGACAACAGCGAGGAGCCCGGCGCGGGCGTGCCGACCGAGGATGACATCCTCGACGACGCGGAGACCCAGGCCGCCGTCGAGCAGGCGATCAACGAGCAGGGCTCGAAGCGGATCGACGATCCGATCCGGATGTACCTCACCCAGATGGGCACGATTCCGCTGCTCACCCGCGAGGAGGAGATCCGGCTCGCCAAGAAGATCGAGACGACGCGCATGATCTTCCGCCGCAAGACGCTCGAGAGCGACTACGCGGCGACGCAGTCGATCGAGATCCTGAAGCAGGTCCACGAGGGCTCGCTGCCCTTCGATCGCACCATGCGCATCTCGACCGCCGAGGAGAACGCGAAGGACAAGATCGCGGCCCGCATCCCGGTCAACCTCCAGACCGTGCAGCGGCTCCTCGACCTCAACCGCCAGGCGTGGGACAAGCTCGAGACCGAGCGCATGTCCGACTCCGCGCGGGCCGAGCTCGTCGAGGAGATCCGCCGTCGCCGTCGCAAGATCGCGACGCTGCTCGAGGAGTGCTGTCTTCGGACCGGCCGCATCCAGCCGCTTCTCCGCAAGCTGCAGGCGATCAACCGCAAGATCAAGGACCTCCAGAAGCACATCCAGAAGAGCGAGAAGCATCCGGATCGCTACGACCCGGAGGATGTGATGGTGATGCGCGAGGAGTTCGACGGCCTCCGCAACCTCGTCCTCTCCGAGCCCGAGGACCTCGATCGCCACATCAAGGACATCGAGCGCGTCTTCAGCGAGTACGAGCAGGCCAAGCGCGACCTCTCGGGCGGCAACCTCCGCCTCGTGGTCTCGATCGCCAAGAAGTACCGCAACCGCGGGCTTCCCTTCCTCGACATCATCCAGGAAGGCAACACCGGCCTCATGCGGGCCGTCGACAAGTACGAGTACAAGCGCGGCTATAAGTTCTCGACCTACGCGACCTGGTGGATCCGTCAGGCCATCACCCGCGCCATCGCCGATCACGCCCGCACGATCCGCGTGCCGGTCCACATGATCGAGACGATGTCGAAGCTCCGGAACATCCAGAAGAATCTCCTTCAGGAGCTGGGCCGCGAGCCGACGGTCGAGGAAATCGCCATCAAGGCCAAGATGCCGATCGAGGAGACGCGGCGCGTGATGAAGATCTCGCGTCATCCGATCTCCCTCGACCGACCGGTCGGCGAGAGCGAGGACTCGCACTTCGGCGACTTCATCGAGGACGAGCGGCAGGAGAGCCCGTCGGAGTCCGCGACGAACGACATGCTTCGTCAGCGGATCAACGATGTGCTCAAGACCCTCACCTACCGCGAGCGCGAGATCCTCAAGCTCCGCTACGGCATCGGTGACGGCTACACCTACACCCTCGAGGAAGTCGGCCGCATCTTCAAGGTCACCCGCG
>CAYNCG010000034.1:0-46376 GCA_964395845.1 uncultured Isosphaeraceae bacterium | reverse complement strand
CATGATCCCGTGATCGCGTCCCGCGTGCGGAGCTGGCCTGCATAGTCTCTCTGTGTTGAACGAACGACGCGAATGGTGCAGAAAGCTGTGACTGACACAGTCACCATCTGAACCCGCGCCGCGCTGCGATCTTCGCCGCGCCGCGCTGCGATCCGCCTTAGACCGTCATTCGGCGGGGCGCCGCGGCGACTCGATCTCGCCATGCGATGCGCGGCGTTCGGCGCTTCCGCGGACCGCGATGATGACGGCCGTCAGGACCAAGAGCCCGACCGCAGCGTCGATTCCGACGCGCAGCGGCAGACGCCACGGCATGAGCGAGGGGGCGGCGAGCGCCCAGCGTGGCGGAAGAAGCCACTGCTCGCGCAGGGTGATCTCGATCGCGAGAAAGACCAGCAGCCCGATGCCGCACAAGGCGAGGGCAACGAGACCCGCCGCCACGAGGGCGGCCGAGCGACCGAGGCGATTCGGCGCGGGGACGCACCCTCGCATGACCGATGCCGAGAGCCAGAGGAGCCACGCGCTCCCAACGATCTGGGCGAGTGGCGAGGACCATCCGACGCATCGCT
Source organism: uncultured Isosphaeraceae bacterium (assembly GCA_964395845.1). Taxonomy (GTDB): domain Bacteria; phylum Planctomycetota; class Phycisphaerae; order Phycisphaerales; family SM1A02; genus JAEUIT01. The sequence continues at coordinate 45,810 of CAYNCG010000034.1, read as the reverse complement.
GCACGAGGTCGATCGACATCGCCCGGTCGAACCAGCTTCCGAGCGAGAGGAGTCCATGGGCATACAGTCCGACGGCGAGCGTGACGAAGCCCGTCCCGATCAGGAACGGGACGGAGAGAGCCGCCAAGAGCCGCCACCGCCCGACGCTCACATCCCTCCGCATCGTCAAGGCGAGCAGAACGCCCGCCGAGAGCGCCGCCGCGGAGCGTCCGACGACGAGGAACGCGAGGACCGCCGGATGGGAGGACGCGCCGTGCAACCCTGCATGCAAGGCGAAGCCGTGGAGAAGCGCAGCAGCCGCCGCAATCCCGAGCGCAACCGGGGACACGGCCGCGAACGGCCCGCGCGCCCGAATCGCCGCGGCACGCCCACGGGCCTGCGCCAGCCCGCACTCCGAGCAGCGATCGTCGCTCGCCTCAGCCTGCACTGACCGAGCCGCCAGCAGCCGGTAGCCGCAGCGGGGACAGAGAAGCTCGCTCAGCCGCTCGCACGCCATGACCGAAAGCGTACCCGTACCGGGATACAGTCTTCGGCACGCATGGCTGACGCACGACCATCCGAACCACCCGACGCCGAACGCACCGCCCCGCAGCCCGTCGAACGCGGCGCACCGGAAGCGACCCGCGCGGATGAGGAAGGCTGGCTCCGTTGGCGCGAAGCGCGCCTCCGCGCGCTGCAGGCCCCGGACGGCTGGCTGACGCTCGTCGGGCTGTCGTTTCTCGAGGACGGCGTCTGGACGATCGGGGCCGACCCCTCCTGCAGGGTGCACGCCGCGGGCGCAAGCGAGCCGGTGATCGGCACGCTCCATGTCACCGGCGACCGGGTGCGACTGCTGCCGGGGCGCCGCGCGGATGGATCAGCCTTCATGCCCACCGTCGAAGGCGGCGCGCCGCCAGTCGACCCACCCGACGGCGAGGGCGTTGCGCTTCGCGCCGACGACGCCGGTGGTCCGTCGATCATCCGCGATGGCGAACTCTCGATCGCCCTCATTCGGCGCAACGGACAACTTGCCCTGCGCCTCCGCGACAACCGAAGTCCGCGCCGCCGCAGCCTTCGCTCGATCCCGACATTTCCGTACGCGCCGGCGTTCGTCCGTTCGGGCGTGGCCCTGGCTGCGCCGAAGGGCGCGACGATCGCCGTCACCAATGTGACAGGCTTCGTCGAGATCCAACCGGTTGCGGCGGTCCTTCGGTTCTCGCTCCCGGCAGCCACACCCGACGGCGCCGAGAGCGACTGCTCGCTGGTCGCCACCGCAGGCGCGAACCGATCGCTCTTCGTCGTCTTCGCCGATGCGACGAACCGTGACGCCACCTCTCCGGCGACCTATCCGGGCGGTCGGTTCCTCACCGTCGATCCGCCCGATGCCTCGGGCCGCGTGCGCCTCGATTTCAACCGCGCGATCAATCCCGTCTGCGCGCTGGTTCCCTTCGCGACCTGCCCGACGCCGCCGATCGAGAACCGGCTCCATCAGCGCATCGAAGCGGGCGAACGCTATCCGCCCCAGTTGACGCCAGACACGACGCCCGACGCGTGACGGCCCGCCGTCCCACGGCCCAGGTCGTCAGCGAGCCACCGGTCGCGGCGTGCTGTCGGTGATGCCCTCGAGCGCATCGGCGATGTCCGACTCGTCGGCCGCGTAGGTGCGGACGAGCGAGCCAAGCGTGCGATTGAGGGCGTCGCGGTCGGCGACCTCGAGGGTCTCGCCTCCGACACGGCGGGCCGCGGCGAGCGCCTCGGCGGTCGGCGGCCGAATGCCGCTGCGGCGCGCGAGATCCGCCTGCTTCGCGCCAAACGCGGCGTCGATCGTCTCCGGAAGCACCGGCGCCGCGAAGTGGATCGGCGTCGTGGCCAGATCGAGCTCGAGTGAACCGTCGGCCTTCAGCGCGGAGGGGACCACGACGACGATCGTGCCCGACGCGAACCCGATGTTCATCGGCTCAACCGGCGTCGAGCCGACCATGAGGACCGGCATGGCGACCTGCCGCGAGGCGAGCAGATCGCTCGACGCGCGCAACACCATGATGACGCCCGCCGAAACCATCGGCTTCTCCTTCGAGAAGCGATGCTCGTAGGGCGATGCGATGCGGAACTCGCGCACCATGACGACCTCGCTGACGCCTGCGGGAAGCGTGGGCAGCGGCGGAAGCGGCGTCGCGCTGTAGCCCGGCGCAGCCTGCGGAGGCGAGCTTGGAGGGGCCTCCGGCTGGGCAACCTGACCGACCGCGAAGGTCGAAGCGCCGGCAATCGTGAGAAGCCCGACGCACAGGAGCGTACGGCGAATGGTCTGCTTGGAAGTCGAGATCATGATGAGGGATCGCTGGTTGGAGGAGGTGCCCACGAGGGTGGTGGAGGGACTCATGGGGTGCGCTCAATCCCGATCGAGGTAGATGTCGTCAACGCCCAGTCGCCCCTGCGTGGAGGCGCCGCCCTGGCCGAAGCCAAGTTGGACGGACACGATCTTGCTCAGGTCGAGCGCCGATCCGCCGGTGAGGAAGTCGGAGAGTCGGATGCGGATGACTTCGTACTCGTTCTGCCACCCGGCGCCGGTGCCGAAGCCCGTGCGCTGGTAGGGACGCTGGATGCCGCCCTTGTAGGCGCCGATGTTGATCGTGCTGCTCACGCCGTTCTGGTCGGTGAGCGTCACGAGGAACACGGCGGTGCCCGCCAGCGCGACGGTGTTCGGATGCCGCGTGCCCTGTGCGGCCCGGAGCGAGAGATAGGTGAAGTCAGAGAAGTCCGCGAGCGCCGGCGTCACCGCCCAGTCTGCGGTCGAGGGGGCAACCCAATCGAAGAGCATGCCGCGCGTCGCGTCGGTGGAGCGGGCCCGCGTCATGCCGTTGCGGGGATCGGTCGTCTGCCAGGTGAAGGAGGTGTTCGCGTCGTTGGTGAGATTCTCGAAGGAGTTCGTCACCGAAAGCGTGACCGCGCCGCCGCTCGAGGAGAGGGTGGTCGCCGAGTTCGTCTGGAAGTTGTCGATGACCGCGTTCGACGCCGACGGATCCTTGTAGTCGAGGACCACGGTGAAGGCCTGGTTCACGCCGATCGGGCGGAGATCCTCGTACTGACGCCAGAGGTATTCCTTCGCGGCCTGCTGGCCGTCGACGAAGTACTTCACGCCCGCGAGGAAGGCGCCCTTCGCGACCGCCTGGGCGCCGGCATTCGAGATCGCCGTCCCCGCCGGCCCCTGGAAATCGTTGAAGCCGCAGCAGTTGAAGTCGTTGTGGTCAGCGCCGTGCACATAGGTGCTGAACCGCTCGCCTTCGGCCCGCTCGAAGACGTTGAAGGAATCCGCGATGTCCGAGTCGGGGCATCCGCAGACATCGCCGTCCGCCGAGCCGTAGATCAGGTGATAGGGGACGCCGTGCGGATTCGCCGAGTTCGTGCCGAGGAAGTCGGTCGGGGCGATGCTCGAGACGAAGCGAATGCTCGAAAGCGAGTAGTTCACCGGATTGAAGGTGCCGTCGAAAATGCGGTCATAGGCCCGCACCACACCCTCGCCGCCGCGGCTGTGGCCGATCCAGGCGATCCGCGTCGCATCGAGCTTGCCGTTGAACGCGCCTCCGCCGATCGTCGCCTGCAGGGCGATGATCGCGGCGGTGTGCTGAAGGGTCGTCGTGCTGGCCGTCTCGATGCCGGGCATCGTGTCGTTCTGGTGCGACATCACGATGTAGCCCCAGCTCGCAAGATGCTGCCCGATGTAGTCATACCAGGCGTAGTTGTGGCCGTTTCCGTGGCTGATCACGACCAGCGGCACCGGATCCATGGTCTGGATCGCCGTCGGGTAGTAGATCCGCTGAAGCTGCATCGCCGCGGCGATCGGGGCATAGTTCGTGTCGAAGCTGTTGATCTGCGAGACCGCCAGCGGGCCCGCTGCGACGAGGTCCGCGACCATCCAGAAGCCCGGGCCGTCGGCACCGTCGATGAGATCGCCGCCGTCGAGCACGCCGTTGCGGTTCGCGTCGACGACGAGGTCATAGCCCTTGCCGATGACGAGACCGTTGGCGGCGCTCAGTCCGGCCGTCGCCAACGGGAGCACGCTGCTGGCGGCATCGCCGCCGAAGGTGATCGCATCCGGCGTTCCGCGGACATCAACCAGCGTCTGATCCGAGGCCCACTCCGCCGCGCTGCGGTCGGCGATGACGAAGACATCGGCCGTCGCATTGGCGAGGCTCGGCACCTGCGCCGGATCGACCGCGACGCGCACCGACGAACCCTGATTGAAGCTCTGGACGAAGTTCGCCCACGGGAAGGATGTCAGCGGGACCGAGGCGAGCTCGCGCTCGATCGGCGCAGCCACGATCGGACAGGCACCCCACGCCCCGAGCAGGAGCGAGAGGTCCGACGCGGCGACGATGCCGTCGCCATCGAGATCGGCGCTTCCGGCGGTTCCCCACGCCCCAAGCATCGCCGCAAGATCACCCGCATCGACGACGGCGTCGCCGTTCAGGTCGCCGGTGCAGCCGCCGGCAAAGGAGTTCGAGTTGGCCAGACCAGCCGCAAGCAGCGCGGCAACGAGGGGAGAACGCAAGGACCGGGAAATGTGACACCTCCGAGAGGAATGAACAACCTACCTCGGCGATGGGTTGCGTCCAGTCCCAGATGTTGAACCGGAGCCCGAGAAGCGTCGAGAATTGCCGAACCCGACCGCGCCGCCCTCCGTCCAGCGGCAGACGCCTCCCCCACGACGGCACCGAATCGGGAGCGATCCCCAGTCGGCCGCCTCGGCCGGTCAGAAACAATCCGCTTCGCTAGGTAATCGACTACCCTGCTGACTCGCTCCTCCGCGATCTTTCCAATGGCTATCCGGACCACGATCCAGCCGTTCCTCTTCTATCGCGACATCGTGATAGCCGTTCTCTGCCTCATCTTCGGCGTTTGGGGGTGGTACGACTATTCGGTCTCCATTCCCGCCCGCGAGGCCGCCTTCGCCGAGTACACCGATCTGGTCACCCAGCGCGACGGCCTTGAGAAGCAGGCGCTGGTGGCGGCGCTCAGCAGCACCGACCAGGAGGAGCTGACCGCCATCAAGGCCCGGCTCGCGAAGGACTTTCTCGAGGCTCCCGTGCCGGTCCCGTCCTACGACCGGATGCTGCAGTTCTGGGTCTACTTCATCGGATGCGGCGTCCTCGGCACGCCGTGGGCACTCTGGTCGCTGGTCTCCCTTCGTCGGCGGAGCTTCGCCATCACCGAGGACGGCACGCTCGTCACCCCCGAGGGTTCGTGCCCGGTCGGCGAGGTTCGGGACATCGACATGAGCCGCTGGATGTCGAAGTCGATTGCGGTCGTGACCCTCGCGAACGGGACGACCTCGCTTCTCGACGACTACAAGTACCGCAATGTCCACCGCATCGTCGGGGCCATCGCCCACCGCCTCTACCCGACCGACTGGACGGTCGACGCGAAGATGGTGAAGAAGAAGACCGCCGACGCGGGCGCGAGCGCCGAGGATGAGGCGCCGGCCGCCTCCTGATCGAGGGGTGGGCGGACGATCGTGCCCGGCGGTCCGATAGGGCCGTTACCCACTTCGCATGTGGTAGGCTCCCGCGATTCGCCGGCTCCGCCCGGCGCGAGGATGCCACGCCATGCCCCATGCCATCAACGAGCCGACGACGGCGATCGCCAAGCAGGACCGCTGCTCCGACCTGACCCACCGCCCGCGCGTGCTGCTCGGGAAGATGGGCCTCGACGGCCATGACCGCGGCGTGAAGCTCATCGCCCGCATCATGCGCGACAGCGGGATCCATGTGATCTACTCGGGACTCTGGCAGACGCCGCGCTCCCTCGCGATCTCCGCCCGCGACGAGGATGTCGACATGATCGCGGCGTCGATGATGTCGAACTCGCACCTCGTACTCGTCCCGCGCCTGCTCGACGAGTGCGCGAAGGTCGGCCGCAAGGACATGGTCGTCAATGTCGGCGGCATCATCCCGCAGGAGGATGTCGAGACGCTCCTGAAGAAGGGCGTCAACAAGGTCTTTCACACCGGCACCGGCATGGAGGAGATCGTCGAGAGCGTCCGCGAGGCGACGCGTCCCTACGGTCCGCTCACGAGCCCGAGCGAAACCGCTCAGCTCGCCCGCCGCATCTCCTTCGCGCATGCCGGCCAGACCCCGAAGGACGCCCCGCGCCGACGGCCGAAGCAGGTCATCGGCATCACCGGCTCGCCGGGCGCCGGCAAGTCGACGCTCGTCGCCGCGATGGCGAGCGAAGCGGTGCGGCGCGGTCAGCGCATCGCCGTCGTCGCCTTCGATCCGATGAGTCCGATCACCGGCGGCGCACTCCTCGGCGATCGACTCCGCGTCGACTTCAACGCCGTGGACGAGGGCATCTTCTACCGCTCGCTCGCGATCGTCGGCGAGGACTACCGCACGCTGCCCGACATCATCGAGCTGATCGGCGGCGCCGGCTACGACACGCTCATCATCGAGACGGTCGGCGCTGGCCAGAACGATGTCGCGATCCGCACCTTCGTCGACCGCACCGCCGTCGTCGTCGTGCCCGGCATGGGCGACGCCGTGCAGATGGACAAGGCGGGCATCCTCGAGATCGCCGATGTCTTCGTCGTCAACAAGGCCGACCACGCGGGCGAGGCGAAGCTCGTCCGCGAGCTGCTCGACATCGCCGGCGGCCGCAAGATCTACGAGACGATCGCAACCCAAGGCAAGGGCGTCGTCGAACTGCTCGAGGGATTGCTTGGCGCGTAACGCTGGGTGCGAGCTGGACGCGATTCGTTCACCACAGAGGACACAGAGAGCACAGAGGGGGCACAGAGGAAGAGCCACCGGAGGGCGCGATCGATCGTCCGTACGCCTGAACCGCTCTACCGACGCCCCTCGCCTCCGCGGTGCGACGCCCCATCCCTCATTCCGCCTCCTCTGTGCCCCCTCTGTGTTCTCTGTGTCCTCTGTGGTGAATCTGACTGCGATCGAGCCGACGCACCGGTAAGCCATCTCGTTGAATCCCCCCATGGACTGGAATGTTCTCATCGGCGCATTGCTGATCGTCGCCGCCCGCATTGCGGATGTGTCGCTCGGCACGCTGCGCACGGTCGCGGTGATCAACGGTCGAAAGGGCGTCGCCTGGGCGCTCGGCTTCGGCGAGGTGCTCATCTGGGTGCTGGTCGTCAGCCAGGTCATCACCACCGTGCGCGACAACTGGTTCAACGCCGTCGCGTACGCCTTCGGATTCGCGACCGGCAACTTCGTCGGGATCATGATCGAGCAGTACTTCGCCTTCGGCCGCCAGGTCATCCGCGTCTTCACGCGCAACGGCGATGCGATGGCCCGCTCGATGCGTGAGCGAGGCCTGCGCGTGACGGAGTTCGAGGGCAAGGGCCGCGACGGCCCGGTCGCGATGCTCTTCGTCGAAACCGAACGCAAGAGCGCCCACGATGTCGTCGAAGCCGCCCGCGAGATCGATCCGGACTGCTACTACACGATCGGCGACATCCGCGAAGCGTCGAGCGGCTCGGCTCGCGCGTCGGCGCGCAAGTAGGCTGGCCAGAGAACCACAGAGGCACAATCCGAAAGGGGCGGGCACAGAGGTAGCACAGAGAGGACAAGAAAGAGGTGGTCCAGATGCGCGCCATCGCCCTTCCGGTCCTTCTTGGCCTTTCTCCTCTGTGCATCCTCTGTGCCCTCTGTGCCTCTGTGGTTCTCCGGCGAATTCAGTACAATCCCCGACCCACAGGAACTCACCATGTCCACCGCCACCGCGATCCCATCGTCCTCCGCGACCGCCGTGTCGCTTCCCCGCAACACGAATCAGGCCCTCGGCATCGGGCAGTTCGCCATCGACTTCATGTCGGGCAAGATCGGCAAGCCGGCGCAGTCGGTGATCGATCGGACGATCATGTTCCACACCGACAGCGTCCTCTGCGGCCTCAGCGCGATCGCGCTGAAGACCAACGCCCCGACGCTCCTCCGCGCCGAGGCGAGCGAGTATCCGCGTGCCAACGGCGTGCCCGTCTTCGGCTCCACGCAGAAGGTCGCGCCGGAGAAGGCGATCGTCGCGAACTCGAACGCGGTGCGCGAGTGGGATTCGAACGGCACGAACTTCGGCTACAACCCGGCGCTCGGCCACACCGCCGGCGAGTTCGGTCACAACGACTTCTATCCGGTCGCGATCGCCGCCGCCCAGCTTGCGGGCCGTGACGGCGCCTACGCCGTCCGCGGCATGATCGCGATCGACGAGATCCGCGGTCGTCTCGCCGAGGTCTTCAGCCTCAAGACCTACAAGATCGACCATGTCGTCCACGGCGCCATCGCGAGCGCCGCGGTCTACGGCGCGATGCTCGGCGCGACCGCCGAGCAGATCGAGTCGGCGATCGGCATGACCGTCGCCCACTACATCCCCTGGCGGGCGATCCGCGCCGGCAAGCAGTTGAGCGACTCGAAGGGCGCAAGCGCGGCGATCTCGACCGAGGTCGCGGTCCTCTCGATGCAGCGCTCCATGCGCGGCTTCCTCGGACCGCGCGACATCTTCCGCAACCCGGAGAGCATGTTCCGCCAGTTCGAGAAGACCAACGGCGACAGCCCCTTCGACCTCGTCCTCAGCCACTCTGGCGAAGACTTCGCGGTGATGGGCATGCACTTCAAGCTCGGCCTCTACGAGCACCAGTCGGCGGGCGCCCTGCAGGGGCTCCTGACGCTCGTCGAGAAGAACCCTGACCTCCTCCGGAGCGCCGACGCGATCAAGAGCATCAAGATCGTCGCGTACGAGCCGGCCTTCGGCATCATCGGCGATCCGGCGAAGCGCGATCCGAAGACGCGACAGAGCGCGGACCACTCGATGGTCTACATCGTCGGCACCCTCCTCCGCAAGGCGATCGAGGCGGCAAAGGCCACCGGCAATCCGAAGCTCGGCGCGACCAACGACGAGTACTGGAAGTCGCTCATGCTCGGGCCCTACGACTACGATCCGAAGTCGATCAAGAACGAGGCGACGCGGGCCCTGATGGCGAAGATGGAGTTCGCCCACGGCGGCGCCGAGTACGACCGCCGCTATCCGGACGGCATCCCGACCTCGATCGTCATCACGACGACCGACGGCAAGAGCTACGACAGCGGCCTCGTCATGTATCCCGCCGGCCACGCCCGCAACACGACCGCGAACCTGAAGGACATCCTCCATCACAAGGCTCGCCTCCTCGGCGCGCTCTGCATGAAGGATTACGAGCGGATCATCGACCGCTTCAACCGCATCGCCGGACAATCCGCGGCCGACCTCGCGAACCTCTACGACTTCACCATCGAGACGCGCGACGGCTACGAGTGATCGCTCGCGTCTCGCGCGTGCGACGATGAGGCCAATCGAGGCTGGCTGCGATCACGAGCGATCGCAGCCAGCCTCGTTGCCCATGGGCCGCGGAGGCTCTGCAGGATCGCCGCCATGCCCACGATCGCCGGGACTTCCCACGCGTGCCGAGCGACGGTCATCCAGCCCGGTGCGGTCATGCGGAGCCGTCCGACCCACTGGAGGAAATCTCGAACCGGCGAGCCAAGCGTGGGATCGGGCCACCAGACGATCGCGAGGACCTTCGCGAGCCCAACGACCGCAAGCGGCGCGAGGGCAAGCGCCGCGAGTCCGATGGCGAGGAGCGCGAGCCGGCTTCGGAGCCACGAGGCGATGCGGAGGAGGACCGCAACCAGCGCGAAGGATGCGACGACCTGAGCGACCTGTTCGATCGTCGGCACAGCCGCGTTCGTCGGGAGTATCACCCCCGGCCCCGCGATGAGGGACCCGGCGACCGCCGCTGCGATCGCCCCGAACGACGCGACGAGCAGCGTGATCGGAAGGAGCGATCGAGGCACGGCGCCCCCCGCGACGAGCAGCACCGAGGCCGCGACAATCGCGGCGTCGATGGCCAGGCGAAGAGTCGCTCCCTGCCACCCGAGGGCGGGGCCGCCGAACGCTCCCGCAGCCCGCTCGATCTCCTGCGCGATGGCGAGCCCGAGCGCCGCCGCGAGCGCCGTCACGGACAGCCAGAGCATCCGCCGAACGGCTCGGTGCCAGCCCTCCCGTGCGAGGGTCGCGGGCGCAGTCGCGGCGATCCGCGCACTGACGCTGCGGGCAAGCCCGCATTCCGGACAGGCGCCCGCCGCACCAACGGCGTCGGGCCCCTCTCCATGCCGGACACGCGCCTCGTCGGGAACGCCTCGCGATCCTTCGCCGCGCACCTCGACCGCTGGCTCGGCCGTTGGTGGTGAAGGCCGATCGGACGAGGGCTCGAGCGGATGCCAGCAGCGAACGCAGCAGAGGCGCTCGCCGCGTTGGGCTCCGATGGAGAGAGCCCCCCTGCTCGTCACAGGCCCACCCGACGCCGCTGGCTCGCCTCGATCGTCCGCCGCACATCGAGCATGCCAATCCACAGAACAAACGCCGCGATCAGGTACAGCACCGCTCCGCCCATCGAAAGAAGCCAGACGAGACGCCCGGGCACCCGCAGCCACGCGTCGAGCATGTCGATCGCGCAGGCGAGAAGGAGCGTCGCGGCCGACAGCACGATCACGACGATCGCTCGCCGAAGGTGACGAGGCGCTGGTTCGGCGCGAGGGATCGCCTTGGCCGCCTCGGCCATCGAGAGACCGATCCCGGTCGTCGCGATCATGTGGGAGAGGCAGTACGCGACGACCACGCCCCACGCCATCGACTCCGTCAGGATCCGTGACGCCAAACCCACCAGCGTGAGCGGGAGGATGAGGATCCCGGTCGTGAGCACGACGACGCCCCACGCCGCCATGCGACGCGAGCGGTCGCGGGTGACGGCCTCGGACATCCGCGAGCACTCGAGTCCCGCGGCAACCAACCCTCCGACATGCACGATGAACGCCGTCACGCCGACGCAGGCGCAGGGAAAGGGCAGCGCTGCGGAGGGGAAGATCATGACAGCGCAGATCGCCAACGCGATGAACGAGAACTGGTACGCGCCGCCGACGCCGTAGGCAACGATCTCCAGCGTCCGGAGTCCGCCGCGCAAGACCTCATCGCTCTTCGCGATCGGTTGGCCGCACTCCGGGCACGCGCCGAGCCGGTCGAGACCGGCCAGGGAATAGCCGCATTCGACGCACTGATCCGCAAACCGATCGTCGAGCCTCGGTCCGGAGGGCGGCTCCACTCGGGCGACCTCCTCGCCGTCGGGAGGCGGGATCTCGGCCGATGGCTCCGCGCCCTCAGACCGCCGAGGCTTGTCCTCGTCCTGCGTCATGAAGACAGCGTACTCCTGCCAGCCCGCGTGCGTCGCGGCTGGCGTTCGACGCTGTCGTTCCGTCGAATCCGCCGCCTCCCGCTCAGCGGACGCGCGACCGATCCGGGAGGGGCAGCAGCGGCGGGGATTCAGAATGTGAGAGACTCAAATTGTGGCGGTCCAAAATGGCGCATCCACTGGGCGCATCGACGCCAGGGCGTCCATCGAGCGAGCGAGATCCGCCGGATCAGGCCGACATCAAGCGACTAGGAACGGCAATGGGCGTCAAACCGCCGACTTCGGCCTCGCAATCCGCCCCACCCTCCGCCAGAATGTGACTGTCGAAGGTATGCGAGCGAGCCGACTGCCCGGGGCTGGCTTCTCCACGATCTCTTCAGAATGGCTTCAGAATGTGGCTGTCCAAACTGGGCCCCAAACTGGGCCCAAGGCACATTGCGCCAATGAGCAAAGAGGGACCTATTACTCGGCGGATCTCCGCAGCAGCACGCTCTCGCTTCGCTTTGGTGCTAGTTCTCTGTGTAGGCTCGACATGCGGCAGCGCTCAAGGAGCGATGCGGCCAGCGGATGTTGCCGTTGCGCCGGCCCGATGGAAAGCGCTGCGATTCGCAATCCCGCGACACGAGCTTGAAGAGCTGGTCGATCATTTTGCCCATGACAAAGGCATCGCCCTGGCAGCGAGGCAGGTTTGCGAAGCCTATCTGGCCGATTGCGTGAGCTTGGACACGGAGCTGAACCAGATGTGTCAGGATGGGGGCGTTCGCGAGTACGACGAACTGATCAGATCCGACCTATTCGCTCAGCAACAAACAGCACAGGGCGAGCCGCTGACACCGGATCTTCAAGATCGGATGAACGAAGCCGCCGAGAAGTTCGAGCAGCGAATGGAAGAGTCAGGTCTACTCGCGCGCGTACGAAGCGTGCAGGGGAAGGCGCTCCAACGCAACTTGTCGCAGCTGGATCAATTCCAGTCAGACCTCGCAGCCGCGCTCGGAGTGGAAGACGCAGATCGGGTCGCATACGAGCGGCATTTTCGTCGGGCCCTGTTCCTCAATGACGCCGCGCTTGCATGGAACCCAAATCTGGACTTCTTGCGAGTAGGAGACTCGAGTAAGCTCCTGGACCGCTTCCTCCGCGAAAATGAGGACGCGAAGAAGTGGCATAAATTGCATGCTGGCCCCGATGCGAAGCCAGGGGCAGCATCAATTCCCTCGCTGCGGGAGGCGCGAAGCGCGTACTTCGATGCCATCGACGAGTATTGCAACGCCGAGATTTCTGCCGCGAAGGCCGAGTCGGCCCAGCTCGTCGTTCGACCAGACGACTCCCAGCGTTCGATCTCCCTGGCGAGAGCACGCGCGGCCAGGGCGAGGCTGGCTCGCAAGCTCGATGCATCGATTCGTTTCGGTGACACCGTTGGAAGCGTGTTCAGCGAGGAGCGGAATCGTCCCGAGCTATTCCGCCAATGGACCGTGTTTTGGCAGCGATCCATCGCTCCGGCAACTTGCGGACCATCTTGGATCGAGTCCACGATGGCCTCATGGATCGAACGTAACATTGCAGACAGATCGGCACGAGAGGCCGCTCAGAGCAGTCTTCAACAATACTTGATGGATGACGCGTCCCTTTCGGATGCAGCGTTTCGTACAGCCGTAGAGGTGGCGCGGAAGGGCACGCTAGCGGAATCGCCGGGAGCGGACTACCCGAAGCTGCGAGTCGCGCTTGACGATAGAGTCAAGCGCCGGGCTGAATATGCGGAGGCATTCGTTTCGAGTCTCGGCATGATTCTGGAGCCGGAGCTGAGGGAGAAGCTCAAGTCAGCGCAGCCGCGAGCCGGGCGCAATCGTGGGGTCTCGGCACACTAGGCTTTACGGCTTCAGAATGTGGCTGTCCAAACTGGGCCGAAGGGCCACACTGGGCCCAACAGCTCGCGAACTGTGAGGCGAAGAAGGACCACATCTCATGCGTCCCGGACCGAAAGGCTTGGTCATGTTGCTCTCTGCGGGGTTCGCCATCGCCTCAGCGTTGGCGTCGCTGACCCTTCTCAGCCCCCGCGGCTCGGACGAACGACTATTCCGAGAGGACAACCGGATTCGTCTGGAGCTCGGTGGCCTTCTCGTGGAGAGTCACGAACGGAATGAGGCGAGATACCGGCGCGTCGCTCGCTTCACACCGGACGAAGGCGAGGCTGCCGAGACTTCCGATCTGTGGATGATGGCTGCCCCAGACTCGAAGTCCTTCGGGGAAGCCGATATCGGCGGCGATCACTTCGAGATCGTGGCGATGGCCCTCGCGGGATCCCGCCCTCGCTGCATAGTGATTCTTGCTACCGATGTCCGCTACTTATACTCCGGTGACGGAGTTCGGTGGTATGAATGTTCTTTAGGCACTGGCCCGAAGCCGAACATGATTGACGTGACGCTCGAGCTTCACGCCGACGTGAGTGGTGGCTTCAAGTCACATCATTGAGCGGACGCGCCCACTCTGGACCGCCACATTCTGAACGAGTGACCTTCGCCACAGGCTGTTCGTCGCCTTGGCCCCGCGATCAGCGGACGCGCGATCGATCCGGGAAGGGCGGCAGCGGCGGGCGCTTCACCGGATTCGTCCGAAGCGACTCGAGCAGGACCTCGACGCCCTTTGCGAGTTGCGGATCGCGACCCTCGAGGCGGTCGAGCGGCGTCGTGTCGATCTCGATGTCCGGCGCCACACCTTCGTTCTCGAGGTTCCAGCCAGCAACGCCTTCTTGCGTCGGGTCAAACCACGCGAACTCTGGCTGCGTCGTCACCATCAGGTCAACGGCGGGCTTGTCGCCGCGGATGCCGACGACGCCGCCCCAGGTGCGCGTACCGATCAGCGGCGCGACCCGATTGAGTCGCACCGACGCGGGGAAGATGTCGCCGTCCGAACCGGCGTTCTGGTCGATGAGGACCGCGAAGGGCCCGTGCAGCACCTTCGCGGGATAGCTGTCCACGCGACCGTGCCGCGGTGCCATGTAGGCCCACGGCTTGCGGGCGACCCGGGCGAGGATCTGCTGGCTGATCCAGCCGCCGCCGTTGTCGCGGATGTCAACGATCATCGCGTCCTTGCGAAGCTGTGCGTAGAAGGTCCGGCTGAACTCGATGAGTCCGGCCGAATCCATGTCCGGCACATGCACATAGCCGATGCGGCCCTCGCTCATCGCCTCGACGGCCGCTCGGTTCGCGTCGACCCACTGGGCGTAGCGAAGCGAACGCTCCGAATCGAGGGCGAGGACTTCGATCGATCGACGATTGTTGCCTTGGGCATCGTCGGCGATCTCGAGAACGACCATGCGCCCGGCGCGATCCTGCAGCAACTCGTGCGGATCGCGATCCGGGCGCACCGGACGGCCGTCGATCGAGAGCAGGATCGAGCCCGACGCGACGCCCAGATGCGGCAGCGCGAGCGGGCTGAGCAGTTCCGGATCGCCTGGCCGGCCCGGCAGAATCGCGTCGATCGCGACCGCGTTGCCCGACCGACGGAGCTGCGCCCCAAGGACGCCCACCCCGATCGGCTTCGCCCGGTCCGGCTCGTCGCCGCCCATCACATAGGTGTGGCTCGTGCCGAGCTCGGAGAGGAGCTGACCGATCAGATCGTTGAGTTCGCTGCGCGTGCCGACCTTCGGCAGAAGCGCCCGATAGCGCTCGCGCATCGCAGGCCAATCGACGCCGACCATCGACTCGGCCCAGAAGTAGTCGCGCTGCAGCCGCCAGCTCTCCTCGAGCATCTGCGCCCACTCGTCGCGCGGATCGATGGCGATCTGCACCGCGGACATGTCCACCTGCTCCGGCTTCTCGCCTCCGTCGGCGAGCACATGGAACGCGCCGTCCTTCATCCAGGCGACATGCGCCCCGTGCTTGCTCGCCGCAAAGGATGCGATCCCGTCGACGACCGCCTTCGCCTCGCCCTCCAACACCGAGAAGCGATGGAGCGTCGCGATCTCCTCGCCGAGCGGCGGCGTCGGCCACTCGACATCGGCGATGCCGCGCACCGGGTCGGTCAGGAACCAGACGCCACCGGCGGTCGCGACGAGCGACCGGTGCGTACCCGGTTCGACCGGCACGCGCCAGATGCGCGAGCGGATGCCCTCGGCGTCGATCTCGATCGGCGCGTCGTCGTCCCCCTCATCGGGGATCTCGTCGTCGCCCTCCTCGGCGTCGTCATGCTCACCCTCCGGGCGCTCGCGGACCGGTTCGGCCCAGCCCTTCAGGTCGAAGTCGGCCGCCGCGGCGAGCGTCATCGACGGCGGCGGCGTCTCCCGCTCGAGCGGCACCGCGAGCACCTCCGTCATTTCGGTGAAGACATGCTCGAAGTCCGGCCCGGAAATGATCGGATTGAGATGGCGATCGCTCAGGTACCAGAGGTAGCGGCCGCGCGGATCGAAGACCGGCTCGCGGTCATGCGTCAGCCCGTCGCTTACATCGATCGTGCGGTCGTCGGTCGTGGATCGAATGCGAATCCAGTTGTTCGCGTTCATCATCGGCTTCGAATACGCAAGCCACGCCCCGTCGGGCGAGAAGCTGTATTCGAGGATCTCACCGGCGTCGCTCCGGTCGATCTCCCGCGCGGTGCGCTGGGCGACATCAAAGAGCCAGAGGCGCAGCGACTTGTCGCCGAACGCGACGAAGCGGCCGTCGGGACTCGCGACGGGGCGCATGATCCACTGCGAGCGGTCCGAGGTCAGGAGCTGCGGCGTCGACGATCCGTCGGCCGGAAGCTGGGCGAGCTGCTGCTCGCCGCCGGCGTCGGTGACGCAGAGGAGCTCGCGCTCCGAGAGCCACACCGCCCCCCACTCGCGGCTCGACGACTCGCGGGTGAGCTGGCGCGGACCGACCTGCCGACCGTCGCGCGGCTTGCCGACGGGCAGCGAGAGCAGTTCGCCGCGGGCCTCGAGGAGAAGCCGATCGCCCGACGGCGAAAGCGAAAAGTCGGAGGCGTTCTCGAGCGCCCCGACGAATCGCGGTCGGGCGCCGACCCGGTCGCTGAGGAGATCGATATCGATGCGGCGCAGCGAGAGCGACTTCGTATCGAAGACGCAGAGTTCGCCGGCCTGCGCAAAGATGATGGTCGCGCCGCCGCCCGCGTCGGCGCTCGGCCAGCGCAATTCATAGCTCGCGGGATCGGTCGGCCGCGCGGCGTCGTTCGCGAAGCGCGTCGCCTGCCGGACATCGCCGCCGTCAGCGCGCATCGACCAGAGGTTCACCGCCCCGTCGCGATCGCTCGCGAACCAGATGCGCTCGCCGATCCACATCGGAAAGAGATCGTTTGCCCGATCGTTCGTACGGTTCGCGAAACTCCGTGCGCCGAGGTCCGCGGTCCAGATCTCCGGGGCGGTGCCGCCGCGGTAACGCTTCCAGTTCCAGGTCTCGTTCGACCAGCGGCAGAACGCGAATCGCGAGCCGTCGCCGGAGCGATCGAAGGCGATCATCGAGCACTCGCCGAATCCCGCGGGCTCGGCGAGTCCGCCGGTCGCATCGACGAAGAAGAGCTCGTGACGGCCGAGCGGACTCAGCCGCGGCGAGCGAAAGGCGATGCGCGAACCGTCAACCGACCACGCGAGCGGCTGATCGGGATCGGGATGGAAGGTCAGCCGTTCGGGCAGCCCGCCGGCGAGCGGCATGACATAGACATCGCGATTGCCCTCGTACTCCGCGGCGAACGCCACGCGCGTCCCGTCCGGGCTGATCACCGGATGACCCTCGACGCCCGGGCCGTTCGTGAGGCGGTGCGCGAGCACGCGCTCGGGCGTCGCAGCTCCGGAGGGAGCGCCGAGCGTCGCCGTCCAGAGGTCTCCCTCGCTGACGAAGACGATCCGGTCGCCGTGGATCGCCGGCTGCGAGCAGTAGCCGTCCGCCGCGAGACTCGCGCGGGCGACGAACAGGAACGCCCCGGCGAGCGCCGGCGCGACGGTGGTGGTGCGGGTGAACATGGTGGGCGTGAGGTCGGGGGTCAACGGAGGAACGAGCGGACGCGCTCGACCTCATCGGCGCTGCCGAGGAGGACCGGCACGCGCTCGTGGAGCTTCTTCGGCTGGATGTCGAGCGTGCGCGACTCGCCGCTGTAGGCGATGCCGCCGGCCTGCTCGACGATCATCGCCATCGGGTTGGCCTCGTAGAGAAGCCGCAGCTTCCCTTCGGGATTCTTCTTCGTCGGCGGATACAGGAAGACGCCGCCGTTCAGGAGCGTGCGGTGCACATCGGCGACCATCGAACCGATGTACCGGCTCGAGTATCCGTTCTGGTGCGCGTATGCAAGGTAGTTTCGATAGCCCTCGGGGAACTGCGCCGAGTATGCCTCGTTCACGGAGTAAGTCTTTCCCGCGCGCGGCATCTTGAGGTGCGGCGCGACGAGCAGGAACGAGCCGACCGAGTGGTCCAGGACGAACATGTGGACGCCGCGTCCGGTGGTCACGACGAAGATGGTGCTCGATCCGTAGAGGATGTAGCCGGCGGCGACCTGCGTGCGCCCGGGCTGGCAGACCGTGGCCTCGGCGTCGTGGAGAGTCGGGTCGTTGCGGAGGATCGAGAAGATCGTGCCGACGCCGACGCCCACATCGAGGTTCGAGCTGCCGTCGAGCGGGTCGAAGAGCACGCAGTACTTCCCGCCCTCGTGGCCGCGGCGGATGATCGTGGGCTGCTCGTCCTCCTCGCTGGCGATGACCGCGACGCTCGCGCGGGTGCCGAGACATCGCATGAGGAGCGAGTTCGAGATGACATCGAGCTGCTGCTGCCGCTCGCCCTGCACATTCTCGGCCCCGACCTCGCCGAGCACATCCTGTAATCGTGCGTGCCGCACCTTGTTGGCGATGGCCTTCCCCGCCAGGGAGATGGCCGAGATGATCCAACTGAACTCGCCCGTCGCGCCCGGATACTTCGCCTCCTCGGCGAGGATGTGGCTCTGGAGGCTCATCAGGTTGTCGCTCGGCTCGTAGCGTCGGGTCGTCGTCATGGGCTTCTCGCTATCATCCGCGATCCTTCGGACTCCACGCCCCCCACAGGTCGGGCGAGCACCGCTCCGAGTCGGATCGCCGCGGAGACGCGCGACCCCTCACGCGAGCGGCGACCGCGATTGTACTGCGGTCCGTACCCCCCCTCCGCTCGACCGCCACTTCGTTCCAACCTCAGCGCCCCCCCACCTCTCATGTCGCAGCAGAAGCCCGTCATCCTCGCCGCCCGCCGCACCCCGATCGGGAAGTTCCTCGGAACCCTCAGCCGCGTCCCAGCGCCCCAGCTCGGCGCGTATGTCGCGAAGGCGCTCTTCGAGGATGTCCCCGGCTCCAAGGAGCGCATCGACGAGTGCATCATGGGCAATGTGCTGCAGGCCGGCGTCGGCCAGAACCCCGCCCGTCAGGTCGGCCTCCTGGCCGGACTCCCGGACACCCTGAGCGCCCTCACCGTCAACAAGGTCTGCGGCTCGGGCCTGCAGGCGGTGATGACCGCGTCCCAGACGATTCGCTGCGGCGACAACCAGCTCGTCCTGGCCGGCGGCATCGAGAACATGGACCTCGCCCCGCACATGATGCACATGCGCGGCGGCGTGAAGTTCGGTGACGCGAAGATGGTCGACCACATGCAGGCCGACGGCCTCACCTGCGCGTTCGAGAAGTGGGCGATGGGCTGTGCCGCCGACCACATCGCCGCGAAGTATGCGGTCAGCCGCGAGGATCAGGACCGCTTCAGCGTCCAGAGCCACCAGCGGGCCGCCCACGCGACGAAGGAAGGCTGGTTCAAGAAGGAGATCGTCGCCCTCAGCCCCGAGCAGACGATGCAGAAGACCGGACTCGATGTGGACGAGGGCTTCCGCGCCGACTCGAGCGTCGAGTCGCTCCAGAAGCTCAAGGCCGTCTTCACCAAGGATGGCACGGTGACCGCAGGCAACGCAAGCCAGATCAGCGACGGCGCGGCCGCCCTCCTCGTCGCGAGCGAGGCGATGGCCAGCAGTCTCGGCCGGAAGCCGATCGCCCGGATCATCGACCAGTACACCTCGGGCGTCGCCCCGAAGGACCTCTTCTTCGCCCCGAAGCTCGGCATTGAGGCGATTCTTCAGCGGAACGGCCTGAAGGCCTCGGATGTCGACCTCTACGAGATCAACGAGGCCTTCGCGGCCCAGATTCTCTGCAACATCCGCCCGCTCGGCATCACCGAGGACCGCCTCAATGTCGCCGGCGGCGGCATCGCCCTCGGCCATCCGATCGGCGCGTCGGGCGCCCGCGTCCTCGTCACGCTCCTCCATAACCTCGCCCGCACCGGCGGCAAGCGCGGCATCTGCTCGCTCTGTCTCGGCGGCGGCAACTCGGTGTCGATGCTCGTCGAGATGGTCTGATCGCGAGACACCCGCCGACCACATGAAAAAAGGGCCGCGCCATCGAAGGATGGCGCGGCCCTTGTCATGCGTTGCCGCGATCAGCAGGGTCCCCATGCCCCGAGCAGGATGCTCAGGTCCGCGGCGTCCACCGAGCCGTCGCCGGTGAGATCCGCGGCGCATCCGCCGCAGGATCCCCACGCGCCGAGGAGGACGCTCAGGTCGGCGGCGTTGATCGCGCCGTCGCCGTCGAGGTCACCGGGGCACGGGATCTCGACGAGATACCGCTGGGCGACGATCTCGAACTCATCGTCGCCGTTGAGTCCGGCGCCGTCGTCGCCGCTCCAGACGACCAGGGCTTCGCCCGTGGTGCCTGCGAAGACGATCGCCGGCGTGACGGCGTCGAAGGCCGCATCCCCGTCCGCGGTTCCCATGTCGCTGAGCCGGGCGTCGTCGTCGCCGACCTCCGCGCCGGTCGCGCCATCGAGCCGCTGTCCGAAGATCTCGAACTCGCCGTCGACGAGTCCAGCGCTGCCGTCGGCCGACCAGACCACGAAGTACTCGCCCGACGCTGCGTTGAAGCTCACCGCAGGGTCAACGGCGTCCAGCAGCGTGTTGGCGTCCGGGCCAGCGCGGCTGATGCGCACATCGTTCGCGCCGACCTCGGCGCCGGTCGTGCCGCTGAGCCGCTGGGCGAAGATCTCGACCTCGCCGTCCACCTGACCGCCGAGATTGTCGTCGGCTTCCCAGACGACGAGGAACTGGTTGTCGATCGGGTTGAACGCGACATCGGGAGCGAAGGCGTCGAAGGCGGCGTCGCCGTTCGGCCCCATGTCGCTGATCCGCAGGTCGTTCGTCCCGACGGCCGCGCCGGTGAGCGACAGCCGCTGCACGAAGATCTCGCTCTCGCCATCGACGAGCGGGACCGTGTTGTCGTCGCCTGCCCACACCACGAGCCACTCGCCCGAGAGCGTGTTGCAGGCCACCGCCGGCGTCTCCGCGTCGTGGAGTCCGTCGCCGTCGATGCCCATGTCGCTGATGCGGAAGTCGTTCGTCCCGATCGCGGCGCCGGTCGCGGCGACGAGACGCTGGCCGAAGATCTCGAAGTCGTTGTTCACGAGCGGCGCGGTGTCGTCGTCGCCCTCCCAGACCACGAGGTACTCGTTCGTGATCGGGTTGAACGCGACATCGGGGTTCACCGCGTCGAAGGTGGCGTCGCCGTCCGGACCCATGTCGCTGATGCGGAAGTCGTTCGCGCCGACCTCGACTCCGGCGCCGGTGAGGCGCTGACCGAAGATCTCGAACTCGCCGTCGACGAGCAGGCCGATGTTGTCCTCGCCCTGCCAGACGACGAGATACTCGTTCGCCACCGGGTTGTAGGCGACCGACGGCGCGATCGCGCTGAACAGCACATCGCCGTTCGTGCCCATGTCGCTGATGCGGAAGTCGTCGACGCCGACCTCGAGGCCGGTCGCCGCGCTCACCCGCTGGCCGAAGATCTCGAACTCGTCGTCGATCAGGCCGTTGCCGAGATCATCCCCGGACCAGACGACCAGGTACTCGTTGGCCACGCTGTTGTAGGCGACCGCCGGCGACTCGGCGTCGAAGTTCTCGTCGCCGTCCGGACCCATGTCACTGACCCGGAAGTCGTTCGTGCCGACCTCGGCGTGACCGACGGTCAGGCGCTGGGCGTAGATCTCGAACTCGTCGTCGGTCATCGTCGCGGTGAGGTCATCGTCGCCCTGCCACACGACGAGCGATCCGTTCGCGCCGCCGGTCGCGACCGCCGCGGCGAAGGCGTTGAAGACGGTCGTGCCGTTGGTCTGTCCCATGTCGGAGATGCGCAGGTCATCGCTCTCGACGAGCGCGCCGCTCGCGTTGACCCACTGGACGAAGATCTCGCTCTCGCCGTTGACGACGCCGCTCACGCTGTCGTCGCCCTCCCAGGTGACGACGAACTCGTCGGCGGTCGCGTCATGGGCGACGCGCGGAGCGAGGGCGTCGAAGAGGACATCGCCATCGACGCCCATCGAGCTGATGCGGAAGTCGTTCGCGCCCGTCGCAGCGCCGGTGGCGCCGCTGACGAACTGGCCGAAGATCTCCGACTCGCCGTTCACGAGGAGCCCGCTGTTGTCGTCACCCGACCAGACCACGAGGTACTGGTTGCTCACCGGGCTCCATGCGACGGAGGGATCCTCGGCGTCGAAGGTCGAATCGCCGTTGGTGCCCATGTCGCTCAGGCGCAGGTCGTTCGTGCCGACCTCGGCGCCGGTCGCGCCGGCGATGCGCTGGCCGAAGATCTCGGTCTCGCCGTCCACGAGCGGAGCGGTGTTGTCATCGCCCTGCCAGACCACGAGGAACTCGTTGTTCGTCGCGTTGTAGGCGACATCGGGATTGAGCGCGTCGAAGTTTCCGTTGCCGTTCGGCCCCATGTCGCTGATGCGGAAGTCGTTCGTGCCGGTCGCAGCGCCGGTTCCCGCGGCGATGAGCTGGCCAAAGATCTCCGATTCGCCGTTCACGAGCGGCGCGGTGTCGTCGTCGCCGGCCCAGACGACCAGGAAGAGGTTGTTCGCCGAGTTCCACGCGACCGCAGGTCGCTCGGCGTCGAGCAGCGTGTCGCTGTCGATGCCCATGTCGCTGATGCGGAAGTCGTTCGTGCCGACGGCGGCGCCGGTCGCGCCGGCGAGGCGCTGGCCGAAGATCTCGTTGGCGCCGTCGATCAGGCCCGGCGAGTCGTCGTCACCTTCCCACACGACGAGATACTCGTTGCTCGTCGCGCTGTAGGCGACATCCGGATTGACGGCGTCGAACTGGCCGTCGCCGTCGGGACCCATGTCGCTGATGCGGAAGTCGTTGGTGCCCACGGCGAGACCGGTGGCGGCGCTGATGCGCTGCCCGAAGATCTCGAACTCGCCGTCGGTCACGCCGCCGACCGTGTCGTCGCCCGACCAGACGACGAGATACTCGTTGTTCACGCTGTTGTAGGCGACGGCGGGGCGGAGCGCGTCGTAGTCGATGTCGCCGTCCGGTCCCATCGTCGAGAGCCGGAAGTCGTTCGTGCCGATCTCTGGATCGACCGTCACCGGATACGCGGCGCGGGCGAGATCGTCGCCCTCGACGACGATGCGCGTGCCGGACTGCGTGACCTCCATCGTGGCGTCGATGGTCATGTTGCGGGCGTCAAAGACATAGACATGCCCCAGGCTCACGACGCCGTCGGCGGTGCGCCAGAGCCATCCGTCGTCGCCCGACTCGAGGGTGCCGGCGCAGTCGATGCTGCCGCTGATCACGAGATCCTCGCCGGGCGCGCCGAGCGGCTCGGCGATCACGAAGCGCTGCTCGATGCCCGCCGCGCGAAGGTGATACTCCTCGACGATCGGGCCGCGGTCGAAGCGCACGATCCGGCCGCTCGCGTCGGCGACGGGCTCGACCTCGCAGATCGCGAGCGAGGCGGCATCCTCAAGACTCCACTGCCAGACCGGCCCGCCGCGCTGCGGGACGAAGCGCACGCCCGAGGGCGTGAAGTCCGCGATGTGTCGCGGATGGGTGAGCCGAATCCCGCCGTCGATCGGCGCGAGCGCGTTGAGGGCGACGGCGACGGCGGTTTCGGGGGTGATGGCGGGGGCGGCGCCGAGCGGCCCCTCGGGGCGCTCGGGTAGGGCGACGGCTCCCAGCGCGGACGACAGCAACAGCGTTGCCGCGATGGTCGGTGCGAACGGCATGATCAGACTCCTCCAGCGGTGCGTGACAGGTGTGTGGCGGGGACCAGCGAATCAATCGTTCCGAACACCTCAGCGACGGGCTGGGGCTCGGCGCTCGCGGCGGCGCTGACGGTCAGCGGCGTCCCGAGCGATTCGAGTGCGGGGAAGAACCCCGCATCCGCGGCCCGCAGCGGCCGGAGCTGGTCGTACCAGGTCGCGTGCGGGTCATAGGCTGCGAAGAAGGGACGCCGCACGAGCTCGTGTCGGCGCGCCTGGAGATACTCAAGGGCGAACGCCTTCTTCCCCTCGATCTCGACGACGCCGAGAAAGTGGCACTTGCCGGGGAAGGCGGACATGACCGGACCGCGGGCGGTGCGGGCGGTGCCGGAGACCTGCTGATACGCGTCGCGGAAGATCTCCCAGCAGCGGACGAGCGGCAGCTCGAAGTAGCGCTTCGCGCCGGTGTCCCGCTCGACGAACATGTAGTAGGGCAACGCGCCCATGCGCACGCCCTCGCTCCACATCCGTGCCCAGAGGTTCGGATCGTCGTTCACATGGCGGATCACCGGCGACTGCAGCCGCATGTTGGCGCCGGTCGCGCGGATCCGCTGGAAGGCCCGCTTCGCGATGTCGGTCGAGAGCTCGACCGGGTGCGAGAGGTGGGTCATGATCGCGAGGTGCTTGCCGCTCTCGACGATCCGCTCGAAGAGACGCATGAGCTCGTCCGCGTCGGCGTCGGTGACGAAGCGCTGCGGCCAGTAGAGCGGCGCCTTCGTGCCGATGCGGATGGTGCGCACGCTCTCGACCTCGAGAAGCGGCTCGACGTACCGCTTCAGCGTCGCGGTCGACATGATCATCGGATCGCCGCCGGTGAAGAGGATGTCGGTGACGCCGGGATGGCGGCGGACATACTCGACGAGATCGCTCGTCTCCGATGCCGCGAACTTCACGTCATCGGTCTCGACGAACTGCGCCCACCGGAAGCAGAAGGAGCAGTATGCGTGGCAGGTCTGGCCGGCCGACGGGAAGAAGAGAACCGTCTCGCGGTACTTGTGCTGAAGTCCCTCGAGCGGACGGCCGTCGAGCATCGGTACGTTGTGCGTACTCTGTCCGCCCGGATGCGGATTGAGCTTGCGGCGGATCGCGGCGACCGTGGGCTCCAGCTCCTTCGCGGTCATGCCCCGGTCGAGCGCCTCGCGCACCTGGGCGAAGTCCTCGGGATCGAGCATGCCCTGCTGCGAGAAGGTGAGCTGGAAGATCGGATCGTTCGGGACATTGTCCCAGTCGATGAGCTGGCCGGCGACATACTCGTTCGACCGGAACGGAAGAACGAGCGAGACCACCTCGAGCGCCCGACGGAGATCGGGATCGACCTTCTGCCACTGCGGCAGCGACGCGACATTCTGGCGCGTGATCGCCTTGAACTTCACCCGCTCGGCCGGCGCCGTCATCGCGACGGGCGCCGCGACCGGCGCTGCGCGATGGGCGGACTCGACGGCCTCGGTGGAACCGCTCGGCGCGCTCGGCGCTGCGGAGGGCGTTCCCTCGCCGTCATCGTCGTCGCTCGGACGCCCGTCATTCGTCGCGGTTCGCAGTCCCATCGGGACTTCCTCGCCGAAGTAGCGCTTGTGGGCGAGATCGACGATGCGGCAGACGAGCTGGTCGAAGCGATAGCCCGCGGTCTTCGCGGCGAGCACATAGGAGCCCCCGCCGCCCAGCGAGGCCATCGAGTTGATCTCGAGGACATAGGGATTGCCGTCGCGGTCGACGCGGAAGTCCACGCGGGCGTAGTCGCGGCAGTGGCAGGCACGGAAGGTCCGGAGCGCGAGTTCGCGCAGCCGCGACGCGAGCGACTCGTCGATCCGCGCGGGGCAGACCCGCGTCGGCTCGTCGCTCGTCTTGTGGAACTTGTCGGCCCAGGTGAGGGCGTTCAGCTCGCGTCCGCCGAAGTCCATCTCGACGATCGGCAGCGTCTCCACCGGATCGTTCCCGAGCAGGGCCACGCAGAACTCGCTGCCGTCGATGAACTCCTCCACCAAGGCGTCCTGCCGATACTGCGTGACGATCGCGGCGACCGCCTCTCGAAGCGCCTGCTCGCTGCGGACGACCTGCAGGCCGAAGCTCGTCGACTCGTGCCGGGGCTTCACGATGAGCGGATAGCGAAGGTCGCCCACCGCGTCGTTCGGGGTGCGCATCACGGCATAGCGCGGCGTCGGGACGCCGGCGTCGATGATGAGGATCTTCGTGATGACCTTGTCGAGCGAGACCGCATGGCCGAGCGGATCGGCGCCGGTGTAGGGAACGCCGGACATCTCGAGCATCGCCGGGACATGCGTGTAGCGCGAGTCGCCCTGGATGCCATAGCCCATGTTGAAGACGAGTCCGTTCGGCCGTCCTCGCTCGTCCGCGCCGCCGATGAAGGCACGCAGGCGATCGGGCATCGTCATGTCGCCCTCGAAGGCCATCGCCTCATAGCCGCCGGCGCGCAGCGAGTCGAGGACGGCCTGCACGGCCTTCTTGCCGTAGCTTTCGGGGCACTTCCTGCCGAACGCGCGAATCACCCCCTGATCGGAGCGATTGCGGACGACGGCAACCCGCATCGGAGGCGCTTTCGATGCGCCCCCGCAGCATGCGGAGACGGTGGTGGCGGTCGTCACCGCGGAGGCCGCGTCTCGCTGCGCGGCGGTTCCGCACGCGGTGCGGGGATCGGTCGATCCGCGGACGGTTGGATCGGTGGACTGCTCGTTTCGCATAGCTACCTTTCACGGGTCACTGGGGTCATGCCGTGCGGAGCTCTGCGTCCGCCAGCGGTCTGGCCCGCATGAGCGTGTCGCGATCGCGACAGATACGACTTTGCGAATCGGGCGCGAACTTTCGAGATTCGTGTCTCTGGCGCGGCCGAAGCCGCTCGTGCTCAAGAATGCGCCCAGACCGACGATCCGCCGCGCCGCACGGCGTGCCCACCTGGACAAGCTCCGGAGCGCACGGCGTGGTCGTCGCGGCGCACCCCGAAGCCGCGCGGATCGGTGCGTCGATCCTCGCTGCGGGGGGCAATGCGGCGGACGCCGCCTGCGCGACCGCGTGGGCGCTGACCGTGTGCGAGCCCGCCGAGTCCGGTCTCGGGGGCCAAGCGACGGCGCTCGTGCGCGAACCGAGCGGCGAGGTCAGCGTGCTCGACGGACACTCGCGCGCCCCCCGGCGCGCGACGCCCGAGCGCATCAGCGCGCGCGCGCAGGAGGATGGCATCCGCGCGACGACCGTCCCCTCGCTCGCGGCGACGCTCGATGCGCTCCGTGCCCGTCACGGCACGCTTCCCTCCGCGGCGATCATCGCCCCCGCGGCGAATCTCGCCGAGCGCGGATTCCGCCTCACGCAGCTCGGCCGCAGGCAGATCGAATGGACCCAGAAGGCGCTCGCCCGATGTCCGCTGGGAAGCGCCCGCTTCCTGCACGGTGGCTCGATCCCGGCCGAAGGTTCGCTCCTCTGTCAGCCCGAGCTTGCCGCCACGCTCGGACGGCTCGCCCACGCGGGCGTTGACGACTTCTACCGCGGAGCGACGGCCGCTCTGATCCTGCGCGACATGAGCGAGCGCGACGGCCTCATCAGCGCCGAGGATCTTGCGGAGGTCCGCATCGTCGTGCGCGAACCGATCGAGATCTCTTGGCAGGATCACCGCATCCTGAGCGCGCCGCCTCCCGCCGGCGGCGTCCAGGCGCTCCTCGCGCTCAGGCTCCTCGAGCGGCCTCCGGTCGCCGAACTCGCCGACGCCGAGCGGGCGGTCGCCCGTGCGCTCGCGCTCCGCCTCGCGTTCCGCGAGCGCGAGCGATGGCCCGACCATCCCGACGACCTCACGCCGGCGATCCTCCGCTGGCTCGTGAGCGACGAGCGCGTTGACGGCATGCTCGAACGGCTCGCCAGCGGCGCCGATCGCACGATTCCCCTCGATTCGCTCGGTGAGGCGGGCGACACGACGCATCTCTCCGTGACCGACGCGAGCGGCCGCTGCGTCGCGATCACGCAGTCGATCCAGTCGGTCTTCGGCGCGAAGACCGGTTGCGCAGCCGCGGGCTTCTTCTACAACAATTTCCTGAAGACCTGTCCGCGCGAGCGCCACGCCTATCGGCTCCGCCCGCGCGCCCTGCCGCAGTCGAACGCCGCGCCCACCATCGCGCTCGCGCGGTCCGGGGCGGCGTGGGCCCCGCGCCTCCTCCTTGGGGCCGCGGGCAGTCGGCGCATCGCGAGCTCGATCGTCCAGGTGATCGACGCGACCCTCGGTCATGGGGCGAGCCTTCCCGAGGCCGTCCGCGAACCCCGGCTTCATGCCCTCCTCGATCACGGGGCATGGGTCGAGAAGCCGCTCCTCCGCGGCCGCGCCGCCGCTGCGCTGGAGGCGAATCTTGGTCCGATCCGCAGCCTGCCGGAGCTCGCCTACCAGGCCGGAGCGGTGCACGCCATCGCCTTCGAGGGACGCCTCGCCGTCGGCGCTGCCGATCCGCGCCGGGACGGCGTCGCCATTGCCGTCGATCCGCCTTCGCGTCATGTTTCTCGTATCGAAAGGGGCCGCTCGCCTCTCTTGTAGGCGACCATGCTCCCGTTGCCCCTGCCATGACCACCGCCCCGAACCATGCTGACGCGCCGACCCGGCACCGATGGATCCGTCCGAAGAGACGGCTCTCGGGCCGCGCCTGGCGATGGCTCGCGGCGATCACCCTAGCGACCCTTGCGATCCTCGCGGGGAAGCTCATCGGACCGCTCGTCGGCTGGGAGTGGTTGCGCGAGACCTTCACCCTCGGTCACCTCGACGAGGCCACGCGAGCGCGGCTCGGCCATCTCTTCGTCGTTCCGATCGGCGCGCTCGTCGTCATCCTCGCCCGCCTCACGCTCAACCTGCGCACCCTCGGTCCCTTCCGGGCGATCCTGCTCGCGATGGCGTTCGAGTCGGCGGGCTTCGGGCTCGGACTCGCGTTCGCGATCGTCGTCACCGGCGCGGTGATGCTGCTTCGGCCGGCGACGCGGAGCATGGGACTCCCCTACTACGGCCGCGTCCTCACGATCGTGAGCGTCGTGTCGGGGATCGTCGTGCTCGTCCTGCTCATCGCGTCGGCGACCGGCGCGGTCGACCTCACCCGCATCGCCTCCTTCCCGATCGTCGTACTCGCCCTGACCGGCGACACCTCCTCGCGCATCCTCGCCCGCGAAGGGGCCCGGACGCTGGCGATCCGCTTCGCCATCACGCTCCTCACCGCGGCGCTCATCGCCGTGATCGTCGGTCAGGACGCGGTGCGCGAGACGCTCATCGCCTATCCCGAGCTCATCGGCCTCCAGATCGTCGCGATCGTCCTGGTGAGCGAACTCTTCGACATTCGCCTCTTCGGCGGCGTGCAGGAGGCCCCGCCGAAGCGGCGCAAGCGAAGCGGCGCGGCGGCGATTCCGGTGCACGCGATGCCCATCGCCGACCTCCTCGCCGGACCGCTGCGGGTCGCTGTCGTCCGCAATCGCTCGAAACGCGGCGTCCTCGGCCGCGGCTCGGGCAGACGCATTCCGGCCGCCTACAGCCGCAAGGCGATCCAGCGGATTCTCGATGCCCTGCGCGAGGCCGGCTACCAGGCGCGGGCCTTCGAGGGGGACGCGACGCTCCTCACCTCGCTCGCCGCCTTCCTGCCCGTCGATCCGGCGACGCAGCGCGTGCACGGCGTGGTCCTCAATCTCGCTCCCGGCATCCAGGGCGCGAGCGGCTCGGCACATGTTCCGGCCATGCTCGAACTTGCCGGCGTCCCGTACACCGGCGCCGATCCGCGCGGTCACGCGCTGTGCGGCGACATCGCGGCGATGCGCCAGGCGCTCGTCGGTGCGGGCGTCGCCACACCCGCGCATGTCATCCTGCGCGAGCGCGGCGGCGCGATCGGCGGCCTCGAGTTTCCCCTCTCCGTCCGTCCGCGCGACACGAGCGCCACGCGGGCGCCACGACTTGTCTCGAACCGCGCCGAGCTCGAGGAGGCCGTCGGCGCCGTCCTCGAGCGCAGCCGCTGCGATGCGATCGTCGAGTCCCATGTCGAGGGCCGTTCGCTGACCGTCCCGATCCTCGGCGCCGCGCCGCTCCGCACGCTTCCGATCGTGGAGAGCGTGCGCGGCCGTGCGGAGGACGGAAGCCTCTCGACGAAACTCGAGAGGCGCTGCCCGGCGCGGCTGGATCCGGCGCTCGAACGCCGGGTGCGCGCAGCCGCCATCGCCGCGGCCGAGGCCTGCGGCGTCCGCGACATCGGGCGCGTGGACCTGCGGATCGACCGGACGGGCGAGCCCTTCGTCCTCCAGGTCCACGCCCTGCCCTCGCTCGGTTGGGCCGGCGCGACGGTGAAGTCGGCGCGGCGCGGCGGCTACCGCTTCCCCGCGCTCGTCGGGGAGATCGTCCGCGCCGCCGCCCGGCGTGCGGGACTCGATCGAGCGGACGCCAGCCCCGCCACGGCGAGCGAATCCGCGGGCCGCGCTTGACGGCGGCGGACTGACCGCGATACTCCGGGACCTTCGGCGCGCCGCGCCGGATTTCCGATGCAGGAGCCGCCATGCCCGCGATGACCCTTCAGGAGTTCGTTCAGCAGACCCGCGATGTCGCCCGCAACGACGGGATGTTCGAGCTCGAGACCGATCACACGCTGCAGGTGAATCTCCAGCCCACGCCGGGGCAGTCGATGGTCTGGATCAAGCTCGGATCGATGATCGCCTATCGCGGCGCGATCCAGTTCGAGCGCGAGGGCATGCTCGATCGCGGCATCGGCAACCTGCTGAAGAAGGCGATCTCCGGCGAGGGCGCACGGCTCACCAAGGCCCGCGGCCACGGCATGCTCTACCTCGCCGACAAGGGAAAGCGCGTGACGCTCCTCAAGCTCCAGGGCGAGTCGATCGTCGTGAACGGCAACGATCTCCTCGCCTTCCAGGACACCATCGCGAACGAGATCACGATGATGCGGAAGGTCTCCGCGATCGCCTCCGGCGGCCTTTTCAATGTCCGCCTCAGCGGCGAGGGCGTCATCGCCGTCACCACGCACCACCGGCCGCTCACCCTGGCCGTGAGTCGCGGCCAGCCGGTCTACACCGATCCGCAGGCGACGGTCGCGTGGTCCGGATCGCTGACCCCGGACTTCAAGACGGACATCCAGTTCAAGACGCTGCTCGGCCGCGGAAGCGGCGAGAGCTTCCAGATGTGCTTCGACGGCGACGGCTTCGTCATCGTCCAGCCCTACGAGGAAGACATCATGCAGGCGGATTGATGACGGGCGGCGCGGTTCGCCGTCACGCGAAAATGCCGCGAAGATCCGCCCCGGGGGCATGCTGCCGAAGGATCGGGAGGATCACATCCCGCAGGTCGGTCGTGACCGGGACATCGCCCGGTCCGACGAGATGTTCGGCGTCGAGCGATGTGAAGCCGCGATGCAGTCCGGGGGGCTCGGGCAGATCGTCACCGATCGCGAAGGCGACCGAGCCCGAGCCGTGGTCGGTGCCGAAGCTCGTATTCTCCGCGACGCGGCGGCCGAACTCGGTCATCGCGACGAGCGTGACCCGCGAGCGCCGCGGGCCGAGATCGTCGAGAAACGCGGCGATCGAGTCGGCGAGATCCTCCATGAGCGAACCGATCGCCGCGGTCTGGACGAAGTGCGTGTCCCAGCCGAGCGCACCGCCGACCGCGTCAACCGTCGTCGCGACGAGCCCGACATCCGCCTTCACGAGCTTCGCGATCTCCCGCAGGCCGCGGCCGAGGATCGTGTCCGGATAGACGACGGCACCGCGCTCGTCACGACCGCGCAGCTCGCGCAGGCGCCGCTCGGCCTCGAGCGTCGCCCGTCCCGCCGCTCCGAGCGCGGTCGCGTCCGCCTCGTAGAGGCCGCGGAGCGCGTCGATCACCCTCGGGTCATCGCCGGCGAGGTCGAAGTCGTTCACGCGCTGCAGGACGACGCCGCCCGGCGCGCCGCGGAGAGACTCGGGAAAGGTCGTGCCGATCGCGACGGTGCCGAGCGCCCCCGGCGCCGGGGAACGGGCCCGCAGATAGCGGGCGATCCAGCCCGCGCCGCTCCGACCGCCGTGCTCGAGAAAGTCCTGGGCCTCGAAGTGGCTGTGCGAGGTGTCCGCCGTTCCGGCGCCGGTCACGACCCGCATCGCCCCGCGCTCCCAGTGCGGCATGAGCGAGCGCATGCGGGCGTGCAGGCCGAACATGCCGTCGAGATCGATGAGGTCGGACTGCGCGACCGCGAGCGTCGGCCGCGCCCGCCGGTACCCGTCGAGCCCGTGCGGCGGCACGAGCGTCAGACCGTCGGCGCCGCCGCGCAGGAAGATGACGACGAGCGTGCGGTCATCCTGCGGCGTGCCGCGGAATCCAGGGTCGATGGCGTCCGTTCGGATGATGCGCATGGATGCAGTTCCTTTCCTCACGATCCGACCCGATCAGTGCCACTGGAACGCCGGCGCCGCGAGCGCGACGCCGATCGGATCGCCCGAGTCCCGCACGAGCGCGAGCTCCCGTTCGGTGGCCCGGCGTCCGAAGAGATGGGCGAGACGCGCCTCGAGCGAGCCCGTCGCGCTCGCGAGCGCGGCGTGATCGATCTCGGTTCCCGCGATCCCGCCGCGACTCAGCGCGACGGCGAGATTCCAGCGCCAGAAGAGCGATCCGATCCAGGGTTCCGCCTCGAGCGGATAGCCGTCGGGCGTCGGATACTCGCTCGGCGCTTGGCCCATGCGGCGGAGCGCATCGAGCAGGCCGATGCCGCCGTCGGTCAGCGCGTCGGTGCCGCGCAGCGCGCTCACGAGGAACCGGAACGGACGCTTCAGGAGCGTGCCGCGCGACGCGAGAAACGCGGGTGTCGCGAAGAGCGCCCGGAGCGTCGTGCGCAGGTCGCCGCCGCTCGAGCGGAACGCGCTCTCCACCGCGCTGATCGCCTCCGGCGGCGCCGGGTCGCTGATGAACGCCCGACAGAGCCGCCGCGCGAGATGTCGCGCCGTCGACGGATGCGCGCAGACGATGTCGAGCAGCCGCTCGAGATCCTCCTCGCCGCCGCCCGCGGGAATGCGCACGCCGAGCACCTCCTTCGCGCCGCGATCATGACGCTCGGGGTCGAAGGCGACGCGCGAGACGCGACCGCGCCAGAAGTCATGGCCGTAGGTCCAGCCCGAGAGGCATCGCGCCGCCTCGAAGACATCGCGCTGCGAATACCCGCCATCGACGCCGAGCGTATGGAGCTCGAGCAGTTCGCGCGCGTAGTTCTCGTTCGGGCGATCGTCGGGATGGACGACCTTGTTGTCGTGGCCGTCGAGATAGATGAGCATCGCCGGGCTCGTCGCACTCGCCCGGATGAGATCCCGGAAGCGGCCGAGGGCGTGCGGACGGATGACCTCGAGCTCGTCGGCGAAGCGCACCCAGCGGCACTCGCCCTTGAACGCGACGATGTTGAGGTGGTCGGTCCAGAACTCGACCATCACCTCGTAGAGCTGGCGGCGCGAGTGCACCGCCCGGATGATGCGCGAGCGGCCGAGGGCGAGCAGCATCTGCTCGGGCGTGAACTCGTAGTGCTCGCCGCGCGGCACCTGCAGCGGCTCGATCGCGCCGAGCCGCCAGTCGCAGCGCGTGTCGTCGATCGACGATGCGTCGAGCTGCTCGTCGATGAAGGCATCGATGCCCATCGCTTCGACGCGCACGCGGTCACCCAGTCGGGCGCCGTAGGCGAGCCGCTGGAGGACATGCGTCACCTCGTCGATCGCACCGTCGAGCGGCGGACGGAATGGCCCGTCGTCCGGCCCGAGCACGGCGTCGAGGGCCGACTCCTCGAGCCGCTGGCAGCCCTGCCCGAAGAGCCCGAGCGAGGCGAGGACGCCGAAGGTGCCGGCCGATCGCAGGAAGTCGCGACGCGAGGTCATCGTCACGGGAGGCTCCTTCGCTCAGGTGATGGCGGCGGATGCGCCGGCGGGCAGGCCCGTCGCGCCGTCGTCGGACTGGACCTTCGGCGCGCGGCCGATCAGGCTGCCGAGGCCGCAGGCGAGGGTGAGCGGCATCACCACGAACCAACCGAGGACGGGAAGCATCCAGGTGAGGGCGACGAAGGCGCCGCCTCTGGCGACATGGGTCCAGCGGGCGGGGCCGGATTCGCCGCGACCGCCGACCTGCAGGGCGACGGCGGAGGTTCCGACGAGAGCGATCGCGAGCCAGGAAAGCCCGAGGAGAACGCCCGCGAACTTCAGCGCCCCGTTCGGGAGGTTCATCAGGACGATCGCGACGCCGACCCACGGCACGGACAGCGCAAGGCCCTTGAGTGCGGTGCGGATCGGCGCCCCTTCCAGCCGGCGTCGGCCGCTCTCGACCGCTCGCGGGAGCATCGCATGGCCGCAGGTCGCGTACCCCACGATCACGAGCAGAACTCCGATGTGCACCCACAACCACGCACTGACGACGGCTGAATTCAGCATGGGACGGTCTCCGGTTGGTCCGATCCACCGGGACGCTGCGTATCGCACCGACGGGCCCCATGCCCGGAAACCCGGTGCGCGCCGCAGGCATCCGGCGGTCCTTCGGATTGTCGTCCAAGGCGTTTCGCGCCCCGCCGAAATAGCGAAAAAAT
Source organism: uncultured Isosphaeraceae bacterium (assembly GCA_964395845.1). GTDB lineage: Bacteria > Planctomycetota > Phycisphaerae > Phycisphaerales > SM1A02 > JAEUIT01. Next base: position 11,989 of record CAYNCG010000034.1, on the reverse strand, counting down.
CAGATGGTCGCGGCCGTGGCCCGGTTGCGAGTGAGGAGCGAGACGACGACCAGAGTGAGGAATCCGAGCGGAATCGTCACGATCGCGGGCTGGCTGAATGGGACCGGCGACCGGAGGGCCGCCTCGGCCGCGGTGAGGCCATACACCTTCTCAAGCGCGTCCGGCGAGAGGAGAACCCAGCCGAGCGAGGCGAGCAACCCGACGAAGATCGCCGCGATCACCCCCTGCCGGGTCGTGCCGCTCCAGAAGAGGAGCATGACAAGCGCCGGCAGGTTCGCGCTCGCGGCGATGTTGAAGGCCCAGCCGACGAGGAAGCTGACATTGAGCTGGGCGAAGAGGACGCCAAGCACCATCGCGCCGGCCCCGAGAGCGACCGAGGCGAACTTCGCGACGCGGACCTTGGCGGCGTCGTCACGCACCCAGCCGAGCGTGTTGCCGACGAGATCATGGGCGACTGCCCCGGCCCCGGCGAGGACGAGTCCGCTCACCGTGCCCAAGACCGTCGTGAACGCGATCGCGGAGATGATCGCGAAGAGCGTCTCGGAGAAGCTCCGGGCGAGGAGCGGCGCGGACATGTTCGAGTCGGTGGGATCGAGCGCGCCGCTCGTCATCGCTCCGAGTCCGAGATAGAGCGTGAGCACATAGAAGATCCCGATCGCCACGATGCCGACGACCGTACTCTTCCGGGCGGCGCTCGCGTCCTTCACCGTGTAGTAGCGAATGAGAATGTGCGGCAGGCTCGCCGTGCCGCAGAAGAGGGCGAGCATGAGCGAGAGGATGTCGAGCTTCTTCGAGAGGTCCTCGCCGCGCAGGCCGCTAAAGGTCGGGCTCGCGCCAGGCAGCAGAAGGTCCTCGCCGCGACGGACGACCGGCTCGTAGAGCGTCACCGTCGCCGGCGCTTCGGGCTGCGTGCGCACGACCTTTCTCCAGGTCACGATCTCGCTTCCCATGATCGTCCGGAGATAGGCGACCGGACCGAGCGCGCCGGTTTCGGTCGCCCCATCCGGCAGCGAGAGCACCGTCCCGAATCGCATGCCCTCATCGCGCCTGTCGTTGAGGGCCTCCTTCGCGACCGGCTGGGGCAGTCCGGCGGGATCGACCCGCAATCCGCGGGCGAGAATGAGCCCGACGAGCACCGTGCAGAAGACGACGAGGAGCGAGCCCTTGATGAACTGCACCCAGGTCGTCGAGACCATGCCGGCGGTCACGACGATGAGCGTCACCGTCACGCCGACGATCAGGACGCCGGCCCAGTGCGGAAGTCCGAGCAGCGGCTTGATGAGAACGCCCGCGCCGACCATCTGCGGGATGAGATAGAAGACGCTCACGACGAGCGTGGAGATCGCCGCCGCGGTCTTGATGCCCTTGCTCTTGAACTTCGCATCGAGCGCGTCGGCGAAGGTGTACTTGCCGAGCCGCCGAATGGGCTCCGCGATCACGAAGAGCGCGACGATCCAGCCTGCGAGGTAGCCGATCGAGTAGAGAAATCCGTCGTACCCGTAGAACGCGATCATCCCGCAGATGCCGAGAAAGCTCGCGGCGCTGAGATAGTCGCCAGCGAAGGCGATTCCGTTGACGAACCAGCCGACCTGGCCGTGGGCGGCGAAGTAGCCGCCGGCCGAGGTCGTGGATCGGCCGAGCCAGAAGGAAAGGCCGAGCACGGCGGCGACGAAGATGCCGAAGACGACGAGCGCGGTCACGCTTGTTTCGTAGCTCATCGGGCGGCGCCTCCGCTGCGGAGGAGGACCGCGACGCCGGCGAGGAGCATCGCGGCGAGGATGAGCCCCATGCCGTAGGCGACCGCGAGGTTGACGCCGCCGAGGACGGGCTTCGCCAGGGCGTCCGGCGCGAACGCGGTGAGCCCCATGAAGCCCGCGTAGAGCAGCAGGTAGATCAGGAAGAGCGGCAGGTCGGCTCGATGCGAGCCCGAACGCCCACGGTCGCTGGCGTCATCCATGCGGGCAGTATCGCCTGCCCGCGGCCGCCTCGCGGGAGGTCAACGCCCCTCTTCGGCGACGGGCGCCCGACGGAACGCGCGGCCGAAGAGTCCGCCGATGTCGTCGAAGATCGAGTAGGCAACCGGCGTCACGAGCAGCGTGAGGAGGAGCGAGAGCGTCTGTCCGCCGATGACGACGAGGGCGACGGCGCGACGCTCCTCGGCGCCCGGACCCGTTCCGAGCGCGAGGGGCAACATGCCGCCGACGAGGGCGAGCGTGGTCATGAGAATCGGCCGCAGGCGCTCGCGATTGCCGACGATGATCGCCTCGGCGCGCGGCATGCCCTTCGCGCGCAGATGGTTCATGTGATCGATCTGGAGGATGGCGTTCTTCTTCACGACGCCGAAGAGCACCAATATGCCGAGCGCCGAATAGAGATTCAGCGACCCCCCGCTCACCAGGAGCGACAGGAACGCGAACGGAATCGACAGCGGCAGCGAGAGCAGGATCGTCAGCGGATGGATGAGACTCTCGTAGTTCGCCGCGAGAATCATGTACATCAGCACGATCGAGAGGATGAAGGCCCAGAGGAACTCGACGAAGGTGCGCTCGAGCTCGCGTCCGCGGCCGAGCGTCCGCACCGTGTAGGCCGGATCGAGGTCCATGCGGTCCACCTCGGCCCGCAGCACCGCGAGCCGGTCGGCGAGGGCGTAGCCGGGCGCGATGCCGCCGCGCACATTCGCCGCGCGCTGGCGGTCGAGCCGGTCGATGCGGGCCGCGGTCGTCGCCGGCGCGAGGTCGGCGATGCTGCGCAGCTCGATCGCCTCGCCGCCCGCCCCGGGCACGAGCAGCCTGGGAATCGCGTCGAGGTCGTTCCGGTCGCGCTCGTCGAGCCGGAGCTGGACGTCGTACTCCTCGCTCGTCGCCTCGTCGCGGAAGCGCGTCACCTCGTCGTCGCCGCCGATGAGGATCCGCAGCGCGGTCCCGATGTCCCGCGGCGTCACGCCGAGATCCGCGGCCCGTTCGCGGTCGATCCGCACGCGCAGCTCAGGCGTGTCGAGCTTGAGCGTCGTGTCCGCGTCGGGGAATCCCTCGGTGTTCATCGCGAAGGCCCGCAAGCGCTCGGTGTACTCGGCGAGCCGCTCGAGATCGGGACCGCGGATCGCGAGGTCGATGTCGAAGTTGCCGCCGCCGACGTTGAACGCCGCGAAGTTGCGGATCGAGACCCGCATGCCCGGAATGCCGGCGACCGCACGCCGCAGCTCGCGCATGACATCGGCCTGCGTGTAGTTGCCGCGGAACGCAGCGCCGGGATCGCCCGCGACGAGCGACCGGAGGATGCGCGAGACCGAGGCGTACCGCTCCTCGTGCGGCGCGATGCGCACATAGAGCTCTCCGCGATTCACCTGGTTCAGGAACTGGCCACCGACCGTCGTCAGCACCGTGCGCACCGCGGGATGCTCGCGCACGCGGCGCTCGACCTCCCGCGCCGCCTCGTCGAAGGACGCGAAGCTCGTGCCCTCGGGCCCGATGAGGTTGACGGTGAACTCCGCCTCGTCGATGTCGCTCGGCATGTAGTCCTGCTTGAGCCGCGCATAGAGCGGGATCGAGGCGAGGACGACGAGGACCGCGACGCCGGCGGTGAACCAGCGGAATCGCATCGAGAGCCGCAGCAGCCGCTCGTAGGCCCGATCGAGGACGCCGTAGAGCCCGCCGCGCGACGAGTGCTGGCCGGCCCGACGCACGCGCAGCGAGCGGGCGCAGAGCATCGGCGTGAGCGTGAAGGAGACGAGCAGGCTGACCATCACGCTCGCCGCGGCGGTGATCCCGAACTGGTAGAGAAGCCGTCCGGAGATCGAGGACATGAAGGAGACGGGCACGAAGATGACGACAAGGGAGAGCGTCGTCGCGAGCACCGCGAGGGCGATCTCGCCGGTGCCGCGGGCCGCCGCCTCGTAGGGGTCGAGCCCCTCCTCCTCGATGAGCCGGTAGATGTTCTCGAGGACGACGATCGCGTCGTCGATGACGATGCCGACCATCAGGACCAGGGCGAGCATCGTCACGCTATTGAGCGTGAAGTCGAGGGCCCACATCACGCCGAAGGTCGCGATCACCGAAGTCGGGATCGCGATCGAGGCGATGAGCGTGGATCGCCACGAGCGCATGAAGGCGAGGACGACGAGGCTCGCGAGCACCGCTCCGAGGACAAGGTGGACCTTGATCTCATGGAGTGCCGCGTCGATGTAGCGCGACTGATCACGGATGATCTCGAGCCGGACCCCGCCGGGGAGCTGAGCCCGCAGGGCGTCGAGCCGTCCCTTCACGCCGTTGATCACATCGACGGTGTTCGCCCCGGACTGCCTTCGGATCTCGATCGCCACCGCCGGCTCGCCGTCGAGCCGCGCGGAGCTCCGCTGCTCGCGGCCGCCATCCTCGACGCGGCCGACATCGCGGATCCGGACCGGCGCGCCGTCGACGAGGGCCACGACGATCTCGCCGAAGCCGGCCGGCTCGGTGATGCGCCCGAGCGTGCGCACGACCTGCTCGGTCACCTCGCCGGTGAGGTTGCCGCCGGGCACATCCGAGTTCTGGCGGACGATCGCCTCGCGCACGGTCGTGATGGGAATCCCGTAGGCGGTGAGCCGATCGGCGTCGATCCAGACATTCACCGTGCGCTCGGTGCCGCCGACGATCGAGGCCTCGCCGACGCCCGCGCTCCGCTCGATCTCGGGCTTCACGATCTTGTCGGCGAGTTCGGTCAGCTCGCGCACCGCGAGATCCCCGGACATCGCGAGGGTCAGCACCGGCGTCGAGTCATTGTCGAACTTCGACACGATCGGCGTCTCGGCGTCGTCGGGGAGGCGCCTGATCGCGGCGGCGACGCGATCGCGGACATCCTGGGCGGCGGCGTCGATGTTCCGATCGAGGGAGAAGGTCACGAGGACGATCGAGGTGCCCTGCCCGGAAATCGAGCGCAGTTCCTCGATGCCCTCGATCGAGTTCACCGCCTCCTCGATCGGCTGCGAAATCTCCGTCTCGACCTCCTCCGGCGACGCTCCGGGGAGCGAGGTGCGCACCGTCACCGTCGGCAGGTCAACCGACGGCAGACGATCGACGCCGAGATCGCGGTAGGCGGTCGCACCGACCACGACAAGGGCGAGGATGAGCATGGCCGCGAAAACCGGCCGTCGGATGCAGATCTCGGCGATGCGTTGCATGGTCAGCGATTCTCCGCGTCGCCGAGCGGTGCGACGCGCACGAAGGGGGATTCGGGAAGCGGACGGTCGTCGCGCGGCGGAAGCGGCGGAAGGTCGAGCGTTCCCTCGCCGAGAAGTCCGATCGCGCGCAGGAGCGCGAGCGAGGCGATCTTCCGCTCGGCCGAGACGCGGGCCAGCTCGAGTTCGGCGCTCAGGAGCGCATCCTGGGCGACGAGCCGCTCGAGATTCGTGCCGAGCCCCGCTGCGTAGCTCCCCTCCGCCTGCCGGAGCGTCTCGCGCGTGAGCTCGACGAGCCGCACGAACTCCGCCTCGCGGGCCTGCGTCGAGCGGACCCGCGCCATCGCACTGTCGATTGCGGCCTCGACCTCGCGTCGGGCGAGGCTGAGCGCGAGAAGCGAGGTGCGGAAGTCCGACCAGGCGGCGCGGACCTCGGCCTCGATGCGACCCGCCGAGAAGATCGGTACTTGCACGGAAAGGAGCGCCGTCCAGTCGCGCTCGCTCGGAACGGACTGCCGCGTCAGGAACCACTCGAGATTCACCGAGACGCTCGGGGCGTATCGCCCGATCGCCGCGTCGACGAGCCGCCGCGCGGCCCGCACCCGCTCCTCGAACGCCCGCAGGTCCGCCCGCGCGAGCGAGGCCTGCCGCAGGAGCTCGTCACGATCCGCGAAGGTCGGCGGCTCCCATCCGTCCACGAGGGTTCGTTCGGCCACCGGCTCATCGGTCAGGAGCGCGAGGGCGACGCGGGCCTCGGTCGCGATCTGGCGCGCCTCAAGCTGCGTCGCCCGCGTGCGGGAAAGTTGGGCCTCGATCTGGGCGACATCGAGCGGCCGCGCCACGCCGACCTCGCGGCGGGCCTGAATGTCACGCAGCCGCTCCTGCTGCACGCCTTCGGAACTCGCCAACACCTCGGAGAGCCGATCCGCGGCCGTGGCGGTGTAATAGGCGACCGCGGTCTCGAGCAGCAGCGACTCGCGCAGGTCAAGGGCGAGCCAACGCGTCGCCTCCGCATCGAGCTCCGCCGCATCCACGCCGGCGAAATCGCTCATGCCGGTGAGGAGCGTGTACTGGGCGGTCGGACCGGCGTCGAAGGTCGTCCTCCGCTCATCCGGTTCGGTGCGATCCCGGGCCGCGAGCAGCGCCGCAAAGTCGATCGTGGGAAGAAGCGAGGCGGCCCGTCGCTGCCGCTCGGCGAGCGCAGCCACATGCCGCTCTCCCGCGATGAGGAGACGCTCATTGCGGGCAAGCGTCAGGCCCAAGGCCTCCTCGAGCGGGAGTGGCTCGCCGGCGCGCGGACTCGCTTCACTCGGGATTGCTCGGGTGTCGGCACCGACGACGCTCCGTGCGAGCGCCGCGTCCTCTGCCTCGCCGCCCGCACATCCGACGAGGAGCGCCCCGGTCACCCACACCATCCGTGCGGCCGCGCGCGCAAAGCCCCGGCCCGACGGTGCTACGCTTCCCGTCCTATGCGGATGTTCCTTATGCGGCAAACGGCCATTCACGATGCGATGCACGATGGCGGATGCTACGGCCGAGCGGCGTCCCATGCCGAAGGGGACGCGACGATCCGCCGAAACCGCGGAGATTCACCGGGAACGCGCGGACGGGCGCATTCGGTCGCGCGCTTTCTCTGCCCGCCGCTCGCGCGAGCCGCGATCCTGTCGCTGGCGCTCCTTCCGCTCGGCTGCGGCGCTGAGCAAGGCGGCGCGGCCGCGCCCGCTGGTGGAGGCCCGCGCGGCCAAGCGCCATCCGGCGCGCCGACCGAGGTCACGACCGTGCCCATTCGGCGCCTCGAGGCGATCCGAACGGTCGAGGTCACGGGCTCGCTGTACGGCGACATCGAATCGACGATCGCCGCGAAGGTCGCGGGCCGCATTCTGCGACTGCACGCCGATCTCGGCGACGAGATCGCGAGCGGCGCGCGCCTCGCGGAGCTCGAGACGCGCGATCAGGAGCTCGAGCTCGCCGAGCGCGAGCGTGCGGTCCTCGCGACGCTCGCCCAACTCGGTCTGTAGCATGTGCCCGGGTCTGGCCTCGACCCGGCCGCCTTCGATGTCGGTGACCTCCCCGCGGTGCGCCTGCGCCGCTCCGAGGCGGAGAACGCCCGCTCGCGGTTCGAGCGCGCGGAGCGGCTCTTCAACGCCACGCCGCCGCTGATCGCCGAGCAGGATCTCGCCGACCTTCGCACCGCCTGGGAGACGGCCCGCGATGCCACCGAGGTCACCGCCCTCGAAGCCCGTGCCCTTCTCGCCAAAGCGGTCTTCGAGCTGGCCGCGGTCGACACCGCCCAGCAGCGCATCACCGACGCAACGCTCCTCGCCCCGTTCGGCGAGCGCGGCGAGCCCCGCACCTTCCGCGTCGCCGAGCGGCTCGTCTCGGTCGGCGAGCTCATGTCGGTCGGCACGCCGACCTTCGTGCTCGTCGCCGTCGATCCCATTCGCTATCGCGCCCAGGTCCCCGAACGGTTCGTCGGCCGCATCGCGCTCGACCAGCGCGTGCGCCTCTTCGACGAGGGCGGTGCCGTCGCCGCGGACGGCGTGGTGCGTCGGATCGCGCCGCGCGTCGACGAGCGGAGCCGCAGCTTCGAGGTCGAGGTTCTCGTGCCGAATCCGGACGGCCGACTGAAGCCGGGTGCCTTCGCGCGAGCCGCGATCGACGTGGCGGCGGAACCACAGGTCCCCTTCGTGCCGCGCTCGGCGATCACGACCTTCGCCGGCGTGCATCGCCTCTTCCTCGTGCGCGACGGCAAGGCCGCGGCGGTGCGCGTCCAGCTCGGCCAGACGCTCGATGCGGAGGACGGCGAGCTCGTCGAGATCATCGGAGCGCCGGACGGCGCCGACAGCGTCATCGACCGCCCCGGCGGGCTGCGCGCAGACGCGCCCGTCACGGTGCGCGGCGGCTGAGCCCATCGTCGACGGCGAGCGTCTCGTCGGCGATCTCCCCCGTCTGGATGCGCCACAGCAACCGGTAGAGCCCGGCGCGCTCGACGAGTTCGGCGTGCGTGCCCGTCTCGACGACGCGTCCCTCGTCGAGCACATAGATGCGATCGGCGTGACGCACGGTGCTGAGCCGATGGGCGATCACGATCGTCGTTCGGCCGCGGCAGACGCTCGCGAGCGAACGCTGGATGGCGAGCTCCGTCTCGTTGTCGACGCTGCTGGTCGCCTCGTCGAGCACGAGAACCGGCGCGTCCTTCAGGATCGCCCGCGCCATCGCGATGCGCTGCCGCTGGCCGCCGGAGAGCTTCTGCCCGCGCTCGCCGACGAGCGTGTCGTAGCCGAGCGGCAGCCTGACGATGAACTCGTCCGCCTCGGCGAGTCGCGCGGCCTCGATGATGCGATCGCGCGGCACGGCGGCCAGTCCGCGGGCATCGACCTCGCCGACGAGGCCGTAGGCGATGTTCTCGGCGACGGTGCCGTGAAAGAGGAACACATCCTGGCTCACCACCGCGATCGCTCGCCGCAGGTCGGCGACGCGCAGGTCCGAGACGGGAACGCCGTCCAGGGTGATCGAGCCGGCGAGCTCGCAGGAGCCCGCGCCGCGATCGTAGAGACGCAGGAGGAGCTTGAGCACCGTCGTCTTGCCGCCGCCGGTCGAGCCCACGATCGCCGTCGTGCGACCGGCCTCGCAGACGAGCGTGCAGTCCACGAGCACCGGTCGGCCCGGCAGGTACGCGAAGGTGACGCGATCGAAGCGGACCTCGCCGGCGATCGCGTCGGTCGGCTGCGGGCGCGGTCCGTCGGTCACCGCGATCCGCACCGCGAGCAGGTCGAAGACGCGGGCCGCGCTCGCCATGCCGCGCTGATACAGGTCGAGCACCGGGCCGAGACGCGTGAAGGGCCAGAGCAGTCGCTGGGTGAGGAAGGTCAGGAGCGAGTAGGTGCCGACATCGAGTTCGCCGTCGAGCGTCTTCGTGCCGCCGTACACGACCGTCGCGGCGAAGCCGAGCACGATGACGATGCGGATGAGCGGACTGAACGCCGCGCTCATGCGGATCGCCCGACGATTCGCCTCGACATAGGCTTCGCTCGCGGCGCTGATGCGCGCCCGCTCGAACTCCTCCGCGGCATAGCTCTTCACCGTCGCGATGCCGGCGATGTTGCCGGAGAGCTGCGAGGCGAGGAAGCCCGCCCGCTCGCGCACCGCGGCGTAGCGCGGGGCGACGCGCCGCTGGAAGCTGAGCGAGCCCCAGATGACGAAGGGCAGCGGTAGCATCGCGATCCACGCGAGCGAGGGGCTCGCGACGAAGAAGGTCGCGATCGTCACGAGCGCCGTGACCCCGAGCTGGATGAGATCGTTCGCGCCGCCGTCGAGAAATCGCTCGAGCTGGTTGATGTCGTCGTTCAAAATCGCGACGAGTCCGCCCGTCGAACGGTCTTCAAAGTAGGAAAGGTCAAGCCGCTGGACATGGGCGTACGCATCGAGGCGGAGCGAATGCTGCAGGCGCTGGGCGAGATTGCGCCAGAGAATCCCGAGCCACCACTCGAACAGCGATTCCAGGCCCCAGACGATGACGGTGATGATCGCGAGAAACCAGAGTTGGGCGAGCGCCGACTCGAGTCGCAGCGGGATCCCGAGCGCCGACTCCGACCACGAGCCGAGGAGCGCCCCGGCGCGGGCGAGCAGCGAGGACTCGCGCTGCACGACGACATCGACCGCCAGAGCGATGAGGTAGGGCGGCGCGAGATCGAGCAGCTTGTTGATGACCGAACAGGTCACCGCCAGCGCGATCGCCCGCCGCTCGCCGCGGGCATAGCGAAAGAGTCGGCGCAGGCTGGAGACGGGGACGGACATCGACGGGCAGGGCGGGTGCGAAGGAGGAGGAGGCTACCAGCGAAGCGTTCGGATCGCCTACGCTCCCGTCCCATGGCTCATCCCTCCCCCACCGCCCCACGCATTCTCGCATTCGCCGGCAGCGCTCGGCGAGGCTCGACCAACCGTCAGCTTGTCGCCGCCGCGGCGCGGCTTGCCGATGAGGCCGGCGCCACGACCACGCTGATCGACCTCGCGGACTTCCCGATGCCGATCTACGACGGCGACATCGAGGCATCCTCGGGCCTTCCCGAGCACGCGATCCGCCTCAAGCGTCTCATGCGCGAGCACCACGGCTTTCTCATCGCCTCGCCCGAGTTCAACAGTTCGATCACGCCGCTCCTGAAGAACACGATCGACTGGTGCTCGCGTCCGCACGGCGGAGAGCCCGGACTCGCCTGCTACACGGGCAAGGTCGCCGGACTCCTCGCGGCATCGCCCGGCGCGCTCGGCGGACTGCGCGGCCTGGTGACCGTTCGATCGATTCTCTCGAACATCGGCGTCATCGTCGTCCCCCAGCAGTTCGCCCTCGCGAAGGCCCATGAGGCGTTCAACGCGGAAGGCGGCCTGAAGGACGAGCGGCAAGCGCAGCAGCTTCGCGACGTCAGCCAGGCGGTCGTGCGGCTCGCGGGGTTGCTCTCCCGCTGACGCACATCCGAGGGCAGAGTTGCGACGAGCCCCGCACGGCGAGGAAGCCGTGCGGGGCTCGTTGCGTTCCGGTCGGCCCGTACGCGGCGCCGGAGGCACGCGTCACCCGGATGAGGGGCGCGCGGAGGAGAAAGAGCGGAGGGAAATCAGAATGCGAGTTGAAGCTGCGAGCGGACCACGACCTGGCCGTCCTCGCCGGGGGCGTCGGCACGCCAGCCGGCGGCGGCATCGGCCCAGTCCGATGTGACCGTATTGAATCCGAAGCCGATGTCGGTCGACCACTTCAGCCAGTGGCGGTCGAAGTACTTGGTCACGCCGACGGTGAGCGTGCTGAGGTCGTCGGTGTTGACGACATCGAGATCGCCCCACTCGTAGAGGCCGTAGAGCTCGATGTCATCGGTCAGGAAGAAGCCCGCGCGGGCGACGAACGCGAGCTCGTCGCGGTCGATCGGGGCCGGAGCGGTGCTGTCGGTCTCGATCATGCGATAGATGACGCCGCCGGCCACGCTGAAGCCGCCCGTCTTGAACATCGCATCCGCGGTGAGGCGGAGGTCGTCGGTTTCGTTATTGTTGAAATCGGGCGGCGCGCCGTTCACGCCGGTTCCATACTCGCCCTTGGCGTAGGCAAGGCCAGCGCCGATGAGCAGCGTGTTGGCGGTGCCGCGGAATCCGTTGTCGTTCACCGCATCCTTCCACTCGCCCATGGGCAGGAACTCGACGCGAGCGGTCGCGGCGAACTCGCTGTCCTCCGCGTTCCAGTTGGCGTTGCCGCCGTTCAGGTTGCCCGAAGCCTTGAAGCCGTCGATGATCGACGCCGAGGCGCGGAACATGCCGCTCGTGAACATCGCCTCGATGCCCTGGGTGACGCCGACGGTGTAGCGGCTGTTGACATTCGATCGCTCGACCGCGAGAAGCTGCGTCGCGGGGACCATTTCCTCGCGGAGGAACCACGGCTTGAACTGGCCGAATCGGACCTTGAAGCCGCTTCCGAAGTCCTTCTGGACGAAGAGATTTTCGCCCTCGGAGAAGGTGCCCGACGAACGGCTCGAGGAGAGCTCGATGTCGTAGGTCCAGCTCGGATCGATGATGTGCCCGCGGAACCAGAGCTTCGTGCGGCGGTTCTCGAATCCGTAGCGATCGTCGTCGGTCGGGCTGTTGTCCTGCTCGTTCCAGACGAAGCGGAACTGATAGTGGGCCTGCACGCGCAGCAGGTAGTTTCCGTCCTCGCTCTGGATGAAGAAGCCCTTGCCCTTCTCGAAACCGGCGCTCGCGCCGGTGGCCTGCAGCGAGGCCCGGGTGTCCGCGTCGGCGAGGACATCCTAGCACTACAGCGCCCCTTACGCTCAAGCGATCGGCACCGTCTGTCCGATGAAC
>CAYNCG010000033.1:0-46789 GCA_964395845.1 uncultured Isosphaeraceae bacterium | reverse complement strand
GAGCGACAGGCGAGCGCGACCACCGCGGCCCCCCAACCCGAACGATTCGCCATCGCCCAGCGCGTCGCGGTGCCGCCGGTCGAAAGCGTCGCGGCGCCGCGCTTCGCGGCAGCGCCGGCGCGACCGGCGAGCGCTTCGCCGACTACCCCGCCCGCGCCTCCCGCCGCGAGTCCTGCGGAGGCGCGGATCACGCCCGCCGCGGCCGCGTCCCTGGCCCGCGCCGGGGTCGAGCCGATCGACCTCGTTGACATGAATCGGCTCGTCGATGAGGTCCTCCGCCGTCCGCAGCACGCGACCCGACTCGCGAAGCAGCCGGCGCGGCCGGAGCGCCTCGAGTCGCTCTACGCGAATCTCATGGCCCAGGAGATCGGCGATGAGCTCGCCGACGCGATCATCACCGACATCCACGCCTCGCTGACGGCCGAGGAACTCGCGAGCGATCACGCCGTGCGCAGCGCTGCGATGCAGCGCATCGCGGCGCTCCTGCCGGCCGGCGGTGGGCTCGAGCCCGTGCCCGGCGCGCAGGGCTGGCGTCGCGACGGCCGCGCCCTCTGCGTCGCCTTCGTCGGTCCGACGGGTGTCGGCAAGACCACGACCGTCGCGAAGATCGCGGCGTCGCTCAAGCTGCGATACGGCGCCCGGGTCGGCCTCATCACCTGCGACACCTATCGCATCGCGGCGGTCGATCAGCTTCGCACCTACGCGGAGATCATCGGGCTGCCGCTGGAGGTGGTGCTCTCGCCGGGACAGATGCGTCAGGCCCGGCAGCGGCTGAATGATCTCGATGTCATCCTGATCGATACGGCCGGACGCAGCCAGAACGATGCCGATCGCATCGGTGAACTCGCCGCGATGGTGAAGGCCGCGGAGCCGCATGAGACCCATCTCGTGCTCGCGAGTGTCGCGAGTGAGAAGGTGCTTCTCCGCGAGGCGCAGGCCTTCGCCGCCGTCGGCGTCCAGCGCGTCGTCCTCACCAAGCTCGACGAGGCGGCCGGACTCGGCGCCGTCGTGCGGGTCCTGCGGCAGATTGGCCGCGGCGTCAGCTATGTCACCACCGGCCAAGAGGTGCCGCAGCATCTCGAGTCCGCTCGCCCCTCGCGACTCGCCGAGCTCGTCTTGAGCGGTGGGGGAGGATCGATTTCGGCATGAGCAGTCGTGCGTCCATGAGGGGAGCGGGGGATGGACCGTCGGAGGGGAGTCCGATCGTCGGAGCGGGGCGCGGCGGCTCGACGCTGGCCGAGTCCGTAGCGCCCTCGAGCCATCATCTCGCCTCGCACGCACTCGCGTCGCAGGGGCCGGGCGGCCACGATCAGGCCGCGGCGCTTCGGCGCATCATGCGTGGGGCGGGAGAGGCGGGACCGCTTTCGTCACCGGCCGGCGCTGGGCTCGCCGCCTCGCGCGGGGCGCACGGGAACGCGTCGATCAGCGTCGGACCGATCGGCCAGCGCCCGGTCGAGACCGTTCCCGATCGCCGCCCCGCGAAGGCAGCGCGCGTGCGACTCGCCCGGGCGATCGCCATCACCAGCGGCAAGGGCGGCGTCGGCAAGACGAACCTCGCCGTCAATCTGTCGATCGCGATGGCCCATGAGCGGCGGGTTTCGCTGCTCGACGCCGATCTCGGCATGGCGAACGCCGATGTCCTCTGCGGGCTCTCACCGCGGGCGACGCTTGAGGATGTCCTCCTCCACGGTCGCTCGATCGAAGAGGTCATGGTCCTCGCGCCCGGCGGTTTCCGGCTCGTGCCCGGCGCGAGCGGCGTCGCGAGCATCGCGAACCTCGGCACCGAGGGGCGTCGTCGCCTCCTTGCCCAACTTGCGTCGCTCGAGCGGCACACCGATGTCCTCATGATCGACACCGCAGCGGGCATCGCCTCGAACTCGATCGCTTTCGCCGCGGCCGCCCACGCCGTGCTTGTCGCGGTGACTCCCGAGCCGACCTCGATCACCGACGCATATGGCGCGGTCAAGACGATCGTCGCGAAGGTGCGCTCGCCGCGCATTCGCCTCATCGTGAACATGGCCTCTGACCGGGAGGAGGGCGAAGAGGTCTTCCGCCGGATCGACCGCGTGAGCCGCACCTTCCTCGACACGCCGCTGGAGCTCGCCGGCATCGTGCCCTTCGACCCGGCGGTGCGTGCCTGCGTCAAGCGTCGCGAACCGGTGGTCCTCTCCGAGCCTGACGCGCCCGCCTCCCGCGCGATCCGCGCCATCGCCCGCGGCCTTCTCGCGTCGGACATCTTCCGTGACGAGTCCCCGGCCACCTCCGGTCGACCTGGCGATGGTCGGCTCGGTGACAGCCGGCCGGGCGAGATGGGCGTCGATGCGCGAGGCGAGCCGCTCGGCGTCGATCCGCGGGCGTTTCAGTCGGCCCGCTCCGGATTTTTGTCGAGGCTCGTGGGCTGGCTCGGCCGACGATAGCGTCGCGGTGGCATGCCCTGTGCGATGCCCGCTGAACGGAGTTCTCTCGTGCCGCTTCAGGTTGCCAGACTGGTCGCTGGTTCCTTTGCCCTCGTCGCCTTTGCCCTGGCGATCGCGGTGGGGCTTTCCGCAGGCAATCCGGCCGATGCGATCATCACCCGCGCCCTGATCGCCCTTCTTGCGGCGAGCGTCGCCGGCTACGCGGTCGGCCTTGTCCTCGAGCATCTCGTGCGCGTCGCGTCGCGCAGAATCGACGCTCGCGCCGACGAGCGCATCGCCGAGGAGGAGTCCGCACTCGAGGCCGCCTTCCATGCGGCGCATACCCCATCGCATCAGGCGCCGGGCGCAGCGACCGTATCCGCGCCGACGGCTCAGCCAACGCCGGGAGCGAAGGCGCGCACCGGTACCGCGCCGAACCCAACGGCGCAGGCGGCCTGATCCGGTCCGTAGGGGTCGAGGACCGCGCATCCACGACGGGTTGTGGTCGGCGCTCGAATGGGGCACACGAGTGCGCTCCCTGGCAACAGACCGTTCGGTCTGGACCGATTGGGGCGCTTGGACAGCGCGAGGCGTCGTCGAAGTGCGATCTTTCGGTCGCGCCCCGAATCGCGCGGGCTCTGTCGTGAGTACAAGTCTCCGCGGTGCGCGTTCGCGCGGCGTCCGTCTCGCGTCTGGGGAAAGCGCCCCGGCGCACGCGAGGCGCGCCGCGTGCTCGTCACTGTGGAAGTGCGGTGGAGGATTCGGGGGAACGCGCGGCGTCGCGCGTCCGACCGTCTCTCCTTTCGAGTCTCGTTCAGATTTCTGACAGACCCGATAAAAGGACCGCCGCCTCAGGTCGCTTGTCGTTATACTCCGATTGTTCCTCGCCAAGGACTCGGCCGAGGGACGCAATCAGCCGGACCGCTCGCTTCGGGCGGACCGGAAACACAACCTCATGCAAGTGATGTGGGACCAATCGGAGGTCTCACACCGGCGTGTGATCGACACACGACGGGGCGTCGCTTGCGGATTCGACACTCGATGTCGTTGGTCATGCGAGCCGCAACTCGCCGAGCCATTCGTCATCGGGGCAACTGGTCAAGGAGCGGACCGATGTCGAGAAGCACCATGCGAGCGCCAGGAGCGCGCGCGGCGGGCAAGTCAGCGGGCAAGCAGACGGTCAATGTGACCGATGGCGCGCGATCGAGCGGCGCGAAGGCGGCATCGGCCGCCGTTGCGGTGCCGTCGAAGTCGTCGAAGGCGGTGAAGTCGCAGCGAACGACGAAGGCGTTGAAGCCCGTCGCCGCATCGTCCACGAAGGCGCCGACGAAGTCGCCCGCGAAGCAATCTCCGAAGGCGACAGCGGCATCGAAGCCCGCGCCGGCCGAACTCATCGCCAACCTGCCTGGCGGCCAGCCCGTCGAGGCGACCGTGGTGACCGCCGAGAACGGCAAGCCGACGCTCCAGACGCTGCAGCAGGGCCGCGGCGTCGGTCGCGCCACTGGCGGCACGACGCTCGCGAGCGCCGTCGCCGCTGCGGGCCGCAAGACGAAGCGGGCCGAGTCGCTCGCGTTCCACGAGCGTCCGATCGACGAGCTGTGGCGCGAGTACGGCCGCGAGCCGAGCAAGGAACTCCGCAACTTCCTGATCGAGAAGTATCTCGAGCTCGTTCGCTTCACCGCCGAGCGCATGCACATGAAGCTGCCGAGCGAGGTCGAGGTCGATGACCTCATGTCCGCCGGCCTCTTCGGACTGATGGACGCGATCGACGCCTTCGATCCCGACCGTGGCGTGAAGTTCGAGACCTACTGCACGCAGCGCATCCGCGGCGCGATCTTCGACGAGCTCCGGGCGATGGACTGGGTGCCGCGCCTGGTCCGCTCGCGCACCGCGAAGGTCGAGAAGGTCCGCAAGCAGATCGAGATGGAGACGGGCCGCAAGGCGACCGACGCCGAGATCGCCGATCGGATGAAGGTCGCGAAGCCGGAGTTCGAGAAGCTCCAGAAGGACTCCCGGCCCGTCGGCATCGTCAGCCTCAACCGCAAGTGGTTCGAGACCGACTCGAGCAAGGATGTCCGCGAGATCGATGTGATCCGCGACGCCAAGCAGGAGAGCCCGGTCCAGCAGATCCAGCGTCAGGACCTGCAGACGCTCATCACCAAGGGGCTCAGCCGCGCCGAGCGCCTCATCGTCATCCTCTACTACTACGAGGAAATGACCATGAAGGAGATCGGCACGACCCTCGACCTCTCCGAGAGCCGCGTCAGCCAGATGCACTCCAGCATCCTCGCCCGTCTGAAGGCCCAGATGCAGCATCGCGAGAAGGACATGGACGAGAACTGATCGTCGAGCGGCCGAGCTCCCCGTCCGAGCTCTCCGGGCGATCACCCGTTCATTCGTCGGAACAACCCCCATCCATCAACGCCGAGGCGAGCATCCCCCGATGCTCGCCTCGGTGATTATTTGAGATTTCCGTTGCGTCGCCCATCCGCTGTGCGGTGCAATGAAGCGAACCATGCCGCTTCCGACGCCATCAATCTGGTCCGTCCAGCGCCCGCTCTCGGGTTTGACCGTCATGGCCGTGCTCGGCTCTTGCGTGCACCTCACTCACGCGCAGTGCATGTACGAGGCAGAGGTCATGCCGTGGCCTGCTGGTTATCAAGTCGTCACGGCAACGGACATGAATGAGTCGGGCGTCATCGTCGGCTCGCGTCGCCTACAAGGTGGGTCGCTCTTGCAGAGTGCGTTCCGCTGGTCGAGCGAGGAAGGTTACATCACGCTTCCTGCGCCGCCGATCGGCGCTGCCGCGTGGGAGGCGACGCGGATCGACGCGGAAGGCAACATCGTTGGGGGAGTGGATTTGCCCGGGCAGCCCACCCTCTTCCTTGAGGTTGTGCTTTGGCCATCGGCTGAACGAGGCGGCGGCGTCCAACTCCTCTCGGCTGGCGACTCGACCAAGAGCTACGCGATCTTCGGGCTGCTCTCCGACGGCTCAACGGTCGGATACATCCAGAACAGCATTGCGCAGGATTATCCCCGACCGTTCTACTGGCGGGATGGTGGCTTTTTGGCATTTCCCGAGCCGCTCGCGTCGAGCACCTTCGCATTGTTCACATCCGCCCATCCCTCCGGCTGGGTCGGCGGCGGCATGGGAGTTCCGACTCCGGTGCCGACCGAGTACTTTTCGGTGCTCTGGCACCCCGACGGCGAGGTTCAGGTGATCGACCTGCTTCCCTCGCCGCAGTATGGGCTCGAGCGCATCGTCGCGCTTGACAGGCACAGGCGAGCATGCGTGCTCGTGACTAAGTATGAGCCGGATCTCATCGGAAATCCGACGCGGACTTTTTACTGGGACGGCTCGAGGCTCACGCCGATCGGACCGAACGAGGGTGCCGAGTACACGACCGGCGCGGGCATGAACGAGCTCGGTCAAATCATCGGTCGGACCGGTGTTTTCGGCGGGGTCGCTGGTCTCTCATATCCCTTCATTTGGCAGAACGGCCAATTCACGGATCTTCGCACGCTGACGACGCTGCCAGAAGGGTTCAAGCTCAACTGGGGGCTCAAGCCGCTCAACAACGGCATGCTCTTTTGCGAGGCGACGAACAGAGGCAAGTTCATCGGCGTGATCCTTCGCCCGCAGACCACAGCGGAGGATGTCAACGTGGACTGCAGAGTCAACGAACTGGACCTCGGCTACATCTTCGAGGAGTGGGGCTCGGTCGATGCCCTCTCAGTCCGGCGTGCCGATGTCAACGGTGATGGTTTCGTGGATGCCTACGACCTCGGAGCCGTCCTCGGAGCATGGAGCCCGCGGTGACCGACGCGACGACGACGCGCCCGGTCACCGGACGAGCGCGTCGCATCATCACCACCTGTCCGCAGCCAGCATCGAGATATCGAAACATGGCTTCTCGCCGACGAGCAGTTCGGCCGCGGCCTTGCCGGTGACGGGGCCGAGGGTCATGCCCATCATCGCGTGGCCTCCGGCGAGGAGCACATTGGGGGCGCGTCGGCTGAATCCGAGGACCGGCATGCCGTCGCTCGTGCAGGGGCGATAGCCGGCCCACTCGGTCACGCGCTTCGCCTTGTCGATGCCGTGCAGGTACGCAAGCGCGCCGCGGGGGAGCTTCTCAAGTCGCTCGCGTCGCCACGGCTGATCGAGTCGATCGATCTCGAGGGTGCCGGCGAGCCTGAGCTCGTCGCGCATCGGCGTCACCGCGACGAATGTCTCATGAAGGACCATCCCGGTCGTCGGAAGCACGGGAAGGTTGCGAAGCTGGATGTGATAGCCGCGGGCGCCCATCATCGGCACGCGCACGCCGAGTTCGCGCGAGAGCCCATCGGTCCAGACGCCCGCGGCGATGACCACGCGGTCAGCTTCGATCGCTTCGCCGTTCGCGAGCCGCACGCCGGCGACGGTGCCCTGTGCGGAGGAGAGAAATCCGGTGACGAGTGCATCGGTCCGGATCTCGGCGCCGCGCGTCCGGCACGCCCGGGCGAGCCCGACGAGGAAATCCGCCGGATGGGCGTGCGCGGAGTCGGTGTAGTGGATCGCGCCGGCGACCTCCGGACGGAAGATCGGGTCGCGGGCCCGCAGCTCGTCGCCGGTCAGCCGCCGATACGCGTAGCCGTATCGCGTGAGGCTCGCGGCTTCCGCCTCCGCCGCATCCATGTTCTCCGGGCGCAAGACGACATCGAGCCAGCCGTCCCGGGCGTAGTCGCAGTCGATCGATTCCTCGCGAATCATCTCTTCGTAGATTGCGAGCGTCTTGAAGCCCATGTCGCACAGCACGGCCATGCAGCGATCGAGATGGCGCTGGTTGCAGTGGCGATGGAAGCTCCAGAGCCAGGAGAGAAGCGACCAGTCGGGCCGCGGCTTGATGTAGAGCGGGCTCGTCGCGTCGAACATCCACTTGAGTCCGCGCCATGAGACGCCCGGACGCGTCAGCGGATAGTGGCCGATCGAGAGCAGGCCGGCGTTGCCGCAACTGGCGCTCTCGCCGATCGCCTCCCGATCGAGCACCGTGACGCGCATGCCTCGTCGCAAGAGGAACCAGGCGGTCGAGAGTCCGACGATGCCGGCGCCGACGATGACGACATGGCGCGGCGAGGAGGGGGCGTGCATGAGCGATGAGGGTGACGAACGCAACCGGTCGGGAACCTTCCCGACACGAACCACCGATTGTAGGGGCTCGACCGCTGCCGTATGGTGAAGGCATGAGCGATCATCGAGTGACGCAGGGAAGTGGGCGGGGACGGGGTCAGGCACATGCTGGCTTCGGCCTCGGGATCGTCGGCGCCGGAGCCATCGGCAATGTGCACGCCGACGCCGCAGCCCGCGCCGGCGTGCGGGTCGTCGGGGCGTGGGATCTGCACGCCTCGCGGGCCCAGGCGCTCACCGCGCGGGTCGGCGGCATGGCCGCCGCAAGCCTCGACGATCTGCTCGCGATGCCCGATGTGGACGCGGTCGCGATCGCTGTTCCGAATGTCGCCCACGCCGAGTGTGCGATCAAGGCCCTTGAGCGAGGGAAGCATGTGCTGCTCGAGAAGCCGATGGCGATGACGCTTGAGGAATGCGACCGGATCAAGGACGCAGCCGATCGGGCCGGGACGATGCTCCAGATCGGCTTCGTCTGCCGCGGCACACCGACGGCGATCGCCGCGAAGCGATTCGTCGACGCTGGCCGACTCGGCAAGGTCTATCACGCGAAGTGCAGCGTCTACCGTCGGCGGGGGATTCCTGGCCTCGGCGGCTGGTTCACCACCCGGGCGCTCTCAGGCGGCGGACCGCTCATCGATCTCGGCGTCCATGTCATCGATCTCGTCCGCTACCTCACCGGATCGCCGAAGGCGCTTCGGGCCAGCGGTGCCTGCTACGCGTCCTTCGGGCGGCCGATCTCGGAGTATCGCTTCATCGACATGTGGGCCGGTCCGCCGCGGCTCGACGGAACCTTCGATGTCGAGGACCACGCCACCGCCCTCATCCGCTGCGAAGGCGGGCTCAGCATCGAGGTGAATGTCACCTGGGCGATGAACCAGCCGGATGGCGCACTGAAGGACGGCATCTTCCTCTTTGGCGACAGGGGCGGCGTGGCCTTCCAGATCTTCGGCTCGGAGTTGACGCTCGCGACGGAGGAGGATGGTCGCCTCGTCGATGTGAAGCCGCTGATCGAGCCGGGTGACCCGACCCAACGGGCCTGGGACGCGCAGTACGCGCAGTTCATCCAGGCGATCACCCGCGGCGTGAAGCCCCACGCCAGCGCAGCCGACGGCCGCGCGGTCCAGGCCCTCATCGACGCGATCGAACGCTCCAGCGCAGCCGGTCACGAGGTCGAGGTGCTGTAGCGGCTGTTCGTTCGCCTCAGTTCTCTGCGCTCTTCATCCAGAGAACCACAGAGGCACAGAGGGCACAGAGGGAGCACAGAGAAGTCAAAGAGAGAAGGGCTGCGCGACCAGTCATGGTTGCGCAGCCCTTCGAAAACCAGACAACTGGGAAGCACTTTCACGCTGCGGTTGCGGATACGAGCATCGAATCCGCAACCCTCTCACTGTCTCCTCTGTGCTGCCTCTGTGCCCTCTGTGCCTCTGTGGTTCTCTGGCGAGTCACCGCCAGCGCGCACGCAGCAGGCTCACTTCGCCGACTCGTACTCCGCGAGCGTCTTCTCGAGTTCGGCCTTCATCGGGCCGCCGGCTTCGACGGCCTTCTTCTGCGTTTCGATCGCCTTGGCCTTGTCGCCGGCGAGCCAGTAGCAGCGGGCGAGGGTGTCGAGGACCGCGCCGTCCTTGCCGCCGGTGATCTCGACGGCCTTCTCGGCGACCTGGGTCGCGAACGCGGTGTCACGCTCCTTCACGGGAGCGGCCGGATCGACGATCGTCCACGCGATCTGGTTGAGCATGGTCGCGTTCGTCGCGCCGCGCTCGAACAGGCGACGGGCGATTGCGTAGCCTTCGGCCGGACGATTGCCGGACGCGAGGCAGATTTGCATCTTCTGCATGAGGAGCCGATCGTTGTTCGGCGACTTCTCGATCATGCCGTCGAGGATCTTGATCACCTCATCCCAATTGCCCGCGGCCTGGGCCTCGCGGAGCTTCATGCTGTTCTTTCGCATCTCCTGCTCGGCGGCGCGATCCTCCTCGAACTTCGTCTTCGCGGCGGCGGCGTCCCAGCGGTCCTTGACGACATCCTCGAGGACGCCGTCGAGGTTCATCGGATGGCCGATCCACTCGACCGTGCCCTTCTTGCCGACGACGAAGGCCGTCGGGATGCCGTTCTGTCCGGCGGCGGTCATGTAGGAGGAGTAGACGCTGCGATCGGGATCGGTCGCGACGGTGTAGCGCATCTTCTCGTTCCACTCCGGGCTCTCGACGAAGGGCTTGACCTTCTCGAGCTTCTCGTCGGAGATGCCGACGACGGTGACGCCGTAGTCCTTGTAGCGCTCCTGCAGTTCGCTGATGTGCGGGAACGCGGCCTTGCAGGGACCGCACCAAGTGGCCCAGAACTCGACGACGGTGATCTTCCCCGCCTCGAAGCCCTTGAAGGGCTCGCCCTTCACGAAGTGCTCGATCTCGAGCGCGGGCGCCGCGTCACCGATCGAGAGCGGCTTCACGGCCGGCTTGGCTTCTGGCTTCGCCTTCGCGCCGTCCTGCGCGGGCGCGGCGGGCTTGACCCCGGCGGGAGCTCCGCCTTGCTGGGTTCCAGCTTGGGCGAGCGCGGTGCTGGTGGCGAGGAGAGAGGCGGCGAGAAGCGATGGGAGGGCGAAGCGCATGGGATGCTCGCGTGGGAGCGTCCGCGCCCCGGCAGACGACCGGAGCGGTCCGTTCCCGTTGGTGTGTGCAGGGAGAGCATACCTGTGGGTCCCCCCCGCGTTGAGCGGGTATCCTCCGGCCGATGCATCCGCCACCGTCGACCGACCGCCCCTCCCCAAGCCTCAGCGGCTCGGGTGCGCTCGGGGGTGGGGCAGAAGGGCCGAGCGGCCAACGGCTCGCGGCGGTCCTCGATGGCCGCCGACTGTCCGAGCAGCTTCGTGAGGGGCTTGCCGAGCGGGTCCGCGTGGCGACGCTGGCCGGGCGCGTCGCTCGACTCGACGCGGTTCTCGTCGGCGACGACGGCTCCGCGGCGATCTACGCGGAGAATCAGGGGCGAAGCTGCCGGGCGATCGGGGTTGACTACATCCTCCACCGACTGCCGGCGGCGGCGAGTTTCGATGCCATCGCCGGACGCGTCGCCGAGCTGAACGCGAGCCCCGAGGTCCGGGCGCTCATGATCCACATGCCCCTTCCGGCGGGCGTGGACGCCGAGCGGATCCAGAGCCTCGTCGCCCCCGAAAAGGATGTCGAAGGGGTCAATCCCGCGAACATCGGCAATGTCGTCTACGGCCGGCGGAGTCTCGTGCCGTGCACGGCGCTCGCCGCGCTCGAGCTCATCGAGGCGACCGGCTTCCAGTTGCGCGGCGCCCGCACGGTCGTCGTCGGCGCGAGCAACATCGTCGGCAAGCCGATCGCGGTGCTTCTCATGCGCGCCGAGGCGACGGTCGTGAGTTGCAATAAATACACGCGCGACCTCGCGTCACTCACCTCGACGGCCGATGTGCTGGTGAGCGCCGCGGGTGTGCCCGGTCTCATCCGCGCCGCGATGGTGAAGCCCGGCGCGATCGTGATCGATGTCGGCATCAACCGCGTCGTCGGCGCCGACGGCCGCACGCAGACGGTCGGCGATGTCGCCTACGACGAAGTCCGCGCGGTCGCCGGTCACATCACCCCCGTCCCCGGCGGCGTCGGCCCGATGACCGTCGCGATGCTCCTGCGAAACACCGTCGAAGCGTGCTTGCGCTGACGGCTGCGATCAGTGCGCGCCGTGCGCTGTTCCTCCAGAGAACCACAGAGGCACAGAGGACACAGAGGTAGCACAGAGAAGGCAACGGAACGAGGGGATTCGTCGCACAAGGTCTTGGCAGCAGGTGGTTCTGACTTCGGTCGGGGCTTCTCAACCGAGTCAGGAGTTCGCTTGCTCGATTCCAACGACCGGCTGGCCCGCACTCCCGAACTCATCGGCGACGAAACCCTCTTTCCCGTCTCCTCTGTGCACCCTCTGTGCCCTCTGTGCCTCTGTGGTTCTCTGGCTCGAATTGCGCACGCGTGATCACCGCATCGCCAGGCGGGATTGGGCCTCTTCGTAGCGGCGGATCGTGTGGGCGATGACATCGTCCGGGATCGCCGGACCGGGCGCATTCTTGTCCCATTGCTTCGCCGCGACGAGGTCGAGGAGATAGTTTCGCAAGTACTGCTTGTCGAAGCTCGGCTGGTCGTGGCCGGGCTCATACTGCTCGCTCGGCCAGTAGCGGCTTGAGTCGGGTGTCAGCACTTCGTCGATGAGCATGAGCTCCTCGGTCGGCTTGCCGCTCGCGTCAAGGGCGAATCCGAACTCGAACTTGGTGTCCGCGAGGATGACGCCGCGCGAGCGGGCGTACTCCGCCGCGGCCGCGTAGATCTCGAGCGTCAGCGAACGCAGCCGGGCCATGAGATGTTCGCCGACGAGTTCGCTTGCCCGTTCGAATGAAATGTTCTCGTCGTGGCCCTGTTCGGCCTTCGTCGCCGGCGTGAAGATCGGCTGGGGAAGCCGATCGCACTGCCGCAGGCCCTTCGGCAGGGGGATGCCGCAGACGGTGCCGCTTGCCTTGTATTCGGCCCATCCGCTGCCGGCGAGATATCCGCGGGCGACGCACTCGATCGGCACGACCTTCGCGCGTCGGCAGATCATGATGCGGCCCTCGAGCATGCGACGCTCCTCATCGCTCACGCCGGGCACTTCGGCGACATCGGTCGACAGGAGGTGGTCGCCGATGAGCGCGAGCTTGCGCAGGAAGCGGAACCAGCCGAGCGAGATCGAGGTGAGCAGCCGGCCCTTCCCGGGCACGGGAGTCGGCATGACCACATCGAACGCGCTGACGCGGTCCGTCGCGACGACGAGCAGGCGATCCGGCCGCGGTCGGGCGTTCGACCCGTCGCTGCCGGGGGAGGGTTGGGCCGGGATGCGATAGACATCGCGCACCTTGCCTTCGCGCCGATCGGGGAGGGCGAGCTGGGTGCGGAAGATGGCCCCGTGCGAGGTCCCCGGACCGGCGTCGGTGGGAGAGCCGGTGGTCCGGTTCTCTGCTGCGCCGCGGGAGGGTTCGGAGGAGGTCTCGGTGGCCATGATGGCACTGTAGCAGTCGCCCAAGCGGCGCTCGCGGCCCCCGCGGGCGCGCAATCGACAGGCCCTTCCGCGGCGGCGCGGAGGGCCTTCGGCGAGGTGTACACTGCCCGCTCTTCGTGGTGAACCGGAGCGTGTACGCGGCGTCCGCGCACCTCCGCTCCGCCGCGCATGCCCGCGTGCCGTCCGGTCCGAACACAATCCGCTTTCTTGTCCATGAGCCAAGCGTGCTCGGTCCCTTCGTCGCAGGGGGGGCCGCTCCGTCCGGCGCCGGGGACGCCGCGCGCCCGCGCGGCGAGGGGAAGGGGGAGCCGCTCGAGGCGGCGCACCTCGTCGGCACCGACGACAACCCGCTGCGCGGCGAGGTGCGGTTCCGGCGCCGCGCCGAGGGCGCCGTCGAGATCGTCGCGACCTTCGTGGACGATGACTTCGCCGCGCTCGCCCTTCCGGTCGTCGCCGGGCGATCCGGTCTCCTGCACCTCCAGACCTGCATCCACCCGCCGCGGGAGGAGCCCTACGGACTGCTCGTCGAACTCGCCCGCCATCGCATCAAGCACTTCATCCAGAAGTGCGAGGAGTGGCAGATGTGGGACCCGGGCCTCGCCCGCGGCGCGATGCGCATCTGGGAAGAGGCCCGAACGATCTTCGCCGACGCGCTCCTGCGCTCGGATCCGGTCGAATGCGAGCGGCTCGCCCAGCGTTCGCTCGAGAAGGCGATCGACGCGAGCGAACATCTTGCGATGAGCCACGCGGAGATTCTCCTCCATCGCCGCTTCGGCTCGCGTGCCGCGAGTTCGACGACCCTCGGCACCGTGGTTCGGGCCGGCGCGCCGAAGCTCCCGGCGGCGGCCGACGAGCTCCTCGCCCGTGACTTCGATGTCCTGCACATCCGCGCCGATTGGCGCGACCTCGAGAGCAAGCGCGGCAAGCCGGACTTCACCGCTCTCGACCGCACGATGCAGTGGGCTGCGACGCTCAAGAAGCCGGTGATGCTGGGACCGCTGCTCGACCTCCGCGAGGCCGCGCTGCCCGACCACGCCCGCGTCTACCGGCACGACTACGAGAGTTTCCGCAACCTCGCCTATGACCATCTCGACCGCGTGGCCGCCCGCTACGCGACCGCGGTCGGCATCTGGAATGTCGGCAGCGGTTTTCACGCCAACGAGTTCCTCGAGCTCTCCGTCGAGCAGATGGTCGATCTCGCTCGCCGCGTCGTGGTCCTCGTGCGGCAGCGAAATCGCCGGGCGAACACGCTCATCGAGCTCGTGGACCTCTTCGGCGAGAACGCCCCGCGCCGCCCCTCGCCGGTGCTCCCGTGGCGTTACGCGGAGTTGCTCCAGCAGGAGGGCATCGGCGTCACGGCGCTCGGCCTGCGGATGGCGCTCGGTCAGCGCGGCGCGGTCGCTCGCGACCTCTTCCAGGTCTCCTGCATGCTCGACCGTTTCCTCGGCCGCGAAGCGCGGGTGATGCTCTCGAGTTTCGGCATGCCCGCCGCGCAGAGCGATCCGCGCGGCGGCTGGTGGCGCGACGCCGCGACGCCGGAGACCCAGGCAAGTTGGGCGGGCCGCGTGTTGAGCGTGAGCCTCTCGAAGCCCTTCGTCGAGGCGGCGATGTGGGCGGATCTGGTTGCGGGTGACGCTCCGAGCGAGCCGGCGTATGCGCTCTTCGCCCGGACGGGCGAGCCGCAGCCGGTGGTCGCGAAGCTGGCCTCCATCCGACGCAAGCTGCGCAAGCCGCTCGGTCCGCGCCCGGAGAATCGCTCCGAGGGCGTACCTGACAGGAAGCCGACGGAGCGAGCGAACGAGACGCCAGAGGACCGACGGGAGGAAGGGTCATGAGCGCATCCGCCGTCCAGCCGACCACGCAGGAGTCCCGAACGCCCGCAGACGCCGCGGCCGATCGCGTCGGCATCTCGGTCACCGCCTGTCTCGTCCTCCTCCTGGCGGTGTCGCTCGTCACCGTCGCGTTCCGCCGACCTGCGCCAGCGCCGGCATCGAGCGTGCCGATTCTCACCGTGCGCATCGCCCTCAACGAGGCGAGCGCAGCCGAGCTCTCGCTTCTGCCCGAGATCGGCGATCGCACCGCGGCGGCGATCGTCGCCGACCGCGAGGCGCACGGTCCCTTCGCGCGGGTCGAGGACCTGCAGCGGATCCGCGGCATCGGTCCGGCGACCGTCGAGGCGGTTCGCCCCTTCGTGACGGTGACGACGCGCGACGGAGGCGCGTGAGCGATGGTGCAGGGCGCGTCAGCGTGGCTTGCGCGACTGGAGCGCGATCCCTCGGTCAAGCGACTCGCCGAGGAAGCGCTGCGCGGCGGCGATGTCACGGCCCGCGGCGCGCACGGATCGAGCGCGACCCTCGTCGCGGGAGCGCTCGCCCGGCGGCTGCGCGATACCGCCGAGCCCATCGAGACGCTCCTTCTCGTCGTCGCCCATATCGATGACGCCGACGAGGCCGCTGCGGAACTCGCCGGCTGCGGCCTCGATGTCGCGGTCTTTCCCGCGATCGAGGCGCTGCCGGGGGAGAGCGCCGCGAGTCTGGAGCTCGTCGCCGCGCGTCTCGGGCTCGCTCGCCGGCTGTTGCTGCATGCCTCGGGCGATCGCTCGGACGACGCCCGCCTGCCCGATGTGATCGTCGCCCCGATGCCGGCGCTCATGCAGGGGGTTCCCGACGCGAAGCGCCTCGCGAGCGTCCTCCGCACGATTCGCGTCGGTCAGCGCATCGCGTCGCGCGAGCTCGCCGCGTGGCTCGACGCCGGCGGCTACCGGCGCGTCGAGGCGATCGAGAGTCCGGGCGAGTTCGCGGTGCGCGGCGGCATCGTCGACATCTTCGCTCCGGGGGCCGACGCGCCGATCCGTCTCGATTTCTTCGGCGACGAGGTCGAGCGCATCTTCGAGGTCGATCTCGCCACGCAGGCGAGCGACCGGGCGCTGACGCAGGCCGAGATCGTCAGCGCGTCGCTCGACGCGATCCAGACCGATCAGGGAACGCGGCCCTTCGCGGAGCTCCTGCCGAAGCGCACGGTGACCGTGCTCGCCGAGATGGCCGAGATCGTCGAGCAGGGGCGCGGCTATTTCGAGCGCGTGCACGACAGCCGCGGAATCTTCGGTCCGCCGCGCGTGATCCAGTCGCTCACGCTCGCGACGCACGCGATCGTCCAGATCAACCAGTTCAGCGCGATGAGCGTCTCGGGGCGCTTGGTCGAACTGCCCGTCTCGACGCTTCCGGTCTTTCCCGATGAGGTGAAGGAGGCCTTCGTCGATCTCGCCGCGCTCGGCAGCCGCCACGAGATCGCGCTCTTCTGCGAGACGCCGGGCGATGTGCAGCGCACCGGTGAGCTCCTCGCCGAACACGCCCGGGCGGGGCGCGCGGAGATCATCGAGGCCCATCTCCATCGCGGATTTCTCTGGGGCGGCGAAGGCGCGCCCCCGGGCACGGCAGCGCTCGCCTTCGTGCCGCAGAGCGAGGTGCTCCATCGCTACGGCGCCAGGCGGCGCGGCGCCCGCGGTCTCGGCGGCGGCAAGGCCCGCGAGGTCTTCGTCACCTTCGAGCCCGGCGACTATGTCGTCCATCGGGACCATGGGATCGCCCGCTTCGTCGGGCTCCACACGCTCGCCCAGCTCAAGCTCACGCCGAATCAGAAGGCCAGCGCGAAGGGCGAACCGCCCAAGGGTGCGGGCGCCGAGGACGAGTTCCTCACGCTCGAGTTCGACGGCGGCACGCGGCTGCATGTGCCCGCCGCGAAGATCGAGCTCGTCCAGAAGTACATCGGCGCCGGCGGCGCGCGGCCGACGCTGTCGACCCTCGGCGGCAAGCGTTGGAAGAACGCCCGCGAACAGGTGAAGGAGGCGGTCCGCGATCTCGCGGGGGAGTTGCTCCGCGTGCAGGCCGCGCGGGAGTCGACGGCGGGCATCCGCTATCCCGGCGATACGGCGTGGCAGCGCGAGTTCGAGGCCGAGTTTCCGTATGAGGAGACCGAGGACCAGCTCGCGGCGATCGACGCGACGAAGCGCGACATGATGGGCGAGCGGCCCATGGACCGACTCATCTGCGGCGATGTCGGCTTCGGCAAGACCGAGGTGGCGATCCGAGCGGCCTTCAAGGCGGTCGAGTACGGCAAGCAGGTCGCGGTGCTCGTGCCGACCACGGTGCTCGCCGAGCAGCACGAACGGACCTTCCGCGACCGTTTTCGCGCCTACCCGTTCCGCGTCGAGAGCCTCTCGCGATTCAAGGGCGACGCCGAACAGCGCGAGACGCTCGCCCGACTCGCGAAGGGACAGGTCGATGTCATCATCGGCACGCATCGACTTCTTTCACAGGATGTCACCTTCGCCGACCTCGGACTGGTGATCGTCGACGAGGAGCAGCGCTTCGGCGTCGAGCACAAGAACCGACTCCTCGGATTTCGCATGACGGCCGATGTGCTGACGCTCAGCGCGACGCCGATTCCGCGCACGCTGCACATGGCGATGCTCGGGCTTCGCGACATCTCGAGCCTCACGACCGCGCCGCTCGACCGGCGGGCGATCGTGACCGAAGTCGTGCCCTTCAACGAGCATCGCGTGCGGCAGGCGATCGAGCGGGAGCTCGCCCGCGACGGCCAGGTCTTCTTCGTCCACAACCGCGTGAACGACATCCATTCCATCGCCCTGCAGATCCGCGAGCTGGTGCCGAAGGCCCGGATCGTCGTCGGTCACGGACAGATGGGACCGCGCGAGCTCGAGGAGGTGATGCTCACCTTCATGCGGCGCGAGGCGGACATCCTCGTCTCGACGACCATCATCGAGAGCGGCATCGACATTCCCACCGCGAACACGATGTTCGTGCACAACGCCCACATGTTCGGTCTCGCCGAGCTGCATCAGCTCCGCGGTCGCGTCGGACGGTGGAAGCACCGGGCATATTGTTACATGCTGCTCCCCGAGCAGCGCACGATCACCGAGGACGCGATGAAGCGGCTGAAGGCGATCGAGGACTATTCGATGCTCGGCGCCGGCTTCAAGATCGCGATGCGCGATCTCGAGATCCGCGGCGCCGGCAATCTCCTCGGCGCCGAGCAGTCGGGCCACATCGCCGCCGTCGGATACGAGATGTACTGCCAGCTCCTCGAGACGGCGGTCGGCGAGCTGAAGAACGACCGACGCCTCTCGCCGATCGACACGGCGATCGACATCGGCGTCGCCGGCTCCGTCCCGCGCGGCTACATTCCGAGCGACGGCCGACGCATGGAGGCCTATCGGCGCATCGGACAGGCGGATTCGCTCGAGGCGCTCGCGAAGGTCGTCGCGGACCTCACCAGCGCCTACGGCGAACCGCCCGCCGGCGTCCAGACGCTTCTCGAGCTCGCCGAGGTGCGCCTGCTCGCGACCGCGATGGGCATCCGAAGCGTCGTGCGTCGCGACGCCGATGTCATCTTCCGCACCGCGCGACCGCGCGATCTCGAGTTGGCGCTCGCGGGCGTGCAGGGCACCGTGCGACTGGTCGGCCAGGCCGACGGCGACGGGCTCACCGAGATCTATCTGCGTCCGCCGCCCGCGTTCCTCGAGCCGCGTTCGCTGCTGTCGGTGCTGAAGCGTCGGCTCGCCCGACGGGGCGGAGTCGCGGCCGCCGCGGGGCGAATTCCGCCCGACGCGAAGGCGTGAGCGTCGAACTCGCGCCCGTACACTGCCGCGCATGCTCTTCTCGCTTGCGGGCACGGTCATGTCGCTTTCCATGCTGCTCTGGGGGAGTTCGGCGCCGTCCGTCGCCCCGCCCCCGGACGATCCTGATCGGCCCGATCTCGTCGCGATCGTCGCCCGGCCGCCGAGCGTCATGGCGCCGGTCATCGATCGCTATGTCGCCGATCTCGGATCGCTCGACCGGAAGTACCCGATCTCGATTTCGGAGCGACGGGCGCAGCGGCTCGCACGCTTCCGCGACGGATGGAGCGCATCGCTCGACGCGATCGACTTCGAGCGACTCAGCCGCGACGCCCAGGTGGACTGGCTTCTCCTTCGCAACGAGATGCGCGGTTCGGCGCGGCGCGAGGCGCTGAGCCGGACGGCGAAGCTCGACGCGGCGCGGCTGCTCCCCGATCCCTCGTCGATGATCGCGTTCATCGAGGCCCGCGAGGATCCGCTCGGCGCCGGAGGCGAGGGAGGTGATCGCGTCGCCGCCCGTTTCGAGGCCTTGCGCGTCGCGACCGCCGATGCCGAGCGGGCGCTGCGGGCGGCGCTCGCCGAGCCCGCGTCGCGGCCGAGCGCCGCGCGGTGCCGACTGGCGCTCCTCGTCCTGCAGGAGCTCCGCCGCGCGCTCTTCTCCGCCCATCGCTTTCGGAGCGACTACGACCCGACCTACACCTGGTGGACGGAGGCGCCCTGGGCCGCCCTCACCGGAGCGCTTGACGGCTTCGAGCGCGTCCTGCGCGAGGAGGGGGTCGGGCAGACGCCGGCGAATCCCGATGTCATCGTCGGTACGCCGATCGGGCGCGAGGCGCTCCTGGCCGATCTCGCCTTCGAGTGGATCGCCTACACGCCGGAAGAGCTGCTCGCCGTCGCCGAGCGCGAGTTTGCGTGGTGCGAGGCGGAGCTCGCGACGAACGCCGAGGCGATGGGTTTCGGATTCGACTGGAAGCGGGCCCTGGAGGAAGTGAAGTCGCGCCATGTCGCGCCGGGCGAGCAGCCCGCGCTCATCCGCGCGATGGCCGACGAGGCCGTCGCCTTCCTCCGCGAGCGCGATCTCATCACCGTCCCCGCGCTCGCCGAGGAGACCTGGCGCATGGAGATGATGTCGCCCGCGCGGCAGCGCGTGACGCCCTTCTTCACCGGCGGCGAGGTCATCAGCGTCGCGTTTCCGACCGACGACATGAGCCACGACCAGAAGCTCATGACGCTCCGCGGCAACAACCGGCACTTCGCCCGGGCCACGGTCTTCCACGAGCTCATTCCCGGTCATCACCTGCAGCAGTTCATCGAGGCCCGCGAGCGGGTGTACCGCGTGCCCTTCCGCACGCCCTTCTGGATCGAGGGCTGGGCGCTTCACTGGGAGATGCTGATGTGGGACGAGGAGTTCCAGACGACGCCCGAAGATCGCATCGGTGCGCTCTTCTGGCGTGCCCATCGCGCGGCCCGCATTGTTTTCAGCATTCGCTATCACCTCGGCCTCATGAGCGCCGAGGAGTGCGTCGAGTATCTCGTCGATCGGGTGGGACATGAGCGGGCGAACGCCGAAGGCGAAGTGCGCCGCGCCGTGTCGGGCGACTACGCGCCGCTCTATCAGGTCGCCTACATGATCGGCGGCCTGCAGCTTCGATCGCTCCATCGGGAGTTGGTGCTCGAGGGAGGCATGACCAATCGTGCCTTTCACGATGCCGTGCTGCGCGAGGCGAACATCCCCTTCGAGTTCGTGCGCATGCTGATGTCCGACGAGCCGCTCACGCGGGACCGAGCGCCGTCATGGCGCTTCACCGAGGTGCCAGCCACAGCGTCGGCACCGCCCGTGTCGGAAGGGGGCACGCGATGACATCGCACCTCACGGCGATCACGACGACCGACGCTCCGCTTCCCGCTGGCCACTACAGCCAGGCGATCGTCGCCAACGGCTTCGTCTTCGTCGCCGGTCAGTTGCCGACGGAGATCGGTCGGCCGCCGGATCCGACGCTCTCGGTCGAGCGGCAGGTGGAACTCGTCATGGCCAACATCGAGGCGATCCTCCGCGCTGCGGGCAGCGGGCGTGATCGCATCGTCTCGATGACCGTGTACATCACCGATGTCGCACTCTGGCCGAGGGTCAACGCGGCATACGCGAAGGCGTTCGGTGATCATCGGCCGGCGCGCACGACCGTCCCCGTGGCGGCGCTCCACCACGGATTCGCCGTCGAAATGCAGGCCGTCGCGACCCTCGCCGGCGCGTGATCGTCGCGAGCCGTCACGCCGAGCGGCGGGCGGCCTTCACCACGAACTCGAGGTGCAGGTAGCGGGCGACATAGTCGAGGATCGACGCGCACTCCGGGATCTCGGGATTCGAGGTGGAGCCCATCGGTTCGAAGCGCATGCCGCGGAAGCGCTCCACGGCCTGTTCGACGGTCAGACCGTGCTGGAGACAGAGGCTAAAGGCTCGGCAGAAGCCCTGGATGAGTCCGCTGAGGGTCGAGCCTTCCTTGCTCATCTTGATGAAGATCTCGCCGGGGCGACCGTCGGCGAAGAGGCCCACCGTCAGGTAGCCCTCATGGGCCCCGATGGCGAACTTGTGGGTGCGCGACGATCGGGTCTCAGGAAGGGGCTCGCGACGGCTGAGGGCATCGCGGGGCGGGGCGTACGACGGATAGCTGGGGGAGGCTGCGGACATGCGGTGGGCTGTGGGTAAGCGAGGCGAGCGTGAGGAACCGCTCGATGCCTTGGGGCGGGCATCGTAGTCCCGACAGGAACGCACGGGGGGTCGTTGCGCGAGCGAGGCTCGCGGCTCGGACGCGCGTCCCCCTTCTGTCGGTCGATCGGGACAAAATCGAAGAAAATTCGAAGGTCGCGCGCATGGCGCTACCGGTCTCGATCTTCCTTGAGTGGGAGAACGCAGACATGAGACCGACCGACAGCATGACGATCTCGAGAACCGGAGGCGACGCTCCGCGATCGCAGGACCGCGATCCGGTCGGGGATTGGCGCGCCGTGGCCCGCGCGCACGGCGGTGAGCCATCCGTCCGCGTCCACGCGCGCCCGAGCATGTCAGCGAGCAACCCTGCCACCACCCGGCGCACTCCGAGCGGAACAGCCGGATCGCGAGGGGGAAACTCCCCAGACGGCGGAGCGAGACCACGCCGCCAGGAGATCCCCGGTCATGGAGCGACGCGTGCGGACCCATCTGGGCGAGACTCACCCGGCGGACCCGCATGCCCCTCGTTCTGCATGGCGTCGAGGCGATCGATTCCGTCCCGATGGGAGTTGCCCCGATGCGAGTTGCCCCGATCGGGCTTTCAACGATCGGGGCTCCAACCCAACCTCCGATCGGCGACGCAATGCACACGAGCTCCAGCGTGTGCCCGTCCCCACGACGCCCAGGAGGCGGTGAACCACGCACCGCAGCGCGCGGGATCGCCGCGCGGCGTACTCGTGCGGGCCGGGGCGAAGCGGGAGGAGCGCCGGGTGGTGCAGGGGGCTCGGGGCCGTCAACGCGCTTCGGCGTCCGGTGCGGTTCCGCCGCTCGCGCCGGAGACGGTGTCGCGAAAGGGAACGGTGCGTCGCACACGAGCTGGCCGCTCTCCCGGTTGGTGCGGAGGGGCATCGACCGGGAGGCGGCCCAGTGTGGTCCGCATGCGACCTCACGGGAATGGGAGAGCGGAGCTGTCTCCGCCACTGCAGGAGGTGGCCCGATGACTGAGCAGATCAACGGCGACGCCACGGATGGTCCGCAGAAGGCACGAGCGAAGCGTGGACCACGAACGCTCACCCTCGTCGGACCGAAGCGCACCCTCGTCGAGCTCTCGCCGGCCATGTGGGCGTGGGGTGGATCCGATGTCCTCAAGGTGGCTCGTCGGGCGGTCGCGTGCTCGGAGCTCGCGTCGTCCGATGGCGCGGGGCGATCGTCCTCTCGGGAGGATCAGCGGCGAGGGGCTGGGGCGACAGGTGCATCGCCCGATGTGCCATCTGCCCATGAGGCGACCTTGCTTGCGGGGGGCCGCGGCGAAGGCCGATCCAGGCGAGGCTCGCACGCGGGGAGTGGCGGGGCAGCGCCGATGGGCGCAAGCCTTCGCGATGGCCAACCGCTCTGGCGCCCGGCGGCGCTCGGTCGCGTTGGTCCGGAGGGTGTCGATGAGCTCCACGGCGCGGAGCATCCGCCGCAGCTCCCCGCGCCGGCGGGCCGTCTGGCCCAACAGCAGCAGCGGCTCGAAGGACTCATGGAACTGGCGCGGGTCTATCGCGGATGGTCGCGGCTGCAACTGGCAGATCGATTGGGCCGCGATCCGGGACACTTGGTACCGCCGATCGGAGGCGTTCGATTCGGCTTCCTCCGTCGACTCGCCGAGGTCTTGGATTGGGAGTTGCGCGAGGTCGTCGACGCGCTCGACGGCGACGAAAGTGGCCAGGCCGCCGATGGAGCGCTTCGAGCATCCGCGCCTTCGCAGCCAGCCGCGACGACGCTGACCGCCGATCGGGGTGTGCCTTCCGGGAGAGGCGGACCACCAGCAAGGTCGCAGCAGGGGACGGGCGGGGAGCAGGGCGACACCCAGCGCCATCAACCGCTCCTCGACGCTGAGTGTCGGCGCGCACCCGAGACGACGAGCGCCTCGGCCCCTCCGCGGGCCAGCGATCTCCGGCCGTGGGGTGGGCGGACATCGCTCGATGCGCATGCAGCATCAGCGGAGCTGCCTGCGGCCAGATCCACGCGACTCGATCCGCGTGACGGAGCGGCTGGAGCGTCTGCCGCGACTGCTGCGCGCACCAGTGCGTCGCAGCGTCCGCCCGCGCCTGTCATCCGGGCGTTCGGCCCCTTCTGGGATCCGATGGGCCATCCTTTGCGGGTTGAGTCGACGATTCCGGGAGCGGTGGATGCATGGGGTCGAGCCGAGGGCGCCTGTGCCCAGGAATCGCTCGGCGACGCGGACGCGCGGCGGGCGTCATCCGGTCGATCGAAGACAGGCGGGGCACCGCCTGGGGAGGCACCATCGGGGCAGGGGCCTCGCATGAGGAGTAGCATCAGAAGTGGGGTCGGGAGTAGCGCGTCGACGGACGCGACCACGACGGATTCGCCGGTCAGAGGAGCGTCGAGCGCGCGTTCAGCGTCGGGCGTGAGAGCGGCTGTCGGCGCGGCGTCGGGTGCTGGTTTGGGATCGGCTTCGGGAAGTGGCTCGGGTCGGGGAGCGGGATCTGGTGCAACGGTGGGAGTGGGGGCCGCGGCGAGTCGATCGCCCGAGATCGTCAGAGCGGATGCCCTCCTGTCGATGTCCTTCGCAGAGCTCGACATGCTCGCGTTGGCGGCCCATCGCGACGGACGCACCGATCAGCTCGCGGAACTCGTCGCGGCGTTGCGCGGAGTGGCTGCAAGTCCAACCCAACGGGCGATCGCGGCCAACCGCGAAGTGGGGATGTGGGATCGGCGGGGGCGGTACCAACTTGCCCTCGAGGCAGCCCATCGGGGCTTGGCAGAGGAGTCGGCTGACGAGCTCGTGCGTTGGATGCTCCAGGCAAACCTCGCTCATGCATATGCGACGCTCGGGAGAATCGTCGAGGGTGAGTCGATCGCGCGGGCCGTGCGGGACGAGCTGGAGGTGCGCTGGCCGCGGCTCTTCGCGATCGCCTCACCTCGTCCTGCCGCGGGCGCGGCGCCCGATGAGCCATCACCAGGTGACCACGCTTGCGACACCTCGCGGGCGGCTGGTCCGCGCGATCGCTCGGTTCTCGCCGTGCATGCGTTCGCCTGCTTCATTCGGGGCGGCGCGCTCCTTCGCGGCCTCGAGCAGCAGGCATCTCCGCGGCTGCATGTGCTCGCGGAGCGGGCTCGCGAGGATCTTCGCCGCGCTCGCGAGGAGTACCAGATGCTCGGTTCGGCCGGAGGATCGGGTTCGGGATCGGGTTCGGGATCAGGTTCGGGATCGACTTTGGGATTGGGGCGGGGCACGGAGCGTCACACAGCGGCGGACGCGATCGCGTCCGCCGGGCCCGCGTGTGTGCCGGGGGCGCCTCGACCCGGAGCGCCCGACGGGGCGTCGGCGCGGGCGGTCGCGGCGCCGCGTCATCCGCGATGGACCACATCGCCCTTCGATGCGATTCGCCATTCCTGTGACGGGTTGATTCTCGAAGCGGATGTCGCTCTGGGACTCGTTGCTGCGGAGGACGCCCAGGTCATCGTTCTCGATCGGCTTGGCGAGGCCGAGGATCTGGAGCGTGTTCCTGGCGGTGACTGGCTCGAGTCCTACGGATGGTGGGCCGTGAGTGGCTGCGCCATCGCGATGCGTCACCTCGAGGGGCATTCGTTCCATCGGCTCATGGCGGTCTGCACGAACAAGGCGCTCGAGATCGCCGACCGGCTCGACCACTGGTCTCTGCGCGAGCGAGCCTTCACGATGGAGCGGTTCCGCCGTTCGCGCGTCGAGCAGGCCACCGGGCATCACGCTGAGTGGGTGCTCGACGACGAGGATGTCCGCATCCTCATCGGGACGATGGGGCGCTTTCCACAGTTCCGGCATGTCGGCTGGCACATGCTCGAGTCGGCCCAGCTCTTTGCGAGCTCGATTGACTTCGCTGGACTTCGCGCCGCTGATCGCGAGTCGTCGTGGGAGCGCAGCTCAACGCTCGGGGTGTCCCCACGAGGAGCAGTCCCGCCAGTCCCTTCAGTCCACGCGGTCCCCGCAGTCCACCCAGCAGCGGGGGCGGTCGCGGCTCCGTCCGCCGCGTCTCCAACGCCCGTCGCCCAACGAACGCCCGCAGCGCTCCTCGCCGCGGTGCAGGACAGGGCGTCACCCCACGAAAGGAGGCGTTGAGTCGACGCGTCTGACCACGGTCACGCACCGTCGCATCGAACTCCGCTTCAACCCGCACCCCCCTGCGGCGACGCACGCGATGGTCGCATGCGGCCGTAGGACCCCGCGCGGCAGCCGAGAGGCTGCCCTGCGGGGATTCCCTTTGCGCGTCCGGTTGCCGGCTGTTCCTCGATGTCGATTGTCGTCCTCGTCGGACACATCAATTTGCCGTAGCGGAGGTGCTGACGAATGCGTCGGCGAACGCGCCAAAGCAGGTGCCGACGCAGGCGCCGAAGCACGCGCCGGTGAACGAGCTGGCCGGGGGGGCTGTTGCGCGATGCTCGCGCGCCTTGTCGCGCTTCAGGCTCGCGCGTCGGTGTGGGTCGTTCGCGCGCGACGCCTGACGCTCGCTCGGCCGTCGCGTGCTTGCTGCGGCGGCCGTGAGATCGTCGCGTACGGCGTGGGCGGCGTGCGTGCGGCGTGCGCGCGGCGTGGGCGGCGCGCGTGCGTGGTGCGAGTGGCGTGCGCGACGGCCTTCGCAAGGGCCCGCGCGATGGCTCGCCCACCAAGCGACAACCCACGCCGTGGGGCGTGGGTTGTCGGTGTTTCGTTGGGGTTGTCACCGCGCCGGTTCGGGCGGAGGAGGCACGGTGAGCGGTCGGGGTGAGCGGCCGCCTGCCGAGCGTACGGGCCACCTGCGGGAGCCAATTGGGAAGCCAATTGGAAAGCCAGTTGGGGCGCCCGTTTGGGAACCAGCTTGGAAACCAGCTTGTGAACCAGCCTGTGAACCGGCTCCGGATCTGGCCGCGCTCTTAGGCCTTCGCCTTCGCGCCCTTGCCGGGCTTGCCTTCGGACTTGCTGTCGCCCTTGGCGCCCTTGCCGGCCTTGCCGCCTTCGGGCTTCTCATCAGCCGCGGCGGTCTCGGTGCCTTCGTCGTCCGAACCCTCGGCCTCAGCGGCCTCGGCGGCGCGCTGCGCCTCCATCATGGACTCAAGCACGCGATCGGGCTTGACATCGACCGTGATGTCAGCCTTGAGCTCGCGCTCGAACTGGATGAGGCAGCCGTAGCTGCCGATGCGGCGGAAGGGCTGCGCGAGACGCACGGCCCGCATGTCAACCGCGAAGCCCTCGGCGACGAGAGCGTCGGCGATGTCGCGCTGGGTGATCGAGCCGTAGAGGAGGCCCTGGTCGTTGCAGGAACGCACGAGGGTGATCTTGTGATCGGCGAGCTTCGCGATCGTCTCTTCGCGGCGCTTGCGGAGGGCGGCGAGCTCGGCCTGAGCCTTCGCGCGGGCGTCCTTGAGCGACTCGATCTTCTCCGGCGTCGGGTGCTCCGCGAGAGCGTGGGGGAGCAGGTAGTTGCGGGCGTAGCCAGCCTTCACGCTGACGACATCGCCGACGATGCCGAGGTTCTCGATGGTGCGGAGCAGAAGAAGATCGATGGGACGAGCCATGGGTCGTTGTCCTTCGGGCTGATGGGCCCCCCGTTGACGGCCTCGCCCGCGCCCAGACAAGGGGCAGGGGAAGCGTCCGACGGCGCGGGCCAGAGGAGCCTTCGGTGAGGAGCGGGACCCCAGTGGTCACCGCCCCAGCGAAGCGAGTCGGGCAGTATGGCAGGAGGCGGCCTCGCCCGCCAGTCGCCCACACGGCTGGTCGGACCGACCCGCGGGCCCCAGAGGGCGAGGCGACGCCGCCTCGATTATCGCCCCAGTTGCCCGCCTGCCCAACCGCCCAGTCGCCCCGTGCCCAGTCGCCCCGTGCCCACTCGCCCCGTCGCCGCGTTGCCCCGGTACCAGCGGCCCCCCTTTCCCCGACGCCGCACGCGCCTCATCCCCTCCGGCTCGAAGGACCGCCGCGGACCGCGTGTGGCACAAGGCCCCCGTCGGCGCGCTCAACCGCGATGGTCGACGAGGGACCTCCGCGAGAACAACGAGCTTCCGGCGCTCTTCGCGTCGTCCATCCACCACAGGGGTGCCGAGGGCACAGGATTCTGCACGCTTCGGCCAGAGAACCACCGAGGCACAGCGGGCACAGAGGATGCACAGAGAAGGCGAAGGAGACGACGGGTCGTGCTCGCATTGACGGCGACATGGTGGCGCCAGAGGGACTTGAGGAGCGCAAGCGCTGGGCGCATGGAGATGTTCCGGCCCAGGTCAAGTCAGTCTGCCCCTACGAGTTTGCCCGACAAAATCCCTCTTTCTGTTGGCTTCTCTGTGCTGCCTCTGTGCCCTCTGTGCCTCTGTGGTTCTCTGGCGGATGGTCCTACCCACGCCCGGTCGACACGAGCGAGCGGTATCCTGCGCTGCGATCGGCATGACGCGCATCGAACTCCAATCGGCGGGCCGCGTGTTCGCCATCGTCCTGGCGGTGGTCTTCGCGGTCGAGCTGGCGATCATGCTTGTGGTCGAGGGCAGCGGGATCGGATCCACCAATCGATGGACCGTCTCGCTCGCCGACTCGCTTGTGCTCGTGCTGCTACTCAGTCCGATTCTGTGGCTGCTTGTGGTTCGGCCGCTCCGCGCCGCTGCTGCGATGCGCGGTGATGTCCTCGCCCGGACCCTCCAGACCCAGGAGGAGGAGCGCGCCCGAATCGCCCGCGAGCTGCATGACGAGCTTGGACAGGCCCAGACCGCGATGTTGCTCGCGGCTCGCTATGCAGCGCAGGCGACGGATCTCGCTGCCGCTCGCTCGGCGGCGGAGGATGTCGCTCGAATGGCTGCGGAGGCGATCGTCGCGACCAGGCGTCTCGCTCGAGGGCTCGCGCCCGCGCTCCTGAACGATCTGGGACTGGCCGCGGCGGTCGAACGCCTCTGCGACGATGTCAGCTCGGCCGGCGGCGTGGTTGTCGACCGCACGCTGGCCGTGAACGCCGAGCCGCCGCCGCCGATCGCGCTGGCGGCCTATCGCATCGTGCAGGAGGCCCTGACCAACGCGCTCCGCCACGCACAGGCCCGGCGGCTCGCGGTCTCGCTCCGCACGAGCGCCGACTCGCTCATCATCGAAGTCGTCGACGATGGGATCGGCCTTCATCCAACAGGCGGCAGGGGATCCGCCGGACTCGGGCTGCAGGGCATGCGCGAGCGTGCGCTCCTCGTCGGCGGTCGATGCAGCGTCGAGTCCGCCCGTGGGCGCGGTGTCCGCGTCATCGCCCATCTCCCCCTCGTTTCGGCCGGGGAGGATCGATGAGCAAGACCACGATTCTCATCGTCGATGACCACGCCATGGTCCGCAAGGGACTGCGCCTGCTGCTTTCCTCGCACGAGGATCTGACCGTCGTCGGTGAGGCGGGCTGGATGGCCGAAGCGGTCGACGCCGCGCGACGCCTGCACCCATCCATCATCACGCTCGATCTCTCGATGCCGGGAGCGTCGGGCGTCGGTGCGATCGAGCGCATGCGTTTGGCGGCACCGGACGCCCGCATCGTCGTGGTGACGATGCACGACGACCCAGCGTATGTGCGCAGTGCCCTCGCCCTGGGAGCACGCGGCTTCGTCAGCAAGTCCGCCGCCGATACGGAACTCATCGCCGCGATCAGGGCCGTCGCCCGCGGGCGGATGTTCCTCGATGTGGGCGATGCAGCGACGCTTGAGTCGATCCTTGGGGCCGGCAGCGGTGGTGGCAACGCGATCGGCAACGAGAGTGGCGGGGGGCGCGGCGGTACCCACGCCGCGCCGGTCGATGCGCTCAGTGAGCGCGAGCGAGAGGTGCTTGCGGCCGTGGCCCGCGGCTACACGAATCAGCAGATCGCCGACGAGGTTGGCCTCAGCGTGAAGACCATCGAGTCCTATCGCTCCCGACTCATGCGCAAGCTTGGGTTGAAGGATCGCGCCGACCTCGTGCGCCTCGCCGTCTCGCTCGGCCTCGTGCAGGACACTTAATCGGGGATCTCGTCTGGGATCTCGTCTGGGATCTCAGCTGGGATCTCAGCTGGGATCTCGTCGGCAACCTCGTCAAAGGGGCAGGGGCGGGTTTTCCCCGGCACGCGCCGCGCGGAAGTCCCATTTCCCCCGCTGTCACCGCGCTCCTGCGGGGCGGACACTCCACTGCGTCGTGGTTGGCGCTCGTTTGTTGGCGGGGCCTCCACCCGACCCACGCGTCCAATGGCCTCCGAGCAGCCGAGATGGCCGGGCGGACGCCATCCAAAGGAACAAGCACCATGCACCGCTCCATGCGCCCGTTCGTGTGTCCGGCTCTCGTTGGCGTCGCCGTGACCTTCGGAGCTCTTCCCACCTCGGCCCGCGCAGTGGACGCTCCACTCGCCTACGACGGATTCGGTAACGGCCCGCTCGCCGACCTCCACGGCTCGGTGGGAGGAACCGGGTGGAACGGGGCGTGGGCCGATGTCATGGGTGATGTCGTCACGGGCATCAACGGACCGGGACTCTCCTATCCGGGGCTCGCCACGAGCCGCGGCGCGGCCAGATCCCTGACCAGCGACAGCGTCTATCCGATCAGCCGATATTGGCGGTCCTTCGGCGCGCTGCCCGCAGGCACCACGACGCTTTATGTCTCGTTCCTCATACGCTCGGATGAGGCCTTCGGCTGGGGCGGTCTGCTCTTCGGCACCTGGCCGCAAGCGATGATCGTGGGCGTGCCCGCCGGGATGGGCACCTTCGGTCTCCAACTCAGCGAAGGGCTCAGCGAAGGGCTCGGCGACGACTCGCCGGTGCCGCTTGCGGCCGACACGACCTACCTCTGTGTGGTGAAGATCACCAAGAACGCGCAGGGCAACGGAAGCACCTGGCGTCTCTATGTGAATCCCACCGTCGGCGCGGCGGAGCCTGCCGTGCCGGCGGCGCAGTATCAGGGGCCGGCCCTTCCGACGGCGCTCAACATCGATAACGGTGGAGGTTTCACCACCGACGAGATTCGGGTCGGCACGAGTTGGAGTGCGGTTCTCCCCACCGACGCATGCCCGGCGGACCTCGACGAGGACGGCGTTGTCGGATCGGGTGACCTCGCCCTCGTGCTCGGCGGCTGGGGCACCTCGTCCCCGGATCTCACCGCCGACGGCGTGGTCAATGCGGCCGACATCGCCCAGCTCATCGGCGCGTGGGGCGCATGTCCGTAACGGCTCGACGCGTCTCGTTCACGGTTCTGCACGCTTCGCGTTGTTCGTTCAACACAGAGGCACAGAGGACACAGCCTTCTGCACTATTCAGATTCAACACAGAGGCACAGAGGACACAGAGGGCCACAGAGAAGACAACGAATATGGAGCAGAGGTAAGCGGCCCAGACAAGCGATACACCGCGAGAGTCAGGCCTTCGCCGTTCGATTCGAGAAGGCGAGCAGCCCGGCGTGTTCGGACTCTTCTCATCCCCGGCAAAGCCCTTTGATGCGGATTGCTGCTTGATTCAGCGATGATCGCCTTCTCTGTGGCCCTCTGTGTCCTCTGTGCCTCTGTGTTGAATCCGCAGAATGGACTGGAATGGACTCGCCCACACCCGGTGGACACGAGGATCCTCTCGGTTCTGCCTCGCGCGTTTCGGGGCTGAGAGAGCCGAGAGAACGGTGTGATCGATCCCGTTGGTAGAAGACCTCGACCCAGTCGAAGATCGCCGCTGGTCTCGCCCTGCTGCTCGGCGCCGGGGGAGGCTGCTGAGGTTGAGACGCACGGGTCGCGGCCCGCCGCTCACCGGACCTCGCGCAGTCCCTCTTCGAGGCGGGCGAGGCACGCGCCGAGGAAGACCGGGCTGTGCTCGCCCTTGAAGGCCGGCGCGGTCGCGGCGAGCAGCACCCGACGGATCGCGGCGAGCGGCGCGTAATCGCCGGTTTCAAGGCCCTCGCGCTTCCTCGCGTCGGCGAGGGATCGCAGGGGCTTCACCGCGAGCCGCTCGGGGCGCGGCCAGTGCAATCGCTCGAGGTAGACGGCATCCTCGACCCAGTGGCCGACGCGCACTTCGGCAAGGTCGATGAGGCAGGCTGGGCCGTGATCGACCGCCACCCGG
This sequence comes from uncultured Isosphaeraceae bacterium, assembly GCA_964395845.1. Lineage (GTDB taxonomy): Bacteria > Planctomycetota > Phycisphaerae > Phycisphaerales > SM1A02 > JAEUIT01. The sequence goes on along the minus strand of CAYNCG010000033.1, from coordinate 15,821 downwards.
CTCATCGCGTTCGCCGGATGGAGGTCGCCGTGGATCCAACCGAGCGGCTGGCGCGCCCGCCAGCGATCGACGGCGCGGTCGGCGCGCTTCGAGAACTCCTTCAGCGCCGCCGACCAGCGGTTCCGCTCCGGAAATGTCGGCTCGCGCACCGCGTCGCGGGCGCTCGACAGCAGCCGGTCCCAGTCCTCGTCGCGAGGGGATCCCTCGAGCGGCGTCTCGGCGGCGATGCGGTGGAAGCGAGCTGCGGCGTCGCAGATCCGCACGAGGTGATCCGCGTGCCAGGACAGCCCAAGCGGCCCGTGCGGCAATCGCTCGATGATGACCCACGCGAAGTCGTAGGGACCGACGGAGAGTCCCGATGCGATGAGCTCGGCGACCGGCCCATCGCTCCGCCGGGCGGTGCGTTCGAGCCATCGATACTCGCGGAGGTTCACCGGCACCTTGACGATGATCGAACGGCCGGGCGCGTCCGGGCCGTCGCCGCTCTCGCACCAGCGCCCTTGGCCCGTCGCCGCTCCACCGCGCTGCCAGTCGGTGCGGAACCAGTGGAGGTCGCGGAGCCGTCCGTCGAGCGATGCGACCAGCGCCGCACCGAGGGCGGCGGCGAGCGCATGACTCGTGGGCGTGATCGGCGCGTCCGAGGGCATGGCGGTCGTCTGGCGGCCTGCGCTGGTGCCATCCCAGCGCGAGGTCCAGACTGACGGCACTGTACCCGTTCGGCAGCGGACGCGCACTGCGGAGCGGCGCACGCGGTGCCCGCCGGTACGCTTCACGCGTTCCCTCGCATCCTCCCAGCAGGCTCCAACCGCGTGTCGCATCGCCCTGATCCCTCCGCCACCGACCGCCTTCCGCGCACGCGTCCGCGCATGCTCGTCGTCGATCTCGATGGAACGCTCCTCAATCGCCGCGGCCAGGTCTCGCCTGCGAATGTCGCGGCGGTGCGGCGGGCGACCGAGGCTGGCGTCGAGGTGGTCGTGGCGACGGGACGATCCTGGCTCGAAGCCCGTGCCGCGCTCACCGCGATCGATCATCGCGGCGTCTTCATCGGAGCCGGCGGCGCGGTGCTCCACGACAGCGTGAGCGGCCGCATCATCGCCCGCCGCACCGTCGATACCGACTTGGTCGAGGCGATCGCCACAAGCATCATGCACCACGGGCACCTCGCCCACATGCTGCAGGATCCGAACGAGACGGGGGCCGACTATGTCCTCGTCGGCGACGCCACGCTCGATGCGGCGAGCGCCTGGTGGTTCCGGACCCATCCGCTTGCCGTGCGCCGCTTCGCCACGCTCTCCGAAGCCCGGCCGATCGGGGCGACGATTCGGGTCGGCACCGTGGCGGTCGGGGCCGAACTCGCCCATGTCGCCCACGCCCTCCGAGCGGAGCTGCGCGATCGGGTCATGCTGCAGCACTGGCCGGCGCTGACCGAGACCGAGGTCACCGGCAGCGCGACGCATCTCCTCGAGTGTTTCGCCCCGGCGACCAACAAGTGGACGATGACCGAGGTCCTCTGCCGCGAACGGGGCCTCGACCCCAGCCTCGTCGCGGCGGTCGGCGACGGGCTCAACGATGTCGCCCTCATCGCCAACGCCGGCTTCGGCATCGCCATGGGCAACGCCGACGATCGGGTGACCGCCGTGGCCCGGGCTCGGGTCGGACACCACGATCACGACGGGTTCGCCGAGGCGGTCGACCTTCTCCTGCATCCCGCCGTACGAGCGTGAATGCGCCGGTCGCCCGCGGCCGCGATCCGTACAATCGAGCCCGTGTCAGAAGCGGGCCATACTCCCGGGCTCACGAGCGGGCAGCTCTCCACGCCGCCGGCTGCTTCACCCTTGGCGCCGGTTGCCGTCCCCGCGCAGCAGCGGATGTCGTCCTTGGGCAGCGGAGCGACGCAGGCCGGCTCGCCGAGCGTGCCCTTTCTCGCTCGGGCGGAGGGCTTCGGCCACGCGACGGCGCTCGAGGCGCTGGCGAAGGGTGCGCTCGAGAGCGAACTGCCGATCGCGGTGATCGCCGGGGCGAGGCGCGCTCCCTTCGAGGGAATCGCCCGCGTCGCGGCGGATGAGGCCCTCCAGCGGCTGCTGCAGCGCCACGGCCTCGAGATCGCGGTGACCTCCGACGCCGTACGGGCCCTCTCCGTCGCCCTGCGGAGTTCCCGCAACAACCGCTGTGGCGTCGCCCTCATCCCGAACGAGTCGCTTCCCTTCGTCGTGCCCGCCCTGCAGGCCGCGCTGCCCTTGCCGCGCTTGCCCGAGGCGGCACTCGCCCTCGTCGTCGAGGACGCTCCCGACACCGCACCCGCCCTCTGTCCCCGGCGGCTGCTCTCGAACCTCGGCATCCCGATCATCGAACCGACTTCGCTCGAAGATCTGCGCGACGCGGTCGAGGCCTCGGCCCGGCTCTCCCGCTCCGGGCAGTGCGCGGTCGCCGTCGTCGCCCATGCGTCGCTCCTTCGCTCGACCGATACGCTCGAGGCCGAGCCGAATCGGGTGGTCGATGCGGTGGATGCCGCGGCGATCATCCGCCGCCTGCGACACGGTCCGCGGATCGGCGAGACGAATGATCTGCTTCGGATGGCGAGACGCCTCGAGCTCAACCGGCTCGTGGCCCTCCCGAGTCCCGGCGAGCGCGAGCCGCTCGGTCTCATCTGCGTCGGGCCGGCGTTTCTTGCGGCGACCTACCTGCTCGGAGAGATGCGGCTCATGGGCCGCGTGCCGATGGTGAAGCTCGGACTCACCCGGCCGATCGACGACTCGGTCGTCGTCCGTCTCATGGCCCGTTGCGATCGGGTGGTGCTGCTGGAGCCGCGCCCCGGCGCCGTCGCCGCGGATGTTCTCGAGGCCGTCGAGTCGGCCCGCCATCGCGGCGAGCGGCTCGCCGAACTCTGGTCGCGCGATGTGCCGCCGCCCGAGGGAGAGACCGATCGTCCCGAGCGCTGGGTCTTCGCCGACGGCGAAGCGCTTCGTCCCTCGGCGCTCGCCCGGAAGCTCCTCCATTTTCTCCATCAGCTTCGCCCCCAACTGCAGATCGCATCGCGGCTCGCTCCCGTTCCGCCGGAGCTTGAGCGCCTGCCGGTGCCGCCGCGCGGCGAGCGGCTCGGTTCCGCGGCGGCGATCGAGGCGGCTCGCGACGCGCTCGTCGAGGTGGACGCGATGGTGCGCGTGACCGAGCCGACCGAGCGCGATGTGGATGCCCGCACGACCGCGCTCGCCATCGACGGCATGCAGCCGATCGGGGAGTGGGATCGCGTCGTCGTCGCGGAGGTCTGGGAGCGGCGGCGCTTCGCGGCGGAAGGGATCGGCGCGGTGCGCCAGGCGTCGCGCGAGTCGCGGGCTCGCGTCGTCCTGATTCCCGATGTCGGCGGTGACGACGATCTCGACCTCGAGCGGCTTGCGAGCGCTGCGGTACCAGCCGATGCGGTGGCCAGGGTGTCGATCCGCGTGGTGGACCTGAACGACCGCGTCGTCCTCCGTGAGGCGCTTCGCGCCGCGGTCCTGCTCGACGCGGTGACGATCCTCATCGCCCGCGACGGACCGCCGGCGCGGCGCGATCCGGTGCTCGTCGAGCGCTCCCTCGGCGAGATCGATCGCCTCGGCTTCACCCCGAATCAGCGGCTCACCTGGCCGGTCGATGTCGCCTGCGAGATGCGCTCGCCGACGACGGAGTGGCTCATCGAGCGCGGACTCGACCGCGGGAGCGAGCCGATCGAGGGAAGCTGGCTCGCCGAGCCCGCGAAGCCCGGCGCCGCGTGGCGGCTGAGCGGCCGACCGATCCTCGAGCAGGTCGAGATCATCCGAACGAAGCCGCCGTCGCCGCTCTCGCGGGCCCTCGGCGCCGAGCGGCCGCCGCCGCCGCGCCCGATGCACGGTCAGCAGGGGGCGTGGCGGGTGCACTGCGCCGGATTCCGAGGCGAAGCCCCGGGGCTCGCGGCGATCGCGTTGGTGGACGCCGGTGCGATCATGGGCTATCGCGTGCAGACCGCGCATCTGGCCCAGCCGATCGGCCCCGGACGCAAGGCGTGGGGACAGGTGCTCTTCACGCGCCGCACCGAGGGACCCTCGCGCGGCGATGCGTCGAACTCCGATCTCGGATCCACGCTGCCCCCCGAGGTGCCCTACGGCGAGGCCGATCTTCTCCTCGGCGCCGACGGCGTCGAGACGCTGCGCGCGATCGGACCCGATCCGACCCTCCGCGTCGCGAGCGCCGACCGCACCGCCGCGGTGGTCAACGTGGGACCGCTGGAGGACCAGTTCGACGAGCGCAGCGTCGAGTGCTGCCGCCGGCTCGAGGAGGCGATCGGCAGCGTGACGCTCGCCGCCCATCGGCTCGTCGGCGATGTCGCCGCGGCGTGTCGCGGTCGCTTTCTCACCGATCGGATGATCGATATCGTCCTGCTCGGCATGGCCTTTCAGCTTGGCTTCGTGCCCGTCACGGTGGACGCGATCGAGACGGCGGTGCGACGACTCGAGTCGCGCGGATACGGGCGCTGCGTCGATGCCTTCGACTACGGCCGACGGTTGGCGATCGATCCTCGGCTCATCGAGCTCGCCCGCGGCGACGAGGATGAGTCCCGCGACGCGAGCGGAGGCCGCCTCCTCCGCCGGCTGCTCCTCGAGACGCGGACGAGCGGCTGGCGCGGCCGGCAGCGGGCCGCGAAGTTCCGGTCGCTCGCCACCGAGTCGATCCGCTCGCTGCCGGGGCTTGAGGCGAGCGAAGCGGGCCACGCCGCGCGGCGCGAGTTTCTCGTCGCCCTCCATCGTTGCCTGACCTGGGGCGGCATGCCGCTCGCGCGGCGTTACGCCGACATGATCCGGGCGCTGCACGCCGCCGATCGCGAGGATGCCGATCACGCCCTCACGCGACACGCGATCCGGCCGCTCGCCGAGGCGATGCTCATCCGCGATCTCTTGCACCTCGCCGCGATGTCAACGAGTCTCGAACACCGGCGCAGGACCCGCGACCGCCTCGCCGTGCGCCTTGCGCGCGGCGATGTCATGGAACGGCGCTATCTCAATCGCATCGAGGGCACGGCGTTCGGCCGCCGCTTCCGACTCGATGTCCGGACGAGCGACTGGCCGGCGCGCGTGCTCTCGGTGGTCGCGCCCCTCGTGCCGGCCCGCTTTCGGGGGACGAAGGCCGAGCAGGAGCTTCGCGACTATGTCGTCAACCTCGTCGAGCGGGCGATCCGCGGGGCGACCGACAACCAGCGTCCCTGGTTCCAGGTGATGCGCCGACTGCACGACGCCTGCGAGATGACGAGCGGCTTCCGCGACATCAGCGCCGCCGAACTCCGAGCGCGCGTCGAGGGCTTCGGCGAGGGCTAGCGGCTTTCGCGCGGTTTGTTCAACACCGGATGTTGCACACATCACCCAGAGAACCACAGAGGCACAGAGGGCACAGAGGGCCACAGAGACGATGCAGACGGGGGCTCCGCGACTCGGCCGAGGCGCGCAGCCCCATGCTCTTTGCCGTCTCTGTGGCCCTCTGTGTCCTCTGTGCCTCTGTGTTCAATCCGAAACGCGCCGCTGCGTTGAATCCGGCGTCATTCCTCTTCGCCGAAGCCGGCGCGGACCAGCTCCGCGAGGGCTGCGATCGCTGCGTCCTCGTCGCCGCCCGAGCAGGCGATTTCGATTTCCGTGCCGCAGGTGCCGGCGAGCATGAGCATCTGCATGATCGACTTGCCGTCGACCGTCTCGTCCTGGTCCAGTCGGCGGACGGAGACCTCACAATCGAATTCGCTCGCCCGTTCGACGAAGGTCATCGCCGGCCTCGCATGGAGCCCGAGCTTGTTGGTGATGGTGACACGGACTCGCTGCACGGGGCGATCGCGGTGGTGCGTTGGGCGTGGGTACGGAGTGGCCTCGCGGAAAACGCCGGTCGGCCGACGGCGATGGCCGGGCTCAGCGGGCGGCCTGCGACGCGTCTGCCTCCTCGAGGAGGATCATCACATCGTCGGGCGTGTTGGCCTGGCGGAGGAAGCGGCGGAACTGATCGCGGCTCAGGTTGCCGAAGATCGCCTCCATCGCATCGAGGTGCTCCTCGGGGCGATTCTCCGGGGAGAGGAGCAGGAAGATCGAGTGCACCGGCTGCTTGTCGAGCGCGTTGAACTCGACGCCCGCGCGGCTGATGCCGACGGCGACGACGAGCTGCTGCACGATGGAGCTCTTCGCGTGCGGCACGGCGACGCCGTGGCCGAAGCCGGTCGAGCCGCGGTTCTCACGGGCGATGATCGACTTCACGAATCCGTCGCGCTGGTCCGCGGTGACCTTGCCCGCATCGACGAGGGCGTCCATGAGCTCGCGAATCGCGTCGTCGCGCTTGGTCGCGGCGAGCGAGGGAATGATGGCCTTCTTGACGACGATGTCACGCAGCTTCATGGTGCAGTGGGCTTCCGAGGGGATGGTCGTGCGGGGCGACGGCGGAGAGGGAACGAGCGGCGATCACTTCTTGTGGTCGCGCACCTGCTCCTTCCAGTCGGTGATCTGGCGGATCGCGCGATCGACGCAGAGGTCGACCGAGGCGTAGAGATCGTCATGCGAGGCGTTCGCGACGAAATCCTTGTGGTGCTCGACATCGGTCCGGACTTCGGTGTGGAAACCCTTCGGCTCCTTCTCCAGCACCACATAGATTCCCTGCACGCGATCGAAGTGTCGGCGGATGCGTTCGGTCTTCTTGTGGATGTACTCCTCGATCGCGGGGGTGATCTGGAGATGCTTGGCGGAGATGTTGGTCTGCATGAGGGTGAAACCGAATCGTCGCTGTGAGTCGTGTAGGTGGTTCACGACGGCGGGTCATCCCCGCCGGTCGCCGGGAGGGCAAGTGTACCGGATTCCGTACGCCTCAGGTCCGCGCCGGTGTGGTTCCCCGGCCGACACACGGAGCCGAACGCCACTCACGAACGCCGCAGCGGCCGGAGCGTGACCGGCACCTCGGCGAACTCCTCGTCGCGGCGGAAGCGCACCTGAACGGTCTCGCCGACGCGCTTCGCGGCGATCGCGACGGCCAGCTCACGCGAGGTCCGGACTGGCTTCCCGTCGATCGCCACGATGATGTCGCCGACGCGCATGCCCGAGGCTCGGACCGCGCTGCCCTTGAGCGTTTCCCGGATCCGCAGGCCGCCGGGAATCTCGGTGATCGAGATGCCGAGCGAGGCGTCGCCGTCGCGCACCGTGTCGTCGATCGGTCCGTTGTTCTCGACCCACGAGCGCCACTGCCGCTCGATGTCGGCGAGGGGCTTGCCGAAGACGCGCTCGAGCGCCTTCGCGCCGGTCGGGTCCTCGCGGAAGGACTTCGTGTAGGTCTCGTACCAGGGGAGCAGCTTTCCGCGCTCCGCGAGATAGAGAAAAATCGATCGCACCTGCGGATAGACGCCTGCGCTGCGGCTCATGAAGTCGTCGGGCCGAAGGGCGAAGAGCTTGGGCCAGGGCAGGGCACCGTTCGAGCGGACCGCGCGGTGGATCACATTGTGTCGGGTGTTCGGTCGGAAGCGGATCTCGCTCGCGCCGTCGCCGCTGCCCTCGAGGTCATACGCCTCGAAGAGCGTCGCGAGCCCCTCCTGGATCCAGATCGGATGCTGCTGGCGCAGGCGCTCCATGTGCCCGTAGTGCATGAGATGCACGAACTCATGCTGGAGGCTCTCGCCGATGTCCCGGGCGATGAGCATGCGCATCCGATGCTCGTAGATGCCCGTCGTGGTCGGGTCCGCGAAGTAGCGTTTCGCGTCGCTCGGCGTGGGCACCGCGAGCAGCGTGTGGTAGTCGGGCTCGTCGCCGAAGAGATGCCGCGCGAGCCAGTCGGCCTGGCGCTCGATGAGGGCTCGCATCTCGCGATGGGTCTCCTCGTCGAGGCAGGTCGCGTAATGCAGGCGCCGCACCGGATCGCTTTCGAAGCGGTAGCGCTTCGTGCCGTGGATCCGCTTCCACTCCTCAAGCTGCGGACAGGTGTTGAGGTCGAGGGCCTCTGGCGTCGCGGGCTTCGGCGTGGCCGACTCGCCGGCTCCCGCGGGCCGCTCGGGGGCGAGATCCGGCGCCCGCTTCGGCTGCTGTGCCCGATCCCTCGCCTCGAGGATCGCGGTGTAGGTCGGATGCGAGCGAAGCGGCTCGAGATCCGGATCCTCCTCCATCGTGCTGAAGTCGCGAAAGCCCGCCTTCACCGAGGCGAGGAGCCGCTCCGCGCCGCGATCGAGCTCGCCGAGCTGGGCATGACAGCACGCCGCGTTGTAGAGCATGATCGGGTCGCGCCGGACGACCTCGAGATAGCGATCGATGAGGGGCAGGGCCTCCGACCAGCGCCGGGCCTCGAGCGTGCGGTCGATCTTGCGAAGGAGGGCGTCGGCCTCTGCCGCGTCGAGCGCCTGCGACGACTGGGCAGCGGCCAGCGGCCCCGTCGCCTGGGTGACGAGGAGGCCGAACAGGAGGAGGAGTGATGCCGCCGCCGAACGCACGCGATCATGCTACGCGGCAGCACCGCGCGGGGATTCTCGATTCCAAGACTTTGCTTGATTCGGAGGGAGTCAACACAGGGCCATCGAGGGCCACCGAGGGCCCCAGAGGCGATGCAGAAAAAGGGGCTGCGCGCCCCACTCCTCCAGCCAGTCCAACAGCCACCCCAACAGCGAACCCAACACCCAACCTAGGAGCCGACTCAGTCGCGCAACCCCTCTCTCCCCGCCTTCTCTGTGGCCCTCTGTGTCCTCTGTGCCTCTGTGTTGAATCTGCGTCGTTGAATCAGCGTCTTGAATCAGCGTCGCTCAATCAGCGTCGCTCAGGCGCGGGTCAGGGGCAGCGTCCAGCGGCCGGTCGCGAAGCCGCGGAGAACCTCGGGATAGGCCTTCGTTTCCTCGGCGAAGACCCGGTCTGCCAGGGTGTGGGCATCGTCGCCAGGAAGGACCGGGCATCGACGCTGGAGGAGTATCGGCCCGCGGTCATACTCCTCGTCCACGACATGAATCGTGCAGCCCGACTCGCGCTCGCCGGCGGCGATGACGGCGGCGTGGACATGGTCGCCGTACATGCCTTGCCCGCCGAACTTGGGGAGGAGCGATGGATGAATGTTGATCGTCCGTCCGGCCCACCGCGTGCCGATACGAAAGTGTCGGAGATATCCGCAGAGGCAGACGAGTTCGACGGAGGCGGCGACGAGCGATTCGTCGATGCGCTCGTCGAGTGACGCGGTGGTCGATCCGGTTGCGTCGGAGGCTTTCGACTTCGGTAGCACGACAACCGGCAGCCCGATCGCCCGGCAGCGCTCGACGCCAGCGATCTCCTCGCGATGAGCGATGACCACGCCGATCTCGACCGGAAGTCCATCGCGTTCGATCGCCTGAGCGATGTTGATGACCGTGCGGCCGCCGCCAGAGATCAGCGCTCCGATGCGAATCGGTCGGGCGGTCATGGACGCGCTCCGCCCTGCGCCTGGGGGTTGGCGACCGGCGGCGCGCTGCCGTCGACGGTCGCGAAGGGGATCGGTCGGCCCGCCGCGTCGGTTGCGACGAGGGTCATCGTCGCCTCGGTGACGCGGATCACCTCGCCGGTCGTGTAGCGCTCCGCCTCGACGCGGACCTGCACCGTCACCGAGGTGCGCCCGGTTCGCATCGTGCGAGTCAGGAGCGTCACGACATCGCCCATCCAGACGGGCTGGTGGAACTCAACCGCCTGCATGGCGATCGTCACCCAGCGGTGGACGCCGTGCCGCCTGGCTTCGACATAGCCGGCCTGGTCGATGAGCGAGAGGATGACCCCGCCGAAGACGCTCCCCTGGTGGTTGGCGTCCTTCGGGGATGTCAGGTTGCGGAGCGCCGGGTGCCAGACGGGCTCGCCACCCGCCGTCTCCGAACCGCCACCGCTCCCGTTCCGGCTTGCGTCGTGCATCGGGGCATCTTGGTGGAGCGGGGGAGCGTTGGCAAGCGGTGAAGTCGAAGCGGGGCAAGCGTCGATGAACCGGAGGATGCCGTCGCCCGTCGTCTCGATCATCATCCCGAACTTCGACAACGGCCGGGAGAGCTCGCACTCCGGGCGCGATCTCCTCGGTGCGCTCTTCGCGTCGCTCGACGCGACGCTCGCGGCGGAGGCGCTGCCCTTTGAGATCATCGTGGCGGACGACGGATCGAGTGACGACAGCCTCGCGACCTGCCGGCGTTGGGCGGCCCGCACGCGGCCGGACGGATCGCCCTGGCTTCGGCTCATCGAACGGTCGCACTGCGGCGTCCTCAGTCGCGTGCTGAACGAGCTCCACGCCGTTGCCCGCGGACGCGTGATCGTGCGCCTCGACGGCGACATCGTCCTGCGCACGGAGCGGTGGCTCACGCCGCTAGTCGCGATGTTCGACGCCGATCCCCACCTCGGCATCGTCACCGGCACGCAGCTTCTCCCCGACGGATCGGTCTACGCGTTCGGAGACGATCTGTGGGGACCGCGCGGCTATCGGCACATCGGTCGGGGCGCGGCCCTCGCGGATCTGCCGACCGAGCGCGAGGTCGATCATGCGATGGGTTGCTTTCAGGCGAGCCGACGGGAGGTCTTCGAGTCCGTCGGTGGGTATGACGAGAGCGTCCTTCGCGGCCAGACCGAGGAGTATGGCGTCCGCGTACGGCTCGCCGGCTGGCGGGTCAAGGCGACGAGCCGCGTGCTCTTCGAGCACTGGCATGTCGATCGGTTGCCGCGCGCGAATCGAGCCGATCGCCCCGAGAGTCTCGAGGCATCCCTCGCCCGATTCCGCGAGCGATGGGGTTTCGATCGGCTCGCTCCGAACCTTCACGCGGTCGTCGCGCGGCATGGCGAGACGCCGCTCTGGTGGCGCGACCATCGGCTCGCGGGCATCGAGGCCGACGCGAACGAATGGCGTGCGCTCGAGAGCGATCCGCTCAGGCAGGCGGAGTTCGGCGACGCACTCGCCTCCATCGGCCGGACCGCATCGCTCCTCGCCGGGCGTCGCTCGATCACGATCCTGGGCTCCGGCGCCGGCACGCTTCTTCTCACGCTCGCTCGGCAGGGCTGGCACGCCCGCGGGTTCGAGTGTCGCGGGGCGGCGAGCGACCTGGCTCGCGCACTCGCATCTCGCTTGGCGGGTCAGGCGACCGGCGGATCCGTCGAGGCCGTGACAGTCGACTCCCTCGATGTGCTTCCGGCGGAGTCGGCGAGTGCGGATCTCGTTGTGATGAACGGGTCGCTCGAACGATGGTGGAATCCCGTCGGCATGCTCGAGGAGGCTCGCCGCATCGTGCGCGACGATGGGGTCGTCCTCCTCCGCGCGGCGCTCCGCTCGACGCCGCTCGACGATCCGACCGCGCCGGGCACGCACTGCACGCTCGATGAGCTGCTCGCCCTTCTCCGCCATGTCGGCGGACTCACCGCGCTCGCGGGGCCCGAGGGGGCGCCGCGCCTGATCGAACGGGCCGGCGTGCCGGCGTGGTGCGAGGTGCTTCTCTGCCCGACGACATCGCAGGTCGGTCGCGGCTACTTCAGCGTTGCGATCAAGTCTTCCAACGGGCCACGCGCCGCTAGCGCTGCTGGGGCGGCCGCAACGATCTGAGTTCGACGCCGCCCGGCAGGCGTCCCGCAAGCGTCATCGACGAGGCGAAGCGTTGCATGCGCTCCTCGGTGAGGTTCGGATCGAGCCAGCCCTTGTTGGCCCAGTTCGCGAGCATGGCCCAATCGATGACGACCCATGTGTAGCCCTGCTCGAGGAGGCGTGCGCTCCACGCCTCGGGCCGATCGGGGTCGGCGGCTGCGACGGCGCTCAGCGCGCCGCGATCCCAGACCGTCGCGTAGCTCAGCGCTTCGTCGCCGCGGCGATACCAGAACGGTTTCGCGTCGCCCACGAGAAGGACGCGATCCGCCGGGGGAATCGCATGATTCAGGAAGAAGCTCAGGGGAGCGGACTGCTCGGCCGCGCGGCGGGCGGTCTCGTTCGGGGCGCGGCTGATCGCATCGCGCGCGCCGTCGCCGGCGCAGATTGCAGCGGCGCCGATGAAGATCGCTGGCGCGCTCCGCACCACGCGCTCGCCGTTCTCCATCATCGGCACGAGCCCCTCGCCGCGCAGGAGTGCGAGTGGGGCTGTACTCGCCGCGAACGCCACGATGGTCGCGCCGATCGCGGGACGCGGCAGGCGGGCGATGCCCCATGCGGCGAGCACCGCGAGCGGCACCGCGGTTGGCAGGAGAAACCGCGACTGCTGGTGGGTGAGAAGGATCCAAAACGCACACTGCACCGCGATGACGAGGAGGAGCGCCGTCGGCCAGACGCGCCAGCGCCGTTGGGCAGCGCGGGCGAGGAGTGCGCCACCGGCGATGAGTCCAGCGATCGGAAGGATCGACCACTGGACAAGCCACGGATCCTGGGGATTCGGAGCGGCGCCGACGCCGAAGGCGATCCACTGCGACCAGAGCCTGCGCACGCCGGAGCCGATGCCCGGACTGCCGTGCCCTTCGCGGAACTGCTGGGCCTGCTCCGCGGTCCAATGCCCGAGTCCGAAGGCGTCGGTGGCGAACGGAAAGAACGGGTTGCCGGTCGCGATTGCGTTGCGCACGAGCCAGGGGAGCAGTCCGATGGTTGCGATCGCCGCGGCGCAGGCGAGCGTCAGCCACGCCGCACGCCGCTGACGCAGGACGGCCACGGCGATGAGCGGGAGGAGGAGGAATCCCGCCGCAGTGAGCTTCGCGCCGCAGGCTGCCGCAAGCAGAATTCCAAGCGATCCACCGATGCGCAGTCGCTCCGACATCCTCTCCGTCGGAGCGGCCATCACAAGCAGCAGGCCGCCGATCAGGAACAGCGAGACGAATCCGTCGTTGTAGGCAAGCGAGCCGACGACGACCGTCCACGGCGTCGCGAGCCAGAGCGCAGCGGCGAGGGCAGCGCCGAGCGTCGTCGTCACACGCCTGGCAAGTGCGGCGACGCCGAGGGCCGAGAGGAGGGTGACGAGGGCGACGAGTTGCTGCGCGGCGATCGCTCCGCGTTCCGGTCCGCCCGCGAGCAGAAAACAGTGGAGAAACACCGTCTCGACGGCGCTCGGTAGGGCTGAGTACACCGAATGGGTGAGCGTCTCGGTCCGACCAAGTGCGAGCCACTCCTTCGGCAACTGGAGGTGATAGGAGAGGGCGTCGTAGCCGCCAAACTCGGAGCGCCACAGCCAGCCGGGAGCGCTGCATGCCGCGAGCAGGAGGACGCCGATCGGCATGCCCGCAGCGACGATCGGCGCAAGCGACGAGGTCGATCGAGCGAGCCGAAGTCCCGGCAGCGTGCCGCGCCGCAGGTGAAGGACGAAGAGCAGACATCCCGCGAGGGTCACGCCCCAGGCGACCAATCCGCGGGCGAGCGAGAGGAGTCCCGTCGCCCCAAGCGCCATGTCGAGGAGGAGTGCCGCCGCGACGCCGAGTGCACCCAGCATCGCCCACTGTTCGATCGCTCGTCCCGGTGCCCGGCCGTGCGGCCGAAGCAGCGGCCACAGGGTCGCCCCGAATCCGAGGGCCATCGCCAACCAGAGTCCGGCCACGGCCCCAGTCGTACCCCACGCGACGAGACTTTCGATGAGCAGGTTGGTCGAGAGGGGACCCGTCCAGCCCGCCGTCACCGCGAGCGTCGCAAGCGCGACGCCCGCCGTCAGAGCAATCACCAGGAGCCCACGCCTGCTTCCGTCGTCAGCCATGCGTACCACGATACGACGCGATGCGTCAGCGCGTTGGGGGGGGAGGGGAGTCCGCTCGGCCTGATCATGTCGGTCCGCGCGAAGCGGTTGAGAAGCACCTCCATCGACGGTCGAGTGGGCCGTCGCACGAACGCCCTTTCGGTCCCGGTCAGTTCACTCCCCGCCTGGATCGGCCCACGGAGTCTTGCAGCGCTCAGTCGGCACATATTCAGAAAAATCACAATGTACTCGTTGCGATCGACAAGGAAGATCCGTATCAAGGCTGAAGTGGGCTACTCCACGACTGCCAACGGCCGGTTGTCGGCATGCTGGCACCGGGCTGAGAAGGTCGAGTGTTCCGCAGTGTCGCGTCGCACTCGGCCATCGATGCCCGCGGCGCGTTCAGAGATTCTTCAAAGGAAAGGGGCTTGCAGTGGGTAAGACACAAAGCAGAATCACGTCGGTCGTCGGTCGTCGGCTGGATGGCGCTTGGCTTGACGAGCGCCACGGCCGTCGGACAGTCCTGCGTGAACGAGGGGTGTTATCGGTATCGCGTGATCGATCTGGGGCGCGTTGCGACGCTTGAACCCGATCTGAATCTCCCGCCCGCGGGAGTGGTCTCCTTCGGGATCAACGATGGCGGAGTTCTGGTCTGGGCTGCTTCGATGTCAAGCACCACGACGCTTCCGATCCACGCCTTCGCTCGCATCGCGTTCTCGGGGACGGGGCCGGTGGGCACATACGATCTTCACGCATTGGCGGGGTTGACGGATCAGGCGTCCTTCGCCACAGACATCAACGAGGCAGGGCTTGTGGGCGGTGCGAGCGGGGCAGGCGTCCCCACTCCTGGAATCGACTGCGGAGCGCGGGTGTGGGAACTCGGGCCGTTCCTCGGCGCGGCTTCGGCGCCTTCCTCTGTCGTCTCGGCCTCGCTGCATCCCGAGTCGCTTCTGATCGATCTCGTGCCCGACCCAACGAGCTGCACGAGTGTCATTGCGATGGTGACCGACGGCTCAAACCCTGAGGTGATCGGCATGGCGACGAGCGAGTGTGTCGATGAGATCTGCCGCTCGGCGGATCCGTTTGTGGCGTTTCGCAGGACGGCATCCGGAGGAGTCGCAATCGGCTTCCCGCCGACTGGCGGGTCGCGGCAAAGCTACGGCTTCGGTGCCGTTGGATCCGCAACCCTCGGATACGACAACGAGATCGACGATGGGGGAAACGCGTGTGAACTCGGCACGCTCGATCTCGGCTGCCTGCCGTCCTTGGCACTCCAAGAGGCGAACGAGTGGACAAGCGGCGGAGTGCCATCACAACTGGCGAAGCTTGAGGCCCCCGGGGTCGGTCCCTCCGAGGTGCGCGACACACTCCCGACCGGGCAGTGTGTAGGCGCTGGCTACGCGACGATCGGGGCTGGCTGCGGATTCCACGCGACATTTTGGGAGTCGCCGACGAGCGCGGTGGTGGATTTGGGGGTGGTGTATGACGCCGCGATTGGGCCGACTTCGCGATTGACGAAGGCGGAAGGCGTTGGCTCGGATGGCGAATTGGTCCGGGTAGTGGGAGGAGATCTCGATGGACCGACGGGCGTTCTTTGGGAACGCGACACGACATGGTGCGCGAACCGCCTCGACGACATTTCGCTTGGCGGGCCCTCCGGCGCTTCAACCCTCAGCTTCAACATTCGCTGGGCACATGATGTGAACGCCAGCGGTTTCATCATCGCGCACGGAACATCCAGTGCCGGCGATGGACGGCGCGCTCTGTTGCTGACCTGTCCCCTCGATCTGGACGGCTCCATGTCCGTCGGCTCGGGAGATCTTGCGCTGCTCCTCGGCGCGTGGGGCCAAGCGGTCGCGTGGGCCGATCTCGACTTTGACGGTACGGTTGGCTCGGGCGATCTTGCAGTCCTGCTCGGCGGCTGGACAGGCAATGCGATGTGCGAGATCGGGCCATCGCAGGACCTCTGTGCGCCATCGCTCCTGGGACCCTCGAACGCAAACGCCGCGCAAGCGTCGGAAGGTGCTGGTGTCGAGAGCGGTGCATTCGATTCTGCGCTCGCGGCATTGGGCTTTGCATCCGCTGATGCGTTCGTGGCATGGGCATCAACCGCAACCGACGCGGAGCTGCACGCCGCGGGGACCTGGCTCGCAGCGATCATGCAGCAGGGAGGTGGATCGTGATCAGTATCGTCCGAATC
>CAYNCG010000032.1:0-47182 GCA_964395845.1 uncultured Isosphaeraceae bacterium | reverse complement strand
TGCACGCCGTGTTGTCGAGGAACATGTACTCGCTGCACGGGTTGCTGGCGTTGATGCGCCCGCCCGCCGGGCAGGTGTGCCAGGCGTTGATCGTCGAGTCGTACTGGACACCGGGGTCGGCGCAGTGCCAGGCGGCCTCGTTGATCTGACGCCAGAGGTCGCGGGCCGGAAGGGTCTTCGCGACCTTCCCGTCCGTCCGACGGAGCAGCTTCCACTCGCCGTCCTGCTCGACCGCCGCCATGAACTCGTCGCTGAGCCGAACCGAGTTGTTCGAGTTCTGGCCGCTGACGGTGTAGTAGGCCTCGCCGTTGAAGTCGTAGTTCAGCTTGAGGCCGAGGCGATCGGCGATCTCGCGCTGCTGGGCGGTGAGGTTCTTCATGCCCTCGACCAGCGCTGCGACCTTGATCTCCTCGCGCACCTTCCAGTTGATGAAGGCCTCGACATCGGGATGGTCGACATCCAGGCAGACCATCTTGGCTGCCCGCCGCGTCGTGCCACCCGACTTGATCGCGCCGGCGGCCCGGTCGCCGATCTTCAGGAAGCTCATCAGGCCCGAGCTCTTGCCGCCACCCGAGAGCGGTTCGTTCTCGCCGCGGAGCTGGGAGAAGTTGGTGCCCGTGCCGGAGCCGTACTTGAAGAGGCGGGCCTCGCGGGTCCAGAGGTCCATGATGCCGCCCTCGCCGACGAGATCGTCGCGCACCGCCTGGATGAAGCAGGCGTGGGGCTGCGGATGGGAATAGGCGTCGCCGGCGAGCGAGACCTCGCCCGTCGTGTGGTCGGCGATCCAGTGGCCCTGCGCGGGCCCGCTGATGCCGTAGGCGAAGTTGAGGCCAGTGTTGAACCACTGCGGGCTGTTCGGCGCCGCCACCTGGTTCAGGAGCATGTGGGCCAGCTCGTCGTAGAAGGCCTCTGCGTCGCGGCGGCTCGAGAAGTACCCGAACCGCTCGCCCCAGTGCGCCCAGCAGCCGGCGAGGCGATGGACGACCTGGCGAACGCTCGACTCGCTGCCGAGCACCGGCCGACCGGCATCGTCGAGCCGCGGCGTCCCGTCGGCACCGACCTGCGGCACTCCGGCCTTGCGGAAGTACTTGCTGACGACGATGTCCGTCGCGAGCTGACTCCAGGACGCCGGGATCTCGGCATCCTTCATCTCAAAGACGGTGGATCCGTCCGAGTTGGAAATGCGGCTGCTCCGTCGGGTCCATTCGACGGTGTCGTAAACGTTCTGGCCGGCCTTGGTGAAGCGGCGGGAGATCTTCATGCAACGAACCTCTGCGGCATGGTTCGGACGGAGTCGGCGTGACCGCGGTGAGCGGTGAATGCGGTTGCCGTCTGTCGGGAGTCGAGATGCCGCGGCGGAAGAGGGTTCAAGGGGAGGAGAGAAGTGACGATGAAGGCGATTGGGGGGTCGGAGGAGCGGTCTGGGTCGGCGGCACGGAGTCAGTCATCGCGTCGAACGCGTTGGCTCGCGACGGGGCGTTGCCAATGCCCCGTTCGGTGATTCCGTCGGATGCTCTGTGCTCCATCCGGCGGACAATCGATGGTGATGCGGGCGGTACGGAAGCGTCTCTGGTGTCGATCGGGCCTCTGGGGAACGGGAGCGGTCGGGATTCGTCTCAGCCGCGCCTCGAAGCGAACGAGGGTGGCTGCGGGGTGTGCGTGGAGGGAACGGCGAGGCGGAAGCCAGCACCGAGACCCGAACGGAGACGCAAACCCAGACTCGATCCCAAACCCAAACTCAGTCTCAAACTCAAACTCGAACTCGAACTCAAACTCAAACCCCAACCGAAGACCCCACAACCCCAACCGAATCTCAGGACGCGAACGGAGCAAGCAGAGGGAACGAAGAGAGCGTTGAAGTGCCGAAGAACCCACGAAGCCCTTCGGACGACTGGAGTGCCACGCGCCTTTCGCCGTGCCCAACCCTGCCGCCCCTCCAGAAGAGGAACATGAGGACGAGCCGCAAGCGAGGAGCGTGGACAGTGGAGGACGGAGTGACCTCGGGAAACGCCGATGATGGGCGGCGCCGAAATCCGAGGTGGCGTTCACCATGCGGCCGCTCCCCTCGTGACGAGAGGAGGTGGCGGCGTGATGACGGCCCCGCGCGGTCGGACTGGGTGGTGTTCGCCATCTCCGCTCACGGCCCGTGCCGCGCATGACCCGTTGACGGGGCGATCGCAGCACGGAGTCGAAGGGCGGACGGGAGGGCGAGATCGCATTCGAGCGAAACTCGGCGATGCGTCGCGGAAGGCGGTGTGTGCCGAGGACGATGCCCGCGAGGCGGGCGACGCGTGAAGCTCACGCGTGGGAGGCGAGGGTGTGCGGCGGAGATTTCGCGGTCGCTCGCAGCGGTCCGAGGATCGGAGAGCGGTTCCGTGATTCGGAGATCCGCGATCCTGCCCGTACCGGCGCCTGAGCGTCCGAACTCAGCCCAACAGCCCACCCAGCAGCCAACCCAGCAACGCGTCCTGTCTCGGACCCCGACTGTGAGCCGGGCCGAGCCGACCGAGCGACCAGCGCGCCGATCCGCCAGAGGCCATTCCGCCTGCCGGCAATCCGCACCTGTTCGACCCGGGGTCCGAGCCCGCGGCGACCCCGATTGGGAATCGCGAGGAGTCGGACGACGCGTCCATCCACGACCAACTGCTCCAACGAGGCTCACCGAACCCGCACGAACGGGTTCCGTCGATGTGGCCACCCGACCGCAATCCCACTGCCTCTCCCCGACCACCCACCCACTGGGTGGCGGCGAGAGCAACCGATCGGCCGCATCCGACGAGCCGTTTGGCATGCTACCCCAAGATGTTGGGGTTGCAAGAGCTCAGGTCACAGAATGCTGTGGGTATATCACCCAAAAATCCTGCCCCGAAGCCAAGTTCAGAGCGTACCGAGATTTCCGTCGCGGTGCACATCTCCGTTCCCTCCTCCTCTACCGGATCTTGTGTGCGAAAGCTGTCCCTGACCGACTGGAACGCTACCTGTCGTGGCCGGGAGCATCCTGAAACGGTGGACAACCTGACAACTCGTGTCGGCGAGCTGTCGGCAGCCTCATTTCACACGCAGTATACCAAACAAAGTCCGTACTCCTGAATCGACAGGACATTTTTCCGCAGTTGACAGCTCTCACCAGTTGTCCACACGCGAAGGGGTGGACAGACGCGCGAAGGGGCCCTCCGACGCGGGGGTGCCGACGGATCCTGCGGGGTTGGATCGACGGCTGACGGCGAGGGGTAGACTCGCCGCGATGACCGCGCCGCGGAACCCGTTCGACCCGCCAGCCTCGCGCCTCTCGCCCAGGGATGTCGAAGGGGTCCGCGCCGACGCGGAGCAGGCCGCTGCTGCCAGCCCGCGCCACGAGGCGGACTGGGGAGGCCGAGCGCGCTTCGACGCCGAGAGCGTCCTGCAGGGACTGACCCCGGCGCAGCGCGAGGCCGCGAGCGTCATCGACGGGGCGGTGCTGGTGCTGGCGGGACCGGGCTCGGGCAAGACGCGGGTCATCACGCGGCGCATCGCCCATCTCGTGGCGTCGGGCATCCCGGCATGGCAGATCCTCGCCCTCACCTTCACCAACAAGGCCGCGGGCGAGATGCGCGAGCGGGTCGGGCACCTGCTCCCGTCGGACCTCCCGGGACGGCGCGGCCTCACCGTCTCGACCTTCCACGCCTTCTGCGCGCTGCTGCTGCGGCGCTACGGGACGCTCGTCGGTCTGCGGGACGGCTTCTCGATCTACGACACCGGCGACCAGCGCGATGCGATGAAGGAGGCGATTGAGGAGGCTGGCCTGGCGACGACCAACTTCACGCCCGCCGCGGCGCTCGCGGTCGTGAGCAACGCGAAGAACGCCCTGCAGGATGCCGAGGCGTTCGCGAAGGAGGCGACCGACTTCCACAGCCGGTCGGTGGCGAAGGCCTATCGCGCCTACGAGGCGATCCTGCGCAAGAACAACGCCGTCGACTTCGACGATCTCCTGCTGAAGGTCGCCACGCTGCTGCGAAGCGACTCGCCCACGCGGCGCGAGCTGCACGAGCGCTATCGATACATCCTGATCGACGAGTATCAGGATACGAATCACGCCCAGTTCGTCATCGCCCATGCCCTGGCGCAGGCCCACGGCAACCTCTTCGTCGTGGGCGATCCCGATCAGTCGATCTACGGCTGGCGCGGGGCCGACCTCTCCAACATCCTCGACTTCGAGGAGCAGTTTCCCAACGCGACGGTCATCCCCCTCGGCCAGAACTTCCGATCGACGCTCCACATCGTCCGCTGCGCGGCGAGTCTCATCGAGCACAACCGGCGGCGCAAGCACAAGGAGCTCACGACCGATCTCGGCGACGGCGAGCGCCCGATCGTCGCCCATTGCGCGGACGAGCATGACGAGGCCCGGCGGGCCGTCGAGTTCCTGAAGGCAGCGTCCGACGAGGGGGTCGCGTGGCGCCGGATGGCGATCCTGTACCGCATGAACGCCCTCTCCCGCGTGCTCGAGGACGAGCTGCGCAGGGCCGGCATTCCCTATGTCGTCGCCCGCGGCACCGCCTACTGGGACCGCAAGGAAGTCAAGGATGTGCTCGCGTACCTGCGGGCGATCGCCAATCCCTCGGATGAGGGCGCCGTGCGGCGCATCGTGAATGTGCCGGCGCGCGGCATCGGCGACACGAGCGTGCGGAAGCTGCAGGCGATCGCGGTCGCCGACGGCCTGACCCTCGGCGAGCTGCTGACGCGGGCCGCGCTGCGGGGCCCGGAGATCGCGGCGGCGGTCGGCCGCTCCGCCCGGGCCGTGCTGGCGTTCGGTGCGCTCCTCGCCTCGTGGCGCGAGCGATTCGCCTCATCGCCGCCGGGCGAACTCGCCCCGCTGGTCGCCGATGTGCTGCGCGAGAGCGGACTCGACGCCATCGACCCCGCCGAAGCGAGCGACGAGGAGGCCGACGCCAAGCAGAACCGCGACGAGATCGTGAGCGCCGCGAGCGAATGGCGCAGCGCCGACGACGACGGCGATCCCATCGCGCAACCGGTCGCGAGCGCGCTCGATGCCCTGCGCGGATTCCTCGCGAGCGTGGCCCTCGTGAGCGACCAGGATCTCGTCGACGCGGCCAGCGGCGCGGTGACGCTGATGACGCTCCACGCCGCGAAGGGACTCGAGTTCGATACGGTCGCGCTCGTCGGCGCGGAGCAGGGGATCCTGCCGCACCAGCGCTCCCTCGACGAGCCTGGCGGGATCGAGGAGGAGCGGCGGCTCTGCTTCGTCGGCATGACCCGCGCGGAGCGCCGGCTGCTCGTCTCCTCCGCCGCGTCCCGTGCGACGCGCGGGCTCCGCCAGTCCACCATCGCCAGTCAGTTCCTGAGCGAGCTGCCGAGCGCGCACCTGCGCGTCGAGCAGCGCGGCCGCTCGGAGTTCGAGGAGTTCGGCGGCATCGTCTACGACGAGCCCGAGGCCTTCCGCGACGCTCCCGTCGCGCGGCGCTTCCCGGTCGGCTGCACCGTGCGCCATCCGCTCTTCGGCATCGGGCGGGTCGAGCAGGTCGTCGATCGCGGCGCGAGCAGCTCGGCGCGGGTCGCATTCCGCACCGTCGGCATCAAGACGCTCGTCCTCGCCTACGCGAAGCTCGAGCGCGTCGACGCGTGAGCGACGGGCGCGCGGGCGTCACGCGGCGGCGCGGCGCTGCGCGCGGCTCGCGAGCGTCTCGCGGGCATCGAGCGACGCGTACTTGAAGAGTTCGCCGAGCGAGGGATAGTTGAAGCACATCTCGACGAAGAAATCGATGCCGCCGCCGGTCGCGATCACGGCCTGGGCGACATGGATCTGCTCCGTCGCGTCCTCGCCGACGACCGACGCGCCGAGCAGGCGCCCGTCGCGGGCGTCGAAGACCATCTTGCAGAGCCCCTGGTCGTCGCCGAGCATGCGGCCGCGCGGATTGTTTCGATAGCGCGCCCGGCCGATCACGATGTCGAGCCCCTTCTTGCGGGCTTCGTCCTCGGTCAGTCCGACCGCGGCGACGGCGGGAATCGTGTAGATGCCGATCGGAACGGTTTCGGCGAGCTTCTCGCGATAGGCTATCCCGAACATCGAGCAGGCCGCGATGCGCCCCTGCTCGAGGCTCGTCGATGCGAGCGCGGGGAATCCGATGACATCGCCGGCGGCGTAGATCCACGGCACCGCGGTGCGATAGGAGGCGTCCACGCGGATGAGACCGCGGGCGTCGGCCTCGAGGCCCACGCTCCCGAGCGCGAGTTCGTCGCTGTTGCCGACCCGTCCGAGCGACCAGAGCACGATGTCCGCGCTCACCTGGCGTCCGTCCTTGAGCCGCACCGTCGCGGTGCCGTCGGCGTTGCCGACGACGCTGTCGGGCGCGCTCTGATACAGCGTGTCGATCGAGAGCTCGCGCATGCGCGAGACGAGCACTTCGCGGATCTCGCGATCGAGGAAGGGCATGATGGCGTCGCGCGGCTCGATGAGCGTGACCCGCACGCCCATCTCCGCGAAGATGCACGCGTACTCCGATCCGATGACGCCGGCGCCGACCACGACCATCGAATGCGGCATGCGATCGAGCTGGAGCACGCCCTCGCAGTCGACGATCGCCGGATGGGTGAAGTCCACGTTGCCCGGACGGTGCGGGCGACTGCCGGTCGCGATGAGGACATGGTCCGCCTCGAGCAGCCGCGTCGAGCGGTCCGGCCGAAGCACCATGATCCTGTGGTCGCCGTCGAAGCGCCCCGCGCCGCGGATGACATCGATGCCATGCCGGTCGATGGAGCGCTCGATGCGGTCGTGTTCCTCGATCTGGACGAGCGTCTTGCGGGCCATGAAGCGCGGCAGGGAGAGGGCGCGATCGAGGACGAACTCGACGCCCGGCACGGGTCGGCGTCGAAACGCCGAGCAGAGCAGTGCCGTCTCGCGCAGCACCTTGCTTGCGATCGTCCCGGTGTTGACCATCGCGCCGCCGGGCATCGGCTCGCGCTCCACGATCGCGACGCGCTTGCCGTGCGACGCGGCCATGAGCGCGGCCTTCTCGCCGGCGGGGCCGCTGCCGAGGCAGACAAGGTCGTACCGATCGCGCGGAGCGTTGCTCTGGTCCATGGATATCGGAATCGGCCCGACCGGGGCCGGGCTTGAGCCGCCGCCTCGACTCGGGGCGGATTCGCGCTCGCCTCACCCGACGAGGTCAGGCAGCTCGTGCAGGCCGGCCGTCAGGTCGCGCGGACCCTCGGCGGTGATGAGGACATCGGCCTCGTAGTGGACGGTCAGGCTGCGATCCGCCGAGAAGATCGGCCAGGAGCGACCCTCGCTGCGGATCTCGGTCGTGCTCACCGCGAGCATCGGCTCGACGGCGATGAGCATGCCGGGCGTGAATGGCTTCCATGCGTCCGGCCACTCGCCGGGATAGCTCGGGACGACATTCGAGATGAAGGGCGGACCGTGCAGCTCGCGGCCGTACCCGTGGCCGCCGAGGCCGCGCACGAGGCAGAAGCCGCAGCGCTTCTCGACATACTCCTGGACCACCTTGGCCCAGTCGATCATCGGCCGGCCGGGTCGCATCGCCGCGACGCCGAGACGCAGCGACTCGCGGCCGCAGCGCATGAGGCGATGGGCGATGTCATCCACCTCGACGATGCCGTAGGTCCAGGCCGCGTCGCCGATCCAGCCATCGCTCTTCACGCCGATGTCGATCGAGACGACATCGCCGCGTTCGATCGGCCGCTCGGTCATGTCGTGCGTGCCGTGCACGATGCACTCGTTCACGGAGATGCACGCGTGGCTCGGGAAGGGCGGATGGCCGCGGGTTCGGTAGCCGAGGAACGCGCTGCGGCAGCCGAGATCCTCGAGGGTTCGCGCGACGAACGCGTCGATGTCGGCAAGGCGCAGGCCGGGACGGAGGAAGTCGACGAGGCGCCGATGCGTTTCGACGACCTTCTCCGCTGCAATCGCGGCTCCGGCGATGTCCCGTTCGGCGGTCACGACCATGCGATGCGTCACTGTAGCAGGAGGCAGTTTCGGAAATGACCGACGGGACGGCGTGCGCCGTCCCGTCGGTATGCAATCCAAGGACGAGCGTGCGATCAGGCAGCGTGACGCGCCGAGGTTCCGCAGCACGCGCTCTCAGCGGCGTTCGCGGGCGTCGCCATGGTGGCGCATCCGGCCGAGCCATAGCTGTTCGCGTACCCGTTGCCGTAGCCGTTGCCGTAACCGTTGCCGTAACCGTTGCCGTAGCTGCCGGTCGGGCAGGGCGTGCCCTGGGTCGTCGGACCCTGGGGGGTCGGGAACGGCTTCTGCGTGGTCGCATAGTTATTCGCGAAGCCGTTGGTCGGCACGCCACCGTTCACCGGCACGCCGCCCATCGGAGCACCCACGAAGGGAACGCCGGGCTGGGTGGTCGCCGTGGGGGGGCACCAACCGCGAAAGCCCTGATTGGCGTTCTGGTTCCAGCCCGACGCGAAGGGCTGCTGCACGGCGTTGAAGCCGTTCTGGAAGCTACCGTTCTGCAGGGAGCCCGTGCAGCTCGCGAGCATCGCGGCGTAGACCGAGCTCGGCACGCTGGTGAAGCAGAGGCCCCACGGCGTGAAGGTCGGAACGCAGCACCAGGGCTCCTGCGTCGGGCCGCACTGGAAGGTCGGGCAGCCGTTCACGAGACCGCCGTTCCAGGTCGGGGCGTTCCACGCGTTGGCGTTCCAGGTCGGGGCGTTCCCGAAGCCGCCGAAGGGCGTGTTCGCGAACTGGCTGAAGGGCGCGTTCGGCGTCGACCACTGGTTCGTCCACGGCGTCGAGGAGCCGCCGCTGAAGGGAGTCGAGGACTGCCAATTGGGGTTCCAGCCGGGGTTCCAGCCGGGGTTCGAACCGTTGAACGGGCTGTTCGACCAGTTGCCGTTCCAGTTGCCACTCCAGGTACCAGTGGGCGTGCCGTTCCAGTTGCCAGTCGGGCCCTGATTCCACATCGGGTTCGACCAGGTGTTGGTGCCGGTCATGCAGCAGCCGTTTCCGGTGTAGTCGGGGCACGCGCTGCCCTGACAGCCGTTCGGCCACGCGTTCTGCGGCGCGAAGGTCGGGGCCCCACCCTGCCACTGGTTCTGCCACTGGTTCTGCCACTGGTTCTGCCATCCGTTCGGCCAGCAGTTCTGGGGCTGCGGCGCGAAGCAGTTCGGCGAACCGCTGCCGCACCAGGCGTTGTTGAAGAACCAGTTCGGCGTCGCCGCGCCGAAGGGCGGGCAGAAGCCGTTCGAGAAGGTGTTGTTGCACATGCCGTTGGAGAAGCTCGTCGTCATCGGTGTCCCTGCTTGCAAGGGGCGCCCACGCTCCACGCGGTCGGTGACGCCTCATCGCCTGCTGAATCGCTGGTCTACTGTTCGTGGGTCAGGTCGACGGCGCATGCCGCGACGACCTCGCCATCGGACGATTCGAGGGGTGACTTTGCGCGGGTTGTCCGGATTGCGCGCCGCGAGTCAGCCGATGACCCGCACGCCGCCGATCCACAGGGCGTCCGGCCCGGGCATCGCGTACTCGTAGGCGAGCGAGCGCTCGTCGCCGGTCGCGAGCAACTGCAGGTCAGCCCGCTTCCCGATGTCGATGGAGCCGAGCTCCGCGCCGAGGCCGAGCACATGGGCGGCGTTGCGCGTCGCGGCGACGATCGCTTCGGAGGGCGTCAGGCGCAGGAAGCGCACCGCGAGGGCGATGACGAAAGGCATCGCGATCGTCGGACTCGACCCGGGGTTGCAGTTCGTCGCGAGAGCGAGCGCGCCGCCGAGATCGAGCAGCGTCCGTCCGCGGGCGAAGCGCATGTCCATGTGGAATCCGCAGCCGGGCAGGGCGACGCCGATGGTGCCGCTGCCGGCAAGCCGGCGGAGTTCCTCGTCGGTCGTGGCCTCGAGATGATCGACGCTGCGGGCGCCGAGATCGATCGCGAGGCTCGTCATGCCGAGGGCGTTGAACTGGTCGGCGTGGACTCGTATCGGGAGGCCGAGAGCGATCGCCCGTCGGAAGAGCCGCTCGCACTCGTCGCGGCTCCACGCGCCCTGCTCGCAATAGGCATCGCAGGCGATGCCGGGAAACGCCGCGCTGACGGCGGGCAGCGTCTCGTCGATCACCTCATCGACCCATCGCGGATTGGCCGGATCCTTGGCGTGCGCGCCGAGAAAGGTCGGCACGATGCGCTGCGGCGTGTGCGCGGCGACGGCGCGGATCGCGTCGAGCATCCGCCGCTCCGGCTCGGAGGCGAGTCCGTAGCCGCTCTTGATCTCGATCGTCGTCGTACCCTGGGCGAGGGCCGCCCGAACTCTCGGGAGCGTCGCCGTCACGAGCGCGTCGACGCTCGCCGCGCGCGTCGCCCGCACCGTACTCATGATGCCTCCACCCGCGGCCAGGATGTCGAGATAGGGAACGCCGGCGAGGCGCTGATCCGCTTCGTCGAACCGGGATCCGGCCCAGCATGCGTGGGTGTGGCAGTCGACGAATCCGGGCAGAAGCACACGGCCGCGGGCGTCGCAGCGCTCGAGGCCGGCGGGCGGAGGACCGGCGCCGATCGCGGTGATGCGGCCTGCATCGCAAGCGACCCATCCGCGCTCGATCACGCCGAGGGCGCGCTCGTCCGCCGGACCGCGATGCGGCGCTTCCAAGCCACCGTCGAATCCCGCGACGGATCCCGCGTCGGTCCGCCGACCGCTGAGGGTGAGGACGCGGGCGTTTTCGATGACCAAGGCATGCATACGCGGATGTTCGCATGCCTGCGGCTCACCGGTGTACGCTGATCGCCCCATGCGACTCCTGCTCGTGCGACATGCCAAGGCCTTCGAGCGCGATGCCGCCGCCTGGCCCGATGACCTGCGGCGTCCGCTCACCGCGGAGGGCCGTGACGCGTTCATTCGCTTGGCGAAGCGGCTCGGCGAGCTGGAGCGTTCGGTCGATTGCGTGCTCGCGAGCCCTGCGGTGCGAGCGTGGCAGACCGCCCAGATCCTGCACGAGCGGGCGGGGTGGCCAGCCCCCCAACGCTGCGATCTGCTCCTCCCCGAGGACGCGGTCGTGGCCGCCGCCCTTCCCGCCGCGCTTCCCGTTGCGGGGGCCGAGGCCGGCGGTGGGCGATTGCCGCCCGAGGGGCCCGGGATCCCGGAGCGCCCCGTCGGTCCGGCTGCGTGGACCCGCCTGCTCGCAGCGACCCCCGACGATGCGGTCGTCGCGTGGGTGGGTCACGAACCGACGCTCGGTCGGATCGCATCGTGGCTCCTCACCGGTGAACCAACCCGCGTGAACATCCGATGCAGGAAGGGTTCGGTGACGGCGATCGAGCGGGAGCGGGGCATGTCCTCCCTGACCTGGATGGTGACGCCGCGCATCGCGGCCCGGTGGAAGTGATACAGTCCTCGAACTCCCCCGGGCGAGCAGTCGCGCTGGACGGGAGCCGTTCGGGTCGGCTCCGCTCGGCGTCCCGCACCCCTCCAGACGACCACACCAGCCCGCAGGCGAAGCTTCCCATGTCCGAGTCTCCGACCCAAGCCGCGAACTATCGCAAGACCGCCCTCGTCGAGGTGAAGTGGGCCGAGCCCTTCTTGACCATCCGGCCCGCAGGCCCGCAGATCGGTCAGCGCGAGAGCCCGATCATCACCGACGAGGTCGCCCCGTTCCTGAAGCAGGCGGGCAAGTCACTGCGCGTGCTGGTGCTCGACCTCTCCGATGTCACCTTCATGTCGAGCATGGGTCTTGGCATGTGCATCGCGTTCCGCAATCAGGCCCACAACGCCGGCGCGAAGTCGGTGCTCTACGGAGCGAGCAGCGAACTCCTCAAGCTTCTCGCGATGATGAAGATCGAGAAGCTCTACCAGATCGCGAAGACCGAGGATGAGCTGAAGGCAGCGCTGTCGTCCTAATCGGTCGTGCTCGGCGACTCGGGAGTCGATTCGGGAGCGGATTCGCTCGCATCATCCTGTGGGTCAGGCTCGACGCGCGCTGCGTAGACGACGAGGTCCGCGCGCCCGCGATCGCTTTCGGTGATGCGCCGCGCGTCCGCCGGGATGACCTGGATCGTCAGCACGCGCGTGCCGGGGCGGGCCTCGAGCAGCCGGGTCACGGTGCCCGCGCGGCGGTCGACATGGAATCCGCCGACGAGATGGATGACCTTCGTGACCGGCTGCGATGAACCGTCGTCGAACGCGGCGGCGATCGAACGGCCCATCGTCGTGTCCCACACCTGCTGGGAGCGATAGGTGTTGTCGATGCGGGCGCGGACTTCGGGATCCTTCGGGTTCTCGCCCTCGCGCAGCATGACCGCGTCGAAGGCGCTGCGATAGACGCCGTCCTCGAGCGAACCGGGCAGGTCGAAGAGGGCCCGCTCCTCGGCCGGCAGCGCCCGCAGCGCGTCATAGCCTTCGGCGCGGGCGCGGCGGACATAGGACCGCGGCGCGTTGGCCGCGATGACCCGTGCGCCGCGGCGTTTCGCCTCATCGACGACCGGCTGATAGTTGAGATCCCAGATCGCCCGCCGCTCCTCGGCCGAGGTCTCGCGGAACGGGGACGCCCCCCAACCGAGGCTCTTGGTCCGCTCGACCAGTTCGTCGACGGTGATCGCACCGCGCAGATATTCGTCGACCGCGGGCTGGTCGTCGCGCTCGAACATCTCCATGCTGACCGCCGTTCCGGGGAAGCTCGCGAGCGCGTCCTCCACGACCGCCTGCTGGAAGAGGTGGCCTTCGACATGGTCGTGCACCTCGCCGAGGAAGATCACCTCTGCCCAGGCGACGCCCTCCATGAGATCGGCCCATGTCGCGACGCGCCCGGTGTCCCCCTCGAACATGGCGAGGGAACGCGGCGGCGACGGCTGAAGCGGGACGATCGCGTCCGATGGTTCGCGGGCCTGCGGGCGGGTGAGGTAATAGCCCCTCTGCTGCCCGGTGGTGCAGCCCCAGAGGGAGAGGGAAGTCGCCGCAATCCCGAGGAGAAGCGCGAGCGGGCGCTTCGAGGTTGGTGTTCGGTGTGCCATACTTGTCTCGCAGTCGGTCGAGCCTCGGGGCGTCGGGGTCGGCTTTCGTGGTGGGTTGAGCCGATCCGGCGCCGCGGCGCCGTTCGCCGCAGCCAGAGCGAACCACACACCGCGAGCATGGCGATCCCACGCTCGTCCGTCAACCCCGCGGGGCCGGTCGGCTCCGACGATCCTCCCCGAGATTCCCTCGAGTCGCGCATGTCCAACCCCGCCCGCCGCCGTGCTCTCCTGTCCACCGCCCTGTTCGGCGTCCTGCTCGCCGCCGCTTGGGATGGCCCGCGCGGTGCGGCGAACGCCGCAGACGCGACCCCGCCGGTTCGCGTGGACTTCTCGGGAAACAGCGTGGTCCGGCTCGTCCCGCAGGACCTTCGCACGATGCGCCTCGCCCTCGCGCTCGCCGACGACATGTGGTCGCACGGTGCGGCCGTCGGCAAGCCGCTCGACCTGCGTGTCGATGCCGAGAGTCTCGCGGCGATGCGTCGTGCGGGATTGCCGATCGAAGTGCTCATCGAGGATCTCGAGGCGCTCATCGCCGCGGAGCGCGAGCGTCTCGTCCAGGGCGGTCAGGCCGAAGGCGGGATCGCCGGCGACGATTGGTTTGCGGACTTCAAGACCTACGCCCAGATCAACGCCAAGCTCGACGAGTTCGTCGCCGCGCGACCGGACATCTGCTCCGTCATCACCTTCGGCACATCGCTCGAGGGACGGGCGATGAAGGCCATCCGCATCTCCAACGCACCCGCGGGCGCGCCGGCGATTCTCTTCAACGCCTGTCAGCACGCCCGCGAGTGGATCGCGCCGATGACGGTCATGTACATCGCCGATCGCCTCGTCGCCGGCGCCTCGACCGATGCCGCGATCATGGACCTCTTGTCGAAGGCCGAGATCTGGATCATCCCGATCGTCAATCCGGACGGCTACCAGTTCTCGTGGGATGTGAATCGCCTCTGGCGGAAGAACCGCCGAAACAACGGCAACGGCACCTTCGGCGTCGACCTCAACCGCAACTGGGACTTCCAGTGGGGCGGGGGCGGCGCGAGCGCCGATCCGGGGAGCGATCTCTATCGCGGTCCGGCGCCCTTCTCCGAGCCCGAGACGCAGGCGATGCGTGATTTCTATCTCGCCCGCCCGACGATGCTGGCGAACATCGATTTCCATAGCTACAGCCAGCTCGTCCTCTCGCCGTGGGGCTACACCACCGCGCCCGCGCCGGACACCGCGTTCATGGAGACGGTCGGTCAGCGCATGGCGGATTCGATCTTCGAGGTCCATCAGGTGCCCTATGTCGCGGGTCCCATCGCGACGACGCTCTACATCGCGAGCGGCAGCTCGGTCGACTGGGCCTACGGCGCCCGCGGCGTCTATTCCTACACCGTGGAGCTGCGCGACACCGGCACCTTCGGCTTCATCCTTCCGCCCGATCAGATCATCCCGACCGCGGAGGAGAACTTCGCCGGCGTGATGACGCTCGCCGAGGAGGTCCTCCGTCCGATCTCGATCGACCTTCCGAACGGCGCGCCCGCGATCGTTCCGACCGGCGGCGTCACCGTCGCCATCACCACCTACGACATTGCGGCGGAGACGCTCCCCGGCGGCACGCTGCGCTGGCGTGACGCGGCGGACGAGCCGTTCGCGTCGGTCGCGGTGGAGGCGGCGGGCGCAGGCGCCTGGACCGCGCTCCTGCCCGGACCGGTCTGCGGCGGCACGATCGAGTGGTATGTCGAGTTCCCGACGACGATGGGCATCGTGCGCTTCCCGGATGTGCCCGCCGAGCCGGCGTTCCTCACCGAGGTCATCGACAGCGAATCGCTCGTCGTCGAGGAGTTCGAGACGAGCCCCGGTCCGATCGGCGCCTGGACCGTCGGCGCCGCCGGCGACAACGCGACCTCCGGCGTCTGGACGCGCGTCGACCCGATCGGCACCATCGCCCAGCCCGAGTTCGACACGACCGAAGCGGGCACGCTCTGCTTCGTGACCGGTCAGGGGTCGACCGGCGGCTCAGCCGGCGCCGCCGATGTCGACGGCGGCACGACGACGCTCGTTTCCCCGATCTTCGACGGCAGCGCGCCCGAGACGCACCTCCGCTACGACCGCTGGTACTCGAATGATCTGGGCGGCGCGCCGAACGCCGACTCGATGCCGGTCCAGATCTCCAACAACGGCGGTGCGACCTGGATCGATCTTGAGGTCGTGACCGAGAACGCGAACGCGTGGGTGTCGCGCACCTTCCGTCTCGCGGACCACATCGCGCCGACGGCGTCGATGCGGATTCGCTTCCTGGCCCGCGACCTCGGGGCGGGCTCCCTCGTCGAGGCCGGCGTGGACGGCTTCGAGGTCTTCACGCTTGGCTGCGACGCCACGGGCGATCTCGACGGCGACGGGGATGTCGACGCCGCCGATCTTGCGGTCCTGCTCGGAGCGTGGGGCACCGGCGGCGGCGCGGCGGATCTCGACGGCGACGGCGAGGTCGACGCCTCCGATCTCGCGATCCTGCTCGGCGCGTGGACGCCCTGAGCGCCTCGCGCGGTCGGCATGACCGCGCCAGCCGTCATGACCGGCGCGTGAAGGTGATGAATGGAGAGCGGCAGAATGTGCGCGGTGCCTCTCGCATGTGAGACTCGATCCGCTCGTCGCGCGTCCCGCGGCGACACGCGCGGCGAGGCACCACGGCGCATGCTCAGGCGGACCATCCAGTTCATCGCATGGCTCTTCATGCTCATCGCGGTCCGCATCGCGTCGGGGCAGTCCGGTGGCGTCTCCTGCACGCTCTACGCCACCGATTTCGGGAGCTTCAGCGGGCCGCCGACGCTCGTGCAGGGGCCCTTCACGGTCGCGTGGTGCCTCAACGGCGCGAGCGTCGCCGGCTCGGGCTTCTGTCCGACCGGCTCGGCCCTGAAGCTCGACGCGTCGGGCGAGGATCCGGTCCTTCTCGTGCGGGTGGGTGACGCCGGGTGTGCGTCGGTCTCGGTGAGCTTCACCTACGCCCAGTTCGCAGCGACGGGCACGATGCTGAAGGCGGGGCTCACCTCGGCCACGAGCGTCTCCTGCACCGCATCGACGCCGACCACGATCGGAACGCTCTCGACGACGGGAGGCGTCTGTACGGCCGTCAACTTCACGGTTGACCTGAACGGCGCTGCGGGCGTCGTCTTTCGTTTCGATCACGGCGCGAACACGAACGCGATCCTCCTCGACGATCTCGTCGTGACCATCGAAGACTGCTGCTCGCAGCTTCACGGATGCTGCGAGACGGGCGGACCCGGCTGCTCGACCCCGACGGTCGAGGCGTGCGTCTGCGCGGTCGATCCCTTCTGCTGCGAGGTCGAATGGGACGCGCAGTGCGTGGCCGCGGTCGACATCCTCGCATGCGGCGATTGCGACGGTTCGGGCGGGGACTGCATCGATGCGCTCGCCATGGACTTCGGCACGCTCTATGCGACGCAGCCGATCTGCACGCTCTTTCCGCAGGTCTTCGAGGCCTGCGAAGGAACGCCGCCCACGCTGACGATCTCGGGCGACTGCGCGGGTCCGGGCGATCCGGCGATGCGCTTCGGGTCGGGCTTTCCCTATTCGGCGGCGATCACGCGCTGTATCGACCTGACCGCGACGCCCGCGCCCGTCCTGCGGTTCTCCTTCGTGCGCAACCTCGGTTCGCTCGGGCCGCGCGTCGACTATCGCATCGACGGCGGTGCGTGGCTGACCGGCTGGCAGCCGCAGGCCGGACAGGGGACGGCGGGCTGCACGCAGGTCGAACTGAATCTCGCGGCCATCGCCGACCAAACCGCCGTCCAGTTTCGCTTCGTGTCCGGCTCGAGCGTGCCGAACGGCGCGGCCATCGACGACATCGCCATCCTGACCGGCTCGCTTCCGCACGACTGCTGCACGACCGGCGCGGCGGGATGCACCGACGGCGCGATCGAACTCTGCACCTGCGAACTCGATCCCTACTGCTGCGACACCGCGTGGGACGCGACCTGCGTGGCGCTGGCGACCGCCTGGTGCGATGCCGGCTGCGAGGGCGTCGCGGCCTGTGGCGCGGGTGATGCCGGGAGCTGCTCGGTGCCGCGGAACGAGCCCTTCTGCGACGACGCCGCGTGTTGCCTCGCGGTCTGCTCGATCGATCCCTTCTGCTGCAGCGACGCCTGGGACGCGACCTGTGTCGGCGAGGCCTCACTCGTCTGCGACGGCGCCGGGTGCACGCCCGAGCTCGGCTCCTGCTTCGTCGCGCGGCGGGCGGCCGGCTGCGGGGATCGCTCCTGCTGCGAGGAGGTCTGCGTGCTCGATCCGATCTGTTGCCTCGTCGCGTGGGACGACCTCTGCGTCGCCGCGGCGAACGGGACCTGCGGCGCTCCGCCGTCGCCGGACCTCGACGGCAACGGCCGCGTCGATGCGGCGGATCTCGCGATGCTCCTCGCCGCGTGGGGATCCGGCGGCGCGGCCGATCTCGACGGCAGCGGCACGACCGATGCGGGCGATCTCGCGATCCTTCTCGCCGGCTGGACGGGGTGACGGCGTGCCGCGCCGCTGCGCGTACACTCCGCCCCTCCCATGCCCACCCGCCGATCCGGTACCGCGTCGAAGCGCAGCCCATCCGCCTCTCTCCCCTCCGCCGGAAAGGGCGGCCGCGCGGCGAAGCCGAAGCGAGCGTGGCGCACGGCGAAGACGAGCGACCGTCATGAGCTCTACGAACTCAGCGTGCAGAATGTTGAGTTCGAGGTGGATTTCATCGATCGGGTCTGGAAGGCCCACCGCGGGCGGCTCGCATCGACGCTTCGCGAGGATTTCTGCGGCACCTTCGCGGCGGCCGTCGAGTGGGTCGCCCGCCGACCGACGAACATCGCGATGGCGATCGATCTCGACCGCTCGGTCCTCGCGTGGGGACGGAAGCGAAATCTGACGAAGCTGTCCGAGGCGGACCGCGAGCGGATCGACATCCGCAACGAGGATGTCATGCGCCCGCGCATCGAGAAGGTCGATTGCGTGGTGGCGATGAACTTCTCCTATTACCTGTTCCGGCGGCGCGAGCAGTTGCTCGACTATTTCCGCAGCGTCCACGCGTCGCTCGTGAAGGAGGGCATCCTGATCATCGACGCCTACGGCGGCAGCGATTCCTTCCGTGAGCTCGAGGAGGAGCGGCATCTCGACGGCTTCACCTATGTGTGGGACCAGAATCAATACAACCCCATCACCGGCGATGTCGTGAATCACATTCACTTCCGCTTTCCGGACGGCTCGGAGATGCGAAAGGCCTTCAGCTACCATTGGCGGCTCTGGACGCTGCCGGAGCTGCAGGAGGCCCTCGCCGAGGCGGGATTCCGCAAGACGACCGTCTACTGGGAAGGCACCAACCACAAGACGGGCGAGGGAAACGGCGTCTTCCGTCCCTCGAAGCGAGGCGAGGCCTGCGAGGGCTGGATCGCGTACATCGCCGCCGAGCGCTGAGCGCGAATTGCTGAGGGGAGAGCGCCGGGCCTCGGGCCCGGAGTGTCCGATGGGCTCGGCGCGCGGATCCCCTATCATCCGGGGCCACCATGCTTGACAGCGTCGCCCACGCCTCCGTCGCCGGAATCCTCGCCGAAGCGCTGCGCGAGACCGAAGCGGTCTTCGAGCGCCAGCTCGCGAGCGACTTTCCGGCGGTCAACCAGCTCTGCCGGCATGTCGAACGCTACCGCGGCAAGATGCTGCGGCCGACGCTCGTGATCCTGTGCGGACTCGCGACCGCGCCGGCGCCGACCGAGCGGCGCTCGATCACGGAGCGGCACTGCATGGTGGCCTGCGTCGCCGAGATGATCCACATGGCGACGCTCGTGCACGACGACGTGCTCGACGAGGCCACGACGCGGCGCCGCGGGGCGACGGTCAACAGCCTGCGCGGCAACGAGACCGCGGTGATGCTCGGGGACTACCTCATCTCGAACGCCTTCCATCTCTGCTCGCAGGTGGGCGACGCGGGACTCAATCTCGCGTTCGGCGCCGTGACGAACACGCTCTGCGAGGGCGAACTCATCCAGCTTCACCATCGCGACGACACGAGCCTCGACGAGGCGACCTATTTCGAGATCATCCGCCGCAAGACCGCCGTGCTGGTCGGCGCCTGCTGCCGCTTCGGCGCGCAGCTTTCGGGCGCGCCGGCGCGGCAGGTCGACGCCCTCGACCGCTTCGGCATGGCCGTCGGGACGGCGTTCCAGATCCAGGACGATGTGCTCGACCTCGCCGGAAAGGAAGAGGTCGTCGGCAAGAGCCTCGGTCGCGACTTCGAGAAGGGCAAGATGACCCTGCCGCTCATCCTCCTGCTCGGGCGCGCCTCGCCCGCCGAACGAGCCGCCGCGCTCGACGCGATCGCGGCCCACGACGACCGAGCGCTGCGCACGATCGCCGAGCGCTCGGGAGCCCTCACCCAAGCCCGCGAGCGGGCCGTGGCGATCGTCGCGGGCGCGCGACGCGAACTCGACGCGCTGCCCGCAAGCCCCGTGCGCGACCTGCTGCACGAGCTCGCCGAGCGAACCGTCCGCCGCGAGTTCTGACGCGGCTACCTCCAGAGAACCACAGAGGCACAGAGGGCACAGAGGGCGCACAGAGAAGAAGCAAAGAAAGTGCTGCGCGCCTCAGCCGAGCCGCGCAGCCCCATGCTTTTTGCCTTCTCTGTGGCCCTCTGTGTCCTCTTGTGCCTCTGTGTTGAACGAGCAAGCCGAAACGCCCGCGCTTACCGGCGGCGGCCGCCGTCGCGCTCGTTCGCCAGGGCCTGCTTCCAGCGGGCGAAATCGGTGTCGGCCTGATGCGAGAGGAGAGCCCGATTCGCCTCGACGAGCTGCCGCACGACATCGCGGGTGAGATCGTTCGGATGTCCCTGCCAACGCACGATGCCGTCGGAGGAGATCGCCGCGACATGCGGAATCCCGCGCACGCCGAAGCCCTTCTGCATCGCCCCGTTCGGATCGACGCCGACGGGATACGCGAAGTCGTTCTTGTCGAGCCGCGAGTCGACGAGGCCCCGTTCGAACTTGCTGTTCGACTCGTTCGAGATGCCCATCGCCTGCACATCGTTCGGGAAGGCGCGGACGAGCTCGTTCATGTGCGGGATCGCGTCCTTGCAGGGCTTGCACCAGGTGGCCCAGAAGTCGACGACGACGAGCTTGCCCTTGATGTCCGGGGCGAAGTTCCACCAATCGACATTGCCGATCGCCGGTGCGGGCTTGCCGCGAAGGTCGAGTGAGGAGGGGAGGGCGTTGGTGAAGAGCGGGAAATCCTTCGGCGCCTTCGAGGTCTCGGGCTTTCGGGCGTTCGGCCGCTGTGCCGGATCGAAGGTCTCCGCGACGAGCTCCTTCACCGAGGCGGCGACGCCGTCGGTGGTGAGTCCCGCGTGCTTCACATCACCCGTGCGGTTCACGACGATGTTGACCGGCTTGCGGAACGCGCCGATCGCGTCGCAGAACGCGCCGTCGCGATCGATCGCCACGGGGAAGTCCACGCCGTTCTTCTCGAGCATCTGCACCGCGCGGTCGGCGCCTTCCGGGGTGTGCACGGCGATGAGCCGGACATCTTCCGGCTTGAACTCCGCCAGGGCCTTCGCGAGGCGATCGAGCTGCGAGCGGCTCTGGGCGTTCTTCGTCGAGAAGGTCTGGATGACCACGACCCGGCCCTTCAGGTCGTCGATGCTCGGGGCCTTCGCGGCGCCGACCCACTCCATGCCCGGCGTCCACGCCGGCAGGGCGAAGTCGAGATTGCGATCGAGGGCGGCCCGGTCGGCGCGGTCGAGCTTCTCAAGCCGCTTCGCCCGCTCCTTCGCAGCGTCCTTCTCCGCCCGCTCACGCTCGCGCCGTTCCCGGTCGGTTTCCTTCCGGTCCTCCGAGCCCGCCTGCGGGGCGGCGAACGCCGGCGTACTTGCGAGCGTGCCGGCCATGAGCGTCGCGAGGGCGACCGACGCGGCGAGCATGGTCAGGAGCGGCGAGCGGGAGCGGTTGGTCGTGGCCATGGTGGGGGCGCCTGAGTGCGTGGGTGAGGACGGCGGACCGGCCCCGCTCCCGCGTGGAGGAGGGAGGCGGCTTCGGCCCGCGAGAGGGCAGCCGGTCAACAATACCAACCGCCCGCACGAACGCATACGGTCGAGCGTCCCCTCCCGATGCGAGCCAAGCGGCCGTTATCGCCAGATGGTCATCGCGGCGTTGTCGATGAGTCGCACGGAACCGTCCTCCCAAGCGAGGCGGGCGGCGATCAGGGCCCTGGTCGGACGCTCGAAACCGGTGACCGGCATGAGTGTGTCGGCGTCGCGGATGACCGCGTAGTCCACGCTGAAGCCCTGGGATTCGAGGGTCTCCCGCATGAGGCGCTCCGCGGTCGCGGGTCGCTGGGCTGAGTGGGCGAGCTGGAGGGCCCGCGGGACGGCCCGGGCCCGGTCACGATCCTCCGGGCGGAGGTAGCGATTGCGGGAACTGAGGGCCAGTCCGTCCGCCTCGCGCACCGTTGGGTGCGGGATGATCCGGAGGCCGGGCCACCGCTCGGGCGCCGCCGCGACCATCGCCTCGACGAGCTTGAGTTGCTGCCAGTCCTTTTCGCCGAAGACCGCGCAGGCGGGCCGGACGGCGTCGAACAGGCGGGCGACAACGAGCTGGACGCCAGCGAAATGTCCCGGTCGCAGACGGTCTTCGAGGCCCGGTTCGGTCGCGACCGGCGGCAAGGGGAGGGTGGCCGCGAGCCGATTCGCGGCCTCGATGCCCTCGGGGTAGATCGTCGATGCCGCGGGCACATAGGCGACCGCAGCGCCCTCCCGCTCGGCCAGGGCGAGGTCGGCGTCGAGCGTCCGTGGGTATCGGTCAAGGTCCTCGGTCGGCCCGAACTGGGTGGGGTTCACGAAGATGGACAGGCACACCGTGCGGCCGGTCTCGCGGGCCCGGCGGAGGAGCGCGGCGTGCCCCTCGTGGAGCGCCCCCATCGTCGGGACGAAGGCGTACCCCGCACGAGGGTCGAAATCGTGGGGATCACGAACGATCTTGAGCGAAGTGGCCATGAGAACGCCGGGTAGCGTACGGTCCGTGGCCGCCCGACGCGACTGTCTGGAGGGTGGCGGTCCCCGCTCCGCTCTCGGAGCCGCCGCTTGGGAAGCACTCTGCCTTGCCGAGCGTCGTTCGGCGAGTCCGCCCGCAACTCCGCACATCTCGCGGACGCCCGACAGATCGGGCCGGTCCCAGCCGATATTCTCCGTTAGAGTGAACGCACCCATGAAGACCATCACGCCCATCGCGTCAACGCTCCGTTCCTTCCGCGCCCGCACGATCCGCGCCGCCGCCCTCGCGCTCGCGGCGATCGCCTTCGGCGGCAGCAACCTGTTCGCTCAGGGAGCGGCCGCCCCGCCGTCGCTCGCTCCGACTCCACCGGCCGCGCCGGCGGCGACTCCCCCGGCAGCGGGTGGTGATGTCGCCCGTCCCGCGAACGCCGACGACGCGAACTCGAATGTGCCCGACGGCATGAAGGTGCGCGATCCGGGCAAGCAGCCGCAGATCACCGGCGGCCCCGCGCTCTATTTCCCCGTCCTCGATCACGACTTCGGGGCGATGACGAACGCCGAGACCAAGAGCTATCGCTTCACCTTCGTGAACGCCGGCGACGCGCCGCTCACGATCGAGAATGTGGTTCCGAAGTGTGGCTGCACGAAGCCGACCTGGCAGCGCGGCAAGACCTATCAGCCGGGCGACATGGGATACATCGACATCGACTTCACGCCGCCCACCGGAGGACACCAGGCGAAGGCGATCATGGTCCAGTCGAACGCCAGTTGGCCCGCGAGCGTCTTCAACATCCGCGTGATCGGCAATGTCGAGTCGGTGCTCTCCTTCGAGCCCAAGAGCTTCGATTTCGGCGAAATTCGCCGCGGTCAGCCCTTCGAGACCGAGGTCACCGTCAAGGCCGACGCACCGGCGACCGTGTTCGAGACCATCTCCAGCCGCGCGGCCACGCTCGCCGGCGCGTTCCTCGGGACCGCACCGCACCGCGGTGAGGTGAAGGTGAAGATCTCCGTCGACAAGTCCGTGCCGTGGGGTTCCTATCGCGGCGCTGTGCTCATGATCACCACCAGCGGCAAGAAGGAGGGTGGCGAATCGATCACGAAGAACCTCCCGTTCCGCATCTCGGGCGTCGTGGTCGATGAGATTCGGGCCGACGACTACCTCTTCCGCATGGACACGGTGCGGCCCGGCAACGGCTTCAAGAAGACGGTCTTCCTCCATCACGAGGCGGGCAAGCCGATCGAGGTCACCGATGTGGTCCTCAACGCGATGGGCACCGAGAGCCGCGGCATCGCCGAGGTGCAGTACAACCCGCTCGTCGTCGAGCAGGGCACCAAGGACGGCAAGCCCGGGTACCTCATCACGCTCTCCGGCCAGACGACGGCTGCCTCGGCTGGCTTCCTCGGCGGTACGGTGAGCTTCAAGGCTCGACCGCAGGGCGAAGGGGAGTTCGTCGCCCGGGAACTTCCGATCTCGGGTCGCGTCATGACCGCAGAGGCGGAAGCTCGCCTGCCACCTGCCGCGCGGACGCGCTGAGCAGAACCGAATCGATCCCACCGCCCTCCCGCCTTCGCGTTTGCGATGGGCGGGAGGGCGGTGGTCGTTTCGGGGCGGCGTGGACCGGGCGATGCTCGGAACCACGAATCCTGACTCCGCAGCCGGTAATTCGGACGACTGCTCCGCGATAGGTGGAGTTCGTCGGGGCTTTGTCCTACACTGAGACTCGGTTGCAACGAGCCGAGTTCTTCTCGTCCGTTGCGAACCGCCGCACCCCGTTCGCATCCCGTTCTCATTAGGGGGGGTGGGTTGCGTCCGGTTCCCCCGGACGAGCGAACCTGCCTCCCGTCGATCAGCCGTTGCTCGCGTCGCGAGTGCGGCGTCGGCACCGGAGCCAACCCGCCGGTGGGTTTGGCTCCGCCATCCGCTCCGACCCTGTGCCCCTCGTCATGACGCTCAAGCTTCCCATCTACATGGACCACGCCGCCACCACCCGCACCGATCCGCGGGTCGTTGAGGCGATGCTGCCCTACTTCACCGAGAAGTTCGGCAACTCCGCCAGCCGCAACCACAAGTTCGGCTGGGAGGCGGAGGACGCCGTCGAGCACGCTCGCGAGCAGGCCGCCAAGCTGATCGGGGCCGACGCCAAGGAGATCATCTGGACCTCCGGTTCGACCGAGTCGAACAACCTGGCGATCAAGGGCGCTGCCCACATGTACGCCCGGGCTCCCGAAGGCCAGAAGGGACGGGGCCACATCATCGCCGCGATGCACGAGCACAAGGCCGTGCTCGATCCCTGCAAGCGTCTGCAGAGCGAAGGCTTCGACGTCACCTTCCTCCAGCCGCCCGCCGATGGCGTCATCACCCGGGCGATGGTCGAGGCCGCGATGCGCGAGGACACGATCCTCGTCTCGCTCATGTGGGCGAACAACGAGATCGGCACGATCAACGAGGTCCCCGAGATCGGCGCCCTCTGCCACGAGCGCGGCGTGATCTTCCACACCGACGCGACCCAGTGGGTCGGCAAGATGCCGACCGACGTGGAGCGGGACAACATCGATCTCCTCTCCTGGTCCGGCCACAAGATCTACGGACCGAAGGGCGTCGGCGCGCTCTATGTCCGCCGCAGGAAGCCCCGCGTGCGCCTCGAGGCGATCCTCGACGGCGGCGGCCACGAGCGCGGCATGCGAAGCGGCACGCTGAACGTCACCGGCATCGTCGGCTTCGGCATGGCCTGCGAACTCTGCATGCACGAGATGGAGAGCGAGCGCGAGCGGCTCTTCAAGCTCCGTCGGATCCTCGAGACCGAGCTCTCCTCGCGGCTGGAGAGCGTCCACATCAACGGCCACTTCGAGCGTCGCCTTCCGCACATCACGAACATGAGCTTCGGCTTCGTCGAGGGCGAGAGCCTCCTCATGGGCATCAAGGACATCGCCTGCTCCTCCGGCTCGGCGTGCACCAGCGCGAGCCTCGAACCGAGCTATGTCCTGAAGTCGCTCGGCGTCGGCGACGAACTCGCCCACAGCTCGCTGCGTCTCTCCCTCGGCCGCTGGTCGACCGAGGAGGAGGTCCGCTACGCGATCCAGGCGATCGAGAAGGCGGTGAACCACCTGCGGCTCATGAGCCCGCTGTGGGACCTGCACAAGGAAGGCATCGACATCTCGAAGATCGAGTGGCAGACGCACTAGTTTGAGCTTCCGTAGCGAGCTGGCTGAAGCGCTCCGTAGCGCCCTCCGGGCGCACACTCGCTCTGGTGGGGGGGTGGGGGGAGCGTCGGACGAACACTTCGAATCCTCTCCTCCGATCGACAGACTCCGAATCTCATACGCGTCGCCTCATACGCGCGAATCACCTTTCCGAGACATCACCATGGCATACTCAGACAAGGTCATCGACCATTACAACAAGCCTCGCAATGTCGGCGCCTTCGGGACCTCCAAGGAGGTCGCGGCCAGCCGGCAGATCGGCGTCGGCATCGTCGGCGCCCCCGAGTGCGGCGACGTCATGCAGCTCCAGATCAAGGTGAACGACGCGGGCGTCATCGAGGACGCGAAGTTCAAGTGCTTCGGCTGCGGCTCGGCGATCGCGTCGAGCTCGCTCGCCACGGAGTGGATCAAGGGCAAGAGCCTCGATGAGGCGATGGCGATCAAGAACACCCAGATCGTCGAGGAGCTCAGCCTTCCGCCGGTGAAGATCCACTGCTCGGTGCTCGCCGAGGACTCGATCCGTTCGGCGATCGCCGACTACCGCAAGAAGAACGGCCTCGTCAGCGAGACGGCGGCCGAGCACGCGACCCACTGAGTCGCGCCGCCGGACGCCCCTCCTTCCCTCTCACATACCCGCGCTCCCCAGCGCACTTCCTGCAGAGCACGCAGCACCATGCCCGTCATCATCACCGAGACCGCGGCCCGCGAGATCGACTCCATCATCACCCAGCAGAACCTCAACCCGGAGACCGTGCGCCTGCGCGTCGGGGTGAAGGGGGGCGGCTGCAGCGGGTTCAGCTACCTGCTGGATCTCACCGAAGTCCAGAAGGAATCGGATGAGATCTGGGACTACACCTATCGGAAGTCCGACGACGGCAAGCTCCAGCGCATCGAGTCCTCCGAGGCCGGCGGCGTCGCCGTCGCCGACGCCTCCACCTTCACGCTGCGGGTGGTCTGCGATCCGAAGAGCTACCTCTACCTGAACGGCACGACCATCGACTTCAAGGAGTCGATCATGGGCCGCGGCTTCGTGTTCGAGAACCCGAACGCGACGACCACCTGCGGCTGCGGATCGAGCTTCTCGGCGTAATCGCCCGCCGGTCGGTCGTCACCCATCGCCATCCGAATCGGCGCGGCGTCCCTCCGGGCGCCGCGCTGTCGCGCGCTGCGATCCCGCGAGCGCGGCGAGCAGGCGACGCACCTCATCATCGAGCTCCGGTCCCGCCCCTCCGTCGCGCACGAGCGCCTCCAGCAGCGCGCGCCGAAGGACACCCGACGCCGTTCGCACCATGCCCGGAGCGCGGTGCGGGTCGATGCCGAGCGACTCTGCGATCTCGCCGTAGCCGCGGCCGTCGGCGTGATGGAGGAGGAAGACCTCCCAGTGATCGCGCTGCCCGGCGGCCTCGCAGATCGCGTAGGCGCGTTCGCACGCCGTGCGGATGATCGAGCGGGCCCAGGAGGTCTCGAATCGCTCGACGGCATCGGGCTCGTCGGCGACGGGCAAGGGCTCGTCGTCGAAGGAAACGCCCGCGCGAGCGCGCCGCCGCCGTGATTCCTCCTGAAGGAAAAAGAGAAACGCGTTGACGATCCAGCGGCGGAAGGGGAGATCGCTCGCCAACCAGCGCGAAAAGAAATCCGTGCGAGCGAGGCGACTCGCGAAGAATCCGGCGACGAGATCGCAGGGTTCGCCGAGCGAGCGATAGCTCGAGTTGCGCAGATACGCCTCCAGCGCCGGCGCGTAGATCGCCATCACGAAGCCGTTGACCTCGCGTCGCCCGTCGTCCCCGGCCGATGCCTGCGTCGCGAGCCAGTCCCGTCTCGTTGCGGGAAAGAGTCCATCGGCGGGCAGTTCGACATTCGGCTCAGGTGCCAAGTTGCACGCTTTATAGCAGCCGACGCGAGCGTCCAACAGCGCTCCTTCAGCGCCCGCACGCTCGGGTCTGTTGCAGAGCTGTGACTGTCCGGGGGTCATCCCGGCCGTAGGGTGTGACGAGAAGGAGATGGCGTTCGCCGCTCCGTTCGCGACCTCGGCGCCTCCGCGCCTCGCACCCACCGATGGGGATTCCTCCCATGCCTCAGTCCGTACGCGTTCCCGCGCCGACATCCCTGCCCGGCTCCATCTGCCGGATCCGTCCGGCGGCGGGCACGCGGCAGCTTCTCCTCGCGGTGGCCGCGCTGCTCGCGATCGTGACGCCCGCCCTTGCCCAGAGTCTCGTCGGTGGGGCCCCTGCGCCGCGGGGCTGGGCGCCGCCGCCGCGCGTCGTCGTGCCGCAGATCGGTCGCGTCGCCGGAACCGCCTCGGCGCTCGAGATGACCTCGGTCCGCGTCGGCGTCACGATCCGCGACACGATCGCGACGACGACGATGGAGATCGGCCTGGTCAACCGCTCGGCGGCCAATCAGGAAGCGATCCTCCTCGTCCCGGTGCCCGCCGAGGCGACGGTCATCGGATTCACCTTCGAAGGTCCGGCGAGCGAGCCGACCGCGCGGGTGCTCGGTCGCGATGAGGCCCGACGCGAGTATGACGCGATCGTCGCTCGCGAGCGCGATCCGGCGCTTCTTGAGTGGGCGGGATGGAACCTGCTGCGCTCGAGCGTCTTCCCGGTCCCGCCCGGCGGAACGCAGCGCGTGCGGATCGTCTGGGAAGAGCTTCTCGAACCGCGCGGCGATCGCGTGGACTACCTGTTGCCGCGCAGCGATCTTCTGCGCGGTCCAGCCTGGTCGATCGAGATCGCCGTCTCGGGCTCCGCGCCGCTGGCCGCGGTCTACTCGCCGACCCACGAGCTGCGCACGCTCCATCGCGACGGGACGAGCGCGCGACTCGTCGCGACCGATCAAGGCGTCGCCGCGACCGGCGCGCTGCGTCTCTCGATCGTCCGCGGTGCGGCGCCGACCGCGACCGTCCTCACCTATCCCGATCCGAGCGTCGGCGGCGGCTACTTCCTCCTGCTCGCGGCGGCGCCGGCGCTGCCGGACACGCAAGCGATGCCGCGCGATCTCGTGCTCGTGCTCGACCGGTCGGGCAGCATGTCGGGAGCCCCGCTCGAGCAGGCGAAGCTCGCCGCGCTCCGCATCATCGACGGCATGCGCGACGGCGAGCGGATCAACATCATCGATTTCAGCAATGGCGTCTCGCGCATGGCCGACGAGCCGGTGGTCGTTGACGCGGCCAGCCGCGCGGCGGCGAAGGAGCATGTCGCGCGGCTGGCGCCGGCCGGCGGCACGAACATCCATGACGCGCTTCTCGAAGCGCTTCGCCAGCGCCCCGCCGAAGGCGCGATGCCGCTCTGCCTCTTTCTCACCGACGGGCTTCCGACGATCGGTCGGACCATCGAGCGCGACATCCGCATCCTCGCCGAGACGGGCAACCCCTCGAAGCGCCGCATCTTCACCGTGGG
The DNA here is from genome assembly GCA_964395845.1 of uncultured Isosphaeraceae bacterium. Taxonomy (GTDB): domain Bacteria; phylum Planctomycetota; class Phycisphaerae; order Phycisphaerales; family SM1A02; genus JAEUIT01. Next base: position 18,626 of record CAYNCG010000032.1, on the reverse strand, counting down.
CATCGGTCCCGACCTGAATGTCCCGCTTCTCGATCGGATCGCCGACGCGAGCCGGGCCCTCGCGACCTATGTGACGCCCGGTGACGATCTCACCGCGACCATCGCCGATCTTGGCGCTCGGCTTGCCGGTCCCGTCGTCGCCGAGGTCGCGCTCGCCGCCGAGGAGGCGGGTCGTGCGACGCCCGGCCGGATCGCCGAACAGTTGCCGGCGACGCTGCCCGATCTCTTCCGCGGCTCAACGCTCGTGGTGCTCGGTCAGTACCGCGGCGACGCGCCCTTCACGCTCTCGATCGCGGGCGAGGCCGCCGACGGCCGCCGTCGACTCGAGGCGATCGTCGATCCGCGCCAGGCATCGACGGCGAACGCCTTCGTGCCGCGCCTGTGGGCGAGCCGCCGGATCGCCCAACTCATCGACGGCGTGCGTCAGCTCGGCGCCGACGGGACGGTCGCGGTCGCGCCGAGCGATCCGCGGATGCGCGAGCTCATCGGCGAGATCGTCCGGCTCTCCGCGAGCTGGGGCATCCTCACCGAGTACACCTCGATGCTCGCCCTCGAGGGCTCGACCTTCCATGACTGGCGGGCGCTGGAGTCGGCCTGCACCGACGCCCTGAACGGTCGGGCGATCGGCACGCGGAGCGGCTACGACGCCGTCAATCAGGGCATCAACTTCAATCGGCAGAAGCTCGAGCGGTCGCTCGCCCAGACGAAGGGATATGTCGATGCCCGACTCGAGCGCGTCGAGGCCTCGACGATGGCCCAGTGCGGCGACAAGAACCTCTGGCGACGCGGCGGTCGCTGGATCGACGGCTCTCTCGCGGGCGTGAGCGATCCGCAGGTCGACGAGGAGATCGACTTCGGCTCCGAGCGCCATCGCGAACTCCTCTGGCAACTCGTCGACGACCGACGCCAGTCGGCGATCGCCCTCGACGGCGAGGTCCTCCTGCGCCATCGCGGCAAGACCTATCTCGTGCGCAACGCGCTGCCCTAAACCGCTCGCCGACGGCGGCATCGCACGCTTCCTCCCAACCCATCTCTCTCACGGAGAACGCCCATGCTTCAGCTCTCGTCCTGTCTGCTCGTCGCCCTCGCCGCCTCGACCACGCTCCTTCAAGACACCGGTACGGCCGGCGCCGTCGTTCCGGTCACCGCACCCGCGACGAGCCCCGCCACGCCACAGGCGATCGAGCTCGCGATCTGCCTCGACACCTCGGGCAGCATGGACGGACTCATCGATGCCGCCCGCGCGAGGATCTGGGACATCGTGAGCGATCTCGCCACGGCGACGCCGCAGCCGAAGCTGCGCGTGGCACTCGTGACCTTCGGGAACGACGGCCATTCCTCGGAGAACGGCTGGACGAACATCGACATCGACTTCACCGACAACCTGGATGTCGTCAGCCAGCGGCTCTTCGCGCTCACGACGAACGGCGGCACCGAGCTCGTCGGTCGCGTCATCGATCGTGCGACGAAGGGGCTCGCATGGAGCGAGGGCGACGCGTCGCTTCGCATTCTCGTCGTCGCCGGAAACGAGAGCGCCGATCAGGACACCGAGGTGAAGTACGGTGACGCTGCGCGACGGGCGATCGAGCGGATGATCGTGGTCAACAGCATCTACTGCGGCGCGCCGACGGAACCCTACGCGGCGGCGTGGCAGGATGTTGCCCGCAAGGCCGACGGGCACTTCGCGTCGATCGACCAGAACAACGGCACGGTCGTGATCGCGACGCCCTTCGACGAGGAGCTCGCGAGGTTGAGCGGCACCATCAACGAGACCTACATCCCCTACGGCGAGGCGGGCGCCTGGAATGCCTCGAATCAGGCCGCGCAGGACGCCAACGCCGCGGGCTTGAACGGAGCGGCCGCGGCCCAGCGTTGCGTCACCAAGGGAAGCGGCCTGTACATGAATCGTGGCTGGGATCTCGTCGATGCCTGCGCTGATCCCGCGTTCCGTCTGGAGGAGGTCAAGGAATCGGATCTGCCCGAGGCGATGCGGACCATGACCCCCGAGGCCCGCAAGGCGCATGTCGCCGAGCGGGCCGCCGCCCGCAAGGCGCTCCAGGAGGAGATCCGCGTCATCGGTGAGCGCCGGGCCGCGTTCATCGCCGCCGAGATGGCCAAGGGTGGCCGGACGGACGATGCGGCCTTCGATCGGGCGATCCGCAACGCGATTCGCGCTCAGGCGACCGCCCGCGGATTCACCTTCCGACCGGATCCGGTCGTCGAGGCCACGCCGGTTCAGGGCGAAACCGCTCGCGGATCGGCGCCCGCTGCGGGATGATGGTCGCCATGCCAGACGCCAACGCTCAACCGACGCGTGCGGCGGGCGCGCCTCCGGGTGCGCTCGCCGCGATCCTCGTCGTCGAGGACGATCTCGCCATTCGGCGCGGCCTCGTCGATGCGCTCGGATTTCACGGCTATCGCGTCACCGAGTGCGGCGACGGCGAGTCGGCGGTGCGCCTGGCCCTCGAGACCGCGCCGGATCTCGTGCTCCTCGACTGCATGCTGCCGCGCGGGTCGGGACTCGAGGCGCTTCGACGGATCCGCGAGGCTCGGCCGACCTTGCCGGTCATTCTCGTGACCGCGCTGGGCTCGGAGGACGATCGCGTGCGCGGCCTGACGGTCGGCGCCGACGACTACATCGTCAAGCCCTTCAGCCTGCGCGAGCTGCTCGCCCGCGTCGAGGCCGTGCTCCGACGGTCGCCGGCGCGGCCGAGCGATGTGCGACGCGTCTCCGACGGCGCCGTCACCGTCGATCTCGAGCGGCGGGTGATCATCGGCGTCGGTGGGGAGCAGCCGATTTCGGAGCGCGACGCGAGCGTCATTCGATTCCTCGCGTCGAACGCGGCACGGGCCGTCGATCGCCGGGAGTTGCTGCAGTGCGTCTGGGGACTTGATCCGAAGGGGCTTGAGACGCGCACCGTGGACATGCAGATCGCCCGGCTGCGCGAGCGGCTCGCCGCCGCCGGGGCGAGCGTGGAGTGGATCGGAACCTCGCGCGGCAAGGGCTATCGGCTCGGCGCCAGCGTCGCGGCGGTGCAGCCATGAGACGCTCGCGGCGCATCGCCTGGTGGGCGGCCTATGGCGTCGGCGCCGCGGCGGTCATCGCGGGACTCGGCTGGACGAGCGTGCGCGTGCTCCGACTCGAGCAGGAGGAGCGGGCGGCGCGAGCGCTGGCCGATCGGCAGGAGACGATGCGGGCCGCGCTCTGGCGCCTCGACTTCTGGCTTGCCCCGCGCCTCGCCCGCGAGTCGGCCCGCTCGTGGCTCGACTTCGAGCCCTATCACCCGCAGACCCTGGCCTTCAACCGTCTCCTCGAGCCGATCGCCGAAGGTGAGGTGCTGCTGCCGAGTCCGCTGCTGACCTTCACGAGTCCCTATCTGCCGGCCCATTTTCAGTGGCGAGCGTCGACGGGATTCACCTCGCCCCAGATGCCGTCGGAGGCGATGCGCGAGCGGGGCATCGTGGCCTGCGAGCCCGTGCCCTTCGACCCCGAGCGCCGGGCGCGTTTCGCAGCCCAGGTCGCAGCGATCGATCCGACCGACCTCGAGCGTCGGCTGCGCGACCACGAGCTGGCGATCGAGCGCTCGGTCGGCGATGCGACCGGGTGGATCGCGCGGGACGCGTCGCAGCGGCCTCCGCAGTCCGGAGATGAGGGCGCTCGGGCGCCGGCCGACGCGGCCGAGCGGAGCGTCTGGAAGGATGTCGAGGTCGGCACGAAATCGAATCTGCGGTCGTCGAAGCGGGCGTTCGCCGAACCGGCTGACGACTACCGTGCGCGGCAGACGGCGAGCAACGCGGTGCAGCAGGCGCTCGAACCGAGCGACCAGAGCCAGGCGCGCCAACTGTCGCAGCAGATCGGGAACGAGCCGCTGCGACAGAAGCTCGCGGGCGCCCAGCCGAACGCGGACACGGCGAACACCGGCGCTCCGTCCACCGACGGCGCGTCGGCCCCGCCCGTCGAAGTCGGGCCGCTCGTGCCGGTCTGGCTCGGCGAGTCCGCATCGGTCGGAGGCGAAGGCGACGAGCCGCGGTTGGTGCTGGCGCGGCGCGTGCGATTCGAACGGGAAACGGCGCTGCAGGGCGTGCTCGTCGACTGGCCGTCGCTGCGGTCGGCGCTCCTTGAGCAGATCGAGTCGCTCGCGCCCGGGGCACGGCTCCTTCCGACCACGGACGCCGTCGGCGACGACGCCCGGCGTCTCGCGAGCATCCCGGCGATCCTCGAACTGGTGCCCGACCAGATCGAGGAGCAGCGGGGCTTCCTCGGTCAGCCGGCGGCGGCTGGACTCCTCATCGTCTGGGCCGCTGCGGTCGGTGCGATCGCCGCGACCGGCCTGGCGCTCCGCTCGAGCATCGGCTCGGCTGTGCGCACGAGCCGTTTTGCGTCGAGCGTGACCCATGAGCTGCGGACGCCGCTCACGACCTTCCGGCTCTACGCGGACATGCTGGCCGACGGCCTCGTGCCCGACGAGGAGCGGCGGCAGGCGTATCACGCCACGCTCCGCGACGAGTCCGCTCGCCTGGGGCTCCTCGTCGAGAATGTGCTGGCGTGGTCGCGCGTCGAGGATGGTCGCGTGCCGCGCGACCCGCGGCCGATGACCGTCGGCGGATTGGTGTCGGCCATCGAGCCGGTGCTCGCGCGGCGAGCCCGCGAGTCGTCGGCCGCCTTCGAGTGCGTCTGGCCCGACGCGTCGCTCGCGGATGGGGAGGTCGTCACCGACCCCGATCGCGTGTCGCAGATCCTGTTCAATTTCGTCGACAATGCATGCAAATATGGTTTGCCCGACGGCGCGACTCCGCGCGTCCGGCTCAGCGTCGAGCGGCGCGGCGACCGTCTCGTCCTGGCGGTCGAGGATGGCGGCCCCGGCGTCCCGGATCGGCTTCGGGCCCGGATCTTCCGGGCCTTCGATCGGGGCGAGCGCGGTCCGGGCGATGCGGTGCGCGGCCTCGGTCTCGGACTGGCGATTTCAAGTGAACTCGCCCGCGCCCTCGACGGCCGGCTCCGCTGCGAGCGGAGCGAAGGCGGGGAGGGCGCGTTGGGTGGGGCGCGATTCTCGCTTGAGCTGCCGCTTGCCATCAGGCGTTGACCCTTGATCGCGCGCTATTTTTCCTCCAAAGAATACTGGTACGCTCCGAACCGCAATGACCATGAACGGTTCGGCGCGGACGATCGGCGTTCCGCGACCGGCCGTCCCGTCGAGGAATTCGCATGCCGTCAGCATTTCGGGGCCGCCTCCTTCCATTCGCGCGACGCGCGTCGGTCGTGCTCCTCTCGCTTGGTCTCCTCTCCTGTGAGCGCCCCGAGGCGGTCTTCGCGCCGCCGCCTCCGCCGGAGGTGACCGTCGCCAATCCGGTCGTTCGGCAGGTCGAGGAGACGATGGAGTTCAGCGGCCGGACGCGCGGTTTCGAGGAGGTCGAGCTGCGAGCCCGCGTGAAGGGCTTCCTCGCCTCGAAGAGCACCGAGGGCGGCAACCGCGTGCGCGCCGGCGATGTCCTCTTCACCATCGATCCGCGCGAGTACCAGGCGGCGGTCGACCAGTCGAACGCCCGGCTCGCTTCCGCGAAGGCCCAGCTCCAGCTCGCCGAACTCACGCTCGAGCGGGCCAAGGAGGCGATGGCGCTCTCCGCGGCGACGCAACAGGAGGTCGATCAGAAGCAGGCGATGCGCGATTCCGCGAAGGCCGATGTCGCGCTCGCCCAGGCGCAGCTCGACAAGGCGATGCTCGATCTCGATTTCACGAAGATCAAGGCGCCGATCGACGGCCGCATCGGCATCGTGACGGTGGATGTCGGACAGCTCGTCGGGGCGAGCGACGCGACGCTTCTGGCGACGGTCATCAACGACACGCAGGTCTATGCGGACTTCGAGATCGACGAGCGGACCGTGCTCGAGCTCAGGCGCCGGTACTCGAACCGACGGCCGGGCGAGGACGGCCGTCCGACGCTCCCGCTTCGCCTGCAGCTCGCGGGGGAGAGCGGCTTCCCGCACGAGGGCGTGTACGACCGCGGCGACAACACGGTGAACACGCAGACCGGCACGATCAGCGTCTCCGGCGTCTTCGACAACCGCGAGGGTGAGATCCTCCCCGGACTGTTCGTCCGCATCCAGGCGGTCTTCGGCGAGCGCGAGACCACGCTCGTGCCCGATGTCGCGGTCCTCACCGACCAGATGGGGAAGTTCGTCTTCGTCGTCGGTGCGGACGGCACGGTCGAGCGCCGTGGCGTCGAGGTCGGGCGCACCCTCGACGGATCCCGCGAGATCCGGTCCGGACTGACGGCCGCCGATCGCGTCGTCGTGAACGGGACGCAGCGCGTCCGTTCCGGCGGCAAGGCCAACGCGAAGCAGGCACAGTCCGCGGGCTGATCGCCGCGCCCCACCCACGATCGAACGCGATTCCCCATGCTCAGCCGATTCTTCATCGACCGACCGATCTTCTCGTCGGTGATCTCCATCCTCATCACGCTGCTCGGCGCGGTCGCGTATCTGACGCTGCCGACCGAGCAGTATCCCGATCTCGCGCCGCCGATCGTGCGCGTCGAGGCGACCTATCCCGGCGCGAGCGCGGCGACCATCGCCGACACCGTCGCCGCGCCGATCGAGCAGGAGGTCAACGGCGTCGATCGCATGATCTACATGTCGAGCACCTCGACGGACAGCCGCTACTCGCTCGACGTGAGCTTCGAGCCCGGTGCCGACATCGACATGGCCTCGGTGCTCGTCCAGAACCGCGTGAACATCGCCAACGCGAAGCTCCCGGCCGAGGTGCGCCAGCAGGGCATCACCGTCCGGAAGCAGTCCACGGCGCTGGTCTCGGTCATCTCGATCTGGGTGGAGGAGCCCGAGAAGCATCCGGAGCTCGACGATCTCGCCCTCTCGAACTTCGCGACGATCTCCTGGAAGGACGAGTTCGCCCGCATCTACGGCGTCGGCGGCATCACGGTGATGCCCGCCAAGGACTACTCGATGCGGATCTGGTTCGATCCCGCCAAGCTGAAGGCCCGCGATCTCACGGTAGGCGATGTCGTCGCCGCGATCCAGGCCCAGAACGTGCAGGTCGCCGCGGGTTCGCTCGGGCGGCAGCCGGCGCCGGAGTCGGTGGCCTTCGAGTATGTCGTGACGACGAAGGGGCGGCTCAATGACCCGAGCGAGTTCGCCGACATCATCATCAAGAGCGCGCCGGGCGGCGGCGTGGTCCGCGTGCGCGATGTCGCGACCGTCGAGCGCGGCGCGAAGGACTACGGCACGCTCGCCGGCTTCAACGGCAAGCCCGGCGCGATCATCGTGCTCTACCAGCTTCCCGGAGCGAACCTCGTCGAGGTCGCATCGCAGGTCGAGCGGCGGGTGCGCGAGCTGAGCGCGGGGCTCCCGAGCGGAGCGTCGGCCAAGGTCTTCTACGACGCGTCGATGTTCGTGACGAGCTCGATGGAAGAGGTGCAGAAGACGCTCATCGAGGCCTTCGTCCTCGTCTTCCTCGTCGTGCTGCTCTTCCTGAAGAGCCTGCGGGCGACGCTCGTGCCGGTCCTCGCGATTCCCGTCTCGCTCGTCGGCACCTTCCTCTTCATGGCCCTGTTCGGCTTCTCGGTCAACATGCTCACGATGTTCGGCATCGTGCTGGCGATCGGCATCGTCGTCGATGACGCGATCGTCGTCGTCGAGAATGTGGAGCGCGTGATGCGCGAGGAGGGACTCGGCCCGCGCGAGGCGACGATCAAGGCGATGGGCGAGATCACCGGACCCATCATCGCCATCACGCTCGTCCTCATGGCCGTCTTCATTCCGGCCGCGGCGCAACAGGGTCTCACCGGGACGATGTATCGGCAGTTCGCCCTCACGATCGCGGCGAGCACGGCGCTCTCGGCGATCTGCGCGCTCAGCCTGAGTCCGGCGCTCTGCCGCATCTTCCTGCGGCATGAGCACGGTCACGCCGACGGGACCGCGAAGCGGGGCTCGACGCTTCTCCTCCCGCTGCGCTGGCTGTTCGCGCCGCTCCGCTGGCTTTCCGCCGGTTTCGAGCGCGTGTTCGACGGCATCACCGCCGCGTACGCCTTCGTCTCGCGGCTCTCCTGTCGCGCCTGGCCGGTCTCGCTCGTGGGCTTCGCGGCGGCCGTGGCCGCGGTCGGATTCATCTATGTCCGCGTCCCGACCGGCTTCGTGCCGGCGGAGGATCTCGGCTTCATCGCGGTGTCCGCGACGCTCCCCGACGGCGCGAGCCTTGGCCGCAGCGATCGCGTCATCCGCGATGTCGCGGACAAGGTGCTGAAGGTGGATGGCGTCGCCGATGTGACGGCGCTCTCCGGGTTCTCGCTGCTCGACGGCAACGGCTCGAACTACGCGAACGCGTGGGTCATCCTGAAGCCGTGGGAGGAGCGCTACGAGCACGGTCGCTCGATCGACGCGATCATCGCCGACATCAACGCCATCGTCGCCCCGGTGCAGGAGGCCCGCTTCCTCGTCTTCGGCCTGCCGCCGATCAGCGGTCTCGGCAACACCACCGGCCTCGACATGCGGGTGCAGGACCGCGCCGCCGCCGGGCGCGACGCCCTCGGTCGCGGCGTCGAGCAGCTCACCGCGGCGGCGACCGGCCAGCCCGGGATCGCCCTTTCCTTCTCGAGCTATCGTCCGGGCGTCGCCCAGATCTATCTCGACATCGATCGCGAGAAGGCGATTCGGCTCGGCATCCCGATTCAATCGGTCTTCCAGACGCTGCAGGCGTCGCTCGGCGCCGCGTATGTGAACGACTTCAACGAGTTCGGCCGAACCTTCCAGGTGAATGTGCAGGCCGACGCGCTCTTCCGTCAGACGCCGGAGGACATCGGTCGGCTCGAGGTGCGGACCGCGGAGGGCCGCATGGTGCCGCTCTCGACGCTGCTTGCGGTGAGCGACACGATCGCCCCCAACAAGGTCGAACGCTACAACCTGTATCAGTCGGCGACGGTCACGACGCTGCTGCGACCCGGCACGAGCTCCGGCTCCGGCATGGGCACGCTCGAGCGCGTCGCGCTGGAATCGCTGCCCGCCGGCATGGGCATCGAGTGGACGGGCATGTCCTTCCAGGAACGGCTCGTCGGCAACTCCGGGCTCATCGTCTTCGCGCTCGGCCTGATTCTCGTCTACCTCATCCTCGCCGCGCAGTACGAGAGCTGGCTGGTGCCGATGTCGGTGGTGCTGTCGATTCCGCTCGTCATCATCGGGGCGATGGTCGCGCTGCTCGTCCGCGGCCTTGACAACAACATTTTTACGCAAATCGGCCTGATCCTTCTCGTCGGCCTCGGCGCGAAGAACGCGATCCTCCTCGTGGAGTTCGCCCGCGAGAGCCGCGCGAAGGGCATGGGCATCGTGGATGCCGCGGTCCACGCGGCGCGCACCCGCTTCCGTCCGATCATCATGACGGCGCTCGCGTTCATCCTCGGCGTCGTCCCGCTGCTCACCGCGACCGGCGCGGGCGCCGGGAGCCGTCAGGCGCTCGGAACCGCGGTCTTCGGCGGCATGGTCGGCATCACGATCCTCGGACTGCTCTTCACGCCGATGCTGTACTGCGTCTGCCAGTGGATCGACGAGCGGGTCCTCGGACGCGTGCCGACGCCGCACCCCGCGAAGGACGGGGCGGGCCATGCGGCCGAGGCGCACGCGGCGGCGCCGAACTCACATGCCTGATCGGCCGGGCATCGACGAGAAATAGCGTTCGCTGTTCACATACTCGTGGCAGCGGAAGCATGCCGCGGTCACGCGGTGATAGGAGTTCTCGATGCCCGACTGGTCGCGGGCCTTGGCCCGGTCGGCGAGCAGCGTGACCTCCTGACGGAACTCCTCGGCGAGCGTGCGATAGGCCAGGGTGTCCTGGGCGATGAAGCCCGCGTCGAGGCTCAGCGTGCGGAGGGCCTCGGAGTTCGACTGGATCCGTTCGTAGTCGCGGGTCGAGATCGCCTCGAGGAGCGACGAGGCCCATGCCGTCTTCGCCTGCATCACGACGCGCAGGTTCGCCGGCGGCGTGGCCATCACGTCCTCGCCCTCCATCGACTCGCGCGCGGTCACGGTGGAATCGGACGAGGAGCCGTTGCGGGGCGCCGTGCAAGCGGCGAGCGAGCAGGCGAGCGCGAGGGCGAGGACGGGAACGGGCGAGCGGAATGCGGTGCGCATGAGAGGACTCCGGGATGGGGCGGCGACGGAAGCGTCGCCCCGTCCATCATCGGTCCAAGACGGTCGCGCGTCACAACGAAGCGAGTCGTTCGAGGGCGCTTCCCGCATCCCGGACGAGAGGTCCGACATCGAGCCCGCTGCCGACCGCGCGGCGCATCCAGAGATCGGGGGTCACCGACCCGATCGAGCAGATGCGCTTGGTTTCCGCGGCGAGATCCTTGCCACGCATGTGGGACCGGACCTGATGGCTGATGATGTGCCCGATCGGATAGTCCGGCAGGTAGAGCGGATGGGCGATCATGTGCTGATACGCCGCCAGAATGCGGTAGGGGTCCGGGCCGAAGTCGACGGCGTAGAACTCCTGCCAGAGCCGATCGGCGATCGCGAGCACCTCGGCCCGGAGCGCGTCGGCGCTCGCCGCCGGATTGCGGTAGATCCAGTTCCACACCCGCAGTTCGAGCAGTGCCGGACCGGCGATCTGGCAGGCGCTCGCGAGCGTCTGCACCGTGTCGACATCGAAGGACCGGGCCTCGTCCTCGTCGCTCGCCGCGCCGAGCACGCGCTTCCCGAGCGACTGGTAGAGGAACGCGAAGGCCTCGGTGCAGGCGGTGTTCGGCACGCCGCGGAGGGCGGGGCGGGCGACGAAATGCGTCGAGATGAGCTGCTCGAGCGTGTGGCCGAGCTCGTGCATCGCGGTGTCGAAGCCGTCCCAGCCGATCTCCCGGTCGAGTGCGCTCGTGCGAAGCCACGCGCCATACTCGGGCAACTGTGGGCGCATCGCGTGGCCGGAGCCCTTGGCGATCTCGACGCGGATGCGCGTGCCGAGGAAATCGGCATCGCTCGTCGCGAAGCCGAGCCCGCGCAGCAACTCCGGCAGCCGCCGCTCGAGCTCCTCGGCGCTTCCCGCGACCTTGCGGACGAGGGCGTTCATTTCTTCGGCGGGGCGCGCGTCGGCGAACTCGTCCACATAGATGTCGAACGGCTCGAGCGGCCGACCGAGCCGCTGTCGCAGGAACGCCGCGAGCCGGCGCCGCACGGGCGAGGCGAGCAGGTCGGTGAGAAGCCGCTCGACCTCGCGTTCGGGAATCTCCCGCTCGAGCTCGCACTTGCGGAGGATCGCCGTCGGATGCTCGGGATGGTGGCGATCGATCGTGAAGGCGAGATCGCGCTGGGCGAGCCAGTGCTCATAGCGCACGAGGCCGATCGGTTCGCCGGCCGCCGAACCGCCGACCCTGTTCGTCGCGACATCCCAGGCCGGCACCTCGCCGCCCGCCATGACCGCAGCCGGAATCGACCCGTCGATGTGTCGGGCCATCACCCACGCGAGCGCCCGCTGCTTGCGGAGGCCGCGGGCCCGATCCGGATCGTTGTAGCCGGCCTTGATCTCCTCGCGGACCAGCCAGTGGGCGAGGAGCGCCCGGCCGGACTCGAAGTGGCCCTCGCCGCGCTCGTCGCGCAGCGATCCGACGGGAACATGAAAGCGCGCGACCCAGGCGTTCGCGCGATGTCCCACCGCGCGGGCCAGATCGCTCACCTCCTTCGGGATGCGCGGACCGAAGTGCTGGCCGATGCGGGCCTCGGCCCAGAGATCGACCGACCAGTTCGCGCCGTCGCGCAGCATCTCGTCCAGCGTCGGGCGGCCGCAGTTGAGGAGCGTGAGAAACGCGAGCTTCTGTCGGTAGCCTTCCTCCGAGATGTCCGGCGCGGGATCGAAGGTCGCGAGCATGTCGTCGACGAACTGAAGCGGCGCCTCGGTCGGATCGAGTCGCAGGTCCGACCAGCGGCGCAGCGAGCGGCGCATTTCATACAAATGGCCTCCGACCTGCTCGAGCGCGGCCTCGATGCGGGCAAGGAGAAGATGCCGATGCCGCTCGGGCACGAAGGATTCGGTGCAGAAGCGCACGAACGCATCGTGTCCGCCGTCGCGCTCGGTCCAGCGCTCCGCGACGCGGGCGATGCCGGCGCGCATGCGGTCGCGCTCGCCCGGACCGTGCCGTTCGACGAGGGCCCGCAGCGCCTCCTCACGGGCGGCGTCGAGCGTCGCGGGCGGGACGGTGGCGGCGAAGGAGATGGTGGGCGAGGGCGCGGTGGACATCAGCGGTTCTCGGAGTGCTGGCCGGTGGCGGGAGAGGGGAGCAGCGGACGGAGGATCGGGAGGATCGCGTCGGCCCAGACCCCATAGCCGGCCGGCGAGAGATGCAGGTAGTCGGGCATCAGCTCGGTGGGAATCGAGCCGTCGATCGCGACGAATCGCTCGCCGAAATCGACGACGATCGTGCGCGCGTCGTCGAGCCTGGCGAGCACCTGGTTGATCTGGCAGATGTCGCCGCGCATGGCGTTGAACCGGTTGCCGCGCGGCAGGATGCCGCAGACGACGACGGTCGCGTCGGGGCACTGGGCGCGCAGCGTCTCGATGACGCGACGAACGCCGAGCAGCGTCTCCTCGGCGTTGCTCGATCCGTGACCGAGGTTGTTCGTGCCGATGAGGAGGACGATCGCCTTCGGGGCGAGGGGCGTGAGCGGGGCTTCACGCAGCCGCCAGAGCACATGTTCGGTGCGATCGCCGCTGACGCCGAGGTTCATCGCGTTGTAGGGAGCGAAATCCGCTTCCCATCGCTCGCGGCCGTTGCCTTCCCAGCCTTGGGTGATGGAGTCGCCGACGAAGACGAGATGGGCGGGCCCCGCGGCCTCGCGTACGCGGCGGAGGACCTCCGTTTGCCGCTCCACGGCGCCTTCGGTGCGGGGCACGGGACGCACGGAGGTCGGGCCTTCGCCGGTCGTCGCGGTCTGTGTCGCCCCCTGCGGCGCGGCCAGGCCGAGCAGGATGAGCGGGGCGGCGATGAGCGGGCACGCGAGGAGAAGGCGTCGACTGCGGCGGAGCATGGCAGGCAGCGTAGCGAGACGACCGGTCGCGCGACCGGGAGTGCGACTGCTACAGTGCGAAAATGCTCCGTTCACGCCAGGTTTCGATGCGTGCGTTCCTGACCGTCGCCCTCTTGCTCGGCGCCCCGCTGGGCTCCATCGTCGGCTGCGCGGCACGGGCCGAGGAGCACTTCGGCTCGCTGCGGACGGGCATGTCGAAGACGGAGGTCGAGGAGCTGCTCGGCGCGCCGAGCTCGCGCTGGACGAGCGAACGCCTCGGCGACGAGGGGGTCGAGCGCTGGCATTACGGGGACAATCTCTCGAGTCTCGCGACGAGCGGCGTGTTCCGCGAGGCGGATACGGATCGCGTCTATGTCGTCTGGTTCGACGCGAACGGCCAGGTCACGACCTTCTCCCGGCCGAGCTGGTCGGAAGAGTGATGCATCCAACGATTGATCGGATGTCCGACGCGTACCGGGACAGCGCCTGCATATCGTGACGGACCCGCCATGCAGCGACGCTCCCGCCTTCTTCTCTCGCTCGTTCTCGCAGCCCTCGCGTTCGCCGCGGCCTTCACCCGGCCGCTCGTCGGCGGTCTCGCGGTGCGGACGAGCGAATCGCTTGACACGATCGAGGAACTCCGGGTCCTCGAAACCTCGATCATCGCCGCCGCCGAGCGAGCCCGACCGTCGGTCGTGCAGCTTCGCACCACCGGTTCGCGCGGCGTCGCTTCCGGCAGCGGCGTCATCATCAGCGAGGATGGACTGGTCGCCACCTGCGGGCATGTCGGCCGCGCGCCGGGGCGGGCCTTCACCGCGACGCTCGCCGACGGGACCGAACTGAAGGGCCGGACGCTCGGGCAGTATTTCTCCGACGGCATCGACTGCGGACTCGTGCAGCTCGAGACCGAGGGACGCGCGCTGCCGGCGCTCGAGCTCGGCTCGAGCGACGAACTGGCGGTCGGCGAGTGGATCATCGCCCTTGGCTACACCCACGGTCTCGGCGAGACGACGCGGCCGGCGCTCCTCCGCGCGGGGCGCGTGCTTCAGGTGAACGAGAAGGAGCTCTACATCGACGCCCCGATCGATGCGGGAGACTCCGGCGGCCCGACGATCACGCTCGACGGAAAGGTCGTCGGGCTCAACAGCCGTTGCGGAGCGCTGAGCTGGCAGAATGTCGCCACGCCGATCGACCGGCTCGTGGAGCGGATGGATCTCCTGCGTGCGCAGCGTGAGGCAGGCGACGCTCCCGAAGGACAGGCTGCGCAGGGACGCGGGCGTCCGCCGACCGGATTGCCCTTTCCGTCCGGTCCCGATGCCGGACGGCTCGCTGTCGAGCGCGCCGTGCCGCTCGCCTCGCTGGTGGGTCCCGCGCGCGCGTCGATCGTCGCGATCGAAACCGACGGAACGCGCCGCGCGCTCGGCCTCATCGTCCGCGCGGACGGCGCGGTCGTCACGAAGGCCTCGCAGGTCCTGGTGGCATCGGACATCGCGCCGACGATCATGGCCATCGGAACGGATGGCGAGCGATGGGAACTGCGGCCCGCGGGCCGCGATGCCGACGCGGATCTCCTCCTGCTCGAGCCCCTCAAGCGGGAGCCGGGCGACGGGCAGCGAGCCGTCGTGCGCTGGCCCAATACCGGGGAGTCGCAGGAGCCGCTCGAGCCTGGCGCGGTCCTTCTCACGCCGCAATGGGATGACCGCGGGCCGGCGCTCGGATTCGCGGCGATCGAGATGCGCGAGAGCGAGCGCGACGGCACGGAAGGCCCCTATCTCGGCGTGCAGACTCGTCCCGCGAACGCCCGTGAGCTGCGCCGAGCGGCGGCCGATCGCGGCGTGGCCATCGTGCGCGTCGTCGACGGCACCGCCGCGTCGCGCGCCGGGCTGCGGCCGGGCCAGTTGATCCTGCGGGTGGACGACGAGGAGATCGGGTCACCGCAGGAACTCCGCGAGGCGCTTCGCCGCCGCTCGGTCGGCGCGTCGATTCGCGTGACCCGCGTTGACGGCGACGCAGCGGACGACGTCTCGATCCAGCTCGGCAGCAGGGCGGATGGCCAGCAGCGCGTGCGGCGCGGCAACACCGCGACGCCGATCTCGCGGCGCTCGACTGGCTTCGGCGAGCTGCTCGCCCACGATGCCGTGACCGCGCCGGAGGACATGGGCGGCCCGGTCGTTGACTTGCAGGGCAGGATCGTCGGCGTGAACATCGCCCGCTTCGACCGCACGGCCACGCACGCGTTGCCGATCGAGCGGGTCCGTGCGGTGGTCGAGCGTCTGCTGGAGGCCGACGACGAACCGATCGGACTCGAGATCGGTTCCTTCAACATCCGCTATGCCAACCAGGCCGATGGCCCGAACGCGTGGTCAAGCCGAAAGGACCTCGTCGTCGCCGCGCTCGCTCGGGGCGACTTCTGGGGACTGCAGGAGGTCTTGCCCGAGCAGCGGCGGGACCTCGCCGCCGCGCTGCCGGACTACGGCGTGGTTGGCCGGAGCCGTGATGCCGACGAGGCGACCGGCGAGGCCTGCCTCATTCTCTATCGACGCGAGCGATGGGAGCTCGATGCGGCGAGCGAGCGGACGCTGTGGCTGTCGGAGACGCCGGAGATTCCCGGCTCGCGATCGTGGGACGCGTCGCTTCCGCGGATCGTGACGCTGGCCCGGTTCACCGAGCGGTCAAGCGGGCGGGCGATCGTCATCGCGAATCTCCATCTCGATCATCGCGGCCCCGAGTCGCGCCGCCGCGCGATCGAGGTCGTCACAAGCGCCCTGCTCGAAGCGAGCGGCGCTTCCCGCGCCGACGACGCGGCACCTGCGCAGTCGTCACCACCGCGTCCTCCGATCGTCCTCGTCGGCGACTTCAACACCGGCCCGAGCTCGCCGCCGCTCCGCAGCCTGCTCGACCATCGAGCGCTCGACCTCGTCGACGCATGGCGGGTCGCCAACCCCGACGCTCCGGAGCAGCCAACCTTCAACGGATGGCGCGACCAGTACGAAGGCGAGCGGATCGACTTCATCCTCGCCAGCCAAGCGCTCCCCATCGAAGCCGCCACCATCGACACGACCCGCCCCAACGGCCGCTGGCCCAGCGACCACGCCCCCATCCGCGCCCGCTTCCGATGGTGACGGTGGGCGGTGGGGGGGGGCCGTGGGGGGCTGGACGCAACCGCAACAACTTCCGAAAAGTTTCCGGGAAACCGTTGCGGTGGGTCGGTTCGGGTGGCAGACTGTGGGGGTCGGCGGTTTCCCACCGCGCTGAGCGGGGTGGGAATCTTGCGGGCGGCTCGTGTGGGTTGGGATGCTCGTGCGGAGGGGCCGTCTCGACTGGTTGTCGAACGGCTGGCTGGTGTTTGCCGGTTGCCGGTTGCCGCTTGCCGGTCACTCGTTGGCCTACGCAGGTTGGACGGCCCGCTGCCGTCCTCCATCTTTCTGAGGGAACGCGATCCGATGGCTTCCACACGATCACATGCTCGTCTCTTCCGTTCGTCATCAGCCACGCTGCTTGCGGCGGGTCTGCTTGGCCTCGCGCTGCCGGCGTCGCTCGCCGCCGCTGATGTCGTCGTCGACACATTCGAGGCCGGCAACTCGCAGGGTGGCTGGACCTGGGGTCCGCCCGCCGTCTATCCGATGACCGGCGGCAATCCCGGTCGGTACCTCCGCGTCGACAACCTCGACACCTTCGCGCCGCAGCCGCGCTCGGCGATGACCGTCAATCCCTTCACGGGCAATTACGCGGAGCGCAATGTCACTCGAATTTCGGTTGACCTGCGCACCTTCGATGTCGATTTCTCGGCGGCGGAGCGGCCATGCACGCTCATGCTCTTCAACAACAACGGCACGCCGTCGAATCCCAACGACGATTGGGCCGTCTACTTCATGGGCGAGGACATTCCGCTCGAGGGGCAGCCGTGGACGACCTACACCTTCGACATTCCGTCGCAGGCGACATCGCTGCCCGCGGGATGGAAGTCGATCAAGTGGGGACCGAGCGCACCGACGCCCGACTGGAATGTCGCGATCAAGGATGTTGATCGCGTGCTCTTCTTCTACGGCGATCCCGAGTTCTTCTTTATCTTCCAGCAGTGGGATCTCGGCCTCGACAATGTGACCATCGAGACGGCGCCGTCGAACCCCTTCGATCTCGATGCCGACGGCTCGGTCGGCGCGAGCGATCTGGCGATCCTGCTCGGGGCGTGGGGCACTTCCGGTCCCGGCGATCTCGACGGTGACGGCGCGGTCGGCGCCGCCGACCTCGGCCTGCTGCTCGGCGCGTGGGGCTGACGCGAGCGCGCACCAGCGACGACACGAGAAGCCTCGCACGGTGGCGTTGATCGCTACCGCGCGGGGCTTTTTTCCGTTCGCTCGCGCTTGCGCAGATCGAACTCGCGGGGCGAGAGGGCCTCTCTCACGCGCTGCTCGGTGAGCGGTGAGATGGGAAAGCGCCAGGCGCGGAACGCGTCGATCGCGCTGCGGCGTCCGGCTCGGACAGCGGCGGTTCGAAGCGCGGGTGAAGGGACTTGAACTCCTCTTGAAGCGGGACATCCCCCTTGGCAAGGGGAGGCGCGGGCCGAAGTTACGCGAGCCGCGAATTCGCCTTGGACAGGACCTTGCACGGACTGGCGGCCGTGGCTGGCACGCGTGGGCAGAGATCTGTCGGTTCAGACGAAGGGGGCGAGCTGACCCGCCAGTTGAATCCCGTCGAGCCCATGCGCCCGGGCGAGCTCGCTCTTCAACACGGTCGGCCGCCGACGGCGGACGGGCTGGCTTGCTCGCGGTTGGTGCGCGTTCGCGGTGCCAGGAGAGCGGCTGCACCCTTAGGAGTTAGGGTCGTCCTTTGACTCTTCTGGCAGCGGCTCCTCAACCGCATCGAGCATGTCCTCGATCTTCTCGCGGTCCTCGTCGGTGGCGGGCAGCATCTCGTCGCTCAGCACCGCCTGTAGCAGGACCGCGTCGGCTTCGGATCGTGCCTCGCCCTGCTCAACGAGCCGAGAGACTCGTCGTGAGAGCACGGCCCTGTAGTCGGCGAGTGTTGGCAATCCGTCCGCGCGGCATACATCCTCGAACTGTCGACGCTGCTGGGACGTCCAATCGGACGAAATGCCCAAACAATCGTTCAGTAGTTCGCGCAGCGCGGCTCGGTGCCCTTTGGGTCGGTCACGAGCAAGCATACTCACAACATCCTGGAAGCCGGGCCCAAATCTGCCGCCCTCAATGCGATTCGCGAACGCAAAGAAAGCGCACACGAATTCAGAGAGCAGCTTCGTCTCGAGCAGAAGTTTCTGGGTCATGGCTATTGCATCGTGCACGTGGCTGACGCGGCTGAGGTTGCACCGAAAAACTGATCACTCAAGATCCCATCTTGGACAGCCACATTCTGAAGTCGTTCTGAAGAGATCGTGGACAAGCCAGCCTCCGGTCGCTTGGTCGGCCACATTCTGTCGGCGAGACCGCCACCTTGGCAAGGGGAGGGGCGGGCTTTCGAAGCTGCAGTCGAGCGCGGCTCGCGCGAGCCGCGGAGTTGCCTTGTACAAGGCCTTGCACGGACTGGAGGCCGCTGCTGGCACCCGTGCGAGTCGCTTGTGTCCGCTCAACCAACCCCGCTCGCCGCGGCAAGGCGCTTCGCCTCGCGTTGC
>CAYNCG010000031.1:0-49507 GCA_964395845.1 uncultured Isosphaeraceae bacterium | reverse complement strand
CGGTCTGAACCCAGCTCGCGTACCACTTTAATCGGCGAACAGCCGAACCCTTGGGGCCGCCTTCAGTCCCAGGATGTGATGAGCCGACATCGAGGTGCCAAACCGCTCCGCCGCTATGGACGCTCGGGAGCGATCAGCCTGTTATCCCCGGGGTACCTTTTATCCGTTGAGCGACGACCCTTCCACACAGAATCGCCGGATCACTAGAGCCCTCTTTCGAGACCGTTTGTCCTGTACGACTCACGGTAAAGCTGGCTTGTGCTCTTACACTCTACATGCGGTTTCCAACCGCACTGAGCCAACCTTTGCGCTCCTCCGTTACATTTTAGGAGGAGACCGCCCCAGTCAAACTGCCCGGCATGCAGTGTCCCCTGCCCGGCTTCACGGGAGTCAGGGTTAGACCACGAATCAACACAGGGTGGTATTTCAACGATGGCTCCGCCTGATCCGAAAACCAGGCCTCAAAGCCTCCCACCTATCCTACGCAGTATTAATCCATGATCACTGCAAGCGTACAGTAAAGGTCCACGGGGTCTTTCCGTCTTGCCGCGGGTAGGCGGCATCTTCACCGCCACTACTATTTCACCGAGTCGGTCGTGGAGACAGTGCTCCAGTGATTACGCTATTCATGCGCGTCGGAACTTACCCGACAAGGAACTTCGCTACCTTAGGACCGTCATAGTTACGGCCGCCGTTTACCGGCGCTTCAGTCGCTAGCTTCGCCTTGCGGCTAACCAGCTCCCTTGACGTTCCGGCACCGGGCAAGCGTCACACTGTATACGTCCTCTTGCGAGTTAGCACAGTGCTGTGTTTTTGATAAACAGTTCCCAGAGCCTTTTCTCTGCGCCCTCTCTTGCGAGGAGGGCCCCCTTATTGCGAACGTACGGGGTCAAATTGCCTAGTTCCTTCACGACCGTTTTCTCGAGCGCCTGAGGCTATTCGCCACGCCCACCTGTGTCAGTTTTGGTACGGACTTCGCGATCGTCCCCGAACGGTTTTTCTTGAAACCTCTCCAGCCTGCATCGGCCATACGGCCAGGACGCTTCACAGTCCCGCAGACCTTCGAGATTCGTCACGTCGGTTCAACCTCACGCGAAGGGGCCGGAGTATTAACCGGCTGTCCATCGACTACGCTTTTCAGCCTCGCCTTAGGATCCGCCTAACCCTGGGCGGAATTACCTTCCCCAGGAAACCTTGGGCTTTCGGCGACGGAGATTCTCACTCCGTTTATCGTTACTCAAGCTGGCATATTCACTTGCTGTCGCTCCACCAACCCTTGTCGGGAAAGCTTCGACGCTGACAGCGACGCTCCTCTACCACTGCAAATGCAGTCCACGGCTTCGGCACGAACCTTATTCCCGATAATTATCGACGCCAGATTCCTCGACCAGTAAGCTGTTACGCACTTTTTAAATGGTGGCTGCTTCTAAGCCAACATCCTGGCTGTCACGGCAATCTGACTATCTTTCTAACTGAGGCTCGTTTAGGGGCCTTAGCCGGTGGTCCGGGTTGTTTCCCTTTTGAGCGCGGAGATTATCCCCCGCACTCTTACTCCCGCGACTACTCACACGGTATTCGGAGTTTGGTTGGAACGGATAGGCTTGTGGCCCTCCTGTCCCATCCAGTAGCTCTACCCCCGTGCGATGATTCGCGAGGCTAGTCCAAAAACTATTTCGAGGAGAACGAGATATCTCCGGTTATGATTAGACTTTAACTCCTCCCCACAGGTCATGCCAGAACTTTTCAACGTTCACGGCTTCGGTCCTCCAGGAGGCATTACCCTCCCTTCAACCTGCCCATGGGTAGATCAACCGGTTTCGCGTCTACCCCCTGCGACTCGGCGCCCTTTTAAGACTCGGTTTCCCTACGACTCCGCTGGGATTCAGCTTAGTCTTGCCGCAAAGAGTAACTCGCCAGCTCATTATGCAAAAGGCACGCCGTCACCCCCGAAGGGGCTCCGACCGCTGTGTAGGCAGATGATTTCAGGTGCTTTTCACTCCCCTTGTCGGGGTGCTTTTCATCGTTCAGTCGCCTTACTGGTTCACTATCGGTCGTCAAGTAGTACTTAGGCTTGGAGGGTGGTCCCCCCATGTTCAAGCCGGATTTCACGAGTCCGACTCTACTCAAGGCCTCACCAGCAACGGCTATACAGGACTATCACCTTCTTTGGTCGAGCTTTCCAGCTCGTTCACGCCGCAATCTGGCTGATCCGCTTTCGCTCGGCGCTACTAACGGAGTCGCGGTTGCTTTCCTTTCCTCTAGCTACTAAGATGTTTCAGTTCGCTAGGTTCGCTTCGATACCCTATACATTCAGATATCGATGACCCAAAGGGTCGGGTTGCCCCATTCGGAAATCCCAGGATCATGGCTCGGTTACCAGCTCCCCTGGGCTTATCGCAGGTTCCTACGTCCTTCATCGCCTCTTGACGCCAAGACATCCGTCATCTGCCCTTAATGACTTGGTCTCGCCTACCGAATCCCGATCGGAGTTCCGTCGGGTCGGTGGAGACCATCCAGAGTGCATATCCGCAGGACGCCCTGTGGCTTCCTGCGGCTCTGGGGACTCGGCTCGGATCGCACGGTCAGTTTGATCCGCTCCGAGCAGTCACTCAAGCTGCTCATCATCTCGGTGTTGCGATCCATCTCCTGCTCGAGGCATTGGCCCTCGATCAGTCGCGTCTCCCCCACCAAAGGTGCGGGCTACGCGAGCGGATGGATCCGCGACGCTTCACACTTTCATGACTTGTCAAAGATCGGCTGGTTGACTCGTCCCGATGGTGATCGGTGGAGTCAGCCCCTGCGTCGTTCGCCGTCCGGCGTTCGATGGGCAGACCGCGAAAGATAGCGATCCTCGCGGCGGTGTCAACAGCTTCGGCAGGATTCTGCGTCGGCTTTTTGTCGAGTGCCCTTCTTGGGCCGAATAAACGCGTTGGGACCTTCGGTTCTTCGCGGTTCCTCGGTGAGGAGGCTCCTGCGCGCACGACCCGAATGCCGTGCCAACGGTTTATCCACAAGAAATTCAAGGTCGTCGAGCGGTTCCCCCGCTCGATGGCAGCGCCTGAGGAGCGCCACCGGGCCCGCGCAGGCGATCAGCCGCCCGCTGGTCCGCCGAAGCCGCCGCCCGGCCCGCGCGAACCGCCCCCATCGGCCGGGGCTTCCGGCTCGGGCGTGTCGGTCGCGTCGCGACCACGGGTATCCCGGGCCGCCTGGACCTCATCGCTGAACCGCATCCGCTCCTCGGATGCGGCATCGGAGGCCGGGACCCGCACCACGATGGTCGGGTCGTCTGCCCGTCGCAGCAGCACATGGCCGCCGCGCTGCCGATCGCCACCGTCCTCGACGATGTCCACGACGAACCAGTCGGTGCTGAAGTCAATCGAGGTCCCCTCTCGGCGACGCTCGACGACGGTGCCCACGCGGTCACCAGGCTGGACATAGATCGTTTCCGTTCGGCGCTGTCCGTCGACGAACCGGTAGAGCTCGATCTTGGCGTTGCCGAGACCGAGGCGTCCGCCGCTTTCGTTGGCGTCGGTCACGAAGAACCGGACCGGCGGCTCGACCAGCACCGGATCGCCCCATGCGCTGGTCGCGGAGGCGAGGACGAAGCGATCCGAGAGCGGCTGCTGTTCAGGGAGGAGCTGCCGCTTGCGGGCGAAGAACGGGTTGTAGATCTCGACGCGGCAGCGGTAGCGATAGGTCGCACCGGGCTTCACCCAAATGTCGTGCGCCCAGATCGTGAGCGTCTCGTCCTTCGCGAGGTCGAGGACGCCGGACTTCGCACCGAGGGACGCGTCAGGCGAGAGCCGACGGATGTCCTCCTCGAGGCGCCGGACCTGCTCGTCGAGTTCCTTCCAGCGACGGGTGAGACGAATGCACTTCTCGTCGTCTTCCTTCGAGCGGCCGCTGTTGTTCTTGCCGCCGGAGAAGCCGCCGCCGAGACCGCCGCCGCCGGGCGAGCGGGCACCGCCACCGCCACCGCCGCCGGAGCCGCCACTCGTCCCGCGGTCGTCGTCATCGCGGCGACGGTCGCGCTCGTCGTTGCCCTTCGGTTCGCAGGGACCACCGAGATCCTTCACCTCGGCGAAGGTCCGGTCGCGCTCGACGACCTTGCGGCTGAACTGCTGCTTGAGCCGCCGCAGTTCCGGCGTGTCGCCAGCGCTGCCGGCCTCCTCGCGCGAGCCCACGACGAGCGCCGGCGAGAAGGTGTCACCCTTGGTCGGAAGGAACTCGGGCTGCAGGATCTGAAGGACCTTGTCCTTCTGGGAGAGGAGCCGGAAGACCTCGTCACGCAGCCCCACATCGGCCTTCTCCATCTCCTTGCGGAAGGTGAAGTAGCCCGGGAGCACACCGACGGTGCTCGGTTCGCCCCATGCCACCTGGCCGCCCGCCCCCCCGCCGACTCGCTCCTGACGCTCGAAGACGACATCCACGAGCCAGAGCGCGTCGTTGTACCAGAGGGTCGGAATGGCGAGCTGCGGCGGCTTCGCGTTGAGCTGAGCCTTGCGGATCTCCTCGCGCCATGCGTCGAGATCGATCTGGGCGAGCGGCACCATCCAGGTGATGTCCTTGGCGGCGTCCGGCGCATCCATCGAACCCTTGAAGATCTCGGCGATCTCCGGGAACTGGGCGAGCACCGTCTCGTCGAGCGTGTCCGACTCCTGCCGAACGGCGGTCATCCGCGGCGCGACGAAGGACGGCTCGTAGAAGCGTCCGGCATCCACGGCCGCTTCGCTGGGAAGGATCGACGCCGCGAGCGCGGGCGCGGTCGAGGGCAACGCCCGACGCGGGGAAACGCCGCCGTCGAGGGCAGCGCGGAACGCGTCGAGCGCTCCGGCGGGAATCTCGCCGTCAATGAGGCTCGGCGGCGAGGCGTTCTCGCTCAGCTTCGACGCAACCGCGTCGGCGCGGGACCGCAGCGCCGCCTCGATCTCGTCGGGACCGGCGGTGCGGTTCTCGAGCGAGACATCGTGCGGCGAGGTCAGCACCTGCATCGCGCCGACGCCGAGAAGGACGAGCCCAAATCCGCCGAGAACGAACTTCTCGACATGCTGCTCCCAGATCGGAATGCCCTTGATCTTCATGGTGATGCTCGTTCAGGATCGGAGTCGTGTGTCGATGGCGCGTGTATCCGCGCCGCGCGGAAAGGGGAAAGCGAGAAATCAGCCGGCCGGAGCGGCGGCCGCGTCTGCGGCGGGCGCCGAGCCGACACCGAGAGCGGTGCGGACTTCGGCCGGCATGAGCGGCGCGGTCCACTCCCGCAGCCAGATGGACTCGATGACGAGGTCCACTTCGGAGACCGGATTCTTGCCGTAGATGAAGCCCTCGCTCGCGGCGAGGAAGGGATCCGCCGGGCGCACCTTCACATCGAGAACGGTCATGAAGTTGCGCCGGGCGAGGGCGTCGAAGAGTTCCGGCATGCGGGCGGTCTCGACGACCACCGTCAGGAACGCCGTTCGGACGTCATAGATCGGGTTCGTCGCGCGACCGGTGAAGCTGCGCTTGTAGTCCCGCGCGGCCTCCTGCGTGAGATCGATCTGCGGATCGGTCAGCGGCGCATCCGCGGCCGGCGCTGCCGGTGGCGGCGTTGCCGCACCGTCGCCTCCGCCGAGCCCGGCGCCGCCGAAGCCGGCACCGCCTCCGCCGAAGGAGCCGCTCGTCGGCTGCTCCTTCGCGCCGAAGCCGCCGTCCGGAATGCGCAGCGAGAGGATGCGCTTCACGGGGCTTCCGACGACGCTCGTCGGCGAGCCGCCGGACGGGCCGGCGCTCGCGTCAGCGATCGCGCCGAGGATGTCGCTCGTGATCCAATACTTCCACTGCCAGTCGAAGAGCTGGCCGAGGCTCGGGAGCTTCCGGTTCTCGGGAGACTGCGGAATGTCGAGCACGCTGGCGTCGGCGTAGACCGAGACCTTCTGGGCGTGCTCGCCGTAGATCGCGAGACGACTGCGGGTCAGGTCCTCGCGCAGGTCAGCGAGTTCCTTCTCGTCGAGCTCCGCGCGGGAGGCCTTCTTGAGCGTGGACTCGACGAACTGGCTCTCCCGACGGGCGAGCGCCTCGCCGACCTCGTCGACCGGCGGCGGACCGCCCGCGTTCACGCGCTTCAGGAGCGCGTCGTAGGCGGCCACCAGCTCCTTGTGCAGGCCGAAGGCGATGACCGCGCGCTTCTCGGCCGGCGGCGCCGGGAAGACGCCGTTCATGACCGGCTTGTGGTCGCGTCGGTTGCGCTCGAGCGCCATCTTGTGCACGCCATCGGCGTCGCCCTTGAGCGCGCCGGTGATGCGCTGGTACTCGTCGAGCACCTTCTGATTGATCACGACCTGCTTGGTCGTCGGCTCCTGGCCCGGGACGGCCAGCGTCACGCTGCCCTTCTCGACGCCCGCGAGATCGTTCATCTTGCGGGCCCGCGTCTCGGCCTTCGTGCGCACCTCGGCGCTCATCGAGGACGAGACGAACCAGCCGGCGACCAGCGAACCGATCGCGACGACCGCGAGCACCACCACGAGAACATTCGACTTCACCCAATCGAGGACAGGCTTCATGGCTGGGGTTGCTCCTGCACCGCAGCGGCTCCTGCCACCGGCGCGAGTTCGACCTCGAAGGTGACGCGGCCCTGATAGAGCGTGTCACCCTTCTTGAAGAGGGCTGGGGCGGACGGAACCGGGGCGAGCGAGGCAAGATCGAACTTGGGCTGATCGGTGCCCGTCGCGCCGCGGTTGTTGCGGTTGATGCCGTCGTCCGGGCGCCCGAACGACGGGGAGTTCGGGTCGGACCCGTCGCCTCCCTCACCCTGGTTGTTGCCGAATCCGAGCCCGCTGCCGGGCCGCGAGATCTGCGTGTCACCGGTCGGCTGGCGCTTGCCGGGGAGGCTGCTGCCGTCACCGAGACCGGCGCCGCCGCTCGGGTTGCCGGTGCCGCCGCCGCCGCCGTCGGAGGCGGCGGGATTGTCGACCGGCGGACGGGCCGGATCGCTCGGCGCCGACGACGGGATGTCGGGCAGCTTGAAGGTGCCATCCTCGGCGACGATCACATTCTTGAGCTGATCGGCGTTCAGGTTCACCGAGCCGGGCACGATGCGATAGGGCACATCGGGCCGCTCCTTGCCCTCGAGCTGCCGGAAGTACTGCACGACGGTGTCGTTCAGGAAGTCCTGACGGCCGGCGTTCGAGAAGGTGACATCCATTTGGATGCGCATCACGCGGCGCCCGTCGCGGAAGGCGTAGGTGCCGGTGAGGTTCTCGAGCCGGATGTTCTTCCGCTCGGCGGGCGGGATGCGGTTGATGAGGTCGGCGCTCTCGCCGATCAGCTCGATCTGCGGTCCGGCCGAGGCGATCGCGCTCGCGGTGTCGTCGATGAGCGCGGGCCACACGCGACGCTCGTCGGTGAGTCGGCGGAGATTCTCCGCCCGGTAGCCGAGATTCGCGGCGACCTCGAGTTCCTTGTACTCGCTCTGGAAGCGCTTGCCCTGGGCGACGACGGTCTGGATCTGCTGGTCGGTCTGCTTGGCCTCGGCGCTCTCGAGCTTCGCGTCGTCGAGGATCGGACGGACGAACATGAGTCCGCTCGCCGCCACCGCGACGGCCGCGGCGGCCGCGAACCACTTCGTCTTCGCCGCCCACATCTGGTCGCGAAGCGCCTTCACCGGGGCGAGGTTCACGTCGATCGGCGCGAGGCCGATGCCCTGCAGGGCGAGGCCGTAGGCGGTCGCCATGTTCACGGTGTTCGCCGCGAAGTCGGCGGCCTCGCGGCCCTCGATGCTGATCTTCCGGAACTCGTCGTGGCGGACGACCTCGAGGTTGAGCTGCTGGCCGAGGAACTTGCGAAGGCCGGGGATCTTGAAGGTCGAGCCGAGCCCGACGATCTGCTCAAGGTGTACGCCGCGGTGAAGCTGTTGATAATAATTCAACGACTTCTGGACATCGGTGAGGAGATCGGTGAAGACCGGCCTCATCGCCTGCATGATCTGCTTCGCGTACTTGCTCGTCGCCGACTCCTGCTTGAGCGTGTCGGCCTTTCCGTAATTCAGCTTGAAGCTCTCGGCGATCGCGTCGGTGAAGCTCGTGCCGCCGATCGGGAAGGTGCGGATCCAGCATCGCCCCTCGTCGGCGACGATGAGGTCGGTCGCGGTCGTGCCGATGTCGAGGAAGACCAGCGGCTTCGACTGGGCACCGAGATCCATGTCGTAGCTCAGGGCGTTGAACACCGCGAGCGGGCTGATGGTCACGATGTCGGCGTTGATGCCGAGCTCCGCGTAGAGCGCAAGCCGCTGGTTCAGCCGTTCCTTGGTGATGGCGAAGATGCCGACCTCGATCTCCGGGCTATCGCTCGCCTCGAAGGTCTCGTAGTCCCACTCGACCTCCTCGATCGGGAAGGGAATCTGCTGCACCGCCTCGAACTTCACGATGTCGGGAACCTTGCGGGGCTCGACCGGCGGGAGCTTTGCGAATCGCGCAAAGGCCGTGTTGCCGGGAACCGAAATGACGCAATGTTCACCCTCGACCTTCTTCTGACTCACGAACTGGCCCAGGCCGAGCCTGATCATTTCGTCCTGATCGAGGTCGGGCGTCGTCAGCACTTTCTTGTGTGCGATGACGGTGAAATCCGTGAGTCGGGCCTGGTCTCCGACGCGTTCGAGGCGAACCGCCTTGATTGCGTACGCGCCTACTTCGATGCCCCAGGCCGCCTTGAATGAAGCCATGGTCGCCCTCAAGCGCCGCCGGTCGCACCGGGGGCGACCTGCACGACCGTACAGGGAGCGCCCGGCTGAGGCGGCTAATGGATGGTCTCGGAATGCCGGAACCCACTGGTGAAGTCCCGGACCACCGACTCCCGCACGAGCGGGCGTCGCACTATAACCCGACAACTGACATTGGCCTGCGATCGTGTCAGGAACGGGAGCGGTTCGCGGGGAAGCCGCCCCCATGCCGTACCCATCCTGTCCCGATGTGGACCGATGTGAGGTGAATGCCGGAGGCCTCCACCGAAGCGGATCAGACGGCAGACGGGTAGTTATCGGCCGTTGACTCGCTCGGCTCACCGGTTTCCCGGCCAGTGCCTGACCGCCACCCACCCGGTCAGGCTCCTTCGGCCGCCTGCCCACCGACCGGACCGGCTCTCGTGAGCGGGTTACAGAGGGTGGGAAGGAGCCGCAGAGATGTACGCCCCGTTGCCTGCGGCGGAGCCATCGAGCCGGCGAGTTTCCCGCCGATCAACGAACTCGTCGCCTCGGCCGGTCGCCGATGTGCGGCTCGCCTCGAGCCGCCAAACTCCCGCGACTTCACGCGACGCAAGCGCCCCTCATCGCGAGGGTGCGGTACGCTTGGCGCTCTGCGGACAGCCGAGACCCGATGTCTCGGAGGCTGTGCCGCGTTCCAACCCCGGTCAGCCACCCACGCCCTCGATCACCTTGGGAGAACCAAGGCTTCAGGCACTCGGCTCGCCGCACCTCTGACCCTCCCCTCGAACCAATGACCACGGATCCGACCAGCGGTTCCCCGAACGCCTCCGACCCCACGACGCCCGCGCGCCCCGCGCCGGACGCGCAGCGCGGTGCCCAGCCTCGGGGCCGCGCCGAGCTCGACGCGTCGCTCGAAGCGGAGATCTCCGCTGCGCTCGGCGACATGAGCGTCGAAGACCTCCTCAGCGATCGGCCGCGGGCGAAGCAGCAGGGTCAGGCCGGGCGCGGCGGTCGGCAGATCCGCACCGGACGCGTGCTGCGGGTCCACGGCGGCGATGTCTTCGTCGAGTTCGGTCCGCGCTCGCAAGGCGTCTGTCCGATCGGCCAGTTCACCGGCGAGCCGCCGCTCGTCGGCACCGAAATGGACTTCGTCGTCGAACGGCTCGACGCGTTCGAGAGCCTGCTCGTGCTCTCACTGCCCGGCGCGGTCCAGAAGGCCGATTGGGGCACGCTTGAGGTCGGTCAGGTCGTCGAGGCGCGCTGCACCGGCATGAACAAGGGCGGGCTGGAGATGGAGGTCGCCCACCACAAGGGCTTCATGCCCGCGGGCATGGTGGACCTGCGACACATCCCCGACATCTCGGTGTTCATCGGGGAGAAGTTCCCCTGCCAGATCGTCGAGCTCAACAAGGACAAGAACCGCCTGATCCTCAGCCGCAAGGCCGTGCTCGCCGCCGAGCGTGCGTCGAAGCGCGAGGAACTGCTTGCGGAACTCGAGGTCGGCCAGGTCCGGCCCGCGACCATCATCTCGATCCAGCCCTATGGCGCGTTCGCCGATCTCGGCGGCGTCGACGGCCTCATCCACATCAGCGACATCAGCCACGATCGGCTGAAGCATCCCTCGGAAGCCCTTAAGGAAGGCGAGATCGTCCAGGTCAAGATCAAGAAGATCGATCGCGACCAGCAGCCGGTGAAGATCTCGCTCTCCCGCAAGGACACGATGACCGATCCGCTCGCCCAGGCGATCACCGCCGTCAACACGGGTGACACCGTGACCGGCAAGGTGACGCGCCTCACCGAGTTCGGCGCGTTCGTCGAGCTCGCTCCGGGCGTCGAGGGACTCGTGCACATCAGCGAGGTGAGCCACGAGCGCATTCCGAGCGTCGACAAGGTGCTCAAGCGCGACGAGATCGTCACCTGCAAGGTGCTGCAGATCGACGCCGGACGCAAGCGGATCAGCCTCTCGATCAAGGCGCTGCAGAACGCTCCGGAGCGGAGCGGCAAGCCGGGCGAGGCGGACAAGAACGCGCCGCGCACCGAGGATCCCTCGATGCGCAAGCTCAAGGCGCGGCTCGGCGGCAAGAGCAACCAGCCGCAGCTCAAGGGCGGCCTCGGCTGATCGCCGCACCCGCGCCACCGCCGGTGGCGCGGACACATGATCGTCGGAAGCGAGAACGGGGCGGTCCCGGCTGATGCCGGAGACCGCCCCGTTCGCTGCGCGTGGCGTTCGTCGGAGTGCGACGCCTGACCTCCGTCAGGCCTCGCGCACCTGGAACTGGGCAATGCGATCCCGGAAGATGCCGGCCTGCGAGGCCGTCTCCTCCGCGGCCGCCGCGAGCTCCTCGGCGCTGCCGGCGTTCTGCTGCGTCGCCTTGTCGAGCTCGTGGACGCTCTCGCTGATCTCGCCGGCCTCCTTCGCCTGCACGACATTCGCGTCGGCGATCTGGGCGACGAGATCGTTCACCGACTTCGTGCTCGAGACGATCTGCTCGAGCGAGGTCGCGACCTGTTCGCTCAGCGTGACGGCGCGCTCGGCGCGGCTCGTCGACTCCTCGACCATCGTCGCCGTCTCGCGAGCGGCCTGCGCCGATCGCTGGGCGAGGTTGCGAACCTCCTCGGCGACGACCGCGAAGCCCTTGCCCGCCTCGCCGGCGCGGGCGGCCTCGACCGCGGCGTTGAGGGCCAGCAGGTTGGTCTGGAAGGCGATCTCATCGATGACCTTGAGCACCTTCCCGATCGCGTCGGCGGAGCGCTTCATCTCGGTCATCGCCGAGCTCATCTCCTGCATCTGACCGTGGCAGTGCGTCGCGGAGGACTGGCTGCTCTGGGTCAGCTCGACGGCGTGGCGGGCGCCCTCGGCGCTCTTCTCGGTGCGCTTCGTCAGCTCCGCAAGGCTGATGTTGATCTTCTCGAGGCTCGCGGCCTGCTCGGTCGAGCTGCTCGCGAGCGCCTGGCTCGTGCCGCTCACCTGGCCGGAGCCGGCGTCGATCTGGTGCGAGCCCTCGCGGAACTCGACGAACGCGGACTCGAGGCGGTCGAGGAACCCGTTGAACCAGCCGGACATCTCGCCGAGCTCGCCGACGGCGTTGCGGTCGACGCGGACCCGCAGGTCGCCGCTCGCGATGGTGTTGATCTTGCCGATCATGTCGACGATCGGGCGCTTGAAGAAGTGATGGAGGGCGAAGGCGAAGAGCCCGAGCATCACGACGAGCATCGGGCCCGTCCAGAGCGCCCCCTTCGAGATGAACGCGGTGACCGCGGCGTCCATCGGCTCGAGCGGAAGGACGACCTCGTACGCGCCGTGCGTCGCGCCGACCTTCCAGCCTTCCATCGCGAATCCGAGCGGATCCTTGCCGTCACCATCCGGATCCCACTTGCTCTTCGGGTCGCCGTGGCACGCGAGGCAGCTCTCCTCGAGCTTGATCGAGCGCATGTAGTGGTAGGTGTTGGCGGCCTCGTCGATGCGGCCGATCTGCATCGATCCGCCCGCCGCGACCTGGCGCTCGAGATCGCGCAGGAGCGTCTCCCGGAAGGAGCCCGACTCGGGTGCGTTCTTCTTGTTGCGGGCATCGAAGGCGGTGATGCGGAACTCGATGCCCTCCTGCGCGGCGGCCTCCTGCGCCGCCGTCCAGCCGACGACGACCGGCACGGTCTGGAAGAAGCGCGTGTCGCTGTAGTCCTTGCCCTTCTCGATCTCGGCCTTCGCCTCGGCGAGCAGCTTCTCGGCGTCGATGGCGCCGGACTCGTGCATCCGACTCGCGTGGTCCTTCGATTCGTCGGCGACGGCCGTGAATGCCGCCCCCTTCTCGAACATCGCCGCCTCCGCCGATTGGCGATAGGCGCCGACCACCACGACATAGTTGACCCCCACCGCCGCGATCACGGTGCAGGTGGCAAGCAGGAGCACACGACGCCCCAATCCCCATGAGCGGGTCGCAGCCTTGAGCGAATCGAACATCTCACGCCTCCGAACACTCCCTGTGCGTGAGTGGGATGAACGCCTTTGAGCCGCGTGCACCCCACCGCCGGAACCGGTGTCAAGTTCCGGGCATCGGGCCCGTCATGCGGGCCGATCGCCGGTTCCGTCGGAGGAATTCGGGGATCACTCCAGTGAGGGGGACATCCCGATCCGGAATGGAGTATTCCCACTCAATCCCGAAGGTCATTCGGCGAATGCTCGTCCGCGTCGGTCCCGAGGGCGTGCCGAATCGCCGCTAACGACAGTGCTGGCACCGACTTGTCGGCCCCCCGCTCGGCCCGCAAGTCGGCGTCCAAGGGGATACCCATCGACGGCGGCAGGCGCGTGATGCGGGTGCAGAGGCCCTCGTCGTCCACCTCCAGGCGATCGAGCCTGCCGTAGCGCGTTTCGACGGAGGAGAATTGCGGCTCGTCCATCCCCGCGGCCACCAGCACCGCAGCGATCTCCCCCGGGGCGGCGTCGGTCTCGACCCGGATTCGCACGACCGGATCGGCGTCGACCTCACCGCGGGCCGCACGACCGACGAGCACGCAGCGGGCCTCGCCTGCTCGCCCGCCGAGCTGCGTCGCCAGGAGCGTCATCGTTTCCTCCGCCCGCCCAAGGATCGACGCCACAAGCCGGTCGTAGCCGGTCGCGCCGAGGGCCTCGAGCGCCAGCCCTCTGGCGTGCTCGCGCACCATCGCCGCTGAGATGCGCCGCGTTCCGCGTTCGAGCTCCGCACCGCTGCGACCGCGGGCGATCATCGCCGTCCGAACCGCGCTCGGGATGTCCTTGGCGGCGCCGTCGCGCAGCAGCCGCGCCGCATGTCGCGCGATCTCGTCGCGTTCCTCCTCTGACCGATCGCGGGCCGCCCGACTCATGCGGGCAGTGTAGGGGTTCGACGCCGCACGCGCGGTCGTACACTGCGGCCATGCGATCGCCGCTCAATCCCGACGAAAGCCGCGTCCTCGGCACGCTCATCGAGAAGGCCCAGACGACGCCGAACCAGTACCCGCTCACGCTGAACGCGCTGGTGAACGGCGTGAATCAGAAGAGCAACCGCTTCCCGGTCGTCACCATCGACGAGTTGCGGGCGCTTCGGGCCCTCGACGGCCTGCGGGCCAAGGGGTTCGTGCGCGAGGTCTCGATGGCGGGTTCGCGCGTGGAAAAGTTCCGGCATGTCGCCCGCGAGGCGCTCAACGCCGGCACGAACGAGATCTGCCTGCTCGCGGAACTGCTCCTCCGGGGCCCGCAGACCGTCGGTGAGCTGCGCACCCATGCCTCGCGGATGTGCCCCTTCGAGACGCTGGAGGCGGTCGAGGCAGTCCTCGCCGACATGGCGAAGGGTGACGAGCCGACGGTCCGCGAGTTGCCGCCAGCCCCGGGCTCGCGGGCGCCGCGGTGGGTGCAACTGCTCTGTCCGGACCTGCAC
Organism: uncultured Isosphaeraceae bacterium; assembly: GCA_964395845.1. Classification (GTDB taxonomy): domain Bacteria; phylum Planctomycetota; class Phycisphaerae; order Phycisphaerales; family SM1A02; genus JAEUIT01. The sequence goes on along the minus strand of CAYNCG010000031.1, from coordinate 35,446 downwards.
CCGCTCGACGCGGTCGCCGCGTCCTCGGATGGCGACGGCGCTGGCGAGGCGGCCGGCGGACGCGTGACGGCATTGGAGGAGCGCGTCGCGGCGCTCGAAGAGCGGCTCGCGACCCTCACGGACGAGCTCGCGGCGCTCAAGCGGGCGTTGTCGTAGCGACTCCGGTTGCAGCGTCACCCGCTGCCGGGCGACCGAGCGGCTGGCCGTCGAGCGACGATTCATCCTCGCCATCGCAGAGGCGGCGGAGCGCCCAGTACGCACGCGTGCCGACCTCTGCGGTCGCACTGAGTCCAAAGCCGAGGACCAGCGCCGCGTAGAGCGCTTCCCACAGATCGATGATCGCCCCGGCGGGTCGGTTCGTGAGTCCGCCGAGCCGTGCCGAGGCCTCACCGATGCCGCGGCCAGCCTCGCGGAGGAGTGACGGGGCATCCGCGGCTGCTGCGGCGCCGGCGCTGCCACCGGCAACCGTCGCGATCGATGCGGCCAGGGCGAGCACCGCCGCGACCGCGAGGCCGACGATGAGCATGCCGACCACGACTGCGACGACGGCACAGAGCCCGAGGCCGATGGCCCGCGCCGGGGCGCGGAGGATGTACGCCGAGGATCGGACCGTCGCGTCGAGCGCGTCGGAGTCGCCGGCCGCGAGTGCCGCCACCGCGAGCGGCAGTCCAAGCAGCGTCGTCGCGAGGAGGAGCGCGGCGATCGTGGCGATCGCCAGGCAGAGGCCGTAGAGGGCAGCGCCGAGCAGATCGAGTCCCGGAATCCGCAGGAGAAGCGTGATCAGGAGGCAGACGAGAAGAAGTCCGCCGGCGATGACGATCGGAGCGAGCGGCACCGCCGCGGCGCGCAGTCCGTGGCGACGCAGCCAAGCGACCGCATCGCCCATGCCGAGCTTGTGGGCGCGGGCCAGTTCGACGGCACTCAACCGCGCCAGCGGCGCGGTGAGCGCCGAACCGATGGCGAGGAGGATGACGATCCACGCGAGACCGGCGATCGGCGTGTGGCCGAGAACGGCCGCTGCGCTCCCGACCACGGCGTCGCCAGCTCCGGCGAGCACCTCGGATGGGGCGAGCCCGACCGCGCCGGCGACCGCCCGTCGGATGCCCCCACCGATGCCCTCGGCAAGATGTTCCGCAGGCCCGCGCGGTCGCGCCCGTTCGATCGCGGCGCTGGCCCGATCCCAGTCGAGCAGAATCCCAGCCTGCGCTCGTTCCGCATCGACCGCGGCGAGAAGCTTCTCCCGCCCGGCCTGGTCGACCAGTCCGGCCAGCGCGGAGAACGGCGTCTCCGGAGTGAGTGCAGGCGACGCGGCCGTGCCCGCGACGAAGGTCGCGGCGGTGCGGCGGGCGACGCGCTCAGCCTCCAGGGTGGGTTGCGTCGCGTTCGGTCCGGCTTGACCCGCGCGGCTCGTCACGCCGGGCGGCGGAGCGGCGAGACCGCCAGCAGCGAGGTACAGGCCGTCGAAGGCGACGCCCGCCGCCAGGATGACGACGATCGCAGCCGTCGCGTAGAGGAGGCGCACCGGGGCGAGGGCGGGAACGATGCCCGCCGCGACGCATCCGAGGGCGTCCGAGAGAAGCGCGAGGTCACGGCTGCGATGGCCGCGCGTCGGCCTCCCGGCCATCCCGCCTCGGACTCCTGACGCCCCGTCGCCGTGACCCTCGCCAGACACCGTCGTCATCGTGGGGGCGATGCTACCAGTGTGTCGCCTCGCCGTCCGAACGAAGCGCCAGCTCGAGTTCGCGGGCCGCATCGCCGAGGATCCACCGGCTGGCGGGGTCCTCGTTGCCCTGGGCCTGCGCGTTATGGACAAGCGTCTCGCCGTAGAGCCGCGCCTCGTCGCTCCCTTCGAGCAGGAAGACATGGACCGCCCAAGGCCGGTTGGTCGCGTTGTCCGGCTGGGTGTGCTCGAGATGCCAACGAAGCGCCCGCGTCATCCGCTCGCGGAGCGGCTCGGCCCGTTCCGGCGCGATCGCCGCGGCGAGGCGGCTCGCCCGCCAGAGTCCGTGCAGACCGCAGAGTTCGGCCTCCGTCCAGACTTCGATCGCCGCCCAGTCGGAGCTCGCCCAGAGCGGTCCCGCCGCGTCGAGATCGATGCCGGCGCGGCGAACGGCCTCGGGCGCCGCGATGTCGCCCGCGACCAGGGCCCGCCAGAGGGCGACCTCGCCTCCCGGCCCGCCCGGACCGCTCCGGGCTGGGCGGATCGCGCTCGCCGGCGGCCACTCGCTCACCGCGTCCAGCGCCGCAAGGATCCGAAGGTGACGCGCCCAGCGTTCAAGGGCGGTGATGACTCGTCGATCCGCGATCATGATGGAGCGTGTCCTGTCGGGGGGTAAGGACCCGCTCGCGCGGGCCGCGCACCGAGAAGCGTGATTTCCAGCTCGTTCCGCCACGAACCCTTTGGCCCTTGGGAAAGCGGTGCTACTGTAGGTTCATGCTCGGCAGAGCCACAGCCCGACGCAGCACGCTCGACATTCGACGGTGCTGTTCGTGCGGCTATGGCGGACACTTCGCCCAGCTCAAGCCAGAGGCCGCGCGCCGCCGCGCCGCCCACTGCCCGCGCTGCGGGTGCGACTTCGCGACGCGGCCGCCCCGCTCCTACGCCGAGATGGAGGGCCTCGACGAGGAGACCGACCATCCTGGCCTCGCGTCGGCGATGCCGAGTGAATCGGCGATGGTCGAGCGGTGGCTCATGCTCTGCTGCCTCGTGGTGATCCTGCTCGCGATCGCCTTTGCCCTCGCGGCGAACATCCTCTCCTCGCTGACCGCGTGGTAAGCGCCTTCGGCGGCGTCTCGTACACTCCGCGGCCCCGCGGTTCGCGGCGGTCGCGCTTCCTGAGGTGACTCGGCGCGGCTCGCACGGACCGATCGATTTCGTCCGCTGGAGCCGCCCGCATGTCCTCCGCTTCCGCCGTCCCGACCACCCTCGCCCTCGCACCCGTCCTCGAGGCCGCCGATCGACTCGACGCCAGCGCCATCGAACGGCTGAAGGAGTTCCTGCGGATTCCGAGCGTCTCGACCGATCCGGCGTTCGATGCCGAGACGCGTCGCTGTGCGACATGGGCGGCGGATCAGTTGCGGGCGATCGGATTCCGCGCGGAGGTCATTCCGACGATCGGCCATCCGATGGTGCTTGCCCATCATGACGGCCCTGGGGCGAGCGCCGCGGGCCGAAAGACCCCGCGGATCCTCTACTACGGCCATTACGACGTGCAGCCGGCCGATCCGCTCGACCTCTGGCACTCGCCGGCGTTCGAGCCGGTGATCGTCGATGGCCATGCCTTCAACGGCAAGCCCGGCCAGCGCATCGTGGCCCGCGGCGCGGTGGACGACAAGGGCCAGGTGATGACCTTCATCGAGGCGTTCCGCGCCTGGCACGAGGCCCACGGCACGCTGCCCTGCGCGGTCACGGTCATGCTCGAAGGTGAAGAGGAGTCGGGCAGCAAGTCGCTCGACCCCTTCGTCACCGCCCACGCCGATCGGCTGCGGGCCGATGTGTGCGTCGTGAGCGACACCGGCATGTGGGACATCAGCACGCCCGCGATCACGACGATGCTGCGCGGTCTCGTCTATGTCGAGGTGACGCTGCACGGGCCGAGCCATGATCTTCACTCGGGGATGTACGGCGGCACGCTCGTCAATCCGATCAACGCCCTCGCGGCGATCATCGGCCAACTGCACGATGCCGATCGCCGCGTGCAGATTCCCGGCTTCTACGACGATGTGAAGCCCCTGCCCGCCGCGATCAAGGAGCAGTGGTCGAAGCTCGGCTTCGACGAACTCGAGTTCCTCGGCGAGGCCGGCGTGCGCGTGCCCTTCGGCGAGAAGGGCTACTCGACGATGGAGCGCATGTGGTCGCGACCGACCTGCGACTGCAACGGGATTGTCGGTGGCTACACCGGCAAGGGCGCGAAGACGGTGATCGGGGCCCACGCCTCGGTGAAGCTCTCCTGCCGCCTCGTCGCCCATCAGGATCCGACCAAGATCTTCGCGGGCATCCGCCGCTTCTTCGAGGAGCGCTGCCCGCCGGGCTGCCGCATCGAGATCGAGAGCCACGGCATGAGCCCGGCGATCGCCGTGCCCAACGATTCCTCGTGGCTGCGCGCCGCCCAGCGCGGACTGCATCGGGTCTTCGGCCGTGAGGCCGCGGTGATCGGCACCGGCGGCAGCATTCCCGCGGTCGGACTCCTCCAGCGCGTGCTCGGCATCGACTCGCTCCTCGTCGGCTTCGGCCTCGACGATGACCGCGTCCACAGCCCGAACGAGAAGTTCGAGCTCGCCTGCTTCCGCAACGGCATTCGCTCCCACGCGGCGATGCTCGCCGAGTTCGCCTCCATCAGCGGCTGAGTCGACGCAGGCGGTCACGCATCGCCCGGAGCTGCATGCGCCGGGCCTCGAATCGGAGCGTCGCCACGCGCTGGAAGGTCTCGAGCGGGAAGGCGACGGCGCCGCAGACCGCGAAGGCCAGAAGGCCCGTTGCGACGAGAACCGGCACGAGGTGTTCGACCGCCGAGGACATGGATCGTTCCTCGGCTCGGGCGCGGGCCGACTTCAGTCCGAGAGCGCTCGTTCGCGATTCGCGGGCGCGTCGCTTGACGCGCCGCGTTCACTGTGTATAGTGTTTATACACACAATGCACTCCGCCCCCGTGAGGCTTCCATGAGGCCATGAATCCTCGACTGTTCCTCTCCGCCCAGGACGGCAGTCCGATGTACCAGCAGGTCATCGACCAGATCACCGCCCAGATCCTGGCCGGAGCCTGGCCGGCGGGGAGCGCGCTGCCCTCGATCCGCGAGCTCGCCGCCGCCAACCAGATCAGCGTGATCACCGTGAAGCGCGCCTACCAGGAGCTTGAGAGCTCCGGCGTGATCGTCACGCGACACGGCAAGGGCTCCTTCGTCGCCGAGTCCACCGAGGCGCCACGAGCGCTCCTGCGCGACGAGCTCGACGGACATCTCCGAGCGCTCCTCGCCTGCGCCCAGCGGCTCGGCCTTTCGCGCAGGGAGCTCCAGCGGCTCCTCGACGCCGCGCCGCCGCCCGCACCCGAACGCCACCGAAAGAACCAGTGATGAACGCCGCCTTCCAACTCACCGGGATCGAAAAGCGATACCCGAACTTCGCCCTCGGTTCGATCGACCTCGCGCTCGACGAGGGCACCATCATGGGGCTCGTCGGCGTCAACGGCGCCGGCAAGACGACGCTCCTTCGCATCCTCACCGGCCTCGCGCGTCCCGACGCCGGCCGCGTCGAGGTCCTCGGTCGCGGCATGCCCGAGGCCCAGGTCGCGGTGAAGCGCGACATCGGCTTCGCCTCGGAGGACATGCGACTCTACAAGACGCGCACGCTCCGCTGGCACATGGACCTGATTCGGGCGATCTACCCGACCTGGGACGAGGCCTACGCGGCGGAGCTTCTCCGTCGCTTCGATCTTCGCGTCGATCAGCCCGTCGGCGGCTTCTCGCACGGCCAGCGCGTGAAGGGACTGCTGCTCCTGAGTCTCGCGCGACGACCGCGACTTCTCCTCCTCGACGAGCCGACGACGGGACTCGATCCGGTCGCTCGCGCGGAGGTGCTTGAGTCGCTCGCCGAGGTCCTGCGCGACGCATCGCGCAGCGTCCTCTTCTCCTCGCACAACACCCACGATGTCGAGCAGCTCGCCGACACGATCACCTTCCTGCACGAGGGCCGCGTGCTCGCCTCGCAGGACAAGGAGAGCTTCCTCGACTCCTGGCGGCGCGTCGTCTGTCAGGGGGAGTGGACGCCGCAGCGAGCGTCGCTGCCGGGCCTCGCCGCGGTCCAGCGCAACGGTCCGATGGTCGAACTGCGACTCAACGGCTTCTCGCCCGGCACGCGCTCGCAGCTCGAATCGAAGGGCCTTGCGGTGCGCAGCGAGCACCCGATGAATCTCGAGGAAATCTTCGTCGCCACCGTCCGCGGAGGAACCTGCCCATGACATCCGCCCGCATCAACATGCCCGTCGTTCGGCTACTCGTCCTGAAGGATTGGCAGCTCTTCGAGAAGCCGCTCGCCGCCCATGTCGCCGCTGGCATCGTCGCGCTCGGCCTGCTCGGCCTCGCCCGCCCGTGGAGCTTCTATCTCGGTTCGCTCCTCCTCATCGTGGTCCTGGTCGCGAGCGCCTGCTTCGCGATCTCGAACTCGCTGCTCACCGAGCGAAAGGAGCGGACGCTTCCCTTCGTGATGAGCCTCCCGGTCTCGCCGCTCGATTTTTACCTGGCGAAACTTCTGGGCAATCTCATCACCTTCGGCGTGCCCTTCGCGATCATGGGGCTCGGCACGCTTGGCGTCATCCTCCTCACGCCGCTGCCCGACGGACTGCTCATGCTGGCGCTGCCGCTCTTCGGCCACATCCTGCTTGCGTTCTGCATCTCGCTGAGCGTCGCGATGGCCGTCGAGTCGGAGGGCTGGAACATCTTCGTCATGATCGGCACGATGCTCCTGATCAACCCGCTGATCATGCTGCTCGGCCAGATCCCGGCGATCGGCGGTGCGACGAAGGGCGAGGCGCTCATCTGGAGCGCGCCGCTCCTCGGCATCCTCGCCGCGCAGGTCCTCGTGAGCGTCGCGGTCGTCGCGGCGAGCGCGTGGGTCCACTGCCGCAAGAAGTCCTTCTACTGAGCGGCGACCAGCCCTCGGCCCGTCTCACCGCGCGCATGCCATGCGCAGCGCCCGCTGTCCCACACCCTCATCGCGGCTTCCGATGTCCACCGACGAGCGTCATCACGATCTCGACAACCTTCGGGCCCTCGCCATGCTCGCGGGCGTCCTGTTCCACGCTGCGCTGGCGTACAGCCCGATGGCCCACCCGATCTTCCCGACGGCCGACCGGCAGCATGCGGCGATCGTCGATCACCTCATCTGGTTCGTGCATCTCTTTCGCATGCCGCTCTTCTTCACGATCGCCGGCTACCTCACGGCGAAGCAGATCGAGCGGCGCGGCTTCGCCGGCATGATGCGGCAGCGGGCCCTGCGCATCGGCCTGCCGCTTGTCATCCTCGTGCCGGTCATGCACCTGACGCTCGCCAGGCTCACCCTCGACGCGGCGGTGACGGTCGCGCATCCCGCTCCCCTCCTCGCCTGGCTGCGCGACGCGCTCGCGGCGGGCCCACTGCCGCCGCACCCGCCGGGCACCGGCCATCTTTGGTTTCTCGCCTATCTCATGCTGTTTCTCGTTCTGCTCTGGGTGGTGAGGGCGCTTGAGCTCGGACGAGTCGCCGCGCGCCTCGCAACGCTCCGAGCGGCGTGGTACCTCGCCCTCCTTCCGCTCGCGCTGGCGGTGCCCCTCGCGACGGTGCCCGCGCCGCATCCCGCCCCCGAGAGCATCCTGCCGCAGTTCTGGGCCATCGGTTTCTACGGGGCATTCTTCGGCTTCGGCCTTGCCATGGCCCACCGCCCGGCCCTCCTCGACGGGTGCGGCCGCGCTGCGCCAGCGCTCCTCGTCGGGAGCCTCGCGCTCCAGCCCGTCTTCATGGCACTCCTGACGACGCGAACGCCCGAGCAGGCCTTTGCGGCGGCCTCGTGGCCGCTCGCGATCGTCGAAGCGGCGATCAGCCTCTGGATGACGCTCGCCTGCCTCGGCTTCGGCCGACGGCTGCTGGCCGTCAGGCACCGCGTCCTCGAGCATCTCGCGGAGACGGCGTACTGGACCTATCTCCTGCACCTCCCGATTCTCTTCGCGGTGCAGTACCGACTGATCGACAGCGACCTGCACTGGACGGCGAAGTTCGGGATTGCGGTGACGCTGACCCTCGCGACCTGCCTCCTCAGCCATCGCCTGCTCGTGCGCCATACCCCGCTCGCCGCGGTCTTCGGCGGTGCTACCGTGGCGTCCACGCACCGAGCACCAACGCGAGATCGTGAGCGTCAACCGCGCCATTCTCGTTGACATCGGCGCGAAGCGGCGTGAGCGGGCCTATCGTGCCCCAGTGCTCGATGATGATCGCGAGATCGCGCTGGTCTACCTTTCCGTCGATCGTGATGTCGGGCGGTTCGACGATGGGGGTCAGGAGCACGAGGTTTTTGGCAGTGTTGGTGCTGCACGCGATCTGACCGCGATCATTGATCGCCACGCCCTCGAACAGCTTGAACGGTATGGGGACCGCCATCAGGTCGTTGAGGTTATGGACGACACCGTCCTGGACGAGTATTGCCTTGGCGGGCACGGCCCGGGCCGCACCGCAGGCGTTGCAGTTCGACATCCCGACAGCCTGCCCGATGTCGTTGATGTCGCGCAGGTTGCAGTTGTCGTGGTCGAAGGCCTCGATGGGAAGTACCACCACCGGATCGTTGCCCTCGGCGATCATGCCGTGATGAGTCGTCGTCACGCCGGGGACATAGGTCTTTCGAAACCGGCCGACCATCGTGCCCTGGCGATTCACCCCTCGGACCTCGCTGGTGTCGAATCCCGGCGGTATCCCTATGTACGACAGCTCGCCCCCGATCAGTCGAAACGCTGCGCTGACAGGAGGCGTCAGCGAGCTGTGGTGGCCGACGACCACGCCGTTGTCGTTCGCATCGAAGAGAAGGTACTCATAGGGCCCGTTCTCAAGGCCGGTCGGAAGATAGACGCCGTCTTTCCAGCAGAAGGGGATGTTGCCATTTCCGTTGTTGACATGAAGATAGCCGTACACCGCCCCGGTCGCGTCGATGCCATAGGGGTGGACCCAGTCAGCGGGATTCGGTGCGGAGAAGAGCTGGTACTGGCCATCCTTCCAGACAAAACCCTTCATGGGTCCCAGGGGACTGGAGCCGCAATACCCGATGATTGTGCCGTCGTCTCGCACATTGGTAGCCCAGCCGTCGGCGATGCCGGGACCAAGATTGAGATACTGAACGCCGGTCGAAGGCGTCCAGCGGAAGGGCAGGAACGCCAGAGAGAAGCAGGGGCTCCCTGATCCGACGACGGTGGCGTTGTTGCTCAGGCGCGTGGCGAGCAAGGCATTCCCTGACGTGCACGCGGGAGAGTTGAGGATCTCGACGGTGTACAACACCTGTCCGCATGCCGACTGGGTGTGGGTGTGCGTGCATGCGAGCGTCGCCGCGAACAGGACGGTGTGGAAAGGTCGGAGCGGAGTGCGCATCACATGCCACCTCCTGACGAGACGCCGAAAAGCTGCATGACGACAGCATGGCGATCTGCCGCTTCCAGACTCGCCAGCCAGAGCGCAAGCGAATCGACACTCTCGAAGCCGAGCAACGAGGCGACCTCGATCGGCGTTGTCGTGACCTGCTCGGCGGCCGCCTGCGATCCACCATCACCGCCGCCCACGATCCCCGCCGTACATCCTGCCCAGTCGCCCAACAGCGCGGCCAGTTCCGCCGATCCGATGAGGCCGTCACCGTCCACATCAAGGGCGCATGTCGGACAGCTGCATGGGGTGCCGAAGAGTCCGAGGAGAATCGCCAGATCCGCTGGGCCAATTCCGTTCACGCCATCCAGATCAAAGGTGCAGGCGTCTCGGCCCTCGTACGCGCCCATCTCGACACGGCACTCGCGGACACGCTGCTCGCGTCGGGCGTCGCAAAGCAACTCTGTGGTATTGCCATCCTGGTCTGCGTCATAGAGATCGATCGGTAACGCCGACTGGTCGGGCTGGCCAACATTGATGCAGGGTGAGGTGCCCTTCAGGCGGAGGTCGGCTGCCGTGGGAGACCCGAGGGTCGCATCGACGAAAACCGGATCGAAGGCCCACATGTTCCCGATGCCAATCGCATCACCGGCCCCCGGGCTGCCCGGGAGATAACCCGCCCACAGCGTGTAGTTCATCTCGACGAGAAAGTTCCCCATCGTTGATGCGGTCTGTACCTGGAACTGAGTCGCGTCGTATGCGAACCCGCCTTCCGGGACCCCTCCGTCGTTCTTCGCAATGATGCAGTTCTCGATGAGCACCGACTGGGCTTCCGGGTCGGCATTCACATCGTCGATGTAGACGCCCGCGACGGTTCCCTGACCATCGACAATTGCGTTCAGGGCGATCGTGCAGTTGATTAGCCTGACGCGGTCGCCCGCAGCGGTGGGCGGCGTTGGAGTACGAATCTGAAGCCCTGCTCCGTTGTAGGGGCTCGAGTTCTGTGTCACGACACAGCCGAACACCTCTGTATGCGCGCAGTCGACATTCACGCCGCCAGCGCCGCGCCATGTGATCGCATTGAAGTCAAAGAGTGTTGTTCGAATAGACCCGCCGCCGATGGCAGCACCTTCAACGGGTGGAAACACCTCGAAACCGAAATCGTTCTGCGTGCGGCCGCCCGCAACCGAGAGTCCAGCTCCCCAGGCACCCGTGTTGAAGGTGATGTGACAGTTCTGGACAACGCCGTCAAGCTGGCCGGTGTCCGACTCCTCGCCGAATGGTCTGCGAAGGAGCACGCCTGCTCCCCGGGTGCCGTGGTAACCGTTTCCGTTGGCAAGGCCGTCGCGGACGACGACGCCGTCGAGGAGCGATGCCTCCGTCGCGCCAGCGAAAGTCACGACATGGAAGGCATTTCCATTGCATCCGCCAGCCGACGGGAGCTGCCCGGACAGGACAGTCTGGTACGCACCCGGGCTCTGATCGTGGAGCGGCCTGGGGTTCCACACGCCGCTACCGTCTGGGGCGTAGCCGCCTCTCAGGCGTAGGTCCTTGTCCCCACCGAGCAGGAAAGTCTCGGTGCGACACTGGCTCGCAATCACTCTGGCAGTCGGCAGATAAACGCCCTCGGCGATCAGAATCGTCCAGCCTGGGCCCGCGAGATCGATGGCCGCTTGCACTGTCTGCTTCGCGGTCGCCCAGGAAGTCCCAGTATTCAAGTCGGAACCCGTCGGTCGCACATACAGCGTCTGGCCGAACGAGGGTGAGCTAGCCAGCATGATGGTCAGAAGGACGAGCCAGCCGCCCAGTTTGTGAGTGAGTGAGTGAGTGAGTGAGTGAGTGAGTCAAGGGCAAGATGCCTCCGAGGCGTGGGGCGACGAAGCAGTTTCGACCGACTCCAACAACGCCAAGTTCATTGTCGGACCGGAGGAGCGACTCGCAAGCGAAAATCGCTCAATGAACAGAATTTCTCGGGCGGTTGAATCGTCATGCTCATACCCCTGTTCGTTGGCTTGCCACTCCGATCCCCATCGACTTTGCGACCGTCGGGTCGCTCACACGAACACGACGGCGTTCCGTCGGTCCTGCCGCGGCCGAACCAAGGCTTCGGCTCACCGTGTTGATGCGATCAAGGAGGTTGGGCTGTGCCCCTCGGCGTGCCGCTTCACATGCGCCCTCGGGCAATTCTGGCGCATCCCCTACGGCGGAGTCGGGCCAGCCAAGGCCCAGCTCACCCTCGCGACGCACCTCCGTCTCGCGAGGGGCTAAGGAAAACCCTTCCCCCTCAGCCCGCGCCCGGTACACTCCCGACGCGTGGTCGCAGGTCGTTTCCGAGAGATCGAGGAGGCTCCGAGTCGCATGCGAGTTCGAAGGTTGGCCGCAGCATGGCTCGCGTCCCGTGGGGCTCTGGCCGTCGCCGCCGTGCTCGTCCTCCTCGGCTGGGCCCCCGCCACGGCGCGAGCCGCCGATGTGCAGGTTGACCTCCTCTCCTTCGGCGTCGGCAACGCCGCCCGACCGGGCGACTGGATCGGCATCCGACTTCGGCTGACGAGCATCTCGACCGAGGTGAAGACCATCGAGGTCGTCTGGGAACTCCCCAACGCCGACGGCGACACGGTCGGGAACTCCCGGACGGTGAACCTCTCGGCCGGGGCGAGCGTCGAGCGATGGCTCTATGGCCGCCTCCCCCCGAACTCGCAGCCCCAGACGATCACCGGCAACGCCTCCCTCATCCGTCTTTACGAGGTTGACGAACGGCGGCGCCGCATCGCCGACCTCGGGTCCGTCCCGATCAGCGGAGCGACCGCCGCGACCGCCGCGCTCCCCGTCGATCAGCTCTCCGATCTCGCGCTCGTCATGGGGGATGTGCGCATCGGACTCGACAGCTATGCGCCGCGCGGCGGGATGGCCGGGAGCGGCGTGCCCTCGTCGATGAACAGCGCGATGGTCGTGGTGACCGGCGTCGGGCCGCGCGACCTTCCGGACCGCTGGTTCGGTCTGAAGCAATACGGCGTGATCGTCTGGGCCGACGGCACGCGCCTGCCGAGCCAGCTCGAGACGGCGCAGGCCGAGGCCCTGAAGCGCTGGATTTCCTACGGCGGCACCTTCATCGTGAACATCGCCGCCGATGGCGCCGCCGATGTCTGGGGCAACGGGCGCAGCGAGGCCCATCGCCTCGCGGACCTCCTCCCGAGCGTCGCGCCAACGCGGAACGAGGGCGTGCTCATCGCGGACCTCCTCCCGATCCTCTCGAAGTCGGCGGTGAACAACGCTCCGCTCGCCCGGACCAACCTCTTCACCTTCGATCCGACCACGCTCGATCGCGGCTACCGCCCGCTGGTCGCGATGCCCGCTGCGAAGGACGACACGACGGGCCTCGCGGTGCGCTCGCCAGACTCGCTCGACGGCGCGATCATCGGCGTGCAGCGCAACTACGGGCACGGACAGGTGATCATCCTCGGGGTCGATGTCGACGGCATCTACCGTCGCAGCCTCCAACGGGGCTCCGTGCCGCAGGGCGACATCTTCTGGAACGGCATCATCGGCCGCCGCGGCGATACGCCGATGCCGGATGAACTGCAGATCCTCGATGACGACAACCGCCTCTTTCTCGCCCAGCCGAGCCTGTCGAGTCTCGGCAGCGGCGAGACGATGGCCGTCGCCATCGGCATGCGCGGCTCGGCGGCCCTGGTCGTCATCGGCGCCGCGGGACTCTTCCTCGGCTACTGGCTGCTCTCCGGACCGCTCGGATTCGCGGGGCTGAAGCAGTTCCGCCGCGAGCAGCACTCGTGGATGCTCTTCGTCGCGTTCGCGTTCCTCTTCACCGCCCTCGCATGGGTCGGCGGAACGCTGCTCGGCAAGACCGATCCCTCGATCCAGCATCTCACCGTCATCGACCAGCTCGCCGTCGATCCGAGCGCGACCGATCCGACCGCCGGCGTGCCGTTGCAACGGGCGACGAGCTACTTCTCCGCATTCCTGCCCGGCTACTCGCCGACGCTGGTGACCGTGCCCGACGAGGAGGATCAGGATGTGATCCTCTCCTCCTGGTCGAAGCCGCCGTCCGGCACCGGTGACAGCTTCCCGAACAAGGATCGCTACACGATTCACTTCGACGAGGCCCACCCGAGCGGCGAATCGGCCCGCAGCTACCGCGTGCCCGCCCGGGCGACGAGCGCCGACTTCATCGCCCACTGGATGGGCGTCGTGCCGCCGAGCTGGGGCGAGCTCGTCAAGATCGAGAGCCCGATCGGCGTGCATCTGGACCGCAGCGCGACCCCGAATCGGATCCAGCTCTCCGGTGCGATCAGCCACCGCCTGCCTGGGGCCCTCGAGCAGGTCAGGATCATCGTGGTCACGCCCTATCGGCGACCGCTCGCCGGCTTCGCGACGAACGCGGCGCTGCCGATGCCGCTCGCCGATCGCAGCGGCCAGATGCCGCTCTACGGTTTCTTCTTCAGCCTCAACCTGCCGCGATGGGGGTCCAACACGCCGATCGAGCTCGACGAACTCGTCGATCCCACCACGCCGCTCACGATCGGATCGCCGACCTTCGGTCTCGCCCAGCAGATCGAGAAGCTCTACTTCGATCCGATCGCGAACCAGTTCTATGGCGGCGCACTCATCGGCGAGAGTCTCTCGCCCGAGGTGCGCCGACGCTTCCTCGAGTCACTCAGTCTCTACGGGATGCTCAAGCCCCCCGAGTGGCTGCAGCGCTCGCCGACCGACACGGTGACCGCGGCCCGGGCCGAGCGCGAACACGCTCGCGAGCTCGATCTCTCCCCCTGGTTCACCCGCCCGTGCATCATCGTGATGGGCTTCCTCGAGGAGAGCCCGATTCCGATTCCGATCGAGATCGAGGGCGAAACCGTTCCAAGCACGGGCACGACGCTCTATCGCTGGATCTATCCGCTCGACGGATTCGGCTGGTCGGCGCCATCCGACTCGAACTATCGCGATCTCGTCGTTCCCGAGCGACGGGTGGAGCTCGTGCCCACGCCGCCGCTGCCGCCGAACGCGCCCGATGCGAATCCGGATGGGGCCGATGGCTCCACCACCGACCCCGCCGCGGCGCAGCCGGCCAGTCGCCCGGCAGCCGTCCCCGCTCCCGGCCGACGACGCGGCCCCTGAATCGACCGCTCCGTCCCTCGACCCCACCGCCTTCCGCCACCTCCGGTCACTTTGGACCCCTCGCCCGCTTCCTTCCGAGACTCCCTGCGATGCCGATGATCGAGACGATCAACCTGACCAAGAAGTATGGCGAGTTCGTGGCGCTCGACCATCTCAACCTGACGATCGAGGAGGGCGACTGCTTCGGCTTCATCGGACCGAACGGCGCCGGGAAGACGACGACGATCAAGATCCTCGCGACGCTGCTCAAGCCCAGTTGGGGTGAGGCCCGCATCGACGGCAAGGTGGTCGGCTACCAGAACCACCTCATCCGTCCGATCATGGGCTATGTCCCGGACTTCATGGGCGCGTACGAGGACATGGTGGTGTCGGAGTACCTCGAGTTCTTCGCCGCCTGCTACGCGATCCACGGCAAGAAGCGCGAACAGGTCGTCCGCGATGTGCTCGACCTGACCGACCTCTCGTACAAGGCGACATCCGAGGTCAACGGACTCTCCCGCGGCATGCAGCAGCGCCTCGCGGTCGCCCGCGTCCTCCTGCACGATCCGAAGGTGCTCCTGATGGACGAGCCCGCTTCCGGTCTCGATCCGCGGGCCCGCATCGAGATGCGCGAGCTCCTCAAGGAGCTGCGCCGGATGGGCAAGACGATCATCATCTCGAGCCACTTCCTGCACGAGCTCGCCGAACTCTGCAATGTCGTCGGCATCGTCGAGCGCGGAAAGCTCGTCTACTCGGGCTCCGTCGCCGATGTCATGCGTCGCACGAGCGCCGGCATGGTCATCCAGATCTGCGTCGATGAGCGGGCGAGCGAGGCCGCGGAACTGCTTGCGAAGGTGAAGGGCGTCACCCGCGTGGATGTGGTCGAGGCCGACGGCGGCCAGCGGATCGATGTCGCGGTCGATCCCGACAGCGGCTTCCGGGCAAGCGAGATCCCCTCGCGCCTCATCGCCGCCGGCTTCCGGCTCTCGTCGATGGCCCAGGAGCAGGTGAACCTCGAGACCGCGTTCATGCGTCTCACGAAGGGCCTCGTGCAGTAGGCCGCGCCCGCCCGCGCCGCGATCGACCGGACCATCCGCATGCCTCCCCGCCCCAGCGTCCTACTCGTCACCAACCGTTCGCGCCCCGGCGTCACGGCGCGCCTGGAGGAGGCGAAGCGCATCATCGGAACGCTCGCGGACCTGAAGGCGATCGTCGAGGTCGAGTCGGCGCTGGACCATGCCGTCGTGGCGGTGCCGGAGTTCGACATCGCCGTCGTCCTCGGCGGCGACGGCACGCTGCTTTCGGAAGCCCGGCGGTTGCTGGACCGCAAGCGGCCGATCGTCGGCGTCAACTTCGGTCGCCTCGGCTTCCTCGCCGAGTTCGATTGGGAGTCCTTCGTCACCCACGCCGGCATGGTCTTCGGCGGCTCGCCGACGATCCGCCAGCGCATGGCCCTCTCGGTCTCGGTCCTCAACGCGCGGGGCGAGCCGCTCTTCTCCTCCGCGGCGATCAACGACTGCGTGATCGCGGCCGGACCGCCCTATCGGATGATCGAGCTGACGATCCGCACCGTCGGCCGCTTCGGCAGTTCCTTCGGCGGGGCCGGGAACGAGGGACCGGACCTGACCGGCGACGGCGTGATCATCGCGACGCCCATCGGTTCGACCGCCTACAACGTGAGCGCCGGAGGACCGATCGTCCACCCCGATGTCGACGCGATCATCCTCACGCCGAACGCGCCCCACTCGCTCGCCTTCCGGCCGCTGGTCCTGCCGGGTGCGGCCGAACTCGCGATCACCGTGACGCGGGCCAACGACGGCACCTCGCTCGTGCTCGACGGACAGGTGACGCACGGCCTGACCGCGGGCGATGTCGTGCGCATCGCCCGTCATCCGGTGCACGCGCTCCTCGTCGGGAACCCGTCGAACTCCTACTGGCGCACGCTGCTCGACAAGATGCGCTGGGCCGCGCCGCCGAGCTACCGCGACCGCGGGCCCTGAGGACGGCGCTCCGTCCCGGGCGCGAACCCGTCGCTCATCGAAGCGGCAACAGGCTGCGGACCCGCGCGTCGCGGAGCCAGAGTCCGAGCCAGACGAAGACGCCGATCGCCACCGGTCCGAAGAACGGATCGTCGATCCGCACATGCGTGAGCGTTGCGCCGCCGAGATAGCCGGTCAGGAAGACCGCGCCGAGCGCCGCGGTGCGCGGGATCGCATAGAGGATCACGCAGATGAGTTCGACGATGCCGATGACGGCGATCTTCGACTGCGGAATCTCGAAGCGGCTCATCTCCTCGAGCAGCATCTGGGGCTGGGCGAACTTCATCACGGCGCTCATCGTGAGCGCCGCGATCGCGAGGCCGCTGATGACCCGACCGGTCCACACCATGCCGACATAGCGTGACCCCGGGAAGACCTGCATCGACTCGTGTGCCGGAACATGCGTGGAGGCTGGCATAGTGGGCGCAGAGTAGCACAGCCGCCCGAGGGTCACGCGTCGCGGAGGGGATCGGGTCGGTAGAGGCGGTTGCCGTCGAGCGCCCAGATCTTGTCGGTGAACTCGCCGCCGATGTCCGTCTCGAGGCCGAACTCGGCGCGGCGCACCTGCGTCAGGGCGAGGGCGGTCTTCGCGTCCAGATTGTCGAGGAGCGCCACGAAGATCGCCTCGGGGGTCGATGGCGGCTTCGCGGCCCCGAACTCGAGCTTGTCGTGGTGGCTCGCGACGATGTGCTCGAGGACCGTCTGGGCCCGCGGCGGCAGGTCGGGGCCACCGGCGGCCTTCACGGCGTTGAACTTCGCGCGGAGGAGCAGGATGCCGTCGACCACATGGCCGATGAGGTTGCCGCGGAAGGTGTAGGAGAAACCCCGCTCCCAGTCGAGCTCGATTGTCTTGCCGAGGTCGTGGACGAAGAGCCCCATGAGGACGATGTCCCGGTTCAGGTCGGGATAGAGCGGCAGGATCCGCTCCGCGACCTTGAGAAGCTGCAGGGTGTGCTCGAGAAGCCCGCCGAGGAACGCATGATGAACGCTCGCCGCGGCCGGGGCGCGGCGGAACCGCTGCATGAGCTTCTCGTCGGTGAGGAAGACCTCGGCGAGCCGCAGCATGCCCTCGTGGCGCAGGGAGCGCAGGATGCCGGCGACCTCGGCGAACATCGCATCGATGTCATGCCGCGTGGTCGGAACGAGTCGCGCGAGCTCCGCGGGCGTCGGCTCGGCCGGCTCGATGCCGTCGAGGACGACCTGGATCGCGTTGTTGTAGAGCTCCGTTCGGCCCTTCACCCGAGCGAACGCCGCGTTCGAGAGTGCCGCGAAGGTCTGCTCGTCGCAGGTCCACATGCGCGTGGGGACCTCGCCGCTGGCGTCCTTCAGGATCGCCTTGAGAAACGGCTTCGCCTGCCGCGTGGTCGCAAGCTGCGGATTGACGAGGCTGTACACCCCCTCGAAGACCATGCGGTCGGTGAGCGACCGGATGTCGATGTGGGCGGGGTCTTGGCCGATGGCTGCGCTCGGAGCGGAGGTCATGGCCCGAGTGTACCGTTCGTCACCCGGAGGCCCGCTCGCGGAAGGATGCGATGGCCGCAGGAAGCTCGTCGGCGAGTTCCATGGGCAGCATGCCCGCCGCTCCGCGGGTTCGCGTCCAGCGCTCGCCGGCCGTCGCGTGGACCCGCACCGCCCAGCAGGCGATCTCGAAGAGTCCGAGGGTCTCCGCGCTCGCGGTTGGCGATCGGCGCATGAACTGGCTCACGAAGCCGCCGACGACCCCCGCGAGGACATCGCCGCTTCCGCCGACCGCGAGCGCCGGCGTTCCCTCGCCCTCCGGACCGGTCACGCATGTCCATGTGCGCAGGCCATCGCTGACGACGGTGCGCGCTCCCTTCAGCACGACGATCGCTCCGAGTCGGCGGGCAAGCTCGGCGGCGGCCGCCGGCCGGGTCACCGGATCGGTCGGCGAGAGCGTGATGCCGAGCGGCGCGGCGAGGCGGGCAAACTCGCCCGGATGCGGCGTGAGGACCAGCGGCGCGCGGAGATCGCGCCAGCCCTCGCGCGTCGCGGCGAGACAGTTGATGCCGTCGGCGTCGAGAACGATCGGGCGATCGGGATGGGCGAGCAGTCTCATCACCATGCGCTCTTCGGCGTGGTGCGATCCGCACCCGAGCCCGGGGCCCAACACGATCGCGCTGACCCGATCGATCACCGCGTCGATCCGCGCCGCCGCGCCGCTCGCATCGAGCCGACCCGATCCGTCGGAGGGCAGCGGAACGCCAGTTGCGGCCGGGCACAGCGAGAGGCCAGCGACGAGCAGCTCGGCGGGCATGGCGAGCATCGCGCATCCCGCGCCGCTGCGGAGTGCGGCCGTCGCCGCGAGAGCGGGTGCACCGAGCATCGTGCGACTGCTCGCGTCGTCCCGCGATGCCTGGTGGCCGCCGATCACCAACACCGTACCGAAGGTGCCCTTGTGGCCGCGCGGATCGCGCGGTGGCAAGGGCGGCAGTGCATCGATGCGATCGACTTCCATACGATGTGTTCCGGCGTCTGTCGTCATCGCGCCGCGGGTGTCGCTGGCGCGGCGGCTTCACCGAAGGCCCGCTCGGCGTCCTCACCGGTGAGATCGAGGATGGAGAGATTGCCGATGAGGGAGAGCGTCGAACTCCACATCGGATCGGTGGCCCCCGCCTCGAGCGCGCCGACCGCGACGCAGATGTGCGCCGCGTGATAGGGCACGGGGAGGGTCGCATCGAGATCGCGCCAACGAAGCGTGCCGTCCGGTTCGGGCAGGAGCGCCTGCGTCCAGACATGCCAGGCCCAGACATTCCGCTCGCCGGCGAAACGATCGGCGTACACGAGTCCGCTCGCGACGCGCGCCGGAATGCCCGTCTCGCGGAGCAGCGCTGCGAGGAGGACCGCATGTTCGCTGCAGTCGCCGCCGCGGGCCTCCGCCGCCTCTGCCGCCGACGCGAAGGGACTCGCGAGATTCTTGCTCGGCAGCGCCCGGTCGGTCGCCCGACGGAGGAGTTCCGCCCGTTCGCTCGGCGTCGTTTCGCGATCCTTCGGAAGGGTCGCCTCGAGGATCCGGCGCACGCTCGGGGCGCTCCCGTCGATCAGGCTCGAGCGGGCGAGATAGGCGGGATTCGTCGCGTCGCCCGGCTCTGGCTCGCTGCCGCGCGCTGCGTCGACGGTGATCTCCAGGGCGTTCGGCGCGATGCGTCGCACCCGCTGCGCGCCGACCGAGGGGAACTCGCTGATCTCGCCGGACTTCGTCTCGACGCGCACGGCCAGCCGCATCTTCTCCATGACCCCGAAGATGCGTCGCTTCGCCGGCACGAAGCTCGCGACGAGCACCTCGGCGCCGGTCCGCTGGCTTGCGTTGATGGCCCGCTCGCGGGAGGTCAGTCGCGTCTTCAGTTCGCCGATCCCGAGCGGCGCAGCGCTCTCGACGAGGACCCCGTCGCCAGCATAGCGCTCGGTGACTTCTATTTTCTGCAAACTGTCGATCGCCGTCCACAGCGAGACCGGCAGCGTGCGCGGCGCGGCCTCATGATCGATGTTCACCATCCCCGAGCCCTTGCGGCGCATCGTCACCGTGACGACCTCGAGGCCCGACTCGACATCGACCGAGCGGAACTCGATCTGCCGGGCGCCGGCGCGAATGCGCTCCGTGACGAAGCGATCGAGCGCCGCCGGCGGGAGCCAGCCATCGCCGGGCAACCGCTTCTCCCGCGCCGGCTTGCCCGCCCCGCCCTCCTGGATCTCCGCGACCCACGCGTCGCCATCGCGGCGGAAGCGCACCGTCGTCTCCGTCGGCGTCGCACCCATCCGCTGCCGCAGCGACGCCTCGATCGGCTCACCGCGGGCGCTCTCGACGAAGCGCGTCTCCGAGGCGACCTCGACGGTCGTGTCGCCTCGGGCGAGGCGCATCTGCATGACCTTCGAGCTGCGGATCCGCTCCCCCTGCCGTTCGACGAGGGCGTGAATCGACCCGCAGGGCTGACCGGCAAGGGTGAGTTCGTACCAGCGATCGGTGACGACCTCCCAGCCATCCAGCGACTTCGCGGCGGGCTCTGCGCCCGCTTGGGAAGGGGCCGGGGAAGGCGCCTGCGCCCAAGCGACCGGACCGGCGACGAGCAGCGCCAGCAGGAGGAGCGCGAACGAAAGGAAACGGGCTGAACGGGGCGTTCGCATGACCATAGGGCGTCCTTACCGAAGATTCCCGACCCGGATGCCGCGGCGTCACGATCCTTCGGTGCGCTTGAGGAGCGGGAAGAGGATCACATCGCGGATCGACTGCGAGTCGGTGAGCAGCATCGCGAGACGATCGACACCAAGTCCCATGCCGCCGGCGGGCGGCATGCCGACCTCAAGGGCCTCGAGGAAGTCGTGGTCGAGCGAGCGGAAGGTGCTCTCCTCGTCGTCGGCGCCGCGCAACTGCTCGGTGAACTTCGCCCGCTGGATGTCCGGGTCGTTCAGCTCGCTGTACGCCGGGCCGATCTCCATGCCGGCGATGAAGAGATCCCAGCGGTCGCAGAGCGTCGGGTTCGAGCGCTTCGGGCGGGTGAGCGGCGAGATCGCGCTCGGATAGTCGAGGACGAAGGTCGGCCGCTGCGGATCGAGGAGCGGCTCGGCGACCTCCTCGAAGACCTCGTTGATCACGAGCCAGTCGTCGAGCTTCGCCTCGTCCTTGAGGTGTATCTCGCGGGCCTTCGCCCGGACCTTCGCGATGTCGTCCATCGGGAAGCCGCAGCCGCGCTCGAAGAGCTCGGCGTAGCGCACCCGCTCGAAGGGCCGGCGATAGTCGATCGTGAGCGCGCCGAAGGGCAGGACGGGAGCGTCTTCGCTGCCATCGGTCGCGAGTCCCGCGGCGCGGCGATCGATCCACTGCTGCCGGGCGAGATCGTGCACGAGTCCCTCGACCAGCTCGAGCATGGTCATGTAGTCGCCGAAGGCCTGGTAGGCCTCCATCGCGGTGAATTCGGGATTGTGGCTGCGGTCAACGCCTTCGTTACGGAAGTTCCGGTTGATCTCGAAGACCTTCGGCATGCCGCCCACGAGGAGCCGCTTGAGATAGAGCTCCGGCGCGATGCGCATGTAGAGCGGCATGTCGAGGGCGTTGTGGTGGGTCACGAAGGGACGGGCCGCGGCGCCGCCGGCGAGCGGCTGCATCATCGGCGTCTCGACCTCAAGATATCCCTGCGACTCCATGTAGCGACGCATGCGCGAGACGATGCGCGAGCGGGCCGCAAAGGTCTGGATGACCTCCGGGTTCGCGTACATGTCGACATAGCGCTTGCGATAGCGAATCTCGGGATCGGTGAGGCCGTGCCACTTCTCGGGCGGCGGGGCGATCGACTTCGCGTGCATCGCGAGCGCCTTGGCCCAGACGCAGATCTCGCCGGTCTTCGTGCGGCCGATCGGCCCCTCGGCGACGACGATGTCGCCGTAGTCGAGCTGCTTGGCGAGGGCGAAGTCGCGCTCGTGGCCGACATTGGCCTTCGAGATCGTGACCTGCAGGTCGCCGCTCGCGTCGCGGAGTCGCACGAACACCAGCTTGCCGATGTCACGGTGCTGCACCACGCGACCGGCGACGCGGGCGACCGCCCGCGGATCGCTGAGCGGCGCGGTCGGATCGGACTTCCTCGCCGCCTCGCTCGCCTCGAACGCCAGCGAGTCCGCCTCGCGGAAGAGGGCGCGGGCGTCGGCGAGCGCATGCAGCCCGTCCACCCGCTCGCCATAGGGTTCGATCCCCAACTCCTCCCGGTGCTTCCGCAGCTTCTCGCGCCGTGCGGCGACGAGATCGGAGCCATCGGTCGGGAGGGTCGGGTCAGGAATGGGCTGCGTCACGGCGAGGGGCCTCGTGCAATCGGGGAGGTGGCGGATGGGGCGGCAAGCGGACGCGGTCCGCCGGGGATCGAAGGGCCCCGAGCCGGTCGCGATGGTACCCTCTTCCGTTTCGCCGTCGCGGCCGACGAGTCCCAACGAAGGACCCGCGCCGCGCGCGGTCCCCCATCGCCCGCTTCGAACCATGACCCCATCCTCCGCCATCCGTCGCGTCGGTGTCCTCACCGGCGGCGGCGACTGCCCGGGCCTCAACGCCGTCATTCGCGCCGTTGCCAAGACCGCCATCCGCATGCACGGCATCGAGGTGATCGGCATCGAGGACGGCTTTCTCGGTCTCATCGAGAACCGGACCCGTCCGCTGACCTTCAAGGACGTCTCCGGCATCCTCACCCGCGGCGGCACGATCCTCGGCAGCCACAACAAGGCGAACCCCGGACATTTCTGCGTCGGGCTCGACGCCGCGGGCAAGCCGATCTTCCGCGATGTCACCGACCGCTGCCTCGACACCTGCGCCCGCAATCGGCTGGACGCGCTGATCGTGATCGGCGGCGACGGCACGATGGCCTGCGCGGCGCCGCTCGTCCGTGCGGGGGTGAATGTGATCGGCGTGCCGAAGACGATCGACAACGACCTCGTCGGAACGGAGATCACCTTCGGATTCCTCACCGCCGTCGCCACCGCGACCGACGCGCTCGACCGGCTGCACTCCACCGCCGACAGCCACCATCGCGTGATGGTCTGCGAGGTCATGGGCCGCAACGCCGGTTGGATCGCCCTCCACGCCGGCGTCGCGAGCGGCTCCGATGTCATCCTCCTCCCGGAGATCCCCTTCGATCTCGATGTCGTCGCCGACTACATCGCTGCGCGGCGCTCGAGCGGACCGAAGTTCGCGATCGTCGTCGTCGCCGAGGGGGCGAAACCGATCGGCGGCGAGCAGATCGTCGCGCGGCATGATCCGACCAGCCCCGATCCGATCCGACTCGGCGGCATCGGGCAGTTCGTCGCGAAGGAGATCGAGCGCCGCACCGGCGCCGAGACCCGCACGACCGTCCTCGGTCACATCCAGCGCGGCGGTCCGCCGATCGCCGCGGACCGGATCCTCGGCACGAACTTCGGCTACTACGCCCTCGAAACGCTCATGCGCGGCGGGGTCGGCCGCATGGTCGTCCGCGAAAACAATGTTTTCACCGATGTGGACCTGCTTTTCGCCGCCGGCAAGCAGCGTCTCGTTCCGCCGAACCACCCGCTGGTGGTCGCGGCCCGCGGCATCGGCACGAGTTTCGGCGATCATGTCGGACGCGTCCGCACCTCCGCCGAGCCGGCGGTGGTGGTCTGAGCGTCCCGCTCTCACGAAAGGGATCGTGCCGTGGATCCAGTCGTCTTTCTCGATCGCGACAACACGCTCATCGCCAATGACGGCGATCTCGGCGATCCGGCGAAGGTGCGTCTTCTCCCCGGCGTCGCCGAAGGGCTCAAGCGGCTGAAGGACGCCGGCTATCGGCTCGTCGTCGTCACCAATCAGGGCGGCGTCGCCCGCGGGCGCTACGGCGAGGCGGATGTCGATCGCGTCCACGCCCGCATCGCGCAGCTCATCGACGAGGAGAGCGGCGGCAAGCGCGTCCTCGATCGCTTCTACTACTGCCCGTTCCATCCCGACGGCACGCATCCGGACTACCGCCGCGAGCACCCGTGGCGGAAGCCGCGCCCCGGCATGCTGCTGCAGGCCGCCGCGGATCTCGCTCTCGATCTCGATCGAGGTTGGGTGATCGGCGACCAGGCCCGCGACATCCTCGCCGGGAAGGCCGCCGGCGTGCGCACCATCCTGCTTGGCGAGGATGAGACGACGATCCAGGCGTCGAACCCGGAGTTCGTCGTGCGCGAGTTCGTGGACGCCGTCGACACGGTCCTCTGGCACCGGATGAACGACGCGGCCGATGTCGCCGCGCGGATCGCCGAGCGGGCCCGCAGCCGCTCGGCGCTCGAAATCGAGATGAAGCCGCCAACGCAGGCCCAGGCCACCGTCGCGACGGCCGTCGCGGAGCCGCGGCAGCGCCGCGAGCGGAGCCAGCGGGGCGAACGCGGCACCCGCAACGAACGCCGCAGCGAGGAGCGCGGCGACGCCCGACGCGACGCGCGCCGCGAGGGCCGCGGGGCGAAATCGGCGCTCGAGCCGCTTCGACGCGCGCTCGTCGAGCTGGTCGAGGAGGTCCGCACCGACCGCACGCGGCGCGGCGAGTTCGGTCCGCTTCGCATGGTCGCGGCGGCCACGCAACTCCTGACGATCGTGCTCGCGGTCTTCGCCCTGCTCGAGCTTGCCGACATCACGCTCTTCGCCCGCTGGATGGGCGGCGCGCTGCTCGCCCAGCTTGCGACGATCGCCCTTCTCCTCTTCGACGGTCGCTAGTGTGGAGACCGCGCATGGCCGACGACGCCGATGGCGACGCAGGACCGGACGATCGCAGCAGCGCGCCTGAGCGCTCAACCGTGACGCTTCGCGGCCGACAGGCGATGTCCGAGGTCTGCCCGCTGGAGGATCCGGCCGTCGCCCGCATCGTGGAGGCGATGGCCGGCGCCATCGCCGAGCGGATCGGCGTGACGCTGGTCGGCGTTTCGATCGACGAGCGGGCGGTCACCTTGACCGTCGCCGGCCCGCCGCTCGTGGCGATGGGGCTTGCCAACGAGCTGCGCCGCACGACCGACGCCTGGCACCGCGGCAAGTTCGGCTCGCCGCTCTGGCACGCCGCCGGCGAGGATCCGTCGTGAGCGCCGAGCGCCCCGCGCCACGACACCTGCTCATCGTCGCCCCGTCGTGGGTCGGCGACGCGACGATGGCGACGCCCGCATTCCGGGCGATCGCCGAAGCGTGGCCCGCCGCGCGGAGGACGCTTGTCTGTCGCCCCGGCATCGAGCATGTGCTCGATGGTCTCCCGGCGTTCACCGACCGGATCGTCGAGCGCGCCGCCGGTCCGCTCGGACCGCTACGGGCTGCGCGGCGCCTGCGTGCGCTCCGCGCGGACTGCGCGGTGCTCTTCCCGAACTCCTTCCGCACGGCGCTCATGATCCGGCTCGCTGGCGTGCGGCGCCGCGTCGGCTACGCCCGCGACGCTCGCGGCGTCCTCCTCACCGAGCGCGTGCCGATGCCGCGCGAGCGGCCGCGCTCGACCGTCGACTTCTACTGCGATCTCGTCGAACGCGGGCTCGGCATCGCCGTTCCCGATCGGCGGCCTGCGCTCGTCGCGACCGACGCCGATCGAGCGGCCGCGCGACCGCTCTTCGATCGGCTCGACGCGCCTTTCGTGCTGCTCGTGCCCGGCGGCAACAATCCTGCGAAGCGCTGGCCCGCGGAGCGCTTCGCCCGCGTCGCCGAAGTCCTCCGCGAGCGGCATGGCCTCGTCGCATTCATCGCTGGAAGCCCGGGGGAACGCTCGCTCATCGACGCGATCCGCGCCGCGTGCGCGACGCCGACCGTGAGCCTCGCCGAGCACGCCCTCGGCCTCGGCGCGCTCAAGGCGATCGTCGAGCGGGCGGCGCTCGTCATCACCAACGACACCGGACCGCGGCATGTCGCCGCCGCCTTCGCCCGACCGACGGTCGCCCTCTTCGGTCCGACCGACCATCGCTGGACGCGCCTGCGCGGCGTGCCGGAGCGCATCCTCGTCGCCGAGCCGTTTCTTCCCGCGGAACTCGTCGCCGACGACCGGGCGACGGTGTGCGCGATCGACCGCATCGCCGTCGGCGATGTCCTCGCCCACGCGGATGCCCTCCTCGGCGAGCTCCCGCCGCGCGCTCATCCCGCCGCGTGAAGGAAGGGCTCGGCGACAAGCCGCTCCGGCGGCGCGAGTTCGCAGGCGATCGCCTCGCGCCACCGCTTCCGCTCCGCCGCGCGGTTCCGCGAGGCGCGGATGCCGACCGTGTCGATCGCAACGATCGGACCGAGGGCACCGACGATGAAGTTCGAGAGCTTCGCGTCGCGGTGGAAGATGCCATGGGCCTCGAGCCGCTCGCGCATCGCACCCAGCTCGGCCCCGAGCGCCGCGAGCCGTGCGCGATCGTCCTCGGCGACCGCCTGACGGACGGTGTCGAGCAGGCTCTCGCCCTCGACCCATGCGAGGCGGATCTCGATCGAGCATCCACCGAGCGTCGAGATCCGCACGCCGCCGCGCGGTCGCGGGGTGGCGACCCCTGCGGCGATCAGACGGCGCGCCCCGCGCAACTGTCGCTGCGGCTGGGCGATTCCGAGGGCGAGCTTGCAGAGTTCCCACGGGGTCGCGGGCCAACGCTTGACGAGCTCATCCGTCCCGTCCGGGGCCCGGACCAGAAACACGCCCCGTCGGCCCTCGCGCTTGAGCGTCCGCCGCGTGCCCGGAGGCACGCCTCGCGGGGACTCTGAGGCGGGCATGGCGGAGTTCATCGGAATGTCGGAGACTATCACTTTCCCATGCCGTTCTCTCCCGACACGGGGCCCGCGCCGTGGCCCCTCCTCCTCATCCTCGCGTTCCTGCTCGGCAGCATTCCCTTCGGCCTGCTCATCGCGAAGGCGAAGGGGGTGGACATCCGCGCCCAGGGCTCGGGCAACATCGGGGCGACGAATGTCGGACGCGTGCTCGGCCGCCGCTTCGGATTTCTCTGCTTCGCCCTCGACGCCCTGAAAGGCGCGCTGCCGGTCCTGATCGCCGGCTGGAGTCGCGGCATCCTGGGCACGCCGGCGGTCGCGATGTCCGCGACGGAACTCTGGCTCTGGCTCCTCACCGCGGTCGTGAGCCTGCTCGGGCATGTCTTCAGTCCATGGGTCCGCTTCAAGGGCGGGAAGGGCGTCGCCACCGGATTCGGGGCGTTCGTCGCGATGTGGACGCCGCTCACGCTGCCCACGCTCGTGGCCCTCGGCGTGTGGATCCTGACGGTGAAGCTCTCGAAGATGGTCTCCCTCGCCAGCATCGTCGCCGCGCTCTCGATTCCGATCACGGTCCTCGTCCGCTGCGGCATCGCCGACGATCCCGCCGCAGCGACGCGGGCCGCCGCGCCCACGCTCACGGTCGCGGCGGTCATCGCGATCCTGATCGTCGTCAAGCACCGCGCGAACATCGGACGGATCATGCGGGGCGAGGAACTGAAGGTGAAGGCGTAAACGATGTCCAGCCCCTCCCCGCACGACGGATACCAGTCCCCGCTCGAGACCCGGAACGCGAGCGTCGCGATGCGCCGCACCTGGAGCGCTCGCCGCAAGTTTTCCCTGTGGCGGCGCATCTGGCTGGCGCTGGCCGAGAGCGAGCGCGAGATCGGCCTGCCGGTCAGCGATGCCCAGGTCGCGGAGCTCGCCGCCCATCTCGATGACATCGACTTCGACGCGGCGGCCCGACACGAGGCCCGTCTCCGACACGATGTCATGGCCCATGTGCACGCCTTCGGCGATGTCGCGCCGAACGCCCGGGGCATCATCCACCTCGGCATGACGAGCCAGGATGTCGTCTGCAACGCCGATGTCCTCATCCTGCGCGAAGCGCTCCAGCTCGTGGCCCTGAAGCTCGCCCGGGTCATCGACCGACTCGGACGCTTCGCGCTCGAGCGGCGCTCGCTCGCGACGCTCGGCTTCACCCACTACCAGCCGGCACAGCCAACGACCGTCGGCAAGCGGGCGACGCTCTGGGCGCAGGACTTCGCCATCGCCCTCGCCGAGATCGAACACCGCATCGCGACGCTGCGCCTGAAGGGTCTCCGCGGCGCGACCGGCACGCAAGCGAGTTTCCTCGCCCTCCTCGGCGACGATCCGGCGCGCGTCGATCGGCTCGAGCAGGCCTTCGTCGCGCGGCTCGGGGCGCTCGTCGCGTGGCCTGACGCCGCCTGCGTCGCCGTCTGCGGCCAGACCTATCCGCGATTGGTGGACGCCCAGCTCCTCTCCTCGCTCGCCGTGGCCGCGTCGGCGGTCCACAAGTGCTGCAATGACCTGCGGCTCCTCGCGAACCTCAAGGAGATCGAGGAGCCCTTCGAGGTCGATCAGATCGGCTCGTCGGCGATGCCCTACAAGCGCAACCCGATGCGCTGCGAGCGGGCGACCGGTCTTGCCCGCTTCGTCATGTCGCTCGCCCACAACGGCCTCGACACCGCGGCGACGCAGTGGCTCGAGCGCACGCTCGACGACAGCTCGAATCGGCGTCTCTCGCTGCCCGAGGCGTTCCTCGCCCTCGACGGCGCGCTCGACATCATGGCCAATGTGACCGGCGGACTCGTCGTCCACGAGCGGATGATCGCGAGCCATCTCGAGGCGGAATTGCCCTTCATGCTCAGCGAGAATCTCATGCTCGCCGCTGCGAAGGCCGGCGCCGACCGGCAGGAGGCGCACGAGGCGATCCGCGTGCACAGCCAGGCCGCGGCGGCCCGCGTGAAGGGTGAGGGAGCGGCGAACGACCTGCTCGAGCGGCTCGCTTCCGATCCCCTCTTCGCCAAGGTCAACCTGCACGCGGTCTGCGACGCCCGCGCCGCGACCGGTCGAGCCGAGGAGCAGACGACCCTCTTCGTCCGAACGGTCGTCGAACCGATCCGAGCCCGTTACGGGAAAGCGCTGGCCGAAGAGCCGACGCTCGCCGTGTGACCGCCATGCCCATCCCCCGCCTTCATCGCGCAGACACCGCCCTCCTGGTCATCGATGTCCAGGAGCGCCTCGCACCGACCATCCACCGCGGCGAGGATGTCGCGGTCAACTGCGGCATCCTGCTCGATGTCGCCGATGCGCTCGGACTGCGGACGATCGTGACCGAGCAGTATGTCCGCGGCCTCGGCCACTCGGTCGCGGCGGTCCGTGAGCACATCCGGCCGGGCACGCCGGTGATCGAGAAGACCCGCTTCAGCGCGCTCGTGCCCGAGGTGCGGTCCCTGCTCGACGGCTGGGGAATCGGCAGCGTGCTCGTCTGCGGCGTCGAAGCCCATGTGTGCGTCCTCCAGTCCACGCTTGACCTCCTCGCCGGAGGCCGTCAGGTCTTCCTCGCGACCGACGCGATCTCCGCCGGCCAGCGGGATCAGATTCGGCCGGCGATCGAGCGGATGCTTCGAGCCGGCGCGACGCTGACCGGCACCCTCGGCGCCACCTACGAACTCCTCGGCGACGCGAGCGATCCGGCCTTCCGGCAGTGCCTCAACCTCGTGAAGGGCGTGCGACACGGCGACAATGCCTGAGGAGATGAACAGGGCAGCGAACAGGGCGACATGTCGCTGGTCTGATAATCAGGGCCGCTGGGACCGCCTCCTTCCCGTCGGCGACCTCCCGGTTTTTCGACAACCCTCCAAAGAAAAACCCCCGTCCCGGACGGAGCACCCCTTCCCAGCGGTATTCTCTCCGTTCAATCCGGTCGCCTGCTCGTGGGGAGCCCCTCTGGCAGCGATCAGCGTCCAAACTCGATGTGAGGGTGACTGAACCATGGAAGCCTACGACCGCCTCGTCAAGCTCGTGAAGGAAGTCGAAGAGGATGTGAAGAAGGCCGAAGGTGGCAACAAGGCCGCCGGCACGCGCGTCCGCAAGGTCATGCAGGAGATCCGGCAGGCCGCTCAGGACCTCCGCGGGGCCATTCTTGAGGCCCGCGACGGCGGTGACGCTGCGGCCCCCGCGCCGAAGCCCGGCGCGAAGGCCTGACCGCGATCACGCTCGCAACCCGTTGGCCCTTCGGGCAGCTTCGCGTTCCCTCCTCTTCGCGCGAGACCCCTTACCGTGCCCGTCCAACCGCTTTTTGACATTTCAGCCATCGACAAGACCCAAGTCCGGTCCTCCGCGGAGGAAGTCGGGCGCATCAACCCGCAGTGCGGTCACATGCGCCATCTGGACCACATCATCTGGGCCAGCGACGACCTCTGCGATGTCTTGGGCGTGAAGCATGTCCGCCACGACGAGTTCTGGGTGCCCGGGCACATTCCCGGGCGCCCGCTCCTGCCGGGGGTGCTCATGATCGAGGCCGCCGCCCAGGTCTCGAGCTGGCTGCAGCGATCGAAGTACGAGAACCTCGGGTTCCTCGGCTTCACCCGCTGCGACGAGACATCGTTCCGCGGACAGGTCGTCCCGGGCGACACGCTCTACCTCCTCGCCCACGAGCTCACCTCGAGCCGCAAGCGCTTCGTCTGCCTCGCCCAAGGCATCGTGGAGGGGCGGATCGTCTTCGAGTCGAAGATCACCGGCATGACATTCTGATCGCCGGCTGACGCATTCCGCCCATGCCGTCGACCACCACGAGCTTCAACGAGCCGCTCCTCTTCGAGCCCATCCTGAAGCCGCGGGCATGGGGCGGCGATCGCCTGCGGCGCTTCGGCAAGCGCGTCTCGATCGGAGCGCGTGTCGGCGAGAGCTGGGAGGTCGCGGACCTGCCCGACTCGATCGCCGACGGACGCAACCGCGTGGCCGTGGGACGGCACGCGGGAGCGACGCTGCGGGAACTCCTCGCCCTCGATCGCAGCGCGATCCTCGGCTCCGTGCCGCTCTCGCGCGAGGGCGGCTTTCCGCTGCTCGTGAAGTACCTCGACGCCCACGAGCACCTGTCGATCCAGGTGCACCCCGACGCCGCCTACGCGGCGTCCCATCCGGACGCGCACCTGAAGACCGAGGCATGGGTCATCCTCGAGGCGGAGGCGGGCGCCGTCCTCTACCGCGGCGTTCGGCCGGAGATCGACCGCGAGCGATTCTTCGCCGATCTCGAGCGTCAATCGAGCCCCGACGCCGATGGCGACGATGACGGTGTCCTCGACCACCTGATCGCCGTGCCGGTCGAGCGCGGCGACTGCGTCTATCTGCCGAGCGGCATCTGCCACGCGCTCGGCGCGGGGATCGTCGCGGCGGAAGTGCAGACGCCAAGCGACACCACCTTCCGGGTCTTCGACTGGAATCGCCGCGATCCGGCGAGACCGCTGCACATCGCCGAGGCCCGCGCCTGCATGCGGTTCGGCGCCGCCCAGGAGGATGGCACGCCGGGCATCGTGCGGGCGAGCGCCACGCGCGGCGCGTCCGTCGGCGGCGTCACCCGTCGGAACCTGTGTGCGACCGCGTTCTTCGCGATCGAGTGGGCGGATGTGATGCCATCGGCCCATCTACCCCTCGGCGGGTCGTCGATGCCCGAGATTCTCGCCGTCGTGGAAGGCTCGCTCGAACTCCGGGGTCCGGACGGCGGTTCACTTCGGGCGATCGCGGGCGACACACTGCTGCTGCCGGCCTCGCTGGACCGATGGAGCGCCGAGGCGGTCGAGCGATCGACCCTCCTTCGCACGACCCTTCCGACCCCCCGTTCCGACGCCGCCCCCACCACCTGACACGCACCCGATGCACACCCGATTCGCCCTTCCCCTCGTGTCTCTCGTGGCGATCGCCTGCTGCGCGGGGGAAGCGCTCGCGGCGCAGCACCTTGTGCGGGCGGGCGACGACTGGTCGGTCCTGAAGGATCGGGTGAAGCCAGGCGACGAGATCATCCTGATGCCCGGGAAGCACCGCGAGGTGCGCTTCGACGGCCTCAAGGGTGAGCTGAACCGTCCGATCACGATCCGCAGCGCGAGTAACGACGCCCGCAACCTCGCGACGATCAGCGCCGTCGATGTCGGCATCCATCTCGTCGACGCCGAGCATGTGCGCCTTGAGCATCTGCTCGTCACCGGCGGACGGCGGGCCGGCGTGATCGTGACCGGCAGCGAGAACGGCCGCTCGAAGCACATCGCGATCACGAGCGTCTATGTCGCCAAGACGGGTGACATGGCGGAACGCTCCGGCCTGCTCATCGACCGCACCGATCACATGACGGTGAAGGACTGCCGCATCGAGGCGTGGCACCGGGCGGGCATCCACATTCGCGGCGCGAGCGACATCGCCCTCGTCAACGCCCAGTTCGTCGGGAGCCCCTCCACGCCGGACGAGTATGGCGTCCTCATCGACGGCCGGACGACGAGCGTGATCCTCCAGCGCTGCCGCTTCGCCCCCGGCATCGGGACGGCGATCGCACTCGGCCCGGCTGACAGTTCGCCGGTCCCGGCCGTCGCCGGCGAACCCGCAGCGGCCGACGCCCCGACGACTCCGCCGCCCGTTCTCGTTGACGGCGTGACGATCGAGCGCTGCCTCGCGAAGCGCCCGGGCACCTTCATCACCTTCGGCAGCGCCGCGAACGCCCTGGTCCGGGCCAACACCATCGTGGACGCCGGCGTCGGCTACTCCTTCGTTGAGGCGCCGCGGGGCTACGACCCGGTGCGCGGCTCGACGCTGCTTGCGAACCTCTTCGTCTGGACGCCCGGAGTCATGAAGTCCTTCTCGAGGGCGGCCGGTGGCGCCCAGCCCGCCGGCCTCAGCATCGAGAACAACCTCTGGCACTCGGCGGAACTCCCGGCGGCGAAGCAGCTCCTGGGCGAGTTCCTCGGCACGCTCAAGTCCGAGCAGACCCTCGACATCGATCCCAAACTCGACGGCTACGATCGGCCGATCGAAGAGCGGGCGAAACTCTTCGGCTGGACCTCCGCCTGAGCGGTGGTTGTCCGGTAACCGCGCAAAGATAGGGCTCATGCCCCATCCGTCCGCCGGTTCACCCCCCTCCCGTCCCGGTGCGGAATCGTGACGGAGCCGCCCGTGTCCCTCTCGGCGTTCGCCCTCGGAGTGGTTTCCCCCCACTCCGCCGGCCGCGCCCGCCAGCGTCGACCTTCGACATCGGCAACGCGGCCCCACGCAAGGAACCTCCGCCATGAGCGGCACCGTTTCGGAAGACTCGCTGCGTCACTGGATGCAACGGCTTGGCCCCAGCCTCATCGCCCACGCGGCCGGCATCTGTCGCAGCCGACATCGGGCCGAGGAACTCGTCCAGGAAGCGTTCATCAAGCTCTGGCGCAATCCTCCTGACGCGGGCGAGATCGCCTACGCGAGCTGGCTGCGGACGACGGTGACCAATCTGGCGATCAACGCCCTGCAGCGCGACAAGCGCCCAGGCGCACTCCCCGACGACTTTGGCGAGGTGAAGCGAGACCGCGAGGCGAGCCCGCAGCGGCAACTCGAGCGCGACGAGGACCTGCGACGGGTCGAGGCAGCCCTTGCCCGACTCGAGCCCGACAAGCGCACGATGCTCATGCTCCGCGTGAACGAGCACATGAGCTACGAGGCGATCGCCGAACATCTGGGCGTGCCGGTCGGCACGGTCATGAGCCGGCTGAACCGGGCCCGCCTCGCCCTCCTCGGCGAACTCGACGCGAACTTCGACGCCAAGAACGCCCGCCCCTCCACCTACGACATCAACCGCTACCGCGAGGCCTGATCCGATCGATCATCGCTTCGTCCGACTGGATGCCCACAATGAACCGTCAGCACGACATGGACTGCGTCGACTTCAAGGTACTCCTCTCGCCGTACATCGACGGCGAGCTCGGTGCCGATGCCCGCTTCGCTGCGGATCGTCACCTGATCGAGTGCCGCGCATGCCGGGAGCTGCTGGAACGGGCGGAGGCGAATGACGCGGCGATTCGGCTGGCGTGCGAGCGTGAGCCTCGGTTGCTCGAGTCGGTGCTCGCCACCGCTGCCCTCCCCGACGGCTTCGAACGGTCGGTGCTCGACCGCGCCGGACTCCGGCGCACGATCGCCTGGCGGCGGACCCGCGGATCGCTCGCCCTTCTCGCCACGGCGGCGGCCCTCGCCCTTGCCGGCGCCCTCTGGGTCATCTGGCCCGCGCAGCAGGGCAATGGCCGGGAGGCCGATGGTCGCAGCCTCATCATCCGCGACGGCGATGGCCTGGCGGGCTACGGCGATGTGGAACCGCTCGACCCGCAGTTGCACGGTCCGCCGAAGGCGCTCCGGGTCCGCGAGGCGAGCAGTCGCTCGATGCCGACCCTCACCGTCGACGAGGCGCAGTGCCTCCACAACACGGCTCTCCTGATCGAGTCGATCGTCGCCACCCCGTTTGAGAATGTCGCCGCTCGCGGACGCCTCCGTGAGATGGCGATCTACGACGAGCTCGCGGAACGGCTCGCGGCGATTCAACACCGCTTCGACACGATCGACCGTCGCTTCATCGCTGCCAGCCGGGCGGTCCTCCTGGAGCTCCAGCGGGAGCACCTGGACCTCGCCGCCTGGAACGCTCTCCAGGACGACCTCCGCGGGTTCGAGTTGGCCCGCCAACTGGAGATCCTCGCGACCTCCTCCGACGCCCACCGCGGCGCCTGAGAGATTGCCGAACTTCGGGTATCGTCTCCACCGGTGGACGCGACAGGTCCCATCTCCTTCCAGCGGGCGGAACGCGCCCTCGCGGCCCAGCGGGCCTATGCCCCGCGGCCGACGCCGCAGGCTGCGGCCGTCAGCCGGGTGAATACGCCCGTCACCGCCGGCTCGGTGGATGCCACCGCCGGTGCCGCCCGCCTGGTGGCGGGCAAGGTGTCGGTGCCGGCTGACCCGGCGCTCGCTTCCAATGGCGGGTCCTCCATGGGGCCCTCACACCTCGAAGCAGGCCTCGACGCTGGCTCGCGTGCCAGTGGCGGGGCCTTCGCCATGTATACCCGCAGCGCCGATCGGGTCGAGGTCGCGACCCGCGTCGCCCTTGGTCAGCAGATCGATCGCCGGGGCTAACGACTGGAGGCTGGCGGGTGGGCGGCAGCCCGCCGCTTGAACCCCCCGTTGCCCGCGCAACCGCGTCCCCCGCTTCCTTGGCAGGGACGCGTCTTTTCGTTATTCTTCCCGACTCCCTTGCGGGAGCCGAGCCCCACCGCGGAGCTGCTCGGCCGCCTTCAATGGGCTCCTGTCCGCCTCTCGCCGCTCGGCCCGAATCGGCACCCCCGCCGCTTCGGAACGCTCGAGCGATTCCCGAGAAGACCCGCGGCAGCGCGATCCCTCCTAACGGACCCATCCATGCCAGCCACCGGAACGATCACCCAGGTCATCGGCTCGACCTTCGACGCCCAGTTCCCCGACGACAATCTCCCCGAGATCTACAACGCCGTCACCATCGACTTCGAGGTGCGCGGCCAGAAGACCCGTCTCGTCGGTGAGGTCGCCCGTCACCTCGGCGGCGGCCAGGTGCGCTGCGTCGCCCTCGCCTCGACCGACGGCATGAAGCGTGGCGACGCCTGCGTCGACACCGGCGCCCCGGTGAGCGTGCCGGTCGGTGAAGAGGTCCTCGGTCGCGTCTTCAATCTCCTCGGCAACCCCGTGGATGAGCGTGGCCCGGTCAATGCGAAGAAGACCGCTCCGATCCACCGGACGGCGCCGGACTTCATCGACCTCAACCCGAAGACCGAGATCCTCCAGACGGGCATCAAGGTCATCGACCTCCTCTGCCCCTTCGTCCGTGGTGGCAAGATCGGTCTGTTCGGTGGTGCAGGCGTCGGCAAGACGGTCGTCATCCAGGAGATGATCGCCCGTGTCGCCCGTAACTTCGGTGGCTACTCGGTGTTCGCCGGCGTCGGCGAGCGCACCCGCGAGGGCAACGACCTCTGGCT
>CAYNCG010000030.1:0-59818 GCA_964395845.1 uncultured Isosphaeraceae bacterium | reverse complement strand
GTGGGGGCCGTGCTGATGTCCCAGAGAACCACAGAGGCACAGAGGACACAGAGGTAGCACAGAGGAGACAGAGAGATTGGGGCTGCGCGATCGGAAACGATTGCGCAGCCCCTTTGTTTTTTGTGCTGCGCGCTCGCGTCGCTCGTCGTCGTTGCGCCATCGCGATCGCGATCGCGCGCATCCATTCTTTCCTTCTTCTGCGTGCGTCCTCCGTGCCTCGGTGGTTGTCTGTCGGAACGGAGCGGGATCCCGCTCACTTTCGTTGCGCCCTGATGGCCTGGAATGCGAGAGGTTGCTGTCCGAGCCCGCCTCACGGGTGGTGGGGCCTCCGGCTTGGACATGCACGATTGACCGCAGGAGCGATCCCATGCCCGCACTTCGACGATCCCTTGGACTTGCAGCCATCCTCATTTCGACGCCGTCCGCCCTCGCGGGGGTTCAGGCCGTCATCGACAACCGCAACGGGACGATCACCGCCTTCGACGGCGGCAGCGGCGACCCGGCGGAGTTCAGTTGGAACGTCGATCCGAGCGAGAAGTACGACCCGTTCAACTGGAACCAGACCGTCCAGGTGAACGGCCGCATCGCCACGCTGGTGCACTCGTCCCAGTGGTACGGGGTGAATCCCGACTCTGGCACGAACGGCTTCACGCTGAGCGAGACCTACACGGCCACCAAGCCGGTTGGGCCCGGCTACGCGACCGGGACCGAGCTGACCACCATGTCCCTCCTCGTGTCCGGCGAAAGCGGTCCCCTTGCGTTCACCTTCTCTGGCTCGCTGACCGAAGCTAATGCTGAGGCGATCATCACGCTCGTCGGGCCGGGCGTCAACATCACCAAGAGCGCCAATGGCACCTGGAACGAGCCGGTCAACCTCGTGAATGGAGAGTACACCCTGACGATCGATGTCGAAGCCCTCGCCAACACGAGTCCGGCCGTGACGAGCTCCATCCAGCTCTCCGTGACGCTCGAGAAAGACGCACCCGCGTTCTCTTGCAGCCCGACCGCAGGGTCCTGCTACTGGCCACACCCGAGCCCTGGGTGCGAGGACGCCGCCTGCTGCGAGAACGTGTGCATCATCGATCCGAGCTGCTGTTCGTCGACGTGGGACACCGGCTGCGCCGGACTCGCCGCCATCAACTGCGACGTTCAGCATGCAAGCGGTATCGTCATCAATCCAGCCAACGGACATCGCTATCGCTTGGTGACG
Organism: uncultured Isosphaeraceae bacterium; assembly: GCA_964395845.1. GTDB lineage: Bacteria > Planctomycetota > Phycisphaerae > Phycisphaerales > SM1A02 > JAEUIT01. The sequence goes on along the minus strand of CAYNCG010000030.1, from coordinate 58,608 downwards.
CCGGGCACGTGGATCGAATCGACTTTCTTCAGCGCCGCTGCCGATCTCGGCGACGCGTTCGGCTGCCCGGTCTCGATTCAGGATGGCTTCGAGAACCAGTGGCTCCGCCGCACGCTCGCGAGCAATGTTCCGGGCATCGTCGGTGAGACGGGGCCGACCGATCTCTTCATCTCCGAGTACTTCGAAGGTTCGGTCGGGGCCAACCATGCCGTTGAGATCTTCAACGGGACAAGCGGCTCCGTCGATCTCGCCGCAGGCGGATACAAGATTCTCGTCTATACCGACGGCTCGACCTCGCCGACCGCCTACAACCTCACCGGCACCATTCCGTCGGGTGGCACCTGGGTCGTTGCGCCGTCGAACGCGGCCCCCGGGATTCTCGCGAACACCGATCAGACGGTCGGTGCGATCGTCATGTTCAACGGCGACGACGCCGTCGCACTCGCCAAGGGTGCGAGCAACACCCTCCTCGATGTGATCGGGGTCATCGGCACCGACCCGGGCACCGAGTGGGGAACGGGTTTGGCGTCAACGGCGAACAACAACATTCGCCGCAAGTCGAGCGTTGTTGCAGGCGACGCCAACGGCGCCGATGCCTTCGATCCAGCCACGCAGTGGAATGGCTTCGCTTCGGGCGATCCGAGCAAGCTTGGTCTTCACACCGCAGAAGTCAACACAGCGTTCTCGATCTGGACGGGATTCAGCGATGCGGATGTCGAAGGAGTCTACGAATGGTGGTGCGTTGATCCGGTGACCTACACCAACTGGCTCCCGGGCGAGCCGAACAACGGCGGCAACACCGACTTCTGCGAGTTGATGGGTGACACAGGCAAATGGCGCGACCGCCTGGCCAACGCTCGCGAGTATGGCGTGACCGAGTTCGAGTTTGTCGTCTGCGGCAGCGGCGGTGACTGCTTCGTCGTGCATGGCACGCCAGGATGCAACAACGAGTCTTGCTGCAACACGGTCTGCTTCATCGATGCGTTCTGCTGCGGGGTTTCATGGGACAGTGTCTGCGTGGACGAGGCGTTCGGCCTCTGCAGCCCGGAGCCGCTGGCCGGACCGATCTTCAATCCCGCGACCGGCCACAACTACTATCTGCTGGAGACGGCGGCGTGGAGCGAAGCGCAGAAGAAGGCCGCATCGCTCGGCGGCACGCTGGCGGTGATCGATGACGCTGCGGAGAACGCCTGGGTGCTCGCCAACGTGGCCCAGTTCGACGGCAACACGAGCCGCATCTGCTTCATCGGCTTCCATGACCAGGTGCGCGAGGGGACCTACCAGTGGATCGACGGGAGCCCGGTGACCTACACCAACTGGGCGGCGGGCGAACCCAACAACTTCGATGGCATGGAGCACTTCGCGGAGCTGCTCGCGAACGGTACATGGCGCGACAGCGAAATCACTGGATCGGATGGGTTCACCACGTACGCCATCGTCGAAGTGGGCTGCAACGGCGACTTCGACGCCAACGGCACCGTCGACGCCGCGGATCTCGCGCAGCTTCTCGGCGGCTGGGGCGGAACCTCAACGGAGCTCGACCTCAATCAGGACGGCACGGTGGATGCCGCGGATCTCGCAGCGCTCCTCGGAGCGTGGGGGGGGTGCTGATCGCGGAGCGACCGTCGTGCACGCCGTCGCCACTCGGCGTCGGCAAGGACAGACATCGGCTCGGCTGAAGAGCCCGTGATGCAAGAAGGGCCGCGCAACCCATCAGAGAGGTGCGCGGCCCTTCTGTTGTCAGGGGATTCCCGTCGCTCAGCTCCAGGCGCCGAGGAGGATCGCCAGGTCCGAAGCGTTGATGACGCAGTCGCCGTTCAGATCGAAGCTGCTGCCGACGCCGTTCCAGGCACCGAGGAGGATCGCCAGGTCTGAGGCGTCCACCGTCCCGTCGTTGTTGAGATCGGGATCGGCGACGGCCTGCGAGGTCGCTTCGAGCGGGCCGATATCGAGACGGCCGGAAAGGCCGATGACGACATTGGGAGCAGGCAGATCGACGATGCGGTTGTTGCCGAGCATGTCGACCGGCCACTCTTCGTTTCGCACGCCATCGTCATCGAGATCACCGAGGTCCTCCGGGAGGAGCTGTGTCGAGGACGCGTCGAGGAGAGCGGAGCAGCCGTCGGTGGCGTAGTTGTCATCCGCCGTGCCGAAGATGTTGTCGGCGCCGTTGGGGTCAATCATCTCCCCGTCGGTGCCGCAGTTGAAGACGGAGGTGTCGACGACGCCCGGAATCGCCCCGTCGGTCCAATCCTGAACGCCGAGGAAGGTGAGGATCGGCGTTGTTCCGACCGCGGAGATCTGGGCCGGGACGCCGACCGATCCGCCCGCGGTGTTCGCGACAATCACCGAGCCGCGGATCTTGGCGGGAGCGTTGATGATCCGAACTGCCGGATTCGCCGTTCCGGTGCCAGTGTTGCCCGCGACGACGCATTGCAGCAACTGGCCGGAGGAGCCGGTGAAGATGATGCCGGGGCCTGCAGTACCGGTCGCGGTGTTGCCGGCGATCACGCAGTTGAGGAAGGTCGGCTCGGCGGAGCCGAATCCGTTCACGAAGACGGGTGCGGCGACGCTGCTGGCGTTGCCGACGATTCGGCACGCGCTGATCGTCGGATGGGCATCGCTCGAGAGGTTCACGCCCGAGCCTGCGGTCGGAGCGAAAGAGCTCACGCCGCCGGTGATCGTAAAACCATCGAGGATGGTCTCGCCGTCGATGAAGCTGCCTTGGGCGCTGACCACGGTCCGCGAGTTGCCGGCCGGTCCTGCCGGGCCCATCTCACCGGAGAGAATCGTCTCGTGCACGCCGGGGAGCCGCGCCGCCCGAGAGAGTTCGCCCCCGGCAAAACCGCCGAAGATCTTCACATTCTTGGGGAGCTGGAACGAGACGCTCTGATCGCCCGTCTGGCTGGGCTTGTAGGTGCCCTTCGCGACCCAGATTTCGCCCGGCCCGCCGAACTTGATGTCGGTGAGTTCGGCGATCGCGCTCTGCAGATTGGTGTACGCGTCGGTCCAGCTCGTGCCGTTGTTGGCGCCGGTCGCAGCGTGGTTCACGAGGATCGTGCGCGGCCGCTCGTACTCGAACGCGCCCATGTCGGGATAGGGTGCGATGCCGTTGCCGTTCAGCGTCGCCAGCGGGTCTTCGATCTTCCGCGTCACCCGCGCCAGGTCGAAAGGAATGGCTTCCAAGGTGATGCCGTCGCCGTCGATGTCCGCCATGTCCGGAGGCATGGCGCTACTCGTGCCTCGGTCGATGCAGGGAGAGTCGCCGCGCAGCGCGTAGTTGTCGTCACCGTTGTTCGGGATGCCATCGGGGCCGTTGGGATCGGCGAACTTCGGATCAGCGTCGATCGTGGACGAGCCGACGCTGGGCGTGGCGCCCTCGATGTTGTTGCCGTTGGCCGAGACGCTCACGCCGGTGAGGATCTGCACCTGGCCCTCGAGGGTCGAGCCAGCGCCAACGTTTCCGCGGATGATGCAGTTCGCCAGGATCTCCGAGCCGGTCGTGTTCAGGAATCGCACGGCGCCGCCGCTCGTGTTGTTCAGGATCACGCAGCCGAAAAGGCCGGGTGTGCCGTTCTGGAGTTCGATCGCGCCGCCGCCGATCGTGCTCGGAGAGCCTTGATTGCCGGTCACGATGCAGTGGACGAAGCGGCTCACGCCGCCTGAGGTGGCGAGGATGGCAGCCCCGGCCACCGCTGCCTGATTGCCGTAGAGACGGCACTCGTGGACATCCACATTGTTGCCCGAGACGATCATGCCGCCGCCGAGGTTGTTGCCGCCACCGCCGTTGGCGTTGGCCCCGATGATGTGGAAGCCGCTGAGGAGGGTATTCGCGCCGCTCATCCGCACCACATGGAAGCTGTTGTCGGCCGCATTGTTGAAAGCGCCGATGTCGCCGGTCAGAACCGTCTTGCGGAGGAGGACATCGCGATCGTTGCGATTCACCTCATTTCCCTTGAAGCCGCCGAAGACCTTCACATCGCTGGGGACGACGAAGCTGATGGTGCGGTCGGCGGTCGACGTCGGCTTGTAAAAGCCCTCCGCCACCCAGATCTCGTCGCCGGCACCGGCGACCGCGAGGGCCGATTGGAGGCTCTTGAAGGCCGTCGCCCAGGTCGCGCCGGTCTGGCTCGCGGTGGGGATCGTCTGATCGATGTCGACGAAGATCACGCTCGCCGCAGCGGGCGAAGCAAGGGCAACGGTGGCGATCATCGCCGCGAGAGGTCGGAACGGAAGTACCTGCACGGTCGGCTCCTCGAATGAAATCGAATGTCGAGGATGGCGGCACGGCGCCAAGCCCCCTCGAGCAAGAGGACCGCGCCACCTTGGCCGAGGAGGGATCATGAAATCGCCACCAATGACGGCATGACACCCGCTCCGGCGAATGCCGGTCGGCGGCGGGTCAGGTGGGCAGTGGGGGTTTCGGGGAAGGCGTCGCCCGCGCGGGGCTCATGCCTCCCGCTGTCACCGCTTCAGCCGGTTACCACTGCAGCATGCTGATCAGGTAGCGCTGCCCGTCGTGGACGACCAGCATGCGGGTGGGGCGACCGTTGGCTGATTCCAGCGTCGCGTACTCGCCACCCGCGGCGTCGAGTTCGCTCGCGAGCCGCTCGAAGGCCCTGCCGCGATCTTCGGTGAGGGTCGAGCCGACGAGGAGAATCCGGTCGTAGGGAATCTCGCCGTGGGGGTAGGCGGTGACCGTGCCGGGCGTGCGGAGGTCGGCTCGGTCTGGATCACCATGCTCCTCGATCGCCCGGATCATCGCGGCGCGAGCGGCTCCGGTGAGCGGAGCGGGATGGCCAAAGGGTGCGTCGGCGGGCGTGGCTGTCGATGCGGGTGGCGTCGCTTCCGCGTGCTTCTGCGTCGGCGTGCAGGCCGCGAGCGGCAGGAGCCCTGTGGCGAACGCGATGGCGAGCGTGACCGCCGCTGGTGCGCGAACCGCGATGCGGGAGGCCTCGGACAACTGCCGACTGGAGGGTGCTGGCTGCATGCGCCAAGCGTATCGGTGCTGGGCCGTCCGCTTGTCACATGTCCGTCACGGCGCGGGGCTGGCGGGGGCTTCGAGCATCGAGCGCCACCGTGCGAGCTCCGCCTCGTGGCGCGCCGCCGGTTCCGCAGCGTTCCACGCGGTGTACAGCTCGACCAGACCGCTCACGCAGGCGAGCGTCTCGCGATGGGTCGGGCCGCGATCCGGGGCGGCGATGAGGATGCCATGGGCCTCGAGCAGCTTCGCCTCAGCTTCAGCGAAGCCGGCCGGGTCGAAGCCAAGCCCGACGCGGGCCCGTCCGAGGGTGGTGAGCACCTCCGCAAGGCGCGGGGCGTTTCTGCCGGAATGGACACGGCGAGCGGCGGCTTCGATCGGAGCGAGCAGGTCGAGCGTCTCGCGATATCGCCCGGCCGAGCGAAGGAGGTTCGCCAGCTCGCAGGTCGCGATGAGCGTGTTCGGATGCTCGGCGCCGAGGGCTCGCTCGCAGGTCGCGACAAGCTCACGCCCGATCGGCTCTGCGTCGGCCGGTCGCTCCTGGTCGCGGACGCTCACAAAGACGCGCTTGAGCGACTCGAGGGTGGTCGCGTGCTCCGCGCCCAGCAGGCGGCGGTTCCGTTCGAGCGCCTCGCGACAGTAGGGCTCGGACTCGGCGTGCTTCCGTTGGCTGGTCAGAATCGCGGCGAGGTTGCTGATGCTGCCGATCGTCTGGGGATGATCGTCGCCGAGCGCTCGTCGGGATTTCTCGAGTACATCGCGGAACATCGCTTCCGCCTCGGTGAAGGCGCCGCGCGATGCAAGGAGCACAGCGACGCTTCGGGCCGCGCTGAGCGTGTCCGGATGTTCGTCGCCGAGGATCCGTCGGCTTTTCTCAAACGCCTCCCGCAGGAGGGGCTCGGCCTCGTCGGGACGATCGAGGGCGCGGAGGAGCGCCCCGAGTGACTTGAGGGCGCTCAGCGTCTCGGGATGCTCTTCGCCGCGCACGCGGCGGTATCCGTCGAGCGCCTCGCGGGAGAGGGCTTCCGCCTCCGTCATTTTCTTATTGCTGCGCAGCACGATGGCCAGATTTTGAATGGCCTTCAGCGTGTAGTCATGATCCGCGCCATGCACGCGGCGCGACTGCTCGAGTCCGCTGCGAAGGAATGGTTCCGCCTCCGCGTAGCGACCTCTCGACGCGAGCAGAGCACCGTGACCGTTCACATAGAAGACCGTACTTGGATGATCCTCGCCGAGGGTTCGACGGCTGGTCTCGGCGACCTCTCGGGTGAGGCGATCAGCCTCGTCCATGCGCCCCTGATCGAAGAGGATGCTGCCAAGGACATGCATGCTCACGAGGGTGTGCTCATGCTCGGGGCCAAGCTGCACCCGCCGGCGATCGACCGCCTGCCGGGCGAAGGTCTCGGCCTCGGCGAACTTTCCCTGGGCCCTGAGCAGCACCGCCGTGTTGTGCGTCGAGAGCAGCGTCAAGGGATCGTCTGCGCCGAGCAGGCGTTGCCGCGTCGAGAGCGCCGATTCCTGCAGCGGCATCGCCAGATCCACACGACCCAGCATGTGATAGAGCTCCGCGAGGGCCTGACGAAGCTGGGCGTCGATCAGCGGCTTTTCAGCGAAACGCGCGTCGATCGCCCGAACCGCAGGACGGAGGATCGTCTCGTCGATCAGCGAGGTTGCGGCGTCCGTCGCGTTCACCATCGCGAGCTGACGCCCAAACTCCGACTCAAGCTCGCTCCGCTCGGACTCGGGCACGGCCGCACGGGTGAGGGCATCAGCGAAGCGGCGGCGGAGGTCCTCCATGAGCCTCGCGCCGGCGAGGTTCGGATCGACCTGGGCAAGCATGCCGGCCTGGAAGTCACTGACGAGCGCAAGCTCATCCGCCCGGGCGCGCTCCGCATCGCGGGCGCGCGTCGCCTCGGCCTCCGCCGCCCGCGCGGCCACCGCGAGATCCGATGCGACCTTCGCCTGCCACGCGGTGCCGGCGAGGCCGGCGAGCAGCGAGAGCGCGACGATCGCCGCCATCGACACCTGCAGGCGATGGCGGCGGAGGAACTTGCGAAACAGGTAGAGCGTGCCCGGCGGGGCGGCGAGCACGGCCTCTCCGGCGAGATGGCGGCGCACATCGGCCGCGAGATCGCTCGCCGTGCCGTAGCGCCGGCCGCGGTCCTTGTCGAGGGCCTTCATCACGATCCAGTCGAGCTCGCCGCGAATGATCGTGCCGAGCCGCCGCGGATCGGTCTGTCGCCGCGCCGCGACGCTCGCGATCGAATCGGCGTTCGCACTGAGTCGGGTGCTCGGCTTCGGAGGTTCGACCTCCCGGATGATGCGCTGGATCTCCGCGTGGGCGGCGCTCCGCAGATCCCGCCCGGAGAAGGGGGTCGTTCCGGTGAGCAGTTCGTAGAGGAGGACACCGAGGGCATAGACATCGGTGCGCGTATCGATGTCGAGGCTTCCTTCCGCCTGCTCGGGGCTCATGTACTCCGGCGTGCCGATGAGGGCGCGGTGCTCGGTCACGAGCGTGCGTGCGGTGAGCTTCGCGGCGGTGGCCTTGGCGATGCCGAAGTCGATCACCTTCGGGATCGGCCGGCCGTCCTGCGTCGCCACGAGGATGTTCGAGGGCTTGATGTCGCGATGGATCACCCCCTTGGTGTGGGCGTGCTGGATCGCGTGGCAGACCTGCACAAAGAGCTCGAGCCGCGCCTCGATGCCCAGTCCCTCGCGGTCGCAGTAGGCGACGATCGGATCGCCTCCGCAGAGTTCCATCACGAAGAAGGGGCGACCGGTCTCGGTCGAGCCGGCATCGAACACCTTCGCGATGTTCGGATGGTTCATGAGGGCCAGCGCCTGACGCTCCTGCTCGAAGCGGGCGACGACCTGCCGCGTGTCCATGCCGAGCTTGATGATCTTGAGCGCGACGCGGCGCACCACCGGGCGATCCTGCTCGGCGAGGAAGACCGACCCGAAGCCGCCCTCACCGATGAGCTGGATGAGCTTGTAGGGCCCGATGCGCGAGCCGGCTCCCTCGCGCAGGGCTGCGACCTCCGATGGATCGGGGCCGCCCGCGGGGGCGTGCAGGGCGGTGTCGTCCCCGGACCCGGAGGGCGACGGAATCGGTGCTGCGGGCTGGTCGTCGTCGCGTGGCACGACCGGAGTGTACGGTGAGGGGTAGCTAGCACTACAGCGCCCCTTCGGTTCTGCTGCGGCCGAGCGGATGCCTTCGCTGGCTGCGTCGATGCTTGGTTTCGGCCCTCGACGTATCGCTGCGGATACGCCTTCGGGCCAAAACCGGCGCATCTCCTTGCCAGCAAAGGCCCCGCTCGCCCTCGCGACGAACCGAAGGGGCGCTGTAGTGCTAGGCTCTGTCTGACGGATCGCCTGGCGTCGAGCGAGGCGGGACGCTGGCTTGGGGCGTCGCCTTCGACTCGCCGTATCGCTGCGGATACAGCTTCGTCTCGTCTCCTACCAATCCAGCATCCGGCCTCGCTCTTTGGCCGACGGCGATCCGTCAGACAGAGCCTAGACCGATGGCGCGTCGGCCGCGATGGCCTTCGACCGCCGCGCGCTGCGGGCGAGTTCGATCGCTTCCCGCAGCTCCCGTTTCGCCCGCGGCCAGGTCCAGAGCAGCCCGCCCATCACGATCGCGCCGGTCAGTCCGGTCGCGGTCAGCGTGAGCCAAGGCGACAGCCATGCGGGCGTCCCGGCGGGGAGCGGCATGAGATAGGCGGGAGCGACCATCGCGGCAGCGCCGATGATGCCGATGAGCGTCGCCGGCCAGGTGGACGCCGCGAGTCCGCCGATGCGCACCGGCGTGCCGCGGAAGGTCCACCAGAGCATCGGGAAGCGGAGGAGATGCGTGGTGACGACATACGCGATCGCGATGCCCGTCGCTCCCCAGCGCACGCCGATGAGATACGCGGCGATCACGATCGTGACCCGCACGAGGTTCCGCCAGAAGAGAAGCGCCGTCTGTCCCGACGCGATCGCGACCCAGGTCGCCGTCGCGGCGATCGGCATGCCCCACGCCGCGATCGCGAGGATCTGGAAGAGCGTCGCGGCCTCGGCGAAGCCCGGTCCGAGCATGATGAGCACGATGTCGCGCGCGCCGACCATGAGCAAGGCGATGAGCGGCGTCGACACCAGCGCGACCATCGCACACATTCGGTAATAGGCTCTCGCGAATCGCTCCGGCTGATCCTGCACGCGCGAGAGGAACGGCACGGCCACCTTGGTGAAGGGTCCGATGATCTGGGTCAGCGGCATCATCAGGAGCGATTGCGCCCGGCCGTACTCGCCGAGCGGACCTTCGCCCGCGGCGCGACCGAGGATCACCGCGTCGGAGTTGAGGCCGATGTAGTTGAGGACCTCGGTGCCCGAGAGATGCGAGCCGGTGAAGAGAAGGGACCTGGTGCCCGGCGCGATGCGCGGACGGAGGGGACACCAGCCGGAGGCGATCCACGCCGCGGTCGAGGTGACGGCGCTCATCGCGATCACCTGCACGACGAGCGCCCAGTAGCCGGCGCCAAGCCAGGCCGAGAGAATCGCGAGCGCCACGCCCGCAAGCTGTCCCACGGTCTCGACGACGGCGAGCTTCCCGAAGCGGAGTTCGCGCTGCAGCATGGCGACATGCTGGGCGCCGAGCGCTGCGAGCACGAGACTCACGCTCGCGATCGACGCGATGCCGACGAGCTGCTCGCGGCCGTAGAACGCGGCGATCAGCGGCGAGCACAGGGCGACGACCGCAGCGACCGCGGTCGCCACGCCGAGGTTGATCCAGAAGAGGCTCGACGCCTGCTCGCGGCTCAGCTCGCGGGCCCGCATCGCCGCCTGCGTCAGGCCCGCGTCGGCGAAGAGCGAGGCGAAGCCGGTGAAGGCCGTGACCATCGCCACAAGTCCGAAGTCATCCTTGGTGAGCAACCGCGAGAGCACCGCGATCGAGGCGATCCGCAGCACAAACCGCGTCCACTGCGACGCAAAGGTGAACGCCCCGCCTCGCACGGCCTTCTGCTTCAGATTCGAGGTGTCGGAGGTGGGCACGGAAGTGGTTGTATCGGCTCGTTCGCGTGCGGGTGTTTGAACGCGGAACCAGATTCAACACAGAGGCACGGAGGACACAGAGGGCCACAGAGCAGAACGAAAAATGGGGCTGCCCGACCAGACGCGGTCGCGCAGCCCCTTGTTCGATCTTCTCTTTGCTACCTCTGTGCCCTCTGTGCCTCTCTGGCCTCGAGAGCGCGAGCAAACTTACTTCGCGATCGCCCGGACGCAGTCGCCGCCGAGCGGCATGCGGACGAAGGCGAGGACCTTGATGCCCGCGGGCAGGAGATCCTTGACCTTCTTCGAGTCGTCGACGACATAGTTCTGGTTCAGAAGCGTCGTCTCCTCGAAGAACTTCCGCATCTTGCCCTGGGCCATCTTCTCGGCGATCTGGGCCGGCTTGCCGGAGGCCTCGGCCTCCTTCACCGCCTCGGCCTTCTTGGCCGCGACGATGTCGGCGGGCATGTCGCTCTCGTCCACCGCCTGGGGCGAGGGGACGGCGGCGACGATGTGCTGGCAGACGCCCTTCGCGACCTCGGCCGAGACGGCGCCGCTGAACTGAACGAGCGCCGCGGTCTTGCCGTCGTGGTGGACATAGCTGCCGAACGCGCCGCCCGAGAAGGCGTAGCCGCGGGCGAACGAGGCGTTCTCACGGGTGGTGATGCGGACCTCGTCCACCTTGGCGTTGATCGCGTCGTTCGCGGTCACCTCGCCCGGCTGGCCGGCCGCCGCGATCTTCGCGACCTCGGCGACCATCGCCTGGAAGGCGGGGTTCTTCGCGGTGAAGTCGGTCTCCGCCCGGCACTCGACGACGGCGGCCTTGCTGCCGTCGACATGGATCGCGACGCGGCCTTCGCCGGCGACGCGATCGGTGCGGGTGTCCATCTTGCCCTTCGCCCGCTCCTTGATGAGCTGCTCGGCCTTCTTCATGTCGCCGTCGGCGTCAGCAAGGGCCTGCTTGCACTCCATGATCGGAAGACCGGTGCGCTGGCGGAGGGCCATCGCGTCCTTGGCTGGAACATCAGAGGGATTCATAGTCGTATCTCGAAAAAATGGTGAGACTGGAAGAACGAGACCCCGCCCGGCGTCCGGTCGCGGGGCTCTCGTGTGCTAACTGGGGTGGTGGGAGAGGCGTCGAGGGTCACTCGGCGCTGGCGGCGACTTCGCTGCCGGTGTCGCCGGCGCCGTCGGCGCGGAACCGCGAGCGGCTCGACCGGCGACGCTGCTGGCCGTCACCCGACTCGCCCGATTCGCCGCCGTCGCGCTTCGAGGCGACCGCGTCGTTGGTCTGGCGATGGCCGAGGCCGTCGGTGACCGCTGCGCAGAGCTCCCGGATCACGACATCGATGGAGCGCATCGAGTCGTCGTTGCCCGGAATCGGGATGTCGGCGAGCTCCGGATCACCGTCGGTGTCGATCAGGCAGATCGTCGGGATGCCGAGGTTCTTCGCCTCGAGCAGGGCGTTCTTCTCGCGGTTCGTGTCAACCACCACGATCGCACCGGGGAGCCGGTGCATGGTGCGGATGCCGTTCAGGTTGCGGAAGATCTTCTTCTGCTCGCGGGTGAGCTGCGACTCCATCTTCTTGGAGTAGTTCTTGATCTCGCCCGACTCCATGATCCGCTCGAGCTCCTCGAGCCGCTTGAGGCGGTCGCGGATGGTGCGGAAGTTCGTCAGCGTGCCGCCGAGCCAGCGCTCCGTGACATAGGGCATCTTCGCCCCGCCGGCGTACTGCTCAAGCGCGGCCTGCGCCTGTCGCTTCGTGCCGACGAAGAGGATGTCCTTGCCGTCGGCCACGAGCTTCGCGACGAACTTCTTCGCGAGCAGGAGACCCTTGACCGTCTCCTTGATGTCGATGATGTGGATGCCGTTGCGGACCGTGTAGATGTACGGCCGCATGCGCGGGTTCCAGTTGCTCCGGCGCTGACCGAAGTGAATGCCGCTTTCGATGAGTTCTTCGACGAGACTGGCCATGGGAGGCTTCCTTTGCAGCGACACCGACGCGCGGCGGTGGGGAGGACAGCGAGCGACGGGTTCGTCGCCGATGGCCCCGCAGCGTCTGAGGGCGCTTGACTGACCGACCGAAAAGGGGACACCCCAGCGCAGCGGCCACCGACCGCAGCGTGGGTCATCCCTCGCCCCCCGGCGCGTGCCGTGAGGGAGGAAGATCCGGAAGGCTACCAGAATCGGCGATCCGCGGGGAGAGCTCGAGCGGATGTTCTGGCTTTGTTTGGGGTGGACCGGCGAATCAAGACCAGAGAACCACAGAGGCACAGAGGACACAGAGGGAGCACGGAGAAGCCCCGGAGCGAAGGGGCTGCGCGCTCCAGCCAATGTCGCGCACCCCCACTCTCTTTGCCTTCTCTGTGGCCCTCTGTGCCCGCCCCCTTCGGGTTGGGCCTCTGTGTTGAATCGGTTCCCGCCCCGCCTGCGTCCCGCACCGGCAGCCGGTAGATTTCGCTCCCCATGCTTGGCAAAGTCTTCAAGGCCTACGACGTTCGCGCGACCTATCCGAAGCCCCTGAACGAGAAGATCGCGTGGCAGATCGGCTACGCCACCGCGGAGTACCTGCTCCGCGAGGCGACGGAGGCGGGGCATGACGACCCGATGATGCGGCACATCGCCGTCGGTCGCGACATGCGGAAGAGTTCGCCGTCGCTCACCGAAGCCCTCACCGACGGCATGCGGGCCTATGGCGCGCATGTCATCGACCTTGGCCTCGTGGACACGCCGATGGTCTACTTCGCGATCAATCACCTCGGCTGCGCCGGCGGCGTGCAGGTCACCGCGTCGCACAATCCGTCGAACTACAACGGATTCAAGATCTCGAAGGTGCACGCGAAGCCCGTCGGAAGCGATACGGGGCTCGAGGAGATCAAGCGGCTCGCGGCGCTCGTCGAGCGCGAGAAGCTCGAGCCGCGCGGCGGACGGATCGAGGCCCGCGATCTGTGGGCGCCCTATCGCGAGCACCTTCTTCGCTTCCTCGACGCGAGCGTGATCGCGGGCAAGCGCAAGCTGAAGGTCGTGATCGACGCGAGCAACGGCATGGCCGGCACGATGGTGCCGAAGCTCTTCAGCGGCATCGCCGGCCTCGAGATCATCCCGATCAACTTCGACAATTCCACCGGCGAGTTCGTGCACGAGCCGAATCCGCTCGTCGAATCGAATCTCGCCCAAGTGCGCGACGGCGTTCTCAAGCACAAGGCCGATTTCGGCGTGTGCTTCGACGGTGACGCCGATCGGTGCATGATCATCGACGAGAAGGCCCAGCCGATCGGCTGTGACCTGCTCCTCGCGTGGCTCGTCCGCGACGCCCTCAAGGGCCGGTCCGGCGCGAGCGTCGTCTTCGATCTCCGCTCCTCCCGCAGCGTCTCGGAGATCATCCGTGAGGCCGGCGGCGTCCCCGTCGAGAGCCGCGTCGGCCATGTGTTCATGAAGGCGAAGCTCGCCGAGAGCAAGGCGCCGATCGGCGGCGAGCTCTCCGGCCACTTCTATTTCCAGGACATGTTCGGGACCGACTCCGGCGCCCGCGCTTTCGTCGCGGTCGTCACGGCGCTCGCGGTGCAGCCCAAGCCGCTGAGCGAGCAGATCGCCCCCTGCAAGCGATATGTGCAGTCCGGCGAGATCAACTTCGAGAACGAGGACAAGGAAGGGGCAATCGCGGCCCTCCGCAAGGCCTATCCGAAGGCGAAGGTCGCGACGCTCGACGGCGTCAGCCTGGATGTCGGACCGTGGTGGTGCAATGTGCGGATGTCCAACACCGAGCCGCTGCTTCGCCTGAATCTCGAGGCGAAGGACAAGGCCACGGTGGACAAGGCCGTCGCCGAGGTGAGCAAGCTGCTGGGGAAGCGGGTGGAGCATTAGTTTGAGCGCTCCGTAGCGAAGTCTCTTGAGCGCTCCGTAGCGCCCTTCGGGCGCACACTCGCTTTGGCGCGCCGGGCGCCCGCGAGTGAATCGCGGGCTGGCTGTTGGCGCGGTGGCGCGGCCGGGCGCGGATTCACTCTGGCGCGCCGGGCGAAGCTTTTTAGAGCGCTCCGTAGCGCCCTTCGGGCGCACACTCGCTCTTGCGCGCCGGGCGCCCGCGAGTGAATCGCGGGCTGGCTGTTGGCGCGGTGGCGCGCGCGGCGGGGGTGCGCGCGGCGGGGGCGCGAAATCTTGTGGAAAGCGTGGCGCGGGTGGGGCCTGGGCTTCGCGTTCAGGGGCCGCGTGGGCCCGTTCGGGCAGGCGGCTTCCGGTGGATCGTCCCCGGAGATTCAGAGAGAGAGACTTCGCATGCCCACCACTGACCGAAACCGTCGCCACGATCGTGTTGTCCGCGTCCTTCCGCTCGCCCTCGTCCTGGCGGTGACCGCCTCTGCGTCGGCCGAGCTCGTCACCAACGGCGGGTTTGAGACCGGCGACTTCAGCGGCTGGCAGGTGTCGCTCGCCGGTCAGGGATCGAGCCTGAGCATCTTCGGCTCCGGCTCCTTCGACGGCGCTTTCCACGCCAGCTTCGGCGCGACGGGCGGGGCGTACGACGCGATCAGCCAGACGCTCGGGACGACCGCCGGTCAGCAGTACGAGATCCGCCTGTGGGTCCAGAACTTCGGCATTGAGCTCGACAGCCTCCAGATCCTCTGGGAAGGCGGCGTCGTGACCGATCTCACGCCGCTCGGCACCGGCCTTGAGGCGTGGGAATCGATCAGCCTCGTCGTGGATGCGACGCAGAGCGGCTCCGCCTTCACCATTCGTTCCTTCGACGGCCAGGGAGCGATCGGCGTCGATGCCGTCTCGGTCACGCTCGTGCCCGCGCCTGGCGTGGGCGTCCTCGCCCTGGCCGCCCTCGCGGGTCGTCGTCGCCGTCGCTGAGGCCGATTCGGGGAGCCCGTCGGCAACCTCCACGCGCGCGATCGCGAAAGGAACGCGCGTGGAGGTTGTTGCATGGCAATCCGCTTGATGACCCGTGGCGCCGCATGGCGGCTCGCGATCCTTGGGATGGTGCTGGCGGCGGCGCTCGCGGCCTGCTGGTGGATCATGATTCGGATGCCGGGTCGCTCGCACAGCGGGCCGCTGCCGGCGCTCTCCGCCGAGGATGAGGCCCTCGCCGAGCGCCTCGAAGCCGATGTCACCATGCTCGCGGGGACGATCGGTATTCGCAATCGCTACGCGCTCGCCAACTACGAGCGGGCGGCGGCGTACATCGAGGCTCGGCTGATCGCATCGGGGTACGCGCCTGCGCGGCAGCCCTCTCCGCCGCGGCTGCCGTCGCTCACGCCCGGCAACATCTGGGCCGAAGTGCGCGGCACGACCCAGCCGGAACGGATCGTGATCGTCGGCGCTCACTATGACAGCTTCGCCGACAGTCCCGGCGCGAACGACAACGCAACCGGCGTCGCGGCGGTACTCGCCCTGGCCGATCGGCTGGCCGACGCCCGACCGTCGAAGACCGTTCGCTTCTGTCTCTTCGTCGATGAGGAGCCGCCCTATTTCCAGACCGAGGAGATGGGAAGCCTCGTCTACGCCCGCGGCTGCGAGGAGCGCGGGGAGCAGATCGACGCGATGATCTCCGTCGAGACGATCGGCTGGTACAGCGAGGCCTCGGGGTCGCAGCGCTATCCGGCGCCGTTGAGCGCGGTCTACCCGAACCAGGGAAACTTCGTCGGATTCGTCGGCAATGTCGCCTCGCGACGACTGCTGCACGAGGTCATCGCTTCGTTCCGCGAGACGACGGCGTTTCCCTCCCAAGGGGCAGCGCTCCCCTCGGCGCTGCCGGGCATCTCGTGGAGCGACCACTGGGCCTTCTGGCAGACCGGCGTGCCGGCGCTCATGGCGACCGACACCGCCCCATTTCGCTATCCGCACTACCACACGCCCGAGGACACCCCCGACAAGGTGCATCCCCAGGCGATGGCCCGCGTCGTACGGGGACTCGAGCGCGTGCTGCGGCGGCTCGCCGGCATCGAAGCGTCCGATCCGTGACGCGTTCGGGTGCCGTTGAGGCGATTCGCGCTTTCGGCGACGATGAGCCGCATGCCCGTTGACACGAAGCGCACGAAGGATCGCCGCCCGATCGCTCTCGCCAGCCTTGACGCGCTTCGCGCCGAGGTGCAGCGCGTCGTCGCGGCGGAGCGCGCCGGCAGGGTCCGGCGCGCCGGCAACTGGTCCGTCGGGAAGATCCTCGGACACCTCGCCTTCTGGCAGAACGCCGCGTTCGACGGCATTCCCGGACCGAAGCCCGGGTTCGTCTTTCGCCTGCTCGGTCCTGTGCTCCTGAAGCGGCTCTTCCTTCGCGGCATGCCGGCTGGCTTCCGTCTCCCGAAAGTCGAGGCAGGCACCTACGGCGTCGACGAACTGTCGCTTGAGGAGGGCGAGCGAAGGCTCGTTGCCTCGATGCGTCGCTTGGAGCAAGACCCGATCCCCGACCGTCATCCGGTGCTCGGCCGCATGACCCGCGACGAATGGATCGCGCTCCATCTCCGCCATGCGGAGCTGCATCTCTCCTTCCTGCATCTGTGAGCGACGCCGGACCGCGCTCAGCCGGCCTCGTACTCGCCGTGGTAGGTGATCTGCAGGCAGTTGTTGAAGGTGTTGAGCATCGTGATGAGGCCGATCATCGCGGTCAGCTCCACGATCTCGGCGTCGGTGTACACGCGACGCATCGCGTCGAAGAGTTCGTTCGGAATGCGATTGGAGTCCCGCTGCGCTGCGCGGGTGTACTCAATCGCGAGCCGCTCGCGCTCGGAGAGTCGGTCGGGCTCGTCGAGGAGGGCGATCGGATCGCCGGAGGCGTCGGTGATGCCGAGCATCCGGGCGATCGAGATGTGGCTCTCAGTGCAGAACTGACAGCGGTTCCGCCGCGAGGCCTCGAGGATGACGAGTTCCTTCACGCGACGATCGACGATGCCGCCGGGATAGATCGCCTCGCTCGTCGCCGCGAAGGCCCGCAGGATCTCCGGGCGAAGGGCCATCGCCTGCAGCATCTCGACGGGAAGACCGCCGCGGGCGACGAGGGCGGCGCTCTCCGCGAAGGCGCTGCTCGAGCGAACCGACTGAAAGGCGGCGTGAAGCTGGTCGGGTGGGACGGTGACGCGCATGACCTCGGATCGTATCGGCGAAATCGGGCGAATCCCCGCTCGACTCAGCGTGGCGGTGCGGTACGGTGAAACGCATGCACAGGGCGTCCACTCCGTCGTCGTCGTTCTCGCTGGCGACCGTTCTTGCCGCGACCGCACTCCTCGCCGGGACGGCGGTCGCCGCTCCGCCCGCGTTCTCGAACCAGACGGCGGCGTCGGGGCTGATCGCGACCCACTCGACCTCGGGCTTCACCAACTCGCAGTACGCCGGCGGCGGCGCCGTCGGCGACTTCAATCGTGACGGGTGGACCGATGTCTTCTTCATCTCCGGCGGAAGCGGCAACGCGAAGGACAAGCTCTTCATCAACAACGGTGACGGGACTTTTTCGGAACAGGGGGCCGCGTGGGGACTCAACCTTGTCCATCGCGGCAAGTCGGCGTGCGTCGGCGACTTCGACAACGACGGCTGGCCCGATCTCTATGTCACGAGCGCCGGACCGGTCGGCGCGCCGGCGGCGGGTCACCACAAGCTCTATCGCAACAACGGAAACGGCACCTTCACCAATGTCGCCGCGGCCGCCGGCGTCGCGTTCGCCGATCCGAGCGCCGAGAGCGCGTGGAGCGCCGCCTTCGGCGACTATGACCTCGACGGCGATCTCGATCTCTTCGTCGGCGGCTTCACCGGCGCTCCGAGCAACACCGAGCAGCGGCTCTTCCGCAACAACGGAAACGGCACCTTCACCGATGTCACCGCGGCGATCGGCCTGCTCAGCGGCATCGGTCCGATCGCCCTGCAGTCGGTGCGGTTCGCCGACATGAACGGCGATCGGTATCCGGAGCTGCTCCTCGTCGGCGACTTCAAGGGGGCCGGCTATGTCGGAAGCAAGTATTTCCGCAACAACGGAAACGGCACCTTCACCGATGCCACGAACGCCGCTCATGTCGGTCACGAGGAGAACGGCATGGGCCAGGCGATCGGCGACTTCGACAACAACGGGCTGATCGACTGGTATCCGACGAGCATCCACCAGCCGGGCATCGGCTGGACCGGCAACAAGCTCTATCGCAACCTCGGGACCGGCGCGTTCGCGGAGATCGCCGCGTCGGCGGGCGTCGCGGACGGCGGATACGGCTGGGGCGCCGTCGGCGTCGACGTGAACCACGACGGATGGGAGGACATCCTCGAGACGAACGGCGACGCCGCACCGGGCTCGAGCTTCTACAACGATCCCTCCTATCTCTGGCTCAACAACGGCAACAACACCTTCACCGATGTCTCGGTCGCCTCGGGATTCGTCTTCTCGATCAAGGGCAGGGCGATGCTGCGGCTCGATGCCGACAACGACGGCGATCAGGACATCCTCATCTATCGCAACAACGGCACGCTGACGCTCTTCCGCAACGATCTCGTCGCCGCCGCCGATACCCGCTGGCTGCGCGTCTTCCTGAACACCCAAGGATTTCCAGGCTTCACGCCCGACGGGATCGGCGCCAAGGTGACGGTCGTGGCGAACGGCCAGACGCGGGTGCGGCTCATGGACAGCGGCGTCAGCTTCCTCGGCACGAGCGAGTTCTCGGCCCATTTCGGCCTCGGAACCGCGACCGTCGCCGATGAGGTTCGCGTCCTCTGGCAGAACGGCGTCGAGACCATCCTGACCGATGTGCCGCTGAACCAGACGATCACCATCACGCCCGCGGATCCGGTCTGCGATGGCGACCTCGATCGCGATGGCACCATCGGCGCGGGTGATCTCGGCGTTCTTCTCGGCGCGTGGGGCACGCCGACCGCTGATCTCGACGGCGACGGAACGACCGGCGCGGCGGATCTCTCGCTTCTCCTCGGAGGCTGGGGCGGCTGCCTCTGACCTGCGTCGAACGCCTCGGCGCGCTGCGTCCTGTACACTGGCCTCCATGGCGAATCTTCCGGCCACGCTCGTGGAGCCGCGTCTCTACGAAAGCCCGCTGACCTACGAGCGTTCGCGCATCAAGGCCGGGGCCATCTACTGCTCGGACGGGCGCGTCGGCGAGCACTTCGATGACTTCATCCAGAACGGGCTCGGGCTTCCGCGCTATGACCGGGTCGCGCTCCCCGGCGGTCCGGCCTGCCTGGCCGGGCACCCGCAGGCCCACCTCGAGGAGCAGGGCGTCGTCGACGAACTGAAGTTTCTGGTCGAGGTCCACGGCCTCAACCGCATCGTGCTCATCGCCCATCAGGACTGCGCGTTCTACGGCTCGCGTCTCGCCCTCACGGCGCGGCGGCTGGAGCTCGTCCAGCGGGCCGACCTGGTCCGCGCCGCGGCATTCGTCGCGCGGGTCACGGGCATCGATCGGATCGACGCTTTCTTCGCCCGCCATGTCGTGCGCGACGAGGAACAGCGGATCGTCTTCGAGCCGGTCGAGGTCTGATTCCCTCGGCCTGCGTGGCGCTCATTCACCCGGGATGTAGCTGATCACGCCTTCCCACGGGCTCGACGCCGTCGCGAACTTCTTCTTCGCGATGCGTCCCGCGCGGGCGCCGAGGTAGCCGCTGTCGAGGGCGAGCCGCATCGCGTGGGCCATCGCCACCGCGTCCTTCGCGTGGGCGATGCCGGTGTTGAGGAGGACGCCGTCGGAGCCGAGCTCCATCGCGATCGTCACATCGCTCGGCGTGCCGACGCCCGCGTCGACGATGACCGGATAGCGCGGATCGCCGCCATGCTCGGCATCCTTCAGCAGCTCGAGGATGATCGCGATCGCGCTCGGGTTGGCGATGCCGCGCCCGCTGCCGATCGGACTGCCCGCGGGCATGACGCTCGCAGCGCCGGCGTCGCGCAGCCGAACCGCCATGATCGGATCGTCACTTGAGTAGCAGAGGACCGTGAAGCCGTCGCGGACGAGTTCCTTGCACGCCTCGAGGGTGCCGACCGGATCGGGCAGCAGCGTCTTCTTGTCGCCGAGGACCTCCAGCTTCACCCAGTTCGCGCCGGGGTTGCCGAGCTGCTCGAGAATCTCCCGTCCGAGCCGGGCGACGCGAATCGCGTCATCCGCGCTGAAGCAGCCCGCGGTGTTCGGCAGGATGGTCAGTCGGGCGAGGTCGAGGAAGTCGAGGATCGAACGGCCTTCGGCGTCAACCAGTCGCTCGCGGCGCACCGCGACGGTGACGACATCGGCGCCGCTCGCGGCGATCGCCCGCTGCATCGTCGGGTAGTCCCGGTACTTGCCCGTCCCGACCACCAGCCGGCTGCGCAGCACGAATGGCCCGACGGCGAGCGGGGGGATCGCCGGCGCTGGGGAGGCGGTGGGGGAATCGGAGACCGGGGCGGGCTGCGTGGATGCCATGGTGAAAGGCCGTATTCGGCGTCGGGAGGAGCGTATCAGCCGCTCAGCCGCCGCCGACGAGGGTCACGATCTCGACCGTGTCCCCCTCGCGGAGCTGCCGTGCGGCGTGCTCGCGACGGGGAACGAGGCTGCGGTTGACTTCGACGGCGCAGGCGCCGGCCGCGAGTCCGCCGGCGCGGAGCTGCGCGAGGAGCTCGTGCACCGTCGGCTCCCCTTCAAGATCCCGAACTTCGCCGTTCAGCGTGATCCGCATGCAACGCAGTGTAGGGTCGCGCGTACGCTGTGGGAGATGGCCTCGATCGCCGCATGTTCCCGTTTCGGCCGCGTGCTCCTCCTCGCCCTGGTGACCGTCGCAGCGCTCGCGGGCTGCTCGGACCCTCGCTACGACACGAGCACGCCGGAGAAGACGCTCGATGCGATGACCCTCATGATCGCGGACGGGCGGCCGGACCTGCTTCCCTCGCTCCTCGAGGTCAAGGCCCGGGACATCCGGTTTGACGATGGCGTCACCGAGGCGAGTGCGATCGGCGATGTGAAGGGCAAGCTCGGCGACATGCTCGGACGGCTCTGGCGCGTCTCGCAGAAGCTCAAGTCCCGCTGGCCCGACCAGGTCGCGAAGGAGATCGAGGTCGCCAAATCGGCGATCGCGTCGCGGGCCGCCGGCACCCCGATCTCGCGGGACATCGGCGACATCCTGAGCCGCATCATGGCCGATCCCTTCGTCTATCTGACCTCGCTGCGCGACCGTCTGCACGCCGTGGACATGACCGACGGCACGGCGAGCCTCGAATGGGACGGCGAACCGTGGCAGGGGCCCGTCCTCCTGATCGAGACCGACGACGGCTGGCGGATCTCGATCCCCGAGGCGTATGTCCAGGGCAACGATGTCTGGCCGCAGACGCGCCAGGAATGGGCGGTGGTCGCGGCGATGATGCTGGGGATCGAGAACAGCCTGAAGGACTTCGAGCGGGAGCTCGACAGCGGCAAGTTCCGGGACCTCCGGCAGGCGAGCGAGCGCGTCGGTCGCCTGATCGGCGAGTCGGTGGTGGCGCAGGCGATCATTTACGCGACCATGAAGCCGAAGGCGGAGACCGGCTCCTCCGGCGAGCCGCTTCCGGCCGGCGCGACCGACTAGGCGTCCGACTGTCGATTCGACAGCGACCGATCAGGATGACAGTCACGCGCGCCGGCGAGACCGCTCCAACGCCGCGATGGGCGTGCGGCGCGACGCGATCTGCGATCCGCGCGGCGGTCAGCGGCCGTTGGCATGAACTCTGCATTGGGGGCGTCGTCCGCCAGCGCGGGCTGCTCCGAAGGCTGGGTCGACGCATATGGGCGTCGCTCCAAACTTCTGAGCGGCCCGCGTTCGGCGCGGCCCAATGACTGATATCGAAGGAGAAATGCCATGTACCGGATGAATGGATGCAACGGGTTCGGATCGATGCCTCGCGGAGCCGTGCGCATGGTGCCGGTTGGCGCCTGCGGCGTGCCGTCCCTCTCCAACGCGGCCGCCGAACTCTTCAAGGTCGCCTTCGGCGCCCCGAGCGACGCGACCCGATCGGCGGAGAGCTGCACGGAGGAGCGCTGCGCGAGCGAGCGTCCCACCTACCGGCTGCCCATCGATCTGCACGAGGAACGCCACAACGGCGTTGGCTCGTGGGTGATCACCGCAAGCGTGCCGGGCTTTTCGAAGCAGGAGGTCTCGATCGAAGTCAAGGATGGCGTCCTCACCATCGCCGCGACTCGCGCGACCGCGCGTGACGAGGCCAGCGCGCCGGAAGCCGTCACGGAGGCGACTCCGCAGCGGACCGTCTGGCGACGTGAGCGACGCGAGGTGAACCTCTTCCGGCAGATTCGCCTGCCGGAGAACGCCTCCGATGCGGGCATCACCGCGGCTCTCGCCGATGGCGTGCTGGCGGTGACGATTCCGCAGGTGCCGGAGGCACAGCCGCGGAAGGTGGACATCGCGTAAGGGCTGAGGGACCATCGCCGATCGAAAGGTCCGTTCGGGACGGAGAGGCCCGTTGCGGCTCTTCGCGTATCTTGGCGGCCGCGCATGCCGCCGCCGCGACGAAACCGCCTTCACGGCCTGCTTCTCTCAACGCTTGCCGCGCTCATCGCGTCGCCGCTCTCCGGTGGCGCGATGGGCGCGGTCGCGCGCCCGGCGATCGTCGCGGAGCGCGAGGCTCAGCCATCGCCGTCCTTCCCCGATCGCGTGGCGACGCAGCCTCGCGCCGTCGGGGACTGGCAGATCGAAAGCTGGCAGGTCGAGCAGGGACTGCCCGAGAACTCCGCGACCGCGATCGTCCAGGACGGTGAGGGCTATCTCTGGTTCGGGACCTTTCGCGGCCTTGTCCGCTTCGACGGCGTGCGCTTCGAGGTCTTCGATCCGGGCAACACGCCGGAGCTTCCCTCATCGAGCGTCGTGAATCTCCATCTCGACCGAAGCGGCCGGCTCTGGGTGTGCACCGCGCGCGGACTGGCCCTTCGCGATCGGACGGGATGGCGGCGGATCGGCGGCGAGTCGCTGGAGGGCGGGGTGCGCTCCGTGGCCGAGCGTGCCGACGGCGCGATGCTGCTGACGAGCTTCGAGGGGCAGGTTGAAGCGTTCGACGGCACCGCGTTCCGGGCGATGCAGCCCAGCGAGGTGCGACGCGTGGGACCGATCGCGGCGGTGGATGGCGCGGGGCGATGGTGGCTGACGCAACGCGGTTTCCTCGGCGTGCACGAGGAGGGTCGCTGGATCGCGCCGGTCGGAGCGGACTCCGCTGAGACCGAGACGATGATCTGCGCGCCGGCACGCGACGGCGGCGTGTGGACGATCGCGCGCCGTTCGATCAGCAAGCACGCCTCACCGGCGAGTCGGCGTCGCTGGGAACTCTCCGCCGATCTCCGCGGGCTCTGGAGCGCGTTCGAGGACTCGACGGGCTCGCTCTGGATCTGCACCCACGACAACGGGCTGTTCCGCTGGACGCCACCGGCGGAGGAGGCGACGGAGGGAACGCTCATCCACTGGACGACCGCGAGCGGCCTGACCTACAACGGCGTGCGCTGCGTCTTCGAGGATCGTGAGGGCTCCATCTGGGTGGGGACGAGCGGCGGGGGCCTTCTGCGCTTCAGCGAACGGCGGTGTCGGACCTTCGGCGTCGAGCATGGCATCATCGAACCGATCGTGCGATCGATCGCGCTCGACCAGGATGGCGGCCTCCTCGTCGGCACCTACGGCGGCGGGCTCTTTCGCCTCCGCGACGGCGTCGCCTCGATGGTGCCGCTCGACGGTCGCGGCGGCTATGTCCAGAGCGTCCTCGCCGATCGCAGCGGCCGCTGGTGGATCGGCACCTTCGGCGACGGCCTCTTCCTGATCGAAGGATCGGAGCTTCGTTCGCTGCCGGCGGATCGCACGGGCGGGGCGAACATCCTCGCTCTCTTCGAGGACAGCCAAGGGCGCGTCTGGGTCGCTGGCGGCCGCGGTCTCGCGTGCTTCCACGGCGATCGTCTCGAGGGCGATCGGAGCGTCGTCTACGGCGAGGCCGAGGGGGTGCCTGACGCGGGCATCGGGGCGATCGCCGAGGATGCCGCCGGGACGATCTGGTTTTCCAACGACGCCGGTGTCTTCCGTCTCGAAGGCGGTCGCTTCGTCGAAGTGATCGATCCGTCCGGCCGCTCGCTCGACGAGGTGAGCTGTCTTGTCGCCCGGCCCGACGGATCGGTCTGGTTCGGTTCGCGAAGCGCCGGCCTGCTGCGGTATCGCGATGGTCAGGTCGAGGGAATCGGCGCGACGCTCGACGCGGCCGCCCAGTCGGTCCGTTCGATCGTGATCGGCGATGACGGCCATTGGTGGCTCGGGACCGGCCGGGGCATCGTGCGCGTGGCCGAGCGCGATCTTGCCGACGCCGCGGAGGGGCGGTTGACCCGCGTGCCGATGCGCACCCTCGGCAGGCTCGACGGTCTGGCGACGCTCGAATGCTCGGGTGGGCGGCAGCCGCTCAGCGCCCGCGACGCGGATGGACGGCTGTGGTTCGCGACGCAGCGGGGGGTCGCGATGGTCGATCCGCGGCGCATCCGGCGCAACACCCTCGTGCCTCCAGTGGTGATCGGGGAGGTGCGCACCCGCGCCCCGGACGGCGCGGACCGAGTCGCGATTCCCGTGGATTTCGCTGGCGAGGAGCGAGGGAGCGCTGCGCCGCTGAACGATCGCATCATCGATGTGCCTGCGGGAAGCCGACAGATCGACATCCGGTACACGGCGCTCTCCTTCGTCGATCCCGCGCAGGTGCGGTTCGAGGTCATGTTGGAGGGGATCGACCTCGCCTGGCGGGCCGTCGGAAGCGAACGCGGCGCGCGCTTCGGCTCGCTCGCACCGGGCGACCATCGGTTTCGCGTGCGTGCGGCCAACGAGGACGGGCTCTGGAACGAGGCCGGTGCGGTCGTCACGCTGCGGGTCGCGCCGCTTCTCTGGCAAACCGGCTGGTTCCGCTTCCTCGCGGCCGCCCTGCTCGTCGGAGCGGGAGGCGCAGGCGCCTGGTGGCTCGCGTCGCTCCGCGAGCGCAGGCGCCAGCGCGCGGAAGCTCGCATCCGCGTCGCGCTCGAGGCCTCGCCGAGCGGCATGGCGCTCGTTGACGCGTCCGGCGCGATGGTGCTCGTCAACGCCCAGATCGAGCGCTCCCATGGCGCGACGCGGGACCACCTGATCGGCCGCCCGATCGACACGCTCATTCCGCAGCGCTTCACGCGCGTCCATGAGGCGGTGAGGATGGCCGTTCGAAGCGACTTCGCCGACGAGGTCTGCGCACGCCGCGCCGACGGCAGCGAGTTCCCGGTGGAGGTCGGCGTGCGCCCGATCGACGCCGGGGGCGGGCCGCTCGCGCTCGTGTCGCTGCATGACCAGAGCGAGCGGAAGCGGGCCGAGGCCGAACTCGCCCGGCAGCGCGACGAAGTGGCCCACCTCTCCCGCGTGAACATGCTCGGCGAGCTCTCCGGTGCCATTGCCCACGAGCTGAACCAGCCGCTCACCGCGATCCTCAGCAACGCCCAGGCCGCGCAGCGCTTCATGCGGCAGGAGCCGGCGGACCTCGCTGAAGTCCGGGCGATTCTCGACGACATCGTGGCCGAGAACCGCCGCGCCGACGAGGTGATCCGGCGCCTTCGCACGCTGCTCCGGAAGGGCGAGGCACACCACGAGACGCTGGACCTTCGGGAGGTGGTCGACGATGCCCTGCGTCTCCTCCGTCGCGACCTGCGCGAGCGGGGCATCGAGGTCGAGGTGGGCGTTGGGCCCGAGCTTCCTCCGGTGCGCGGAGATCGCATCCAGCTCCAGCAGGTGCTCATCAATCTCCTCATGAACGCCTGCGACGCGATGGCGAGCACGCCTCGCGAGCGGCGCCGGCTGCGCATCACCGCGGATCGCGCGGTCCCGTCCGGCACGCCGGGAACCATCCGTATCTCGGTCGCCGACTCGGGCCCCGGACTGACGACGGAGGACCTCGAGCGGCTCTTCACGCCATTCTTCACCACGAAGGCCAACGGCTTGGGACTCGGGCTCTCCGTCTGTCGCACCATCCTCGCGGCCCACGACGGTGCGATCTGGGTGACGAATGCGCCGGAGGGGGGAGCCTGTGTCCACTGCACGCTGCCGAGCGCCGAGGAGCGCCGCCGATGAACGCCCCCGAGCCCACGGTCTATCTCGTTGACGATGAGCGCGCGGTGCTCACCGCCGTCGCCCGCCTGCTTCGCTCCGCCGGCATGCGCACCGAGAGCTTCGCCTCGGCCTCGGCCTTTCTCGAGCGGGCGCCGACCGCTGGCGCCGGCTGCGTCCTCCTCGATCTCGCGATGCCGGGCATCGACGGCCTCGCCGTGCAGGAAGCGCTCTCCGCCCGCGGCAGCGACCTGCCCGTCATCTTCCTCACCGGACGCGCCGATGTGCCGGTGGCCGTCCGGGCGATGAAGCGCGGTGCGTCGGACTTTCTCACGAAGCCGGTTGACGACGAGGCGCTTCTGTCGGCGGTGCGTCGGGCGCTCGATCGCAACCGCCAGGCCAGTCGCGAACGGGCCGAGCGCGAGGAGCTCCTCCGCCGCCACGCCCTGCTGACCCCACGGGAGGGCGAGGTGTTGGCCCGCGTCGTCACCGGCATGCTGAACAAGCAGATCGCCCGCGAGCTCGGCACGGCCGAGAAGACCGTGAAGGTCCATCGGGCGCGGGTCATGGCGAAGATGGAGGCGGATTCGGTCGCGGAGCTCGTGCGCATGTGGGAGCGCATCGAATCGCTCGTCGGCGGCGGCGGTCAGGCTCATGCCTGATCGCGTGGCCCGACATGGGACCAAAGTCCCATCGGCGAGCGGGGGCGATCGGGTAGCGTGCGCCGCGCGCGGCGACGCGCATGGGAGTGCACAGCCATGACACATGACATGAGGGATGCATCGTTCTCGGTATCGGCATTGGTGTCCGCGTGTGGATGCGCGCTCGCTCGCGCCATCCTTCCCGGCGTCCTTCTGCTCGCCATCGCCCTGGTTCCCGCGGCCGCGGGCGCCGATCGGCCGAATGTCATCCACATCGTCGCCGACGATCTCGGCTGGAAGGATGTGGGCTTCAACGGCGCGACCGACATCCGCACGCCGAACCTCGACCGGCTCTGCGCCGAGGGAGCGCATCTGACGGACTTCTATGTCCAGCCGATGTGCACGCCCACGCGGGCCTGTCTCATGACCGGACGCTATCCGTTCCGCTACGGGCTCCAGACCGCGGTGATCCCTTCGGTCGCCGCCTACGGTCTCGACCTTTCGGAGGTGCTGCTGCCGCAGTGCCTGAAGGAGGCCGGCTACGCCACCGCGATCATCGGCAAGTGGCACCTCGGTCACGCCGATCGGGCGTATTGGCCAAAGCAGCGAGGCTTCGATGTCCAGTACGGGGCCATGATCGGCGAGCTCGACTACTTCACCCATGAGGAGCATGGCGTGCTCGACTGGTACCGCGACAACCAGCCGGCGCGCGAGGAGGGCTACACGACGACGCTGCTGGGCAAGGAGGCCGCCCGCTATATCGAAGCCGCCGATCCGGCGAAGCCCTTCTATATGTATCTCGCCTTCAACGCTCCGCACACGCCCTATCAGGCTCCGCAGGAGTACATCGACCGCTTCGCGTCGATCGCCGATCCGACGCGGCGCACCTATGCGGCGATGATCGCCTGCCTCGACGACGAGATCGGCCGCGTGGTGCGGGCGCTCGAGGCGAAGGGGCTGCGCGGGAAGACGCTCATCCTCTTCCACAGCGACAACGGCGGCACGCGGAACGCGATGTTCAGCGGCGTCATGGCCGACATGTCGAAGGTCACGCTGCCGTGCGACAACGGTCCCTATCGCGAGGGCAAGGGCACGCTCTTCGAGGGAGGAACGCGAGTCTGCGCGTTCGCCAACTGGCCGGGCCGCATCCGGCCTCAGGTCGTGTCGGGGCTCATCCACGCCGTCGATCTCTTCCCGACGATCGCCGAGCTCGCCGGGGCTTCGACGGCGGCCTGCAAGCCGCTCGACGGCGTGAGCGTCTGGCGCACGATCTCCGCGGGCGAGGCCTCGCCGCGCACCGAGATCATCTACAACATCGAGCCGTTCCGGGCCGCGATCCGGCAGGGCAAATGGAAGCTCATCTGGCGGACGATGCTCCCGTCGAGCGTTGACCTCTACGACATCGTCGCCGATCCCTCGGAGACCAACAACCTCGCGGCGGCCCACCCGGAGCTCGTCGCCGCGCTGCAGAAGCGACTCGACACCCTCGCCAAGGACGCAGCGAAGCCGCTCTTCCTCGTCGAGCAGTTCAAGGTGGTCATGACCAACATGAAGGGCGAGCCGGTCCTCCCGATCGATGAGGGCTTTGGCGACTCACATCCGCACTGATCGTGACCGGTTCCGAGCCCGTATGCTCTCCGCTTCACGACCCCTCCTCGCAGGGGTCGGGAACGCCAAAGGAGTGACCGATGCCCCATCTCTGCCAGACCCTTCTCGTCTCGAGCCTCGCCCTTCTCTCGGTCGCGCATGCGTCCGCTTCGCCGCAGGAGGGGACGGCCGCTTCGACGCCATCGGCGGCGCCCGCCACCACTCCTCCGGCTGCCGATGCCTCGGCGGCCGAGGCTGTCGCGGGCGACGACAACCCATGGCGCGTCGAGCTCACCGCGTGGATCTGGATCGTCGGCATGGACGGCGAGGTCGGCGCGCGCGGCTTCGAGGCCGATGTGGACGCGAGCTTCGGTGACATCCTCGACGCATCCGACTCGATCTTCGCCTTCTCCGGTCGCGTCGAGGCCGGCATCGGATCTTGGTCGGGCTTCATCGACGGCGTTTACTCGAAGCTCGGCGTCGACGATCAGAGCGGACCGGCCGGGATGGCCCAGATCGATGTCGAGTTCGAGACCGCGCTCATCGACGCGGGACTGATGTATCGCCTCGGCGAGTGGCGCCCGGCCGGACACGCCGCCGGACAGGCCGGCGATCGGCCGGTCACGCTCGACCTCTACGGCGGCTTCCGCTACACCGATCTCGATCTCACCCTCGATCCGGCGATGGTTGCGGCCCGTTCGAAGTCGGTGAACTGGTTCGATCCGATCGTCGGCGCGAAGTTCGTCTATCCCTTCGCCGACAGTTGGCGCTTCGCGGTGAATGGCGACATCGGCGGCTTCGGCGCCGGGTCCGACTTCACCTGGTCAACGACCGGCGTGATCGGCTACGACTTCAACATCGGCTCCACCGGCGGCACCGCGTACCTCGGCTACCGCGCGATCGGCCAGGACTACTCCGAGGGCAGCGGCGCCAGCTCCTTCGAGTGGGATGTCGTGCAGCACGGCCCGATTCTTGGCCTCTCGCTGCGCTTCTGACCTGTGCCCCCTGTCGCTCCGGCTTCACGCCAGGAACAGCAGGTGGACGAGGGCGAAGAGCGGGATCAGGATCGCGCCTGACCAGAGCATGTAGCCGAAGAAGCTCGGCATGCGGACGCCGTTTTCCTCGGCGATGGACTTCACCATGAAGTTCGGTCCGTTGCCGATGTAGGTGTTCGCGCCCATGAGCACCGAGCCGAGCGAGACCGCGACGAGGAGCGACTCGTCCACATGGGCGTTGCCGATGAGATGGATCGTCGCGGCGCCGGTCTCCGGAAGGGCGGACGCGATACCGAGGAAGACGAGATAGGTCGGGGCGTTGTCGAGGAAGCTCGAGAGCATGCCGGAGAGCCAGAAGAACTGGCCTGGCGTCGTGAGCCCGAGTTCGCCGCCGCGGGCCTGCAGCACCTGCAGCGGGACCTGCATGGCGACGAAGATCCCGATGAAGATCGCGGCGACCTCGAGGATCGCCCCGAAGTTGAAGCGGTTCGCTTCGCGCGTCGAGCGGGGGGTCAGAAGCAGGCTGAGTCCGGCGAGCCCGAGGAGCAGGATCTCGCGAAGGAAGGGAAACGGCGTCCAGCCGATCACGGGCATCGGCTTCGACGGATCGACGAAGGCCACGGTGAGGACGATCAGGGCGAGCCAGATCAGGTTCACGCGCCCCGAGACCTGGAGCGGCGTGCGCCGCGAGGCGTCGGCGACGATGGTCGAGATCGGTTCGCGCGCCCAGAGCACGCGATCGATGATGTAGTAGAGCGCGAGAAGCGTTCCGACGCAGAGGAGCCACGGCTTCCAGAGTCCGAGCGTCCAGAAGAAGGGAACGCCGGCGAGGAAGCCCATGAAGAGCGGCGGATCGCCGATCGGGAGGAGCAGGCCGCCGATGTTCGAAACGATGAAGATGAAGAAGATGACGGTGTGGACCCGGTAGCGGCGCTCGGAGATCGTCGAGAGGAGCGGCCGGATGAGCAGCATGCTCGCCCCGGTCGTTCCGACGATGCTTGCGATGAGGGCGCCGAGGGCGAGGAACGCCGTCGTCGTCCGCGGCTGGGCGAGGAGGTCGCCCTCGACGGCGATGCCGCCGGTGACGACATAGAGCGAAAACAGCAGGGCCATGAAGGGGATGAACTCATCCACGATCGCGTGGGCCGATGCCGCCGTCACCGCATGGCCGTCGCGGGCGAACAGGAGGTAGCCCAAGGTCACCAGCGAGAGGATCACCGAGACCAGCAGCTTGTTGCGGTTCTGGTGCCACCAGTGGGCGAGGGACGGGACCAGCGGCAGCACCGCGATCGCCAGGAGGATCAGGACGAAGGGAAGGGTGCCGAAGATCCAGCCGGGCGGAGGGGCAGCGGGTCCGCCGGGCCCGTGATGGCTGTCGAGGGCCCCGGTGACGGCGAGGCCCGTCAGGAGGAGGCAGCCAACCACGCAAAGGGCGTTGGCTGCGAGGCCGACGCCGCGCCGATGGTCGGATCGATCGTGGGGGGTCGGGGGTTCGCTCGCGATGTCGCTACTGGCGTGAGGCATGATCGGGTGGTGGATGGCGTGCCGGGCTGCCCAAGGGCGTGACCGATTCAGCCCACCTCGGTCGAGAAGCAAGCGTACCCGCGAACGATGTGGACTCTGTGAACGACGCCCCGCTCGGCCCGCGTGGCCGCTGGTGCGCCTGCGGCGACCACCCCCTGGCTGCGCGCCTCGTTTCGCGAACCCTGCCGCCCCCAGACCCTGCAGCCCAAGCGGTGATCCTGCGTACAGTGCCCTCGCTGTGACTTCCCCATCCATGCGTCTCTCTCGGTTGCCGTCCTTCGCGATCCTCTTCGTCGGGCTTCTGACGCTGGCCGCGCCGGCGACCGCCCGGCAGGGTGTCTGCCCGACCTTCGGCACCTTCGCCCAGCAGGTCGATGACCTCGAATGGCCGACGGCGGTCGCGGTGGACAGCGGCGGCAACTTCGCCGTCCTCGAGCGCGACGCCTCGCGCATTCGGCTCTTCGGCCGCGACGGAAGCGAACGCGGCCGCCTCGAGGCGGTGCGGGCGGGGGCGACCGGCGGGCAGCCGAGCGACGCCCCGTGGCACCTCGCGATGCCGGCCGACGAGCGGCCTCCGGCTGCGCTCGCCTACACCGCCGACGACCGGCTCACGATCATCGCCCCATCGCGCATCGCGGTCTTCGATCCGAGCGGCGTGCCGTGGCGCGTCGCCACCGGCGTGTCGCTGGCGGAACCCGTCGCCGCGATCTGGCATCGACGCGCGGGCGAGGGCGAAGACTCGCTGTTCGTGGTTGACCGCGGCGCAGGGGCGATCGTCCGCTTCGACGCGTCCCTCGTGGAGCGGGAGCGCATCGCCGGTCGCGTGGCCAGGCCCTCGGGAATCGCCTTCGCCGAGGATGGCTCGATGTTCGTCGCCGACGAGGATCGCGACGAGATCTCCCGCTGGAGCCCGGAGGGGAAGCTCATCAAGCGATTCGGCGCCCGCGGTTCGTTCCCGGGACTTTTCAACGCGCCGCGCGGTCTCGTCGTGCGCGGCGACTGTCTCTATGTCACCGATGAGCTGAACCATCGGATCACCGTGCACGATCTCGATGGCCGCTTCCGCAGCTTCTGGGGGATGCACGCCGTCATTCCGCGGCAGGGGGAGGGAGCGATTCACTATCCGGTCGCCCTCGCGGTGACCCCCGACGCATCGAGCGCGATCGTCGTCGAGCCCTTCGAGCGGCGCATCCAGCGCTTCACGATCTCCGATCCGAATGAGGCGATGAACGCGGCGATGCCGGCGCGCGAAGGTGTCTTCAGCCACTTCGGCCCCGCGGTCGCCTGCGACGGCGAACTGCTCGCCCTCGAGGAGCCGGAGACTTCGAGCCTCTTCGTCTTCGACCTACGCGAGGCGACGCCGATCCATGTGACGACCTTCGGCGGCGCTGGCGTCGGTCCGGACAAGCAGGCCCGGATCACCGCCCTCGCGATCGACGCTTCGACGCAGCTTCTGACCGTCGCGGACATCGGATCGCGACGCCTCTCGCACTATCACATCGCCCGCGACCGATCGAAGCCGCTGAAGCTCGATCCCTTCATGGGCACGCTTCTCCGCTCGTGGGATCTCGATCGCTGGAACGAGCGCGTGGGAGCGCTGCTCGGCGGCGGCGCCGAGCGAACCCCCGAACTCGTCGGCTTCGCCCGCCACGCGGCATCGGCCGACGCGGCGGCGCTCCTGTGGACGCTCGATCGCCGCTCCGGACGGCTCATCGCGATGGACGCGACGCTCACGCCGGTCCGAGCGATGGAGACCGGTCTCGTCGGGGCGAGCGGACTGGCCGCCGATCTCGACGGTGGCTTCGTGACGACGCTCCCGGAGCGGGGCGAGGTCGTTCGCCTCGCGGCGGACGGAAGCGTGCGAGCCCGACTGCGGGGTGACGCGGGGAGCACCGGAAGCCCGCTGCGCCGGCCAACCGCCGTGTATGTCAGCGAACAGGGGACCTACTGGGTAACCGATGCGGCGCAGGACGCCATCGTCGTCCTCGATCGCGAGGGCGCGGTCGAGCGGACGATCGGGAAGCGGGGCGGTTCGGATGGTGAGTTCTGGGCCCCAGAGGGCATCGTTCGCTTCACCGGCGCGACCGCTGCGGACCGGGGCGAACGGGTCGTGGTGATCGACCGTGGCAACCACCGCGCTCAGATCTTCTCGGTCGAAGCGGCCGCTGGCGGGGCCGCGGCCAGCGCCGACGGCGAAGCCGCGTCACCCGGGAGCGCCGCCGAGGATGCCCGAGCCAGCGGATGGATCATGACCTTCGGGCTGGGGCGGGCGTACACTCGGCCGCGGGAGCAGGGGCAGTCGTGATCGCGACGGCCGGTTCTTTCGAGGATGAGCGAGGTTGAGAAGCGCGATGAATCCGAACGCGACGCAACGGTCAGCCAAGTCCGGGATGCCTGTCGAAGCGATCGCGCGTCGCGGGTTCGCCCTTCTCATCGTCGGGGCGAGCGTCTTCGGATTCGGCGGCTGCGGCGAGGGATCGCCCGCCCCCTCCAGCAATGCGACGGCGAGCGCATCAACGAGCGCCTCCTCCGCCGCCGGCGCACCCGGCGGCGCGGCTGCAACCGCAGCGCCGGCTTCGACCGTCCACACCGTCGGCGCCCGCAGCGGGAGTTTCTGGGTCCGCTGGTCCTGCGCGCCCGAGCCGATGCCGGTCTCCGATCCCTTCTCGCTCCGCTTGGAACTCTTCGCCGATGCGGCCTGCACGGTCCCGCTCGTGCCGCTCGACGCCGCCGATCCCGATGCGACGGTCGTGAGCGTCGATGCGGCGATGCCCCATCATGGACATGGGATGAATGTGCGGCCGAAGGTCACTCGCGCGGCGGATGGAAGCTACCTCGTCACCGGCATGCTGTTCCATATGCCGGGCCGCTGGGAGCTCATGTTCGATGTGACCCGCGACGGGCTTCTCGAGCGAGCCCAGACGACCGTGGAACTCGCATTCGGATCGGGCGCGTCGGTCGGTGCCCCGGGAGGCGGGAGCTGATCGCATGACGACGCCACCGGCACCCCCCGACCGCCGCTTCCATCTCCTCGCCCTGCCGCTTGCGCTCATCGGCCTGGCGATCGGCGTCCTGCTCATCACCTTCGATCCCGTGACGATCGCCCGGCGCACCTCGACCGCCTCGATCTCGCGCGACGGCCCCGAGCTGCTCGCCCGTCCCGTGCCGCTCCCCGTGGTCTTCGAACCGGATGAACTCGCCGCGGTGCGCTCCCTCTCGCCGCTGCCCTCGGTGGCGGAGGATCCCACCAATCGGCTCGCTCTCGACCCGCGGGCCGCATGGCTCGGCCAGTCGCTCTTCTTCGATCCTCGCCTCTCGGGCACCGGCGAGGTGCACTGCGCGACCTGCCACGATCCCGCGCGCTGGTTCGTTGACGGCCTGCCGGTCGCCCGCTCGATCGGCGTCGGCACGCGCAACACGCCGACGCTTCTCCATGTCGCCCACCATCGCTGGTTCGGCTGGGACGGACGGGCGGACTCGCTCTGGTCGATGAGCCTCCTGCCGATCGAGAACGAGTCCGAGATGGGCGGCAATCGCGTCGCGGTCGTCCGGCTCATCGCGAGCGATCCGTCGCTCCGCAGGATGTACGAGGCGATCTACGGGCAACTGCCGTCGCTCGAGGGTGGGCGCCGCCGCGGCCTGAATCTCCCGGCGAACGCCCGGCCCGTGCCGGAGGACCTCCAGCATCCGATGCATGTCGCCTGGGAGTCGATGAGCGAGTCGACGCGCGACACGGTCAATCGCATCTTCGCGAACATCGGCAAGGCGCTCGCCGCGTACCAGTCGATGCTGAGCGACGGATCGGCGCCGCTCGACCGTTTCGTGAAGGGGCTGAACGAGGCGGGGACCGAGACGACCGCGCCGCTCTCGCCCGAGGAATCGCGCGGGCTTCTGCTTTTCGTCGGCAAGGCGGGCTGCATCCGCTGCCACAGCGGGCCGCTCCTCACGGACGAGGAGTTCCACAACATCGGCGTGCCGCCGCGCGAAGGGCGCATGCCGCGCGATCCGGGGCGCTACGCCGGCATCGATCTCGTCAAGTCGAGCCCATTCAACGCTGCCGGGCCTTTTAGCGATGGTCGCGAGTCGGCGCGAGGCATCATCACCGACGCGCTCGCGAACTCCCCCGAACACTGGGGACGCTTCAAGACGCCCTCGCTCAGGAATGTCTCGAAGACGCCGCCGTACATGCACGCGGGGCAGTTCGAGACGCTCGAGCAGGTCGTTCGCTTCTATTCGACGCTCGAGGGCGCGGTGCAGCTCGATCATCATCAGGAGACGGTGCTCGAGCCGCTGAACCTGAGCGACGAAGAGATTCGCGACCTCGTCGCCTTCCTCAACGCGCTCCACGGCGTCGGCCCGCCGGAGGAACTGATGGGCCCGCCGCGCCGCGAGTTCGGGAACGCCGTCGACGGCAGCTCGTGAGCAGGCTCGCCAGCTCCTGTCAGGGCTCCTGTCGGGGCTCCCGTCGCCAACTCCCGTCGCCAACTCCTGTCGCCAACTCCTGGAGCCAGTCGGGTGCTCGCCTCATTCGGACGCGGGACACCGGACCGTCGGTCGGTCGCCAGCGGCTCCAATCCGGCGACTTCCCGCTTCGATCTTGGCGGGGCCGCAGTACACTCGGGCTGTCGTGGTGGGGGCGCCGCGCACCGAGGCCGTCCCAAGGGCGGCTGATTTCTCAGACCTGAGCCACTCCACGATGCCTGTCAACCGATTCTCACCGTCGGGCCACGCCCGTCGCCTCGGCGCCTTCCTCTGCGGGGCTCTCTCGCTCGCGACACTCGTCGCCCTCGTGCCCGCCGTGGCCGCCCACGACGGCGATCCGAAGGCCACCGAACGGCATGTCACCTATATCGGGCCCGTGTGGCGCGCGGCCGACGGCGGCGTCGCCGGCGAGACCTTCGCCGCCGATAGCGTCTCGCTCAAGGCGTGGTTCCCCGTCAACAACTTCAACGCCCAGGGCGTCATCAACACCAGCGGCAACGACTGCTGGGGGTATGTCACGCCGCTCGGCCGCGAGATCGCGATCATCGGACTCTCCGGCGGAACGGGCTTCGTCGATGTGACGGTGCCCGAGGCGTCCGAGATCATCGCCTTCATCCCCGGGCCCGAGAGCCTCTGGCGGAATGTCAAGACCTACCTGAACTACTGCTACGCGGTGAGCGAGGGCGGCGGCGGCATCCAGGTCTTCGACCTCTCCAACATCGACAACGGCGTCGTCACGCAGCTCCCCTCGGTCACGGCCGGCGGCGGACTCTCGACGCACACGATGATCATCAACGAGCAGACCGGGTTCCTGTATCGCATGGGCGGCGGCACGAACGGCGTCCGCATGTACAGCCTCGCGAACCCCGCCTCGCCGCAGTTCGTCGGCCAGTGGCAGGACAAGTACACGCATGACGGCTTCGTCCTGAGCTACACCGAAGGCCCGTACGCCGGCAAGGAGATCTTCTTCTCCTGCGGCGGACTGAACAACGGTTTCGCCGCGACGGGCATCGACATCATCGATGTCACCAACAAGGCGAACCCCGTCGTCCTCGCCAACCTGCAGTATCCGAACGCCGCCTACTGCCACCAGGCGTGGCCGACGGCGGACCGCAAGTACATCTATGTGAACGACGAGATCGACGAGGCCAACTTCGGCCTGCTCAATGTCGGTCGCATCGTGAACATCGAGAACCTCGCGGCGCCCTTCCTCGCGGGCACCTACACGACCGGCCTCGTCTCCGTCGATCACAACCTGTATGTCCGCAACAACCTGCTCTACTGCTCGAACTACAAGACGGGCCTGCAGGTCTTCGATGTCTCCGTTCCGCTCGCCCCCGAGCGCGTGGCGTGGTTCGACACCTATCCGGACAACGATTCCACCGGCTACGCCGGCCTCTGGTCGAACTACCCGTTCTTCCCCTCGGGCACGGTGATCGGCAGTGACATCGAGCGCGGCCTCTTCGTGTGGCGCGTCGAGCCCGCGATCGCGACCTTCACCTATCCGAACGGCACGCCGACCTTCGTGAACCCGAACGGCGGACAGACGCTCGATGTGATCATCACCGCGAAGCCCGGACAGGTGATCGCCGCGGGCAGCGAGAAGCTCATCGTGCAGATCGCCGGTCAGCAGCCGACCGAGTATCCGCTCGCGAATCTCGGCGGCGGCCTCTATCGCGCGACCTTCCCCTCCTTCGGATGCGGCGAGGAACTCGAGTACTCCATCGAGGTGACCGGCGAGTCCGGCATCGTGACCACGAATCCGCCGGGCGGCATCGACGCGATCGGCGCGACCGGCCAGCCGGTCGTGGTGAACTTCGAGATGGAGACCGTCGCCGGCTGGACCGTCGGCGCGCCCGGCGACAACGCCACCACCGGCATCTGGGTGAATGTCGATCCGAACGGCACCTCGGCGCAGCCCGAGGACGATCGCACGCCCACCGGCACGAAGTGCTGGATCACCGGACAGGGCACCCCCGGGGGCAACGCGGGCGAGGCGGACATCGACGGCGGCACGACGACGCTGACTTCCCCGAAGCTGCAGCTCGCCGATGTGCCCGATCCCATCATCACCTATTGGCGCTGGTACTCGAACAATCAGGGCGGCAATCCGAACTCCGACAGTTGGCCGATCTCGATCACCAACAACGGCGGACAGACCTGGGTTCCGCTCGAGCTCGTCACGGAGAACGCCGGCGCGTGGGTGAAGAAGACCTTCCGCGTCGCGGACTTCGTCACGCCGACGAACGATGTGCAGGTCCGCTTCGCGGCCCGCGATCTCGGCGCCGGCTCGCTCGTCGAGGCGGGCGTCGATGACTTCAGCGTCTCCTTCCTCGAGTGCCCCGAGCCGGAGACGCCGGGCGACCTCGACGGCAGCGGCACGGTGGACGCGGCCGACCTTGCGATCCTCCTCGGACAGTGGGGAAGCGCGGGCAGCGCCGATCTCGACGGCGACGGCACCGTGAATGCCGCGGATCTCGCGATCCTGCTCGGATTCTGGAACTGATCTCGATCGCGCGCACGCGATCGTCATGATGCGCATCCTCCCCATCGCCGCCAGCATCGCTTCGGTGCGTGCGGCGGTGGGGAGGATTCCTCTTTTGCTTCCACCCACCTTGCGGCCTCGTGCGGTCCTGCGCGAAGATGGTGATTCGACTGGCGCAGCGCGTCATCGAACACAGAGACACACGCATGCGGATCGAGATCGGTCATGATCAGGCGGCGCGATCCCTCCTCGGATCGCTGGTGATCCTCGCGGCAGCGAGTGCGACGATCGCGGCGGGGACCGTTCAGTCACCGACGACCATCGCCCCGGCGCCGCCAGCCGTCGCGCCGACGGGAGCCGCGCCGGCGTCCACCGCGCTCGCGCCGTTCCGCGAGGATGTGAAGGGAACCGCGCTCCACTTCGAGATGGTGCCGGTGACGCCGCGCGATCCCGCGATCAAGCCATTCCTCATCGCCAAGGTCGAGACGACCTGGGATCTCTACGATGTCTTCCTCTTCGGCTTCGATCAGAAGGAGCCGGGCGGCTCGACGCCCGAGGCCGATGCCGTCACCCGCCCGTCGAAGCCCTACATCTCGATGGATCGCGGCTTCGGCCATGCCGGCTTCCCGGTGATTTCCGTCTCCTATCTCGGGGCGAAGCGCTACTGCGAGTGGCTCTCGATCAAGACCGGCCGCACCTATCGCCTGCCGACGGTGGCGGAGTGGCAGGCCGCCTGCGAACTCGGGCTTGCCGGCGTCGACGATCGGGCCCCGCTTGCGTGGTCGAAGGAGAACGCATCGGCGGCGACGAAGGCGGTCGGCACGGCGAAGGCCGACGCCCTCGGCCTGCATGACATGCTCGGCAACGCGAGCGAGTGGTGCACCGACGCGGAGGGCAAGGGAGTGACCCTCGGCGGCACCTTCCGCGACCCGCTCGCGAGCCTCGGCTGCTCCTTCGTCGTGCCGTACTCGCCCGACTGGAACGCCAGCGATCCGCAGTTCCCGAAGAGCAAGTGGTGGCTCGCGGACGGCGGCTTCGTCGGCTTCCGCGTGGTCTGTGAGGTCAAGTGAGCGTTGACGCAATGCGAGCTGGGGGCGATGGCATGAACGACAATCAACTGGAGCGCAGAATGATCGAGCGAAGCGGTGATGCGGCGTGGACGCGGCGTGATTTCGTGCGAACCGGCGCCGTCGCGGTCGGTGCGGCGCTGGCGGCCGCTCCGAGCGTGTGGGGCTCGCTGCGCGCCGACGATCGCATCAAGGTCGGTCTCGTCGGCTGCGGTGGGCGCGGGACCGGCGCTGCGACGCAGGCCCTTCGCGCCGATCCCGGCGTCCGCCTCTGGGCCGTCGCCGACGCCTTCGGGGATCGCATCTCGGACTGCATCGGCCACCTCACGAACGCCGAGGAACAGCCCGACGGCAGCAGCAAGCCATCCCAGTTCGCGGCCCGGGTCGAAGTGCCCGCCGAGCGTCGCTACACCGGCATCGACTGCGGCGAGCGGCTCATCCGCGAGAGCGGCGTCGATGTCGTCCTCCTCTGCACGCCGCCGCACTTCCGACCGATGCATCTGCGGCTCGCCCTCGAAAGCGGCAAGCATGTCTTCTGCGAGAAGCCGATGGCGGTCGACGCCGCCGGCGTGCGCTCGGTCATCGAGAGCGCGAAGCTCGCCGCGGAGCGGAAGCTCAGCCTGGTGAGCGGATTCTGCTGGCGCTACTCGAGTCCCGAGCGAGCGGTCTACGGCAAGCTCCTG
The DNA here is from genome assembly GCA_964395845.1 of uncultured Isosphaeraceae bacterium. Classification (GTDB taxonomy): domain Bacteria; phylum Planctomycetota; class Phycisphaerae; order Phycisphaerales; family SM1A02; genus JAEUIT01. The sequence continues at coordinate 19,129 of CAYNCG010000030.1, read as the reverse complement.
GACGGCGCGCTCGGACCGGTGCGCTCGGTGCATGCGACCTATCACACCTCGCCGGTCTGGACGCGGAAGCGTCAGCCGACCTGGAGCGAGATGGAGTTCCAGCTCCGCAACTGGGTGCATTTCCTCTGGCTCGGCGGCGATCACATCGTCGAGCAGGCCTGTCACTCGATCGACAAGATCGCGTGGGTCATGGGCGATCGGCCCTTCGCCCGCGTGACCGGCCTCGGCGGCCGCGAGCTGCGGCAGGGCGAGGAGTATGGTGACGCCTACGATCACTTCACCGCGATCTATGAATATGACGACGGCGCGCGGGCCTTCCTGACCTGCCGTCAGATGAATCATTGTTCGAATGAGAACAAGGATTGGGTCGCCTGCGAGGGGGGCCACGCCTTCATCAACGGTTGGGCCCCCGAGGAGACGCGGCTCACCGGCAAGACCGAGTGGCGGTACAGCGGCGATCGACCGGACATGTACCAGGTCGAGCACAACGAGCTCTTCGCCTCGATCCGCGCCGGCAAGCCGCTGAACGACGGCGGCTTCATGGGCCTCTCGACGCTCATGGCGATCGCTGGCCGTGAGGCGGCGTACTCCGGCCAGACGCTCACCTACGACCAGGTCCTCGCGAGCGCCCAATCGCTCGTGCCGGAACGCTACGGCATGGACGCGACGCCGCCCGCCGTGGTCATCCGGCGGCCCGGCTCCTATCGCTTCGTCTGATCGGCGGCGTTCCGACTGGCGTTCACCTGTTTCAACCATTCCTTCCCGCGAGTCCGCTTCCACGCTCGCTCGCTGGCCGCGCTCCAAATCCCATGCATCCCATCGATCCGACCCGTCGTGCCGTTGTCGCGGCCAGCCTTCTCGCCCCGTTCGCGGCGGCTGAGCTCGTCCGGGGTGCGGGCATCGCCCGCTCCGCCGACACCCTGCGCGTCGGCGTGATCGGCTGCGGCGGTCGCGGGACCGGTGCCGCCGCCGATGCGCTCGCGGCGAGTCGCGATGTTCGGATCGTCGCCCTCGGTGACCTCTTCGCCGATCGCGTCGAGAGCGCGCGAAACGGCCTCAAGGAGCACGACGCCGAGCGGGCCTCGGTCGACCCGAAGCAATGCTTCACCGGCTTCGACGCCTACAAGGGCGTGCTTGGCTGCGATGTCGATGTCGTGCTCCTCGCCACGCCGCCTGGCTTCCGTCCGCTCCACTTCCAGGCTGCGGTCGCCGCCGGGAAGCATGTCTTCATGGAGAAGCCCTGCGCGGTGGACGCTCCCGGCATTCGCATGGTGCTCGATGCCTCGCGGGCCGCGGACGAGAAGAAGCTCTGCGTCGTCGCGGGCACCCAGCGTCGGCATCAGCGCAACTATGTCGAGGCGATCGAGCGCGTGCGCCGCGGCGACATCGGCCTGCCGGTCGCGGCCCGCTGCTACTGGAACCAGGGCGGTCTCTGGCATGTCGATGCCCGTTCCGACCGAAGCGATGTCGAGAACCAGATTCGCAACTGGCTCTATCACACCTGGCTCTCGGGCGATCACATCGTCGAGCAGCATGTCCACCAGATCGATGTCCTCTGCTGGGCGCTCGGCGGACATCCCGCGCGGGCCAACGGCGTCGGCGGTCGCCAGGCGCGCACCGACGCGAAGTTCGGTCACATCTTCGATCACTTCGGCATCGAGTACACCTGGCCCGGCGCCACGACCGAGCATGGTGCCTACGGCGATGTCTTCGCCCTGTCGATGTGTCGCCAGCAGGACGGCACCGACGGCAAGGTCGAGGAAGTCATCAACGGGACGCTCGGCACCTGCTCGATGCGCCCGGGATTTTCTTCGATCACCGGCCCGAAGGCGTGGCGCTTCGACGGCAACGACGCGAATCCCTATGTCGAGGAGCACAAGCACCTGCAGGCTGCGATCCGCGGCGGCTCGCGGGTGAACGAGGCGGTGCAGGTCGCCGAGAGCACGCTGGCCGCGATCATGGGGCGGATGGCCGCGTACACCGGGAAGGAAATCACCTGGGAGCAGGCCCTCAACAGCCAGGAACGGCTCATGCCAGAGTCGCTCGACTTCGGGCCCCGCCCCGTGGATCCGGTGGCGATCCCGGGCGTGACCAAGCTCCGCTGAGAGCGCCAAAGAGCTGAGGCGAGATGGCGCGAGCGGAAGCAGGGGCCTGCGATGGCGCGCCCTGTCCACGCGCGCCGTGGTGGTACTCCGCCCGGCAGTTACCCAGCTTGCCAGCGGGCCGTCTGGTGATTGCTCCGCCCGGCGCTGGGTGAGGGATCGAGCGGCCGTGAGATGCCAGTTGCGGACACGCGCCCTTGTGGGGTGGACGGTTCATCCGCTTCGGCGGTGAGAGAAACACGGCGCAACCTCCGGATAGCATCCGCACAACGAGGCGGCTCCCTGCGGTTCCCCGGGGTTCCTCGTTCCTGTTGTCCAACTTGCTTTCGTTCGGGGATGACCAGCGGCGCGCGGTTGCGCGCTGACTTTCACAACCATGCGCACCCACACCATGCACTGCACGCGCTTCGCCGCCACATCGCTCGCACTCTGCGTCGTGACGCTCGGATCATCCGCGCACGCGGACATCATCGAGCTTGCGTCACCCACGCCGAGCCAGTTCGCCTCCTTCGGCCACAGCGTCTCGGGCATCGAGGATCTCAACGGCGACGGTCACGGCGACTTCGTCGTCGGGGTGCCCTCGGAGGGTGTCGGCGCGAGTCCTGAAGCGGGCCGTGTGTATGTCTACTCCGGCCGAACAGGCGCGTTGATCCGCTCGCATGTCTCGCCGAACCTCAAGGCCTTCGGCAAGTTCGGATTCGATGTCGCCGGCATCGGCGACCTCAACGGCGACGGTCGGGGCGACTATCTCGTCGGCGCGTCGGAGGAACATGGTGATGGCGTGTTCCGTTCGGGTCGCGTCTATGTCTTCTCCGGGGCCACGGGCGCGCTGATTCGAAGCCATGCGATGCCCGGCGCCGAGGAGAACGCGTACTTCGGATCGAGCCTGGATGCCGTTCCGGACCTCACCGGGGATGGTCGTCCGGACTACATCGTCGGCGCATATGGGGCGACGAACCAGTTTCCCGGTGGGGAAACGAGCGGATCCGCCTATGTCTTTTCCGGTGCCGACGGAGCGTTCGTCCGCTCGTTCCTCGAGCCGGGCAGCGCGCTCTACGGGCGCTTCGGCTGGTCCGTCGCCGGCGTCCCGGATGTCAACGGGGACGGGCGCGGCGATTATGTGGTCGGAGCGCCGCGCTCGGATCCACCCTTTGGGGACAACAACGAGGGGCGCGCCTATGTCTATTCCGGGGCGACCGGCGCCGTGCTGCACACCTTGCAGTCACCCTTCGAGGAACCGGATGGCCTCTTCGGTTCCCATGTTGCGGGCGTCAGGGATCTCGGCGGAAACGGGCTCGGCGATGTCGTCATCAGTGCGGCCGAGACCTCGGGAGGCTTCGAGGCCGCGGGGCGCGTTTATGCCTTCTCCGGTACGCTCGGGACGCTGGTGCGCACCTACTCGCCGCCGAATCCGGTCGCGTTCGGCGCGTTCGGCTCCGGCGTCGCAGGCGTCGGTGACCGGAACGGCAACGGCTTCGAGGATCTTCTCATCGGGGCGCCGGGAGAGGGCATCGCAGACGCGGGGCTCGCGTACATCGTGGACGGCTTCACGGGTGTTCTGATCGAATCGCCGCTGTCACCCTATGCGACCACCGCCGACCGGTTGTTCGGTCAGGCCGTGTGCGCCGTTCCTGACGCCAACGGCGACGACCTTCCCGACTACATCGTGGCGGCTCCGGCTGATTCCGGTGCCGGTGGCCTCGAGGATGAGGGACGAGCCTACTTCTACCGGCAGCTTCTGAACGACGGTTGCGGACTCAGCGTCATCGCGATCCCGGAGCTCACCGAGGGCTTGAATCCCTTTTCGAACATCGGCGCGACGGGGGGCGGATCGGGCCTGGGCTGCACGGGCTCCATCCTTCAGGACGATGTCTTCTTCACCTACACCGCGACCTGCGACGGCTCGGTGACCCTCTCGACCTGTTCCGGTACGGACTTCGACACGATCATCGTGGCGTACCAGGGCTGCACCCTCAGCCAGCCGTTCTTCCTGTGCAACCTCTCGACGGTGCTCGCATGCGATGACGATGGCTGCGGCGTCATCGGAGGCGGTTCGACGATCACCTTCGATGTCGCGATCGGCGAGTGCTATCGGATTCGCGTCGGCGGCTACAACGGTGACCAGGGCGAGGGTGTCCTCATCGTCGACTGCGTCCCGGACTGCGCCGGCGACTTCAACGGCAACGGCATCGTCGACGCGAGCGACCTGAGCGTCCTCTTGGGGGCGTGGGGCAGCTCGACCGCCGGCCCGGACATCGACAACAACGGCATCGTCGATGCCGGTGATCTCGCGACGCTGCTCGGCAACTGGGGACCGTGCTGACCGGGATCGTGACCGCGGTTCATGCTGCTTCAGATACAGGAGAAATCGATATGGCATTGCTCGGACGAACGACGGGTTGCTCGGTGTTCCTTCTCGCGGCTCTTCTGACCGGGGCCGAGGCCCAGGCGCAAGCGACCTTCCCCGGTCTCGTGCATCGCTGGTCAGCCAACGGTTCGTTGGTCGACTCGGTCGGCGGCGCGAACGGAACGGCAGTCGGCGCGGTGGGCTTCGTGCCCGGGGTGTTCGGCCAGGCCTTCCAGCTCGATCCGGGCGAATATGTCAGTGCCGGCACGGCGGCGGCCAATCTCGGGACCTCCGACTTCACGATCTCGATGTGGGTTCGCTTCGATGCGGCGATTCCGGCGGCGCTCATCTCGAAGCGCACCGCCTGCGGAATCGTCGAACTCATCGATATCCGTACCGACCCCACTGGCCAAACGACCTTTGAGCTCGCCGGCGACAACGCGGCGAACTACACCTTGGCCTTTGCGGACGGGGCCGTCAACGACGGCGCCTGGCACCATATCGCCTGGCGACGGGCTGGCGTCTTCGCGGAGGGCTTCATCGACGGATGTCTCGCCGGCTCGAACTTCGGAGCGGGCGTCGTGGACTTCTCGCTGACCGTCACGGCGCTCGAGTTCGGCCGAAGCGCCTGCACGAACATCGATGGGACCCAGCCCATGGATGGCGCGATGGACGAGATCCAGATCTACTCGCGAGCGCTCACCGGCGACGAGATCGCCGCTCTGGCGCTCCGCGGCAGCTCCGACATCAACGCCTCCGGCGGCGTGGACGGTCAGGATCTGGCGATCCTCCTCGGGTCGTGGGGACCCTGTCCCGGCTGCTGTGACGCGGACCTGAATGGCGATAGCGAGGTGAACGCCGCCGATATCGGCGTCCTCCTGGGCGATTGGACTGGCTGATCGACTGTGAGCGTGAAGTCCTCCGAGCGGGCCACCGCGGCGCTGCGTCGCGATGTCGCCGTGGTCCGCTCGAGGCCCCACGCGCCGCGACGGGAGGCCGAAGGCCGGGCTTTCGGAGTCTTCGGCCGCTACGCTCCGGGCCGTGTCCATCGCCCGCACCATCATCACCGGCATGCACGGCACGGTCGCGCCGGCGATCGCCCATGAGGTCGCCGCGCGCGGCGGTGAGGTGCTGGCGTGGAACCGCGAGGCGGTGTCGCCCGATGATCTCGCCGCGGTGGCGGCGTTCATTCGTTCCTCCCGCGCGACCGCGCTCGTGCACTGCGCGATGGGAAGTCCGCATTGGGCCGAGTGCATGGCCGCCACCTGCGCGGCTCGCGGGATGGTGTTTCTCCATACGGGCTCGGTGTCGGTCTTCGGCGCGCATCAGGAAGGGCCGTTTTCGCTCGACGCGACGCCCGAACCTCAGGACGACTACGGTCGCTACAAGCTCGCCTGCGAACGACTGGTGCTGGCGGCATCCCCGGAGGCCATCGTCGTTCGGCTCGGCTGGCAGATCGCTCTGCGGGGCGAGGGTAACCAGATGGTCCGCCATCTCCTGCGGCAGCATGCGGAGCATGGCCACATCACCGCCAGCACGCGCTGGTTTCCGGCGTGTTCGTTCGTCGATGACACCGCCCGCGCACTCGTCGATCTCCTGGAGCGCGGCGCCTCGGGGCTCTATCAGCTCGACGGCAACCCCGATTGGGACTTTCGACGGATCGTGACGGCGCTGAGCCGAGCGCTCGACGGCGGTTGGGACATCCGGGCCACCGAGGATGTCCGGCTGAACACGCTGATGCGCGACGCGCGGTTGGCTCCGGCATCCATTGCGATGCGACTTGGGCAGGGTTGACCGCCGGAGCGCGCCGTGGCTTCCACGGGCGGGCCGTTCAGCCGTACAGTGTCCGCGCGTGCAGAACTGGACGATTCTCCTTGTCGTCGCATCCGTCGCAGCGATGCTCCTGCTGGGGCTTGAGGTCGGCTATCGCCTCGGGCTGCGGGCGAGGCGGCGCGGCAATCCGATGCCGCAGCTCGGACCGATCCAGGGCGCTGCCCTCGGCCTCCTCGGACTTCTCCTTGGATTCTCCTTCTCCGGAGCGGCGACGCGCTTCATCGAGCGGCAGGACATCATCGTGCGCGAGGCCAACGCGATCGGCACCGCGTTCCTGCGGGCGGAGCTGCTGGACGAACCGCATCGCGCTCGGCTGCGCACGGAGTTGCGTGGCTACGCCGACGACCGGCTGGAGCTCTTCCGAACGATCGATCCGACGGCGGAGGCGACCATTCAGGATCGGCTTGAGGCGCGACACCTGAGCATCTGGGCCGCGGGCCTCGAGGGCGTCCGCGCCGATCCGGCGATGACGATGGCGGTGCTTCCGCCCCTCAACGAGACCTTCGACCTGCTCGGCGTGCGCAACGCGTCCACCCAGCGCCATCTTCCGCGCGCCGTCTTGGCGTTGCTCGTCTCCTGTTCCATGCTCTCGGTCGGTCTCATCGCCTACGGATGCGGGCGTGACGGCAAGCGTCAGCTCATCGGGACCGGATCGCTCGTGCTGCTGATCGCCGCGGCGCTGTGGCTCACGATCGACCTCGACTATCCGCGCCTCGGCTCGATCACCATGCGTGACGACGCGCTTGCTGCGGTGATCGAGATGATGGACGAGATCATGGCGCCCGCGGCGCCGGGCACGCGATGATCGCGTAGGCCTCGCTGGCCTCGGGCTCGAGCCTGTGGAGGAGCGAAGCGTCGAGCGACGGGTCGCTCATCGCGAGGACGCTCGCGAGCGCGTCCACGAGGGCGCCGTTCGGGCCGACCACCGTCACCTGTCGTCGCAGATGCGCGCCGCGCCCGGTGCTCGGTTCGACGATGTGGCTCGCGCGCTCGCCGTCGACGACGAGAAACTGCTCGCGGTCGCCGCTCGTTGACACGCTGCGGTTCGCAAGCGTCAGGGCCGTTCTGCTGCCGTCCGGACATTCGACGCTGACCCGCCAGCCCGCCGCCCCAGGCGGGGCGTCGCCCGCGGCGATGTCTCCGGCGATCGCGACGAGCGAGCGGGGGAAGCCCGCTTCGCGGAGACGCTCGACGGCCTTCGCCGCCGCGTAGCCCTTGCCGATGCCGCCAAGGTCGAGCCGCATGTCGGCGGCGAGGAGTCGCGCGGTGTGGGCCGTCCCGTCCAACGCGAGCAGATGGAAGCCGATGCGGGATCGGGCACCGGCGATGGCCTCGGCGGTCGGCGCGGTGCCGCTTCGCCGCGCCTCGCGCCAGAGGAGGGTCAACGGTCCGATGGTGCAGTCGAAGCGCCCGTCGCTCGCCTCGGCGACCCGTTGGGCCTCGGCGAGCACGCCGAAGAGATCGTCGCTGATCGGCACCGCGACGAAAGGCTGGCCGCAGAGCCTCATGAGCTCGCTTGCGGGGCGATAGTCGCTCATCGCCTGCTCGAGCTCCTCGAGCCGCTCGAAGGCGATGCGGGCGGCCGACCGCGCGTCCGCCTCATCGTCGGCGACGATCGAGACGGTCGTCGCGACGCCCATCACGAGCTGCGTGTAGCGATGCGTCGAAGGCGTCGCGCATCCCACGCCCATGACGAGCGGGAGCGCGAGGGCGAGCGCGAGCAGCAGCCCGCGTCGCGGCACGGCCGCCATCCGCATCAGAAGTCCATCGGTCCCGAGTAGCCCCGCATGTGGCAGTGGCCGCCGTTCTTCTTGTGATAGTCCTGGTGATATTCCTCGGCCTTCACATAGTTCTTGACCGGCTCGACCTTGGTGACGATCGGCACCCGCTGGAACGCGGGGATTTCGCTGAGTTTTCCGATGATCTCCTTCGCCGTGCGGGCCTGCTCGTCGCTCACGGTGAAGATCGCCGACCGGTACTGGTCGCCGATGTCGGGGCCCTGGCGATTGAGCGTCGTCGGATCGTGGATGCGGAAGAACTGCTTGACGAGATCACGATAGGAGACGGCGGCGGGATCGAAGGTGATCTTCACGACCTCGGCATGGCCGGTGTTGCCGTAGCAGACTTCCTTGTAGGTCACGGTCGGCGACGCGCCGCCGGCGAAGCCGCTCTCGGCGTCGATCACGCCGGGGATCTTCGCAAAGGCATCTTCGACGCCCCAGAAGCAGCCGCCGCCGAAGTAGGCGACTTCGGTGGTGACCGGCCGCGATTCCGGCGGCAGTTCCTTGCCCTTCGGGATGAACGCGAGGGCCGCGCTGTTCAGGCAGTAGCGGCGGCCGGTCGGCGGCGGGCCATCGTCGAAGACATGCCCAAGGTGCGCGCCGCTGCGGGCGCAGAGGATTTCGGTCCGCACCATGCCGTGGCTGCGGTCGACCTTCTCGATGATGTGCGCCGGATCGAAGGGCGTGTGGAAGCTCGCCCATCCGGACTTCGAAATGAACTTGTGCTCGCTCTTGAAGAGGGGCAGTCCGCCGACGACGCAGACATAGATGCCCTCTTCCTTGGTGTCGGTGAACGCGCCGCAGAAGGGCGGCTCGGTGCCGGCGAGGAGGACGACCTTCTGCACATCCTCGGGGAGGGACTTCGCCGCCTCGAGGACCTGCGCACGCGACCAGGGGGTGATGTCGTAGCCGGACTTCGAGTAGAGGCGCGGGCCGCGGGCGGCGTTCGCGACGGAATCGGCGGTGGCGGAGCTGGATGCGGGCATGGGAGTCGAGGGGGAGGAGGGCGGCGTCGCGGAGGAGGACGCTGGCGCCTGCGTGAGAGAACCGCTCGTCGAAGGGACGAGCATGGCGGCGACCGAGATCGTCAGGCCGGCGACGGCGAGGAGGGCGGGGAAGATCTGCATGGGTGTTCCGAAAGGCTCGTGGTGAGGTGACGCACCCGGGAAAATCGTGCCGGCCTCATGCTCCGGTGGACGCCTGCGATCGTCGAGCTCGACGCGGGGGTCTCGGCGGAAGATGAAGGCCAGATGATAGGGCGCTCAGGCGTTCGGCTGTGAACGGTGAAGACCTGCGGTTTGTTCGGTCCGATTTGCTGGGTCGATGCACACAGATCGATCCTCCCGTTGGCTCCGTGCGGCGTGGGTGCTACAGTTCGACCGACCCGGGGGGGCCCGGAGTCGTCATGGTCCGCTTCCCGATCGCCCGCGTCCCGTTTGGGGTTCTCCGACATTCTTCGCCGCTCGCCGCATCGCTCCTGCTCGCGATCGCGCCTTCGGTCCTCGCCGTCACCGCCGCCCAGCCCGCTGCTGCTGTCCCTGTCCCTCTCCCCGCGGCCGTGGAGGCCGCTGGCCCCCGCGCAGTCGTCACCTCGACGACGACCTTCGAACTCGAGCAGCGGGTGGTGCTCGCGGGCGTTCCGGCCGACGCGAAGCGCGTCGCGATGTGGGTTCCGATTCCATCGGACGCGGCCTCACAGCGGGTGCTTGACCGCCGGATCATCGATGCCCCGCCGGGGACGCGTCTCGTCCGCCAGGACGGCGCCCGCGGCGACATGCTCGTCGTCGAGCTCGACGAACGCGGGCTGGCTCGCCTCCGAGCCGCGGCCGCGGAGCGCCCGACCGTGGACATTGCCGTGACCATCGGTTGCACGCTGACCCGCGAGGCGACGGCGGTTGACCTTCGTGCGCAGCAGGAAGCCGGCCGTGGCGCGGCGGCAACCCCTGTCGATCCGGCCCTCTTCGCGAGCGAACTCCTCCCTGACGCACCGCTCATGGCGGCCTCGCCCGAGGTTCGGGCACTCGCCGAGGAGGCCTGCAAGGGGGTCTCCGATCCGGTCGAGCGCGTGCTTCGCCTGCTTGAGGCGGTTGCGGACCGGGCCGACCACTACTCGAAGGATCCGAGCAAGCCGCATTGCGGACGCGGCGCGGCCGAGGATTGCCTCGCCCAAGGCGGCGGTTGCTGCACCGACCTCCACGCGCTCTTCATCGCCATGGCCAGGTCGCAGGGGATTCCCGCCCGGATCCAGTTCGGATACCGGCTCACGCCCGCCAACGAGGGCAAGGCCGATGTCGATCCGGGCTATCGCTGCTGGGTCGAGTACTACATCGTCGGGATGGGCTGGGTACCGACGGACATCGTGGTTGCGGACAGCGGCGAGCGCGCGGCGCGGGCCGCCCGGTGGGGCACCCTGGACGACCGGCGGCTCTGGCTCTGGGAAGGGCGCGGCCACACGCTCGCTCCGGCGCAGACAGGTCCGCCGATTCAGACGATGATCGTCGGATATGCGGAGATCGACGGTCAGCCTGTGGATCCGCTTCCTGCAGCCGATGGCACGCCGTCGAAGCTCTCCCGTCGGATCACCTTCTCGGTGGTCAAGGATGCGGGCGGCGCGGGCGACGGCGCTCGCGGCCAGCCTGCTGTGCAGCGGATGCGCGACGACGCCGGCGCTCCGGCCCTCGTCGGCGCCGGCGGCCGCTGAGCCCTCGTCGGTCGTCACCCTCGTCCGCGAGCGTCTCTTCGACGCGTCGCTCGCGGCGGCGTGGGCCGAGCGCCATCGCGGGCTCGACGAGCGCGACCACGCGGCGGTGCGCGCCGCGTTGGCCGAGCTCGGCGTGTCGCACACCGACCTCATCACGCAGGACGATCCGCGGCATGCGGCCATGCGGGCGATCTTCGCGCTGCCCGATCCGCGCGACGCACGAGGCGGCGCGATCGATCGCGAGCGGGTCGAGGCCTGGTCGATCGGCGTGGACGCGGCGCGCATCGGCGATCGCTGGTTCGTTCGAAGCGTCGTTCCGGGCGGATCGGCTGGGACGATGGGCATCGTGCGTGGCGATGAGATCGTCGCCGCCGACGGCAAGCCCTTCGAGCCCGTGGGTTCGCTCGAGGGACGCGATGCGATCGAGCTCACGATCCGGCGCGAGCAGGGCGGGGCGACCGTCGAGCGCATCGTGCCCGTGCGTCGCGGGTCGGTGCGTGCGGCGTGGCGCGATGCGATCGGCGACGGCGTGCGGGTCATCACCTCCGACGAGGTCGAACCGGCGATGCGCGTCGGCGTGCTCGCGCTCTTCGCCGGCGCCGGACTCGACATGCTCGCCGAGATCGAACGCGCGATCAGCGGACCGCTGCGCCACGCCGACGCCCTGGTCCTCGATCTGCGCGACGGCTTCGGCGGCTGTACGCCGGAGTATGTCCGCCCCTTTCTGCGGGAGGTTCCCACGCTTGCGATGGTCGATCGGATCGGCCGTCGGACGGTCGTCGATCCGCAGTGGCGCGGACCGCTCGTCCTCCTCGTCAACGGCGGGACGCGCAGCGGGAAGGAGATGGTCGCCCGCTCGCTCCAGCGAAGCGGTCGGGCGGTGCTGGTCGGCGAGCGGACCGCCGGCGCGGTGCTCGGCGGGAGCGCTTTCATGCTTGCGGACGGCTCGATCCTGTATCTCGCGGTCCTCGACGCGTTCGTGGACGGCGAGCGGCTCGAGGGCGTCGGCGTCGAGCCGGACATCGTCGTCCCCGCCGACCTGCCGTACGCGGCGGGTCGCGACCCGCAGCTCGAGGCGGCGCTCCGCGTCGCCAAGGAACTCGCCCGATCCGAACGCGCCGATCGGAATCGCCTGGCGCCGCTACGATCCGCGGCGCCATTGGAGGACCCTTCCTCCACCCATCCGAACGAGTGAGCCCATGAACGACACGCATCCCGCGACACCCGCGTCCTTCCCCTCCGCCCTCGATCGACGATCGCTTCTTGCCGGTGGCGTCCTCGCTGGCGCCGCGGCGCTCTGGCCGCGGGCGGCGAGCGAGGCACAGGCCCGTCCGCAGGCGGCGGCGACTCCGGCGGCGGCCGCGCCTCGGTTCCACCGCTTCACCGTCGGCTCGGTCGAGTGCGTCGCCCTGAGCGACGGCAGCGTCACGCTCGATGCGATCCAGCCGACGCTCGCGGCGGCGGCGCCGAAGGAGGCGCTCGATGCGGCGCTCGATCGCTCCTATCACCCGCGGACCAAGGCGCTTCTCGAGTTCACCTGCATCGCCCTCAAGCTCGGCGCGGAGTGGGTGCTCATCGACGCCGGCTACGGCGAGGGAGGCGCGCCGCGCTTCGGCGGCGTGCAGGCGAATCTCCGCGCCGCGGGCATCGACCCGGACGCGATCTCGGTGATCTTCATCACCCACGCCCACGGCGATCACATCAACGGCATGCTCCGCAAGGACGGTTCGCTCGCCTTCCCGAAGGCGAAGGCGATGATGTCGAAGATCGAGCATGACTTCTGGACCGGATCGCCCGACCTCTCCAAGGTCGGCTTCCCCGAGCAGCAGAAGCGGGAGATGGCGGCGACGGCAGCGCGGCACATCGAGGCGATTCGGCGCGGCGCGGGCGGCCTCGAGCTGATCGACGAGAACGCCCGTCCCTTCTCGCAGCTTCGCTTCGTCGCCTCGCCGGGACACACGCCCGGACACACCTCGCTGGTGCTCGCCGATGGCGGCGAGGAGCTCTTCATCCTCGGCGACGCCGCCCACAACCATGTCGTGATGTTCGCGGATCCCTCCTGGGGACCGATCTTCGACACCGAACCGACCGTCGCGGCCTCGACGAGGGCGAAGCTCTGGGATCGTCTCGCGACCGATCGCACGCGGGTCATGGCGTTCCACCTGCCGTGGCCGGGACTCGGGCATGTGCGGCGCTGCGCGCCGTCGCAGGGCGCGGCCTACGAATGGGTCATCGCGCCGATGGGGCTCTGATCGCGCGGGAGGCGGTACACTTCGGCGCACCGCGCTGGCTTGCGTCTGCGCGGGTCCCACCGGAGCCTGCCGCATGTCTCGTCGTTCGTTCCTGTCGCGTTTCGTCGTTCCGTCGCTCGCCGCGTCCTGCGTGACCGCGCTTGCGGCGTCCGTCTCGGCCGGGGCTCCGGCCGACGGGCCGCTCGCCTATCCGCCGGCGAAGGTCGTCGATGTCACCGACAACTACCACGGCACGACGGTGGCCGATCCCTATCGCTGGCTCGAGGAGTACAGCGACGAGACGAACGCGTGGATCGATGCCCAGGAGGCGCTCGCGCGGAAGGTGCTCGACGCCGTGCCGCAGCGGGCGGCGATTCGGGCGAAGCTCGAGGCGCTCTGGAACTTCGAGCGCTTCGGCATGCCGGTCCGGGCCGGGACGCGCTACATCTTCTCGCGCAACGACGGTCTGCAGAACCAGAGCGTCATCCATGTCGCCGAGAGCCTCGACGCGGCCCGTCGCGGCGAGACGCGGATCCTCATCGATCCGAACACGCTCTCGAAGGACGGCACCGTCGCGCTCGGTCCGATCTCCGCCTCCGAGGACGGACGGCTGCTCGCCTACTCGGTCGCCGAGGCCGGCTCCGACTGGATGACGATTCGCGTCCGCGACATCGCCACGGGGCAGGACCTGCCCGACACGATCGAATGGGTGAAGTTCTCCGGCGCGAGCTGGATGAAGGACGGAAGCGGCTTCTTCTACAGCCGCTTCGACGCTCCCGCCGACGGCAACAAGCTGAAGGCGGTCAACGAGTACCACAAGATCTACTTCCATCGGATGGGCACGCCGCAGTCCGAGGATCGGCTCGTCCACGAGCGCAAGGACCAGCCGCGCTGGTATCTCGGCGGCGGCGTGACCGACGACGGCCGCTGGCTCGTCATCGACATCAACAGCGGCGACTCGATCAACAACGCGGTCGCGGTGCGCGATCTCTCGAAGCCGGACTGGCCGCTCACCGAGCTCCTCGCCGCCTTCGACGCGAAGTACTCGGTCATCGGCAACGACGGCTCGGTGCTCTATGTCCAGAGCGATCTCGACGCGCCGCGCGGCCGGGTCTGGGCGATCGATGTCGAGCGCCCCGACCGGGCGAACTGGAAGGAGATCATCCCGCAGTCGAAGGACACGCTCTCGTCGGCGTCGATCGTCGGCGACCGCCTCTTCTGCAACTACCTGCAGGACGCGAAGAGCGTGGTGCTCGTCCATGATCTGCAGGGGCGCCGCATCGGCGAGGTTCCGCTCCCGGGCATCTGCTCTGCGGGCGGCTTCGGCGGGCGACGCACGGACACCGAGACCTTCTTCGCGATCAGCGGCTACACGCTCGCGCCGTCGATCTATCGCTATGACCTCGCCACCGGCAACTCACAGGTCTTCCGCGAGCCGAAGACCCCCTTCGACGGGTCGCGCTACGAGACGAAGCAGGTCTTCGTCACCAGCAAGGACGGCACCCGCGTGCCGCTCTTCATCACGCACCGGAAGGACATCACGCTCGACGGCAGCCATCCGACGATCCTCTACGGCTACGGCGGCTTCAACATTCCGCTCACGCCGGACTTCTCGCCGGTGCAGTGCGCGTGGCTGGAGATGGGCGGCATCTGGGTCGAGGCGAACCTGCGCGGCGGCGGCGAGTACGGCGACGAGTGGCGGCGCGGCGGCATGCGCCTCACCAAGCAGAACACCTTTGACGACTGCATCGCGGCGGGGGAGTGGCTCGTCGCGAACGGCTACACGAGCCCGAAGCGCCTCGCGGTGCAGGGGGGCAGCAACGGCGGCCTCCTGGTCGGCGCGGTGATGACCCAGCGGCCCGATCTCTGGGGGGCGTGCCTGCCCGCGGTCGGTGTCCTCGACATGCTCCGCTTCCAGAAGTTCACGATCGGCTGGGGCTGGGTCGGCGACTACGGCTCGAGCGACAATCCCGAGGAGTTCAAGGTCCTCTACGGCTACTCGCCCTACCACAACATCCGTGAGGGAGTCTGCTACCCGCCGACCCTCATCACGACCGGCGACCACGACGATCGCGTCTATCCCGCCCACAGCTTCAAGTTTGCGGCGGCCATGCAGGCGTCGCAGGCGAAGGTCGCCGGCTGTACGAACCCGATTCTCCTGCGGGTCGAGAAGCGCGCCGGCCACGGCGCGGGCAAGCCGACCAGCAAGCGCATCGAGGAGGCCGCGGACATCTACGCGTTCCTCGCCAAGACCTTCGGCATCGAGATCCGCTGACGCCCGACGGGCGGCGGGAGTGCAATGGCCCCGGTGGGACTTGAACCCACACATCCTTCTGAGGGGATCGCGGATTTTAAGTCCGCTGCGTCTGCCGTTTCGCCACGGGGCCGAAGAGGCTGACTCTACGGGAGATACGGCGATTCTGCAGGCCATCCGGGAACGCGACTGGGGGCGTCTCGGCGTCCTGCTCGGCGTCGTGGACTCAGCCCTCGCAGAAGTGGTGTCTCTGTGGTCCACATTGACAACTCATAGGCGCGAAGCAGTTCTCGGCGTGCTGAGAGCCGTGGCGCGGCCGGAGGCCCCTTGATCCACGGGCCAGCGTGCCCACGCGGAGCGAGTCCCGATCTTTGCGCGTTCGCAACGGCAGAGGGTGTTCCTCAAACCAGCAGGTTTCGTGGACCGTACATCGACATGAAGGATATACTCCCCCGTAGTATGATGACCGGCAGTAGCCCAATCCGATTCGCAGTGACCATTCTCCTTGTGGTCGCAATTCCGTTCTGCTGCTGCAACTATCGGTCCCTTCTCGGTGGTTGCCGCCCGTGCGGCGGTGCCCTCCCGTCTGAAGAGCTGCCAGTTACCAAGGTGGCACAGCACCACTGCCACGGCGGCCACGAGCATGGCGATGGGTCACAAACCGACGGTGAATCGCCGGCTCCTTCCACACCTGAGAAGAAGCACGACTGCAAGTGCGACAAGAATGAAGGGAAGATGCTCACGGTCGAGAAGACGACCGTCGAGTTGCCGGATCCCGTCGCGGTTGCTGTCCTGACCTGGAGTTCGGTCGCGGACCTGAGTCCGGACGTGCACCATCTCGTTGCCCTCCGTGACTTTTCGCGGGCGTTCAGGCCGCCAACTTCTCTGCTGCGCATGCACTGCGCGCTCATCGTGTAGCGATACCGGCCGAACGGCCACTCCAAAGGCCGCGCGCGGGCTCTGCCCGCCACATTCGGCCTGCGCTGCACCCATCCAAATCCAGTTCGTTGCTGTTTGGCGTCTGCGATACTTCGTCTCATTCCCTTCAAGGGAGGTTCCATGCCTATTCGCACACTCGTCGTTTCTGCGCTTGTGATCTCTGGCTCGGTCATGTCGATAGCGGCACAGCCGGACCGCTACGGTCACGACCACGGGGCTGCCCCCCAAGCGTCATCATCAAAGCAGCCAGCAAAGGCTGTCAATGACCGCTGCCCTATCAGGGGTGAAGAGGTAGACCCAGAGTCCCCCACCCGCACGTGGAAGGGGCACACGATCGGCTTCTGCTGCCCCGGCTGCGAGGCAAAGTGGGACGCCAAGCCGGAGGCAGAGAAGGATGCGTTCCTTGCCAAGTACGTCAAGGTGGATGCGACGTCGCCTGCGGTTCTGCTCTCAAAGCAGTTCCAGACTGCAATGACAAATGGCGACCTCGCGGCCATGAACAAGCTCTTCCTTGCTGACGGCAAGGCGACTGTGCTTGAGAACGGCGCCGACGAAGGAACCTGGGAGGTGTACCGCGATGGTCACCTAAAGGCGGAACTCAAAGAGCTTGTCGGGTACGCCTGGAACGCGAAGGCCGAGACCGAGACCCGTCACGGCTCGACGTCAATCGTGCGCCAGGTTGGCACCTTCTCGGCCGGCCCGGACGCCGCCCGCCGGACATTCGCCGCGGCGATCACGTTCATCGTGGTCGATGAAGGTGGAACGCCGAAAATTGCCCACATGCATTGGTCGTCTCGCGAAGTCAAAGCTCCCGCCAAGTGAGGTTCACGATGCCACGATCACACTTCACGGTTCTGACGGCAACAGCGATGGCTTCGGCTTTGGTCGGGTGCGCGGGCACGCCCACATTGACCGAGCGGCAGGCCCGCTCCGATCTCGAGTCGGTGCGCTCGGTGTACCGCCCGGGCGACGCCAATCCGACGCTGCCCACGCTGACGGCACAGTCGACCATCGCCGACTACCTGCGCTATGCCATGCTCAACAACCCGCGGGTCGAAGCCGCCTACTACGCGTGGGCGGCGTCGGTGGAGCGGATCACGCCGGCTCGCTCGCTGCCGGACCCCCGGCTCACCTTCGAGGCCGACATCACCGACGTGCTCGAAACCGTCATGCCCGGGCTGATGATCGACCTGCCGGGTCCGGGGAAGCTCCGCGCCGCGGGCGACGTGGCCGCTGCGGAATCACGCGTTGGCTACTTCGGCTTTGAGTCCGAAGTGCTGCGGGCGGCGTTCGCCGTCAAGTCAGCGTACGTGCGGCTGCACTTCCTGGAGCAGACGCTGCAGGTCGAGCGGAATGTGCTGGCGCTGCTCGCGGATGTGGAAGCCCAAGCACAGCAGCAAGTCGGGGCCGGCCGGGGCACCGTGCAGGACGTACTGCGTGCGCAGATCGACCGAGTGCAACTGGCCAACACCATCGCCAATTTGGAGGACTCACGGAGCGTTCTCGAAGCGGAGTTCCGCGCCGCCCTGGGCCTTAGCCCGACCGACGCGTCAATCCCGCTGCCTGCGACGTTCGAGGCCGGGTCGCCGCCCCCACCCGCCGACCAGGTGCTTGCCATCGCGGCGGCTCAGAATCCCACGCTGCGGCAGATGGAGGCGGATGTCCGGCGCGGCGAGGCGATGCTCGACCTGGCCCGCACCAGCCGCGTGCCGGACTTCAGCGTGGGCATCGAGGCGGACGTTAAAGCGAGCCCGGTGATGTGGCGTCCCACCGCGAGCATGACGCTCCCGATCTGGCGGGACAAAATCGCGGCCGAGATCGCCGCGGCGCAGGCCGACAAGCGCTCGGCCGAGGCGAAACTCACCGCCGAGCAGATCTCCCTTGCGGCCGAGCTCGCGTCGATGCTCTACATGTACCGGGAGGCTAGCCGTAATACCGGGCTCTTCAGCACGACGCTCTTGCCGCGGGCACGCCAGTCCCTGGAGGCGGCTCGCACGGGATACTCGACGGGGCGGTCATCGTTTCTGGACGTGATCGATGCCGAGCGCCAACTACTGGAGTTTGAGTTGTCCGCGGTCGAGGCCCGCACCCAGCAAGAGCTGTCCATCGCATCCATTTCGCTGCTCATCTCGGGCGCCGCTCCGGAGGGCGCTCCCATGCTGCCGTCCAACCCACCCGCCTCGGGCTCACCTGACCCGAAGGAGGCTCGCCCATGAAACGTCCTCTGCGTCTCGCTCTGTTCGCGCTCATCGGCCTTGCACTCGCCGCAGGCGGCTACATGCTGGGTCGCGGCACCTCGTCCCATCCGGCGGCATCCGGCGGTTCCCCCACCGCGACCGCCGGACCTGCCGCAAAGCAGGTCTGGACCTGCTCCATGCACCCGCAGGTTCGGCTGGACCAGCCGGGCAACTGTCCCATCTGCGAGATGCCGCTCATCCCGGCGGCTTCAGCGAACACGGCCGCAGGCGAGGCGCCGTCGCTCCAGCTTTCGGAGCACGCGCTAGCGATGGCGAGCGTGGAAACGGTGGCCGTCGAGCATCGGCCGCTGGCTCGCGAGCTGCGCGCTGTGGGCCGGATCGAGTTCAACGAATCCTCCCTGGCGACAATCACGACGCGCGTGGATGGATACGCCGAGCGACTCTTCGTCAACTTCACGGGGGTGGAGATCCGCAGCGGGGACCACCTCGCTGAGGTCTACAGCCCCGAACTGCTCGTGGCGCAGCAGGAACTGCTGATCGCCCTTCAGAGCGGGGCCGGTGTCGGGGGCAGCGGTCCGCTTGTGGATGTCGCCAAGAACCGGCTTCGCTTGCTTGGACTTACCGAGGAGCAGGTGACGATCCTCGTCGAGAAGAAGCAGACGACGGACCGCGTGACGCTGTACTCGCCCATCAGCGGCACGGTGATTGAGAAGTCGATCGTTGAGAAGGCCGCGTTCAAAGCC
>CAYNCG010000029.1:0-62340 GCA_964395845.1 uncultured Isosphaeraceae bacterium | reverse complement strand
ACCGCGCCCCGCAAAAGTACTTACGCACGGGGCGGGCTTCGCTTCATGCCATTCGACACAGAGGCTGCACAGAGAAGGCAAAGAGAAAGGGTTGCGCGACTTGGCTGAGGTGCGCAGCCCCTTCTTTTCATCGTCTCTGCGGCCCTCTGTGTCCTCTGTGCCTCTGTGTTGAAAAAAACGCTGCCCCGAAAGCCGCTCAGCGCGATTCGCGGCCGAGGACCTTGTACATCTCGCGTTCGCCGCGGCCGCGGAGGGGATAGTCCTTGCGGAGCGGGAAGCCGGGGAAGTCCTTCCAGAGGAGGATCCGGCGCATGTCGGGATGGCCGCGGAAGCGGATGCCGAACATGTCGTAGACCTCGCGCTCCGTCCACTCCGCGCCGGGCCAGATGTCGGTCAGCGAGTCCACCACGAGGGCCGGGTCTTCGGCGTTGCCCGTCGTGTCGAGCGAGGGATCGACATAGACCTTGAGGTGCAGCCGACGGTCATGCTTGTGGCTGAGGAGAAGCCACACCACGCCGAAGCGGCCGAGTTGCTTCACCGGGTACCCGAGGTAATCGACGGCGGTCACATCGCTCAGGAAGTTGTACGCGCACTGGGGCTCGTCCCGCAGGAACCGGGCGACTTCCTTGGCCTTCTCCTTCGGAACGATGACCGTGGTCTGGCCGCGGAACTCCGTTGCGAAGAACTTCACGCCGGGAAAGGCGGCCTTGAGAATCGGGAGAGACGGGTGGTCGAGCGTCGGGGCGGCCATGGGACGGAGAGTGTAGCGGCCGAGCGGGACCGGCCTCGGACGACGCTCGGGCGGTCGTCGCCTCAGTGGCGGAAGTGGCGGACACCGGTCACGAGGCAGGGGACACCCCGCTCGCGGCAGAGATCGAAGGTGTCCTGGTCCCGCTTCGAGCCGCCCGGGTGGATGAGGCAGCGGACACCGGCGTCGAGGAGGAGCCGCGGGCCGTCGTTGAAGGGGAAGAAGGCGTCGCTCGCCGCGACCGGCCGGAGTTCCGAGCTTCGCAGGCGTTCGCCGGCCTTCTCGATGGCGTTTCGGCAGCTTGCGACCCGGTCCATCTGTCCGGCCCCGGCTCCGAGCAGTTGAAGGTCCGCACCGACGCAGACCGCGTTGCTCTTGAGGTGCTTGGCGACCGTCATGAGGAACGCCGCGTCGGCCTTCATCGCGGCCGAGGGAGTCGGGCCGGCGGCCAGGGTCATCTCCTCGACCAGCGTGGCCTTCGTGTCCCGCTCCTGGGCGAGCAATCCGCCAGGAACGCTGCGGAAGGTCATCGCCCGCGCGGGCACCGGGCGCAGCGATCCGGTCGCCAGAAGCCGGGCGTTCTTCCAGCGCTCGGCGAGCATGCGGACCGCGCCGTCGGTGAAGCGCGGGGCGACGATCACCTCGAGGAACTTCTCGCCGGCGACGATCGCCGCGGCGGCGGACTCGTCCACATCGCCGGAGATCGCCACGATGCCGCCGTACGCGGCGAGCGGATCTCCCGCGTAGGCCCGTTCGAAGGCGTCACGGGCGTCACCCGCGACGGCCGCGCCGCAGGGATTCGTGTGCTTCACCACCGTCGCCGCAACCTGTCCGGGGAAGAGGTCGCGCAGGTCCTGAACGAGTTCGAGGGCCGCCGCAGCGTCGAGCAGGTTGTTGTAGCTGAGCGGCTTGCCGGCGAGGAGTTCGGCGGTGATGACGCTCGGCTCGTTGGAGTCGGGATCGCGGTAGACCGCGGCCCGCTGGTGCGGGTTCTCGCCGTAGCGGAGCTCCTGATGGGCGACATGCGTCTGCCGCAGCACCTCGGGGAAGAGATCGGAGCTCGGTCCGCCGCCGCCCGGCACGCTGCCGACGCCCATCCACGCGGCGATCGCACTGTCGTACTCGGCGGTCCGGCTGAACGCGGCGGCGGCGCACTCGCGGCGCAGCTCAAGCGATGTGCATCCCTCGGACTTCCGCATCTCGGCGATGACCCGGTCGTACTGCGACGAACTCGTGACGACCGTGACGAAGGCGTGGTTCTTCGCCGCCGACCGCAGCATCGACGGGCCGCCGATGTCGATGTTCTCGATCGCCTCCTCTTCCGTCACGCCTTCCTTGCGGATCGTGCGCTCGAAGGGATAGAGGTTCACGCAGACGAGATCGATGGCCGGGATGCCGTGCGTCTTCGCCTGCTCGACATGGGTCGCGTTGTCGCGGCGGTGGAGGAGGCCCCCATGCACCGCGGGATGGAGCGTCTTCACCCGGCCATCCATGATCTCGGGGAAACCGGTGAGCTTCTCGATCGGGATGACCGGAACGCCGGCCGCCTGAAGGGCTGCGGCCGTCCCGCCGGTCGAAACCAGTTCGACGCCGAGATCGACCAAGGCGCGGGCGAAGGGGACGAGGTCGGTCTTGTCCGAGACCGATAGCAGCGCCCGCCGGATGCGGATGGGTGCAGTCATGCGTGCAGGGTAGTGCGAAATCGTCCCGCGGCGGGACGAGGGTCAGTTGCCCGAGGCCTCGAGCGGAATCGAGAGCGGCGGCTCGCTCGGCGTCGCCGGCTTCTCGTCGATCGCCTCGGCGGTGCGGGCGAAGCGCGGGCTCAGGCGGAGGATGCGGCCATCCTCGGAGGTGGCGAAGAAGTCGCCGGCGAAGGGCCCGGAGCGGACGAGTTCGAGCTCCGCAGCCTTCGGGAAGCTGTAGACGCGGTCCGAGCTGCCGAGGTTCGGGTCAACGAGGGTCATCGTCCGGCTCGACTGCTCCCAGAGGACGATCCGGTCGCCGCCGCTCGTGGCGATCATGCCGATCGGCACGCCGGCCACGGTCGCGTTCCGCCAGCGCACCTCGCCGTCGATCTTCGTCGAGTCGGCGTTGAAGCAGACGAGGCCCTCACCGGGCACGAACTGCAGGACGACATCGGCGATCGCGAAGGGCTGGGTCTTGAGCGGGCTCTGCGTGAAGTACTTCCACTTGGTCTCGCCGCTGCGGAGATCGAACGCCCAGAGGTACTGGTCGAGCGAGGCGATGAAGACGCCGGTGTCGTTCACCGCCGGCGCGGCCAGCACGCCGCCGAAGGTCTGACGCGCCCAGCGACGGCTGGCGTTGTCCTGATCGAGCGCGAGGACCATGCCGCGATCGCTTGCGGCGATGACCATGCCCTTCGCGTTCGCGAGGGTGCCGCGCACGGTGCTGTCGAGCGAGTTCGCCCGCCACTCCTGGCCGACGATCGCGTGATGCCAGACGATCTGGCCGCCGAGCGTGCCGTAGATCAGGAACTTCCCGATGTTGAGCGGCTTCGTGGTCGGCAGCTTGTTGAAGTCCTGGCGCTTCGCGATCGATCCGGTCGCGCCATCGAGGACGAAGCACTCGGTGTCGGTCGAGATGTAGACGCGGGGCTCCACGCTCGTCTGCCGGTTGGGGCCGGCGCCGGTGACGGTCGGCGTCTCGATCCAGTCGATGCCGCGGAAGATGTCCACCGGGCTGCCGACGCCGACGCGCCAGATCTGCTGGCCATCACTCGGACGGAGACGGGCGACATTGTTGGAGGCGTCGATCGCGAAGATCGCGTCGCCCGCGAGGTGCGTGTGCTTGAAGGCGGCGCCGCGGATGAGCGGCAGGCTGGCCTGCCAGACGATGCGGTAGCCGAGTTCGCCCGCGGCGGCCGGGCCGATGATGAACTCGCTCTCCACCTTCGCCGCGACCGCCTCGAGGCGTGCCCGGTTCTCGGCGGTGAGCCCGCCCGACTGATCGGCTGGCGTCGAGGCGGCCGTCAGGGCCGAAGCCGAGAGAGCGAGCGTCGACAGGGCGGCAAGGGCAAGCGGGCGACGAGAGGTCATCGTGAGGCGGCTCCGGTTCCGGGACCGATTCGGGCTCGAACCGGCGAACCGTGGAGTATCGCGGGACCCAAGCGGAAGCGTCAAGAAGCGGAACGCCGGATTGGCGGATGCCGCGGACGCGAGCGGCGGGCTCCGTCGCGCCACGGGATGCTCGGAGCCAGTAGCCTGCACGCATGTTCACCGGTCTTGTGCAGCATGTCGGGCGAATCGCCGAACGACGCGAAACGCCGGTCGGCGCGTCGCTCGTCGTCTCCGTCGGGGCATGGCCCGACGGAGGGAACGGTGCGCATCCGGCACATTCCCCTCCCCTCGGGACCCCGCCGGGGGCCGGCGAAGCTGCGTCGAAGTCACCGCACCAGCCGCTCTGGTCGCCCTGGCAGATGCCGCTCCAGTTGGGGGAGTCGATTTCCGTCAGCGGCTGCTGCCTGACCCTCGCGGCCATCGGGCAGTCACCTGCGGCGGGGGCGGAGAGCGGCACCGCGGTTGAGCGGACGCTCCGGTTCGATGTCATCCATCAGACCCTTCGGGTGACGGCGCTCGGCGGTCTCGCGGTCGGGCATCGGGTGAATCTCGAGCGATCGGTCACGCCGGCGACCCTGCTGGGCGGCCACATCGTTCAGGGACATGTCGATGGACTCGGGCGGATCGTTGCGATCGAGACCTCCGGCGGCGAATGGCGGGTGCGGGTCGCGATTCCGGCGGAGCTCCACCGGTTCGTCCACGACAAGGGCTCCATCGCGATCGATGGCGTCTCGCTCACCGTCGCCGCGCTCAGCGACGCGGACCGCACCCTCGATGTCTGCCTCATTCCCGAAACGCTCGCCCGAACGACCTTGGGCGATCGAGCCGTCGGCGACGCCGTGCACATCGAGGTCGACGCCCTCGCCAAGATGCTCGCGCGGCTCATCGCCCCGGCCCGCTGAGGCGCGACGCGACGCCGCGCCCACATGCACCCCGTTATGATCGCGCCATGGACACGGAGCGCCGCGCTCGGGGACAGTGGTCGCGACGCGTTCGGCGCATCGCGCTCTGGGGTTCTCTCACGCTCGTCGTCGCGGTGATCACCGCCCTCGGCGGGCTCGTCTTCGGCTGGACGCGCCTGGCCCGCACCCTTCCCGACCTGCGCGGCTGGCATCGTGACGCACCAGCGTCGGAGTTCCGCGCCGCGCACGACGAGGCGGGCTACGCCTTCGAGGATTACCTCCGGCAGGAGGATCGCGTCTTCGCCGAGCTCGACGCCCTCGTCGACGGAGGCTGGTCGGGCGATTCCGCCGGGAGTTTCTGCCGTTTCACGCGCGGTTCGCGCTCCCATCCCGCAGGGCTCTTCGAGCGCAACTGGAACCGGACCTTCGTGCTCACCGCCGAGCGACCGATCGGCGGGGCGCTCCTCGTCCATGGGCTCTCCGATTCGCCCTACTCGTTGCGACGGCTCGGCGAGACGCTGCACCGCGCCGGATACACGGTCATCGGGCTGCGCGTGCCCGGGCACGGCACCTGTCCCCGGGCGCTTTCGGAAGCGGCGTGGGAGGACTGGACGGCGGCGGTGCGCGTGGCGATGCGCGGGCTTCGCGAGCGCGTGCCGTCGGACCTGCCGCTTCTCATGGTCGGCTACTCCAACGGCGGTGCGCTCGCCGTCGAATATGCGATGGAGGCCGCCGCCGCGTCGGGCGACGCCGCGTCGTCGTCGCGCATGCCCGAACCCGACGGCATCGTCCTGCTGTCGCCGATGATCGGGATCACGCCGCTCGCCGAGTTCACGACGCTCTTTCCGCTCGTCGCCGGCCTGTCGGGCGAACCGAAGCTCGCGTGGAGCGGCATCGAGCCGGAGATCGATCCGTTTAAGTATTCGTCCTGGCCGACGAACGCGAGCCTCCAGGCGCATCGCTTCACGCGGCACATCGACGAGCGGCTCGCGACGCTCGCCGCGTCCGGTTCGCTCGAGCGCTTTCCGCAGGTGCTCGCCGTGCAGTCCGTCGTCGACTCGACGGTCCTCGTGGAGCGCACGATCGATGTCCTCCTCAGTCGCCTTCCGGCGGGCCGCAGCGAGCTTCTCCTCTTCGATGTCCGCCGCGACGCGCTCCTCGACGGCCTCATCAACCGCGGCTTCGAGTCGGTCATCCGGCCGCGGCTCGATCGCCGCGAGATTCCCTTCGCGCTCACCCTCGTGACCCAGCGGTCGCCGGAGGACCCATCGCTCATCGCCCGCACCTTCGTCCGGGAGGCGGGGGAGACCCGCATCACGGCGGATGCGCCGATCGGCGTCGCGTGGCCGGAGGGCGTCTTCAGCCTCTCGCATGTCGCGATCCCGATCGCTCCGGACGATCCCGTCTACGGCCTTGGCAGCGCGAGCGAGCCGGTGAAGCTTCCGCTCGGAACGCTGTCGATCCGCGGCGAGAGCGGCGTGCTGACCATTTCGCCATCGCTTCTCATGCGCATGCGCTACAACCCGTTCTACGCATGGACCGAAGCCCGCATCGTGGCGTGGATGGGCGAGCGGCGCGGACCGTGACGGGCTGCGTCCGCTAGCGGTCGCCGGCGGACTCCGCCGGCACCCGCGCACGCCAGGCCGCCGCCGCGGTCATGCGCTCGTCGCGGATGGCGGCGTCGGTCTCCGCGGCCGCCCACGCTTCGAGGCACGCGGCCATCGCCTCCACGCACTCGGCGCGGAACGCGGCCGAGGTGCCGGGCGCGGCGACGATCCGCTCGACGCCGGGCAGGAGTTCCGCGTGGGCCTCGGCGCTGCGCCCGAGATCGGCCAGCGCGCGCCCGAGTTGATATCGATAGATCGCCCTGCTCATCCCGTCCGCGGGAAAGCGCCTGTCGACCGCGCTTCGCACCGTCTGCAGAAGCGATTCCGCATCGCCCGCCCGACCGGACTTGCGGAGGACGCTCGCGAGGTGCACCGTGGCGTTGAGCGTGGAGGGATGGTCCTCGCCGAAGACGCGACGGGCGCGCTCGAGGGCCTCGCGCTGGATGCGCTCGGCCTCGTCGAGTCGTCCCTGCTGCTCGCGGAGGATGCCCATGTTGCTTCGGGCGAGGATCGTCTCGCGATGGTCGTCCCCGGAGATGCGTTGCCGAGCCTCGAGCGCGGCGACGAGAAGCGGCTCGGCGTCACTCGGGCGGCGCATCGCGAGCAGGGCGTTCCCCGCGTTCAGGAGGACCGTCAGGGTCTGCGGATGATCCGGCCCCAACGCCCGTCGGGAACGCTCGGCCGTCTCGCGGGCGAGGGCGGCGGACTCGTCGTAGCGGCCGTTGCCGAGCAGCGCCCGGGCGAGCACGTCGCTCGCGTTGATCGTCTCGGCCCGATCGTCGCCGGCGGTTCGCTTCCAGCCGAGCATCGCCGCGCGCAGGATCGGCTCCGACTCGGCGCTCCGCTCCATGCGGGTCAGCAGCGAGCCGAGCGCGGTCTGTGCGACGAGCGTGGACTGGTGGTCGGGGCCGTGGGTCGCGAGCGAACGCTCGTAGACCTCACGCAGGATCGGTTCGGCGTCGGCGAAGCGGGCCTGCTGGAGAAGGTTGCCGCCAAGGCCTCCGAGCACGACGATCGTCGACGGGTGATCGGCGCCGCGCAACCGGCGGTACCGCTCGAGCGCCTCGCGGTAGAGCCGCTCGGCCTCGGTCAGCTCGCCGAGTCCCTGCAGGACGCCGGCGAGATTCTGGCACCAGATGACGACATCGGGATCGTCCTCTCCGAGGGCTCGGCGTCCCGTCTCGTAGGCCTCGCTCCAGAGCGATTTCGTGGCCGCGAGTTCGCCGCGCATCACATGCAGGAAGCCGAGCGTGTTCATCGCGACGAGCGTGTCTCGGGCCTCGTTTCCGCGCACTCGCCGCTGGCCGGCGAGGGCCTCGATGAGCAGCGGCTCGGCGCGATCGAACGCCCCCTGGGCCCGGAGCGAGTTGCCGAAGTTGCCCATCGCGGTGAGCGTCTCGGGATCGTCGGGCCCGAAGGCGTCCAGCCGTGTCTCGTAGACGATGCGATGGCGGTCGGTCGACTCCGCCGCGTTGCCGAGCGCGTCACCGATCGCGGCGAGCGTCTCGAGCGAACGGAGCGTGTCGCGATCCCGCTCGCCGAGCCGCTCGAGACGGATCGCGTGGGCTCGCGTCGCGAGCGGCAGCGCCTCGTCGGCCCGGCCGAGCGCGAGATGGGTCTGGGCGAGCGTGTGCCGAAGCGCCGCGTCAACGAGCGGCTGCGCGGAGAATTCGGCGTCGACGGCATCGATCGCGGGGCGGAGGAGCGTGGTGCGGATCAGCTCCGCGGCGGCGTCGGTGCCGTTGAGCCGACGCAGGTCCGACTCGAACGCGCGCTGGCGCTCGGCTCGCTCCGCGTCCGTCAGCGGTCCGAAGCCGAGCGGATCGGCGAGCGACTCGACGAAGTCAACGCGCAGGCCGTCGAGGAGCCGCGCGCCGGCCGCGGCGACATCGATGCGGCTCAGCATCGTCGCCTGGAACTCGGCGACGGCACGCAGTTCCGCCGCACGCAGGCGCTGATCGGCCTCGGCGAGGAGAGCGCGATCGCGCTCCGCGCGGGCGACCCGCGCCTGCCACGCGAACGCGACGGCGCCGACGATGATCGCGGTGAGCACCGCCGATGCGGCGCCGACGCCGACGCGGTGCCGGCGGACGAGCTTGCGGAGCCGATACGCGCGGCTCGGCGGCGCGGCGAGCACGGCCTCTCCGTCGAGGTGGCGTCGAATGTCCTCGGCGAGGTCGTTCGCGCTCGCGTACCGCCGCGTGCGGTCCTTCTCGAGCGCCTTCATGACGATCCAGTCGAGTTCGCCGCGGATCGTCGCGTTGAGCGTCTCCGGCTCGGCGCGGCGGCGGGCCGCGATCTCGCTCAGGGTCTGGCCGCTGCGCGAGAGCCGCGTGCTCGGCCGCGGCGGATCGACCTCGCGGATGATCCGCTGAATCTCGCCGAGCGCCGCCGACCGGAGCTCCGCCGCGCTGAAGGGCGTCGTGCCGGTGAGCAGCTCGTAGAGCAGCACGCCGATCGAATAGATGTCCGTTCGCGTATCGATATCGAGCGAGCCCTCGGCCTGCTCCGGACTCATGTACTCGGGCGTGCCGATGAGCTGCCGCTGTTCGGTGATGGCCAGGCCGCCGCGTCCCGATTCGCTCAGTCCGGTCGCCTTGGCGATGCCGAAGTCGATGACCTTCGCCGTCGGGCGTCCGTCCTGCACGGCGATCAGGATGTTCGAGGGCTTGATGTCCCGATGGAGGATGCCCTTCGTGTGGGCATGCTGCACCGCCCGACAGACATCGACGACCAGTTCGATCCGTTCCCGCACGCTCAGGCCGTTCCGGTCGCAGTACGCGACGATCGGCTCGCCCTTCACCAGCTCCATCACGAAGTAGGGGCGGCCCGACGCGGTCGTTCCGGCGTCGAGGACGCGGGCGATGTTCGGATGCTCCATGAGGGCCAGCGTCTGTCGCTCCATCTCGAAGCGAGCGACGACCTGCCGCGTGTCCATGCCGAGCTTCACGACCTTGATCGCGACCGAGCGACGGACGGGGACCTCCTGCTCGGCGAGAAACACCGACCCGAAGCCGCCCTCGCCGATCTGCCGCACGAGCCGGTAGGGGCCGATCAGGCTTCCGGGCACCTCGACGGGCAGCGGATGAAGCAGGTCATCCGCGAGGCCGCCGGCATCCCGTCCGAGCTCCGCCGTGTTGTCGCCGCCGCCCGCGGCGGTCGCTCGCTCGTCGTGTGGATCTCGTTCAGGTGCATCAGGTGCGTGCATGGGGGTCTCGGGCGATCGGCGTGATCCGACCGTCGTCGCACGGTACCAGTCTGTCGCGCATCACGGCGCTCGGCGATCCCGGGCGGTACAGTCCGTCGTCGAGCCGCCGTCGCCCGTTGCCTGCCCGTCGCGGTCCGCTCGTGGGAGTCAGCCTGATGCTTGCAATCGTCGCCCGTTGGCGCTCCGGCGTCGCCCTTCTCTGCGCAACCTGTGTGACGGCCGTCGGCTCGATGGCGGTCACGCTCCCGACGGCCGATGAGCCGGCAGCGGACGCGATCTACAGCGGCGGTTCGATCATCACGATGCGGGACGGCGCGATGCGCGCGGAGGCCGTCGCGGTGCGCGACGGCATCATCGTCGCGGTCGGTACGAAGGTCGAGGTCGACCGCCTGCGCGGCGCGTCCACGCGGGTGATCGATCTGGCGGGCCAGGCGCTGCTGCCCGGATTCATCGACGCCCACGGCCATGTCTTCACCTCCGGCGTGCAGGCGGCGTCGGCGAATCTGCTGCCCGCGCCGGACGGCGAGGGGAACTCGATCGCGAGCATCCAGGAGTTGCTGCGGGCGTACGCGACGACGGAGATCGCTCGGCGGTTCAACATGATCATGGGCTTCGGGTACGACGACGCCCAGATCGTCGAGCAGCGCCACCCGACCCGCGCCGACCTCGACGCGGTGTCGACCGAGGTCCCGATTCTCCTGATTCACCAGTCCTGTCACCTCGGGGCGATGAACACGAAGGCGCTGGAACTCGCCGGCATCACGGCGGACACCCCCGATCCGCAGGGAGGCGTGATCCGCCGCGAGGCCGACGGGAAGACGCCGAACGGCGTCCTCGAGGAGACGGCCTTCATGCTCGGCGCGATGAAGATCTTCCCGCGGCTTGACCCCGAGCAGTTCGCCCAGCTCGCGTTGATGGGGCAGGAGATGTACATCCGTCATGGGTTCACCACGGCCCAGGAGGGACGGGCGACGGGCCCCGCGCACGGCAGCTTCGTGCGGCTCGCCGAAGCGGGGCAGATGCGCATCGATGTCGTCTCCTACCTCGACATGATCTTCACCGACGAGCCGCCGGAGATGAAGACCGATTGGTATGCGCGGACCTATCGCAATCGCTATCGCATCGGCGGCGTGAAGCTCAACCTGGACGGCTCGATTCAGGGCAAGACCGGCTATCTCACCCAGCCCTACCGGAAGCCGCCGCCCGGAGCGGCGACGAACTACCGCGGATACGAGACGCTGCCCGACAAGGTGATCGCCGCGAAGGTCGACAAGGCCTACGCCAACGGCTGGCAGGTGCTCGCCCACTGCAACGGCGACGCCGCGATCGACCAGTACCTTTCCGCGGTGCGCGACGCGGTTGCGAAGCATGGCATGGCCGACCGTCGAAGCGTCGCGATCCATGCCCAGACGGCGCGGCTCGACCAGCTCGACGCGATGCGCGAGCTCGGCGTGATGCCCTCGTTCTTCGGCATGCA
Organism: uncultured Isosphaeraceae bacterium; assembly: GCA_964395845.1. Classification (GTDB taxonomy): domain Bacteria; phylum Planctomycetota; class Phycisphaerae; order Phycisphaerales; family SM1A02; genus JAEUIT01. Next base: position 51,321 of record CAYNCG010000029.1, on the reverse strand, counting down.
CTGCTTCTATTGGGGCGACTGGCATCGGGACGAGACGCTCGGACCGGTCCGCGCCGAGCGGATCTCGCCGGCGAACTCCGCGCTCCGGCGCGGGATCATGTTCACGCAGCACCACGACTCGCCCGTCGCCCAGCCGAGCGCGATCCGCGTGCTTTCCTCGGTCGTGACGCGCCGCACGCGCAGCGGCGACATCCTCGGCGCGGATGAGCGGATCGGCGTCGCCGACGCCCTGCGGAGCCTGACGATCTGGGCCGCGTACCAGCACTTCGAGGAGCGGACGAAGGGCTCGATCGAGGTCGGCAAGGTCGCGGATTTCGTGGTGCTCTCCGCGGATCCCTTCGCGGTCGACATCGAGCTCCTCGGCGATCTCGTCGTCCGCGAGACGATCAAGGACGGTGTGAGCATCTATCGCGCGGACGCCACGAAGGACGCACGCACCCGATTCGAGCTGCCCGAACTTCCGGCATCCATCGCGTGGGGCGAAGCCGAGCGGCGCCCTCCGGCGCTCGGCGTGTACAGATACGCGGCGCTGCCCGGCCCCTGCGGATGCGGCGGCTGCGCGCTCGGTCACATCCTGACGATGGGCCGGCGCGAGATCACCGAGCGATTGCGCTGATCCGGCGCTGTCGTATCAACCCATCTCGTCGAGCACGCGCTCGATCAGGGCTTGGCGGCGCTGCGAGGACGCGAGGGCCTGGGTGACCTTCGCGGCGACATCGGCGACCTGGTCCGGGGAATATCCGAGCGACTTGCCGACCATGAGGAGCACCGCCAGTTCGCGGTCGTCGATCCGGTGATCGGCGACCATGACCGCCGCGCAGTCCAGCATGAGCTGCATCCGGGCCTTCGGATGCTGCGGGGGCTCGACGCTCGTCGGCATCGACTGGGCGAGGGCCGCCGCGACCTCGACGGAGCTCACGCCGAGCCGTTCACAGGCGTCGGCGATCGCGGTCTTCTCGGAGGGCTTGAGCATGCCGTCGCCGGTCGCGACGGCGATGAGGGCGTGGACCGCCGCGTGCTTCTGCGCGGGCGTCGCGTCCGCGAACCAGCGGATACCCGCGGCGCCCGAGGACGCTGACGCGCTTCGCGCCGCCCCCTGCGAGGCAGGGGTGCGTTCACGCTCGCCATGGCCGTTTCGATCGATCGACATACGACGAGAATACCAAGCGGGAGTCGCTACGCTGCCGGATCCGGACGCCATGGGAGCGTCCCTCGCCGGCGGCGTCACGCGTGCCCGACCCTTCGCCCACCATCCTCGAGGTCGACGGCTACACCAAGGCATATGGTGCGCTCGTCGCCGTGCAGGGGCTCTGCGTGCGCGTCGAGGCCGGCCAGATCGTCGGTCTGGTCGGGCCGAACGGCGCGGGCAAGACCACCACGATGCGGGCGATCGCGGGGATCATTCCGCCGTCGGCCGGCTCGCTTCGGATCGGTGGGCATGATGTCGTCGCCGATCCGGTCGCCGCCAAGCGGCAGCTTGCGTATGTGCCGGACGATCCCAAGCTCTTCGACGCCCTCACGGTCGACGAACACCTCCAGTTCACCGCGTCGATCTACGGCGTGTCCGCGTGGCGGGAGCGAGCCGATGCGCTCCTGGACCGCTTCGAGCTCACGCCGAAGCGCCGGGCGCTCGCCCGCGAGCTGTCCCGCGGCATGCGGCAGAAGCTCGCGATCTGCTGTGCCTACCTGCACGAGCCGCGCTTGCTCATGTTCGACGAGCCGATGACCGGACTCGATCCCCTCGGGATTCGCACGCTGAAGCAGTCGATGCGCGAGTGTGCCGCCGCGGGCGCGGCCCTCCTCGTCAGCTCCCACCTGCTCGCGCTCGTCGAGGATCTCACGACGCACCTTCTCATCCTCGATCGGGGCGTCCGCCGCTTCGCCGGATCCGTCGAGGAGGCGCGGGCAAGCTTCGGTGACGCGTCGCTCGAGGAGGTCTTCTTCCGAGCCACCGCGGCCGCGCCGCAGTCCCCGCCGCCGCCGCCGCGGCCCGAGGCCCCATGAGCCTCTTGCCCGCGCCGCTCCTGCTGCTGACCTGGCTGCGTGCGAAGGGCGTCCTGCGCGGCCTCTTCCGCGCGGTGCGCACGCCGAAGGGCATCGTCGCCCTGGTCGGCGTGATCTTCGTCGTCTGCATGATGCTCGTGCCGGCGCTCATCGATTCGGTGCGCACGCCGAGTGCGGCGGAGATCGAGGCCTCGAAGCTCGCGCGCGACCGGATGCTCGGGCTTCTTCCGCTCGGGATCCTCGGCTTCGCGCTCCTGTCGCTCGTGCGCGGATCGGGCGACATGGCATTCGCCTTCCTGCCGGCGGAGGTCGACTTCCTCTTCCCCGCGCCCTTCACGCGACGCCAGCTCCTGCTCTTCAAGCTCGCCCAGCGCGCCGTACCGATCCTCTTCGGCTCGCTGCTGGTCGCGTACTGGATGCGCCGGGTCGCCGAGAGCTGGTGGGCGCTCTGGATCGGCGTGCTGCTCGCCTTCTGGTTCGTGCACCTGCTCTCGCTTGCGCTCGCGCTCTGCGGCCAGATCGTCGGCAGCGAGCGCTTCCGGCGCTGGCGACTCGCCGGCGGCTCGCTGATCCTGCTCGCGGTGCTCGGCGGCTCCTACTGGGTTTCGCGCTCGCTCGAGGACGCCGGACCGCTGGAGACCCTCGCGGCCTTCGCGAACTCGCCGCTCGGCGCGGTGCTCGCGGCGCCCGGCCGCCCCTTCGCAGCGATCATGAGCGCTCCGTCGCTCCTGCCCGGTGCGGCGGTTCCATTGGGGATCGCCCTCGCGATGAACTTCTTCCTCGTCGTCGCGATCCTCCGACTCGACGCGAACTGGCTCGAGGCCGGAGCCGAGTCGAGCGAGCGCCTCGCCGCGAAGGTCGAGGAGGTGCGCAGGGCCGGCGGACTTCCCGCCGGCGTCGGTCTCGCCCGACTCCGCCTGCCCGCGCCGCCGAGGCTCGCGGGCATCGGCCCGCTCGTCTGGCGCTCGCTTCTCGCCGGAATCCGGCAGGGCGTGCGCGGGCTCATCGCGGTGGCGGTGCTGGTCGCGATCGTCGCCCTCCCGATGGTGATCATGCGAAGCTCGCGCGGCGGGAGCGAGGCCGATGCCGCCGGCGGCGGCCCGCTGGACGCGATCGGCTGGATCGCCCTCGGCTACATGAGTCTCTTCCTGCCGCAGGTGCTCCGGCTCGATTTTCGCGCCGATGTCGACCGCATGGATGTCCTCAAGGCACTGCCGGTGCCGGCGTGGGCCGTCGCGCTTGCCCAGTGCGGCACGCCCGCGCTTCTCGTGACCCTGCTTCAGGTCCCGGTCGCGCTCTTCGTCGGATTCGGCTCGCCGCTCGGCATCACGACGGCGCTCGCCTTTCTGCCGACGCTCTTCGGGCTCAACCTGCTGAACGCCTCGCTCGAGAACAGCGCGTTCCTCCTCTGGCCGATGCGTCCGTCGCGCGGGCCCGGCATGCAGTTCTCGCTCGGCGGCATCGTCGGCCAATTCCTGAAGATGCTCGTCCTCGGCCTCGGCGTCGCGGGGGCCGCCGGCGTCGGCTTCGCGCTGCACGCGGCCGCGGAGGCGCCGCTCCCGGTCATCGGACTCGCCGTCGCCGCCACGCTGCTCGTCGAGTCATTGCTCGCGATCCTGCTTACCGCGTCGCTTTTTGCGGCGTTCGACCCGGCCGTCGAACAGGCACCGGACGCGTGACGCTCGGGGTCTCGAGTCCGAGCGCGGCGAGCACCGCATCGACATGGCCCTTCACCTTCACCGCATCGAAGCGGTGCGTGACGAATCCGCGCGGGTCGATGATGTAGGTCGTGCGCACGACGCCCATGTAGGCCTTTCCGTACATCGTCTTCCGCTGCCACACGCCGTACCGCTCGCAGGTGAGCGGCGTGCCGTCCACGTCGCGCTCGTCGATGAGGAGCGGGAAATGCAGGTCGTTGGCCTCGGCGAATCGGGCGTGCGACGGGGCCGGATCGGGCGAGACGCCGAGCAGGACGATGCCCTTGCGGCGAAGCGACGGACGGCGGGCCTCGAAGGCGCAGGCCTGCTCGGTGCACGCGGCGCTCGAGTCCTTCGGATAGAAGTAGAGGACGACCGTCGAGCCGCGCAGGGAGACGAGGGCGTGCGATCGGCCGCGGCTGTCGCGCAGCGAGAAGGGCGGCGCCGGCGATCCGATCGGAATGAGCGAGGATTCGGAGGACTCGCGCTCCGGCTGGACGGCGCGGGCGGAGTCGGAAGAGGAAGCGCGGGGCGGACAGGACATGAGGGTCGGAAGGGTAGGGAGCCGGTTCGCGCCCGTCGAGCGAAGTGTGTGCGCGGCGTAAGGATCGTGTGACGGACGCGTCGTGCGTCGCCCCCGACGCGTCACCAGGGAAGCTCGATCGCGGCCTCGGATCCCGGGTCGGCGCCGGCCGGCATGATCGCCCCGAAGCGACCCAGCTCGGCCCATCGGAGCGGTCCGCGCGCACCGTGCGGAATCAGCGTGACCCGGTGACGCGACGGCTCGACGCGCACCTCGACGAAGCTCTGGAAGAACGGGGCGCCGTTGAAGTCGAAGGCCGCCGAGAGCGTCTCCGCATTCGATGGCCAGGCGCCCCAGTCGCGCGTCCAGAGCCAGATCGGCCACTTCCACGCCGGCGTCTGCGCGTCGAGCTTCGCCACGAGCGCCTCGCGGCTCGGGTAGCAGGCCCAGTCGGGAAGGACGGAACGGGTCGGGTCCATCAGGGCGGTTCCGATGCTCAGGTACGCGCCGCCGCCGCCGTTCACGACATGCAGGGTCGGCGCGTCGTCCGGCGTGATGCCGGGCTCGCGATAGAGCTCGAGGTCGTGCGTGTCGCCGCCCATGACGATTCGGGCGTTCGAGGCCTTCAGCATCGCGCGAAGCCGCGCGAAGTCGCCGTCGGTCGCCTGCAGCGCGCCGGCCGCGAAGATCGGGTGGCCGACGAGGGCCATGAGAAACTTGCCCTTCGCCCGTTCGAGCGACTCCTCGAGCCACGCCCACTGCCGCTCATCGAGCGTTCGGAGAATCCCGGTGTCGATCGCGATGAGGGCGAATCGCTCGGTCTGCAGCTCGAAATAGGGCGCGCGCTGGTGGGCGGCATCGATTGCGTATGCCTCGCGCAGTCGCTCTGCGTCGGCGATGAGCGACTCCGCCCGCGCCGCCGTGGTCGATGTGAGACCGTGGTCGGCCTCGCGGCGCGCCCTGAGCGCGGCCCGCGCAGCGTCCGGCGGAAAGAACACCGCGGCAAAGGCGTCGAGCGCGTCATACCAGTCGTGGTTGCCCGGGATCGCGACGATCGGCTTCGCGAATCCCTTGAAGGGCAGGAAGAAGTTCGCTTCATAATCCTTCATCTCGCCGGCGGGATACACGACATCCGAGGAGATGACGAGAAAGCGAATGTCCTCCCGCGCGCCGAGCTCCTGGATGCGATCCTTCAGAATGAGCTGCGAGGCGTCGCCCTCGCCGGGATCACCGATGACGATGAAGCTGAAGTCACCCTCGGTGCCTGGAGGCCGAATGGCGAAGGCATCGTCGCCACCCGTGTCGGTCGCGGCGGTCATCGCCCCGCGCCAGGCATCGACGCGCAGCTCGGTCACGCGTTCCCAGACCGCGGTGACCCAATTTTCGGAATTGAAGTACCACGAGAATCCCCAGATCGGATGCGTCGCGATCACCACCGCGACCGCGGGGAGGCCCGAGCGCAATCCGTAGGCGAACGCGCCGCGCGGCGATGCGGCCGCGGCGGCGAGACGGAGGCGCTGCCGGACCCGCTGTGCGAGCCAGACCGCGACGATGCGGTCGCGCGGCCCTTCGGGAAGCGACGCATCCCACCCGGCGCTGCGGCGCCAGCAGCGGCGCTCGAGCGGAACGAACGAGCCGCGCAGCGCCGCGCCGAGCGGCAGGAGAAGCGCCAGGCCCACGATCGCCGCGGCCAGCGCGTCACCGATCGTCGCGACCAGCGGCGAGAGCAGTCCGACGACCGTCCACGATGACTGCATGCGCCCGACATGGATCGCGAAGAAGATGAGGAGGAGGACCAGCACCCAGTGGCGGTCGATCGCGCTGCGGGCGTGCTCGCGTCGGCGCAGCGTCTCGAGCAGCCACGATCCGAAGCGATGGCCCTCCGGAATGCCGTAGTCCTCGACCGTCGGCGTTGTTCCAGCGGGCGACGCGAGGGCCGCCCAGCCGTGGGCGAAGAGGCGAGCGCCGAGGGCCAGTCCGATCGAGACCGCGCCGGAGAAGGGCCATCCGACGAGGACGGCGAGACCGAAGGGAATCAGCAGGCCGGCGCCGACCGTGCGTGCGACCCATCCCGGCGCGCCGATCGACTGCGCAGCGTGCCAGAGTCGCTGGGCGCCATCGGCGAGGATGAGCGCTCCGACCGCGATGACCGCGATGCCGACCAGGAGCGAACCGAACGCAAGGCAGACCACGGCGGCGAGCAGTGAGACGACCGCGCTCACCGCGCCCGTTCGCGCGGGCGCGCCGCCCTCGCCGCGTCCTCGGGCGCGCAGGGACGCCGCGCCCTCGATGAGGCCCTCGATGAGCAGAATGACGCCGACGATCGTCGGCATCGCCGAGAGCCAGACGAAGGGCGAGAGCAGAACGAGGCAGCCCAGGAGCATCAGTCCGATGCCGCGGGCGATGGCGGATCCGCGCGTCGAACCGCCGGCGTGGAGCCAGTGGAGGATCGGCCGAAGGAAGGAGCGTCCCGGTGAGCTGGCCATCGTGCGGACCGATCTTCGCAGGCGGATGGCGCCCCGTCGAACCGGCCTTCGTTGACCGAGCGTCGGCCGGCGTCGGCCTGTCGACGATCACGATGGCGGGGAGCGCGATGGCTGGGCGGCATCGCCGACATGGGCGCGCATCGCTTCGCGGAGCTCGTCAAGCCGCTCCGGCGCGTGCAGCGCCCACGGCCAGACGCGGCTGCGGGCGACCTCGAGCGAGGCCGTTCGCTCTCGCGTCGATGCCAGCCCCGCGGCCAGGCGTTCGAGGCGCTCGCGATGGGCCGCGCGGCGCTCCGCCAGATGGGCGAGGAGCGCTCGGTAACGCGCGCGGCGCTCGGCCGAGCGCGGCGGAGCGGCAGCGATCGAGGCGAGGAACGCGGCCTTCGTCGCGCTCGGCGGGCCCGCGGCCGCGCCATCGGGATCGAAGGAGATGCGGTGGAGATCGACGGCGGTCAGTTCGGCGCCCTCGTCCGAACCATCGAAGTCGCCACCCTGCGGGACGAAGCCGTCAAGCGGAAGGCGCAGCGTCGCGGTGGCGACCGCCATCGGGGCGAGCTCGATGCCAAGCCACTCGCGCATCCAGCGCTCCGTGACCCGTTCGTAGTGTCCGCCGCCGGTGCCGTGGACGAAACAATCGGCGAGGACCGCGCGGGCGATGGCCGTCATGAGGAACGCGCGCGGCGCGAGGATCCGCTGCGCATCGGCGGTGTCGTCCGCCATGACCGGCCGGCGCTCGCCCGACGCGATGCTCCAGAGCGGCAGCTCGCCGGCGCGCAGCGGTCGGGCCGCTCTCGGGTCCTCGTGGAGCGCGCTGTTGTAGGCGGTGACGCAGCGTTCGGGATCCTCGCGCATCGCCCGTACGAGGGCCTCGCCGAAGGGCGTCGCGAGGAGGGCAAGCGAACCGATCGAGCGCGGGACCCGTCGCATGACGCCGGCGAGTAGCGCGTCGTTGGCCGCGGCCATTTGGGCCGCGAGATGCGGTCGGTCGGCGTGGGCGTTGATCGTCTCCGCGATCCGGTTGGCGCGGAGGTCGAGTTCGGGAATGGGCGCGACGCGCGGCGACGCGCGCCCGCCTCCGCCGAGCGTACCGACGCGAACGGTCCGGCGTGCGACCGTCGGGCCTCCACGGGCCGCGCTGCGCGCTCCGGGCAGCGGCGCCGCGACGAGTCGTTCGCTTCCGGCGGCGCCTTCGAGCGCCGGAACCGTGACGAGTCCGGCGTCGTTCACATCCTGTTCGACGACGAGGGCCGCGCAGTCGCCGCCCCACGCCTCGGCGAGCGCCTCGGCGAAGAACCACTTCGCGAGAATCCCCGCATGCCAGATGCCGGCCTGATGTCCGGTGAGAACGAGCGGGCCGGCGTCCTGCCGCGTCGGCGACGAGCGGAGCGTCGGAGCCACCGCGGCGCGGGACAGCGCTTGCCACTCGGCGAGCGAGCGGCCGAGGACCATCGTCGAGCGGGAGGCTTCGCGGAACGCATCGCAGGCGCTGCGCAGCGTTCCGGCGGCGGGCTCGACGCGTGTCTCAAGCGAGCTTCCGCGTGCGGGCCGACTCGTGCGGACGAGGGTCATGAGCAGGTCGTCCAGTCGCGCGGCTTCGCGTCGTCGGCGTGCCGCGGACAGCAGCACGCCGCATCACCCCGTTCGACGCGCAGCGTGAGGCCCTCGGTCGCGGTGGCGGGCAGCCGGTCGCGGCAGCGGAGGATCTCGCGGTGCATCGTCTGTCGGTAGACGCGCAGCCGCTCGGACGGATCGTTCAGCGGCCCGCCGAAACTCCGGTTCGGATCGTTGTAGATCAACCGAATCGGAATCTCGGTGACGCGCAGGCGATGGGCGACCGCCTGTGGCCAGAACTGCATCGGAAAGTCGTAGCCGTCGACGGTGAGCGCGAGCCGCTCGCAGGCCGCGACGCGATAGGCCTTGAAGCCGCAGAAGCTGTCGGTGAGATGCAGCCCGAGTCGGGCGCGGATGTCCTCGGTGATCGTGGCGTTGATGAGCCGCCGATCGGTCGGCGGAAGGTCGTCGCCCGGCGCCGGTCGGAGGTATCGCGACCCGCTGATGACATCGGCGTCGTCGCGCTCGATGGCCTCGATGAAGGCGGGGATCGACGCCGGCTCATGCTGCTCGTCGCAGTCCATGGTGACAAGCCAGTCGAAGCGGTCGAAACTCGCCCACCGCAGCATGTCCTGCATCGAGCGGCCGTAGCCGCGGTTCTCGGCGTGGCGGATCACCTCGACGCGATGCTTCGCGAGCTCCATCGGCGTGCCGTCGGTCGAGCCGTCGTCGACGACCAGGACGCTCTGGACCCGTCGCGGGGCGTCGCTCGTCTCGCCGGCCTTTCGGCAGGGGCCGACAAAGTGGCGGACCTCGGAGAGGACGCGGGAGACATAGCGCTCCTCGTTGTAGACGGGAATGGCGAGGAGGATGCGCGGACAGGGCATGGAGAAAGGAGGGTACGCGGGGTCAGGGCATGAACTCAAGCGTGCCGGCGCCGATCGTCGGTCGGAGGCACGCTGGTGAGAGGTCTCTCACCGACGCGTCGCATGCTGCATCGAGCGCTTGTCGAAGACCTTCAGGATCGTCAGCGTCTCGTTCCATCGCTCGGAGACCACGCCCTCGCCGGGAACGACCCATAGTTCCGTCAGCCGTTCGGCTCTGGCCGAGCCGAGATCGGCGACGAAGCGCACCTGGGCGACCTTCGCCCGATGGGTCGCGCCACGCCAGCGGACCATCTCGTCTCGGTCGTAGCGGATCGTTCTCGTACCCGTGCCCCGATCGCGTTCGCGGCCGGGCGTTGCGGTCAGGACCGCGCGCATCGCCGAGGTAACGCTCCGCTCCTCGCCGGCGGCGAGGGAAGGCGGGGCGATCAGGAGGGGAGGTTCGAAGAGCGAGGTCGTCTTGTCCGGCAGCGAATCGACGGCGTGCAGGAGGACCGTGCCGTCGGCTTCGACCGACCATTCCATCACCCGGATATCCGCCGATCGCGTGCGGATGCGGTCGGCGTGCGGCGAGGCGGCCGAAGCGCTTCGCACGCGGAAGGCGTTGGGCGCGAGAAGCCCCTCGAGGGCGAGCCACTCCTCCTCGGAACCGGCCGCGGGACCCGGCAGGAGGTCACGGGCCGCGAGCGTTCCCTCGGCGGGCAGTCGCTCGAGGAGCGCGAACGGCGCGAGCGGTTCGGTTGCGCTTGGGGCCGTCTGTCCGGCGCCGTCCGTGGTCTTGTTGACGCCGTTGCACGAGATGCAGGCGAGCGGTGTCACGGCGATCAGCGCCGCTCCGCATGCCGATCGCAGGCGGGGCATCGTCGTCGCGGCGATCATTGGATCGGAAGTCCCTTTCGCTGCCAGAGCGTGCGCAGCGCTTCCGGTGCCATGAGCTCGGTGACGACGCTGCCGAGGGCGTCGGTGTCGACGCGCCGCACGCGGTTGCCCTTCGCGTCGAAGGTCTGCACGAGCGGCAGCGGATTCGTGCCGATCGTCGTCTCGAGCGTCCAGGTGCCGTCGGGATTGCCGCGAAGCGAGTCGATGCGCTTCGGGAGGGCGTTGGTCTTCGGATCGAAGGCGTAGCTCGCCCACGGATCGGGCGTCTGGTTCGACTTCGGCAGCAGTCGGCCGAGCATGATGAGTTCGGCCTGCGAGAGATAGTTCGGCGGCACGGCCCACTCGAGCGGATCGGTCATGCCGCTCGCGTTGATCACCCGCAGAATCGGCCGCGGATCGCCGCGTCGCGGCGGCGTACGGACCGCGGTCTGTCCGGTGGTGCGAGCGGCGTCGCGCTGCCGCTGCGTCGAGCGCACCGACCAGACCTCGGAGCCGCGATCCCAGGAGACCCAGTAGCGGCTCTCGGTATCCACGATGTTCGTGGCGTTCCCGTCGATGATCGTCTTCGCCTGCACGATCACCATGAATCCCTTCTCGCGCTCCTCGGCCTCCAGCTCCTCGGCCGGCAGCGATCCGTTCACCTCACCGCGCATCGCCTCGATCGCCCGCACGGTCATCCATCCGATCTCCGCGTCGTCGCCCGGATCGTTCGGGTCGCGATCGCGATAGACGCGATAGAGGAGCGGATCGGGCTGCAGCGCGGCCCGCAGCGTTTCCTCGCTGAAACGCAGCATCGCGAGACCGCGCTCGATGCGCTCGCGCCGCTCGGCGACGATCTCGGAGTGGTCGATGAGCCGCATCGTGCGGAAGGTCTCGCGCAGCGCGGGGATCGCCGCGTCGAGCGTGCTGGCGGAGAGGACGAGCGAGGCGACGAGATAGCGATCCTCGCCGCTCGGCACGATCACCCAACCGCTGAAGCCGCTGCCGCCCTCGGGGAGCGGCGACTCGATGATCGTGAGGCGCCCCTCGCCGGTCGCGCCCGAAGGCGTGAGGGCCTCGTCGACGGTCACGGTGAAGGTCTTGCCGGTCTTGGTGAGGGCGTCGAAGTACGCCTTCACCTGATCCTCCGCGGTCTGACCGCTGCGAGAGCTGATGAGCGTCTGGAGACGCATCCACCATTTCGGCGGATCGCCGCCTTCGACGATCTCGTAGCGGAACACGCCCTCGACGGTCTCGCTCTTGCCGAACGCCGGCTGCGGGGGACGGATCCGCAGGCTGAGCTGTGGGATCTCGACCCAGCCGGGCTCCTCCTGGCCGGAACCGGTCGGGCCCGGAGGTGGTGGGGGAGTCTCGTCGGTGGCCTTGGTCGGGGCCGCCGTCGGCTGCGCAGGCGGATCGCCCGCTGCGTCCTGTGGGGCCGCATGCAGCCTTCCGCCCGCGAGGAGAAGCGCGGCGCAGGCGGCGAGAGCGTGACGACGATGGGCCGACCGGTGGAGGAGCACTGTGGACAGCACGCGGATGACTCGTGGGCAGGGGATCGTGTAGGGAACGCTACGGGCATCGGCCGCCTTTCGAAAGCGGCTCGCGAGGATTCGCCACGCCTTGAATCGCGACATGGGAAGAATTCCGCCACCATGGCGACATGGTTCTCGGTCCTTCCGTGGCGATCACACCTCCCTGAACAGCGGGTCGGAGGCGCTTCGCACGGCTCGCATGGGCGCGCTTCGGAGCGGAGTTCGCTTCATCACCGCTTGACAGAAAGGGGCAGGTGGCTATCCTCCCCGATTCTCCCCGTTTTCCGGTGGCCTTTTCGTGGTACGCGCTGGGCGTGCCGAAGGTTGCCGACGCGGCTCCGAGACGGACGCACCGTGTGGCGTCGCTGTCGGAGCCGAGGCCGTCTCCACCGCCGGTTTCGCGAGCAATCGCGGGCCAGCAACGAGCGCGGCGAAGACGGGAAGCGGCGGCGACTCTCAATCCTCGAATGAGGAACAGGTTCCGGCATGACTGGCGGCAAGATCCGAATCCGAATGGAGGCCTACGACCATCAGGCCCTCGATGCGTCAGCTCGCGAGATCGTTGATCACGCGAAGCGCACGGGAGCTCGCGTTGCGGGTCCCGTTCCGCTGCCGACGCGGCGCGAGATCTACACCGTCAACCGCAGCCCCTTCATCGACAAGAAGAGCCGTGAGCAGTTCGAGATCCGCACCCACAAGCGGATCATCGACATCACGGAGCCAAACCATCGCACGGTCGAGGCCCTCAACCGCCTCGTCGTCCCCGCGGGCGTCTTCGTCCGCATCAAGGCGTAAGCCATCCGCCCGAGCGGCCTGATCCCGAAAGGGAGTCGGGCGGATCGGGCGGAGTTGTTTCGGGATCGCGTGCCGCTGCGGGCAGTTCCGCAGTCACGAATCCCGCGTCCAGCCCGGTCAAGTCGGCGACTCCGCGTCGCTCACCTCTGACCAGAACCCTGCCCACGGTCCCAACGACCCCGCATCCCGGGGGACCACCGTGAGCCCCGCATCGCGAGACAGCACCTCCCATGGCAGCAGTGATTCTCGGCAAGAAGATCGGCATGACCCGTTACTTCACGGCGGACGGCAAGAATGTGCCCGTCACCGTCGTGCAGGCCGGTCCCTGCGTCGTCACCCAGGTGAAGACCTCCGACAAGCATGGCTACAGCGCCGTGCAGATCGGCATGGAGGATGTCAAGGCTCGTCGCTCGAGCCAGGCACTCATCGGTCACGATGCGAAGGCCGGCACCGCTCCGAAGCGGTTCCACCGCGAGTTCCGCTGCAAGGACGACGGTGAGGCGGCGGGCTTCGAGCTCGGCCAGGTCCTCACGGTCGCCTCCCTCGACGGCGTGAAGTTCGTCGATGTGATCGGCACCTCGAAGGGCAAGGGTTTCCAGGGGCAGATGAAGCGACACAACTTCAAGGGCATGTGTGCCACGCACGGTACGGAGCGCAAGCACCGCACCGGCGGCAGCATCGGCTCGCACGGTACGGACCGTGGCCACGGTGCCAAGATCAAGAAGGGCAAGCGGATGGCCGGACAGATGGGCAACGAGCGGGTCACCGTTCGTTCGCTCGATGTCGTGGCCACCGATGCCAGCAAGAATCTCCTCCTCATCAAGGGCGCAGTGCCGGGCGCCAACGATGGGTTCCTCGTCATCCGGCCATCGACCCGTCTCTACAAGCGAAAGGCACGCGTTCAGGCCGGAAAGTAAGGCCTGAACATCTGGCAGGCCGCTTCTGATCGACATTCGTCGTCGATCACCCTCAAGAAGCGGGACGGCCAGATGACGACAAACCAGCCCCACGCTGATTCGAGGCGTGACCTGCCCCTTCGTCCGAACCGCCGCGCGCGGCTTCGAACGAGCCCCCGGGCACCCACCGCCTCCATCTCTGCGTCGCACCCCTGAGTCAATGCCTGCCCGCCACCACCCATAACAGGTGGCCGGAGGCGGAGGCGAACGGCGAGCGTCCCCCGGAGCGCATCCGGACGACCCGCCCCATAAGGACCGCACCCATGATTTCCCTGCCCATCTACGACAAGTCAGGCAAGCAGGTCGACACCCTGTCGATCGACGAGCAGAGCCTCGGCGGCACCGTCCGCTTCGCCCTGCTCAAGCAGGCCTATGTCATCACCCACGGCAATCAGCGTCAGGGCTCGGCCCGGACGAAGAGCCGCGGCAGCGTTGAGGGCTCGACCCGCAAGCTCTACAAGCAGAAGGGCACCGGTAACGCCCGCGTCGGCGCCAGCCGCGTCCCCAACCGCAAGGGCGGCGGCGTCGCCTTCGCGAAGACCCGCAGCCGCGAGGACTTCCGCGCCTCGCTCTCCAAGACTTCCCGTCGCCTCGCCAACCGCAACGCACTCCTCGCCAAGCTCGTCGACGGCGAGGTGAAGTGCTTTGCGGATCTGTCGTTTGCGGCCCCGAAGACCGCCGACTTCGCGAAGCTCCTCGCCGCCGTCGGCGTCAACCGCACCTGCCTGGTCGCGGTCGATCCGAAGAACCGCAATGCGATGCTCTCCGCTCGCAACATTGAAGGCGTTGATGTCTGCCGTATCGAGCAGCTCAACGCCTTCGAGCTTTTGAACCACCGCTTCCTGGTTGTCGATCGGGCCGCTCTTCAGAGCTTCCTCGACAGCTCCTGCTGGAAGACCGCCTCGGCCGCCGGCCGCGGCGTGAAGGAGGTCGCCTGATGCACCCCACCGAGATCATCCGCAAGCCGCTCGTGACCGAGAAGGCGACGGCCGCCACCGAGGCGAACCGCTACTCGTTCACCGTCGACCGTCGGGCGACCAAGACCGACATCAAGAAGGCCATCGAGGCGCTCTACAAGGTGCGGGTGCTGAATGTCAGCACCATCAACCGCAAGCGCCGCGATCGCGCGTATCGCTACGGGCTCGTCGAGGGCAAGACCTCGAAGCGTGCCATCGTGCGTGTTCACCCCGAGGACAAGATCGAGCTCTTCTGAGTTCGCTTTCTGAGATCGATTTTGTGCCTGTGAACGCCCGCGTTCACAGCGACTGACGAGACCCACCAATGGCCATTCGCGTCTACAAGCCAGTCACCGCCGCCCGGCGGAACGCCTCGGTGAACCTTCACGCCGAGGTCACCAAGCAGTCCCCCGAGAAGAGCCTGCTCCGTCCGCTCACCAAGAAGGGTGGGCGCAACGTTCAGGGCAAGATCACGATCCTCGGCCGTGGCGGCGGTCACAAGCGCCGCTACCGCAAGATCGACTTCCGTCGCAACAAGGACGATGTCGTCGGCACCGTGGTCGGGATCGAGTACGACCCCAACCGCTCGGCCCACATCGCCCTCGTGAAGTACCCCGACGGCGAGCTCCGCTACATCATCGCCCCGAAGGGCGTGACCGCGGGCGACACCGTGCTCAGCTCCTCGAAGGCGATCGATCCGAAGCCCGGCAACTGCATGCCGCTGAAGTTCGTGCCGACCGGTCTTGCGATCCACTGCGTCGAGATGCGTCCCGGTTCCGGCGGACTCCTCTGCCGCGCCGCGGGCATGTCCGCTCGCCTCACCAACAAGGAAGGCCGTCTCGCGACCTTCGTGCTTCCCTCCGGCGAAATCCGGCAGGTGTCGATCGAGGCCCGGGCGACCATCGGCGAGGTCGGCAACGCGGACAACGCGAATGTCATCCTCGGCAAGGCCGGCCGCAACCGTTGGCTCGGACGCCGTCCGACCACCCGTGGCGTCGCGATGTGCCACCACCAGCACCCGCACGGTGGTGGTGAGGGCCGCTCGAAGGGCGGTCAGGAGCCGTCGAACTCCTCCGGCACGCAGGCCAAGGGCGGTCGCACCCGTCGCTTCGGCAAGTCGAGCGACTCCCTCATCATCCGTCGTCGTCGCAGCCGCCGCTACGGCCAGCTCAAGCTCTGATCGTCGCCGTCCCAGACCACACCGAGACTTCAAAGGACCAACCATGTCCCGTTCCACCAAGAAGGGTCCGCACGTCGACGAGAAGCTCTTCCGCAAGGTCGAGAAGATCGCCCAAGGCGGCAAGCGAGCCCCGATCAAGACCTGGGCCCGCGCCTGCACCATCGTTCCCGAGTTCGTCGGGTACACCTTCCAGGTCCACAACGGCCGCGCCTTCATCGATGTCTTCTGCACCGAGGACATGGTCGGCCACAAGCTGGGCGAGTTCGCCCACACCCGCCTCTTCAAGGGGCACACCAACAAGAAGGAAGACCTGAAGGGTGGCGAGA
Source organism: uncultured Isosphaeraceae bacterium (assembly GCA_964395845.1). Taxonomy (GTDB): domain Bacteria; phylum Planctomycetota; class Phycisphaerae; order Phycisphaerales; family SM1A02; genus JAEUIT01. Next base: position 35,570 of record CAYNCG010000029.1, on the reverse strand, counting down.
AGACCGGCTAAGCCCGGTTCATCACCACGGCGGAGGCCGATGTCTCCGCCCTCACCGTAGCCCCCGCCGCAGCGGGAGCGTCCCCCGGGGTGGCCCGGGGAGCCCGACCCTGCGGCAGAGACTGAGAAGAAACGAGCCCATGTGCGGGCTCACGAATTGGACGGTCACACCATGGCGTACAACGCATCCCACCGCTTCTGCCGCATTGCTCCGCGAAAGGCTCGGCTCATCGCCGACATGATTCGTGGTCAGCCGGTGGACGCCGCGCTCACCTCGCTGCAGTTCTCGAAGCGTCGCGGCGCGTACTTCGTCGTCAATGTGCTGAAGAGCGCCATCGCCAACGCCCAGGACCGCAACGCCGACGTCAGCCGTCTCGTCGTGAGCGAGTCGCGCGTCGACGAGGGTCCGACCATCAAGCGGTTCCAGCCCAAGGACCGCGGCCGGTCGCACCCGATCATGAAGCGCACCTGCCACATCCATGTCGGTGTGGATGTTCGCTGACCGCCCTCCGTCACCACCGATCTTCCCGCTTCGACCCGATCTCATTTCGCATCACGCTTAGGACACCGCCCCCATGGGACAAAAGGTCCATCCCTTCGGCTTCCGCGTCGGCATCACCGAGGCCCACAAGTCTCGCTGGTTCGCCCCGAAGGCCCTCTTCGGCGAGCTGCTCGTCGAGGACTACAAGATCCGGAAGTACCTCGACAAGCGCCTCAACCGGACGCCGCCCTACGCGGCCGTCTCGGATGTGCTGATCGAGCGAACCCGCGAGGAGCTGACGGTCATCATCAAGACCGCCCGTCCCGGGACCGTCGTCGGACTCAAGGGTGCCGGCGTCGAGCAGCTCACGACCGACCTCCAGGCCCTCACCGGCCGTAAGGTCGCGATCAAGGTCGTCGAGATCAAGAACCCCGAGATCGACGCCAAGCTGATCGGCGAGACCATCTCCGAGCAGCTCAAGAAGCGGGCCAACTTCCGCCGCGTCCTCAAGATGCGGGCCGAGGCCGCGATGCAGAACGGCGCCAAGGGCGTCCGCATCCAGCTCTCGGGCCGCCTCGGCGGCGCCGAGATGTCCCGAACCCTCGATCAGCGGCTCGGATCCATCCCGCTCTCGACCCTGCAGGCGAATGTCGACTACGCGATCAGCGAGGCGTACACCACCTACGGATCGATCGGCGTGAAGGTCTGGGTCTTCAAGGGCATGTACTCCGAGCACGACGACGACGCGACGCAGTCGTCGGCTGCCGGCGGACGCGCCCGTGCCCGTGGTCGCCGCTGAGTCTCTCGTCCCCTCACCAGACCCGATTCACCTCGGATCCCCACCCGATTCTCTACGGGCCCCCTGACGGCCCGATTGCCAGGAGCGAACAGCCATGTCCCTGATGCCAAAGCGAGTCAAGTTCCGCAAGGAGCAGCGCGGGAAGCTGCGCGGCAACGCGACCCGCGGGAACTATGTCGCGTTCGGCGACTACGGCCTGCAGGCCCTCGAGCCCTACTGGGTCTCGGGTCGTCAGATCGAGGCCGGCCGTATCGCGGCCCAGCACTTCCTTCGCCGGCAGGGCAAGATCTTCATCCGGATCTTCCCGGACAAGCCCATCTCGAAGAAGCCCCTCGAGACCCGAATGGGTACCGGTAAGGCCGATGTCGAATACTGGGCCGCACGGGTGAAGCCCGGCACGGTGCTCTTCGAGATCGCCGGCGTTCCCGAGGACCTTGCGAAGCAGGCGATGGCCCGCATCGCCTACAAGATGCCGATCCGGACCCGCTTCGTGGGTCGCCGCGTCGCCGTCTGATTCCACCAACGAGCCCGATTCCGCACGCGTTTCCGACCAGAACGGATCACCAGACATGAAGGCAGTCGAAGTCCACAAGCTCAGCAACGACGAGATCAAGGTTGAGGCCACCCGCCTCCGCCGCCGTCTCTTCGACCTCCGCGCCCAGACGGTCACGGAGAAGATCGAGGACACGTCGCAGTTCAAGAAGACGCGGAAGGATCTCGCCCGCGTGCTGACCGAGATGAACGCCCGCAAGACCGTCGCCAAGGCGGGAAGCAAGTCAGGCTCGTCGGCGAAGGCCGCCGGAGGTAAGTCGTGAGCGACGCAAGCATCATCATTCCCGAGAACTCCCCGCGTCGCATCGGCGTCGTGGAGAGCGACAAGCGGAGCAAGACCCGGAAGGTCGTGATTCCGTATGTCGACAAGCACGCCAAGTACGGCAAGTTCGTCAAGAAGCGGACCGTCCTGCATGTCCATGACGAGCAGAACGAGTCGCGCGTCGGCGACCGCGTCGAGATCGCCGAGTGTCGGCCGATCTCCCGCACCAAGAGCTGGATCCTCGTTCGCATCGTCGAGCGCGGCCTGGCCAAGGCGGACCTGCCGTTCGCGGCGGAGAACGTCTGACGACGAACCCGTTCGGCCCTCCGGTCCCGTATCGGCCTCCGGGCCCGCCGGACACCGGACAACCCCCACGAAGTACCCGCAACACCCGCCTCGCATGAGGCTTCAGGAGCACCCGCGTCACGACGCGGGATGACCCAACGATGATTCAAAAGGAAACCAGGCTCGAGGTGGCCGACAACAGCGGCGCGAAGGTCGCGATGGTGATCGGCGTGCTCGGCTCGTCAACCGCGAGCGGCAAGTTCACCCGCCTCCAGATGGGCGTGGGCGACAAGGTCGTCTGCACCGTCAAGAAGGCCCTCGCCAACGCGGATGTGAAGGCCGGCGACAAGGTTCAGGCGGTCATCGTCCGAACCAAGTACCCGACCCGCCGCGAGGACGGCAGCTATGTGCGGTTCGACTCGAACGCGTGCGTGCTGATCGACAAGGAAGGGAACCCGCGCGGTACCCGCATCTTCGGTGCGGTGGCCCGCGAGCTCCGCGAGAAGAACTACATGAAGATCGTGTCGCTCGCGACGGAGGTGGTGTGATGCCCCGGCATGTCCGCAAGGGTGATCAGGTGATGGTGACGGCCGGTAACGGCCGTGGCACGGTCGGCGAGGTGCTCGCCGTCGTTGAGGACGGCACCCGTGTCGTCGTCAAGGGCGTGAACATCCGCACCAAGCACATCAAGCCGACGCAGCAGCGTCCGCAGGGCGGCGTCATCCAACAGGAGATGCCCATCCATGCGTCCAACGTGAGCCCCGTCGTCGACGGCAAGCCGACGCGAGTCCGCTTCGTCACGAAGTCGGACGGCTCGAAGGTGCGCGTCGCGGTGCGCGGCGGCAAGGAGCTCGGCAAGGTCCACGGACCGCGCGGCAGCAAGGCAAACTCGAAGGGGAAGGCCAAGGCCTGACCAGCTCGTCGACCGACGCAGCGCTCCTGATCGGGAGCGGGACGAGCGGACGACGGAACGGAGCGAACGATGGTGGCTTCCAACGAACCGAAGGACAAGTCCAACAAGTCTTCCAAGGGTGGCCAGAAGGGCGCCAAGGGCGTCTCTTCCGAGCCCGCCGAGAAGGCCGAGAAGGTGAAGCGAGAGCCGGGCGTGAAGCCCGACTGGAAGCGCACCGACTATCCCCGTCTCCAGAAGCTCTTCCAGGAGCAGATCGCTCCGAAGGTGATGCAGGAGTTCGGGCTCAAGAACCCGCACGAGCTGCCGCGGATGACCAAGATCGTGGTCAACGCCGGCGTCGGCAAGTTCCTTGAGAACCAGAAGCTCAAGCCGGAGCTCCGCGAGACGGTCCTCAGCACCTTCTCGATCATCACCGGCCAGCGGGCCGTCATGATCCTCGCGAAGAAGTCGGTTGCGAACTTCAAGGTTCGCGAGGGCGCCCCCTCGGCGTTCATGGTCACCCTGCGTCGCGACAAGATGTGGCACTTCCTCGATCGCCTCATCCACCTCGCGACCCCGCGTATCAAGGACTTCCGCGGCGTGAAGGACCGGGCCTTCGACAAGGCCGGCAACTACTCGATGGGTCTCACCGAGCAGGCGGTGTGGCCCGAGATCAACATGGCGAACGTGACCTTCACGCACGGCATGCACATCACGATCTGCTTCGAGCACTCCAACCCGAAGGTCAGCCGCTTCGTCCTCGGCGAGCTCGGCATGCCCTTCGTCCGCCCGGAAGAGAACCGCCGCAAGTAACGCGATCCCGCACGGCACGGACGGCCGGGCCAACCCCTGAGTCGTTCCGCGAGCCACGATCCACGAGACAGAGCACCCTATGGCCAGCAAGGCAACATTCAACGCAATGAAGCAGACGCCGAAGTTCTCGTCGCGGAAGCAAGTCCGCTGCGAGATCACCGGCCGCAAGCGGGGCGTCTACCGCAAGTTCCGCATCTGCCGCATGATGCTCCGCGAGCTGGCCCTTCAGGGCTACATCCCGGGCATGCGGAAGGCGAGCTGGTAAGCGCAGGCTTCCCCCGAGTCTCTTCACCCCCACGATCCACGGCCACCTCGCGTGGCATTGACCGAAGAAAGAGCGCCCGAACGCGGGACGCGACGACACCACCCGGTGGTGCGACGCGGGTCCCGAACGGCGGGCGACGGAGCGAACGATGGCACTTCACGATCTGACCGCTGACATGCTGACCCGGATCCGCAACGCCGTGCGGAACCGCGAGAAGACCGTCACCTGCCTCAGCAACAAGCTGAACCGCGGTGTGGTCAAGGTCCTCAAGGATGAGGGCTTCGTCCGCGACTTCGAGTTCGTCGATGACGGCCGTCAGGGCCTCATCCGCGTGCACCTCAAGTACGGTCAGCGCGGTGAGCAGATCATCAACCGCATCGAGCGGGTCTCGAAGACCGGTTGCCGCGTCTACCGGGGCGTCGAGAGCCTCCCGCGGCCCCTCCAGGGCCTCGGCATCTCGATCGTCTCGACCAGCCGCGGCGTGATGAGCGACCGGCAGTGCCGCGAGGCGAACATCGGCGGCGAGGTGGTGGCGGAGGTCTGCTGAGCCACGGCTCGGCCAGGCCTTCGAGTGGGATCGGCGGTCACCCGTCGGTCCCGAAGGATGGTCCCGAACCCCGCCCACGCGGCGTTCGGGAGGAAACGACTGAGAAAGATGTGTGGCCCGGCACCGTGCCGACGCCATGCAAGGTCCGCGGGGCTGCTTCTGAGATGGGCCCTCGCGTGGATGGAATCGAAGCCCAGGCAGCCCTGACCGGCTGACCGGACGAACATAGAGGACACCACGAACCATGTCCCGTATCGGAAAGCAACCCGTGACCGTGCCTGCGGGCGTGAAGGTCGCGATCAACCCCGCGACCCGCACCATCGAGATGACCGGCCCGAAGGGCACGGTCAAGCAGACCTGGCGTCCCGAGGTGGATGTCAAGTGGAGCGAGAGCGAGAAGACCATCGTCTGCTCGGTCGACATGACCAAGCTTGAGGAAGGCAATCGCAAGGCCTACTGGGGTCTGACCCGCGCCAACATCGACAACATGGTCGAGGGCGTCACCAAGGGCTACGAGCGGAAGCTCGAGATCAACGGCGTCGGTTGGGGCGCGAAGATCCAGGGCAAGAAGATCGTTCTTTCCCTCGGCTACGCCGACCCGATCGAGCTCGACATTCCCTCGGCCGTCAAGGTCGAGGTGAACCAGAACCAGGTCATCGTGACCGGTCCTGACAAGCAGGCGGTCGGCGAGTTTGCCGCCCGGATCCGCTCGCAGCGGACCCCCGAGCCCTACAACGGCAAGGGCGTGAAGTACCTCGAAGAGGTCATCATCCGCAAGCAGGGCAAGGCGTTCGGCTCCTAAGCCGACACCCGCGAGGCATCGCAGCCCGAACCCACTCCAGTACGCACCCCGGCATCCGACCCCCTTCGCCAAGAGACGACCGACCATGAACCGTCACGCGATCAAGACCACCCGGCGAGCCCGCCGCAAGATGGGCAGCCGAAAGAACATCCTCGGCGTGCCGAGCCGCCCGCGGCTCACCGTGTATCGATCCCTCGATCACATGTACGCCCAGATCATCGACGACCTCAAGGGCCACACCATCGTGTCCGCCTCCAGCCGCGACAAGGGTTTCGCGGCCACGGGCGACAAGAGCGCGGTGGCCAAGGCCGTCGGCAAGCTCCTCGCGGAGCGGGCCACCAAGGCCGGTCTCACCGCGGTCGTCTTCGACCGCAATGGCTACCGCTTCCACGGCCGCATCAAGGCCCTGGCGGACGGTGCCCGCGAGGCCGGGCTTCAGTTCTAAGTCCAACCACCCCATAGCGACTCGGTCTTGGGCCAACCGGCCTGAACGAGACGCCCGTTCCGAACGAGGTCCGATCCATCATCGGACCATTCCCCCGAAAGGGCCCCCAGACGGGGGACAGCGAGTCGATGCGACGAACCGCATCGGCGTCAGCGAGAGAGACCCATGGCAGAGCTGCTTGACGAATCCTCTTCGATCGAATCGACCACCGTTGGCGTGTACCGCACGAGCTCGACGGTGAAGGGTGGTCGACGCTTCTCGTTCGGCGCGCTCGTCGTCGTCGGCGACCGTCGCGGTCGCGTCGGCATGGGCTACGCCAAGGCCAACCAGGTGCCGCAGGGCATCGAGAAGGCCCAGAAGGAAGCGAAGCGGAAGATGCGAAGCTTCCCGCTTCAGGGCAAGACCATTCCCCACGCCGTCGAAGCCCAGTTCGGCGCGTCGAAGGTTCGTCTGGTCCCGGCCTCGCCCGGTACCGGCGTCATCGCCGGCGCCGCCGTTCGCGCGGTGCTCGAGATGATCGGCGTGCAGGATTGCCTCACCAAGTGCTACGGCTCCAGCAACCCGAAGAACGTCGTGAAGGCGGTCTTCTCCGCCCTCGGCATGCTTCGGACCCGCGAGAAGGTCGAGCAGCTCCTCGGCCACACCCTCGCCGAGACGACCGTCGAAGAGGCGATTCGTCGCGGGATGGCCTTCATGCCGGCCAACAAGACCGGCGAGAAGGCCCAGGCCCCGGTGAACACCGTCGGCGAGGAGCAGCGTCGCGGCCGTGGCGGCCGTGGCGGTCCGGGTGGCGGTCGCGGTCGCGGCCGTCGCGGGGACGATGCTCCGGCGCCTCAAGCGTCCTGACCGATCGCCCCTCTCTTCCCGTTTACGACTTCATCTCAACGACACCGGTACCAGACTGGCCCACTGACACACGCCTGCCCGATCTTCGGGCCTGGCTCGACGGGCTCGGAGCGCAGCAGACATGATGATCCACGAGATCACCGAGAAGGTTGGAGCCAAGAAGGGTCGCAAGCGCCTCGGTCGCGGCGAAGGCAGCGGCCACGGCGGCACCAGCACCAAGGGCCACAAGGGCGCCAAGAGCCGCGCCGGCTGGAACAGCCGTCCGGCCTACGCCGGTGGTGCGACGCCCTTCGCCCGCCGCTTCCCGAAGCGTGGCTTCTCGAACGCTGGCTTCAGCGCCGAGTTCAACATCATCAACCTCAAGGCCATCGAGCAGTTCTTCGCCAACGGCGAGACCGTCGACAGCGCCGCCCTCCACAAGAAGGGCCTCATCCCAAACGCCGAGCTCCCGCTCAAGGTGCTCGCCGAGGGTGACCTGACCAAGAAGGTCAAGATCCTCGCCACGAAGTTCTCCGCGGCCGCGAAGGCCAAGATCGAGAAGGTCGGGGCTACGATCGAGGAGATCCCCGTTCCGGATCGCGCCGCCCAGTGGAAGGCCAAGCGCGGCACGGTGAAGAAGGCCAAGGCCGCTGCCAAGGCCGAGAAGAATGCGGGGAAGGCGAAGAAGTAAGCCCTGCCGCCTCGACGCGAGGCGGCTCGGCGTGCACGCGACAAAGGAAGCATGCTCCAAGCGTTCCTGAACATCTTCCGGATCCCCGACCTCCGCAACCGCGTGTTCTTCACGCTCGGGATGCTGGTCATCTATCGCATCGGCTTCTGGATTCCGCTCCCTGGCGTCAGCCAGTCGGAGCTGCTCGAGGCGGCGAAGAAGGCCACCGAAGGGGACGCCTCCGGCTGGGGTCGCATCCTCGATTTCGCATCGATCTTCTCGGGAGGCTCGCTCTCCCACTCGACGCTGTTCGGTCTGGGCATCATGCCCTACATCACGGCGTCGATCATCTTTCAGCTTCTCCAGTCCTTCGTGAAGCCCCTCGAGGAGCTGAAGAAGGAAGGGGCGTCCGGCCAGCAGAAGATCATGGAGTGGACCCGCTACGCCACGGTGGGCCTCTGCGTCGTGCAGGGCTTCATGTGGCTTGAGTTCCTCCGCCAGAACGGGCTCGTTCAGCCGGCCTTCCAGAGCGGCGTGAACCTCATGCTGTTCTACATCGCGGGCGTCGTCGGCATGACCGCCGGCAGCCTCTTCCTGATGTGGCTCGGCGAGCAGATCGACAAGTACGGCATCGGCAACGGCGTCTCCCTGATCCTCACCGCGGGCATCCTTTCGCAGATGCCGCGGGCGGTCATGTGGATCGTCGAGAACTTCGACCCGAGCCAGACCTCCTCCGAGGCGGGCAAGCTCGGCGTCGGCGGCCTGCTCATGCTGATCGGCTTCTTCCTGCTGGTGACGGCGGGAGCCATCCTGATCACCGTCGCCCAGCGACGCATCCCGATCCAGCAGGCGAAGCACACCCGTGGCCGCAAGGTCTTCGGTGGCCAGAAGCACTATCTGCCGCTCCGCCTGAACCACGCCGGCGTCATGCCGATCATCTTCGCGAGCTCGCTGATGATCTTCCCGTCGGCGTTCTTCGGCTTCCTGCACACCCGTGCGACGGCCGACGGTTACGGCGATGTCATCCTCGGCATCACCAGCTTCCTCGCGACGAACTTCCAGCACGGGGCCTTCCCCTATGTGCTCTTCGAGATCGTCCTGATCTACTTCTTCAGCTACTTCTGGACGACCGTCCAGTTCAGCCCGGACGAGATGGCGAAGAACCTGAAGGAGCATGGATCCTTCATCCCCGGCCTCCGTCCCGGCCCGCGCACGGCTGAGTACCTCGAGACCGTGATGGAGCGGATCACCTTCGTCGGTGCCGGCTTCCTCGCGGTGATCGCGGTCATCCCGACGCTCGTGACGAGCTATCTCGGCATCCCGTTCAATGTCTCCCAGTTCCTCGGCGGAACCGGTCTCCTCATCGTCGTCAGCGTCGGTCTCGACCTGATCCAGCGGATCGAGGCGAACCTGCTCATGCGGAACTTCTCCGGCTTCCTCGCCACCGGCCCGTCCGACTCGAAGGGCCCGAAGATCCGCAGCGCTCGCGGCTGATCGACGGTCCGTTCGCCTCGCCACAGTTTCACGCCCGCTCGACCCCACCTTCCGAACCTCTCGTCATGTCTCGCACGCTCGCCACCTCGACCCTTCGATCCTCCGCCGACCGGCGGGTGGCGTCGCGCGGCCGTCGTCGGGAGCAGGCGATCGCTCTGCGGAGCCCTGACGAGATCGAGCGGATGCGTAGGGCAGGGGCCGTCGTCGCCGAAGCCCTCGCCGCGGCGCGGGCCGCCTGCACCGCGGGCGCGACGACCGCTGCGGTCGATGCGGCCGCGATGCGGGTCATCCAGGGCCGCGGCGCTGATGCGCTCTTCCTCGGATATCCCTCTGCCGATGGCGCCTCGCCCTTTCCGGCGTGCACCTGCATCAGCGTGAATGAGGAGATCGTCCACGGCATCCCCGGCCAGCGGGTGCTCGCCGCCGGCGACCTCGTCTCGATCGACTGTGGCGTGCGGCTGGACGGCTGGTGCTCCGATTCCGCGATCACCGTCCTCGTCGGCGACCGCTCCGCGAGCGGCGCCCCGGCGGAGACCGCCGAACGCCTCGGCCTGATCGCGGTGGCCCAGGCGATGCTCGACATGGCGATCGAACTCGCCGAGCCCGGCGTCGCGTGGAGCGTCATCGCCGAAGCGATGCAGGACCTCGCCCTCGACGCCGGCCACGGCTTGGTCGTCGAGTATGTCGGTCACGGCATCGGCCGCTCGCTCCACGAGGCCCCGCAGGTCCCCAACTGCCTGACCCGGCCCCTGATCGAGCGCGAGGACTTCACCCTTCGGCCCGGTATGGTGCTCGCGATTGAGCCCATGATCTCGCTCCGGGGGCCGTTGGCCCGCGACGGGCGGGGATCCACCGAACACGCCTTCGACGCCGACGGGTATCCTCTCGGAATCGCCCACCGTCGTCTCGAGGACGGCTGGACCGTTGTTACCGCTGACGGCTCGCCGGCCGTCCATGTCGAGCACACCGTCGCGATCACCCGCGGCGGCGCCGATGTCCTGTCACTTCCCACCTCCACGAATCGCGTCCCTTCCCCAGCCTGATGTCTGCGGCCCGCGCGGGAGTGTCCCTCCTGCGAACGGCCAACCCTGAAACGCCTGCATGGCCAAAGAAGACAAAATCACTCTCGACGCCGAGGTCACCGAGGCTCTCCCGGACGCGATGTTCCGGGTTCGCCTGGAGACCAACCAAGAGATCTTGGCCTATGTCAGCGGCAAGATGCGCAAGTTTTTCATCCGCATCCTGCCCGGAGACCGGGTAACGATCGAGATCAGCCCCTACGACATGACCAAGGGCCGCATCATCTACCGCTACTGACCCGCTCTCCGCCCGATACCCAAACCCCCATTTTCACTGTTCACCAGTAGGACACCGCCATGAAGGTTCGAGCCAGCATCAAGCGCCGTACGAAGGACTGCCAGATCGTGGTCCGGAAGGGCAAGCGCTTCGTGATCAACAAGAAGAATCCTCGCCTGAAGCAGCGGCAAGGGTAAGATGCCCGTTTCGCCCCACTCCGCCGGCTCGCCGGCGGGCTCCGGGGCTCCTGCTTGAATCCTGCCCGATCCCGACTGTTCCACAGCGCGACCGACGGCCTCGCCTCGCCGCCGGTCACGCGAAACACCTGACGAGCCAGACCATGCCCCGTATCGCCGGCATCGACATCCCCGAGAAGAAGAAGATCCTGTTCGCCCTCCAGTACATTCACGGGATCGGCCCGAAGTTCGCGGCCGACATCCTCGCGAAGGCTGGCATCGATCCGGATCGCCGCGCGAACCAGCTCGACGATCGCGAGGTCTCGACGATCGCGACCCTCATCGACCAGAACTATGTGGTCGAGGGTGCGCTCCGCCGTCAGGTGTCGCAGGACATCCAGCGTCTCAAGGAGATCAAGTGCTACCGCGGCGAGCGGCATCGCAAGGGTCTCCCCGCGCGTGGTCAGCGGACCCGCTCGAACGCCCGTACCCGCAAGGGCAAGAAGAAGACGGTCGCCGGCAAGAAGGGCGTCAAGGGCTAAGTGATCCGACTGTCGGCCTGACCCCAGGGTCAGGTCCACATCGGTCGCAACCCCTCCGCCCGGACCATCCACGCGGCACCATTCACGATCTCAACACGCTCGAAAGAGTCTCGAATGTCCAACCAGACCCCAGCAGCGGGCGCGAACGCCCCCAAGAAGAAGATCCGCAAGAACGTCGTGAAGGGCATCGCCCATGTCAACGCGTCGTTCAACAACACCATCGTGACGATCACCGATGTGAACGGCGAAGTCCTCGCGTGGGACTCCGCCGGCACCGTCGGCTTCAAGGGTGCCCGCAAGTCGACGCCCTTCGCCGCCTCTCGCGCCAGCGAGAAGGTCGCGAACAAGGCCCGCCGCATGGGCATGAAGGAAGTCGAGGTTCGGGTCCGCGGTCCCGGTCCGGGCCGCGAGAGCGCGGTGACCGCCCTGCAGGCCAACGGCCTGAAGGTGACGGCGATCGAGGATCACACCCCGATCCCGTTCAACGGCTGCCGCCCGCCGAAGAAGCGTCGCGTCTGAGTCGATTCGGTCCCTGCGTGGAGTTCGTCTCCCGCAGGGACCGCCCCGGTCCGGCGCGCGACAGCGCTCCGGACCGTTTCGGTTGTATCGAGTGCGTCCCGTCACACAGCAGGGGTCCCGGTCACTGGCAGGACCGGACGGCCTCCGAGAGGTGCGTGGCGCTTCCCGCCGCAGGCGATCCGTCGCCGAGGCCGTCACTGCCAGTCAACTGGAGCCTGAGTCATGCATGTTCGTTGGCGAGGATTGGAACTTCCGGCAAAGGTCACGCTCGACGGTCAGTCGCGCTCGCAGACCTTCGGTCGCTTCACCGCGGAGCCGTTTGAGCGCGGCTTCGGCATCACCGTCGGCAACAGCCTTCGTCGCATCCTGCTCTCGAGCCTTGAGGGCGCGGCCATCACCAAGGTCGCCATCAAGAGCCAGGGCAAGATGATCACCCACGAGTTCTCGACGATCCCGGGCGTGCTGGAGGATGTCACCGACATCCTGCTGAACATCAAGGGCCTCATCGTGAGCATGGACGGCGACGAGCCCAAGACCCTTCGGCTCGCCGCCGAGGGCCCCGGCGATGTCACCGCCGAGCTCATCGAAGGCGACGCTTCGGTCACGATCCACAACCCGGACAAGCTCATCGCGACGCTCACCGACGCGGTCGACTTCGAGTGCATCTTCACGGTCAAGAAGGGCCGCGGCTACCAGCCCGCGAGCGAGCAGTACGGCCGTGACATCGAGCAGGTCATCGGCGAGATTCCGATCGACGCGATCTACTCGCCGGTCCAGCGGGTCCGCTACGCGTGCGAGGACACCCGCGTCGGCCAGCGCACCAACTACCAGAAGCTGATCCTCGACATCTGGACCAACGGCACCGTCTCCCCGGAGATGGCCCTCGTTGAGTCCGCGAAGATCATGCGGAAGCACCTCAACCCCTTCGTGCAGTTCGAAGGTGCCGGCGAGGCGACCGTGTCGAGCGAAGTGCTCGGCAAGGCCGGCGCCGACGAGGAGCTCTACCGCAAGCTCAACATGCCGGTCACCGATCTCGAGCTCTCCGTCCGGGCGTCCAACTGCCTCGAGAGCGCGAAGATCCAGACCGTTGCAGAGCTCGTCCAGCGGACCGAGGACGATCTCCTCGCCGTCCGTTCGTTCGGCAAGACCTCGCTCCGCGAGGTCAAGAGTGTGCTGGAGTCGATGGGGTTGTCCCTCGGCATGCAGCTTCCGGAGGGCTTTGCGTCGGCCTAAGCCGGCGTCCTGGCCATCGATGATCAGTGCGGCGTCGGCGTGAGCCGCAGCCGCCCCCGGAGCCGAACGCGGCGCCGGTTGCAGGAGCCCGGCTTGTCCGGGAGTTTGGAGAGACCCCCATGCGTCACAGAATCACTGGCAAGCAGCTCTGCGTGAAGAGCGACCACCGCCGCGCAATGCTCCGCAATCTCGCCGCGGGCCTCTTCGAGCACGGCCAGATCGAGACCACGCTGCCCAAGGCGAAGGCCGTGCAGCGCTATGTCGAGAAGATCATCACGATGGCGAAGACGAAGTCGCTCGCCAACCGTCGTGAGGTCACCTCGAAGCTCACCGACCGCAAGGTCTTCGGTTGGATCGCCGACCCGAACGTGAAGGAGGCCCGCAAGACCTCCCAGTTCTGGCAGCTTCCGGCGGCGAGCGAGATCGAGTTCAACCGCTACGGCGAGCTTCGCAAGGCTCCGCGACTGATCGAGCACATCTTCAAGAATGTCGCTCCGCTCTTCAAGGATCGCCCGGGTGGCTACACCCGCATCGTGAAGCTCGACAAGCACCGCCTCGGCGACGCCTCTGACCTCGTGCTGCTCCAGCTCGTCGGTCAGGAGGGCGGTCCGCAGGTGAGCGGCCGCAAGTCGACCCGTCGCAGCATCGCCGACCGTCGGACCGCCTTCGCGGCGAAGGTCCGCAAGGCCGCCGAAGCGAAGGCCTGAGTCGAAGGCTCGAGCGGAAGCAACCACAGTCCGACCAAAGGGGCGAACGCCATGCGTTCGCCCCTTTTTCGTTGCGCGCGAGCGGGCTCGGCCAGCGCGGGGCGAAAAGACCGTCGCGTCGCTTGAGATATGCCGATATGGGAATATATTGAGGGCATGGCTCGTCTCGCCACGACCGCCGATGTCTTCAGCGCCGTCGCCGAACCCCTCCGTCGGGCGATCATCGACCTGCTCGCCCGCCGCGGCGCGCTCGCGGTCGGCGCGATCGTCGTAGCGACTGGTCTCCCGCAGCCAAGCGTCTCGAAGCACCTCAGCGTGCTTCGGGAGGTCGGACTCGTCTCCGTCGAGCGCGTCGGGCAGCAACGGGTCTATCGCCTGCAGCCGGAAGGGCTCAAGACCATGCATGACTGGCTTGCGATGTTCGAGGTGATGTGGACCCACCAGCTCCATCGCATCCAGCAGCGAGCCGAGCGCATGCAGCTCGACGCGAAGGGCAAGAAGTAGACGCATTCACCACCGGAGCGCCCAGCGCGCCAGAAGGGAGGGCCTCGTGCCCCCGCTCGCCCAGTCAGACAGCGTCGGGACCCTTGAGGTCCGCAAGGAGACGCTCATCGCCGCATCGCCCTCGATCACCTTCGAGGCCATCCTCGAGGAGCTTGGGCCAGGCAGCCAGCTTCCCGACGGCAAGCCCTTTCCGATGCGGATCGAGGCCTGGCCGGGCGGACGCTGGTATCGCGACCTCGGCGAGGCCGGCGGCTATCCCTACGGCCATCTCTGGGGACATGTGCAGGTCATCAAGGCGCCGGTCCTCCTCGAGCTGTGGGGGCCCATGATGATGTCCTTCGCGGCGATCAATCACATTCAGTATCGGCTGACCCCCGAAGGGGCCGGAACGCGGCTTGCGATCGTCCATCGGGCGATCGGCACGATCCCGGATGAGCATCGCGTCGGCGTCGGAGGCGGCTGGGAGCATGGGCTCCAGCGCGTCCGCGCGATCGCCGAAGCGAAGGCCGGTCGCCAGCAATAGGCGTCATCGATGTTCCGCCCGCGGCGTTCGCCGCAAGACCACTCCACACCCGACATCCCATGCACACCACCGACGCCATCCGCCACGCGCTCCTTCTGAGTTTCGAATGGAACCGCACGCTCGCCGACGATCTTCGCGACGCGCCGCTCGCGTTTCCGACCGCCAACGGCGGGAACCACGCGACCTGGATCATCGGCCACGCATGCGTCGCGCACGCCGGACTGCGCTCGATGGTGACCGGCGAGCCGAATCCGCTCGCGCCGTGGGAAGCGATCTTCGGCGGCGGTTCGACGCCAACCGCCGACGCGTCGAACTATCCCTCCTTCGATGAGCTGCTGCGCACCTGGCGCAGCGAGCATGAGAAGACGCTCGCGGTCCTCGCGGCGCAGGATGACGCATCGCTCGACGCGAAGCCGAAGGCCGTCCCGCCAGCGCTCGCGGATTTCCCCGACTTCGCGACGGTCGGCCGCATCCTCCTCTTCATCGCGATGCACGAGATGTCCCACCGCGGACAGCTCGCCGACATCCGCCGTTCGCTCGGGCGTGGCGTCCTCGCGTTCTGACGCGCGGCGCGGCTCGAGCGCACTCGGCAGCCGTCAGTTCCCGTCGCTCTCGCCCCACTCGAAGCCCATGTGCTCGAGCTCGCGGATGAGCGCCGACGGCGCCATCGCCTGATGGGCCGCGCAGAGATCGTCGAACAGCCGCATGCCGTGTTCGACATCGGGGCGGCGCACCGGTTCGGGCACGAAGAGACGGAGTTCGCTCACGCCGGCCATGCGCGCGGCGACGATCTGGAGGATCGTCATGAGCACGGGATTGCCGCCGAACGCCCCGCAGCCCCACAGTCCGGTGTGGATCACGACGCGGCGCGTGCCGTCCGGGGCGCTCGGCGATCGGCGCACGGCCGCGGCGAAGCCGGTGAGTGCCGTCCGCAGGATCTCGGCGATCGCCCGCGCCCGGTAGGTCCCGCTTCCGCACGCCGGTGCGGCGAGGGCGATGATGTTCGTCACGGTCGGCGGATCGACGAGTCGCGTCGCGCGAAGCACCGCATCGACCGACGCACGGGCAAACCGGCAGCCGTAGAGGACGGGGCCCGATTCCCCGCGTCCCGTCTGACGGGGCGCCACGGTGATCTCGCAGCGTCGCTCGACGCCCTCGACGAGCACCGGCGTCGGTCCAGCCTCGCACGCCGTGCGCGGCTCGCGATCCGCACGGACCAGCCACTCCCGCAGCGCGCCGAGCGCCGGATGCTCGACGACCTGCCACTCGTCCTGGGCGAAGAGGTCGGTTCCGTACGCGACGAAGAGGTCGGGATCGGCGAAGTTCAGGTGCCACGCCGTCTCGCGCGGCGCCGGCGTGCCATAGGTCATCGGGCCGTCGATGATCCGAATCTCCGGCGCCGGACAGCCGAGGATGTCGCCGTCGGGCATCGCGGAGAGGGCCCAGCGCGTGTAGCGGAGCCGGCCGCCGTGTCGGGCGTTGTCGGGACAGGTACGCGCCGCGATCGCCCGCTTGCGGGCGTCGAGCCAGACGGGCGGCGTCTCGCGCATGAGCCGCTCGGCGTCGACTTCGACCTGCTCCATGAGCGTCGTCGCGACCTCCAGCCGCCGCACGCCGGCGAGCGAGGCCCGCCCATCGGGCTGCGTCACGAGACAGGCGAGCGTCCGCGGATCGACATGGCTCAGGATGCGCGGCGAATCCTCGAAGAAGACATCGACGCCGAGCGATCGGCACACCGTCGCCTTCCACGCGTAACCATGCTCGGCGAGGGCCTCCGGCGTGGCGCAGACGATCCGGTCGAAGACGATTCCCATCGACGCGAGATCCGTGCGGGCGAGCGTCTCGCTCTCGCGCAGCGTGATGATGACGATGGTGTGTCCCGCCGCCCGCATCGCCTGGCTCATCGCGGCGAAGAACGCGGGGTGCAGCGTGATCGTGTCGTCGATGTCAAGGGCGATGACCACGCGCGGAGGCTACAGCGCGGCCGTACGCCAGTACAGCGTGAATCAGCCCGATATGCGTATACGCCTGCGGGAAGTTGCCAAGCGACGCGCCCGTCGCGGGATCGACCTCCTCCGCGGCGAGGCCGGTGGGCCCGAAGCTCTCGACATAGCGGGCAAGGAGGTCGCCGGCCCGATCGACCTCGCCGGCGTTGGCGAGCGACTCGATGAGCCATGCGGTGCAGAGATGGAAGCCGCCCTCGTCGCCCGGAAGACCGTCGTCGAAGCGGTAGCGATAGACGGTCGGGCCCGACCGGAGCGACCGTTCGACCGCCTCGATCGTCGCCCGCACCCGCGGGTGGTCGCCGGGAAGGAGACCGGCGAGTCCGACGGCAAGCGACGCCGCATCGACCGTCGCCTCGCTGTATGCGGCGGTGTACGCACCGACCGAGTCGTTCCAGCCGCGGGCGTGAATCTCCTCCGCGATGGACGCACGCAGCCGCAGCCACTCGGGGGGCGGCGCCGAGGCGAAGGCGTCGGCGATCGCGATGCCGCGATCGACCGCGAGCCAGCACATCACCTTCGAATGCACATGGTGCCGCAGGGGACCGCGCACCTCCCAGATGCCGTGATCGGGCTCGGTCCAGCGCAGGCCGACCGCCCGCACGATCGCTTCGGTGAGTCGCCAGTGCTCGGCTGAGAGGGCGAAGCCGTCGGCGGCGAGCGTCGCAAGCAAGTCGAGGATCGGACCGAAGACATCGAGCTGAAGCTGCTGCGCCGCCGCGTTCCCCACGCGCACCGGTCGGCTGCCGCGGTAGCCGATGAGCTCGCTCATCTCCGCCTCGGCCCCAAGCTGCCCGCCGGTGACGCCGTACACGGGCCGGAATCGCTCCGGCGTCCCCTCCGTATCGAGGATCCCGAGCATCCAATCGAGGAATCGGGCGCCCATGCCCGTCGAGCCGAGTCGGGCGACGGCATTCGCGGCCATCGCGCCGTCGCGCAGCCAACAGAATCGGTAGTCCCAGTTGCGCACGCCGCCGATCCACTCCGGCAGGCTGGTCGTCGCCGCCGCGGCCACCGCGCCGGTCGGACCGTGACAGAGCGCCTTGAGGACGAGCGCGCTCCGCAGGACGAGCTCTCGGTGAAGCGAGGGCAGCCGAAGCGTGTCGGCCCACAGCTCCCAGAATCGCCGCGTCTGGCCGAGTCGTGACGCCGGCGGCGCGGCGATCTCGCGGGTCGTCTGGAGGCCGTAGCGGAGTTCGAGGACGAGCGGCTCGGCCCCGAGCGTCACGATCGCCCGCCCGCGCTCGTGCGGCCCCTCGGCCGTGATCGTCCAGGCGACGCCCGGCGCCCGTAGCGTGATCGGATCGGGCGTTCCCTCGATCGCGAGGCCGTCGGGCACGACGCGCAGCCGCGTCGGCTGCCGTCCGAAGTCGAGCCGCGGCGCGAAGTCGATCTCGATCGATCCGGTGCCCTCGAGGATGCGCACGAGGTCCGTCCGTCCGGCGCGCATGAAGGCCCGACCGGCCGAGGCATCGAGGAAGTCCGTGACGCGGAGCGACGGCCAGCGCGTCTCGCAGATGAAGCTCGCGCCGATCCAGTGTTGCGTCGGCCGCGACGCGGCGCTCTCGCCGATCGGGCGGATCGCGAAGCGCCCGGCCATCGGACCGCCGAGCAGCTCCGCAAAGAGGGCGGGCGAGTCGATGCGCGGCAGGCACATCCAGGTGACGCGGGCATCCGGGGTGAGGAGAGCGACGGTCCGCTGGTCGGAGAGCAGGGCGTGCCGTTCGATCGGGACCGCATGCCCCTCGCGAAGAAACGCCGATCGGGCCTCGCAGAGTCGGAGGAGCCATGCCCGCACGGCGGCGGGATCGGAAACGCGCTGCCGCGCCGCGGTCGGTCCCGCGCCGACGCGCAGCGTGAGATCCTCTGCGCCGAGCGATCGGAAGGCGTCCTCGTCGGTGATGTCATCGCCGACGAAGGCGGTTGCGGTGACGCCGAGACGGCGGACGAGCGACGCGATCGCGTCCGCCTTCGTCGTCGCCCGCACGCTCCATTCGACGAGCCGATGGCCGTTGCGCTCGGTCATCCCGAGCGCCTCGGACGCGCTTCCCTCGGCGAGATCCGAGCGGATCGCGTCGAGGGCCATCGCCGCAACGCCGTCATCGGCAAGGCGAAAGTGCAGGGCCGCGCCGAGCGGCTTCTCCTCGGCGAGGAGTCCGGGGTGCGACGCGGCATGGCGGCGCACGCTCACGAGGAGGCGGGCCCTGAGCGATGTCTCGTCGTCGGTGAGCGGCGCCGGACGATCGCCGTCGAACTCGGCGCCGTGGCTGCCGACGAGTCGCGCGCCGGCGACGCCCGCGGCCAGTCCGCGCAACTGCTCGAGTCCGCGACCGGAGACGATCGCGACATGCGTGTAGGGCAGGGCGATGAGCGCGCGCAGCGCGTCGTCGGCGCCGGGCTCGATGCGGGCGAGATCGGGACGCGATGCGATCGGCGCGAGCGTGCCGTCGAAGTCGCAGGCGACGAGAAGGACCGGCGTGCGCGCGATGCGGAGCGTCTCCTCATCGAGCTCGCGCGGTGCCGTATGCGTATCGTGCGTCGGGCTCGTGTCGTGCATCGCCATCCGTTCCTTTGCTTGCGATGCGATGATCGACACGCGCGGCCGTCGAGTCAAACGCGCATCGGCTCGCTCGACAACGACCCGCATGATTGCTAGTCTTGCGGCGTTCCGCGTGTGGTGTCTCGATGCGTGCGTTGTGCGTCTGCCAACGCGATCGGCGCCATCGCCAGTGCGGGAATCTTCATGATGCCCACTTCATCCGCCTCGCCGGCGGTGGGGCGTTGTTCTCGCGATTCCATCGTCTCCAGCCGGGAAGAGCACCGCGCGCATGCGTTCGATCGTCCGATTCGTCCTGATTCTCGTGCTTGCCCTCGCCCTCCTCGCGTGGGGGACCTGGCATGTCGTCACCGACATGACCCAGGGCTGGTTCGCGCGCGACATCGCCCTTCGCACGAAGCTCGCCGTGAACGGCATGCGCCACTCGCTGGTCCGGCTCTGGCCGGATGCGTCGAGCGGCGTTCCGCAGGGCGATCCCGCCGCGATTCGCGATCTGCTCGACGCGCTCACCCACGACGAGCGCATCCTCGCCGCTGCGGCATGCTCCGCCGACGGCACGCTCGTGGCGATCACCGATGACTATCCGGCGGTCATCTCCTGCGAGGAGCTGCTCGCCGCGGCGCGGGCGGCCGGGGCCGACGGAAGCTGGGGCGATGTCGCGCGCGAGATCGAGTACGAGGGCGGTCCGCTCCATGTCTCCGCGATCCCGCTGGTGCAGACGATGCGCGGGCCGGATGCGGTCGAGCGAGCGGTGGACGGAGGCGACGCGACCGTCGACGGCACGGCCCACGCGGGCACGCGGACGCTCGGCGTCGTCGTCCTCGTGCACGATCTTGCCTTCGTCCTCCGCCGCGAACAGCGGGTGCAGATGATCATCCTCGGCGGCTTCGTCGTGCTCGCGGCGGCGGCGTCGATCGCGACGATCGTGGCCGCGCGCCTCGCGTGGCGCGGGTGGACGACCGAGGTCGTGCGCTTCCTCCGCGGCGGAGCCCAGCGCCGCGAGTTCCAGCCGATTCTCCGCGATGTGCGCGAGCTGATCGAACGGATCGGCGCGGAGCGGGCCCTCGACGCCGACGGCGGGGCGTGGACGCCGGCGCGGCTCAAGCACACGCTCACCCAGCATCTCCACGGCGAGCGGGTCATCATGCTTGCGAACCGCGAGCCCTATGTGCACAACCGCGCGGCGGACGGTTCGATCACCGTGCTCCATCCGGCGAGCGGCCTCGTCACCGCGATGGAGCCGGTCATGCGGGCGTGCTCCGGCGTCTGGGTCGCCCACGGCAGCGGCAGTGCGGATCGCGAGACCGTCGATGCGCACCAGCGGGTGCGCGTTCCGCCGGGCGAGGAGAGCTACGAGATCCGTCGCGTCTGGCTCACCCCCGAGCAGGAGCGCGGCTACTACTACGGATTCTCGAACGAGGGGCTCTGGCCGCTCTGCCACATCGCCGACGCGCGGCCGACCTTTCGCCACGAGGACTGGGAGCACTACCAGCGCGTGAACCGCCTCTTCGCCGACGCGGTCTGCGAGGAAGCGCGGCGCGACGGCGGCGGCACCGAGGATCCGATCATCTTCGTGCAGGACTATCACTTCGCCCTCGCGCCGAAGATGATCCGCGAGCGCTTGCCGAAGGCGACGATCATCACCTTCTGGCACATTCCGTGGCCGAACAGCGAGCGCTTCGGCATCTGTCCGTGGGCCCCGCAGCTTCTCGAGGGGCTGCTCGGCTCGAGCATCGTCGGATTCCATACGCAGCTTCACTGCAACAACTTTCTCGATGCCGTGGACCGTCTGCTCGAGGCCCGCATCGATCGCGAGCACTTCGCGGTCCATCAGGGCGGCCGCTCGGCGCTCGTCCGGCCCTATCCGATCTCGATCGAGTGGCCGAACCGGTGGGCGAACGAGGTGCCGGCGGCGCCGATCTGTCGGGCCAGCGTGCTGGACGAGCTCGAACTCCCGGCGGACGCGCTGCTCGGCGTCGGCGTCGACCGTCTCGACTACACCAAGGGCATCGAGGAGCGGCTGCTCGCCGTCGAGCGCTTGCTCGAGCGCTTTCCCGAGTTCGTCGGACGCTTCCGGTTCATCCAGCTCGGCGCGCCGAGCCGTACGGAGATCGATCGCTATCGGCGCCTGAACGAGTCCGTCGCGGCGATCGCCGAGCGCATCAACGAGCGCTTCCGCTCGGGCAGCTATCGGCCGATTCTCTTCCTCCGCGCCCACCACGAGCCGGCGACGGTCTTCCGCTTCCTCCGCGCAGCCGATGTCTGCTATGTCAGCAGCCTCCACGACGGGATGAACCTCGTCGCGAAGGAGTTCGTCGCGGCCCGTGACGACGAGCGGGGGGTCCTCGTCCTGAGCCACTTCACCGGGGCCTCGCGCGAGCTGACCGACGCCCTCATCGTGAATCCCTACGACCTCGAGGAGGCGAGCGATGCGATCGCCGCGGCGCTCCGCATGCCGATCGAGGAGCAGCAGGCCCGGATGCGCTCCATGCGGGCCCTGGTCACCGAGTTCAATGTCTATCGCTGGGCCGGACGGATGCTCACCGACGCCGCCCAGCTTCGCATGCGGCAGCGACTGCTGGCGACGCGTTAGCCCCGCTTCCGCTACGATCCCGGAATGCTCGACGCGCTCCTTTCGCTCGAACAGTCCGCCCTTGCCGAACTCGCCGCCGCGGCCAACGCCGAGGCGCTCGAGCGCTGGCGCATCGCCTACATCGGCGCGAACGGCCAGCTCAAGCAGGCCATGACCGGGCTGAAGGATGTTCCGAAGGAGGCGAAGCCCGCCGTCGGCAAGCGGCTGAACGAGGTGAAGGCGGCGCTCGAGGCCGCGTTCGAGTCGCGCAAGGCCGAACTCGCCGCGAGCGGACCCTCCGGACCGACGGTGGACATCACCGAGCCAGGCATCGACCTCGGGCTCGGACGGCGACATGTCCTCTCCCGCACGATCGACGAGATCACCGATGTCTTCGCCCGCATGGGCTTTTCCGTCGCCCAGGGCCCCGAGCTCGAGGACGAGTGGCACAACTTCAACGCCCTCAACATTCCGGCCGGCCACCCGGCCCGCGATCCGCGCGACAACTTCTACCTGAAGGGCACCTGGGCGGAGCGACTGTTGCTTCGCACGCAGACCTCGACGGTCCAGATTCGGGCGATGGAATCGCAGAAGCCGCCGCTGAAGGTCGTGGCGACGGGACGCGTCTACCGGCCCGACGCGCATGATGCGACGCACTTCTCGATGTTCCATCAGATCGAGGGCCTCTGCATCGATCGTTCGGTCTCGATGGTGGACCTGAAGACCTCGCTCCTGCAGTTCGCCCGCGCCTACTTCGGCGCCGACGCGGAGGTGCGGCTGCGCCCGAGCTTCTTCCCCTTCACCGAGCCGAGCGCCGAGTTCGACATGAAGATGCGCATCCGCGGCGAGCTCCAGTGGGTCGAGCTCGGCGGCTGCGGCATGGTCGATCCGAATGTGCTCAACGCCGTCGGCATCGATCCCGAGGAGTGGACCGGCTACGCCTTCGGTCTCGGCATCGAGCGCATCGCCATGCGGAAGTACGGCATCGCCGACATCCGCTGGCTCTTCGAGAATGACGCCCGATTCCTCAGGCAGTTCTGACCCTCGGGCAGTGCTGGCCGGCGTTCTCCGCCGTCACGACGCCGTGAAGGGCTGGATCCGCTCGAGCACCGTGCGCAGGATCGTGCCGATCGAGCCGCTGCCCGTCAGGCGCTCGGCTTGGGCGTCGAAGTCGGTCGCGAGGGCGTCGAGTTCGGGGCCGAACGCGACGCGGACATGGTCGAGGTCTTCCGCGGTCAGCTTCCGCAGTTCGGGCATGACGCGATCGATGTCCTGGGCATAGGGCTTCAGCTTCTCGATCGACTGCATCGCCGAGGTGAGATCGCGCACCTCGCCGAGCTCGGTCACGACGCCCTTCATGCCCGCGAGATAGGTCCGCACGCTCGACTTGACCGACTCGCTGAGGGCCGCCATCGCCGCCGCCTTCGGATCGAACGCGCCGAAGCCGCCTCCCTGGCAGCCGGCGAGTCCCGCTCCGCACGCCAGGGCCAGAAGAAGCGGCAGGGCGAGGCGGCGGGGGGCGAGGAGCGAGAGGCGACGGTGACGCGATGGATGGGCCATGGCGATGAAGCGTAACGCGCTGGACGGCCGCCGGGACTCCTGCCACGATTCCACGACCCATGGCCCGAGCGAGCGAATCCGAATCCGGCGGTGCGGGACGCTCCGTCGAGCTCCGCGACTGGGCGGAGCAGTTGCCGGATGTCGCCGACGCGGTCCGCAGCGAGTTCGGCGCCGATGCCGCCAACCGGTTCTCGGCGGAGCTCTTCGAGTTCCAGCGGCGGCGCTGCTTCGTCTACGCCGCGGTGATGGCTCTCTTCATCGCTCCCTTCTTCGTCTACGACCTCTGGGTCGCGCTCGACGCGGCCCGCGTCGCGGGCTCGCAGCTCGACATTTCGGATCCGGTCGCCGACGGCCTTCTCATCCTGCTCCACGCGGTGTTCGCCGCGGTCTTCCAGCGCATGCGCGGGGATCGCGATCGGCTCATGCGCTACTTCCTCGGGCTCATGACCGGCGTCGGCGTCAGCATCGTCCTGTATGTCTGGTGGGCGACCTACGACGGCGGGGTCATCGATCCGGGCGACCGCGGCACCTGGATCGAGCCGTTCGTCTTCGGCGCGACGGCGATCTTCTGCGCCGGCTTCGCCCATCTCTTCGCCTCCTTCTTCGTCGCGCTCTCGCCGCGCGAGGCGCTCATCCCGGTCATTCCGGTGACCGTCGCCTACATCCTCACGATGCTGACGCTCATCGCGGGTCCGCCGCAGGCGAAGGTGGTGCTCATCGCGGCGTGGCCGCTCTCCGCCGCCCCGGGGCTCCTCTGGAGCACCTGGCGCTATCGCAAGTTCGTCGACGGATTTCGCTGGAAGTTCCTGCGGACGCGGCTTGGCGACCTCCGACAGGATCTCGCCGACGCCCGACGCGTGCATGAGGCGCTCTTTCCGCGGCCGATGGTCGACGGCGCGATCCGCGTGGACTTCGCCTACGAGCCGATGCGCGACATCGGCGGCGACTATCTCTTCGCGCGCCGCGACGAGGACGGCCGGACGCTCGTGCTGCTCGTCGATGTCGCCGGACATGGCGTCGCCTCGGCGCTCGCCGCGAACCGGATCCACGGCGAGCTCGAACGGCTCTTCGATGAGCGCCCCGACGCCGGCATCGGCGACGCGATCACGATGCTCAATCGTTTCGTGCACCGCGCGCTTGCCCCGCAGGCGATCTTCGCGAGCGCCTTCGCGATGGAGGTGCGCGACGGCACCCTCGCATGGACGAACGCCGGTCATCCCGCAGCGCTCCTCCTCGACGAGGCCGGGCGGATCGAGCGGCTCGAGGCGAACGCGACGCTGCTCGGCGTTCTCGACGCCGCGAGCTTCGAGTGCGCGACGCTGACGCGTGCGCTGCGGCGCGGGGACGCCGTCATCGCCTGCACGGATGGCGTCCACGAGGCCGCCGACGGGAAGGGGATTTTCTTCGGCGAGGAGCGATTTATCGCCGTCGCCCGCGACGCCCGCATCGGCGGACCGGGGCGGGTTCCTCCCGCGCTGCTCGACGCCGTGCGCCGCTACCGAGCGGGCGATCCGAGCGACGATGTGCTCGTCGTGTCCATGTGGCGGGCGGAATGACGCGAAGTGTGCGGCATCGTCTTGTGGTCCCTGATCCGCGCGGGTAGGTTTGTGGTCGAGGGGTGCTGCGATCGCGCGGACCCGCCTTGTCACGCACCGCACGGAGCCCCGCCATGGTTGTTCATCTCGCCGCGAGCGTCTGGTCTGCGATCACAGCCGCGCCCCTCCGTTCGCTGGCGCTCGTCGCCTGTCTCGGAGCCGGCATGACGGCCGCGCCCGCGGCGGCCCAGTGCGGCGTCGGCGACATTACCGATGACGGCCTCGTGGACAGCGCCGACCTGGCGATCATGCTCGGCGACTGGGAGACGGCGAGCGCGGCGAGCGACCTGTCCGGCGACGGCGTCGTCGACGCCGAGGATCTCGCGACGCTCCTCGGCCACTGGGGACCGGTGGTCGTCGAGACGGGCAGCTTTCCGGCGCAGTGGATCTGGGGCGCGCCGAACTGCTCGACCGACCCGGTCATCCAGGTGCACGCCTACAACGCGAACACCTACATCCTCCGGCAGTCGATCTGCACGAACTTCGAGGGGCCCTTCATCTATCTCTTCTTCGGCGACAACAAGGTGCTCATGCAGGACACCGGGGCGTCGAATGTGCCGCTCTACAACACGGTGAAGGGCATCATCGACCAGTGGCTCGCGGCCCGCGGACAGGCGAGCATCCAGCTCATCGTGTCGCACTCGCACGCCCACGGCGACCACATCTTCAACGACGCCCAGTTCATCGGAAAGCCGAACACGACGGTGGTCGGCACGACCCAGACGGCGGTGAAGAACTTCTTCGGGATCGTGACCTGGCCGACGCAGATCGTTGACTACGACCTCGGCGGGCGCGTGGTGCAGGTCATTCCGCTGCCCGGCCACCAGACCGCGCATGTCGCGATCTACGACGAGCAGACCGGATTCCTCCTCACCGGCGACACGCTCTACCCGGGACGCCTCTACATCTCGAACTGGAGTCAGTACAAGGCGAGCATCCAGCGGCTCGTCGACTTCACCGCCGACAAGGCCCTCTGCCATGTCATGGGCACGCATATCGAAATGTCGAATGTCCCGGGCGTGGACTTTCCCATCGGGTCGAACTCGCATCCGAACGAGCATCCGCTTCAGCTCGGCCGTGAGCATCTCATCGAGCTGAACGACGCCTGCATCGCGATGGGCAACACGCCGGTGTATGAGGTCCACGACGACTTCATCATCTTTCCGCTCGTCTTCGCGAACGGCGAGGGCGGTGGCGGCGGAACCGGTCACGGCGGCGCGAACGACGACGCGACCGACCAGCCCTGCTGCGAGCGGCCGAAGACGGTCTTCGATCTGGCCCGCCTCCGCGGCCTGAAGCGCTGACCGGGCGCGAGCGAGCGGCACGAAAAAACCCACCGCACAGCGTCCATCCGATCACGGACGCCATACGGTGGGGGAGGAGCGTGGTGAAGCGAGGCCGCGGCCGCAGCGTTGCCTGCAGTACCCGAGGACAACGCCGCGGCGCGAGCGCTCGTGGA
The DNA here is from genome assembly GCA_964395845.1 of uncultured Isosphaeraceae bacterium. GTDB lineage: Bacteria > Planctomycetota > Phycisphaerae > Phycisphaerales > SM1A02 > JAEUIT01. Next base: position 9,193 of record CAYNCG010000029.1, on the reverse strand, counting down.
AAGAGGCGAGATTCGCCCGGGTGACCCCTTGAAAATTTGGGGGTTCGCCCCAAAATGTGGCCGAGTCCCCAGATCGGCGGGGGCGTTGCTCACGCCTTCTTTCGGGTTTTTGCCTCCTTCGGGAGGGGGTCCGAGCTGGTGTCGCACTCCGCCGAGGCTCCCCGTCGGCTGCGCCTCTCGTGCGAAGGGTGAGATGACCAGACAGGCTTCCGATCCCCGGCCGGATGGTGGCGTGAGTGCGCTGGCGGCGCCGGATCGAGAGACCCCCTTCGACGCGGCGAGCGCCTTTGAGCGATTCGCCGAGGATGTCACCCGCATCGCCCGGGCGGCCTTTCGGCGCGAACCGACCGCCCACACGCTGCAGCCGACCGCGGTGGTGAGCGAGGTGTGGCTCCGGCTGGCCGAGGGCATGTCATCGGGTGACGCGAGCGTGCCGGTCGATCGCCCTCGGTTTCTGGCATACGCCGCGAAGCTCGTCCGGGCCGTGCTCGTCGACCACGCGCGGGCCCGTCGCGCCCAGCGGCGCGGAGGGACCTGGCAGCGCATCCCGCTCGAGGAATTGACGGTGAGCGACGGCACGGGGCTCCACGCGGACATCCTCGATCTCGAGGCTGCGCTTGAGAGCCTCGCGGCGATCGACGAGCGGCTCGCCTCCGTCGCCGAGCTGCGCGTCTACGGCGGTCTCGAGATTCGTGAGATCGCGGATCTCAACGGAATCGGACTTTCGACCGCCGAGCTCGACTGGCGAAAGGCCCGACTGTGGCTGCAATCGAGGCTCGCCGCGACATGACGCCCCGCGCGCCGATGGATGCCGAGCGCTTCCGACGCATCATCGATCTCGCCGATCGGACGCTCGTCGAGGGAGCCTCGGCCCTTGCCGGCGCTGACCCAGCGGATGTGTGCGAGGTCGAGTCGCTGCTCGCGTCGCCCGGAGGCCCCGAGCAGCCCGCGGAGCCGGTGCTCGCGATGCGTCCCGAGATCGACGCCGTCCTTGAGCGACTGCTCGTCGAGGGGGCGGGCGATGGGGGCGACGGGGGCACGCCTGCGTCCACCGGTCGCGACCCGGCCGTCCCGCCGCGACCGACGGTCGCCGGCTATCTCGTCGGAAGGCTGCTCGGTAGCGGCGGGCACGCCGATGTCTGGGAGGCGACGGAGGTCGATGGCGAGCGTCGGCGCGTCGCGATCAAGGTGTTGACCTCGTCGCGCGTCGCGCGGCGCTTCGCCCTGGAACGGGATGTCGTCGGCCGGCTCGCCCACCCGGGCATCGCGACGATCCTCGCCCAGAGCACGACGGACGACGGTCGGCTCTGCATGGTCATGGAACTCGTCGAGGGGCTTCCCTTCCATGAGGCCTGCACCCATCACGCCCTGACGGTGCGCCGGCGCGTGGAGCTCATCGTCGAGGTCTGCCGCGCCGTCGAGCACGCCCATGTTCACGGCATCATCCACCGCGACCTGAAGCCCGCGAACATCCTCGTCGCCTGCCGCGGCATCGAGGGCGATCCCGGCCAGTCGCCTCGCCAGCCGCTCCGTCTCAGTGCGAAGGTCATCGACTTCGGCGTCGCCAAGGCGCTTGAGCATGCCGGCGCATCCGGGGGGCCCGATCGCGAGACGCTTCCGGGCCAACTCGTCGGGACGCTTGCCTACATGAGTCCCGAGCAGCGGTCGGGGACGACCGGGCTCACGACGCTCGCCGTCGACATCTACGCCCTCGGCACGGTCCTCTACGAATCGCTCGCCGGCCGGCACCGCTGGGAGATTCGCGATCTCTCGATCGTGCGGGCCCTCGACGCGATGGCCCAGACCGAACCGACGCCCCTGGCCGAGGCGGCTCCGCACCTGCCGCGCGATCTCGTCGCGGTCGTCGAGCGGGCCGTCGCGGCGCGGCCCGAGGATCGCTACGCCTCGATGCGCGAGTTCGGCGACGACCTGGAGCGTTGGCTCGCCGGCGAACCGGTCACCGCCCGGCAGCCGGGGCTCGTTCGGCGCACGCTCTGGCTGCTGCGGCGCCATCCGCGACTCGCCTCCGGCATCGCCGCGGTGATCACGCTCGGCACGCTGGGGCTCGCCCTCATGACCTACCGTTCGATGGAGCAGCGTCGCCTCGGCATCGAGCTCGCCAACTGGTGCGAGACCTCGATCGCGCTCATCAACGATGTCGCCGCGACGCCGGGCAGTCTCGAGGGGCGCGACCGCCTCTCCGCCTTCGTCACGCACCGGATCGACCATCTCATCGAGCTCGTCCACGCCACTGGCGGCATTCCCCAATCCCGGCTCGACGACATCGTCGCCAAGACCTGCATCGTCCGCAGCGTTGTCCTGCGCCAGAAGGGCGAGATCGAGGAGGCCGGCGAGCTGCGCCGCAGGGCGATGGCCCTCCGCGAGGCGGCCCTCCGCCGCGATCCGAGCGATCGGGCGCGACGCGATCTCGCGTATGCGACGATCCTCGTCGGCGATGTGCATCGCGAGGAGGGCGACGAACCGGGCGCTCTTGCGCTGTACGAGGCCGCCCACGCCATCCATGTCGAACTCGCCGACCGCGCGCTCGATCGGGATCGCTCCCTCGGCGAGGGACGCGCGTTCGACGATCTCGTGCAGCTCCTGTGGAGTCACGATCGGCTCTGCGATGTCGCCATCGCCCGAAGCGGTCACGCGAGCGATGGCCAGGACGCGACCTCCGGTGACGCGTGGCGCCGTCGCGCCGCGGAGCACGCGGCCGCGATGGAGTCGACGCTCGCGGCGATGCGCTCGGCGCTCGGAGAGGGGCCCGACGGGCGGATCGTTCCCGCCGACGAGCGTGCCGACGCCGCCCACGCCACGCCGACGCTGGCGCGTCTCCTGCACGCCGAGGTCGCGACGCGATGCCGGCAGATCGCCACCGTGCCGCCGGGCCTCGCCGAGGAGGAACTGCAGGCCATGCACGAGACGGCGGTCGCGGTCGCCGAGGAACTCTGCGCGGTGGTGCCGGACAATGTGATCTTCCTCCAGCAGCTCACCGGCCGCCTGGCCTCCGCGGCCGTCTTCGAGCAGGGGCGCGGCGACCTCGCGGCCTGCCTGCGCTATCGCGAGCGGCAGCGGGTCGCCCTCCGTCAGGCGCTCGACCGCGAACCGGGCGATCTCGACACGCGCTGTCGGCTCGCTGAATGTCTCAGCGCTCTTGCCATGCTCGGCGTGACCGACGGCCGCATCGACGAGGCCGAGCGCTGGATCGCGATCGGCCGCGACACCGCGACGCTGCTCGTTCAGTTGCAGCCCCGGAATCCCGCCTATCGCGGGGTGTACGACAGCTTCGGCCACATCGAACGCGAGATCGCGGTCCGCCGCACGCGCGACGACGCTCGCGTGACGGCGCCGATGTGATGACTTTTTTCAGGCTTCGACCTGCGCTCCGCGTCAACGAAGCGGATGGTGCTCGAGAACCTTCCGAAGACCGCGGCTCCTGTCGGTGATCCGCGTCACGCCTCCGGGCGACGAGTCGGCTCGGGTCGATCAGCCCTGGTCCCGATCGGGAGTCGCGCTGATCACACGATGTCCTAACAGCCGAGTGCTGAGATTCGCGAAACTCCGAGGGGGTTTCGCACGGAAGGGAGCACGCCGCAGTTCGGTTCACCATCCCGTCGCAGGTAGGCAGTTGCCCCAAGGAGCCAGTCGTGTCGTTCCATTCAATCATCGGCGTGGTCGCTCTCGCAGCCTGTGCTGGGTACGGCGCATCGAGCGCGCTCGCCTCGGTCACCATCGACTTCACGACTGTCGGCAATCCGGGCAACGCCGGCGACCCAACCAACTTTGGCATGGGGGCCGTCGCGTACGAGTTTCGTATGGGCACCTTTGAAGTGACCAACGCGCAGTACGCGGAGTTTCTCAACGCCGTTGCAGCCAGCGACCCCAGAGGGCTCTACAGCGCCAGCATGGGCTCGAGCCCTCTCGGCGGCATCGCTCGCTCGGGCACGGACGGCTCGTTCACATACGCCGTGCGGCCCAACATGGGCAACAAGCCCGTGAACTTCGTGAGCTTTCTCGACGCCGCGCGGATGGCGAACTGGATGACCAACGGCCAGGGCTCCGGTAGCACCGAGAGCGGCGTCTACACCCTCAACGGCAACACCGTTGTCGCCATCACACGCGACCTTTCGAATCCCAACCAGTTCTTCCTTCCCACCGAAGATGAATGGAAAAAGGCCGCTCTCCATCAACCTGCCAGTCAGGGCGGCGACACCGACAGCTTCTGGAAGTACCCAACGCAGAGCAATGTCGATCCGCTTGTCGCGACCGCGACTGCGACCGGCGACATCGCCAACCCGACGGCAACGACCGTCAACTGGCAACGAGGCACCGACTGGAACGGGCAGGACGGCAACCTCACAACCGTTGGTTCCGGCCTGAACACCAGCTTCTACGGCGCATTCGACATGGCCGGAAACGTCGAGGAGTGGCTCGAGTCGGCCGCCGTCATCGGTGGGCTCAATCTCAGGGCCATTACGGGTGGGACGTACTTTGCGGTACCCACCTTCGGCATTCTCCCGGAGGACACCTACTTCGCCCCCTCGCTCACGCAGCAGGATTTCTTGGGGTTCCGCTTCGCGAGCCCTGCGCTCGCGCCAGCTCGGCCCTGCCCGGCCGACTTCAACAACGACAACCTCGTGGACGGTACGGACCTCGGCCTTCTGCTCGGTTCCTGGGGCACCACCGATGGCGACGCCAACGGCGACGGCATCACCGACGCGACGGATCTCGCGATCCTGCTTGGCGGATGGGGCAACTGTCCCTGATCCTTTCCCGGTCGCCCAGCGCGACACCGCCCGCTCGTACAACAACGCAGGCCCTCTGCTGGCGGCTCGGCTGGTGGAGTGGCTGTTCCACCATCGACTCAGCATGTGACTTTCCAAACGAGACCAGGCTGCGCACGGAAGAATCTCGGTGCGCGAGCTGTTCTTCGCGTGCGCCGAAGTCTCGAACGGGTCCAGACGAAGTCGAGGACGAAAGCGTGGAGATTTTCCCGTTTCGCTGTCAGGTTCGCCACAGTCAACCGACCCACGCTCGTCCGGGCCGTCCCTCGATCTCCCCTTCCACCTGCTACGCAAGGAAAGACACCATGTCATTGAACGCTCGCGCCACCCATCTTGCCGTCGGTCTCTCGGTTGGCGTTGTCTTTGGGGCTCTTCCGCACATCGCCTCGGGCGAAGCTTCCGCCACGGCGATGTACCGCGTCGAGTTTGAAGGGATCTGGACGCCCCAGACGCATCCGACCGACTATCCGTCGAACGCCCACTTCTCCGCGCTCATCGGTGGGACGCACGCCACGCCAAACCTCTTCTGGTCGGAGGGCACGCTCGCATCGCCGGGTATGAAGTCGATGGCCGAAACAGGCGGCAAAACGATCCTTCGCAACGAGGTACTCTCGCGAATCGGTCAAGGCGTGGCTGGCGTCGTGATCGAGTCCGGGGGCATCCCAGGCGCGGGGACCGGTTCGATGTCGATCGACTTCTCGATCACTCAGGCGTTTCCCTATGTGACGCTGGTGTCGATGATCGCTCCGAGCCCAGATTGGTTCGTCGGTACGAGTGACGCAGCTCTCTTCGTCAACGGCGGATGGCTGCCCGAACTGGTTGTGGACTTGCAGCCGTTCGACGCGGGCACCGATAGCGGCGCCACCTACGCATCGCCGAACGCAGCCACCAACCCGCCCACGATGATCGCCGAACTCACCGGTTACCCAGTGTCAGCGGGAGGACTGCTCTCGCTTCCCTTCGCGACGATGCGCTTCACGCGATTGAACGCTCCGGCGTGCGACGCAGATCTTTCGGGTGACGGACTGGTTCAGGCTGACGATCTCGCCCTTCTTCTGAGCGCGTGGGGCGAGACGGGCGACAGTCTCGCCGACATCAACGGCAACGGCACGGTGGACGCCGCCGACCTCTCCGAACTCCTCGCGGCATGGGGGGCGTGTGCGTGAGAGAAGGAGGGGCCCCTCTGCGGGCCTCTGCTGGCCGGGGCCCGATGCGACGCGCTGCTGCTCATCGCCACTTTGGCGCCACTTTGGACAGTCACATTCTGAGGACAGGGAAGCTCGCTTCGCATGAAGCCGACTCGGTGCGCGGTCCCGTCGCTCGCAGCATCGATGGTCGGCGTCGCATCCGCGGCGGGGGAGGGTGAGATCGCCTCGTCCGACGCCGTGCGGTACGCTTGTCAACCGGTCGTGAAGATTCGACAGCAGGAGCGCGTCATGGTGAAGTGGCTGATGGGCGTGATGGTCCTGGCGGCGATCTGGACTGCCGGTTGCACCCGCTCGACCGGCGTGGCCGGTTGGATCGCGGACGGAGCGGTGCCGATCTCCGATCTGGGCGCCACGACGCGGAGTGCGCGCGGCATCTGCCGATCGTTCGATGACGCGCGTGTCGTCGGGCTCGGCGAGGCGACGCACGGACAGCATGAGTCGTTCGAGACCAAGCGTGCCATCACGATGCACCTGATCAGGCATCACGGCTACCGGATCGTCGCGTACGAGGCGAGCGCGTCGCTGGCCATGGCATGTGAGGCGTATGTGTCGGGCGCGAGCGATGACCTGAACGCCGCGATGCGCGGATTCGGGATGATGATCTGGGACATCGAGGAGAACGCCGCGCTCTTGCGTGAGCTGCGTGCGTGGAACGACCAGGCGACGCCTGAGCAGCGTGTGCGCTTCATCGGGGTCGATGTGCAGGACGCCGAGGCATGCACGAGGCGGCTTGCGGCGTCGCTCGATCGGCGTTGGCCTGGCGAAGCGGCCGAGGTGCGCAGAATCGGCGGGAGCGTCGACGACGCAATGCAGAAAATGATGGGGGGCGACCGCGCGGAGTATGACGAGCTCGTTCGCGAGCACCTTGGGCTGCATGAGCGCATGCAGGGGGCGATCACGGCCAGCCAGCTCACGGCGAGTGAGGTGAGGGAGCTTCGCGCGCTCCTGCGTGAGTTCGAGGGCATGGTCCAGCGGGGCCTGACCAACGGACGGCGCGACCGCGCCATGTCCGATGTGCTGCTTGGAGAGCTTGCGGACTCGGGACCGAACGCCAAGGCGGTGTTGTGGGCTCACAACGCCCATATCGCCAAGAGCCCGATGCGCTCCATGGGCACGGAAGAGCTCGCTGCGGGCGGCCATTTGGCGAACGCGCTCGGGACGCGGTACTACGCGATCGGGTTTGCGTTTGGCTCGGGTGCGTTCCTTGCCAACGACATGGCCGACGGCAAGTGGATCTACCGAACCTACGGCGTCGACGAGCCGCCCGTGGGGTCGCTCGAGTTTCCGTTCGCCGGAATCGTGCAGACCCCGAGCCTCATCGATCTTCGGAGCGACTCGGGCGATGCCGAGGTCGAGGCATGGAAGATCGCGGGGCACGGCCAGCGATGGGCCGGCGGTTACAGGGTGCCGGAAGGCATTCGCGAGATCTCGCGTGATGTCAACAATCTGCTGCCGACCTACCCAAGCGAAGCGTTCGATGCGCTCGTGTTCCTGCCGCAGACGACGCCGAGCACGCCTCGCCGCTGACGATGGGTGCACCGACCGCTCGGCATGCGAGGTGCAGCGAGCGAGGGAGCCAAGGCCAGTCTGGTCACGCACGCTCCGGGCCATTTTGGGCCGTCTTCGGCAGCCGCGATCGAGCAGCCCATCGCGGGGTGGACGACAGCTTCGGCCACATCGAGCGCGAGATCGCAGTCCGCCGCACGCGCGACGACGCTCGCGCGACGATCCCGATGTGATGGTTCTTTTCATGCGCGACGACCTGGCCTCCCGCGCCGTCGAAGCGGACATCGACCGATAGACTGCCGGAACATCGCGGCCTCCGGGGTCGGCCAAGATCATGGTGTGATCGTCAGGGCCGACCTCCGGCGTCGCGTGCCACGAGGCATTCGCCGCAGACATGAAGAGATCGCACACATTCGGACCAATGATGGCATTGGCGCTGTGCCCCTCGGTGGCATGGGCCAACGCCGGCACTCCGCTGATGTGGGCTTCTGCGTTTCACCTGCTTCTCGGGAACGTGATCATCGGCCTCATCGAGGGGCTCGCCCTTGTCTGGGTATTCAAGTGCTCCAAGCGCCTGCCGATTCTGACGCTCATTGCGGCCAACTATGCGTCGGCGTGGGTCGGCGCGCTTGTCGTCACTGGATACCTACGGTCTCTCGTGGACATCACGATCGAGAACATTCATGGTTGGTTTGTGGCTTTTGTCGTCGTCGCTTTCGTCGTCACCCTTCTGACGGAGCTCGTCTTCGTCTGGTTCACCCTCGGTTTCCGAGAGACACGCCTGCGCCGAGCCCTGACCGCGACCCTGGCGGTCAATGGACTGAGCTACATCCTGCTCTTCGGGTGGTACTGGACCGCGAGCGCGACCTCGATGATGACGCGGCTCACGGTCGTGTCCGTAGACGAGATGAAGGTTCAGGGGCCGTATGCGCTCTACTACCTGTCTGAAGCGGGCGACCAGGTCATTCGGGTGGACCTCGCCAATCCTCTGTCTGTTCAGGCGATATCAGCGGTGACGGCAACTGACTACGAAGATCATCTCTTCGCACGCCCTCGAGGAGACTCTGGATTCGACCTCGTCGTCGTTCTGGGAGGGGATCAATGGGGGGATGCGGAGCTGGTGGTGTTGCAGGATTTCGCGGAGCGCGTGCCCGTTCATGACCCGCCTGGAAGCGGGTATCGCGGGCCACCGGCGGGAACATCGATGAGCTTTGGTGAAGTTCCCTCGATCGGAGCAGACTCGGAGTGGGAAGTGCGCACGGGGTTCTGGTCCGCCGAGGGAATCAGCGGGACCAACACGACGACGGGCGAGCGCTTCCACTATGCGCTGGAGTTGCCCTTTGTCGGATGGTCTATCCGTCACGCCAGCCAGATATCTGGTGGCTATGTGGTCGCTCAGCTCGGCTCGCGTCAGATCTGCTTGGTGGACCTGGAGTCGCGCAGGATCGCCCTCATCGCCCGCGGCAAAGGCCCAATCGTTGTCGAGCCAAAGATCCCGAGCAGGATGGCCGACTGAGCGGCGATCCGCGTCATGTCTCCGGGCGACGGGGCGGCTCGGGGGGGGGCGCCATTCTGAACCGCCACATTCTTCAGATCGTGGCTGTCCAAAGTGGCGCGATTGAAATGGCCGCCCATTCGGGCGGCCTTTTCAATCGAGAGCAGCCGCCACAGAAAGCCGAACAGCAGCAAGAA
>CAYNCG010000028.1:39533-62698 GCA_964395845.1 uncultured Isosphaeraceae bacterium | reverse complement strand
GCGCTCGAGATCCCAACGAACCTCGCGCACCCGACCGCCGCGCTCGAGATCGCGGAGGCGACCACCGATCGCCCGGACTTTCTCGGCGTTCGGAAGCCGATCGAAGGGGATCCATTGGGCCTGCGCCGGCGCAGTGACCGCCACACAGGCCGCGAGGCCGACCGAGAGAGCGAACAGCCGACGGAACGCCAACGAGAGAGGAGACGCCATAGACGCGTCAAGGTACCGAGATTCCTGCATTCTTCACGGGAGCGGATTCAACACAGAGCCACAGAGGGCACAGAGGGCCACAGAGAAGATGCAGAAAAGGGGGTGCGCGCCCCAGCCAAGTCGCGCACCCCCATTCTCTTTGCCTTCTCTGTGGCCCTCTGTGTCCTCTGTGACTCTGTGTTGAATCTGGAGAGCGTCAGCCGCCGCTCACCCGACGCGGGCGGCGGTGCGGAACTCGGACATCCGTCGGTCGATCTGGGCCTGGTCGAGCGAGGCGAGCCGGTTCATCGAGAAGCTCTCGATGGTGAAGCTCGCCATGACGGTCCCCCACGCGAGGGCGGTCTGGATCCCTCGGAAGTCCGTGGCCCCGTACGCCGCGAGGTGACCCATCATGCCGCCCGCGAACGAGTCGCCCGCGCCGGTCGGATCGATCACCTGCTTCTCGTCGGCGGGGAACGCCGGAATCGCCGCAGCGCCGTCGCGATGGACGAGGACCGCGCCGTGCTCCCCCTTCTTGACGACCACGAAGGTCGGGCCGAGTTCGAGGATCGCACGCGCCGCCGAGACGGCGTTGCGGCGTTCGGTGAGCTGCATCGCCTCCTCGTCGTTGAGGACGACGCCGTGAATCTCGCGGAAGAGCTTCAGGAGATCCTCGCGGGCGATGTTGATCCAGAGATCCATCGTGTCGGCGACGGCGAGCTTCCGATCGGGAAACTGCCGCAGGAGGTCGCGCTGCACCGCGGGATGGGTGTTCGCGAGGAAGACGAACCGGCTGTCGCGGAACGCATCCGGCACCTTCGGCGGAGCCTCCTCCAGCACGCCAAGATGGGTGAAGAGCGTCTCGCGCCGATTCATGTTCTCCTGGTAGCGGCCGCCCCACGCGAAGGTCGAGCTCGAGGGTCGGACCTCGAGGCCGCGGAGATCGATGCCGCGGAAGCGCTCGAGCATCGCCCGGTGTTCCGCTGGCCAATCGCCGCCGACGGCACCGACGACGCGCACCGGCGTGAGGTGACTCGCCGCCGCGGCGAAATAGGAGCAGCTTCCGCCGAGCACGCGCTCTGCGCTGCCGGTCGGGGCGTGGACGGTGTCGATGCCGATGGTGCCGGTGACGATGAGGGTCATGATGCGATGCCCGCGTCAAGCGGCGGGCGCGGGAAGGGCGTTGCGCGGGTCGAGTGGAAAGGGGACGGCGAAGCGGCGGACGCTAGCTTCGCTGCGGCACGCCGTCGGGCGTGTCCTGCTTCATGAAGCTGCGGGCCATGCCGATGCCGAGCGAGACGCCGGTCAGCGTTCCCGCGACATAGTCGATGGGCATCGGATACGCGATCCGCAGGAGCGAATCGTCGACGAATGCGGTGCGAAGCGGTGCGCCCTTCAACATGAGATGGGCGACGAGATGGCCGATCGCGCCGAAGAGCATCGGTGCCGCGTAGAGCAGTGCGGGCGGCGTGATCGGAGCGAAGAGCCGACCGACGAGTCCGACCAGCAGTCCGCCGATCACCACGCCGCCGAGAATCTGTCCCTTCGAAGGATTGACCGCGATCGCCCACACGCCGACGAGGACGAGCGGTCCCGTCGCGATGGAGAGAAAGGCCTTCGTGCCGAACATGCCGTCGCGGCGCGGCTCATCGATCGGCACCGCATCGGGCAGCGGGCCTCCGAGCCGGAAGAGGAAGATGCTCGCGGCCAGGACGACGACGCCCCACATCGCCGTCTCGAGGGCGAGCGGCAGCAGCGAGTTGGCTCCGCTTCCCGCGGCGGCGGCCGTGAAGTCCTGGATCGAGCCGCTCTGCATCGCGAGCATGCCGACGCCGCAGCCGAGGGCGAAGAGCGCGACGACGGTGTTCACCACCCTCGCGAGCCCGAGGGCAAGCACCATCGAGAGGGCGAAGGCGAGGATCGTCCAGAGGGCGGTCGAGGTCGGCGAGGCCGACATCGCGATGGTCGGGCCGATGACCCCCCGCACCGAGTGCGACGCCGTCGCGACCAACCAGAACAGGAGCGCCGACAGGACGATGGTCGCGGTCAGCGCGATGTTGTTGCGGAAGGTCTGGGGCACGCGTGGAGGTTGTAGCGGAGGATCGCGGCCCCGGCAAATGCCCGCCAGGCCCCAATGGTCCGTGGGCGTCCTCCGCCGCTGCCCGCTTTATGATCTCCCTCCCATGCCCGCCACCAGCCAGGCGTCCTCGACTCCGTCCGAACCGCTGCGCCTCGACGGCCAGCCGCTGACCATCGCCGAGGTCGACGCCGTCGCCCGCGGAGGTCGCCCCGTCGAACTCGGGCCGAGCGCCCGGGCCGCCATGGAGCGGGCCCGCGCTGTCGTTGACACGCGCTGCCACGGCGGCGAGGCGCTCTACGGCATCAACACCGGCTTCGGATCGCTGTCGCGCGTGCGCATCGCGCCGGAGGAGCTCCGTCAGGTGCAGCGGAATCTCGTCCGCTCGCACGCCGCCGGCGTCGGCGAACCGCTTCCGAATGATGTCGTGCGGGCGATGATGACGCTCGCGGCCGCGAGCCTGAGCCGCGGCCATTCCGGCGTTCGGCCGGTGGTCGTCGAGACGATCTGCCGGTGCCTCAACCGCGACATCGTGCCGGTGATTCCGAGCCGCGGGTCGGTCGGCGCGAGCGGCGATCTCGCGCCGCTTGCCCACATGGCCCTCACGCTCCTCGGTGACGGGCACGCGGCCCTCGCCGGCGAGACGCTCCCCTCCGGCGTCTTCCTCAAGGCCTGTCGCATCGAACCGCTCGAGCTCGAGGCGAAGGAAGGGCTCGCCCTCATCAACGGCACCCACTTCATGGCCGGAGCGGCGTCGCTCCTCCTCGCCGATCTCGCTCGCGTGCAGGATGCCGCGATCCTCGCCGCGGCGATGGCGATCGACGCGTGCCGGGCGACCAACGCCTTCCTCGATCCGCGTCTCCATCAGGCCCGTCGCCAGCCGGGCCAGGTCGCCGTCGCGGCCCGTCTCGCAGCGCTGCTCGAAGGCAGCGCGATCCTGCCCGCCCACCGCGAGAACGACCCGCGCGTGCAGGACCCCTACTGCCTGCGGGCGATGCCGCAGGTGCTCGGTGCAGCGTGCGACGCGATCGACTTCGTGCGCGGCGCGATCGAGCGCGAGCTCGGCGCCGTGACCGACAACCCGCTCATTTTCCCGCACGATGCCGGCTCAGCCGCCTCGGGAACGGGCGGTGATGTCATCAGCGGCGGCAACTTCCACGGGATGCCGCTCGCGATCCCGCTCGACACGCTCGCCATCGCGATGACCCATCTCGCGGGCATCAGCGAACGGCGCGTCAACTGGCTGCTCACCGCAAGCGATAGCGAAAATCCCGTCCATCCCTATCTTTCGCCGAAGCCTGGCCTGCACTCGGGCCTCATGATCGCCCAGTACACCGCTGCGGCGTGCGTGAACGAGATGATGACCCTCGCCGCACCGGCGAGCGTCGGCAACATCACGACCAGCGCGGGGATCGAGGACTACAACTCGATGGGAGCGACCGCCGCGCTGAAGGCGATGCGCTCGATTCGCCTCCTCGAAAGCGTCATCGCGATCGAGCTGCTCGTCATGACCGAGGCGATGGAATACCAGCGCCCGCTCAAGTCAGGCGCCGCCATCGAGCGGGCCATCGCGACGATCCGCACCGTCGTCCCGAAGCTCACCGCCGATCGCCCGCCCTCCCCCGACATCGCCGCCATCGAACGCCTCATCCGCGCGGGGCGGTTTGGAGGCTGAGATTCTCGGTGCCGCGCGCGGCACCTCAGAGAACCACCGAGGACGCCTTGCATCGCGCCTCATGACCTCTGCCGTCGCGCTCGACGATGACCGTCATCGACTCGGGACATGCTCGTGAGGTCCCCGAGCCGCGAGGAGTGCTCATCGGGGCATATGCAACCTCAAGGCAGTCGCGGAGTGTCGTCGCCAGCGCTCGCCGCGTGCATCTCGATGATCGGCCGAAGCCCCGTGAATCCGACGCTTTCTTCGATGGGCCCGCGGGTGAGCCCCTCACGACTCGTCACGCTCTTTCGGCCGCGCACTGTCCGCGGTTCTCCCCGAAACCACGACGCCAGATCCGAGAGGCGGTCGGCGGCGGGCCCGAGTTCATTGGTGTAGCGGCTGGCCGTCCAGTCGCCCGCACGGCCGGTGGCCAAGCCGCGAATTCCCTCAGGGGTCACATTGCGAACGGGAAGTTCCTCGACCGGAACGGGGACGACACCAACCGAGTACGCGTGCCACGCATCGCGGTCGTACTCATCGCCCCAGGGATATGCCCTGGACTCAGAACCACGGGCGGCGAACTCCCATTCGGCCTCGGTCGGCAGACGAACCCGGTGCCCACTTCGCTCCGAGAGCCACTCGCAGAATCTGGTTGCTCCCACGAACGACACGCAACTCGCAGGCCATTGACCGACTTTACTCCCGTCGACCGTGAGGTCGGGGCGAGTCTGGTAGTAGGCGGGCACCGCAGGTACCCATTGCCCATCGTCGTTCCGTCGAAACGGCGCGAACTGATTCCTCGCAACGAGTTCATCCGCATCCTTCGACTGGTTCAGGAAGTCGCAGTACTGCGAGACGGTGATCTGATGCACCGCGAAGTAGAACGGTCGAACCGTCGCGCGGCGCTCTGGCCCCTCGTTCACCGCGATCCGAGCCCCCTTCACCATGTACTCGAGCGTTCCCGGACGAGCGAAGTAATCGTCGTTTCCCATGCGAAACGTGCCGCCTTCGATCAGTCGAAACTCGATCGGGTCGCGTAGCGCGTCACGAATCCAAACGAGCGAGCCCGCCTTCGTGCGTGGCCCCCCTGTTGCCGGGTCGCGAGATGCCTCGCTCACGCGCGGAGCGGCTGCGGCCCGATCGACGCTCGGATCCTGACAGGCGCACAGCGCACACCCCAGCAAAGTCGCCGCCAGAAGAGCGGGTCGACGCCAGCGTCCAATCGGCTGATGGGCGCTCACTTGCATCGGATAGCGATCCTCGTTTCCCTTGTAACGAAACGCGTGTGGCCCGAAGCGTGATGCCACTCGCCGCATGGCAGCAGATGGTACCTGTCCACGTTCGGCCCCGTGCTGTCGGGCTGCTCGAAGAGCTGGCCACCGGTGGAGGCGTGGAGGCGCATGGCTGCTCGTCTCCCGCGTCGTCGGCGAGCGCCCGCTCGATCTGTTCGATGCAGGGCAGGCTGGCTTGCAGTTCCGCCGGCAGCGGACCGTCGTCGGAGGGCAAGGCCAGGGAGTCCGCCAAGGCGACCTCCCACGGCGAAGTTCGATGCCGCAGCACCCAAGGTCCCGCCGCCTGTTCGAAGAATCGCCGAATCCTGCAAGCATGACTCACAGAGAGGCACCCGCTGAGGAACCAAACCGGTCGCGGGTCGCTCGACGAGATCGACTGTCGTGCAGACGAAGGACATGGCTACTCCGTCATCCGTTCGTAAGCTTGCCGGACGACATACATGGCCGCTGGAATCTGCGAGGGGTCTGCCAGAGCGAACAGCAGATCTCCCGACTCACTCGCGTTGGCGATGAAAGCTTGGTCCGATGCGTCTCGAGCGATACCGGATGGGTCATCGGCTTCATCAAAGTCCATGTTCACAAGCAGCAGCAAACGGCGGCTGCGCGGCAGCACTTCGACGAAGTGATCGAAGACTCTATACACCAAGCTCTTCGCACCGCAAAGCTCGACCACATCCTCACCCAACGCCAGCAAGTGGGGGCGAATCGCATCAAGCAGCGCGCGGGCCTGCGGGTCGAAGCCGATCGACTCGATGGTGAACTGCGCAGCCGCCGCGCGACGCTCGTTGAGCTCAGCGACCCGTACCGCGTCCATGTCCACCGACAGGCCCGGCCAGACCTTCACCGCCTGCTGGGCGAGCGCCTTGCCGCGTGCCTCGATCTCCGTCGCCGTCCAGCGGTCCTGTTCTCGGATGAAGCGGTTCAGGCGCAGCGGACTCTCGTTGAAGCCTCTGGCCATCGTCTTCTTCTCGTCGAAGGCACGGTCGCTGTACTCGCTGTTGTAGCCGGTGAGCGTCAGATTGCCCGGACGATGCAGCCAAGTCTCCCGGCCCCGCCGGATTGCTCTCCGGTCGCACGCTGAACGGTACGAACTGGAGCGTGCGCGGACGGTGGCCGTTCGTGCTCACGACGAACGCCGCGCTGGAGCCCCCCCTTCGCGGACGCCTGCCGGGCGTCCGTGTCGCATCAATCCATCCGAATTGTTCGTAACGGCGCACGAGGCTCCGTACTGAGAAGTGCACGGACCGTGGGTTGGGACCGCTTGTCGCGTGGGATTTTCCTCCGCGGCGGCTCCGAATGGCGGTGTCGCGCGCCCACGCATGTCGCCGTGAGAGGCAAGTCACCATGTTGCACCTACGAACCCTCGCATCACTCGTCGCGTCCATTGGCCTCGCCTGCGCCTCCCCGGTCGCGTGGAGCCACGCTGGGCCTGACCGCTGCTGCCCAGCCGATCTGACCAGCGACGGCGTGGTGGACGGCGCGGATCTGGCAGGCCTTCTCGCCGACTGGGACAGCGCGGGGTCGAACGAGCCTGCGGACCTCGACGGCTCAGGGAGCGTCGACGCGGGTGATCTCGCCCTCCTCCTCGGCGCGTGGGGCGATTGTCCGACTCCGGGCAGCGCAGCCTGCCTCACGACGCTGGTGGTGGGAAGCGTGCTCTTTCCGGACGGATCGCCAGCCGAGGACGCGGTCATCCTCACCCAGTTCGGCGGGAATGGCGTGAGCCTTGGCGACGGAAGCTTCAGTTTCGAAGTGATCCCCGAGCGCGGCGCATCCGCGCTGCAGGTGACCGCCGTCGCCGCCCGGGCGGGCATCAACTACACCGGCAAGGCGCTCATCACACCGATCGTCTTCGATGTCGCGAATGACGCCGGAACCATCGTGCTGACCGCCAGCGCGGAGTGCGTCGGGGAGCTCGGCTGGCTTCCCGGATTCGGCATGCCCGGCGTCTCCGACACCGTGGCGGCCCTGACGGTCTTCGACGACGGCAATGGACCTGCCTTGTACGCAGGCGGCCAGTTCACCAGCGCGGGCGGCGTCGCCGCGAACCGCGTGGCGAAATGGGACGGCGATACCTGGTCGTCACTCGGCACTGGCCCGACGAACGGCGTGAACAACCTGGTCTCGTCCCTCGCCGTCTTCGACGACGGCACCGGACCAGCGCTCTACGCCGGCGGCTCGTTTACTTCGGCCGGCGGCGTCGCAGCGCAACGCGTCGCGAAGTGGGATGGCAGCGCATGGTCATCGCTCGGAACGGGCGCGGCGAACGGCACGAACAGCATCGTCTACGCCCTCACCGTCTTCGATGACGGAGCTGGTGATGGCCCGGCGCTCTACGCGGGCGGATTGTTCGTCTCCGCAGGCGGCGTCGCTGCCAACCGGATCGCGAGATGGGACGGCACGACCTGGTCGTCCCTCGGTACGGGAGCGGCGAACGGCACGAGCGATCTCGTCATCGCCATGACGGTGTTCGACGACGGTGGCGGTCCGGCACTCTACGCGGGCGGAACCTTCGGGGCGGCTGGCGGCCAGATCGCCAATCGCATCGCGAAGTGGGACGGCAACGCCTGGTCTCCGCTTGGGAACGGCGCGACCAATGGCGTCAACGACAATGTCACGACGCTGACGGTGTTCGATGCCGGCGACGGGGCCGCGCTCTACGCAGGCGGCGGGTTCACCACCGCGGGCGGCGAGGCGGCGCACCGCATCGCTCGCTGGGATGGACGCTCCTGGTCCTCGCTCGGGACCGGATCAGCGAACGGGCTCAACGACTGGGTCTCGGCCATCGCGGTCTTCGACGACGGCAACGGTCCGGCGCTGTACGCGGGCGGCTCGTTCACGACGGCCGGCGGTGATCCGGCCAATCGCATCGCTCGGTGGGACGGCAACTCCTGGTCGTCGCTCGGAGCGGGCACGACGGAGGGTCTCGACGACACGGTCTCGGAACTGACGGTCTTTGACGACGGCAGCGGCGTCGGGCCCACGCTCATCGTCGGCGGACTCTTCACCAACGCGGGTGACCTCGCCGTCAATGGCATCGCGCAATGGAGCAACGACGCGTGGTCGTCGATCGGCGTTCGTCCCTCGAACGGGATGAACGACACGGTGCTGGCCTTGACGGTCTTCGATGACGGGGCCGGTCCCGCGCTCTACGCGGGTGGGTCCTTCACGACGGCTGGCGATGCGTTGGCGAGCTCCATCGCCCGGTGGAATGGCAGTTCGTGGACCTCGCTGACGGGAGGCGCCGGTGACGGCGTCAATGGCACGGTTCGTGCGATCGCCGTCTTCGAGGACGACGGTGGTCCTGCGCTGTATGTGGGGGGCGACTTCACGATCGCCGGGAACCTCAATGCGAACCGGATCGCCCGCTGGGACGGCCGCTCGTGGTCGACCCTCGGGCAAGGCGCGTCCAACGGCGTAAACAACTCCGTCTTGGCGATGTCGGTGTTCGATGACGGCACCGGTCCGAAGCTCCATGTGGGCGGGTCCTTCACCGTGGCTGGCGGCATCGCCGCGAATCGCATCGCTCGATGGAGCGGCGACGGCTGGTCACAGCTCGGGACCGGTCTGGGAAATGGCGTCAGCGGGGAGATCCGCGCCTTGGCGGTCTTCGATGACGGCAGCGGACCGGCCCTGTATGTCGGCGGCTCCTTCACGCTCGCGGGCGGCAGCGCCGCCAATCGGATCGCGAAGTGGAACGGAAGCGCGTGGTCGTCGCTTGGCATCGGCTCGGCGAACGGGACTGGCGGACCAGTCAACGCTCTGGCCGTCTTCGATGATGGCACCGGACCGGCGCTGTTCGCAGGCGGCTTGTATGCAACGGCAGGCGGCGGCGCCGCAAGCAACATCGCCAAGTGGAACGGCACCTCCTGGTCGTCGCTCGGAAGCGGGTTGACGGGCGGAACCAATGGCGCGATCCGCGTCCTGAGCGTCGTCGACAGCGGCGGCGGGCCGACGCTCTACGCAGGCGGATTCTTCTCGATGGCCGGAGGCTTCACGGCCAACAACATCGCCACATGGAATGGCGATTCGTGGTCGCCGCTCGGCACCGGCGCGGCGGTCGGCACGAGCAGCGAGGTCCGTACGCTCAGCGTCTTCGACGATGGAGGCGGACCCGCCCTGTATCTCGGCGGATTCTTCGAGTCGGCTGGCGGCGTTCCCTCCGGTGGAATCGCCCAATGGGGCTGCGCTTCCGCGGGGAACGCCCGCTCCGGCGAGTGACGCCCGACCCGTTGGCGGCCTCTCACCCGGGCTACACTGCCCGCATGACGCCTGCAACCGCTGCGACACCTGCTCCTTCGGCGAATCCGTCCGCTCGCATCATCCGCGCTCCGCGCGGCGCCCAGCGCACCTGCTCGACATGGGCGGCGGAGGCGGCGATGCGGATGCTCATGAACAACCTCGATCCAGAGGTGGCGGAACGGCCGGCGGACCTCATCGTCTACGGCGGCCGCGGCGCCGCGGCCCGCGACTGGCCTTCGTTCGACGCGATCATCCGCTCGATCCAGTCGCTCGCTCCCGACGAGACGCTCCTCGTCCAGAGCGGCAAGCCGGTCGGCATCGTCCGCACGCATGTCGACGCTCCGCGCGTCCTCATCGCGAACTCGAATCTCGTTCCGCACTGGGCGACGCAGCAGCACTTCGACGATCTCGCCGCGAAGGGCCTGATGATGTTCGGGCAGATGACCGCGGGTTCGTGGATCTACATCGGCACGCAGGGCATCCTTCAGGGCACCTACGAGACCTACGCCGAGTGCGCCCGCCAGCATTTCGGCGGAACGCTCAAGGGCACGCTCAATGTCACCGCCGGCTGCGGCGGCATGGGCGGCGCCCAGCCCCTCGCCATCACGATGAACGAGGGCACCTGCCTCATCGCCGACATCTGCCGCGAGCGGCTCGAGAAGCGCGTGCACGATCGCTACCTCGACGAGATCGTCGAGGGACTCGACGCCGCGATCGATCGCGCGGTCGGCTGCGCGAAGCGCGGCGAGGCCCTCTCGATCGGCTGGCTCGGCAACGCGGTCGACCTGCTCGCGCGGCTGAAGGCCAGGAACATCGTGCCCGCGACGCTCACCGACCAGACGAGCGCCCATGATCCGCTCGAGGGCTACTACCCCGACGGCATGAGCCGCGAGCAGGCCGACGCGCTGCGCACGAGCGATCCGAAGCGATACCAGGAACTCTCGACCGCGAGCATGGAGCGCCATGTGCGGCTCATGGTCGATCTCCAGAAGGCCGGCTCCAAGGTCTTCGACTACGGCAACAACATCCGTCAGCGGGCGAAGGACCACGGTTTCGCCGACGCCTTCGCCTTCCCCGGCTTCGTGCCGGCCTACATTCGCCCGCAGTTCTGCGTCGGTCGCGGTCCCTTCCGCTGGGTGGCGCTCTCGGGCGACCCTGAGGACATTCGCGTCACCGACGAGGCGGTGCTCGAGCTTTTCCCGAAGGACGAGTCGCTCCGCCGCTGGATCCGCATGGCCCAGAAGCGCGTCGCGTTCCAGGGACTCCCGGCCCGCATCTGCTGGCTCGGCCTCGGCGAGCGGCACCGGGCGGGATTGAAGTTCAACGAACTCGTCGCCACCGGCAAGGTGAAGGCGCCGATCGTGATCGGCCGCGATCACCTCGACTGCGGCTCGGTCGCGAGCCCGAACCGCGAGACCGAAGGCATGCTCGACGGCACCGACGCGGTCAGCGACTGGGCGCTCCTCAACTTCGCGGTGAACATCGCGAGCGGCGCGAGCTGGACGAGCTTCCACCACGGCGGCGGCGTCGGCATCGGCTTCTCGCAGCACGCGGGCCAGGTCATCGTCGCCGACGGCACGCCCGAGGCCGCGAAGCGCCTCGAGCGCGTGCTGACGAACGACCCGATGATGGGCGTCTTCCGCCACGCCGACGCGGGCTACGACCTCGCAAAGGACTGCGCGAACCGCCTCGCGGTGAAGATCCCGATGCTGTGAGCGCAGCGCTCCACGCGAGTCAGGCAGAGCGCGACGGAGCCACAGCGGGCCGAGATTGCGACGAGCGTCGAGTTGGCCGGGGTGGATTCACGGCATTGCCATCTCGTCGGCTTCGATCGCGTGTATCGCTCCGAGCGGGACGAGATGCGCCTCCACTCGCTCGAACTCTCGCCGGAGACCGAACTCAGCGATGAGTTCGAGGATCGACGCGCCATGGACATCGGGGAGGTGCACGGTGCTCGTTCGCGCATCCTCTTCCGTCCAGAGCTCGAAGGGCCGACCCCGAAGAACTCGCTCGAGAACACGCTCGCGCCAGTGAGTCGGCACCGTCGTTCGCCACTCCATCTCGACAGTCGAGGTCAGCGCCGCGAGCTCACCGTCGGCGATGCTCACGACCGCAGCGACCTCAAGCCCCTGCACCGTGAGGAGGAGAACGAGCGTCTCCCGCGCCGCCTGCACACCGAAGGGCGCCGGAAGCTCGAGCAGTCTCCAGCCATCCTCTTGAGCGCTTGGATCGCTCGGCGAAACGGCATGAAGGCCGAACTGCTCGACGACTTCCTCCGGCGTCGCCGCATCGCTCCGAGCCCGCACCGCGAGCCATTCGCGGTGGAGGCGGGCGATCGTCGGCTGTCCACCGACTCGCCCAATCTGAACGGCCGTCGCAGGAGAGGAGGCCGTGCCGTCCCGATCGCCGCCCCCCGTCTTCCCCGGTCCGCCCGTCAGGGCAACGGAACCGCCGATCACGGCTTCGTCGACGCTGTTGGTCGGCGGGGATTCTCCTCCACTGTCCGGGGAGTCCCCGTTCTGAACGAGTCCGCCACCGACCTGCGGCTGACAGGCCTTCGGCGCACCGCGCATGTCAACTTCGCTCGCCTCAAGCACGAGTGCGATGTCAGACTGATCGATGACTCCGTCACGATTGACGTCCGCGCGAACATGGAACAGGTCGCTGGGGTCGAACGCGCCGGCGCTCGCGAGCGCGTTCACCGCCGTAATGTCGGCCTCGGAAACGCGCGAGTCATTGGTCACGTCACCCGCGCAGGTCGTGATGTCGATTCGCGCCGTCGTGTCCACAAGGGGCTTGCCGACCGAGTCAGTGACTCCTATCAGCGTCACGCAGTAGCGAGCCTGATCGGGCAACGGAGGTGCGAAGGAGATGTCCGCGTACTGATTGCCCAGCTTCAGATCGACTTCGATGGCGGTCATGCCAAGGTCGATCGGGTCGCCGTCCAGGTCGTATCCGACGACCGAAACGCTCGCCGAGGCGATTGACGTCGCGGCGACCGGTTCGCTGAAGCTCAAGGTCAGAAGTCCGATGCCGCCGGAGCGGGACTCGCTCCATTGAAGCCCAGGCGTCCACGCCGGAACCTCAGCGCCGATCGCATCATCCGCGCCACCGTGGCTCTTCACGATCGACCAGGTTGTCACCCGCGGCGCATCGGCATCGGGAGCGAAGGTCAGCTCATAGATGCCCGGGCCGCCTCGATCGAAGAGATGGACATAGCGCTTGGCGACGGGTTGGGGGCCGGAGCGATCGATGAAGCTCGTCTGCCATGCGTTCGAGCCGAGCTGCAGCACCTTGCCGTCGCTTCGAGTGACCAGTTGGAGCGGGGCAGCCCCGGAGAAGGGATCGTCGACTCGGATGTAGTGCCATCCGACAGGCGGATCCACGGTGACCGTCCGAACGAGCGTGCCGGCGGTGGTGACCTCGCCATCGGTGATCGGCGTCACCGGCTCGATCGCGCTTGTCGAGAGGTAGACCCGGTCGGGCAGCGACTCGGCGTTCGGGATGAGATTTCCGAGGAAGTCCGGGCGCCCGTCATCGAAGGGGACATCGGCGCGGACGACATGCACCATCGCGTTCACCGCGGCGGAGTCGACGATCGCGAACTCCGGATCGTCGAAGCCATTGGTGCTCTCGATCGTCGCCGAGTAGCCGATGAACTCGCCTTGGATCGACGAGATCATCAGCCACTGAGCGACCGCGACATCACCCGGCTCGATGTTGCCGAGCGAGAGCGTGAGTGAGGGCGAGACGGGCTCGTCGTTCACCTGCGACCCGATGATCTGGAACTGCACCGGGAGATCACTCTGGTTCTCAGTGATCTCCGGCTGGGCGCTGGTGATCTGGACCGCCTCAGCCACGCCGCCGCCGTTGTTCTTCGCCCAGAGCCCGAGCGAGAAGGGCACCGCCGGCTCGGTCTCGGGGGTGAAGGGATCGTCGCCGTAGACCTGCGTCTCGATGAAGTACTGAAGGTCGAGGCTCGCGTTCGGAAGGACGGTGATCTCGACGGGGAAGAGCGGCAGCGAGATGACCTGACCGCCGATCGCGTAGGAGAAGTTGCCGCTCACGAAGTAGGCCACGGGTCCGGTCGGCGCGGCGGAGTCACCGGGAACGATCGTCCAGGTCGCGCTGCCAAGATCGCCGGCGTCGAGCGATCCGTTCCCGTTGACATCACTCAGCCCCGAGAGTTCGGGCCCGAGTACCGCAAACTTCGTCGATGCGTCGTTGCCACCCGTGTCCTTGATGAACACGCTGACATCGATTGCCTCGATCGGCGACTCGGTCTCGTTGGTGATGGCCAGCGTTGCGGCGAAGGCCTGACGGACGAGCGTGACCGTCTGTTCGAGCGCGATACCCAGCTTGACGCAGGATCCCTGCCCTTGCGCGAAGTCGCCGAGCAGAAGGCCGAAGGCGTCGGAAAACTCGGCGAAGGGGTTCTCATAGCCGGCCGCGAGCTGTTCCTGCCTCGCCTTGATCGCGTCGAGGCGGAACTCCTCTTCCCGCGCTGCGTGAATGAACGCCGTGCTGTATCCCTCGGGCACGTCGATCGGATCGAACCAGCCAAGCGCCCGATACTCGACCGTCCGATTCCAGCGCTGAATCGACGCAGGAAGCATTTCGGGCAGCCATCCGATCGGCTGCGGAAGGGCAAGCAGGAGCGCCGCCTCGGAGGTGCTGATGATCTCGCCTCCCTCGCTCCCCGGATCAACCGCCGTGGCGTAGCCCGCGATGATCGCACCGAGCAGCTCGCGGTCCTCCTGGTCTGCCTTCACCAGGAACTGCGGCGCCCCGAGTCGATACATCGTCGGGCGATACATGCGCCAGAGCCGGTTCGTGGCATCGACAAGATGATTGACGACGGCGGAGTCGGTGCTCTTCAGCGGGAGTTTCCAAGGATCCTCGTCCGACGCGAGGATCGCGATCGGATTGAACTCGGGCAGGTCGTTGCCGCAGATCGAGGGCGCTCCGTCCTCGCAGGCACAGGCGTCGATGATGTCGATCGCGTCGCAGATGATGTCCAGGCCCGGGATGAGATCCCCGGCGCAGTCGGCGGCGCCGCCGAGGAGGCTATCGCCGTTGACCAACGAATCCACGCACTCGATGGCGTCGGAGATCCAGCCCAGGCTGAGGAGGTCCTTCGCCTTGCCCCAAACCCAGCCGAGCGGGTCGCTGAGGATGTCCGGCGTGAGCTTGTCGATGATCGCGTCGAGGCAGTTCTCCTTGCAGTCCTCGCACTGCTGCTGGGTGATGTAGGTCGGCGGCTGGTTGATGCTGCCCGGCGTGGGCACGCTGGTGACCTCGTTGCCGCCGTTGCCGAATCCGCCGGCGCCACCAGCGAGTCCGCCGAACGAGACGCCGGAGCCTTGGCCGACCACCGAGCATCCGTTGTCGGCGATGAACCCGAAGGGCTGGACATAGTTCTGGGTGCCTTCGCAGTCGAGTTCCCAGGTGCCGACCAGGGCGGGTGGCGCGCAGCCGAGCGGGTTGCCGCCTCCACCACCGCCTCCGCCTCCGCCGCCACCACCGCCGCCACCGCCACCGCCAGTCGGAGTGCTCGCACAGAGCTGCAGACAGGTCGCCTTGGCGAGATCCGCGCATCCGGCATCCCACGCGGTGTCGCAGCATGATGCGTCGAGTCCGCAGACCGCCTCGCAGCAAGCCTCGTCCGAGCAGCCTGGCCCGATCCCGGCGAAGCAACAGTTGTTGTCCGAGAGCCCGCACTCGGTCTGACAGAGTCCAGCGCAGAGTGCGTGGGCAAGCTCCGCACAGCCAGCATCCCACGCGATGTCGCAACAGGATCCGTCGATGCCGCACACCTCGCTGCAGCAGGACTCGTCGCTGCACGCGGGCGCGGAGCCCGCCACGCAGCAACTCTGGCTGGACAGGCCGCAGGTCGGAGAGCCGCCGTCTGATGGCGGAGACCCCTGGGCCTGGCTCGACGCGCCAGCTCCCTTGTCGACCACGAGCACCGGAGCAAGGAGCGTCTCGCCCGGCAACAGGTCACCGAACGATGTTTCGAGCGGAATGATGTCGTATCGCTCGGAGGATGTGGCCTTCAGTTGGAAGTTGTTTGCCGTCACCAAGCCATTGTTCTTGATGGCGATGGTGTATGACTCCGACGAGCTCATCCCACGAAGGTCGAACACCAGCGGGCTATAGGTGATGACCGGCGCCGGCACATTCGTCTGGAAGACCAGATTCACGGTGATCGTGTACTCGTCCGTGAACGGGATCGGTACGACGGTCCACTCGTAGCTCACCAACTGCTTGGGGAGGAAGGCGGTCAGCTCGTTCTCGCCAGCCTCGAGCGAAACCGTTTGGGTGAAGCTGCCATGTCCCGGCGCAGCCACCTTGATGGTGTACGCGCCGGCCTCAAGCCTCTCGAAAAGGGCAAGCCCCTCGGCATCCACCGGTCCGCCGGCGAGCAGTTGCGACTCGCCGACCTTGCGCACCTCGACGGTCGCTTCGGGATAGCTCGGCGGGACGCCGTAGTAGCTGAACTCGTTGCGAGCCTTGACGAGAATGCTGCAGAGCGAGTCGCTCGTCGCCGTGAAGGTCCCGTTGACGGCAACGGCGGTGGCCGGATCGGCCGGGTCGCGCAGGACCAGGAATGGTGCAGCCGTGTAGGGCCCGAGCGGAAGATCCGCCGCGGGAGTGAGCCGCACGGTGACCGTCGTCTGCTCCCCCGGCTGCAGAGGCGGGATCTGGTTGGGACTCACGAGCGAAAGCCACGGGGCGCTCGAAAGCAGAACCTCCAGCGAGCCGGTCGTCGCGGTACCGACATTTCGCACGACCACCGTCGCGAAGATCACCTCGCCGACGGGCATCCCCTTGTTGAGCGAGGTCGGCGTCGCCAGAAGGGTCGGCTCGAGCTCCAGCACCTCGACGCCCATGGGTGCGGTGACCGGGTTGACCTGATCGGCCTCGACCAGGAAGTGCATCGGGCCACCCGGCGACTCGTCGGTCGCCGACGCCAGCCATGTCGCGGAGCGCGACTCCTCCGGTGCGAGAGTCCCGCCATTGGGAAGGAACGTCTCGAAGGCAACCCCGGTCCCGAGCGCATCAGCGGCGAAGGAGAGGCCGGTGATGGCGATGTCGCCGAGATTCTTGATCGTCACCTTGCCGTTGGATCCGCCCAGCTCCGGGATCGAGAGGAGCGGTCGATCCGGCGTCACCTTGATGCCCCAAACGATCACCGAATCCTGGATCGTCGGAGTCGAGCCGACCGGCGCGACGCCATACTGGTAGAGGCCGGCGAGATTCGGCTGTTGGTTGACGCTCAGCGCTGCGATGCCGCTTGCGTTGGTCGTGACCGTCGTATCCGTCGCGAAACCGCGCACGACGGTGCGCAGCTTCACCGCCACGTTCGGCGCCGGCTGCGGGGTCCCTTCGATGAAGGTCTTGATCACCAGCGGAACGGGCGTTCCGAAGGCGACCTCGTCCACCTGGGCCTCGACCGTAGCGGTCACGGCGGAGACGACGAGCGTCTCCGGTGCGAGGGTCACATTGTCGCTGTCGCCAGCCGGCGCCGACTCGGCGATCGTCCCGAGGGTGTCGGCCTTGACGAAGATGCGATAGCTGCCTGGCGCGTTCGGCGCGGTCGCGGTGATCACGCGCGTCGTCGATGCCCCGGCGGCGAGCGGCGACGGCGAGACGGACTGGCCGACCAGCGGATCGAGAGCTCCGTATTGGGCGTTCGTTGAGGAGTAGACCCCGTCGATCCACGAGCTCGCGGCCGTCGCGTCGCCGATGTTCCGAATCGTCACCGTCAGGTCGAATGGACGGCCAGGCAAGGCGGAGGTCGCGGTCGACACCGATTCGACAATGAGGTTCGGTCGCTCTGCGGCCTGGACGAGCACGCCGGGCGTTAGGTCGAGAAGGATATTGTCGGCCTCGTCGGACTCGGTCTGGGTGCCTGAGCTGTCCGCACGCACGACGAAGGCGTATGGGCCCTCCAGGTCGATTGGCACGACGAAGCTGGCCGTTCGCGTGGCGGTCTGCCCGACAAGAAGCGGGGATACGGCATTGGTGACCGCGACAAGCCGATCATCGCCGACGGCCTGGTCAGGTGAGAGGCTGACGCTGTCCGTCCAGAAGCCCGCGGTCGGGCCGGTCCCGAGGTTGGTGACCTGATAGCTCACCGTCACGCTCTCGCCGGCGATCGCTGACGCCGGACCGTCGACGGCGACGATGCGGAGATTCGGCCGTCGAACCGGGATCGGCGGCGTGGTCGCACAGTTGTCGGCTTCGGAATCCTCAACGATCTGGGCATCGCTATCGACGCACAGCCCGAGCGTCACCGTCTGGGTGGTCACCGAGGGAATCACGACGGTCCGTTCGATGACCTTCGATCCTCCAGCGGCAATCGGACCGGCAGTCAGGAACTGCTGGAGAAGCGTGTCGTTCGAGGCGCCGTCGATCACGAGCTTCGAGAAGAAGTTGGCTTGGAGATCCACCGTCCCGACGTTCGTCACGGTGATCTCGATGGGGAAGGGCTCTCCAATCGCGACGTCGCTCGGGATCTCCGTGATCGACGCGATGAGGTTCGGAAGCGGCGGCCGTGCGATGGAGACCGGACCGATGACAGTCAGGTTGTTCGATTCCGACGCTTCTGTCACGGCTCCGTTCGCGTCCGCCCGCACCAGGAGCCAGTAGTTGCCCGCGGTCAGCTCATTCTTGATCGGAAGCGTGCCGCTGAAGGTGCGCGACAGCGTGCCGTCGATGCCCAACGCCGCGGCGCCCGACCCGACCAAGCCAAGCGGCACATCGTCGTTGCCGGCGGTCGGATTGGAGGAAAGAAGCACGATGTCCGACCAGGTCGCCGTCACCGGTGCGGTGCCGACGTTGGTGTCGGTCCAGGAGAGCGTGACCGGCGAGCCGAAGACGAGCTCCCCCCCGCCCAGCGTCAGATCCGAGGGGACGAGGTCTCCCGCCGGCGTGGGCAGCAGTTCAAACGGGGCGCTGACCACGATGTCGTCGGCGGTCGAACTCTGCGACTCGCTCGCGTTGATATCGGTCTTGAGGATGAGGTAGCGCGTGCCGCCGACGTAGTCGATCGGGAGCGCGATCGCCGCGGCGCGGTCGTAGGAGGCGTCCACCGCAAGATCCCCGCCGAACTGCTGGACCCGGAGAGCGATGTCGCCCGCTCCGAGCGTCGCGTTGGTCGAGAGGTAGAGTCCGTCGCTCCAAGGGCCTTCAGCCATCGCGTCGCCCGTGTTGGCGACCGACCAGCCAATCTGCACCGTGCTGTCCGCCTGCCACTCCGAGGGCAGTGAGGTGATGCTCGGCACGAGGTTCGGCTTCGGCGCTGCGCTGATCGCGATCGGCGTGGGCGAGGAGAGCGCGTTGCCACCGTCGCCCGTCCCCTCCTCGACGACATCGGTCGCGTCGGCGCGCACGATCGCGTGCACCGTCGCGCCGGCAAGCGTGGCCGGCAGGTTGAACGTGACCGCGTCGCTGTACGTGCCGCCGGCCGCAACGGCGCCGACGTGAAGGCGCGTCGCGACGAGGAGGTCGATCGACGAGTACTGCTGGTCAAGGGAGAGGTAGACGCGGTCGGTCCAGCTCGGAGGGGTCGCGAGATCGCCGACATTGCTGCCTGTCCACGAGACCGTGACCGACTCGCCTGCGACACCCTCGGAGGGAATCGTCACCGAGGCGAGCACGAGGTCGGCGAGCGGCGGTTCCCCCACCGTCACAGTGGCGTCGTCAATGAGCACATTGTTCGCCTCCGCCGCAGGGTCGACCTCGTCGATCGTGTCATCGGTATCGACCCGAACGACGATGCGCTGATCGCCGAGAATCGCGAGCGGAAGCACCACCGCTTCGCTCCGTGAGCGCGTCTCGCCGGCCGCCACCGACCCGGTGCGCGTGAACTGGGCGACAACCACATCGCCACCGATCGTCGCATCGGACGAGACGGCGATCGTCTCCTTCCAGAGTCCTGTCGCAGCGATCGAGCCCTGGTTGCTGATCTCATAGCTGATCGTCAACGGCTCGGTCGAGATCGCCGTCGCGGGAACAGCGATCCCGGTCACGACGAGGTCCGGCGCGTCGGCGTAGGTCACCTCAATCGGTCCGGCGGCGAGCGAGACATTGTCCTCCTCGCCTTGCCACTCACCGACGAGATTCGGGTCGTCCGTTCGCACGAATACCCAGTACTGGCCCGGCGTACTCGGCGCCTGGACCTGCGCGCTCGCGCTCGCGCTCGCCTCCGGCGCGAGCGCCGCCGTCGAAGTGATCAACCCAAGCGCGGTGTCGCCACCGAAGATCGCGTCGCTTGAAAGGAAGATGCGGTCCTTCCACGGCATGGCGAGCGCATCCTCGCCGATGTTGGCGATCGTCCAACTCACCGGGAAGCCGGACCCGACCGTGGCCGTCGGCGGGACGGTAACGGCGGTCACGACCAGGTTCGGCGTGGTCGCTGCAGCGATCTCGACGCTGCCGGCGTCCAAGACGCCGTCGCCCTCATCACTTTCGAAGCGGACTCCGGCCGCATCGACCACGACCAGCAGGCGATAGGTTCCGTCGCTCACGATCGAGGGCACCACTCCCGATAGCGTGCCCGCATAGCTTTCGCCGGATGCGAAAGGCGACAGGCAACGACTGACGCTCGCGATGAGGACATCACCGGCGTCGAGGGTCGCGTCCGTCGAGAGGAAAAGGCGGTCGAGCCAGCAAGCGCCGTAACTGTCGCCGACCCCTTCGTTCTCGACCGCGTAGGTCACCGTGAGGGGCGAGAGGACCTCGCCGGCTGACGGACCGCTCGCGCTCGTGACGCGCAGGTCAGCCGCGACGATCGTCACCGGCCCGGCCACCACGCGGTTGTTCGGGACGGTCTCGCCCTCGATCAGGGTGTTCGTCGCATCGACATCGACCGCGACCCAGCGCGTCCCGATCACATTCGGTACGGTCCCGGTGACGCCACGCGGCGCCGAGGCACTGGCCGCCAGCGGGACTGTGGGCGTGAGCTGACCGAGCGTCGTGAGCGTGCCGCTGGCGTCGGGCGTCTCGGAGTAGGACACTCGTTCGATCCACGATCCAGCGGCCTCGCCCGAGCCGATGTTCTGGGTGGTCCAGGAGACGGCGATCGGACCACCCGCGCTGAGCGTGTCGCTGACGGAAACACCGCTTGGCGTGAGATCGGGCAGGTCCCCGTAGGCCACATCGATCGGGCCGAAGGCAGCGGAGACGTTGTCGCTCTCGCCGCCCCACTCGGTGATCTGGTTGCCGTCGTCGGTGCGGATGAAGATCCAGTACTGACCGGGCGTCGTCGGCGCCGCAATCGTCTGCGAGCGTGCAAGCGACTCACCCTGCTCAAGCCCTCCGGTCGCCGCGAGGGGCGGCTGGCCGACATCGCCACCGAAGCTCGCATTGGTCGAGAGGTAGATGCGGTCCTGCCAAGTCGAGGTCACCGGCGCATCGCCACCGTTGAGAATCGTCCACTGCACTGCGATCGGCTCGCCAACCGTCGCCGAGGTCGGGGCGCCCACACCGGATACGGTCAGGTTCGGCGTCTCCGGCGGGATCACCTCGATCGTGCCGACGACGGTGACATTGTCCGATTCGTTCGACTCAAAGCGTGTGCCGTCGACATCGATGCGGAGGAGCAGCGAGTAGGTTCCCGGCGCGACTGAGCTCGAGAGCGTGACCGCGAAGGAGTCGGTGTATGTCGCCCCCGACGCGAAGGGTGAGGTACAGCGAGTCCGGCTACCGAGCGACAGATCGCCTGGCTGGTAGACGGCGTCGGTCGAGAGATGAAGGCGATCGCTCCAACATCCGCCGTAGCTGATCCCGAGACCGTTGTTCTGGACCGAGTAGGTCACGGTGAACGGCGTCTGCAGCGTGACAGTCGCCGGCGCGTTCGACGCGACGGTCGCGAGGTTGCCGGCGACCACCTCCACCGGGGCAGTGACGCGGTTGTTCGACTCTCCGGTCGCCTCGACGACGGTGTTGCCGGTGTCGACATCGACCGCGATCCAACGCGGGCCGAGCACATTCGGAACCGTCCCGTTCACGGAGCGATTGGCCGATGCACCCGCCGCGATCGGAGTGCTGAAGCTCGGCTGGCCGAAGGTCGCGAGCGCGGTCGTCGCCTCGGGGCTCGTCAGGAGGAGGGCCTTCTCGATCCATGATCCGCCGGTCGGTGCGGTGGCGATCTCGCCCTGATTGGTCGTCGTCCACGCCACGGTGATCGGCGCGCCCGCACTGATCTGGGCCGAGGGAAGGAGACCCGAGGGCACCAGATCGGCGAGCGGCGGCTCGGCGACGGTGATCGCCACGATGGTCGCGTTGTTGCCCTCGTCGGTCTCGACGTTCGCCGCCGTCGTGTCGGCTCGAACGATGAGGAAGCCCGGACCGTCGGGAACGGTACCGACCAGGGGCAGGGCGATGCTGACGCTTCGCCCTTCGCTGCCGGCGGCGAGAATCGGATCAGCGCCCGGCGACGTCGCGAGGAGGATGTCCCCTGCCCCGAAGGACTCGTCGGCTGAGTAGTGCAGGGTGCAGGTGGTCGCCGCCGCGGCCGACGTGCCGAGATTGGCGACCGTCCAGGAGATCGCGGTCGTCTGGCCACGGAGGATCGTGCCGGGAGCGATCGGATTCTGAACGACGAGATCCGGGCCGGTGATCTCGACGAGCCCCGCGCTCACGGCGAGGTTGTTTGCCTCGTCGAGTTCGGCGATGACCTCTTGTCCGTCCGCGACCACCAGAACCCGGTAGGTACCCGCGGGCATCACCGGGACCGCGACTGTCGCCTGACGGGCGACTGTGGCACCGCCCGCGAGTTCACCTTCGAAGAGACTCGTCCCGAGCTCGATGTCGTCCCCGAGTCGCGTGTCGCTGGAGAGCAGGATGCGATCGTTCCATGGACCGGTCGCCGGACCCGTGGAGTCGTTGCTGAGCGACCATGTGACTGTGATCGAACCTCCGAGCGCCGCGGTCGAGTCGCTCACGACCAGCGATGGACGCAAGTCGACGAGCGCCTCGCTGTTCACCGAGTAGAGGATGTCGGTGGCGGTGTAGAGAATCGGCGGCGGCACCGAGCTCTGGCCGCCGACGGGCGTGACGATCGTTCCAAAGGTCCCGACCACACTCGTCGCCGAGGCGAGGGTGAACTGAGAAGGCACCGGCGGCTGGAATCCCGGCGCGTGCCGAACGAAGAGTGTGCCGTTGGCGGTGATCGCGCCCGTCGCGCTCAGCGGCTGGTCGGCGAGGGCAGCGAAGGTGACATCGAGGACACCGGTGACGCTCTGGAGATAGCCGCCATTGATGTCGAGGTCGCTCGATGGGCCGAGGAGCAGCGAGCCATGGTTGGTGAGCGTCCCACCGACCGGCGATGCGGCAAAGTCGCGCCCGCCGTCGAGTTCGAACTGGGCGTTGACCGAGATCGTCGTCAAGGGCGCGATCGCCGCGAAGGCTGAGGTCTCCTCCATCAGCCGCACACGCGCGCTGCTGGCGAGCGTGCGAATGTTCACGCTGGCGGGGAAGGCGATCGTCGCATTCCCCACCTGCCAATCGCCGCCGAGCAGCGTCGTTCCGCTGACTTGTGGAAGGGACGCGGTCGACAGGATGCTCAGGCTTCCGCCGTCGATCGCGACGACGCCGCTGTTGACCAGGCTTATCTGGCCGGAATTGACCGTCAGCGCGCCGACTCCCGTCTTCCGCAGCGTCCCGAGCACCTGCCACGAGGGCGAGCCCGAGAGGTAGT
>CAYNCG010000028.1:0-39433 GCA_964395845.1 uncultured Isosphaeraceae bacterium | reverse complement strand
TCGCGCCCGCCGCGAGCGAGAGCGTCGCGCCGTTCAGCACCGTCGTCTTCCCGCTCCCGCCCAGCGTCCCCCCCGTCCACGCGAACGAGTCCGAGACAGTGACTGCACCGCTGCCGCCGAAGGTCGCGCCGCTTCCGGCGAGCGAGAACGACGGCACACTCGCCGCCGCGTTCACGTTCAGCGTGCCGCCGGTCAGCGACACCGACTGCGCGGCCGTCGAGCCGCTCAGCGTCAGCGTCCCGCCCGTCACCGTCACCGTGTCCACCGACACCGGGCAGCTCGCCGAGACGCTCGCGCCGTTCTGGGCCACCAGCGCGCCGCCGGTGATCGAGGCGGACGCCTGCAGCGTCGCAGCGCCGCCGAACCGCAGCGTCGCCCCCGAAGCGAGCTCGAACGCGCCCGACTGCGTGCCGGCACCGAAGAGGAAGAGCTCGCCCTCGTCGATCGCCACCGTCCCCGCGTTCACGAAGCCGAGGTTGACCGAGTTCACCACGAGCGTGCCCGCACCCGTCTTCCGCAGCGTCCCGAGCACCTGCCACGAGGGCGAGCCCGAGAGGTAGTTGATCGAGAAGGCTCCCGCCACCTCGAGCTCCGCGCCCGTCCCGACGACGAGCTTGCCGCCCGTCGACATCGCCATCGCGCCCGTGCCGCTCAGCGTGCCCGAACTCTGCAGCTCCAGCTCACGACCGAGCGTCCGCGCCGTCGCGCCCGCCGCGAGCGAGAGCGTCGCGCCGTTCAGCACCGTCGTCTTCCCGCTTCCGCCCAGCGTCCCCCCCGTCCATGCGAACGAGTCCGAGACAGTGACCGCACCGCTGCCGCCGAAGGTCGGACTTGACCCACCGATCGAGAGGCCGCCCACGGACATCGGAGCGTTCACCGTCAGCGTCGAGCCACTTTGGAGCAGCGATCCGTCGAAGGTGACGGGACAGGCGAGCGTCGCCGATCCGGACGTGATTTCCACGGCACCGGTCCCGACCAACGCGGCCGAAGCCAGGAATGTGTGTGTGCCGCCGGCAAGGCGCAAAAGACCCGCCGCTTCGATCGTGTAGAGACCGGCGTGGGTGGTGCCGTTACTCAATACCAAACCGCCAGCGCTGATCGTCGTCGCGCCGGCGTTCGAGAACACGATGCCCGAGGCGATACTCAGGTCCCCGCTGCCGACCTTCACAATCGTGCCGTTGTTGACGAAGGCGTTCGTGCCGCCCGCGTTCGTGATCGGAAACGTCCCCGCGATGGTCAGCGTTTGCTTCGCAGCCAGCGTGAGCGAGCCGCCCTGAAAGGCGATGCCCGTGCCGCCGGCCGCGCTCAGCGTCGCCGAGGTGTTGAGGAGAAGCGGCCGCGCGAGGGTGCGGGCACCCGTGCCGTTGAGGCTTGCCGTGGCGCCAGCCGCGACGGTGAGGGGAGAACCGCCGAGGAGCGAGCCGCCGCTCCAGCCGAACGATCCGGTCACGGTCAAGACCCCCGGACCTCCAAGGCCGCCGCCCGAGACCACGAGCCCGTTGAACTCGGACGCCCCGCCCACCGTAAGCGTCCCGTTGGTGATCTGCAAGGTTTCCGCGCAGAGGATCGTCGCCGCCGCAGCGTTCGAGCCGATCGTCACCACCAATTCCTCGGGGACATCGATGAGGACATCGTCCGACGCGGTCGGAACGCCATCGGGTGCCCAGTTTGCGGCGTCACTCCACGCCCCGGTTCGAGCTCCGCCGTCCCAGGTCTTGGTTCCGGCGTGCGCCTGGGCCGCCAGCCCGAGCCCGAGCAGGGTAGCCAGGACCGCAATCGGCCAGAGCGCTCGGGCGCGCCCTGGCGAGGCGAATCGGTGCGGTGTCTGCGATCGACGAGCGTCGTTATGCGACAAAATCCCCACCGGCGCTGGCTGTGTGTCGGGAAGCATCGCGTCAACACGCGTCAACCCATTCGGAGCGTGTCAGGAAGCGCGAGAATTGGAGAAAAATGGAGAGGACAAACGATCCGAGCGGGCAGGACACTCAGTCGGTCTGCATCCCGGTCAGCTCGCTGGCGAGCCACGCTTTGGCAAAGCGCCACTCGCGGTCGATCGAGCTGGGCGAGACACCCATTGACTCCGCGATCAGCGGAATCGTCATGCCCCAGACGATCCGCATGCGGATGAGGTCCGCTTTCTGCATGTCGATCGCTTGGAGCCTGTCGAGGGCGTGAATCAGGGCATCCACCTCGATGGCATCGAATGTCCGGGAGGACTGCGGAACGGGGTCGTCGACTGAGAGAAGCGTTCTCGGCCGAGAGCCTCCCCGCTTCAGCGCCATCCGCTGTCGCTGGTAGTCGGAGAGCACCCGTAACATGACTTTCGTCGCAATCGCGAAGAAATGTCCTCGGTTATCGAAGCGACTCCGCTGGTGGATGAGCCGGAGGAACGATTCATTGACAAGTCCTGCGGGCTCCAGCGTCACCTGACCGGCTCGCTCACCATAGCGATTGCGCAGGTGGAGCGCGGCCATTCGCGTCAGGTCCTCGTGCACAACCGCCATGAGCCGATCGATCGCCCCAGGCTGGCCTCTGCCAACCTCGTCCAACAGGACGGTGATCTCTCTTTGGTCTTGCTGTTCCGCCATGTCGGGGGTGCGAGGACTGCGTCGCAAGTGGTGATTCCCCACCCACTTCCTGCGCATGCCGATGATACCGCGGCGCTTCGCTACCGCGCCCTGGCTTCCTCCCGCAGGGCCGCGATCGCCGCCCGGTACGCGGCGAGCTGGACCTGATCGCCGGCGAGTTCCGCCACTTCGGCGAACACCGGCAACCGATCGCCGGGCATCGATCGGTAGGTTCCAACCAACGGATCGGGGATCTGTGCAAGGCTCTCTGCGACCGCCGCGCTCGCCTCGGCATGTCGACCAAGCGAAGCGAGATGTGCCGCATGGAAGGCATGAAGGCGGGCGCGATCGGAGGGCCAGTCCCACCCCGCCGAGTCAGAGATCAGCCGTCCGAACAGTTCGGTCGCCTCATCCATGCGGCCGAGCTTCGAAAGCGCGCGTGCTCTGAAAAGCATGGGGAGATATGCCATCTTGGCGAAGTTCCCCCCAAGGGCCTCGAACCGCTGCACCGTCGTCCGCGCTGTCGTCTCAGCAGCGTCAAAATCACCATCGCCGAGCTGGAACAGTGGTAATTCAGCCTCAGCCGAAACCAGCTCGAGAGCGCTGGGCTGGGAGACGGAGCGAATCAATTCAGTCTGACGCTCGAATTGGACGCGGGCGTTCCGAAAATCCCCAAGACGC
The DNA here is from genome assembly GCA_964395845.1 of uncultured Isosphaeraceae bacterium. Classification (GTDB taxonomy): domain Bacteria; phylum Planctomycetota; class Phycisphaerae; order Phycisphaerales; family SM1A02; genus JAEUIT01. Next base: position 36,185 of record CAYNCG010000028.1, on the reverse strand, counting down.
CACGAGCTGTTCGCGGCGATCCGCCGGGCGTCGATCGCGAGGCCGTGGGTGGCACTCAGCCGACCGTCCACGCGGACCAGAAAATCCTCGGCAAGCCGGAGCGCCTCGGTCGGCCGACCGGCTGCGTGAGCGGCCTTGAACACCAGGACCTCAGCGCTCCACGCCTGAAGGGCATCCGCCCCATGCGCGACGACCTCGGCCTCATGGAGACGCCGACTCAACGCGAGGGTCTTCTCGGGATCGATCGGGACACCCAGGGGGTCCGGCTCCTCCCGTACCACCAGGCGCCGCAGGTAATGAAGCTCCTCGCGAATGAAGAGGGCGAGGAGCGACGGATCCTGAATCCCCTCGCGCTCCATCGACTCGCGGGCCTCGCGCACCATCGTCAGTGCGGCACCGACCTCGCCAGACAGAAAGAGAACCCGAGCCTTGAATACCTTGACTTGGGCCAATCGCCCTTCGCGCGGCCCGTTCATCTGACGGATCTGCCGCTCAAGCGGGTCGAGCATGCCTTCGAGACGGGTCTTGTCGAGAGCACGCAGATACGCGCCCGCCAGCGCCAATCCCGCATCGATCGACGACTCGTGCCCGGCCCCCAACATCTCGCGCCGGATCGCCTCGGCGCGCTCCGCATGCTCAACGGCCTGCGCAACCCGTCCGAGGTTGCCGTTCACTTCCGCGAGGATCGAGCGTACATCCGCCTCGGCCAGCGGATAGTCGGCAAAACGCTCCGAAACGAGACGGACCGCATCGTCGATCACCGTCGTGAACTCGACCGACGCACCGCGGCGATCGGCGTGGACGCTTGTCAGCATTTCCCGAAGAAAACCATTGATGCGATCCGCGCGTCCCGCCTCAGCCCGCGCGAGCATCGCGCCGCGAAGGACACCCCCGATCGACACCAGCAGACCGATCGCAGCGACCGTCACCACGAGCGCCGGCAAGCGGCGCCGACGGACCCATCGACGCCAGCGATACCCCGCGTCGTCACGCCTCGCGGACACCGGCTCGATCGCAACCACTCGGCGAATGTCCGCGGCAAACTCAACGGCGGTCGCGTACCGATCGTCGGGCCGGATGGCAACGGCCTTCAAGACGATGGCGTCGAGATCCGCCCGCATCCATCGAGGGGTGGTTGCGCGATGGGAGATCGAGGCGCTGCCCGTCGAAACGCCGGCGTTTCCGAGGGCCGCGTCGTCCGAGAGAAGTTCGCGAAGCATGATCCCGAGCGAATAGATGTCCGCCCGGGAATCGACCGCCGCAGCACGAGCCCCGAGCGCCTGTTCGGGGCTCATGTACCGCGGGGTTCCGGCGGCGTCGCTCCCAGCCGATATCGCGAGCAGGGCGGCGGCGTCATCGACGGCCTTGGCGATTCCGAAGTCGATGATCTTCGGGCTTGGCCGGCCATCGACCTCCGCAACAATGACGTTCGCGGGCTTGAGATCGCGATGAACGACACCCTTCTGGTGGGCGTGCACGACGCCGTCGATGACCAGCGCGAAGAGCTCAAGGCGTGCCACCGAACCAAGCCTCGTCGCCTCGGCATACTCCGAAATCGGAACACCATCGACCGCCTCCATCGCGATGAAGCAGCGCTCAACGGACGAGCCGGGCACGGTGGACGAGCCTGACTCGTCGTCGCCACGACGAACGACCGCGACACCTGCGTCGAATATCCGGGCGATGGCGGGGTGCTCCATCAGCGAGAGCGTCCACACTTCCAGTTCGAATCGGCGAACGGTTCGTTCGCTGGCGTGCCGAAGGACCTTGATCGCAACGCGCCGGCGAATCGGCACGGTCTGCTCGGCGATGTAGACCTCGCCGAACCCGCCTTCGCCGCGATACTCCACAAGTCGGTAGGGACCAAGCGTTGCACCGACCAACGCACCGGACTGCCCGTCGTCGGCAAAGATTGACTCGGCGAGAGGAGTCGTACTCCCGTGGGCCTCCGCGCCGGCCAGCATGCGCTCAAGTCGCATCGCGACGCTCGGCTCGCGCTCCCGGTACATCGCGATCGCCGCCGCTCGTCGTTCGGGAGGCAACTCGACCACCTCGTGGAAGAGAGCCTCAACCCGTCGAAACCAGGCCTCGTCGAGTGGCGCGAAGGGCTGGCCCGCGGAGACGGGGCCATCCGAACGGTTCGTACCGTCAGACCGATGATCGTCGGATGTCACCCGGTGGCTCTCCAGGAGAGGCGATGCCTCTGCGAGGGGAAAAAAGTACTCGATCGGCGCACGACACCGAAGGAGCTTCTGATTGTGACAGGATCCCATACGACAATCGCGAGCGATTCTCGCATTTCCCGCGACGGGATTGTCCCCCTCCCGTCGCTTACGCCGTCGCGCGGCGCAGGCGGTCGTGGATCGCGTCCCAGAGACCACCCTTGCCGGTCGGCTTTTCGACGAGGATGAGATTGCGGTCGAGCGAGTCCGCCTGGCGGAGCGATTCGTAGAAGCGGGCCGCGTAGTCCTTGGCCTCGGCCGGCATGACGATCGCCACATGCGGCGGCGGGACGCGCTCGGCGTCGAAGGCGAGCACCGCGATCGGATCGGGGCAGCTCTGCAGCCGGCGCTCGATGTTCGCGGTGTCGACGAGTTCGGTGCGGGTTCGTGCCGCGTAGTGGCGCGGGCTCGTGCCCGGGCTCTGGGCCTGTCCGGCGAAGAGCGGATCGGCGACATCGCCGACGATCGGGGCGAGCATCTCCTTCGTCACCGCGCCGGGGCGAAGCACCATCGGCCGCGCCCGGCTGAGATCGAGGACCGTGCTCTCGAGTCCGACATGGCTTGCGCCGCCGTCGAGGACGAGCAGCTCGGGCTCGTCCATGAACTCCTCGGAGACATGCTCGCTCCGGGTCGGCGAAATGCGTCCGGAGCGATTCGCGCTCGGAGCGCTCACCGGGCCGCCGACGGCCTCGAGCAACTGGCGGGCGACGGGGTGGAGCGGCGAACGCACCGCGACCGTGGAGCGGCCGCCGATCGAGCTCGGCGCGACCTCGGCCCGGCGCGGCAGCACGAGCGTGAGCGGACCCGGCCAGAAGGCCTCGGCGAGGCGCTGGCAGCGGACATCCCAGCCGATCACCACCCGCTTCGCCATCGGAATGTCGAGGACATGGGCGATGAGGGGATTCGACGACGGGCGCCGCTTCATGCGGTAGACCTCAAGCGCCGCCCGCTCGTTGAAGGTGTCGCAGCCGAGCCCGTAGACCGTCTCCGTCGGAAACGCGACCACGCCCCCATCGCGGATGATGGAGGCTGCCTTGCGAATCGCTGCTGCGTCGGCCTTGACGATCTTCGGCACGGTCGGTTTCCTGCGTCCTGTGGGTGCTTGGCTCGGTCGGCGGCGAAGGGCCGCACGACCCGTGGTCAGCCGGTCGGCGAGATCCGGTCGCTCGACGGATCGACGACCTCGATCTCGATCTGGTTCATCTCGAGACCCGTGCCCATCGCCCGGTGGAGCGCGCTGATCGCCGCGTTGTAGGCGGAGAGCGATTCGGCGAGCTGGATCTGGGCGCGGGCGAGCGTGTCCTGCTGCTGGAACTTGAGCTGGAGGAATTCCGGCGTCAGCGATCCGAGCGTCTTCTCGCTCACGAGGAGCGCCCGCAGATTCTCCGCCTGGGCCACGCGGAACGCCCGGTTCTGGGCGATGAGGTCGTAGCTCGTCGCGACGCGCTGGAGGGCGTTCCGCACCTCCAGCACCGCGTTCTGGACGGCGGCGCGGTACGCGAGCACGGCCTTCGAGCGCGAGAGCCGCGCCTCGCGGTAGCCAGCCTCGGCCGCGCGGTTGCCGAGCGCCTGCGAGAAGCGGGCGCCGATGAGATATTCGACGAAGTCGCCGCTCGTGATTTCGCTATAACTCTCGCCGAAGTCGCCGTCGAGACCGAACCAGGAGAGGCGACCGTCGAGGTCGAGCTGCGGGAGCCTGGCGTTGTCGGCGACATCGATGCCGATCGAGGCGTTGTCGATCACGAGGAGCGCCTTCGCGATCTCGGGCGAGCGATCGGCCGCGGTGACGATGGCGGCGCGAAGGTCCTGCACGAGCGGCACCTCGACCGGCGCGTCGATCGGGATCACCGCGAGATCACTGCCGACCGGCAGGTCCGGATCATTCATGAGCGCCTTGAGGGCGTTGTTCGCCTCGTTCACGGCCTGCTGGGCGCTCAGGACGCTCGCCTTGCGCTGCTCGACCGTCGCGACCGCGTTGGCGTACTGGGCGGCGGTCGCGTCGAAGTTTCGGCGGCGCTCGAGCACATCGCGCACCTCGATGCCGACCTCGACCAGCCACTGGGCGGCGACGACCTGCTGCCGGGCGAAGACCAACTGCCAGTAGGCCTGCTCCACCGACGCGACCGTCGAGAGCAGCGAGGTCCGAAGGTCCTGGAAGGCCGCACGATCGTTGTTCTCGGCGATGCGGATCTGGGCCATGTTCACGTCGGCCCCGAATCCGCGGAGAAGCGGCTGGGTGATGCCGAGCGACACCGCGCTCGCCCACGCCGGATCCGGGCTGTAGGCCTCGGTGGGGAAGCGATAGGTGCGGTTCATCGAGGTCGAGACATCGAAGCTCGCACCGGTGACGAGCGGCTTGCGAAGCCCCGTGGTGAGCGACCAGTCGCGCGTGTCGTTCACCGTGTTCAGCACCGTCGCGCCGCTCACCGTGCCGACGAGCGGCCGCGTCGATCGGCTGAAGGAGGTGTCGGCAAAGAGCGTCCAGTCGAAGATCGCCTCCGCTTGGGCGAGTCGCGCTTCGCTGATGCCCTCATCCACCCGTGCCGCCTGCACGCCGAGATTGTTGCGAACGGCTCGCTGGATCACCGATGCGAGGCTCAACTGCACTTCCTGCCGCGCCTCACCGCCCAGCGAGGGGCCGATGTCGAGGCCGGCGCTGCCCCGCTGCCACTGCGGTCCGATGGCGTCGAGCTCGGCCCGACGGGGGGCGAGCGTCTCCTCGACCGCGCTCGGTCCGGCGGCGGCTGGCCGGGCAATCGGTTCCTTCGGCAGATTCGCGATCTCCCGCTCCAGGGCACCGGTGACCGCCGGAGCGAGCCGCGAGCCGTCATCGACGCCGTCCGCCGGCTTGAGCGGCGATGCACAGCCCGCCAACACGCCGGCCAGAACACCGGTCAGAACGCCTCCCGCGCGGACCGCCGGGGGCAGCCGCTCGGGGGGACGCGCGTCGGCGGACGGGGCAGCGGAGGTTGTCGCGGCGAGGTCTTCGGAGCGGCGGGGCATGGAATCCGGATGCTATCGCCGAACGGATTCTGGAGCGGTACGATTCCGCCTCCGGTCGACGCGCGACCGACCCAGCGGTCGGCGCGGTGCCGTACCACTCCTCCCCTTCCAGCGACTGGCCGCCCATGTCCTTCGAAACCCGCCGTCCGATCCTTTCCCGCGCTTCCCGTTCGAGCGTCGTGGCCGCACTGATGGGTTCGCTCGCAGCCACGGCTCCCGCTGTCCTCCTCATGGCCGCGTCGCCCGCGTCCGCTGCGGCGCCGCGATCGCCGGCCGCGGCCCGCGCCCAGGCCGGTGCCTACTGGGCACAGGTCAAGGGCGACAATGTGATGATCCGCAGCGGCCCGAGCGTGCAGAGCGCCTACGCGATCGGCCGGCTCACCGCCGGCACGCCGATCAAGGTCCTCGCGGTCGAGTACGGCTGGGCGAAGGTGGCTGCGGTGGGACCGGCCTTCGGCTCGCTCTTCGGCTACATCAAGGGTGACGGAAGCAGCTCCTACGACGCGGCCACGAAGGTCCTGACGATCACCGGCAAGGCCGAACTGCTCGCGGCGAACATGGATGTCGGCTACGCCCCGGAGAAGAGCTGGAAGCAGCTCGGCAGCGTCGGAACGGGCGAGCGGCTCGCCGTCGTCGATGTGAAGACCGTCGGCCCCGACACCTTTTATGCGGTGAAGATGCCGGCCTCGACCGAGGTCTGGGTGAACAACCAGTTCCTCGCGGCGATGACGCAGGAAGAAGCGGACGCGATCGAGAAGGCCCTCGCGACGGGCGGCAGCGTCCCGACGCCGATCGTCGTGACCCCGACGCCCACGCCGCAGACGCCGACCCCGACGCCCACGCCGACGCCGACCACGCCGACGCCGTCGGGCGTCCAAACGCCTGCCGGAACGCCGACGCCGGCGACCACCGACGGCGCCGCCGCCGGCACCATCACGAACAACCCCCCGACCACGCCTGCCGCTGATCCTGAGGCGGAGCGTCGCGCCGCCGAGGCTGCTGCGGCCGCGAAGGCCCGTGAGGACGCAGAGCGCAAGGCTCAGGAGGAGGCCGCCGCGGAGCGTCGTCGCCAGCAGATGGAGCGGCAGCTTCGTCAGGTGACCTACGGCGACCTCGAGGCGAAGTGGAAGCGCGTGCGGAACGAGCCGGCCGAAAGCGCCGAGCTCACCGCGCTCCGCGAGCGCTATCTCGCGCTCGCCGAAGATCCGATCGCCCCCGCGACCACCCGCCAGCTTTCCAACAACCGCGCCGAGCAGATCGCGGTGCGCATCGAGGTCCAGAACTCGCTCCTCGAACTCGCCGAGCGCCAGCGTCAGCGCGAGCGGACGATTCAGGGCGTCGCCGATCTTGAGATCGCGATGAAGCAGCGGATGCCCTACGACGCGATGGGCCGCCTGAACGCCTCGACCGTCTATGACGGCGATCGTCTGCCGCTGCTCTACAAGCTCGCGGACGAGGTGACCGGACACACCATCGCGTATGTCATGCCCGGGCCGAACTCCAAGCCGAGCGAAGCCCTCGGCCTCCTCGTCGGCATCAAGGGCGTGCGTCGCTATGACGAGACGCTCCGCGTCAATGTGATCATCCCCGAGTCGATCGATGTTCTCGAGCGGACGGTGAGCGCATCGACCTCGACGCCCGCTCCCGCGGCGCCCGCAGCCACCACGCCAGCGACCCCCGAGTGACCCGCGGCGCTCGCCGCATGGGTCACGCCCCAACCTGCTATCATCCCTTTCGTCGGGGCCTTAGCTCAATTGGGAGAGCGATGCCTTTGCAAGGCATAGGTTACCGGTTCGATCCCGGTAGGCTCCATTGACCGCGTTCAGGAACCGGCGTTTCGATCGCCGAGCAGACGGACCATCGCCACCGCCGCGACTGCGGCCGTCTCGATGCGCAGGATCGACGAGCCGAGGCTCGCCCGCCGCACGCGAGCGCGGTCGAAGGCGTCGATCTCGCGATCGCTGAACCCGCCTTCGGGTCCGACCAGGAGCAGCGTCTCCCCCGCGACCGGCGTCGCGCGGGCGAGCGGCTCGCCGTCCGGATGCAGCACGATGAGGGATGCCGCTCCCGGCGTCGCGAGAAGTTCCGCGGGGCTGCGCTCGGCGTGCAGCGCGGGCAGCCATGCGACGCGGGCCTGCTTGCACCCCTCGACCATGATCCGGCGCATGCGATCGCCGCGGGCCTCGCTGCCGCCGACGACACTCCGTTCGCAGCGGAGCGGCGTGACGCTCACGACGCCGAGCTGCGTCACCATGTCGATGAGCGTGCCGAGACGATCGCCCTTCGGAAGCGCCGTCGCGAGGTGCACGATCGGCGCGCTGCGCGCGACCGAGCGCAGCGCATGGACGATCACCGGCACCGAGCCGTCGCGGAGCCGCTCCGATCCGAGCGTCGCATCGGCGACCGACCCGCGTCCGTCAAACAGCACGACGGAATCGCCGGCTGCGAGGCGCTTCGCTCCCGTCGCGTGTTTCGCCTCCTCGCGAGGAAGCGGCCACTGGGCGCCGACCGACGGCAACGCTTCGACGAAGAACCAGGGCGCCGCCATCGCGATCATCCTCCTGCGGGCGCGGAGCCCGGCCGAAGAAAGACATCGAATCGAACGAGCTTCGATTCGATCGAGTGACTGGGATTGCCGAACGGCTCGGCATGATGCGGTCGCTTGACGACGACCCGCGCCGCGTGGGCGATCGCCACCCGGAAGAGCTCGTGGCTGTCGAGGTCGTCCCCCGCGAGGGTGCGGACGAACTGCATGTCCTTCGGCGGCAACGCCGAGGCTCGTCGCTTCGGCGGATACATCGGATCCATGTACACGACCGCGGGACGCTCGGCGACGATCGCGTCGCGGGCATCGCCGACGACGACCCGCATGGCGAGGAGAGGCCGCTCGCTGAGCGCCCGACGGAGGCCGTCCTCGGCGAGCCGGGCGATCGTCCCGACCCGCTCGACGGCGGTGACGCGAAAGCCGGCGAGCGCCAACATGAACGCGTCGTAGCCAAGGCCCGCGGTCGCGTCGAGGAGGGCTGCGCCGCCGAGCGCCGCCTCCCGTCCGCAGGCCCGAACGAGGGGAAGCCCGCGCACCGACTCGGGACCGTCAGGGAAACGAATCGCCGAATAATCGACCGCGATGCCCGCGCCGGGCCGCTCGCCCGGCATGCGCGCCTCGAGTCGGCCGTCGACGAGTTCCAAAGTCGGGCGAGCGGGGTCGTCCACGCCGCGAGCGTACTCGGTCAGACGCCGCGCGATGGGCTCGTCGCCGCGGTTCGGGAGGCGGTCGGCCGTCGCATACACTCCCCCTTCGCCCCGCACCCTCTCCCCAACCATGCCGCCGACCACGCCTCCCCGCGCTCCCGTCTACCGCAACATCCTCGAGATGATCGGCAACACGCCGATGCTCGAGATCACGCGGATCGACACCGGTCCCTGCCGACTCTTCGTGAAGCTCGAGTCGATGAATCCCGGCAACTCGATCAAGGACCGGATCGCGGTCTCGATGATCGAGGCCGCGGAACGCGAGGGGAAGCTCAAGCGCGGCTCGCGGATCGTCGAGGCGACCGCCGGCAACACCGGCATCGCCCTCGCCCTCGTCGCCGCCCAGAAGGGCTACCAGCTCACCGTCGTCGTCCCCGACAAGATGAGCGACGAGAAGATCAGCCACCTACGGGCGATGGGCGCCGAAGTCGTCCTCACCCGTTCCGATGTCGGCAAGGGACACCCGGAGTACTACCAGGACATCGCCGAGCGGATCGCGAAGGAGACGAATGGTTTTTATGTGAACCAGTTCGGCAACGCCGCCAATCCGAAGGCCCATGACGAGACCACCGGACCGGAGATCTGGGAGCAGATGGAAGGGAAGATCGACGCCCTCGTCGCCGGCGTCGGCTCGGGGGGCACGGTCACCGGCTGCGGCGGGTACCTCAAGCGGCGCAACCCCGCGATGGAGGTCATCCTCGCCGATCCCGTCGGCTCGATCCTGGCGCCCCTCGTCAACGAGGGCAAGCACATCGAGCCGGGCTCGTGGCTCGTCGAGGGCATCGGCGAGGACTTCGTTCCCGACATCCTCAAGCTCGATCTCGTCACGAAGGGCTACACGATCCCGGACGGCGAGGCCTTCCACGCCGCCCGCGAACTGCTTCGCAAGGAGGGCATTCTCGCCGGCTCGAGCGTCGGCACGCTCTTCGCCGCGGCGCTTCGCTACTGCCGCGAGCAGAAGACGCCGAAGCGCGTCGTGACCTTCATCTGCGACAACGGGGCGAAGTACCTCTCGAAGATGTACAACGACTTCTGGATGGTCGACAACGGCTTCATCGACCGGCCGAAGTTCAACGATCTCCGCGACCTCATCGCCCGCCGCCACCTCGAGCGCGAGGACTATGTCGTCCTCCCCGACACGCCGATGGCCCAGGTGATCCGCCGCATGCGGATGTTCGGCATCAGCCAGCTCGCGGTGGTGAACGCGCAGGACAAGGTCGTCGGCATCCTCGACGAGAGCGATGTCCTCATGGCCCTCGCAGGCTCGCCCGAGAACGCGAAGCGCCCGGTCTCGGATTTCATGACGAGCCGCCTCGAGACCATCCGCCCGAGCGCGACGATCAACGATCTCCTCCCGATCTTCCGCGCCGACCGCGTCGCGATCGTCGCCGACGAATCCCACTTCTACGGGTTGATCACGAAGATCGACCTGATCAACTACCTGCGCAAGCAGTTGCCTTGACGTTTGAGGAGCCAGAGAACCACAGAGGCGCAACCCGAATGGGGCGGGCACAGAGGATGCACAGAGGAAGCCACTGAAAGGAAGCCAGCTGGCTCGCCATCGGGCTCCTTCCCGTTCCGCATCATCCGCCATCCTCCGCTCCGCCTTTTGACTTCTCTGTGCTCCCTCTGTGCCCTCTGTGCCTCTGTGGTTCTCTGGATTCGCCATGTCCCACGATCACCTTCATCTCTCCTCGCGTTGCATTCACGGTGGCCAGCATGTCGATCCCTCGACCGGTGCGGTCATGGTGCCGATCTACACCTCGTCGACCTTTGCCCAGGCCTCGCCCGGCGAGCACAAGGGATTTGAATATTCGCGGAGCCACAATGTCACGCGCTTCGCGTTCGAGCGGTGCATCGCGAACCTCGAGTCGAGCGGGCTGAGCGAGGAGGATGAGCGGACCTGCGGCGGCTTCGCCTTCGCCTCGGGCCTCGCCGCGACCGGCACCTGCCTCGAACTGCTTGATTCGGGCGACGCGATCGTCGCCATGGACGACATGTACGGCGGCACCTACCGCCTCTTCTCGCGGGTCCGCGAGCGGTCGATGAACCTGAAGCCGGTCTACATCGACATGACCGACCCGAAGCGGCTCGAGGAGGCCGTCGCGTCGAGCAAGGCGAAGATGATCTGGACCGAGACGCCGACGAACCCGACGCTGAAGCTCGCCGACATCGCCGAGGTCGCCCGCATCGGCAAGAAGTACGGCGCGATCACCGTCTGCGACAACACCTTCGCGAGCCCCATGCTCCAGCGGCCGCTCGAGCTCGGCATCGACATCGTCATGCACTCGGCGACGAAGTACATCGGCGGCCACAGCGACACCGTCGGCGGCGTCCTCGTCACCCGACGCAAGGATCTCGCCGAGAAGCTCCGCTTCATGCAGAACGCGATCGGCTCGGTCATGGGCCCCTTCGACGCCTACCTCGCCCTGCGCGGCCTGAAGACCCTCGCGGTGCGCATGAAGCAGCACTGCACGAGCGCCATGGCGATCGCCGAGTGGCTCGAGAAGCACCCGAAGGTCGAGAAGGTCGTCTACCCCGGCCTTCGCAGCCATCCGCAGCATTCGCTCGCCGGACTCCAGATGCGCCTCGACGGCCGTCCGGCCTTCGGCGGCATGATCACGATGTTCCTGAAGGGCGGCCTCGATGAGAGCCGCCGCTTCCTCGAGCATGTCCGCATCTTCGCCCTGGCCGAGAGCCTCGGCGGCGTCGAGAGCCTCATCGAGCATCCGGCGATCATGACCCACGCGAGCGTGCCGCCTGAGAATCGCAAGAAGCTCGGCATCAGCGATTCGCTCGTCCGCCTCTCGGTCGGCATCGAGCATCCCGAGGATCTCATCGCCGATCTCGAACGGGCGCTCGCGAAGGTCTGACTTCGGCGGTTGCGTCGGACAGCACTCGATCGCGAGCACCAATGAGCAAGGGCCGCTTCGGAGTGCACCGACGCGGCCCTTGCACGAGGAGATGGGTGTGAGCGGTCAGCCGCTCGCGATTACGGGCAGCCGCCCCACGCGCCGAGGAGCGTCGCGAGGTCGGCGCCGTCGGTGGTGCCGTCGCCGTTCAGGTCGCCGCCGCCGTTCCCCCACGATCCGAGAAGGACCGCGAGATCCGCGCCGTCGACCGTCCCGTTGCCGTCGAAGTCGCCGGTGCAGGGCGCGCTCGGCGCGACGAGGGTGAAGCACTGCGTGCCGGGCAGCGCGGCGAAGTTCACCGCACGGGGCTCGCCGAGGTTGCCGGTGCCCGCGGCGAGTCCGCCGAGCACCTGGTTCGAGACGAAGTCATGGCCGCCGCCGTTGATGAAGGCGGTCACCTTGATGTCGCCGCCGGTGTAGCCCTGCAGCGTGATGAGCGGAATCATGATCTCGACGCCGGTCTTGACGCCCGAGCCGTCGGCGATGCCCGTGCCGCCGCCGACCCCGTCGACATTCGAGTTGTTGAGGGCGATCGCGATGCCGTTGATGCCGTAGAGAACCGCACCGGAGCCGGCGCCGCCGGTCCCGATGAAGCCGCCGACGCCACCGCCGTTGGTGTTCAGCCGCGCCGAGTTCGCGAAGGTCGCGAAGGGCCCGCCGCCGCAGGTGAGCGTCAGATAGAAGTCGGCCGCGAAGCCGCGCTCGAAGGTGAGGCCGTTGCCGCTGCCGTCGTCGCCCATGCGGTTGAGGCCGTTGAAGTCGACATCGGGATTGTCGCCGCGGAGTCGATTCTGTCCACCGTTGCGATAGTCGAGGAAGATCTCGAGCTTGTTGAAGTTGCTCTCGAGGTTGCCCGCGAGCAGCATGCGGAGCGTGCCGGCCTCGAGGTCGATCGCGCCGTACGCGCCGTCGAGCTCGCTGCCGTTGGCCACATCGATCTTCCCGAGATTCGAGTCGCCGAACTGCGTCTGGATGCCCTGGACGCTGAGCTCGGGATATTCGCCGTTGTTCACGCCGTCGAGGACCGGCGTCCCGGCCGGCGGCGGAATGAGCGAGAAACCGTCGATGACGGTGTCGCCGTTGATGTCATCGCCGTTGTCGCTGAACCAGGTCGCGCCGGTCACCGCGACGGGAACGGGCCAGGAGTAGGTGACCTTGTAGACGGTCGCGGTCGTGCCGACCGGCGGCTGGATGAGCACATTCGACTGGAAGCCGGCCCAGACATGGTCGGGGCTGATGAGTCCCTGCTCGCCGGTGACCTTCTGCGTCACGAGATCCGACGGGAGCATCTGGAGCAGAGCCCCCTGGACGAAGATCGGCTCGCCGCGGGCGTCGGTGATCGTCACCGTCGGCGGACCGGCCGAGGCTGGCGCGTACTGCACGCCGCCGTGGAGGAAGTGCTGCGACGGCGTCTGACCGCCCTGCGGCACGCCGACATCGCAGCAACAGGTGTTCGTCACCGTCCATCCGGTGTTCTGGGCGTTGCAGGTCGTCTCGGAGGTGTAGCTCGACTGGATCGGCTCGGCGATCGCAAGCACGGTCGAGGTGACGAGGAGGGAGGCCGCGAGGGCGGCGATCACGCGGCGAGCCCGCGGCGTGCGCAGGCTGGAAGGGTCTTCGCGGAATGGATTGGCAGACACCGGCGTACTCTCTTTCGAAGGGGACTTCCGTTCGGACGCCGCCCCACAACCCTGCGAGGCACCGAACGGCAGCCGTCGCAGCGCGTTCAGCGCGAACGGACGGTCCATCTCTCCTGCGAACGCCGGGGGCGAATCTCTCGGTCAGAGCGCGGGAATCCGCGAGGATCACCCCGCCGGCCGGGCCGGATCGCGGTCGTTGGGCCGTTCCCACTGCCCCTGACGCCACACCGACCGGGCCGGATCGACGCCAAAGGCGTTTTCGAGCCTGGCCGTGTCCAGTTCGAGGAGCGGCGTCCCCCCCGTCGCGACGAGGGCCGAACTCCACCCGGCTGCGGTCGCCTCGCTCGTTCCGGGCGCGGCCCCCGCCGCCGGTCCGGTCGCGGCCATGCCGAGGACAGCCCGCTCGATCTCGAGCATGAGAAGCCGGTGGCTGTCGGCGTAGGAGGGTCGCGTGCCGCTCTTGAACATGCGGCAATCCTCGCGGAATCGATCAGCGCCACCCGGAAGCTGGCTGGCGTAGGCGTCAAGGAGGGCCGACACCTCAGGCGTCTTCAGGATGCCGAGCGCTCGTGGTCCCTGCCCGCGTCGAAGCTGCGAAAAGGCCTCCGAGAGCGCGAGGGCATGCTGCGGACTCGGGCGGCTGCGAGCGACATCGTCACCGCCCAGCGGAGCGTCATCCGGTGCGAGGAGCGACGCGAGCGCCCGCAGCGTGCGGCGTTCCCGTTCGTCCTCGGCGAGCGAGGCGAGGGCGTAGGCGGCCGAGCGTCCGAACTCCTTCGGAGCGAGCGCTCCCGCCAGACCGAACAGGTGCCGGGCAAGCGCGCGATCCTCGGGTGTCGTCGCCTGATCGGCGACCTCCTCGGCAAGCAGGAAATAGTCGAAGGGGCGCGAGGGAACGAGCGCCGTGAGTCGGGACGACCAGTCCACGCGCGCGGGGCGAGCGGTCGCTGAAGCGGAAGGTGAAGCGGGCTGCGCAGCCGGCGGCGCAGCGGGGCCGGCCTGCGGAACGGCAACCGCAACGCCGCTCGAGAGAACACCCGCAAGCAGCGCGAGACCGCAACGCCTCCATGCCAGACGCCTCAAGGTCCTCGTCATCGTCGCCTCCCGCGCTCGATCGCGCCGATCCCGGGAGCGGGCTCCTCTGCCTCGGCCGGTGGCGCCGCCCCGCTCGGTGCGCTCGCGCTGCCCGATCCCGCCGTCGGGAGCGCCGGACCGCTGGTCGGCTCGAAGAGCAGTCGCTGCATGAGCGCGATCGCCCGCTCGCCCTCGATGATCTGCTCGAGCACCGTGCCGACGCGCGCCCGCCGAGCGATCGCATCGTCGAGCAGCGTGCGCATCGGCTCCTTGAGCGACGGCCGCTCCGCGACGGCGACCATCGCGACGAACTCGATGAGCGTGGCCTGCCCCGCCGCGCAGCGCTGCAGCGCTCCCTCGGCGAGCCGCATGCGCACGCCGTGCCGGCGATCGATCTCCTCGATCGACGCGGGGAACTGCTCCGACAGGAAGAGCGAGCTCGCCTTCATCCGCCACTGGGCGACGAGCCGAGCCATCCATTCCTCGGGGGCGAGGATCTGGACCGTCTCCTCGAAGCCGATGCGGAAGAAGCGCCCGCGTTCGCCGTAGGCCGCGGACAGCCGCTCGGCGAGGGCGTCGATCGCGTGCGTCGAACCGGGGTGCAGGTCGAGGATGCGGCTGACGAGCGCGGCCCGCGCCGCACGCATCCAGACGAAGGAACGGCCCTCGGGGAAGCGCTCGCGGGTCACGCGCTCGAGGAGCGAGAGCGTCGCGGCGTTCGCCGGCGCGTTCGCCAACTGGTCGAGCAATTCCTGAAGGACGATCGGTCCTGAGTCGAAGCGTTCGGTGAGGACGGTCTGCGCCAGATCGCGCACATCATTCGGCGTGCCCTTGAGGGCCTCGGCCACGAGCGTCTCGGCATCGCGCGGACCGAGATCGCCGATCAGCGGCCTCGTGCGCAGCGCCCGCAGCTCATCCTGTCGCTTCGCCGGATCCCGACCGGCCGCGTCGTAGGCCGCCGCGAACTCACCGTCGGTGCCGCTCGTCCGTCCGACGGTCAGCGGAGCGGCGCGTAGATCGGGGGGCGATGCAAGCTCGCCCTCGATCTCGTCGAGCAGGCCGTCGGCGGCGGGCACATCGTCGGCCGCGAAGGCTTGGGCGACGGCGTTCAGCCGAGCGAGCGCGACGGCGGCGCGGAGGCGATCGACATCGTCGGCCGGCGTGGCGTTCGTCACCCGCTCGAATGCGGTGTTCCAGCGCTCGAGAAGCAGGCTGTCCACTCGGATGCCGCCCGAGACGACCGCGCCGGTCGGCGCCGGCCACGCCGCGACGATGCGCTCGAGCGTCTGGAGGCGCGTCTCGTTGGTCGCGTCCGGATCGGTGACGAACTCCGGCAGGAACCATGCCGTGTCGTAATCCTGATCGAGCATGCTCGTGAGGACCCACAAACGCGATGCCCCGATCTTCGCGGACGCGAACCAGAGCGTCATCGCCTCGCGCACGCGGGCCTGATCGGGCGCTCGCTCGGTCCAGTCCACGCCGGCGACGAGCCTGCCGAGCAGGTCGCTGCCCGGTCCGGTCTCGGTGATGTTCAGGCCGCTCTCGAGCACCTCGCCGATCGCGTCGAGGTACGCGGCCTGCAGGGCTGCGCCCGAACGCACGGCGGCTTGGGCCTCGAACCAGCGCTCCCATCGGTCGGCCGCCTTGGCATCGGTCGCGGTCGAGGTGACGAGCGTGCGGGCCGCGTTGTCGAGCCACGCCCCGGCGGCGCCGTCGAAGACCGTCGTGCCGCGGCCGCGGAGAAGCGCCCGACGCGGGACGACCGGATCCAGCCGATCGATCGCAAGACCAGCCACGGCCGCCGGCGAGCTCGGTCGCGCGGCGAGTTCGGCGAGCATGCCTGCTGCCCACGCCGCCGTCCACGGCCCGAGCGGCTCGTCGGCCCGAACGAGTTCGACGCTCCAAGCGTCGAGGAACTGCTTGGCGACCTCATCGCTCTCGACGCGCCGCAGGGCCGCGACCCCGGCCTCGATCGCCGCCGCCCGCGTGGTCGCGTCGACGCTCGGCCACGCGCTCGCGAGCGCTTCCTGGGCCGCGGTCCACTCCCGCACGATCGCAGCGCTCGGCCGATTCGCCTCAAGCTGAAGGCGACGGGCAAGCGCGGCGATGCGCTCGGGTGACTGCAGCGCCTCGCGCAGGGCCGCCCGGACCGATTCCGGCGGCGGACCGCCGCGGAGATCCGGCGGCTTCGGCCAGCGCGCCGGCCGGACGATGCCAGGGCGATCGACCTCGACCGCGGGCGCGACCGGCGGCTGCTCGCGACGCGCGATCTCCTCGGGCGAGGGAGCGGCGGCGAGGCTCGACTGGTTGGCGGGTCCCGGCGCGGGCGGCGCGGAGAGCAATCGGTAGAAGAAGAAAATGAGGACGACGCCAAACCCGATAAAGAAAATGAGCAGCCGCAGGAAGCGGGCCGGCGTGTCGCCGGCGACCTCGCGGGCAAAGGCCTCGTCGAGGCGCTCGAGCGCCGCCGAGACGCGCGACGGCTCGTCGTTCCGCCACAGCGTCATGTCCGCGCCCTGGACGAGCGCCCGCGGCCGCGCCTCCGGCAGGACCTCGCCGCGGCGCAGCGCGTCACCCAGGCCGCGCACCACGGTCATCATGCCCTGGTGGCTCACCCCGTAGCGCGAGGCGACCTCCATGAGCTTCTGTCGCGTGCGCGCGTTCCAGCCGCCGCCGGCGCCGACGATCGCGAGGATCTCGCGGTCGAACTCGGTCAGTTCGAGCATCGGCACCGAGGGCCGCACCGGTTCGCGCGGAGGCTGCGGTGATCGTCCGCCCTCGCCTCGCTCGGCCGTCGATCCGCCGCGGGCCCGCTGCACCGCAAGCGGCGCGACCGGAGCGGCGGTCGCCGCGCCACCCGAGGCGACTCGCTGTCCTGACCCGCGCGCGGCGGCCACCTCCGCCTCGCGGGCGATCTGTTCGGTCAGCCACTGCGCGGCGATCTCGAGCTCGCGCACGAGTCGCTCACCGTCGCGATCGCGACCCGCGGGATGGCGGACCACGCGCTGCCGCTGACGCTCGAAGGCCTGGGCGATGAGTTCCGGCGTCAACGGCCCCTCGGCGAGTCCGAGGAGAAGCCGCGGACTCGCTCCCGCGGGAACGCCGAGGAACCGCAGGCTCGCTGCCGTCCTCATGCGCCACCTCCGCCGGTCGTCGGCGCGGCCGGAGCCTCTGGCTCGACCTGTTTGGTGAGACCGAGGGCCTGCTCGACCTCGATGAGTCGCGACCGCCACGGCTCCGGACCGAGATCGGGGTAGAGCTGACGATGCTGGACCAGGAGCGTCGCCGCCTTCTGGCTGTCGACGGTGGCGAGGAGTTCGATGAGCGTCACCTTTGCCCGGAACCAGCGCTCGCTCCGCTCCTGGCTGCCCGACACGATCTGCCGGAGCGTCTCGATCGCGCGATCCTTCCGATCCGCCGCGATCGCGGCCTGCGCAGCAAGCTCGAGTCGCTGCGGATCGCGCTCGGCGCGGGCGAGGAGCACCTCGGCGAGCTCGAGGGCGCGCCGCCCGAGTTCGCGATCGCCGTCGGCCGCGGCGCGTTCGCTCATCGCGGTCACCGTGGTGAGGGCGATCGCCTCGGTCGCCGCGTCCGCGAGCGCTGCGGCGAGCGATCCGCGGGCCGCGATCGCCGTCAGGAGAATCGCGTCACCGACCTCGACCGCGGTCTCGTTGAGCGAGGTTCGTTCGCTCTCGCGCAGCCCGTCGCCGCGGAGCGCGGTCGCCACGAACCGGAAGACATGTCGCCTGGCGAGATCGAGCGCCTTCCGCGTCCCCTCGTCCGGCGTCGCCTGCGCCATCGCCGCGATCGTCGCCAGCCGCGTCATCGCCGCCGAGAGGTTGCCTCCCGCGAGCTCCATCTGCACGCGACGGACCCGTAGTTCGGCGGCGATGGCCCCGTCGCCGATCGCGCCCTCGTCGATGAGCCGCTCCGCGACGCCGATGGCGGCCGCGGCGAACGCGCTGTCGCTCACTTCCGGCGCGAGGGCGATCTCAAGCGCCTGTCGGGTGAGCGTGAGGTCGCCTCCGGGCAGCGCGGCAAGCCGCGCGTCGCCGTTCGGCGCCGGAGGAAGTGCCCGAACGACCTCGATGAATCGCCGCCCGAGCTCGCCGCGTTCCTCGCCGGTCGCGTTGCGGAACAAGCGGTACATCCCGGGCATCGCCTGCCGTCGCGTGGCGTCGTCGCCCGCGAGCAGTCGCTCGAGATCCTCGCGGCGCGGCTCGCCGGTGAGCGTGGTGCGGCGGAGAAGCACCTGCGGCGCCCGCTCGCTGGCCGGATGTCGGGCGATGAATCGATCGACGCGTTCGCGGAGCTCGCGCTCGAGCGTCGCCCGATCGTCGGCGGAGGCGCCGGGGGCCGCGAGCATCTTCTCGACGCAGACCAGCGCCATCCACTCCGCTTCCTCGTCGCGCGCATCCGGCGCCTCGATCGCCTGCGTGAAGAGCGCCTTCGCCGCGGCATATTCGCCGCGCTCGAAGCGGGCCCAACCGGCCATCGTCCGGCATGCGACGACGGCCGCGGCGAACTCGCCCGCATCGGGCTCGATGAGCGCGGCTTCGAGATCGCGGGCCGCTTCCTCGAAGGCCCGGATCGCCGCGTCGGCGGCGCCGTCCGCGCGGAACCGCCGTCCCTCTTCGTAGGCGAGCACGCCGCGCACATAACGCGACGCGAAGCCGCGGGCGCCGATCGCCTCGTCGCCGAACTGCCGGGCGAGATCGGCGATCTGCACGAGTTCGCGGCGCGCGGCGAGCAGGGCGATCGCCTCGCTCGCGACCGCCCTCGCCTCGGGCCGTCCGTCGCCGGCGCGAAGCGCGCCGACCGCGGCGATGCGCAGCCACGCCGCCGGCGCATCCGGCCGCACGGCGCGCACGAGCTCGCGGGCCACCGTCCACTCGGCGCGCTCGATCGCGACGACGAGCTGCCATGCGGGAAGCTGTCGGCGAATCGACTCGTTCACCTGCGAGACATCGAGGAGCCGAAGCCACTCGAGGGCGTTGGCATAGGACTGCGTGCGGCTTCGCGCCAGGGCCATCCCGAGAATCGCGTTCGCGAAGAAGTCGTTCGACCGCAGGTCGAGCGAGACATCGGCGGGATTCGGGAACTCGCGGCCCGCGTCGAGGATTTTCGCGAAATGCGTCTGGGCCTGATCCGCGAGCCGCCGATCGTCGGAGAGGAGCGAGCGGTAGTAGAGCGACCATCCCTCGAGCGAATGGGCCTCGGCGAGCTCGCCGCGGGCGCGATCGGCCCGCTCCTGCAGCCGCTCGCCGTCGAGCCCCTCGACGCGCTCGGTGCGCCGCTCGAGCTCGCGGACGCGCCCCTCGAAGCGACCGCGCAGCTCGCCCGCCTCGCGTTCGATCGACTCGAGCGAGGCCCGCGCGTCGGCGACGGCCTCGGGCTTGGCGAGGGCGGCGCGGTGATCCTCGGCGACGCGCGACGCGGCGCGATACCGCGCTCGGAGGAGCGAGAGACGCAGCGGATCCGCCTGCTTCGGCGACTCCCGCTTGAGGAACGCCGCGGAGCGCTCGACGAGCGCCTCGCGCCGGGTCGGATCGGTCTCGCGCTCGAGGAGTTCGGGGTAGACCTCGGCAAGGCGCTCGACGAGCCGCGTGCGATCCTCCTGGAGCGTCGCCGCGGCGAGTTCGTTCTCAAGGTGGGTGACCAGAAGCCGCGTGAGCCGCAACCGCTCGAGATAGCCGCCGAGCGCGTCGTCGGCGCGGACCGGCGCCGACCACGCCGCGCCGGCGAGAGCGGACGCGACGAGGAATGCCGCAAGGCCGCGACGAAGGCCACGACGGATCATGGCTTCGCTCCCCGCGGACGCGTGCCGCCGCCGTGCGCGGCCAGTTCCCGTTCGACGATCGCAGCGCTCTCGGCGTCACCGAGCGTTCGGAGCGTCCCGGCCGCCAGCTCGAGCGATGCCCGCACAAGCGTCAGCGGTGCCTGAGCGCCTGCTGCCGACTCGCCGTCGCTCTCGACGACGACGCCGCGGCCGGCCGGAATCGACAGGAGCGTCAGCACCCCCTGCTCGCGATCGGCGGCGCTCGCCTCGGCGACCAGCGAACGCCCGACGGCGTACCGCGCCCACGCCGAGGCCCACGGAGGAAGCCCCTTCGCGCTCGCGATCGCCGCGCCGCGCACGCGGGCCTTGGTCTCCGGCGGATCGGCGGGCGTGAGCCGATCGAGCTCCATGATCGATGCGAGCAGTCCAGCGCCGCCCTCCTCGCGCTTCGTCGCCGCGAGCGGCGTGCGCCGCAGGAGCGCCGCCACGAGATCGGCCGTCCTTCGCGTTTCCCCGTCGATGCCCGTCGATGCGAGCAGCAGGTCGATCTCGCGGGCGACCGCCTCGCGCTCCGCCTCCGCTGACGCCGTCGAGCCACCGATGAGTGCGGGGCCGATCGCCGGCGCCAGCAGCGTCTGCTCGTCGAGGACCGCGGGCAGTCCGGCGTAGCGATCCGTCGTGACCTTCGCCCGCCGCAGCCGCGCGACCTCGAGCGCAGGCAGCACCGCCCGCAGGGGCTCGCGACCGACCCGGCAACGAAGAATGCCCTCGGCGACGATCAGGGCCGTCTCGGAGGTCGTGCCGCGAAGCGCGGCCGCGTGCCGCTCGAAGAGCTCCGCCGCCAGCTCGAGGTCACCGCGCTGCACGCGCTGCCGGGCGCGCCAGAGATCCTCGGCCATCGCGAGGTAACTCCGCTCCTCCTCGGTGAGGCTGCGACCGGTCACCGATCGGACCTCGTCCCACGCCACGAGCACCGCGGCCGCCGCCGGGCCGCCGGCGCCGATCACGCGCAGGCCGCCCTTCTCCCATTCGAGCCGCTGGGCAACGATCGGCGGGCGAGCGCCGCGCAGTTCGACCTTCAGCTCTGCCTGCGCACTGGGGCGCGGTGCCGCGCTCGGCTCGGCCCGCCATGCGGCGTGCGGTTCGGCGCGAGCCGAGAGCGCCGGCGCCGCGGCCGTGCCCATCGCGACCACGCATGCGACGCCGAGACGCGGCCACCCGATCGAAGGCACTCAGGGACCTCCCACCGGCACGAATCGGAAGGTGCCCTCGCTGTCGCGGGCGATCCGCCGCAGCGAGTCCTGGCCCGCGTCGTTGGAGAACGCGATGCAATGGATCGTCACCCGCTTCTTGCCGTTGGCCCCGTTCCGCTGCGAGAGGTAATCGGGCATGTGCTCGGGAATCTCGCCGTCGGTCAGGAAGAAAATGACATCCGGCAGCGGCGAGAGCGCGAGCGATCGCTGGAACGCGTCGCTCGGTTCGGTGCCACCCATCGGGCTCGTCGTGTCGAGCCACTTCTTCATCCGCGCCACATTCGAGGGCATCGCCTTCAGGTAGGTCTCCTGGAAGGGCGGCGCGTAGGCCGCGTCGGAGAAGAGATAGACGGCGAAGCTGGCGAAGTCGGGGAGCGCGGTGATCGAGCGGCGCAACTCATCCATCGCCACCTGGAAGCGGGACCCGTTGGCCATCGAGCCGGAGATGTCGACGATGTAGACGAATCGGCTGCCGCGGCCACCGAGACCGAAAAAGCTCGCTCCGCCGCCGCCGCCACCGCCGCCCGGCCCGAGTCCACCCGAGCCGCTCCCGCTGGGACCGCCGACGCCGACCGGTCCGCCGCCCTGGGCGTCGAGCGATCCGGAGCCGCCGGTCTCGAGTCCGATCGCCGGCGCACCGGCCTCGAGCGAGACCGCGCCGGCAGGCGTGTCCGTCGTGCCGAGTCCGTCGGCGATGGCGAACTCCTCGGCGGTCGGCCCCTCATCGAGGAGCGCCTCGCCCTCGATGATCCCGAGCTCGATCGTCGTCACCGGTCCCGTACCGCCACCGTATCCCCGCGGACCGGAGAGGTAGGTGGACGCGAACCACATGATGAGGATCAGGTGGAAGGGAATCGACAGGGCAAAACCGAGGAGCGCAAGGTGCAGCCGACGCTGGCGGAGCAGCCGCATACGCTCGGTGTGGAGTCGGTCGATGGTCTCGTGCAGCGACTGCTCGCGGCTGGTCAGCCCTCGCCCGGCGCGCGGGGCCGCGCTGCCGCCGAGTTGCCCGACCCCGCGACCGGGGGCGGTCGCGATCGGTCCAATAGCTCCGGGGGTGCCGGGTGGCGCGGCAGGTGTCGCGTTGGGGCTCGGGATCGGCGTCGTCGGCACGGTCGTCTGCGGGACAGGATCCGTCAGGACGGGACCGCCCGCTTCCGAGGGACGGCCCGACCCGTGTACTTCATACGGCATCCATCGGCTGATCGTTGCCCCGGGACGGCGAGAACGCCAAAGAGAAGCCGGAGAAATCCCGAGCCCGCAGAGCCGGTCCGCGTCACCCGGAGCCCGTTTGCCCTCCCGTCGCCGGTCTGGTCCAATCCGGTGCCCGCGCGAAGCGGGCGTTCCGACCCTGCCGCTCATGCCCAACTCCCAAGCAGCCCAACCCGCGATGCCAGCCGCCGCCAGCGCTCCCTCGATTGACCAGTCCGGACACCCCCGCCGGGTCGTCCTGAAGATTTCCGGGGAGTCCTTCGCCCAGGCCGGGCAGCTCGGGATCTCACCCGATGAGCTCATGGTCATCGCCGGGGAGATCTCCGCCGCGACGACCACCGGCGTCCAGATCGCCGTCGTCGTCGGCGGCGGCAACATCATCCGCGGCGCCCAGCTCGCGGCAAAGGGCGGGATCAACCAGTCCACCGCCGACTACATGGGCATGCTCGGCACGGTCATCAACGGCCTGGCCCTCAAGGAAGCCCTCGAGAAGCTCGGCCACGAGGCCCGCGTCCTCTCCGCGATCAACCTGACCGCGGTCGCAGAACCCTTCATCCGCGGCCGGGCGATCCGGCACCTCGAGAAGGGCCGCGTGGTCATCCTCGTCGCCGGCACCGGCAATCCCTTCTTCACCACCGACACCTGCGCGTCGCTCAGGGCCATCGAGCTCAACGCCGACGCGCTCCTCAAGGCGACCAAGGTCGACGGCATCTACACCGCGGATCCGAAGAAGGACCCGACCGCGAAGCGCTACGAGACCCTCACCTTCACCGAGGCGGTCGAGAAGCAGCTCGGCGTCATGGATCTCACCGCGATGACCATGTGCATGGAGCGCAACCTGCCGATCTGCGTCTTCGACTTCAAGACCCACGGCAACATCGCCCGCGTGGTCCGCGGCGAGCGCATCGGCACCTGGGTGAGCCAAGGCAAACACAGCGGCCGCTGACCTCGCGGCTTGCTGCGTTGTTCCGCCAGAGAACCACAGAGGCCCAACCCGAAGGGGGCGGGCACAGAGGGTGCACAGAGAAGGCAGAAAAGGAGACCCGTTGCGCACGCTCTGATGGAGACGGCCGGTGCCAGAGGGACTCGCGGAGCGCAAGCGCTGGGCACGGTAGGAAGACTCGACCCAAGCCAAATCCACCCTGTACCTACAATTCTGCGACGAATTCCCTCTCTTGTATTGGCTTCTCTGTGCTACCTCTGTGCCCTCTGTGCCTCTGTGGTTCTCTGGAAAAACCGCGCAGAACGCCGCTCACTCCGGCACATAGGTGATCTTCGTGAAGCCCGCGTCGTGGGCGACCTGCAGCGCGCCGGCGACGAGTTCGAACGCCACCGTCGATGAGCTCTTGATCACGACGCCCGCTTCCTTCGGCAGTCCCTGCAGAAGCCCCTGCAGCGACGCGCGGTCGCGCAGCTCGCGGCCGCCGATCCGGTAGATCGCGCCCTGCACATCCGCGCTTACCTGCAGCACCTGGGCATCGAGGAAGGACTCGCTCGCCTTGCCGGAGCCGCCGCCGAGGAGGGCGAGCGTCGCCTGGAGTTCCGCCTCCTCCATGTCGATGTTGCCGGCGACCATGAAGTAGAACAGGAGGAAGAGAACGACATCGATGAGGGCGACGAGCGGCAGCCGAAGCTGCGACGGATCGAGGCGCCGACGCGTCGAGCGGCGCAGCTTCATCGCTGGCCTCCCGCGGGCTGGCCGGAGGTCACGATCTTGATGCGCTTGACGCCCGCGGCCGCGATCGCCTTGGCGACGCGATTCACCTCACCGATCGGGCAGAGCCGGTCCGCGCGAAGAACCAGTTCGGCTCGCTCGGCGGCGTTCACCGAGGAGCCGCCGGGCAGCTCGGCGAGCACATCGTCGAGCTTCACCGGATTGCCGTGGCTCGTGAGCGTGCCGTCGCGGGCGAGCTCCAGATGGATCGTCGACGCCGCCGTCTCGGAGAGCGCCTGGCCGACTTCGGAAGGCAGTTCGACCTTCGTCGGCAGCGCGTCCTTGAACTGCGAGGTGAGGGTGAAGAAGACGATGAGGAGCATCACGACATCGATCATCGGGGTGAGATCGAAGCTCGCTTCCTCAGCGCGCGATCGGTTCGAAAGTCGCACCGGTTAGCCCCTTGTCGTGGAGCTGGTCGTGGAGCTCGCTGCAGAGCTGGCGGCCCGGGGTTGGGGCGGCGCGGCGGGCCGCTGCGGCATCGCGGCGCCGGCCTGCTGACCAGCGCCGCCGCCCTGGGCGTGGGCCGTGGTCATCCCGGCCAGACGCTCGATGTGGCTGCCGACATCGTCCACGATCTGGTCGATTCGCCGGCGGAAAATCGCGAAGGCGACGGTGCAGGGAATGGCGACCGTGAGACCAGCGGCGGTGGCGACGAGGGCCATCGACATGAAGGTCGCCAGCTCGTTCGATCGCTGGGCACCGCTGAGGGTACCGATCGTCCGGAACGCACCGATCATGCCGAAGACCGTTCCGAGCAGGCCGAGCATCGGACCGACGGCGGCGAGGATGCCGAGCCAGTCGTTGTTGCGGTGGAGACGATCGACCTCGCGGGGGGCGACCGATTCGACCGACTCACGGAACTCCATGATGCCGAAGGGCGAGGAGAGGCACCGGCCGAGGGCGTTGCCGACGATCGAGGTCAGCAGCGAATCGGAGGTCTGGGCCATGCAGAGCTCATGGGCGCCGGCGTAGTCGCCCTCGCTGAAGAGCCGCTGCAGATGCCCCAAGACGAGCGGCGGGGCCTGCCGCGACCGTCGAATCTCAAGCAGGTTGTAGATGATGCTCGCGACCGCGAGAATCGACAGCCCGATGAGGATGTAGGTGATGATGCCGCCGTCATTGATGTAGTCCCAGAGGCTGGTGGACGGGGCGGCTTGGCCTGCGGCACCGGCGGCGGGCGTCCCCGCGGCGGCTGCGGCGATCGTGAGTGTGTGCATGTTCGGTCACAGAATACGGAAGTCGGCACCGCATCGCGACGGACTTCCGACGGGTTCATGTCGGCTCAATCGGGCTTTTCGCATGACGATGCGGGCGGTGGGCCGCGGGACACGCCCACCCCGCACCGGAGAGGCGGCATGCGATCGGTCGCTTGGCCCCAAACGCTCGGCCCAAGACGACTCCCCCCGTCTCCGCCCCCACGGATCGATGCCCGTACAATCCGCGGCCCCGCCCGGCGGGTTCCCTCCCACTGTCACCTTCGGCCCGTCCGCGCCGCTTTCCGAGCGGTCCGGAGGCCGTGACCTTCACTCCCAGACGCCGCCATGGATCTCGACACCATCCTGCTCGAAGCCGAAGACCGCATGTCCAAGTCGCTTGACTACCTCCAGCGCGAGCTTCGGGGTATGCGAACGGGCCGGGCCAACACGGCCATGCTCGAGTATGTGAAGGTCGACTACTACGGAAGCCACACCGACCTCCGCGAACTCGCGGCGATCTCGGTCCCCGAGTCGACCCAACTCCTCGTCAAGCCCTTCGATCCGAGCTCGAAGCACGAGATCGTCCGGGCGATCGAGACCTCCGGCCTCGGCTTCAACCCCCAGGTCGAGGGCTCCGCGATCCGCATCAATGTCCCGACCCCGTCGGCCGATCGTCGCAAGCAGCTCGTCTCCCAGGTCAAGAAGATGGCCGAGGAGTCGAAGGTCGCGGTCCGGAACGAGCGGCGCGACGCCAACAAGCACATCGACGCCCTTCTCGCCGACAAGAAGAACCCGATCTCCGACGATCAGGCCGAATCCGCGAAGGAAGAGGTCGACGCCCTGACGAAGAAGTTCACGGCGAACATCGACGAGATCGCCACCAAGAAGGTCGCCGAGATCGAGCAGATCTAGCGACCAGAGTCGCGCCCCCAAAGCCCGAACGCCCGATCGGACGCCCCGCTGAGGCCCCAGATGCTGCACGCCACCCTTGCCGCGATCGTCCTCGCCGCCCCGACCGAACTCCCGATCATCACCGTCGACCGCGATGACATCGTCATCCGCGAGAGCTGCCGGCTCGCCTTTCCGGCGACGCCGATCGCCGACGCCAACGGCAACGGCGTCGTGCAGATCGAAGGCAGCGGCATCGTCGTCGACCTCAACGGCGGAACGCTTCTCGGGGCTGCCCTCCCCGCTGCTCTGCCTGCGGGCGGGACGGCGACGCCGGACACGCTCACCGGCATCGGCATCGCGGTGCGCGGCCGCGAGGTGACCCTCCGCAACGGCAGCGTCCGGGGCTTCCGCTGCGGCGTGCTTGCGACCGCCGCCGACGGTTCGACCTTCGAGGGACTCGACCTTTCCGGCAACTACGCGATGCGGCTGAAGTCCTCGAGCGCGGCCGAGGACGCGTCGGACTGGCTCTGGCCGCACGAGAACGACGGACGCGAATGGGTGACGCGATACGGCGCGGGTCTCTGCGTCGAGCGTTCGTCGAAGGTGACGGTGCGCGGGATCACCGTGCGCGGCACGCAGAACGGCATCATCCTCGACCGCGTCAGCGACTCCCGCGTCTACGACAACGACTGTTCCTTCCTGAGCGGCTGGGGCCTCGCGATGTGGCGGACCACCGACACCATCGTCTGCCGCAACGCCTTTGACTTCTGCATCCGCGGCTACTCGCACGGCGTCTACAACCGCGGCCAGGATTCGGCGGGCATCCTCATGTTCGAGCAGTGCTCGCGGAACACGATCGCCCTCAACAGCGCGACGCACGGCGGCGACGGCCTCTTCGGCTTCGCCGGCAAGGAGGCCCTCGGCGAGCGGCTTCCCGCGGATGTCGCGGCCGAGGGCGCCATCGACTTCACGAAGCGCCGAGGCTCGAACGACAATCTCATCGTCGGCAACGACTTCTCCTTCGCCGCCGCCCACGGCCTCGAGATGACCTTCTCCTTCGGCAATCGCATCGCCCACAATCTCTTCGAGGGCAACGCGATCTGCGGCATCTGGGGCGGCTACTCGCAGGACACGCTCATCACCGCCAACCGATTCGTCGGCAACGGCCCGCAGCGCGGTGACGGCGACGGGCTCGGCGAAGGCGGCGCTATCGATATCGAGCACGGTCAGCGCAACATGATCGTGGGCAATACATTTGCGAACGAGGCCGCGGCGATCGAGCTCTGGTGGGATGACGACAAGGCGCTGCTCGCGACGCCGTGGGCCAAGTCAAACGGCGCCGCGAGCGCCGACACGATCATCGCCGGCAACACCTTCGACGGCTGCGCGATCGCCCTCGGCCTGCGGGCGTCGACCTCGACCGCGTTCTTCGGCAACACCGTCGTGAACGGCGAAGGGCGCATCCAGCGCGATGACACCAGCGAGATCATGCCGGTCGAGGACGAGAAGCTGAATCTCCCCGCGATTCCGACGCCGAAGGAGCTCGCCGCGTCGCTGCCCGGCACCGCCGATCCGATCGGCAAGCGGCGGGCGATGCCTGCATTCGCCGATGGCCGCGCCGCGATCCGCATGACCGAGTGGGGTCCGTGGGACGGCAGCCAGCCGATGCTCGTCGAGGACACCTCGACGCCGTCGCGGACCGTGTGGCGCCTGCTCGGCGCGAGGGAACTCCGGGGCGGCGAGGTCGCGGGCGGCGGATCGCTGCGGCTTCAGACCGATCTCTCCAATCATCGTTTCGTCGTGAGTCTCGAGATGCCGGGGATGGTCGCCCCCTATCTCATGCGGGCCCGCTTCAACGACGGCGGCGTCCTCTTCGCCCGCGGCTGCGTCCACTCCGCGGACTGGCATGTCTCCTTCTTCCCGAGCGTGGTCGATCCCCGCTCGAATCCCGAGGTCTGGCGCGAAGGCGCGACCGGCGCCGACTCGATCACGATCGTGACCGACTCGCTCGACTTCGCATACGGCCACGGCGGCCCGCGCGATCTGAAGCTCAGCGGACTCGCCGGCGAGACGCTCGCGGCCGCGGCGGACTCGACGATCGGACAGGACCACTTCGGCATGGTCGCCACCGCGCGGCTCACCTTCCCGAAGGGCACCTTCACCATCCGGACGCTGAGCGACGACGGCGTGCGCGTCCTGATCGACGGCAAGCCGGTGATCGATGACTGGAGCTGGCACCCGCCGCGCGAGTCGCGCGGCACGGTGACCTTCGAGGAACGGACCGAAGTCGAGATGCGCGTCGAACACTTCGAGCTCGACGGCTTCGCGACGCTGCGCCTCTTCATCGACGGCGAAATCGACCCCGCTCGGGCGGCGATCTTCGGCGGTCGGCGGTGAGAGCCCCAGCAGGGTGAACGCGGAACCGGCCTCGGCGTTCGGGCGCTCGTTGACGGCAGCGCCGAGTCCCGCGACACTCCACGCATGCGTTGTCCGTATTGCGGCCAGGATCGCGATCGCGTGATCGACAGCCGCGGGGCCGAGGATGGCGGTGCCATCCGACGGCGCCGCGTCTGCGAGTCCTGCGGCAAGCGCTTCACGACCTACGAGCGCGTCGAACGGACGGAGCGACTGTTCGTCATCAAGCGTGACGGCTCGCGCGTCCCCTTCGACGGCGACCGCATCCTCCGCGGCATTCTCGCCGCCTGCGGCAAGCGCCCGATCCCGACGGAAACGAAGGAAGAGCTCGCGAAGTCGATCGAGGACGACCTCCACCGCGAGTTCGAGCGCGAGGTCGAGAGCAAGGAAATCGGCCGCCGCGTCGCGTCGCGCCTCCGCGAGCTCGACCCGATCGCCTACATCCGCTTCGCAAGCGAGCACTACGACTTCCGCACGCTCGAGGACCTCGAACACGAACTCGACGCCCTCCGCCAACGCCCAAAGAACCTGCCGAACCAGACGGACCTGTTTCCGCGCGAGTGAGTGGGGCGACGACAGAGAACCACAGAGGCACAGAGGGCACAGAGGGCGCACAGAGGAGATGAAGAAGGAAGGTTCGGCCAGCTCGGCGCCGGTTTGAAGCGGATGGACGGGCCGGGTGCCTGCCACCTTTTCGTCATCGATGCGCAAGGCCGCTGCATCGACCCTCCGGACCCCTTGGCTCCTTCTCCTCTGTGCGCCCTCTGTGCCCTCTGTGCCTCTGTGGTTCTCTGGAAGCAGTGTGGTTCTCTGGCGTCTCCCGGTACCATGCCCGACCTATGCCCCGCATTACCCTTCCCGATGGAAGCGTCAAGGAATTCGATCGCCCCGTGACCGCCGGCGAGGTTGCCGCGTCGATTGGTGCCGGCCTCGCCAAGGCCGCGCTCGGCGCGAAGATCAACGGCGAACTGCGCGATCTCTCCACGCGCATCGAGAAGGACGCGAACCTCGGGATCGTGACCGCCAAGGCGAAGGGAGCGACCGCGCCCGACGCCGACGCGCTCTACCTCCTGCGGCACAGTTGCGCCCATGTGATGGCCGAGGCGATCCAGCGGCTCTTCCCGGGCGTGCAGCTCGTCTACGGCCCGCCGCTCGAGAACAGCTTCTACTACGACATGCTGTTTCCCCAGGGCAAGGTCATGTCGACTGAGGACTTCGCCAAGGTCGAGGCCGAGATGGCCAAGATCATCGCCGAGGACCGCCCCTTCACTCGCTACGACATGCCGATGAATCAGGGCTTGGCGAAGCTGAAGAGCGAGGGCTCGAAGTTCAAGCTCGACAACGCCGAACGGGCGATCGAGGCGGGGTCGAAGGAGTTGAGTTGGTACGCGACCGGCCAGCCCGGCAAGGATTGGGAAGACCTCTGCCGTGGTCCGCATGTCCCGAGCACCGGGCGCATCGGCGCGTTCAAGATCCTCTCGCTTGCGTCGAGCTACTGGAAGGGCGACGAGAAGCTCGACCGCCTGACCCGCGTCTACGGAACCGCGTTCGCCACCAAGCCCGAGCTCGACGCCTACCTCGCCCAGATCGAAGAGGCGAAGAAGCGCGACCACCGCGTGCTCGGCAAGCAACTGCGGCTCTTCCATATCGACGAGATGGTCGGCCAGGGGCTCATCCTCTGGACCCCGAACGGCGCGGTCATCCGCCAGGAGCTCCAGAACTTCATCGGTGAAGAGCTCAGGCGCCAGGGCTACTTCCAGGTCTTCACCCCGAACATCGGCAAGCTCGATCTCTACAAGACCAGCGGCCACTTCCCCTACTACCAGGATGCTCAGTATCCGCCGCTCGTCGATCACGATCAGCTCAAGCTGCTCGCGCACGAGGGCTGCTCCTGCGGCGATCTCGCGAATCGCATGAAGTCAGGCGATATCGATGGATATCTCCTGCGGCCGATGAACTGCCCGCACCACATCAAGATCTACGCGAGCCAGCAGCGCAGCTATCGCGAGCTGCCGATTCGCCTCTGCGAGTTCGGCACCGTCTATCGCTGGGAGCAGTCGGGCGAGATCGGCGGCATGACCCGCGTCCGCGGCTTCACCCAGGACGACGCGCATCTCTTCTGCCGCGAAGACCAGATCGCCGAGGAGTTGCAGGGCTGCCTGAGTCTCGTGAAGCTCATCTTCAAGACCCTCGGCATGACCGACTATCGCGTGCGCGTCGGCCTCCGCGACCCGGACAGCGCGAAGTATGTGGGCGACCCGAAGAACTGGGACAAGGCCGAGCAGGCCTGCCGCGACGCAGCGATGAGCCTCGGTGTCCCCTTCAGCGAGGAGCCCGGCGAAGCCGCGTTCTACGGCCCGAAGATCGACTTCGTCGTGAAGGATGTCATCGGCCGCTCGTGGCAACTCGGCACCGTGCAGGTGGATTACAACCTGCCGAAGCGCTTCGGCCTCGAGTACATCGGTAGTGACAACCAGGTCCACCAGCCGGTCATGATCCACCGAGCGCCCTTCGGCAGCTTCGAACGCTTCATCGGCTGCCTCATCGAACACTTCGCCGGAGCGTTCCCAACCTGGCTCGCGCCCGAGCAAGTCCGCGTCCTGACCATCAGCGAAAAGAGCGAAGCCTGGGGCCGCGAAGTCCTCGCAATGCTCAAGCAAGCCGGCGTGCGGGCGACCCTCGACGAAAGCTCCGAACGCATCCAGGGCAAGATCAAGGCCGCCACCGAATGGAAGATCCCCTACCTCCTCGTCGTCGGCGAACGCGACGCCGAGGCGAAGGCGGTGAGTGTGCGAGCCCGAGGCGTCCAGGAGAGTCTTGGGGCGATGCCAGCCGCGGAGTTTGTGGCAGCGTTGGCAGAGGAGATCAGGGGGCGGTCGGCGCAGATTGCGGTGGGAGCGGCGAAAGCCAGCTGAACCGCGCGTTGCCGCTTAGGCAGTCGGCACCAGAAGAGTGTGCTGAGAGTCGGGGACGAACACAGCCGAGGCACTTGCCCTGCGGTCGCGCGAGCGTTCCCGAGGTCCGGTGCCTGACTCACCCAGGATCAAGCATCCGCTCGACGGCGTCCAGCTCGATGCGCAACTTCGCAAGGAGGCGCGTCTTGGCTTGGTACACCGAATCGCGATCCATGCCGAGAGCATTGGCGACAACCTCGGGTGACTGCCCACGGATCACGACCGCCTCGAACGCTTGGAATGTCGTGTTGTCGACATATCGCTCACGCAATCTGCCGAGAGCGGCATCGAGCGCGGCCTGCTTCCACGCGGCGTCCCAGTCCGGTTCGTGCGTGGTTGCCGAGTGCTCCGCCAGCTCCGGCTTCGCCTGTGGCGTGCGGGAGCTACGGCGGAGCCGGGTGCGCAATGTGTTGGACACGCACGTCATGAGGTAGGCCCGAAAGCGGCCCTTCGTCGGGTCGTACACGAATGTGGGTTGCGCGGCAAAGAACCCACAAACGACCTCTTGAACCACTTCTTCAACATCCTCAGGAGCTACGCCGCGAGCTCGCGCAAATCTCGAGATGATCGGATGGTAGAGGTTGAAGAATTCTTTCCAAGCGATCTCTCGGGTTGAGCCATCAGACTTCAGTCGTTGAAGGAGTGTCGCCCGCGTTTGCACCGACTCACGATATCGTCTCACATTCGGTGCTTCCGGTGTCAGACCGCCGTCCCGAGCGCGTACATGCCCCAAGAACAGCTAGGAGGTGCTTTTCGTGACTGGTGAGCGAGCGACAGCGTCTGATCGACTCCACCGGCTCGTCGACGCGGTACTGGATGTTCCGCTCGAGCAACGGGAGAGAGCGATCGCCGCGCTCTGTTGCGGCAATGTGGAGCTTGAGCAGACCGTTCGCAGAGCGCTCGCACCCGATGAACACGAGAGGCTCCAGCAGTCCCTTGCCGAGGCGAACGCGTCGACGGCCTCGATTGCCGCGACTGGGCCCACCATCAGCGTGCTAGGGCCATATCGACTGCTCGAACGGCTCGGCGAAGGAGCTTTCGGCGAAGTCTACGTTGCCGAACAGACCGAGCCGGTGCGCCGCAGGGTCGCAATCAAAGTGCTCAAGGCGGGCATGGGCTCAAGGCAGACTATCGGACGGTTCGAGGCCGAGCGTCAGGCGCTGGCGAGCATGGACCATCCGAACATCGCGAAGGTCTTCGACGCGGGCACAACACCACTGGGCCTGCCGTACTTCGTCATGGAACTCGTTCGGGGGCAACCCATAACCTCATTCTGCACCGCCCACCGACTTGGCCTTCGCGACCGGCTGTCTCTCTTCATTTCGGTGTGCGAAGCGGTTCAGCACGCCCATCAGCGAGGGTTCATTCACCGAGATATCAAGCCTGGCAACGTGCTTGTGACCGTCGTTGACGGCAAGGCTGTGCCCAAGGTCATCGACTTCGGAATCGCGAAAGCCATCGGACCAACGCTCACCGACGCCACCCTGTGCACCCAGTTCCGCCAGTTCATCGGCACACCGGCGTACATGAGTCCAGAGCAGATGGCCTTGTCGGCCGTCGACGTCGACACGCGGAGCGATGTCTATTCGCTTGGTGCATTGCTGTACGAGCTGGTCTCGGGCGTAACGCCGTTTGATGAGGAGACCTTACTCAAGGCGGGTCTTGATGAGCTTCGGCGTGTCGTGCGTGAGACCGACCCCCCAATGCCGAGCCGCCGCGTGGGGAGCGGCGATGCCGCGTGGCGCGTCGCGCTGGCGAGTTCAATGCAAGTTCCCGCAGATCGACTGGCGAACCAACTGAGAGGCGAAGTCGATTGGATCGTCATAAAGGCGACGGATCGCGATCGCTCGCGCCGCTATCAGTCGCCCGCAGAGTTGGCGACTGACATCGCGGCGCACCTGGCTGGCAACGCCGTCAGCGCCGGTCCGCGGAACCGCGTGTACCTCGCCCGTAAGTTCGCCCGACGACACCGCGTACCGTTGTCGATTGCGAGTGCCCTCGTACTCGGATTGGTCGCGACGACCATCGGCACTGGGATCGGATTGTCGCGTGAAGCGGCCGCACGCAATGCCGCAGTCAAGAGCGAACTCATCGCACGTGACAATGAAGATGCCGCGAAGCTGAGCGAGCAAGCGGCGCAGTCGGAGCGACTCAAGGCTGAGGAGCTTGCCCGCGACGCGAGCGATTCGCTCGAACTCCTTACCAGCCTCATCTCCACCGCCGACCCGGCACAGGTGGGAGGCAAGAAGGACATGACGGTCGGGGAGATGCTTGACCGACTGGTATCGCGGCTCGATGACGCTGAGGCAGGCAAGGGGCCCCCGCTCCAGCCACGGGTCATGATGCGTTTGAGATCGGATGCCGCAGGCGTCTATTACTGGCAAGGCCGGATCGATGAGGGCAGAGTGCAGGCTGCGAAGGGACTCGCGCTGGCTGAGTCGTTCTACGGCCCCGACTCACTCGAAGCG
This sequence comes from uncultured Isosphaeraceae bacterium, assembly GCA_964395845.1. Lineage (GTDB taxonomy): Bacteria > Planctomycetota > Phycisphaerae > Phycisphaerales > SM1A02 > JAEUIT01. Next base: position 2,197 of record CAYNCG010000028.1, on the reverse strand, counting down.
GCAAAGGCAATCACGCTCGTCGTGAGCGGGTTCTGGTTTGGGCGCGGCCCGACGACAGAGGGGGAACTTCTCGCCCGTCGGCGTCTTGACATCCTCACCACGCACGGTCAGGGCAACGACATCGAGGCCATCGACGCCCTACACGGGTTGAACCTCATGCTCCACGCCCAGGGCCGTGCCGTCGAGTGCGGCCAGATCTGCCGTGATCTCATCCGCCGCTACGAGGCTATGGAGAGCCCGCCGGTGGTCGGCTACGCCACTGCGCACGCGGATCTCGCGCTGAGCGAACTCGCGCGAGGCCGTTCGGAAGAAGCTCTGCAGCTGATTCAAGCGTCCATCCGCATGCATGAAGAGAAGCTTGATGAGCAGACACGACAAAGGTACATCTCGCGTTCGTACGCGACGAAGGCCAGCGTCCTGCTCGCGATGGGTCGGCTTGAGGAGGCTGAGCGAGCGGCTAGAACATCGATATCGATCAGCGACGCCGCCCGTGGGCCGGAGCATCCGTACCCTATGTATGAGCGCCGGGTGCTAATCAGCGTGCTCACCAAGCGAGGGAAGCTCGCCGAGACACGCACGCTCATCGATACCTATGAACGAATTCACGCGGCATCGGGTGGTGCCCCCGGCCTCACCGAGTTATCTCTGCGAGCGATGCTGCTGCGGCGCGCCGGTCAGCACGATGAGGCCTTGGCGTTGTGGGAGAATGCCCGGGCCACACTCGTGCAAATGCGTGCCGCAGAGGTTCATTCCGCGCCAACATCTTCATCGATAGGTCCCGTCGAGATCGCCGAAGGCTTCGCTGAACGATTGGGCGTGCTGACCGATCTCGGGAGGCCGCGCGACGGTCTCGCTGACGCCGAGGCCGCATGGACCGACATGCGAGCGTTCTTTGCCAAGTCGGGCGATGACCGAGCGAGCAACTGGCGGCTGCGAACGGTTGCGGCTGAGCTGCTTCGGGCGTATGAAGCGATCGACGACGAGCCCAGCCGCAAGGCCGCGAGCGTGCTTCGTGAGCAGCGCCCGGACTTGCTCGCCGCGCCAGGCTTTGGGCGCGAACCCACACTCCGATAGGTGCGCCGACGACGAAAGGCGAGGGGCCCTACACGGCGAGGCTCATCCGACGCGTCGCCGCTGTCCGGCCTCAGAGGCCCGGCCGGGATGCGCCGAGGAGCCGACGCGCACCTGAACAAGGCCACCAACATTTTCGCCGGTATGACTGTCAGATCCGTCGGCTCCTCGCGTACATGGACGGACGGCACCGTCGGTTTGTCGTACCTCATCCCCACGTTTTATGGAGGGATCTGCAATGCTCCGCCGCGTCAACAGGTTTGTCCTTGCCCTCGCCACCGTGAACGGGTCGCTCTCCACCTCGGCCCCGGCCTCGGTCACAATCGAGTCATCGAGTCGCACCACATGGGCCGTTGCCGGGACGCCAGATGACGGCGGCGGGATCGACTCGGACACGAGCACGACACTTGGGCCGCTCACCCTCGCTTCGAGCATGGGACCAACGGAGTTCTTGGTCGAATCCAGCGTGAGTCTTGAGTCCAGTTCTTCGGCATCAGGAATCAGCGGAGCCGTCACGCTCGCACAGGTAGGCTACGACGAGTCCGTCATCTTCTCCCGATACATGGCCTTCGTCTGGGTGGACCACCTGCTGACATTCGTTGTGGAAACGCCAACTCCATACCGGATGCAGGTCAGCACGCTCTCGAGCACATGGGAACTGCCGCCCATCTTCGGCCTCGGCGTCGCGGCCGGGGCGGTGAGCTCCTATGACGCGTGGCAAGGTGGGTGGGTCTCGTTGATTGATAATGTCACGCCACCGACGTCCGGGACAAACGTCTCCGAAGGCGTTCTCTCCCCTGGCCAATATACAGTTCTTTTCGGCTTCACTTCTGCATATTTCGGCCCCAACACCTTCGACCTTTCGACCGCGTCACTGACCTACTCATTCGCAATCAGCGCCCCCGGCGACCTGAACCTTGACGGCCTCGTCGACGCTACCGACCTAGCGCTCCTTCTCGGAGCGTGGGGAACAAGCGGGACCGCTGACCTCAATATTGATGGCACCGTCGATGCCGCGGACCTTGCGATCTTGCTCGGGAGCTGGACCTGATGCGATTGAGGCTCGGGCACGATCGTGTCCGCTCCACGAAAGCCACCTTCAATCCTGATTCGCGATCAGCGACGC
>CAYNCG010000027.1:0-63697 GCA_964395845.1 uncultured Isosphaeraceae bacterium | reverse complement strand
ACCGCGCCCCGCAAAAGTACTTACGCACGGGGCGGGCTTCGCTTCATGCCATTCGGCACAGAGGTCGCACAGAGAAGCCAATGGAAGGCGGGAATTCGTTGCACAGAACCGTGGGCGCTAGGTGGATCTGAGTCGGGTCGGGTTTCCCCACCGTGCCCGGCGCTTGCGCTCCGCAAGTCCCTCGGGCACCGGCGCGTCGCATCAACGCGCACGCAATCTGTCGCCACCTTCGCCTCCTCTGTGCATCCTCTGTGCCCTCTGTGCCTCTGTGGTTCTCTGGAGGACTCGTGCAGAAAGCTGAACCACACAGGCACAGCTCGCCTCTGTCGCTCTCGCGCGAAGCGCGCTCGCGGAGCCGGACTAGAGATCCATGAGACCGTCGGCGCCGGGGCGCACGGCGGGTGGCGGTCCCTCTTCGGTCCCGTCGAGGCGCGTCTGCTCGATCACCTCGACATCGGCGATCCGCCAGCCGTCGCCGCGCGCGACGACGGTGTAGCGAGCGAGGTAGCCGTTCGTGCGATCGTGGGCGTGGCCCCAGTGCGTCACGCGCCCGTCCACTTCGAACCGGCAGCGCACGAGAAAGCTCGCCGCGGCCGGCGCCGCGCGGTCGAGCTCGGCGGCGCTGCCCTCGTCGAAGAGGCCGACCGACTCGATGTCTGTCTCGCGTCGGCGCACGGCGACGACGCGACTCAGCGCGCCTCCCTCCTCGGCCATGACGAGGCTGCGATGGATGGTGAGATAGAGCTCCTCGAGCAGCGGTCCGTCGACGCTGAGGGCGAGGGCGTCGTAGATCGCGGATTCGTCGACGAAATCGAACGCGCGATAGAGATTCGCGTGGAGCGGCTCGAAGATCGCGGCCGCCTCCTCCGGCGACGGAAGCGCGGACTGCGGCGCGAAGGGCATCGGGAGGCGCATGCCGCGGGCATGGGCGACCATCATGGCGGGTGCGCCGACGAGGAATGCTGCGAGCGCCCCGCGGCCGAGCGCGGCGCGCGGTGAGCGATGGGCCGACGCGCGGCGAGCGAACATCCATACGACAGCGCCCACGGCGAGACCGAGGAGCGCAGCGAACGGGGCGGCGTTGACGCTCGGCGGCGAGGCCGGTCGCGGCACGATCGCCAGGCGCCCTTCGATGCCGCCGCGCTCGGCGTGCCACACTTGCTCGGGTTCGGATTCGATGAAGATGAGCTCGTTGCGGATGCCTTGGGCGACGAGCTCGGCGGCGATCACGAGTTTCGGCTTCGGCTCATAGATGGAAAGAATGTCCACCGGATAGGCGAGCCACACGATCGACAGTGACGCGGGTTCCGCGCGCTCGTCGGCGCGATCGGCGGACTGCCCTTCGGTTTGGCTCTTCGTATCGCCCTCCGCAGCCAGCGCGTATCGCAGCTCAAAGCGAATCTTGCGAAGGCCGCGCATGCCTGAGACCGGGAAGAGCGGAAGGAGCGCCTCGTCCGGGTCGTTCATGGCGAGTCCGTCGAGCGTCGGCGTGATCGCGCGTCCGTCGGCTCGGACCTGGCAGAGCTCGGCCATGCGGCCGAGGAGCGCCGGCTCCATCACCCGCAGCTCCGAGAGCGCGAGCCGATCGGCCTCCTCCCGTGGGTGGCTCAGAATCTCGTCGAGAAAGACGAGGTTCATCGAGACCTCCGCGACGAGCGCGTCGGCGGTCAGGGCGAAACGGAGGTCGACATGCGGACCATCCTGCGGATGACGCGAGCCCACCGCCTCGCTCGCGTGCGAAACCGCCGGCTGGGCCGCCGTCCACCACGCCACGATCGCCGCGAGGAGGAGGATGACGCCCCGCAGTCCGGCAGGGAGATTCGGTGACTTCCGGCGCATGGTCGCAGCCGAAAAGCCTATGCGAAGGTAGAACACCCGCTTGGCGCGAGCGTGCGTGGCAGGCGACTGCCCCAGCGGCCCGTGCCCGATCTGCACGCACCTTTCGGATCCACCTCCCGCATGTTCCGTCGTCCACTTCCGCTCGTTGCCGCGACGCTCGCCGTCCTGTCGGTCGCCGCTTCCATGTCGCTTGCCGCGCGCCCCGGCACCACCCAGGCGGCAGCCCAGGACGCCGCGACCGCGAGCGGCGCGCCGGCGGATCGCGTCGCGACGCATCCCGCGACCCAGCCGCGGATTCATGAGTCGCTCGCCGCGGTGCACCCCGATGTCGCGACCTTCAACGAGCACCTCATCATCCTTGCGAGCCCGTGGATGGACGGACGCCTTCCGGGCACGAAGGGGATGGAACATGCGATGGACTATGTCGAGTGGGGCTTCCGTCGCGTCGGGCTCGAGGCGCCGGCGAAGACCGCCGCGGGCACGCCGAGCTATCGGCAGCCGTTCGCGCTTGGCGAGCGAAAGGTGTTCGTCGAGCAGACGCTCGCCCTGACGCGCGGCGAGGAGACCGTCACGCTCGACCACGGCGTCGACTGGAGCTTCACGAGCATGGGGAGCGACGGCGACATCACCGGCGAACTCGTCTTCGTCGGCTACGGGATCAACGACGCGACGCACAACTATACGACCTTCACCGACGACACTGACCTCACGGGCAAGATTGCCGTGGTGCTCCGCTTCGAGCCGATGCGCGAGGACGGGACCTCGCGCTGGAGTGAACGCGGTTGGTCCGCAGCGGCTGGCTTCGCCCAGAAGATTCGCGGCATCGAGCGGCGCAACGCCGCTGGCATCATCGTGGTGAATACCCCTGGCGCGAAGGATGATCGCATCGGATCGCTGCGGATGAGCTCGGCGGGGATGGCTCAGATTCCGATTGCGATCGTCTCGCCCGACGCCGCGGAGCGGATGATCCGCATGGCCGACGCCGACGGGCGCTCGGCGCTCGAGCTGCGGGCGATGGCCGACGAGCGGGGCGTCGTGCTGCCGCTCCCGAAGGCGACCGTGCGCCTCGCCGCGAAGGGCGAGAGCATGCGGACGATCGCCGAGAATGTCGTCGGCCTCCTGCCCGGCCGCGGCGCGCTGAAGGACCAGATCATCGTGATGGGCGGGCACCTCGACCACCTCGGCTACGGCGACTTCGGCTCGCGCTCCGGCGCTGGCTCGCTCCATCCGGGCGCCGACGACAACGCATCGGGATCCGCCGGCGTCATGCTCCTGGCGGAGCTCCTCGCGAAGGAGTACGCCTCGCTTCCGGCCGAGGAGCCGCTCCGGTCGATTCTCTTCATCGCCTTCACCGCCGAGGAGAGCGGCCTCAACGGGAGCCGCTACTACGTGCAGAATCCGCTCTTCCCCGCGCGCGACCACATGCTCATGTTCAACTTCGACATGATCGGTCGCATCGTGAACGAGCGGCTCGCAGTCTCCGGATCGGGCAGCGCGAAGGGCATGCATGAGTGGGCGACCGCGATCTACGCGAGCGCCAAGGAACGCTACGGACTCGAGGTCGTCGCGACGGCCGCGCCGGACATGGGCGGCAGCGATCAGGCGAGCTTCCTCGCCGCCGGCATCCCCGCCCTCTTCGGCATCATCGCCGACTTCCACGACGACTATCACACCCCGCGCGATGTGAGCGGACTGATCAATCGCGAGAGCTCGGTGAAGGCCGTCTGGCTCTTCCGCGACCTGGCCCTGTCGGCCGCACGACGGGCGGAGCGATTCGAGTTCGACGCCGCGAGCGGTCCGATGCGCGGCCAGCCGATGCGCGTGCGGCTCGGCGTGCGGAGCGCCGAGACCGATGACCAGTCGGGCGTCACGATCGCCGAGATCACCGAGGGCGGCGCCGCGGAGAAGGCCGGATTCCGGCTCAACGACAAGCTCATCAAGTGGGACAAGCAGCCGGTGAAGACCCGCGAGGAGTTCGTCACCCTGCTCCGGACCCACGAGCCCGGCGACGAGGTGCAGGCCGTCGTGCTGCGCGACGGTCAGGAGATCACGCTCTTCGTGACCTTCCCGAAGCGCGACTGATCGGCCTTTCGGCCCGTCAGCTCATCATGCGCAGCTCGTCGCGGAGGATCGCGGCGAGCTCATAGTTCTCGCTCGCGATCGCCGCCCGCAGCCGCTCCTCGAGCTCGCTGCGCTGGCTCGACGGGAGCTTCGGGATGAGCATGTCGCGCAGTCCGCGAAGCGCCTGCGTCTCGTTCGCGATCTCGAAGCGATCGGGCTGGCCGCGCTCGACGAACGCGATGCGGATCTCCTCGAGTCCAGCGTCGATCGCGGCGAGCGCGAGTCGGGACTGGCCGGCGCGGAGCGCGAGGCTCGCCTGGGCCCGCGCACGCATCATGAGGACATAGGGACGGAACTGTTCGAGCACCTCGCGGTCCTGCTGGGTCTGACCGTGGCGTCGGCAGAGGGCGAAGACCTCGAGGTTGCGGGTGGTGTCGCGAACGACGCCGGCGAAGTCCTCGAGGGCGAAGAGGGCGATGTACCGGTGGTAGTACTGGACCGCCTCCTCGCGCAGGGCGGCGCATTCGTCGGAGCCGAGGACGAAGGGGTCGGCGCGATGTGCGTGCGCGGCAAGGCGTTCTCGGGCCCACTCGAGGAGCGACTCGCAGTGGGGCGGACATCCGTCGGGCTGTCGGCCGTCGGGACGACCGGTGGCCTCGAGTTGGAGGATGCCGAGTTCGACGCGGACTTGGATCTTCGGGCGCCCGTCGGCTCCGACGAAGCGACGGACATGCGGGTGACCTGGCTCGAAGGGCCAGGCGCGAAGCAGCTCGGTGAGGTCGACGGAGGGGACGGAATCACCGGAGTCGTTCAGATCGCTGGCTTCCACGGGTGGGAACGGTATCCGCTTCCCTGCGCTTCCCTACCCGAGACCGCACCTGCGGAACAATCCCCCCCCCTCGCGAAGCCGAACCAAGCATCCTCGTCGCGTCCGGAGGCGGGTCATTCGCGTACAGAGTGTCAAGCCGATCTCGCAAGAGGTCGACGGACCATCGACAGGGTTTCCCGGGGACGGACGGCAGCCGTCAGGGACTCTGAGGGAGGGGTTCTTTCGAGGGACTTGACGGTGTCGGCGGGTTGTCGGCATACCGCCCGGAGGGGTATGCTGACCGAGCCCTGTCCGGCAGTGTCAGGGACGCTTTGGTGGGTTTCCGCCCAAGCGCTCAAGGTGGGGAGAAAGACGACGCGCCCGGTTCTCCGTTCGCTCGGTGTGCACTCCGCTCGGAGGCACCCCCCGAGGACGGCCGCCGGAACTGGAGCGATCCGCGCGTCCCATTCTCGATCCATCGGTCCCATGCGAGGCCCTGACCGTGTTCGTGGTCGTGGGCGAGGTCCTCAATGGCTCGATCCCCGTTGCAATCCGATCTGCAGTTGTATCTCAGGCAGATCAACGAGGTCCCGCTTCTTTCCGCCGAGGAAGAGAAGCGGCTCGGTTGGGCGATCATCAACGACAACGATCAGGGTGCCAAGGAAATCATGATCAAGGCGAACCTTCGCCTCGTGATCTCGATCTCCAAGAACTATGTGCACCGCGGGCTTCCGCTCGCGGACCTGATCGAAGAGGGCAACATCGGCCTCATCCGAGCGGTCGAGGGTTTCGACCCCGCTCAGGGGGCTCGCTTCTCGACCTACGCCTCGTGGTGGATCAAGCAGGCGATCAAGCGGACGCTCATCAACGCGGTCCAGCCGATTCACATCCCGGCCTACATGGTCGAGCTGATCGCCCGTTGGAAGGAATCCAGTCGCAAGCTCGAAGAGGAGCTCGGCCGTCCGCCATCGCTCCAGGAGCTGGCGAAGGCGATGAAGCTCCCGGTCAAGAAGCTCCAGATCATTCGCCGGGCGGTCAAGGCCTTCCACGCCCCCGCCCACGCCCCGACAGGCGACGACGGCGAGGCCCTCGACTTCAACGACATGTTCGAGGACACGCGGCACGCGGCCCCGGAGGAGAGCGTCGAGCGGAAGGAAGAGTTCAAGCTCATCCTGAAGCTTCTCGACTCGATCGACGAGCGTGATGCCCGCGTCCTCCGGCTTCGATTCGGCCTTGAGGGCCAGGAGCCTCTCACGCTCAAGCAGATCGGGCACGAGGTTGGCCTCACCCGCGAGCGTGTCCGCCAGATCGAGGTCGAGGCCCTCAAGCGGCTCCAGCAGCAGCTTCAGGACGACAAGCCCTCGCGGTTCCTCCGCCGACACGGCACGCCCGGCCGCAGCGGTCTCGAACGGGACCGCGGCGGAACCTCGGGGGCGGGCGACGGAGCGGCCGACACGATCGATCCCCCCGCCGCCCTCCGCCGCGTGGCGGGCCGGAACGGGCGGCACAACGGTCACCACCCCGGCGGCCACCACCCCGGTCGGGACGAGCCTGGCCGCGAGGCGGTCTGATGACGAACGAAACGCACGACGCCGGTCGGAGTTCCGACCGGCGTCGTGCGTTTTCATCAGTTGTCCGTTCGTGCCGAGCGACGGACCGTTAGCCGCACGAGCCCCAGGCGCCGAGCAGGACCGAGAGATCGGCGGCGTCGACGAGGCCGTTGCCGTCGAGGTCAGACGCGCTTCCGCTCGAGCCCCACGCGCCGAGCAGGATCGAGAGATCGGCGGCGTCCACGGTGTCCGAACCGTCGAGGTCGGCGTCGCAGGGCACCGGCGCTGGCTTGAAGAACCAGGCGCCGCGGTACGGGCTCGAGGTCGTGACACCGACCTCCGCGAGCGTGTTGAACGCGCCGTAGAAGACCGGGTACTCGGCTGACACCTCCGGCGTGATGGCGAAGCCGTCCGCGGCAGTCGCGGTCCAACCCGACAGGTAGTTGTAGCCGCCGAAGGTCGTATAGAACTCGAAGGTCGGCTGGAAGTAGCCGAAGAAGCCAAGACCCGCGAGGACATACCCCGGACCGCCGACGAAGCCCGTTTCCGTGATCTCAGGCAATGTCTCCGCGAAGAGCGAGAGCACCTGCTCCTGCGTCGCCCAGACATAGCCGGTGATGTTCACGCCGGAGAGCGTTCCGACGCAGGGCGTGACCCCGTCGTTGGGGCAGAGCGCGTCGATCTGGTTCCAGGTCTTGCCGGTGAAGGACTTCACCTGGAGCCACTCCCGTCCCTGTCCGTCGACATATCCGGCGGACGCCCCGGCAGCAACGGCAAGGGTGAGGAAGGCGGCAGGCGAGAGAGACGAGATGGACGGGCGAAACCGACGATCGGCGCATGACATAGCGGGTTCTCCTTGGAACGGTGTCGCGGAAGGCGAGGCTCGCGCTCGGCGATCAGATACCGCGGAGTCGCAAAAACTCCCCCGCGGCGATGGTCACTTCACCGCGGAATAGAAGGGCATCTTGACGACCTTCGCGGCGGCCTTGGAGCTGCCGAGGTCGATCTGCAGTTCGGTTCCGAGCTCGCTCGCCTCGGGCGGCACGAAGGCCATCGCGATCGGATGGTCGAGCGTCGGGGCGAGGCAACCGCTCGTCACAACACCGATCTCGCGATCGCCGCGGAAGACCTTCATCCCCTGCCGCGGGCTCCGACGGCCTTCGACATGCAGTCCGACGAGCGTCTTCCGAACGCCTTCCTTCGCGATCCGCTGGAGCGCGGCCTGGCCGATGAACCCGCCGATCCGCTCGTCGTCGGCTCCCTTGTCGAGCTTCACGCCGAAGGCGAGACCGGCCGAGAGCGGGTCGGTCTCCTCGTCGATCTCATGGCCGTAGAGCGGCATGCCCGCCTCCATGCGCAGCGAGTCGCGGGCGCCGAGTCCGACCGGGCGGACGATGCTCTTTTCGCTCGCGTCGCCGCCGAGGAGAAGCGACATCGCGACCTTCGCCATCATCTTGTTGGTGAGGATGACCTCGATGCCGTCCTCGCCGGTGTAGCCGGTGCGGCTGACGATGAGCTTCACGACCATCACATTCTTTTGCGTGAAACGATAGCGCTTGAGGGTCGGCACCTCAGTCGACTTCTTGGCGACCAACTCCATGACCTTCGGGCCCTGGAGGGCGACCATCGCGGTCGACTCCGTCTCGTCCTCGAGCTTGAAGACCATGTCCCCGCGCTGCTCGGCGAAATGCTGGAGAAGCTTCGCCCGGTTCGCGGCGTTGCAGACCATGAGATACTCGTCCTCGTCGAAGCAGTAGACGAGCACATCGTCGCGGCAGCCGCCCCGCTCGTTCAGGACGAGCGAGTAGCGGCACATGCCCTTGGTCATGCCGAAGATCTGGCGGCTGCACACGCGGTCGAGGAAGCGCCGGGCGTGGCGTCCGCTGAAGCGGAGCCGTCCCATGTGGCTGACATCGAAGAAGCCGCCGCTCGTGCGGCAGTGCTTGTGCTCGTCGATGATCGACGAGTACCGGATCGGCATCGACCAGCCCGCATACTCGACCATTTGGGCGCCATGCTCGAGATGGAACGAATGGAAGGCGGTCTGCTTCAGCGTCGTCGCGGTGGCGGTCGTGGACATGGCCGCAGCGTAGCAGCGCCCGCGCACGCGCTCCCCCGCGAGCGGAGGGCACGACGACCGCGACGGCGCGCGGGCGGTGGGCATGTTGAGAGGCTTGCCAGCCCCGGCTATCTTCCCCCCTTCGGCCGCCCGTTCCCGGGGAGCCCCCCAATCCGACGGCTTCCCCTTTGAGCACCCACCGAGGCCCGAGCGTGCGTCAACCGTTTCGACCGTCCCTACCCTCCGCCCGCAGCCTTCTCTCGGGCGAGTCACGGTCGCTGCGCCGATGTGCCCTCTCCGCCGCCGTCCTCGCCGTCGCGGTCGGCCCGTTGGTCGAAGCCGCCGCGTTCGCGCAGGCGCAGGGCGGGACCGACGCCGGGCAGGTGCAGCCGCAGCCGGCTCGTCAGCCGCCGGCGGGGGCGACCTCGACGACCGCGGCCGTCGGCGATCCGAACTTCGCAGACCGGCCCATCTCGGCGGTGTCGGTGAAGGGACTCTCGCGCGTCTCGCGGCAGGAGATCGACAACAACATCCGCGTCGCCGCCGGCCAGCCCTTCGAGGCGACGGCGATCCGCGCCGATGTCGCGACGCTCTACCGACTCGGCCAGTTCTCGACGGTGAGCGCCGACGCCCAGCTTCGCGCCGACGGCACCGTCGAGGTCATCTACACGGTTGCCGAGCAGCCGATCATCAGCAGCATCGACACCGTCGGCAACAACCTGATCAGCGATCAGGAACTGCGGAAGGCCATTCCGCTCTACGCGGGCGGTCCGCGCGACGACTTCCTGCTCGAGCAGTCGATCGTGCGCATCAAGGATCTCTATCGCGGGAAGGGCAACTATCTCGTCGAGGTGACCGTCGACGAGAGCCGTCTCTCCGACACGGGCCTCCTCATCTTTCGGATCATCGAGGGCCCGCGCGTCCGCATCAAGGAGATCGAGTTCGTCGGCAACGCGAGCTTCGAGGCCGACAAGCTCTACTCGCAGATCAAGACGCGCACCGCGATTCCGCTCTTCCGCAAGGGCGAACTCAACGAGGAGCAGCTCTACGACGACATCGCGATCGTCGACCGCTTCTACAAGGACATGGGCTTCGTCGACGTGCGCGTCGACCGGCGCGTGCAGCTTTCGCCCGACTCGAAGGAGGCGAAGGTCACCTTCGTGATCGACGAGGGGCGCCGCTACACGGTGCGGAAGACGATCATCCGCGGCATGTCCACCGAGGGGGAGACGCCGCTCAGGGTCTACTCCGCCGAGCAGCTCGACGCGCTCCTCGTCATCCGTCCCGGCGACTGGTACGCGAAGCTCCTCCTCGACAAGAGCATCGATGCCCTGAAGGACGCCTACGGCGTGATGGGCTACATCGACGCCGATGTGACGACGCAACCGGTGCGCGTCGGCGAGGAGCCCCAGGTCGACATCGTGCTCACGGTGCGCGAGGGGCCGCGCTCGGTCGCCGGCCTCGTCCTCATCCAGGGCAACTTTCTCACCAAGGATCAGGTGATTCGACGGCTCTTCCGGGCCCAGCCCGGTCGCCCGATCGACGGCCGCGAGCTCGTCGACGCGAAGGAGCGCATCGAGCGGAAGCGCATCTTCAACGATGTGCGCATCACCGCCCAGCGCCCGCGCCCCGCCGACGAGGATCCGCTCGGCGCGACCGCCGGCCTGACCGAGGAGGAGACGGAGCGGGCGAAGCTCGCCACGGCCGACGCGGATCTCTCCGCACGCATCGACCAGCAGGTGCGCGACATCCTCATCGAGGTGAAGGAGCGCAACACCGGATCGGTCAACTTCGGCGTCGGCATCGGCTCCGACTCCGGTCCGTTCGGCGAGATCTCGATCAGCCAGCAGAACTTCGACATCGCCGATCCGCCGCTCACCCTCGACGAGCTCGTCACCGGCCGCGCCTTCCGCGGCGCGGGGCAGACCTTCAACCTCACGATCGCCCCCGGCACCGAGGTGAGCACCTTCTCGGTCGCGTTCGGCGAGCCGCACCTCTTCGAGAGCGACTACGGCCTCAGCACCCGCGCATTTTATCGATTTCGCTTCTACGACAACTACGACGAGGAGCGCCTCGCGGGCACGCTCAGCGTCGGACGCGTCCTCGGCGACCTCTGGAACATCGGCGTGAACGTCGGCGCCAACCGCGTCGAGCTCGACGACTTCGAGAGCGAGACGCCGATCGAGGTCTTCAACGACCGCGGCCCGACTTCCTATGTCAACGCGGGCTTCTCGCTCTCGCGCACCGACACCGACAAGCCCCTGCGTCCGTCGCGGGGCACGCAGATCGAGCTCGCCTTCAACCAGTTCTACGATCTCGACAACGAGATCACCTGGAGCAACGTGCGCGTCGGCGGCAGCGCGATCTTCACCGTGGACGAGGACTACCTCGGCCGCAAGTCGACGCTCAAGCTCTCGAGCGAGATCGGCTACATCTTCGGCGACACGCCGCCGGTCTACGAGCGCTTCTATCTCGGCGGCCGCAGCTTCCGCGGATTCGAGTTCCGGACCGTCAGCCCGAAGAGCCGCGGCTCGCTCGGGGCCCCGAACACGCCGAACAAGGATCCGATCGGCGGCGAGTGGCTCTTCACCGCGAACGCCCAGTACGAGGTGCCGCTGTTCGGCGAGATGGTGACGGGCGTCCTCTTCCTCGACACCGGTACGGTGACCAAGGATCCGGGGCTTGACGAGTATCGCGTCGCGATCGGCGGCGGCCTCCGCCTCTACATCCCGCAGCTCGGCCCGGTCCCCCTCGCGTTCGACTTCGGCGTCCCGCTCATGAAGGAAGAGGACGACCAGTCGCAGGTGTTCAGCTTCTCGGCGGAACTGCCCTTCTGACCGGCGCCGCGGGCCGCCTGCGGACCGCCTTGGCCTTTCCGGCGGTGAGCCGGGCCGAAGATGCCGTACACTGCCCGCTTCCCAGGAGACTTCCCGATGCCGAAGCGGCTCATTTCGACGCTGGCCGTTGCCATTCCGCTTGCCGCAGCCTTCACATGGATCGGCGCCGAGGCGCTCGCCCGGCGCGGCCCGCTCGAGCCCTCGCCCGCGATGCAGTCCGCGTCCGGCACGCGGGTGGCGGTCGTTGACCTCATGAAGGTGCTCAAGAGCACCGACGACGGCGCGAAGTGGAATGTCCACATCAACGACCTCCAGCGGGCCATCGACGAGGAGACGCAGTCCCGGCGCGACGACCTCAAGCGGCTCGAGGAGGAGGTCAAGAAGGAGACGGACACCGCGAAGAAGGACGCGATGACCGACGAACTCCTCCGCAAGTCGCTGCTCTCCGAGGAGTGGCTGAAGCTCAAGCGAAACGAGCTCGACCGCGAGCGCTCGCTGCACTGGCAGGCGATCTACCGCTCGCTGCGGGCGGAAACGAAGGCCGTCGCGACGCAGAACGGCATCGATCTCGTCCTCATCGACGACGGCATGGACGAGCTCTCGATCGACGACCGGGCCAACCAGTCGCGCGAGTCGCAGGCCTTCGCCCAGATGCTCTCGATCCAGGTGCTCTTCGCGAACGAGGCGATCGACATCACCGACCAGGTGATCACCCGCATGAACAACGCCGCAAGCGCAGCCAAGCCCGCCTCCGCCCCCTGATGGGCCTGCGGTTCGCTTCTCGCCCGACGGACTTTCCTCACCGGAACACCTCCCATGTCCACCTCCACGCGACCCAGCGGTTTTCTCGGCGGCGCCTCGATCGGCGCCCTTCTCGGCGTCGGACTCGTCACCCTCGCGGGCGGCCTCATCGCCGGTCGGAGCCTCGCCCCGGCCCCGGCGGTCGTGGCGTCGGTTGACCTCAGCCGCGTCTTCAACGAGTCGAACCTCAACGCCAACAACAGCATGAAGCTCAAGGCGATGGAGGCGGACTTCCGCACCCGCGTCGCCGAGGCCCAGAAGAAGGTCGAGGACAAGAACGGGGAGCTCGACCTCTACGGCCCGAACTCCGCCCGCTGGGCCCAGGCCCAGAACGAGCTGTTCACGCTCATCGGCGAGCTTCGCGCGGAGCAGTCCTTCTCGTCGGGCAAGCTCCAGACCGAGACCAGCCGCTCGATCAACGACCTCTACAAGACGATCCGCAGCGAGATCGCGACCTACGCGAAGAGCAACGGCATCGACTATGTGATGGTGAACGACACGATTCCGCCGCTCGTCCCGGCGGAGCCGCAGAAGATGATGGACCAGGTCGCGCAGCGTCGCTTCCTCTACGCGAACACCGCGTACGACATCACGGATTCGGTGATCGCGGCGATCAACCAGGCCCACCCGCTCGCGCCTGGCGCCACGCCGGTGACGGCTGGGGGTGCCACGCCGGCAACGGCTGGGGGCGCCACGCCGGCAACGGCCGGTGTCACCAGCGGCAACGCGTCTCCGACGCCCGCCGGAACGCCCTGACCATTCGCTGCCGCAACCTCGCTCGCGTCCGACCCACCGCATGACCTCCTCCCACACCTTCTCCGTCGTCGATCTCGCGGCCCGCGTCGGCGGTGAGCTCGTCCATCCGGAGGGCGGAGCCGGTCTCCCCGCGATCACCGGTCTCCAGACGGTGCAGGATGCCCGCGCCGGCGACCTCACCTTCATCGGCGACGCGCATCACGCGAAGGCATGGGCCGCGAGCGCAGCCACCGCGGCCGTCGTCTCGCGCCAGCTCGCGTCGAGCGTCGCGGCCACGCCCGATCGGGCGGTCATTCTCGTGCCCAACGCCGACGCGGCGATGATCACGGTGCTCGAACTCTTCGCGCCGCCGCAGGAACTCCCGCCGATCGGCGTCCATCCGTCGGCGGTGATCGAGCCCGGTGCCGTCATCGGACGCGACGCCCGCATCGGTCCGCATGTCACCGTCATGCGCGGGGCGCGGCTCGGCGATCGCGTGACGCTCTTCGCCGGCGTCACCATCTACCACGACGCCGCGATCGGCGACGACTGCGTCCTCCACGCCCAAGTCGTCATCCGCGAGCGCTGTATCCTCGGCCGTCGGGTGATCCTCCATGGTGGCGTGCAGATCGGCACCGACGGCTTCGGCTACCGGCCCGCCCCGGACGGTCGCGGCATCCTGAAGGTCCCGCATCTCGGCCATGTCGTCCTCGAGGACGATGTCGAGATCGGCGCGAACAGTTGCGTCGATCGGGGCAAGTTCGGCGCGACGCTCATCGGCGCCCACACCAAGATCGACAACCTCGTGCAGATCGGGCACAACTGCCGGATCGGCCGCTGCGTGGTGATCTCCGGCCTCGCGGGCATCGCCGGATCGACCACCGTCGGCGACGGCACGCGGATCGGCGGCGGCGTCGGTCTCGCGGATCACCTGACGATCGGTCGAGGCGTCTCGATCGCGGCCCGAAGCGGCGTCATGAACGACATTCCCGACGGCGAGACCTGGGCGGGTTACCCCGCCAAGGAGGCGCGGCGGGCGATGCAGGAGGTCGTCTCGGTGCGGAAGCTGCCCGAGTACCTCCGCAGCGTGAAGGAGCTCGTCGCACAGACGATGGGTCCGGAGGCGGCAAAGCTGCTCGAACGGCCCGCCCAGCGCGGCGACGGCAAGCCAGAGAAGGAGCGTCCCAGTGGGTGAGGTTGGAGCCAGTTCGCGGGAGAGCGCCTCCGGCGGACGGGAGCGGCAGAAGGAGAGCGCGCTCGTGAGCCGCCGAACGGGCGAGCGAACAGGCGAGAAGCCCGGCGAGCTCACCGCGTCCGCGCGGCAGCGGACGCTCGCCCGCTCCGTGCGCGTGAGCGGCAAGGGTCTCATGACCGGCGCGGATGCGACGGTCGAGATCTGTCCCGCGCCCGCCGACGAGGGCATCGTCTTCGAGCGCGTCGATGTGAATCCGCCGGTGCGGATTCCGGCGACCGTCGATTACGCGGCGAACCGTCCGCGGCGCACCACGCTCAAGTCCGGCGATGTCACGATCGAGACGGTCGAGCACTGCCTCTCGGCGATCACCGGTCTCGGCATCGACAACGCGATCATCCGCCTCAGCGGTCCGGAGCTCCCCTGCGGCGACGGCAGCGCGAAACCCTTCCTCGATCCGATGCTCGAAGTGGGCACCGTCTCGCTCGATCGTCCGCGCAAGGTCTTTCGGCTGCGCGAACCGATCACCGTCGAGGATCCCGACGGGGCGAGCATCGGCGCCTTCCCGACCGACATGGCGGGCATGCGTGTCGTCTATGACCTCGACTACGGCAGCAACGCCCATCGCATCCGCTCGCAGACCTGCTCCTTCACCGGCGTGACCGGCGACTACGCCCGCGACATCGCGCCGGCCCGGACCTTCTCCCTGAAGGAAGAGGCGGAAGGGCTCTGGCAGGCGGGACTCTGTCGCCACCTCTCGCCGAAGGATGTCCTCGTCATCGGTGACGATGGCCCGATCGACAACGCCTACCGCTTCGACGACGAGCCGGTGCGCCACAAGGTGCTCGACGCCATCGGCGATCTCACGCTCGTCGGCTGCGCGGTGCAGTGCAAGGTGCTCGCGGTGCGCTCAGGGCACCACCTGAACCGCCGTCTCGCCCAGAAGATCCGCGAGCAGATGCAGGCGATCGAGGTCCGCCAGACGATGCTCGACGGCCGGGTGATGGACATTCGGTCGATCCAGCGGCTCATGCCGCACCGCTATCCGATGCTTCTCGTCGATCGGGTCATCGAGATGGACGGCGACAAGCGGGCCCTCGGCATCAAGAATGTCTCGATCAACGAGCCCTTCTTCCAGGGACACTACCCGGGCACCCCGATCATGCCGGGCGTCCTGATCGTCGAGGCGATGGCCCAGCTCGGCGGGCTCCTCATGAGCCGCACCCTCGAACATCAGGGCAAGATCGCGATCCTGCTCAGCCTCGATCGGGTGAAGCTGCGGAAGCCGGTGACGCCGGGCGACCAACTGCTGCTCGAGGCGGAGAGCATCCGGGCGACCGGCCGCACCGGGCACCTGAGGTGCCGGGCCCTCGTCGGCGACAAGCTCGCTGCGGAGGCGGAAATCCGCTTCATGATGGTGGACGCGGACCAGGCGTGAGCGGAGGCGGCCCGACGGATCGTCGCCGCAGGCTGCAAGGCCGGAGTTTGCCCCCCGTTTCGGCCTTCGCCCCTTGTTCTGTATGATGGCTCCTTCACCCCGAGGGATCGGGGGCCGTCTTGGGTGGCCTTCGGCCTCACCTCATGACCGGCCTCGGTGATCGCCACGGCGGTGGCTTCCCGATCCTCCAGACCCCCGCACACCGGCATGCCGGATATTCACCCCACCGCCATCGTCGACGGATCGGCCGAACTCGCGGAGGGTGTGCGGGTCGGACCCTACTGCATCGTCGGACCGCAGGTGACGATCGGCGCGGGCACCGAGCTCCGGGGCCATGTCATCGTCGAGAGCCACACCCGCATCGGCAGCGAGTGCGTGCTCTTCCACTTCGCCTGCGTCGGCGGAACCCCGCAGGACCGGAAGTTCCGCGGCGAGCCCACCTGGTGCGAGATCGGTGACCGGAACCACATCCGCGAGCATGTGACGATTCACCGCGGCACCGGCAACGGAGGCGGCATCACCCGCGTCGGCCACGACAACCTCGTCATGGCTGGAAGCCACATCGCCCACGATTGCCTGGTCGGCAGCTTCTGCACGATCGCCAACGAGGCGATGCTCGCCGGCCATGTCGTCGTCGAGGATGGGGTCACGATCGCGGGCGGCAGCGGCTTTCACCACTTCGTCACCGTCGGCCGCGGCGCGATGGTCGCAGGGCTCGCCCGCGTCGAGCGCGATGTCCCCCCCTACATGATCGTCGAGGGACACCCCGCCGCCGTCCGGGCGCCGAATGTCGTCTTCTGCGAGCGACGCCAGTTCTCGCCGGCGACGATCGACGCCGTCAAGGTCGCCTACCGACGGATGTATGGCCCCCGCGTCGAGCGGCTCGGGCTTTCGAAGGAAGACTCGATCGCCGCCCTGCGCCGCGAGTTCGCGGCGCTTCCTGAGATCATGGAACTGCTCGACTTCGAGACCCGAACCATGGCTCATCCGAAGCATCGCCATCGCGAGCAGCTTCGCCATGATGACAAGCGAGCGGCGGTGACGCGCACCGCCGGTGCGGCGTCGATCGTGAGTTGACCGCGGCCCAGCCGGCCGGCGCCCGCTTGCGCCCGAGAGAGTGTCCGACCATGGAGTTTCGCCGAGCCTGCATCGCCTGCGAGCATCCGGCCAATCCCGACGCCGATCGCTGCACCGAGTGCGGCGAGAGCGTGCCGCTCGAGATGGTCGCGCTCCGCGGTGCCGCATCCGCTCGCCAGCTCAGCGCTCGGGGCCTTCTGCTTCGCATGATCGTTCTCGGGGCGCTGACGCTCATCAGCATCTTGGCGTTTCTGAGCGGCATCGAGCGGACGGCAGCCCTCAGCCACCGCCTCACCTGGATCGAGACCTTCGGCCTCTTCGGCCTGCGGGCGGGCCTCCCGCTGCTGTTCGGACTGGCCTTCGGCTACGGCGCATGGGAAGCGCTCATGGCCCTCCTCGGCCGCGGCACGCTGCGCACCGAAGTTCGCGTGATCGTCACCCCCGAGGGCGTCTGGTGCTCATCGGACGATCCGACCTATCCGACATCTCGCCGCGCCTGGTCGACGCTGGAAGGCGTCAAGGCCGAAGCGAAGGGAGACCTCCTCCGCGTTCGGGCGATGCGACCGCTGAAGCCGCTCGATCTCCTCTGGCAGAAACTCGATTCTGCCGCGGCGGCGGAGGCCGAGGCAGCGGCGCTCAACGCGATGTTCGCAGCGCTGCAGGCGGCGGCGCCGAAGACCGATCAGGGCGACGCCCTCGACGAAACCGAGACAGCCGCTACTCGCCCGCCGGACGCGTGACGAGCGCCTCGTACTCCCGAAGCCTCGCTTCCATCTCGGCGCGGAAGCCCTCGCCGTCGGTCGGCAACCGCTCGATCGCCTCGCGTTGGGCATCGACCGCTTCGCGCGGCGCGCCCGTGCGGGCGAGCGCGAGGGCGTAGGTGTCGAGATAGCTCCAGAGCTCCGGATTCCGCTGCGCACGGGCGTTCGTACAGGCCCGACGCGACGCCTCGAGCGCGAGCGCGGGATCGCGCAGCGACGCCGGTTCGACCGTCAGGAGGTACCACGCGCAGGTGTTGAGCGTCTCCTCGGCGACGAGTTCCCCCGTCGCCACGCGGCGGATCGAGGCGAGGACCGCAGAGACGCGCACGGCCGCATACTCGGGCCAACCGTCGGCCTCGAATCGCTCGAGCGCATCGACCGCGACATGCAGCGTGTCCGGATGATCAGCGCCGAGTGAGGCGTCGAGGATCTCCCACGCCTCGACGAGCAGACGGCGGCCCTCGGCAACTTCGCCGCTATCGGCGAGCGAGGCTCCCAGGTTCGCCATCGAGCGGCCCACATCGGGATGGCGATCGCCAAGCACGCGCTCGCGACCCTGGAGCGCTTCGCGCAGGATCGGAACGGCCCGATCGAGTTGTCCCGTCGATCGGTAGAAGCTCCCAAGCTCCGAGCGGGCGAAGAGCGTCGTCGGATGATCGGCGCCATGCGTCGCGACGGCTTCGTCAAGGAGTCGGGCGAGCAGCCGCTCGGCCTCGTCGCGCTCGCCGATGCGCTCAAGCATCGCGGCGAGATTCACGCTCACGCCGATCGTGTCGAGGGCCGTCGGTCCGGCGGCGCGACGCATGCCCTCGACGACCTCGCGCTGCATCGCGAGCGCCTCGCGGTCGCGTCCTTGTCTCGTGAGCGTCTGGGCGAGGTTGTTCCGGATGCCGACGAGCAGCCGATCGTCCGGATCGCCACGATGGAGGCTGATCGCCTCGTTCGCGAGCCGCTCCGCCTCGTCGTAGCGCCCCTGCTGCTGGCGGATGCCGGCAAGATCGCCGCGGGCCCGCACCGTCTCCGGATCGGAGGGCCCCAGCGTGCGCTCGCGAATGGCGAGCGCCGCCCGCAGATGGTCCGCGGCGCGGTCGAGTTCGCCAAGCGAGCGATAGGCGTTGCCGATCGTGCGACGAAGCTGTCCTTCGGCCCGCGGAAATCCGTCGAGTCGCTCGTCGATCGTCTCCGATGCGGCGTCGAGGACCTCGCGCATGCGCACCTCGCGGCCCCGGGCATCGGGCGCCGGCGACGCGAGCATTTCCGAGAGAAACGCCGTGATGATCTCACCCTCGCGCCGAGCGGTCTCGGCGACCGCGCGCTCGCGCTCGGCGCGGACGAAGCCGATCGCGGTGCCGAGCAGTCCAGCGAGAATCGCCGCAAGCACCACGCCCGCCGCGATCACCGGACCGCGGTGGCGCCGCACGAACTTCCGCGCGGCGTAGGCCCGGCTCGGCGGCGCCGCCTGTACGGGCCGACCGTCGAGGAATCGCACGACATCCTCGGCGAGCTCGGCGGCGCTGCCGTAGCGCCGCCGGCGATCCTTGTCGAGCGACTTCATCACGATCCAGTCGAGCTCGCCGCGCACGAGCGCTCCGAGCTTCCGCGGCTCGCTGCGCCGCTGGCTCGCGAGTCCGGCGAGCCGCTCGCGCGATTCGCTCAGCCGCGTGCTCGGCGGCGGCGGCTCGACCTCGCGGATGATCCGCTGAATCTCGCCGAACGCCGCGGAGCGGAGCCGCTGTCCGTCGAAGGGCGTCGAGCCGGTCAGCAGCTCGTACAGCAGCACGCCGATCGAGTAGACATCGGTCCGCGTGTCGATGTCGAGCGAACCCTCGGCCTGCTCGGGGCTCATGTACTCCGGCGTTCCGATGAGCTGGCGATGCTCGGTGAAGAGCGTCCGCTCGACGATCCGGGCGCTCGTCGCCTTGGCGATGCCGAAATCGATGATGCGGGCGAAAGGCCGGCCATCCTGCGTCGAGACGAGCACATTCGATGGCTTCAGGTCGCGATGGATGACGCCCTTCTGATGGGCATGCTGGACCGCCCGACAGACCTGGACGACGAGATCGAGCCGCTCGGCGATCGAGAGGCTGTTCGCGTCGCAGTAGCGCGTGATCGGGTCGCCGGTGCAGAGCTCCATCACGAAGTAGGGACGGCCGCCCGCCGTCGCACCGCCGTCGAGCACCTTCGCGATGTGCGGGTGATCCATCAGCGCCAGCGCCTGCCGCTCCTGTTCGAAGCGGGCGACGACCTGGCGGGTGTCCATGCCGAGCTTGATGATCTTGAGCGCCACCTTGCGGCGCACCGGCGCGTCCTGCTCCGCCATGAAGACGACGCCGAAGCCGCCCTCGCCGATCTTCTGCAGCAGGCGATAGGGACCGAGTCGCGTGCCGGGCACCTCGGCGATCTCCGCCGCGGCGCCCTCGCCCACCAGGCGATCGATGAGCGGATGGCCGCCCACCGCGCCGGCCGCGACAGGCTCGCTCTCCACCGTCGATGATCCCGCGACACCGCCGCCGGTCGGCGCGCCGAGAAACGCACCGCCTTCGGCGCGATCCGCCGCCCGGTCGGCGGCCAGGAGGGCCCGCACCCGTGCGATGACCGCCGGATCGCCGCCGCTCGCCTCGATGAGGAAGGCCTCGCGGGCCTCGTCGGGTCGCTCGCTCGCCTCGAGGAAGAGCCGCTTCACGAGGGCATCCGACACCGCGCGTGCCTCGCCAGACGATCGATTCGGATCAGGCTCATGCATGGTTCGCTCGCCTCATCATCCGCCCTCCGGCCCGCTCGCCAGGGCGTCGAAGAGCCATGCCCGAGCGAACGCCCACTCCCGCATCACCGTCCGGACCGAGCACCCGAGCGCCGCGGCGGTCTCCTCGACGGAGAGACCGGCGAAGAACCGAAGGCGGACGATCTGCGCAGCGTCAGCGTCGGCCAACTCCAAGCGGCTGAGGGCCTCATCGAGTGCCAGGATTCCCTCGGCATCATCGCTCGCCACGAGATCGGCGAGCGAGGTCATCGCCCGCTTCCCGTCCACAGCCCGTCGCCGAACCCCCTTCGCCCGCGCGTGGTCGACGAGGATGCGCCGCATCGCCTGGGCCGCCGCGTGGAAGAAGTGGACCCGATCATTCCAACGAAGGTCCGGATTGCCGACGAGCTTGAGGTACGCCTCGTGCACGAGGGCGGTCGGGGCGAGGGTGTGGTCGGTTCGCTCACCGCGCATGCGCACCGCGGCCAGCGCCCGGAGATGGCCGTAGACGAGCGGCAGGAGTTCGCTCGACGCGCTCCTGTCGCCACGCCCCGCGGCCTCGAGGAGGCCGGTCAGGCGGAGATCGCTCGATGGACTGGATGGATCGTTCATCGCGTTCGCCGCTCAGGATCGCCGCAGGTCAGCCGGGCCCGCGCAGGAGGAGCGTGAGATAGACGCCGTACGCGGCCAGAAGAAGGCCGCTTTCCAGCCTTCCGATCCGCATGCCGCTCTTCATGATCGGGAAGAGGGCAGCGGTGATTCCCAGCATCCACCAGGTGTCGTTGGCCATGATCGCCTCGCTGACGGGAAGCGGGGTGATGACCGAGCTGATGCCAAGAATTCCGAGGATGTTGAAGATATTGGAACCGATCACATTGCCGACCGCGATGTCGTTGCGACCGCGAAGGGTGGACATGACGCTGGCGACGATCTCGGGGAGCGAGGTGCCGGCGGCGACGATGGTCAGGCCGATCACCCGCTCGGACATCCCAAGCATGCGGGCGAGTTCGACCGCACCGGTCACCGTCGCATGGGCACCGCCGGCGAGGAGTCCGACGCCGAGCAAGACGAGCACGCCGCAGAGCCAACCCTTCGGCTGCTTCGCCGCGGGCGTCAGCTCCTTCACTTCCTCCTCGAACGCACCGACCTCCGCCTGCGTCGCCTGCCCGCGCACGAGCCGGACGAGGTAGGCGGTGAAGGCGACATAGCTCGCGACGAAGAGAAGTCCGTCGAGCCGGCCGATCGAGCCGTCCGCACAGAGGACGACGCACGCCAGCGTCACAATCGCGAGGACCGGATACTCCAGGCGAATCGAGTTACTGGTGATCGGGATCGGCCGCACCAACCCGCAGAGGGCCAGGATGATCGCGATGTTGAAGATGTTGCTGCCGACGACATTGCCGACCGCGATGTCCGGCGAACCGCGCAGGGACGCAATCCCGCTCACCGCGAGCTCCGGCACCGAGGTGCCCGCGGCGACCACGGTCAGTCCGATGACCGCTGGGGTCAGTCGGAGAATCGTCGCCAGCCCGACCGCGCCGCGGAGGAGCGACTCGCCGCCGGCGATCAGGAGGACGAGGCCCAGGATGATGAGTCCGATCGAGATCAGCATGGAGGGAATCCGAGAGGAGAGGGAACCCCCGCCGGCTGCCGGCCAACGGGGCGGATACCGTATGCGGGCTGCTGCCCGCCGGCGCGCGAGGGGCCCGAATCGGGTGCAATGCCCGCGATCACCCGCCGCGGGCGGGGTGGCCGCGGACCAATGTTCGGAACCGGCTCAATCCCCGCGCGGAGCGGACCGATAAGGACCACCATGCGCATTCTCCTCGATGACCACGAGACCGGACTCGCCGCCCGAACCATCGGGGAGGCGGTCGCGAGCGCCGCGACGCTCGCGGAGCGGGACGGTCGCCAGGTCGTCGATGTCTTCGTGGACGGCGAGCCGTGGACCGAGGCGGAACTGGCCAGCCCGGACCGGCTGCGGGAGAGCGCGGACGAGATCCGCGTCACGAGCGTCCGACCGGCGGAGCTCGTTCGCGAGACCTTCCTCCATGCCGCCACCGCGCTCCTCGAGGCCGAGGAGATGCAGCGGAGCGCCGCCAAGCTCATCCGCGCCGACTCTGCCAAGGAAGGCCTCGATGTCCTCATGCAGGCCCTGCAGGTGTGGGTGAACATCCATAAGGCGACCGTGCAGGGGATTCAGTTCGTCAAGATCGATCCGCGCACGATCCAGACGCCCGACGGGACCTTCGAGCAGGCCGCGAGCGACCTGAACACCAGGCTCCTCGCCCTGCGTGACGCGATGAAGGCGAATGACACGGTGGCGGTGTGCGACTGCCTTCTGTACGAGTTCCCCGGCACGACGAAGCGCTGGGCGAGCATGCTCGCCGAGCTGGCCCGCCGCGCCGACGCCATGCTTCACAGCTAACGCACCATCTGCGTTTCGACCGACCCTTCGGATCCCATCCCATGACCAGCACCCGAGGCGCCACCACCGTGCAGCAGATGATGGAGCGGGCCCAAGCCGCCCTCCACCGCAACCAGTGGTTCGAGGCCGAGCGCATGTCGATGCGCGCCCTCGAGATGGCCCGGGCCGCCCGCGATTTCACGCTCATGGCCCGCATCACCCTGCCCTTGCAGGAAGCGCGGCGCCAGCGGCTCCAGCTCGCCTTCGACGCCAACAACTTCCGCATCGTCGATGAGCCCTTCGGCGAGGAAGTCCGCGTCGATCCCGGCTGCTATCTCGTGCAGCCGCCGCTGGTCGGCGCCGACGCCCGACGCCTGCGCCTCGCGGCCCTCGATCAGGAAGTGCCCGCGGCGATCCTCTGCCGCGAACCGCTGACGAAGACGCGACTCTGCCCGATCGTCGCGATCGGACAGCTCACGATCCGCACCAAGATCGCCCCGCCGAAACACTGGGATCATCCGACGCTCGACTGGTTCGCCGCCGCGATGGAGGCCCTCGGCGACGCCGCGATCGAGACCCTCGACCGCGACTGCGATCCGATTCGCCTGGTCGACGCCCTCCTCGCCCGCCTCGACGGCATGCCCGACCATGAGAAGCTCCACCAAGAGCTCGCTCACGCCTGCCGGGAGGCGGCCCGTGCGATCGCCGAAGGACGCGTGAGCGCCCAGGGCGACCAGCCCGCCGCCGAGAGTTTCGACGAGGAGGAAGAGGCCGATCCGCTCATCGACGAGGCGGACGAGGAAGAGCCGACCAAGTGATGCTGGCCCGCGCGGGTCACGGGCGTCCAGCACCGACCGCGTGACAGATGCGGCAGCCCGCACCGCCGCCGCCGAGAATGAAGGGCGGATCGTCCGCCGGATCGGGAGTGGCGTAGCGCGCTGCCCGTTCGCGAAGCGTCGCGATGCGCTCCTCGAGCACGCGCCGATGCTGCCAGGAGGCCGTTGACTCCCGCGCCTCGGCGACGACGAGCGCCGACTCGGCGCCGGCCAGATCGCCGGCCTTCAGCCGCACATCGGAGAGGGCCACGAGGAAGCCCGCGACGGCATGCGGCCAGCGCGTCCCGTCGCCGATCTCGCCGCGCATGCCGCAGGCGAAGCTCTCTTCCATGGCGGTGCGGAGCTTCGCGAAGCCCGGGCTTCCGCGGTCGCTGTCGAAGAGCGCCGGCGCCAGCGTGATCGCATGGAAACACGGATCCTCGATCGCGAGACGCTCGAGGTCCGCGCGGGCCGCAGCGGCCCGGGCCTCATCGCGTTCGATCAGCGCGATGATCGTCGCCGCCGAGGCCTGCCAGCCGCCGATGCGATGGTCATCGGGCCTGAGCGCCGCCGCTCGGGCGAGCCAGTGGGCAGCGAGCACCGCATGCTCGTGGGTCGCTGCCGTTCCGACGGGACCTTCGACGGCCGCCCACAGGTGGGCCAGCCCGCAGTGCAGAACATGACGCGCCGAGGGCTCCGGGGCCAGTGCCGCCGCGGTGAGAGCCCTGAGCGCCTCCTCGCGCGAACCCGATCGCTCCTGGAGCGCATCGAGGAAGAGTCGACTCGGATCCGGCGGCGCGGACGCGACCCTCTCCGGTCCCGTCGGCGGAACCGATTGGGTGGCGTTCCCGACAGCGCCCGCGGCAGCGAAGCAGACCGCGAGCGCGAGGCATGATCGGATGAGAGGCATCATCGGCCTTCCTCCTCTCCGACGATCGACTCGATGCGCCAGGTGACCTCCTCGACCGGCGCCCCCATGTGACCGCTGATGTCGAGGACCGTCAGCATCCGCATCGAGCTCCAATCCGGCTTCGCGGGGATCGTCTTTCCGGCGTTCTGGAAGGGATCGGGAGCGATCTCGGCCGCACCCACGCGATGGGCCTGCATCTCGCTTCCGAGCTTCACGGTCGGGAAGGTCCAGACGACGCCGTTGGCATCGGTGAGACAGAGGTGCAGCCGCTGCCCGGGCGTTGACGCGCCGCGCAGGACAAGCGACGCAAGTTCGGTGCAGGCGTTCGGCGCGAGGTGGATCGCGATGCCGCTCGCCGTACCGCGCTCACGCCGATAGCGAACCAGTCCGGCGCCGGTGGCCGCGTCGCGTTCGACGGTGATCCCTTCGCGGATCGGAAACCATCCTTGGAGCGACTCCGCGGCACGGAAGGCGAAGGCCTCCTCCGACGCAGCGACGGCGCCGGGGGCGACCTGCTGGTCCGAGGCCGACATCTCGCCATCGGCGGAGATGCAGGCGGCGAGGAAACCGGCAAGCGACAGGGCCATCGCTGCGGCGGCTGGACGGAGGAGAGACGGGCGGGTGACAGGGTTTGACATCGGAATCGCTCCAGGCACGCTGAGAGGTGCCCGCGGGGTGGTCCGCGGAGGTTGTGGTGACCGATGCCGGAGCGTCCGGCACCGTCGAGCGACATCCTGACGCGAAACAGCGGCTGACCAAGTGCCGTTGGTCACGCGACGACCCATGACTTTCGGCACGGGTCACGGCACGCGGGCGGCGGTACAGTCCGATCGTGACCCGCACGAAGCGCACGAAAAGCACCGAACGGCCGCAGTGGATCTCGGGCATCGCCTCGATCGCCGTCGTCGTCGCGCCGGTCATCTGGGTCGGCCTGCAGCGACCCGCACTCCTGACCGAAGCCCGTTCGGTCGCGTGGTTCGCGACGATCATCGCCTTCACGATTCTCTTCTCGATTCCCCTGCTGCGCCCCCAGCCGGCCAACCGCGTGCTGCCGATCCAGCTCGCCCTCGCAGCGCTCGCCCTCATCGCCAACTGGCTCATTCCGATGGCGATTCCCGGCGTCGCCCTGACCGGCATCCTGCTCGCGCTCGTCGCCGCCGGACACGCCCAGCTCGGTCGCCCGCTCGCGTTCGCGCTCATGGGCATCCAGACGCTTCTCCTCTTCGTGATCTATCGATGGTCCGCCGGATGGCCGATCGAGATCGCACTCTCCGCCTCGCTCGCCTACGGGGTTCTGCAGCTCGCCCTTCAGTCGATGTGGCGGCTGGCGATTCTCGAGCGATCGCGGCGCGTCGCCCTCGAAGGCGCGATGGCCGAACTCCGCTCGACCCATGCGATGCTCGAAGCGACCGCACGCTCGGCCCAGCGCGTCGAGTTCGCCCGCGATCTGCACGATGTCGTCGGCCATCATCTCGTTGCCCTGGGCCTCCAACTGGACGCGGCGATCGCCGAAGCGCCGCCGACCGCGGCCGAGGGCGAGGATCCCGCGCGGGCGCGGATCGCGCGGGCCCGTCAGCTCGTGCGGCTGCTGCTCGCCGATGTCCGCGAGGTCGTCCGCTCGCTCCATGAGGAACGGGCCGTCGATCTCCGTGCCGCCCTTCTCGCCCTCGCGTCCGAGGGAGCCGGGCCGAGGGTGCTGGTGACGATCGCCCCGGACGCGCCGAGCATGACGAGCGAGCTCGCCAATGTCCTCCTGCGCTGCACGCAGGAGGCGGTCACCAACGCCCGCAAGCACGCCGACGCAACGATCATCGAGGTCGAACTGCTCGCGGACCGACTCGTCGTCCGCGACGACGGACGAGGCGTCGATCGCCTTCAGGAGGGCTTTGGCCTGCGCGGCATGCGGGAGCGGTGCGCCTCGGTCGGATGCGAACTCGCCGTCACGAGCGCCCGCGGCGCCGGCACCTCGATCACCGTCCGCTGGACAGGAGAGCAACCGTGAAGGCTCGGGCCATCACGCCCGCCGCTGCCCCCTCCGACGGCGCCTCGATCCGCGTCGCCATCGCCGACGACCACGAGCTCGTGCGCGAGGGCCTCGCAGCCCTCGTCAACGCGATGTCCTCGATCGCGGTCGTGGGCCGCGCGCCCGACGGTGAAGCGGCCATCGAGCTGCTCGAGCGCCTCCGCCCCGATGTGCTCCTCCTCGATCTCAGCATGCCCCGCCTCGACGGCCTCGGCGTCCTCATGCGGATGCGCGAGCGCTCGATCCCGACCCGGGCGATCATCCTGACGACCTTCGACGACGACATGGCGCTCCTCAAGGCCACATCGCTCGGCGCCTGCGGATTCCTGCTGAAAGACCTCCCGCGCGAGGATCTCGAACGCGCCATCCGCGCGGTGCACGCCGGCGAGCGGATCTTCCGCCCGACGGTCTCGAGCTCGATCCGCGCCGTCCTCACGCCGCGCCGCCCCGACGCCGACCGAAGCGCGACGATCGCGCCGCTCACGCCGCGCGAGCTCGAAGTGCTCCGCCTCATGGCCGGCGGCCTCGGCAACAAGGAAATCGCCTACGCGATCGGCCTGAGCGAAGGCACCGTCAAGAACCATGTCTCGGTGATCCTCGAGAAGTTCTGCGCCCCCGACCGCACCCGCGCGGTCCTCAAGGCCATCGAACGCGGAATCCTCTGACGCGTCGGGAGGATTTCAACGCAGAATTCCGGACAAGCCGCCCAGAGAACCACAGAGGCCCAACCCGAAAGGGGCGGGCACAGAGGGTGCACAGAGAAGGCGAAGCAGGAGACAGGTCGCGCGCGCGTTGTCGGAGAGGTGTCTGTGCCAGAGCGACTTGAGGAGCGCAATCGCTGGGCGCGGTGAGAAGACTCGACCCAAGTCGATTCCATCCTGTGCCGGCGATGCTATGCGACGAATTCCCTGCTTCTAGTGGCTTCTCTGTGCACCCTCTGTGCCCTCTGTGCCTCTGTGGTTCTCTGGCTGCACGCCGCAGAATCCTGACGCGTCATCCGCGCCAGTCGAGGCCTTCCGGGAGCGTGTTCAGGTTCATGCAGCCGTCCGCGGTGACGATCACCATGTCTTCGACGCGGATGCCGCCGATCGCCTTGCAGTAGAGCCCCGGCTCGATCGTGAGCGCATCGCCCACGACGAGCGGGAGTCCCTTGAAGTCGAGGAGCGGCGGCTCATGCACATCGAGTCCGATCCCGTGGCCGGTGCCGTGGGTCATGCCGCACCAGGTCTCGGGGGCGTCCTTCGGCGGCTGGCCGCTGGCGAAGCTGCGGGCGTGCAGCGCCTCGAGCGTCGCGCGGTGGACGACCTCGCCGGAGATGCCCGGTCGGACCGCCGCGGTTGCCGCATGCTTCGCGGCGACGACCGCCTCGTGCATCCGGGCGACCTCGGGCGGGATCGCGCCGTGCACGACGGTCCGGGTGCAGTCGCCGTTGAAGAGCGTCGCCCGGTTCCGCGGAAAGATGTCGATGATGACCGGTTCGCCCGTGCGCAGGACACCGTGCCCGTGATCGTGGCAGTCCGCGCCGATCGGGCCGCCCGCGACGATCGGCTGCGGATTCTCATAGCCGAGCCCGAGGAGATGGATGTCGATCGCCGCCATCACCCGTTCGCTCGTCAGCGGCGCTCCGTCCACGATGAGCGTGCCGTCGGCGCTCGCCTCGGCGTGGGCGACGAGTTCGCAGGCCATCCGCATCGCCCTCTCCGTCGCGGCCTGCGCCTCGCGGAGCCACGCGACCTCCTGTTCGTCCTTCGAGCGCCGCTCGCGCACCCCGAAGTCGGCGTCGAAGCGCACCCGCACGCCGGCGTGCCGCAGATGCTCGGCGAAGATGAGCGGGAAGCTGCGGTCCGCGATCGCCTCGACCACGCCGTTGCGGCGGAGACATTCGGCGAGCGCCTGCGCGGTCGCGGTCTCGCGGTCACCCGAAAGACCGCCGGCCGGCTCGAAGTCGCGCGGGCAGGCCACCTCGTCGGCGCGGGCGTGGCGGCGGGCCCGATCCATCTCGATATCCCGCAGGATGAAGATGCGCCGACCGCCGATGTCGGCGATCGCCACGGGATCGCCGACGAGGAATCGCACGGAACGGTAGAGCGAGCGGTTGATCGCCGGAATGCCGGCCATCACGAAAGTCTGGGCGGTCGCAGCCATGGGGCGGGCATGGTACCCGCGCTGCACGCCCGCACGCCCGCGGCGTCATGCTGGCATCGAGCGCACGACGAGCGCGGTCATGTCGTCGGGCTGGGGCGTTCCGCCGGTGAAGCGATAGACCGCGTCCCGCAGCCGCTCGATGATCGCCGCCGCAGGAAGCGTCCCGCACGCCGCGAGCTCCGTCGCGAGCCGAGCGGTCCCGAACTGCTCGCCCGCAGCGTTCGCCCATTCGAAGAAGCCGTCGGAGACGACGACCAGCGCATCGCCCGGCTCAAGGGTGAGCGCCGTGCCCGGATCGGTGCCGAGCTCCTCGATGACTCCGAGCGGGAGGCCATGGGTCGGCGTCTCCACGACGCGCCGCTCCGCGGCGCGGTACACGAGAATCGGGCCGTGCGCAGCCGAGAGGAGCGTCAGCCGCCGCGAGGCCGGCGAGAGCACCGCCGAGAAGAAGGTCACGAACTGCCCCACGCGCGCGTCCCGATGGACGAGCCGGTTCAGCCGATCGAGCAGCGGCTCGAGCGGCGCCTCCTCGACGAGCGTCGCCCGCGCGTAGGCGCGACAGACCGCCGCCATGAGCGATGGACCGATGCCGTGCCCGGTCACATCGGCGAGCACGAAGACGATGTCGCCGCGCTCGGTCTCCATCCAATCGTAAAAATCGCCGCCCGTCTCGTCGGCCGCCTCGCTCCATCCGGCGATGTCGAAGCCGACCGCGACCGGCGCAGACGACGGCAGCAGTCCCCGCTGGATGTCGCGGGCGATCGAGAGCTTCGCCGTCATCCTCTCCTTCTCGGCGGTCACCCGCTCGAGCTCGCCGATGTGGCGAACGAGCCGCTGGCGGAGGTCGAGGATCGCCAGCGCGAGCGTCCGCGACTCGTCGCGCTCCGATGCCGCAAGGCGCTCGAGGGCCTCGATCGCCCGGCGATCGTCGGAGAAGTCATCGTCGGCGAAGGACCGCACGCTGTGGGCCAGGGCCGTGATCGGCCGCGCGATGCGGCGCCCGAGCCACGACGCGAGGAGGACGATCGGAAGAAGCACCGCGAGCGCCGCGATCGCCTGCCAGACGAGATTCGTGCGGGCCAACTGGTGAAGATCGTCGAGGCGCATGTCCGCCGCGACGACGAAGCGCCCGGTCTCGTCGTTGACCGGTCGGAAGATCGAGCGGAATCGACCGTATTCATCCTCGTACTCGGCGTAGCGGGTCAGGCCGTCGGCGAGGCTCTCGCGCAGCTCCGGCGGCGGCTGCTCGTAGGGGCGTCCGAGCTCGGGAGGCTCGCTGCGGGCCCGCTCCTCCTCCGACTGACTGGTGGTCTCGATCAGGATGCGATCGCCGTCGGCGCGACAGGTGTAGAGGTACGCGACATCCGCCTCATCCGCGACCGCGGTCAGCGTCCGGGTGATGCGGGCGGCGTCCTCGGCGGTCGCCTCGCCCGCGAGCATGCGCCGCCGAAGATCCGCCGAAACGAGTTCGTCCGCCGACAGCACGAGAGCCCGCAGCTTCTCGTCCACACCCCGCAGCGCGGCGGCGGTCTCCGCCCGATAGCCGAACCAGGCCACGAGGAACGCCGTCGCGCAGGCCGAGAGCACGGCCAGCGCTACGATTCTTCGGGCAATTCCGCCCCGTCCGGGAAGCGCAGCGGGTTCCATGACGCTCTTGTACCGCGCCGCCTCATGCTTCGACCATGCCTCCATTGTGGCTACCGCTCCGAACCCCGCGAGGGCGGGGCCTGTCCCGAGTGCGGCACGCCGCAGCCGCCGGCGTCCTGGGTCATCGTCGAAGTCGAGATCCCGCCCCATGTTCGCCGCTGGTTTCTTGTCGCCTGCACCGTCGGCATCGGCTTTCCGCTCCTGATGGTCGCGGTGCCGCTCCTCTTCGGCACCAGTACCTTCGGATCCGGCTGCCTCGGTCTCTTCCCAATTCTCTTCGTCCCCGTCCTGCTGCGCAGGCTCTTCTCGCGTTCGGCGCTCGGTCAGCATGTCATCCGCGACGACGGCATCGCGAGCTCGGTGCTCGGCCCCAACCGCATCTGCCGCGGAGGCGACGGCTGGCGGGTCGCCGAGCTCACCCGCGACGGCACCGATCCGCACCGCTGGCTGCTGGTGATCGCCCATGCCGGCGCGAGCGCCGAGGGTCGCTCCGGGCGCGGTGACGGCGAACGCTTCGAGATTCCGATCGACGACCGTGTCGACGATCCCCAGGAGGTCGAGCGAGCCGCCCGCCGTGCGCTTACGCCCGCGTCAGCTTCCGATACTTCAGGCGGTGCGGCGTGAGATCCTCGCCCATGCGCTTCTTCCGGTCTTCCTCATATTCGGTGAAGTTGCCGTTGTAGAAAAAGACCTGCGAGTCGCCCTCGAACGCGAGGATGTGCGTGCAGAGCCGATCGAGGAACCAGCGGTCGTGGCTGATGCAGATGACGCAGCCGGCGAAATGCTCGATCGCCTCCTCAAGGGCCCGCATGGTGTTCACATCGAGATCGTTCGTGGGCTCGTCGAGCAGGATGACGTTCGCCCCGGACTTCAGCATGCGGGCGAGATGCACGCGGTTCCGCTCACCGCCCGAGAGGTTGTCGACGACCTTCTGCTGGTCGCTGCCGGTGAAGCCGAAGCGGGCGACATACGCGCGGCTGTTGACCTTCACCTCGCCGAGCTTCAGCTCGTCGTCGCCGTCGGAGATCGCCTCCCAGATGCTCTTGCCCGCTGGCAGCGAGTCGCGCCCCTGTTCGACATAGCTCATGACGACCGTCTCGCCGACGCGCAACTCGCCCGAGTCGGGCCGGTCGCGTCCGGTGATCATGCGGAAGAGGGTGGTCTTGCCCGCGCCGTTCGGGCCGATGATCCCGACGATCGCGTTCGGGGGAATCGAGAAGTTCACCCCGTCGAGCAGCAGCCGATCGCCGAACGCCTTCGTGAGCCCCTTCGCCTCGACGACGAGATTGCCCAGGCGCGGGCCTGCGGGAATAAAGATCTCGAGTTCCTTCGCCCGCTTCTCGCCCGACTCCGAGAGCATCCGGTCATAGGCCGCGACGCGGGCCTTGCTCTTCGACTGCCGCCCCTTCGGATTCTGCCGGATCCACTCGAGCTCGCGGGCCAGCATCTTCTGGCGGACGCTCTCCTGCTTCTCCTCGACCTCGAGGCGCTTTCGCTTCTGATCGAGCCATCCGGAGTAGTTGCCCTTGTACGGAATCCCCTCGCCGCGGTCGAGTTCGAGAATCCAGCCGGCGACATTGTCGAGGAAGTAGCGGTCGTGGGTGACGGCGATGACCGTGCCCTCGTACTTCTGGAGGTGCTGCTCAAGCCACGCGACGCTCTCGGCGTCGAGGTGGTTGGTCGGCTCGTCGAGCAGCAGGATGTCCGGCGTTCGAAGCAGAAGCCGACAGAGCGCGACGCGTCGCCGCTCGCCGCCTGAGCAGGAGTTCAACGGCTGGTCCGCGGGGGGACAGCGGAGCGCGTCCATCGCCATCTCGAGTCGGCTGTCGAGATCCCACGCCCCGACGCGGTCGAGCTTCTCCTGCAGTTCGCCGCTGCGGTTGAGCAGGCGATCCATCTCATCGGCATCGATGTCGGTCCCGAGCTTCTCGTTGACCCGATCGTACTCCGCGAGAAGGTCGTAGATCTCCTGAGCGCCCTCGCGCACGACCTCGATCACGGTACGGGTCTCGTTCAGCAGCGGCTCCTGCTCGAGATATCCCATCGAGTAGCCCTGGGCGGCCCAGACCTTGCCTTCGTAGTTGGCGTCGACGCCGGCCATGATCTTCAGCAGCGTGGACTTTCCGCTGCCGTTCAGGCCCAGGACGCCGATCTTCGCGCCGTAGTAGTAGGAAAGGCTGATGTCCTTGAGGATGACCTTGCGATCGATCGTCTTCGAGACGCCGAGCATCGAGTAGATGACGCGGGTGGTGTCGGTGTTGGCGGGTGCGGCCACTGGGGGACTCTCCGAAAGGCCCCGAATCGTAGCGGAATCACGCGTGCGGCGTGCCCCGCTCCTTGCGTCGGGTCCATCCCCAGCGGACACTCCCCTCATGCGGCTCGGCTTCGTCGGCATCAGGAACTATCGCGGCATCCGCTCGCTCGCCCTGCCGATCGATCCGGTGACGGCGCTCATCGGCGAGAACGCCTACGGCAAGTCGAACCTGCTCGACGCGCTGCTCGCGTGTCTGGGCCCCGGCGCGGACGACGGGCGCTTCTCCTTCACCGCGGAGGATGTCGGCGAGGATCCCGCCGCACCGATGGAGTTCGAGCTCGGATTTCGCGAGTCGACCGAGGGCGAGTGGGACGAGGATCCGCGCTACGCGCCGATTCGCCCTCATGTGTATCTCAGCCCGAACGGAAACCGCCGGTTCAGCCTGCGCATCCGGGCCCGGCCGGAGGAGTCGGCCGCATCGCCGATCCCGGCGGGGCACACGGATCCGCGGGTCGAACTCCGCTGCGTGGACGGATCCGGGTCACCGCGCGGTCCGGTGCCCGACGCCGCGCTCGTCGAGTTGCTTCGCGAACGCTGTCCCTTTCTGCTCCTGAAGGCCGATCGATACTTCACCCGCCCCTCGCGCTCGCGGCGCGTCGACGCGCCCGCCCGTCCCGTCTCGCTCGAGGACCGCCTCGCCGCGGAGATCACCGACGCCTACGAGGCGCTCATGCGCCCGCACGAGCCCGACCACGACCTCGTCGTGAGCGGCGGACTCACCGCCGCGCGGGCCTATGTCGAACGCTTCGGCGGCGAACGACTGCGCGAGCGCGTCCGTCACTTTCTTCCCTCTATTCCGCACGCGCCGACCGGCACCGGCGTCAGTCTCGCCGCCCGGAGCATGGCGCTCATGCTGGTGCTCGGCGCGCTGCTCGACGCCCGCGCGGTGCAGACCTTCGGTCCGGGCGCCTTTCCGATCATCGCGATCGAGGACGCCGAAGCGAACCTGCATCCCGTGCTGCTCGCCGCCGTCGCGAACATCATCGAGGCGATCCCGGCCCAGAAGCTCATCACCACGAACTCCGGCGACCTGCTCTCGATGCTCCCGCTGCCCGCGCTCCGCAGACTCGTGCGCACCGAGCGGATGACGCGCGTCCATCGGCTGGAGCGCACGACCCTCGCGGGCGACGAACTCCGCCGCGTCGGATTTCATGTGAAGGCCAACCGCGGCTCCGCGTTCTTCGCCCGAGCATGGCTGCTGGTCGAGGGCGAGACGGAGTTCTGGCTCATGCCGCAGTTCGCCGAGCTCGTCGGCTGCGACCTCGCCGTCGAGGGCATCCGCATCATGGAGTTCGCCCAATGCGGCGTCGCGCCGCTCATCAAGCTCGCGGACGATCTCGGCATCGGATGGCACCTCCTCGCCGACGGCGACTCCGCAGGCAGCGGCTACGCCCAAGCGGCGGTCTCGCTCCTCGGCCCGCGACCCACGCACGATCATGTGACGCGTCTGGACGAGCGCGATCTCGAACACGCGCTCTGGCACGCCGGCTATGCGGATGTGTACCGCAACGCGGTGCGGGTGACGGCGCCGAAGCGCTTCGCCAAGCGTCCGAAGGTCGAGAATCCGACGCCGACCATCGAGCGCGCGATCCGCGCCCGCTCCAAGCCGGGCATGGCCGTCGAAGTCGCCGAAGCGGCCCGCGATCGGGGCTTGGAGGGCGTGCCGCCGCCGATCCGTCACGCGATCGAGGCGACGGTGCGCCTCGCACGACAGTCGGCGTCGCATGTGCCGTACTAGTGTGGTGTTTCAGAAATTCGCTTCCATTGCGGCGGCCCTGTTCGCGTCTGGCGGCGTCGCCGCTCCTCGCCGTATGACTCCATACGCCTCGTCGCGGCTGCTTGCCAGACGCAAACATGCCGCGCCGCACTGTTCGCGAATTTCTGAAACACCACACTAGCACGACAGCGCGCCGCCGTCAGCTCCACCCCGCGAGCAGGAGCATGAGATCCCCGCCGCCGACGGCGCCATCGGCGTCGAAGTCCCCCTCGGCAGGCGCCGCTGCGCGATCGCCCCAACGGCCGAGCAGGAGCGCCAAGTCCTCGGCGCTGACCGCACGATCGCCGGTGAGATCGCAGTAGCGCTCGAGGAAGCGGCGCTCGTCATCGGCGTCCACATCCGCATCGCCGTCAAAGTCGAACCACTCGCCGCCGACGGCGAAGGGTGCGCCGAGCGCCGCGAGGAGCGCCGCACGATCCGCGTATCCGAGCGTGCCGTCCCGGTCGGCGTCGCCGAGCCTCGCGTTCGGCACGAGCAGCCACATCCGATTCGCGGGATAGCCGCTCAGCGTGCGCGTCCCCGCACCGTTCGGCCATCGGGCCACGACGGTGCCCGCGTGCGGCGCACCGCCGATGCCGTAGTGCAGCGTCGCCGGCGAGTGGGACTTGTAGCCGCTCCCGGCTTCGACCTGGCGCCACGCCGTTCCCGTCGAGAAGGTCGCCGTAAGCTGGAGCCCGATCGCGGATGCGTCCGCTCCGAGGCCCAGCGGCTCGAACTTCACCCACTGCCGGCCGGGCAGGAGATTGACCTGATTGATGAAGAGCCGCAGATTCTCGTTGCGCTTCTGAACGAGAAGATCGATGTCGCCGTCGTTGTCGATGTCGCCGGCCGCATGGCAGTAGGACTCGCCGGGCGAGGCGAGGCCGGCGAGCTCGGATCGCTCGAGCAGGGGCCACGCCCCGTTCTGTTCACAATAGAAATTCTTTCCCGACGAACTGGTCGTGAAGAAAAGGTCCGTGTCGCCGTCATGGTCCGCGTCGAAGCCGATGCCTCCCCAACAGGTCGCGGCGCCGAACACGCCGGCCTGGGATGCGAGATTCACGAACGGACCGGCCGTGGTGCGGGTCAGCAGGACGTTGCCGCTCGGCACGTTCGCCACGAAGATCTCCGGCATGAGATCGCCGTTGAGATCGGCGAAGCAGACGCCCATCGCGTCGATCGCGATCGACGCCCCGCTCGAGAGGTCCTCGACGAAGGATCCGTTTCCCTGGTTGATGAAGAGGCGATTCCACGCGATGCCCGGCGAACCCTTGTCGTTGGCGACATACATGTCGAGATCCCCGTCGCCGTCGATATCGCTCCACGACGCCTGAAAGCTCGCCATCGCGTCGGCGACGCCTGCGGCCGGCGCCACATCCGCGAAGGTCCCGTTGCCGAGATTCCGAAAGAGCCGATTCTTCGTCGGCGCACCTGGATTGGTACGGTTCGCGATGACGAGGTCAAGCCAACCGTCGCCGTCGTAGTCGGCCCACGACGCGCCACCGCCGGCGGCGAGCTGCGGCGTCACGATTCCGGCTGCGGCGGTGATGTCGACGAACTGCAAATTGCCGTCATTGCGAAAGAGGATCGGAGGTCCGAGCCATCGCGTCACGCACAGATCGAGGTCGCCGTCGCCATCGAAGTCGGCGGCGGCGAGGCCCGACGGCTTCGACGGCGAGCCGAGCCCGGCGCTGAAGGTCCGATCGACGAAGAAGCCAGCTCCATCGTTGGCGAACACCGCGAGCGAGGGGATTCCCGCCGTCGCCTCTCCGCCCGAGGCGACCACATCGAGGTCGCCATCCCCATCGAAGTCCGCGAGCGCGACCCCGCAGCCATATTGCCACGACCCGCCGAACGCGCCTTGGGTGACGGTATAGGCGAGCCCGCGCTGCTCGGCCTGTTCAAGAAAGCTGGCCTGTGCGGAAGCGATATCCGCAACGATGCCTGACGCCGCGACCGCCGTGACCGCGATGCACGCTCTCGAGACGAATCCCGATCGCGCGCAGCGCACGATAGCTCTTGGTGCCCCCACCATATGCAATGACGCTACTACCCCGCATCCGAGAGAGCCAGCCAAAATTCCCGCAATTGTGTCCCCGACGAGGGACCGTATGCTGCCCCCCTCCCCTCCGGCCCCTTCCGCCGACTCCTGACCATGCCCCACACCCGCCTCTCCCCCGTTGAGCGTTTGCGCCGCGAGTTGGACGGAACGCACCCCCTGGTCGTGATCGAGACCGACGATGAGGTGGAGGTGCGGGAGCACCTTTTTGCCGCGATTCCCGACGATGTCCCCTATCGCCGCTGGAGCGCCGTCCTCGGTCTCGGCGAGGCTCGTTTCGCCGCCGCCCCCGTCGAGGAGACCGATCACCCGGCGGCAGCCCTCGCATGGCTCGCCCTCCGGGCGCCCGCGAAGCGGACGGTCACCGTCTTCTACGACCTCGCCAGTCACCTCTCCGATGCCCGCACCGCCCGAGCCCTCAAGGAGGCGGTCGCCCGCATGCGCGGCCTGTACGGCGCGATCGTGCTGGTCGAGCGGAGCGCTCGCCTTCCGGACGAGATCGAGGCCGACGCCCACCGCGTGACGCTCCCGACGCCGAACGATGTGGAACTCGAGGGCATCATCAAGGAGGCGATCCGCGATGTGAAGAAGACGCGAAAGATCGAGGCGGCCGTGCGGCGCTCGACGCTCGCCGCGATCGTCCGCAGCCTGCGAGGGCTGACGCGCCGTCAGGCTGCGCGCGTCATCGCCCTGGCAGCGGCCGAGGACGATCGCTTCGACGACAGCGATCTCGAACGCGTGCTCGTCCATAAGCGAAATGCCTGCGTGCACCTCGGCGGCGTCCTTGAATTTGTCCAGGCGCCCGTTTCGATGGACCAGATCGGCGGCCTGCGTCGACTGAAGCGCTGGCTCGCCGAGCGCGACATCCGCGACAGCGAGGAGGCGGCGTCCTTCGGTCTGCACCCTCCGCGCGGCATGCTGCTCCTCGGCGTCCAGGGAGCCGGCAAGAGCCTTGCCGCCAAGGCCGTCGCAACGGCTTGGCAAGTCCCGCTCCTCCGCCTCGACGCCGGTGCCCTCTACGACAAGTTCGTCGGCGAGAGCGAGCGACGGCTGCGCGACTCGCTCGCCCAGGCGGATCGCATGGCGCCGGCCGTTCTGTGGATCGACGAGATCGAAAAGGGTTTCGCGAGCGCGAGCCTGCAGTCGAGCGACGGCGGCCTCTCGCGCCGCATGTTCGGCACGCTCCTGACCTGGATGCAGGAGCGCACCGCGCCGACCTTCCTCGCCGCGACCGCGAATGACATCAGCGCCCTGCCGCCCGAACTGCTCCGCAAGGGCCGCTTCGACGAGGTCTTCTTCGTCGACCTGCCCAATGATGAGGTGCGCCGGGCGATCCTCGAGATCCATCTCCGCAAGCGAAAGCGCGATGTGAACTCCATCGATCTGTCACGCGTCGTCGCCGCGACCGCGGGCTTCAGCGGCGCCGAGCTCGAAGCCGGCATGGAGAGCGCGCTTCGTCGGGCGTTCGCAGACGACCGTCGCCTGCTTACGACGGACGACCTCATCGAAAGCTATGAGGAAAGCCCCCCAATCTCGGTCATCATGGCCGACCGGATCGCCGAGACGCGCGCGTGGGCGCTCTCCCGCTGCGTCCCGGCCGATTGACGGACGCCCGACCGTAGAATGACCGGCGTGGTGGTCCTCTGGGGGACGATCGCGGCGCATGACGACGCTGACGCACGACCAACTTCTGGTGATGCTTCTCGGCCTCGCGGCGCTGCTCGGCTGCGCCAGGCTGCTCGGCGAGATCGCCCGTCGGTTCGGCCAACCGGCGGTGCTCGGCGAGATTCTCGCCGGCATCCTGCTCGGCCCGACCGTGCTCGGTGCGGTGCTCCCCGCGGCGCAGACATTTCTCTTTCCGTCCGAGGGGCCGAACGCGCTCGTGATGCATGGGATGACGACCTTCGCGGTCGTCCTCTTCCTGCTTGTGGCGGGAATGGAGGTGGATCTCTCGACGATCGTGCGGCTGCGCCGCTCGGCAGCGATCATCGGCTCGTCCGCGCTTCTCATTCCCTTCACGATCGGCGCCACGCTCGGCTGGCTGGCGCCGACGGTCATGGGCAGCGAGACCGAGGCGGGCACCATCACCTTCGCGCTCTTTCTCGGCGTGGCGATGTCGATCGCCGCGCTGCCGGTGATCGCGAAGACGCTGATGGACCTGAATCTCTTCAGGACCGAGGTCGGCATGATGGTGATCGCGACGGCGATCTTCCTCGACCTCGTCGGATGGACGATTTTCGCGGTCGTGCTCGGGCTCATGGCGCCGGAAGGGACGAGCCCTGGGTCGATCGCCACGACGGTCATCCTCGCCTTGGGTTTCGCCGCGGCGATGCTGACGCTCGGCCGATGGGCATTCCACCGCAGCCTGCCGTGGATTCACGCCAACACGAGCTGGCCGATGGGCGTCCTCGCCTTCACGCTCACGGCCGCGCTCCTCGCAGCAGCCGCCACGGAGGCAATCGGCATCCATGCGATCTTCGGGGCGTTCCTCGCGGGCGTGGCGCTCGGCGACTCGCCGCACATGCGCGAGAAGGCGAGGCGAACGCTCGACCAGTTCGTCGGCAGCGTCTTCGCGCCGATCTTCTTCGCGTCGATCGGCCTGAAGGTCAACTTCCTCGCGCATTTCGATCTCGGCCTCGTCGCGATCGTGCTCGCCGTGGCCTGCGTCGGCCAGTTGCTGGGCGGCTCGCTCGGGGCGCGGCTCGCAGGATTCCCGCCGAGGCACGCCTGGTCGATCGGCTTCGCGCTCAATGCCCGCGGAGCGATGGAGATCGTGCTCGCGACGCTCGCGATGCAGGCGGGCCTGATCGGCGAGCGACTCTTCGTCGCCCTGGTCGTCATGGCGGTGGTCACCTCAATGCTCGCCGGACCTGCGATTCAGCGCATCCTGCGTCGCCGGAAGCCAGTCCGACTCGCGGACTGCATGTCATGGAAGGGCTTCGTGCCCGCGCTTCGCGCGACGACGGCCGAAGAGGCGATCCGCGAGCTCAGTGCCGCGCTCTCGCGCGCCCACGAGCGACTCATCCCCGACGACGCGGCCCGAGCGGCGCTCGACCGCGAGCGGATCATGGCGACCGGACTCGTGCACGGGCTCGCGATCCCGCACGGACGACTC
Organism: uncultured Isosphaeraceae bacterium; assembly: GCA_964395845.1. GTDB lineage: Bacteria > Planctomycetota > Phycisphaerae > Phycisphaerales > SM1A02 > JAEUIT01. Next base: position 24,608 of record CAYNCG010000027.1, on the reverse strand, counting down.
GCGGGACTCGACCGACCGCTCGTCGCGGTGGGACTCGCGCCGCAAGGCATCGACTTCCGTTCGCACGACGGCCAGCCGTCCAAACTTGTTTTTCTCGTCATCACCCCCGACACCGCCGCTGAAGCCCAACTCGAACTCCTCGCCGAGATCGCGAAGACCTTCAACGACAAGGCCGTGGCCCGGGCCGCGCTCGACTGCCGCGGCTTCACCGAGTTCATGGCCCTCCTGAACACCGGAGCGCCGCCCGAAGCGCCCCACGCCCCGCGCGCGGTCCCGGCAGGTCCAAAGGGCCCGCCAAGCCCATGAGGCCCAGCGACAGGCCCCAAAGTCGCACCCACCCACAGCCCACCCGCAACCAGCTTGACGAATCCCCGGCCCCCCCTATGATGTGCGACTCGACTGCGGGGTAGAGCAGCCTGGTAGCTCGTCGGGCTCATAACCCGGAGGTCACTGGTTCAAATCCAGTCCCCGCTACTTCAAGAGGCGCGCGCGAAACTGGCGCGCCAGCAGGTTTAGAGTGAACGCCCTGGCCTCGCGGCCGGGGCGTTCGCGTTTGGCGGCGTGCGTACGCGCTTTTGCGACAAGGGGTTGCGTGCGCGGAGGTCTCTCGCGGTGGGCCAGCGGAGTGGCGCGGCCGAGTGCGTGGGCGACCCTCGCAGTCGTGCCTGCGGATTGTCTCTCCGCGCATCGAGAGACCTCGCGCCCCGAAAAGTCTCTGGTTCACGGTTCCCGAGGCCGAAATGCACGAACTCATAAGCAACCGAGGCGCTTCGGACGAAATCCGGACGGCGCGGAGGGCGCGGAATGCCGAAGTCTCGGGTGATGAGTCGGCATGAGATCCCGCGCCCGCCCTCGTCGTCATCGTGACTTCGACGCGACCAGTCCGACTGGAATATGTCCGTCTGACCGGACGGGCCCATAGCCGAAGTTCTCGAACTCCACCACTTCGTCGAAGCCTGCCTTGTGTAGAGCCGTGCGGATCATCGCGCGATCGAGGTTCCACAGGACAAGGGTCTCGTGCTCTTCCGCGACGACTTCGCCTCCTGCCGACTTCAGGTGGTAGCCGAGCCGAAGAGTCGTGCGGCGGCAATCTGCGGAACCAGTGCGTCGGATCAGGAGCTCAATCGATGAGCCATCGGGGCGCATGACCGATCTCGTCTCAACAAGCCCATGATCGGCCGTCGAACGCTCGCCGCGCGCATCTCCCGGACGCTCGTAGAGATCGAGAATGAGCACACCGCCCGGGCGCAACGATCGATGCAGCGCTCGAAGCGCCGCGTCGGATGCGGGGCCGGGCTCGAAGAGCGACAACGTTCCGAAGGTCAGGATGGCCGCGTCGCAACTCGCGGGCGGGACGCAGACGGGATCCATGAAATCTCCACACTTGAGCTCGGCCTGCAGCCCCGCTCCTAAGAGATTGGATTCGCACCGCTCGATCATCGATCGCGACTGGTCGACTCCGCGGACACGGTGGCCCGCGCGCAGGAGGGGGACGATCGCGCGACCGGTGCCAACGGCGGGCTCGAGGACCAAGGCATCGCACGGCAGTCCACCGAGTCGGTCCAGCACGAAGTGAACATCGGGATAGTCGCAGCCGATCGGCTTGTCGAGGTCGTAAAACTCGGCTGACAGTCTTTCGTACGGCATGCGGACAAAATAGCGGCACAGAAATCTGACACCCTCCGCCAAGAAAGCGGAGGACTTTCGTTTTGGCTGCGGAGATAGAGGGATGGAGGCGTGCCCCTCCGACCCTCGACATGCCAGACCACATCGAAGACCCCATCCCCCACGCCGCCCGCATGCGCGCGATCGGCGACCTCCTCGCCCGCGGCATCCGGCGGCTGGACGACATCCGGCGGCGCAGCGGCGATGACGAAATCCTCGCCGTTGACCCCGCTACATGCCTTGATCTTCAGGCCGAGTCGAGCGTCACTGTGGGCCACGCGGCGATGCCGCGGATGCCATCCCGAAGCAAGGAGACCGGATGACCGCGACTGAACAGGCCTTCGACCTCGCGAGCGAGCGCGGGGAGCTCGAGGCGATGACGATGAGCGCGCTCAAGCGCCGCTACCGACAGGTCAGCGGACACGACTCGCGCACGCGCAACCGCCAGTACATGGTCCGGCGCATCCTCTGGCTGCTGCAGGCCGCAGCCCACGGCGGGCTGAGCCAGGAGGCGCTCGCACGCGCCGCGGAGCTGGCCAACGGCGAGCCCGAAGGAGCCGCGGTCCGCGCCACGCCGCCCCGGGCGCGCGTGCTCGGGGTCGTGGCCCCCAACGCCGACGGGACCCGCGACGAGCGGCTCCCCCGCCCGGGCCACGCGATCGTGCGCCGGTACAAGGGCGAGACGCTGCGGGTCACGGTGCTCTCGACGGGCTTCGAGTTCAAGGGAGAGCGGTACGACTCCCTGTCCGCCATCGCGAAGGCCGTGACCGGCTCGCACATCAACGGCTTCCGGTTCTTCAGGCTGGTGAAGGTGGCCGCATGATCAAGCCGCGCAGGAGCCGCGAGACCGAACGGAGCGACCGCAAGGCCGTGCGCTGCGCGATCTACACCCGCAAGTCGACCGAGGAGGGCCTCGACCAGGACTTCAACAGCCTCGACGCCCAGCGCGAGAGCGCGGAGGCGTACATCAGGAGCCAGGCACACGAGGGCTGGCGCCTCGTGCCCACCCGCTACGACGACGGCGGCTTCTCCGGCGGCAACCTCGACCGCCCGGCGCTCGCCGCGCTCGTCGAGGACATCAAGGCGGGCAGGATCGACTGCGTGGTGGTCTACAAGGTCGACCGCCTCAGCCGGTCGCTCACCGACTTCTCGAAGCTCGTCGAGGTGTTCGAGACGCACGGGGTGTCGTTCGTGTCGGTGACGCAGCAGTTCAACACGACGCACTCGATGGGCAGGCTGACCCTGAACATCCTGCTCTCCTTCGCGCAGTTCGAGCGGGAGATCATCGGCGAGCGCATCCGCGACAAGCTCGCGGCCCACAAGCGCAAGGGCAAGTGGACCGGCGGCAGGCCGGTGCTCGGCTACGACGTCGACCGGAGCATGCGCAGCCCGAAGCTCGTGCTCAACGAGGCCGAGGCGGAGCAGGTGCGCGAGATCTTCGCGCTCTACCTGCACACGGGCTCGCTGATCGAGTGCACGCGCCAGGTCGTCGAGCGGGGCTTCCTGACGAAGCGGATCGTCACGCGGGCGGGCCGCGCGCACGGCGGCGAGCCGTACTGCCGGAGCACGATCTACACGCTGCTCGTGAACCGCATCTACCGGGGCGAGATCCCGCACAAGGGCGAATGGTTCGCGGGCGAGCACCCGGCGATCGTCGACGCCGAGACCTTCGACGCCGTGCAGGAGCTTCTGCAGCACAACGGGCGCCTCGGCGGGAACGACTTCAGGAACCGCTACAACGCGCTCCTGAAGCAGGTGCTGCGGTGCAAGCACTGCGACTCGGTGATGACGCACGTCTTCCAGGGCAAGGACGCGCGCAAGTACCGCTACTACACCTGCGCGTCGGCGCTGCGCCTTGGCCGGAAGACGTGCCCGCACCCGACGCTGCCAGCGCTCGAGATCGAGCAGCTCGTGGTCGACGAGCTCCGCCGGTACTGCAAGCGGCCCGAGGTGAGGCGCGCCGTGCGGACGTCGCTGACCCGCGGCGGGAAGCCGTCCGACGGCAGGCTCGCGGCCCTCCTCGGCGACTTCGAGGCGGTGTGGGCCACGCTGGAGCCGAAGGAGCAGGTCGAGCTCGTGCGGCTCGCGATCGGGCGCGTCGAGTTCGACAGCGGCGACTCGAGCATCGAGGTGGTCTTCCGCGGCGAGGACCTGGGCACGGTGGAAACGCAGGACGAGGAGGCGGCGGCATGATCAGCGTGAAACGGCGGATCGAAGTGAAGAACACCTCCGCTGGCAAGCGGCTGGTCGTGGCGTCCCCGGCGGCGACCCAAGCGGCGACACTGGCGGGGCCTCCGCAGCCCGAAACCCGGGTGCCGAGCGTGTCCAAGCTGCTGGCCCTCGCGATCCGCTTCGAGGAGCAGATCCGGTCCGGCGCGGTCCACGACCAGTCGGCCCTCGCCCGGCGCCTCAAGGTCACCCAGCCCCGGATGACCCAGATCATGAACCTGACGCTCCTTGCACCGGCGATTCAGGAACAAGTGCTTTCCCTGAAGGCAGTTAGAGGAAGGCGCGACCCGGTCAACGAGCGCAAGCTCCGCCGGATCGCGGGCGAGCCCTGCTGGGAGAAGCAGGCTCGGATGTGGGCCAGCCTGGGCCCGTAGACAGGTTCTCCCAACGGTTATTGACATACCAAACAAATACCGATCATTCGGTATCCTACCGAGGCTCTTCAACCAGATCACGCCACGGGGACCCCGAGATGCGTTGTCCGCGTTTGCCAACGGAGGCATCGCGGCGAGGTCACGCGCGTGAACAGCCTTCCGGTGAAACGACATGACGAATTCGGGCGATCGATCGGCACGCCTCGGCAACTCCCCCGCACGCACCTCGACGGTCTTCGTCGTCGCCAAGGACCCGGAGACCCACTTCGGCGACACGAGGCCAGCATTCGCCGGGCACGGCGCGGTGCTGCTCGAGGTGGAGAGTCGCGAGTTCTACGAACACCTCACGGAACTCATCGCCGAGGAGGAGCCCGGACTCGCGGCCGGTCTCGTCGCGTTTTCCTCTGTCGAGCTGAAGCCTGCGGCGATGGTTCGGGTTCGAAAGGAGCTGAACCGGTCTCAGGCAATCGCCGCCAACCTCGGCCTGGAGGAGTTCGCCGCGACCGACGAGACCTTCCGGCGAATCGGGACAACATGCAGGACCATCAAGATGCATGCGGACGACCTCCGCGACGTGCTGCCTGCGCTACTCAAGTCGTCCGATGCGCATCACGAGTGCATGGTCAGGCATGCGCAGATCGTGCGCGAGTGCTGGCGGCTCCTGAACGACGCGAGCGGCTGCTACTCGACGGGCGCGATCTACGTGCCCCACCCGCTCACCCGGGAGATCGAGGCACTATCGCTCCTCGTGGAGCGCTCGCTGCCGGAGCTCGCGGAGTGCGACCTCTTCGATGCGGGGAAGAAGGCGATCGCGGCCGTGATCGATTCCATCACCTGCGTAGACCCGGACGGCCGCGACCTGATGACCGAGTACATGTTCAGTCAGCTGCAACTCGGCGAGCAGTTCATGGCGAGGCTGGCCCTCCGCTTCGGCGATGGCCTCGGATGCCTGACCGATGCGGACAGGGATTCCCTCGACTCGGTGCGGAAGCGGATCCTGCTGCACATCAAGCGCCGCGAGCGCGAAGGCAGGAAATCGGAGGCGGAGCGCCGCAAGGGCAAGCCGTCGATCAGCGACCTGATCGACCAGGTCGTCGGTCAATCGCAACCGTCGCAGCCAGCCGCAGCGGCGGAGCCGCAGGCCTCGGCATCCAGCAGGCCCAAGGCGCATCCGCGATCGAAGCAGCCGGATGAACCGAGCACAGGCTCGTCGGCCTTCACCATCGACATGGACCTGATGACCGTCTACTGCGGCGACAGGAGCGTCACGCTCGATGGACAGCGGCACCGCCGCCTGATCCTGCTGCGGCTGATGCTTGATCGACCTGGCGTGCCGATCAGCCACGCGTCCCTTTGCGGGCCGGGAACACCCTGGAAGGACAACCGCGCGGGAAAGGTCTCGGAAGGCGCGATCAAGTCGCTCGTGCGCGAGCTCAAGAAGGACCTCAAGCCGCTCGAGCCACTGCCCGTTTCGATCCATACCCAGACCCTGGACGACGAGCTTCGACCCATCCTGAAGCGGAAGTAGCAGCGCTGCTCCTCCGCTGCTCCCGGCCTGCTCCTGCTGCTACTGAGATAGTCCTCACTTCGATCTGGCGCGGTACCCGGGCTGCTCCCTGCTCCCGTGAACCTCTGCTCGCCGACGCCGCGTTCCGCGGGTCGCGCAAGCGGAGCAAGCCATTGAGCAAGCAGAGCAAGCCAGCGAACCCGTCCGACCTCCTCACGCACCCCGCCGTCGTCCACGCGATCAAGCAGAACGCGCGGCGCCTCTCGAAGATCAGGCTGTTCCGCCGCGTCGCCCGAGAGGACATCGCAGCCGATCTCCGCCTCGAGGTCGCGATCCGACTCCAGGTCTTCGACCCGGCGCTCTCGAGCATCGGCACCTTCGCCAGCAAGGCCGCGCACAACGGCGCGATCTCGATGCTGCGCACGAGGGCCGCCGAGTCGCGTCGGGCCGAGTGGACCACGGTGAGCATCGAGTGCGTCGTATCCAGCCAGGCCTCCGCCGACGCCGTCTTCTCCGATGCGCTGGCCAGGGCGAGCGGCCGCACGCAGCGCGACTTCACGGCTGCAATCGAGCGCGAGGACACTGTCCGCGCGCTGCTGCGCGCGCTGCCCCCGAGGCTCGCCGAGGTCGCGTTAGCTCTCAGCGACTGTTCACCAAATGCGGCATGCGTTCGACTCGGGATGTCGTACCGCCAGTGCTGCCATGCCGTCGCGCTGCTGCGCGCCGTCTGCGACCAAAAGAAAATCAGCACGTGATCGCCAGAAAGCGGAGGACTTTCGTTTCGGCTGCGGAGATAGAGGGGTGGAGGATTGCATGCGCAAGGCCATCACGATCGCGACATTCAGCTTTGCGAACCCCGCCCACTTCATCACCGGCAGCCAGGTCATCGCCATGGTCATCGAGTGCTGCGAGGGACTGTTCGGTGCCGAGCAGCTCAACGCGGACATCACCTACCGGATCGGCACGGATCCGCTCTGCGTCGGCATCTCGCTCGACAGGCCCGAGGGGCAGGCCATGGCGCGCATGCTCCGTCACGTCCTCGGCAAGCAGCTGAAGGCCGACATCTGGAGCGAGGAGACCGTGACGCTCGAGGCGTTCAACCTCCAGCACTGCGGGGGGCGCGACACCTGAAACGCCTCCTCTCCCTCCTCGCGTCGCTGTTCCCCCACAACCCATCCGACCACCTGCCGCTCGTGCGAACCGGGCAGGGCGCGTTCACGCGCGACCTGTGGCCGCACGACCTCGAAGGACCAAGACCCATGACCCTCACGACCGACGTCGACCTCCGCAAGATCATCCGCGAGCCCTCGGACACCTACCACGCCAGGGCGAAGGAGCACCTCTCCTCGCACGCCCTCGGCGACTTCCGCCGCTGCCCGGCGCTCTACCGGAAGAAGCAGCTCGGCCTCATCCCGCGCAAGGACAGCGACGCCTTCGTCGTCGGCCGCGCCGCGCACGTCCTGATCCTCGAGGGACGCGGGCGCTTCGAGGCCGAGTTCGCCGTCGGCGGGCCGGTGAACCCGAAGACGGGCCTTCCCTACGGGAGCGGCACGAAGGCGTTCGCCGAGTGGGCCGAGCGCCTCGGGAAGCCAGCGCTTTCGGATGCAGACGCCGCGCTCATCGAGGAGATGTCGGCCAGCGTGCGTGGCCACGCGATCGCGTCGTCGCTCCTCGAGGACGGCGTCGCGGAGGGCGTCGTGCGCGCCGAGTACGCGGGCCACGCGTGCCAGGCGCGGATCGACTGGATCAATCCCTCGGGCGGCGCGGGCATCGTCGACCTGAAGACCTGCGACCGCATGGACAGCTTCGAGCTCGACGCCCGCGCCTTCGGATACCTGCACCAGCTCGCGTTCTACCGCGCCGTGCTCGAGGCGGCGACCGGGGCGGAGCTGCCCGTCCACATCGTGGCCGTCGAGAAGCGCGAGCCCTACCGCACCGGCTGCTGGCACGTCGCACCCGCCGTGCTCGACGCCGCGCGCCGGGAGAACGAGGCCGCCATGGCCGAGCTCATCCGCTGCCGCGAGAGCGACACCTGGCCCACGGGCTTCGAGTCCATGCGGCAGTTCGACCGTTCCTGAACCAACTTTTCCATCCATCACCAACCCACAGGGGAAACCAATGAAGCTCATCAAGCAGATCCAGCGAGGCAAGTCCGCGCCACCGCGCCGCGTGCTCATCTACGGCACCCACGGCATCGGCAAGACGACGTTCGGCGCGATGGCCGAGCGGCCCGTGTTCATCCAGACCGAGGACGGCCTCGCGGGCGTCGAGACGGACCGCTTCCCGCTGTCCGCACGCTTCGGCGACGTCCTGAACGCGCTCGGCGAGCTCTACACCGAGGAGCACGGCTACCGCACCGTGGTCGTCGACAGCCTCGACTGGCTCGAGCGGCTGATCCACGCGGAGGTCTGCCAGAAGCGCAGCGTCGAGAGCATCGAGGACATCGGCTACGGCAAGGGCTACGTCTTCGCGCTGCCCCTCTGGCGCGAGGTGCTCGCCGGGCTCGACGCCCTCCGCAACGAGCGCGGCATGGAGGTGATCCTCGTCGCGCACGCGCAGATCGAGAAGTTCGCCAACCCCGAGACCGAGACCTACGACCGCTACGCGCCGCGCCTGCAGAAGCTCGCCAGCGCGCTCGTGCAGGAGTGGTGCGACGAGGTGCTCTTCGCCACCTACCGCGTGCACACGCGCACGGCGACCGAGGGCTTCGACCGCAAGCGCGTCCAGGCGATCGGCACCGGCGAGCGCATCCTCCGCACCACCGAGCGACCGGCGCACGTGGCGAAGAACCGCCTCGCGCTGCCCGACGAGATCCCACTCGACCACCGTGTCTACGCGGCCTACGCGCGTGGCGAGAACCCCATCGAGACGGCCGTCACCGAGAGCTGAACCAGCAAGGAGCGAACCAACCATGGCATTCATCAACTTCAACGCAGCGGACGTCGACCCCAACTCGAGCTTCGAGCCCATCCCGGCGGGCAAGTACGTGGCCGCGATCGTCGACAGCACGACCAAGCCCACGAAGAACGGCGCGGGCGAGTACCTGGAGCTCGTCTTCGAGGTGCTCGAGGGCCCCTACAAGGGCCGCCGCGTCTGGGAGCGCCTCACGCTCAAGCACGTGAACGACACCACCGTGCGCATCGCGCGCGGGAACCTGTCCTCCATCTGCCGTGCCGTCGGCGTGATGGCGCCCACCGACTCGTCGGAGCTGCACGACCTGCCGCTCTCGATCACGGTGGCGCTCAGGAAGCGCGACGACAACGGCGAGATGGCCAACGTCGTGAAGGGCTTCGCCAAGCGCGAGGCGCCCGCATCGACGCCGCGCGGCGCGGCGGGAGGAGCGCCCTGGAAGCGCTGACGCGCACCTTCATGCTGCCGTACCCGCCGTCGGTGAACCACTACTGGCGGCATGTCGGCGGCAAGACCCTCGTGAGCCGCGAGGGGCGGCGCTACCGCAGCAGGGTGCGCTCGCTCCTCGCGGGCACGAGGCCGCTCACCGGGCGGCTCGCCGTCCTGGTCACGCTCTTCCCGCCGGACCGCAGGCGGAGGGACGTCGACAACGCGCTCAAGGCGATGCTCGACTCGGTGGGCAAGGGAGGCGCGTACCTCGACGACTCGCAGATCGACGACCTGCGCGTGGTGCGGGGCGAGGTGGTGGAGGGCGGATCGGCACGCATCGAGATTCGGGAGATCGGCACAGATGGAACTCCGTGACTACCAGCAGGCCGCCGTCGAGGCGGTGTACGGGCACCTCCGCGGGCGCGACGACAACCCGCTCGTGGTGATCCCGACGGGCGGCGGCAAGACGCCCGTCATCGCATCGATCTGCCGCGACGCCGTCGCGCTCTGGCAAGGGCGCGTCCTCGTCCTGGCCCACGTGAAGGAGCTGCTCGAGCAGGCCGTGGGCAAGCTCGATGCGATGGCGCCCGGCCTCGGCGTGGGCGTCTACTCGGCGGGACTCGGCAGGCGCGAGCTCGAGCACCCGGTCACCGTCGCGGGCATCCAGTCGATCTGGCAGCGCGCTGGCGAGCTCGGCCCGGTCGACCTCGTGATCGTCGACGAGGCGCACCTCATCCCGACGGACGATGGCGAGGGCATGTACCGGCAGTTCCTGGCGGACGCGAAGCTCGTGAACCCGCTCATGCGCGTGATCGGCCTGACCGCGACGCCGTTCCGCATGCGCACGGGGATGATCTGCTCGCCCGAGGGGATCCTGAACCACGTCTGCTACGAGGTGTCGGTGGGCCAGCTCATCGAGCGCGGCTACCTCTCGGCGCTCCGGTCGAAGGCGGGCAAGGTGAAGGTCGACATGAGCGACCTCAAGATCCGCTGCGGCGAGTTCGTCGCGAGCGAGGTCGAGCAGGCCTTCGACACCGACGAGGTGGTCGAGAGCGCCTGCGCCGAGATCGCGGCCGAGACCAGGTCGCGCCGCAGCACGCTGATCTTCGCCGCCGGGATCGCCCATGGCCGACACGTCGTCGACGTGCTCCGCGGGCGGCACGGCATCGACTGCGGCTGGATCGACGGCACGACACCGGCGAGGGAGCGCGAGGGCACGATCGAGCGATTCCGCTCGGGGGAGCTCCGCTACCTCGCGAACGTGAACGTGCTCACCACCGGCTTCGACGCGCCGAACGTCGACTGCGTGGCGCTGCTGCGGCCGACGGCGTCGCCCGGGCTCTACTACCAGATGGTCGGCCGCGGCTTCCGCCTCGCGCCCGGGAAGGAGGACTGCCTCGTCCTCGACTTCGGCGGGAACGTCATGCGGCACGGGCCGGTCGACGACCTGCAGCTCAGGGAGCGGAACCCGGGCAGCCGCGACGCACCGATGAAGGAGTGCCCCGGCTGCAACGCGCTCGTGCCGATCGCGACGTGCGAGTGCCCCGAGTGCGACCACGTGTTCCCCGAGCCCGAGCGCGAGAAGCACGCGCCGACCGCGACCACCGAGGAGGTGCTCAGCGGGCGCAAGCCGCCCAAGGTCCAGCCCGTCTTCGAGGTGAGGTACTTCGTCCACTGGAAGCGCACCGATCCCGATGCGCCGCCGACGATGCGCGTCGAGTACCGCACGGGCCTCGGCAACTACCAGCGCGAGTGGGTCTGCTTCGACCATCCCGCGGGCGGCTACGCGCGCCGCAAGGCCGAGGAATGGTGGCGCATGCGCTCGGACGCGCCCGTCCCCGACAGCGTCGAGGAGGCGGTGTCGCTCGCCTCGCAGGGCGCGCTCGCCGACTGCACCGGCATCGTCGTGACCCGCAAGGCGGGCGAGCAGTACGACCGGATCAAGTCGCACCAGCTCGGACCCATCCCCGCGTGGAGCGCCCCCGCTCCCGCCATCCGCACGATCCCCGAGGTCCCCGACGACGGGATTCCCTTCTGATGCAGCAGCACACCACCATCGACGCGGCCCTCGCGTGCATCGCGAGGGGCTGGTGCCCGGTCCCCGTCCCGCACGGATCCAAGGGCCCGGTCGTCCCCGGCTGGCAGAAGCTCCGCATCGACGCGGACGACGCCGGGCGCCACTTCGCGGGCGACGCGAACATCGGCGTCCTGCTCGGCGAGCCCTCGGGCTGGCTCGTCGACGTCGACCTGGACTGCCCCGAGGCACGCGAGGCCGCGGAGCGCTTCCTGCCGCCCACCGCCTGCGTCACGGGCCGCGAGTCGAGCAAGGCGAGCCACCGCTGGTACGTGGCCGACGGCGCCCGCACGCGGCAGTTCCGCGACCCGGTCGACCGCTCGATGATCGTCGAGCTCCGGAGCACCGGCGCGCAGACCATCGTCGGCCCCAGCATCCACCCGAGCGGCGAGCGCTACGACGTGCTCGAGGGCATCCCCGCGACGATCGACGCCGAGGACCTCGAGGCCTGCGTGCAGCGCCTCGCCGACCACGTGATCGCTCGCCGCCACCGGATCGCCGAGCCGGTGGGCCAGGGCGGGGCGGCGGACGACGGGCACGTCGAGCGGCGCGCGATCGCCTACCTCGACCGCATGCCTGCGGCGATCTCCGGTTCGGGCGGGCACGCCGCGACCTACGCCGCCGCCACGGCGCTCGTCCATGGTTTCGGCATCGCCCCGCCGAGGGCGCTCGCGATCCTGCGCGACCACTACAACCACCGCTGCGACCCGCCGTGGTCGGAGGCCGAGCTCTCGCACAAGGTGAACGACGCCGAGCGCAAGCCGCACTCGCGGCCCTACGGCTGGCTGCGCGACGAGCGCAAGGCGGGCGACCTCGGCGTCGACCTCTCGAACTTCAGCCTCTGCCAGGGCGCGGAGGGGCATCAGGCGGCTGGAACCGGCGAGGCCCCCGCCGCATCCGACGGTCCGCCGGACCCGGGTCCGTTCCCCGAGCACCTGCTGCGCGTCCCCGGCTTCATGGCCGACGTCATCGCGCACAACCTGGCGACCGCCCACCGGCCGCAGCCCGTGCTCGCGCTCGCGGGCGCCGTCACGCTGCAGGCGGTGCTCGCGGGCCGCAAGGTGCGCGACGAGCGCGGGAACCGAACGAACCTCTACGCCGTGGGCGTCGCGCCATCAGGCGCGGGCAAGGACCATGCGCGCAAGGTCTCGAAGAACGTGCTGTTCCACGCCGGGCTCGACGCGCTCGAGGCGAACGAGGACCTCGCGAGCGACGCTGGCCTCGTCAGCGCCCTCGAGATCAACCCGGCGTCGCTCTTTCAGTTCGACGAGTTCGGCCGCTTCCTCCGGACGATCGGCGACGCGAAGAAGGCGCCGCACCTCTACAACGTGCTCACGGCGCTGATGAAGCTCTACTCGAGCGCCGACACCGTCTTCAAGGGCAAGGCCTACGCCGACGCGAAGCGCAACAAGGTGATCGACCGCCCCTGCGCGGTCGTCTACGGCACGACGGTGCCCGAGCACTTCTTCGAGTCGCTGACCGCAGACGCCCTCGCCGACGGCTTCATGGCCCGGCTCCTCGTCTTCGAGGCCGACTCGACCGCGGTGCGCCAGCGCGCCCATGCGACGGCGATCCCGGAGCCGATCCTCGAGGCGGCCCGCTGGTGGGGCGACTTCGCGCCGGGCGGCGACCTGCGGCGGACGAATCCCGACCCCGTTGTCGTGCCGACCACGCCCGAGGCGGTCGCGGTCTACGACCGCTTCGCGCTGACGGTCGACGCGGAGCTCGCCAAGGACTCGCCGGGGCGGTCGCTGTGGGCGCGTGCGGAGGAGAAGGCGTGCAGGCTGGCGCTTGTCCATGCGTGCAGCGCGGACCGTGCGAAGCCGGTGGTGGGCCAGGAGGCGGCGGAGTGGGCGTGCGCCGTGTCGGAACACCTGACCAGACGCATGCTCCACCTCGCGCACGCATGGGTTTCAGACGGCCAGTTCGACTCGCGGCAGAAGCGCGTGCTGCGTGCGATCCGCGCGGCTGAAGGAAAGATCTCCGCGTCTGAACTCTGCCGACGCACGCAGTGGCTGAGCAAGCGAGAGCGTGGCGAGGTGATCGAGAACCTCTTGGAAACAGGCCAGATCGTGATGCGCAGCGAGTCGACGGCCACGCGCCCGAGGACGGTGTATGCGGTGGCGTGAGTTCAAAAGTTCAATCGTTCCTAAAGCTCTCGCGCGCGTACGCGTGGGCGCCACGCGCACGGGTGGAGGGACGGAAGTAATGAAGAATATCTCTCTCTTCTCTAAAACATCTACAAAACAGGCCCCCCGCGCGTCGGAGATTCTTCAAGCGACCCCCTGCGATATCTCGGACGCATCTGAACGATTGGGTCCTCCCGGGCCGATTTTGGCTGCTTTTGGCCCTCCGGAGCGGCAGGCAATCGCGAGTGAGTTTGTTTCGCGTGGGTCGCGGCCCTCGCCCTTGGCCCACGGAGCCCGCCACGTTGCCCCAGGACGCGTTCGCCGCGCTCGCGGCGGCTGTGGCGCAAGCGAGCCAAGGAACGCCGCAGAAGCCAACGTAGCGCCTTCGTGCGCGTCGCCCGTTCACCACGTCAACCGAGGAGAAGGTCATGTCGCCTGAAGCCACCACGCCCATGTCGGTCGAGCTCCGCCCGCTCGATGCCGTCCGCCCCTATGCCAACAACCCGCGGCAGAACGACGACGCGGTCGAGGCCGTCGCCGAGAGCATCCGCCGGTTCGGTTTCCGCCAGCCGATCGTCGTCGACGCTGACGGCGTCATCGTCGCAGGCCACACGCGCTTCCGGGCCGCCCAGCGGCTCGGCCTCGCGACCGTCCCCGTCCACGTGGCGACCGACCTCACCCCCGACGAGGTGCGCGCCTACCGCCTGGCCGACAACAAGACCGCCGAGCTCGCGTCCTGGGACGACGCCATGCTCGCGATCGAGCTCGAGGCGCTGCGCAGCACCGACATCGACTGGACGCTGCTGGGCTTCGACGAGGAGGAGCTCGCGAAGCTCCTCGCGCCCGCGGGGACCGAAGGGCTGACCGATCCCGACGCCGTCCCGGAGAAGCCCGCCGACCCGATCACGAAGCCCGGCGACCTCTGGCTCCTCGGCAAGCACCGGCTCCTCTGCGGCGACTCGACGAGCGCGACAGATGTCGCCCGGCTCCTCGACGGCGCGGTGCCATCTCTCATGGTCACCGACCCGCCCTACGGCGTGGAGTACGACCCCGAGTGGCGCATGGACGCCGGGCTCACCGGGAACACGGCGCGCATGGGGAAGGTCATGAACGACGACCGCGCCGACTGGACGGAGGCATGGAAGCTCTTCCCCGGCGACGTGGCCTACGTCTACCACGCAGGCGTCTTCGCCTCGACCGTGCAGCAGTCGCTCGAGCGGGCGGGCTTCGCGATCCGCGCGCAGATCATCTGGGCGAAGGACCGCCTCGCCCTGAGCCGCGGCGACTACCACTGGCAGCACGAGCCATGCTGGTACGCCGTGCGCGAAGGAGGCAAGGGCCACCGCACCGACGACCGCACGCAGACGACGCTCTGGTCCATTCCCGCGCGCGACGACGCGGGCCACGGGCACGGCACGCAGAAGCCGGTCGAGTGCATGGAGCGGCCGGTCCGCAACCACCTGGCCGACCTGGTCTACGAGCCCTTCGCCGGGAGCGGCACGACCGTCATCGCCTGCGAGCGCACGGGTCGCACCTGCATGGCGATGGAGCTCGACCCCGGCTACTGCGATGTCGTGGTGCGCCGCTGGGAGGACTTCACCGGCCGCAAGGCCGAGCGCGTCCAGGCGGAGGGCGGCGAGTGACCTCAGCCAAGGTCACGGCCAAGGCGCGCGGCAAGGCGCGCAAGGTGGTCGGCGTGGTGGCGGCTCTCGGCGAGGGCGCGCTCGCGGTCGCTGCCCGTCCAGCGCTCGGCGAGGAGCGCCCACCGCAGGCGGCCGACCGCGGCGGCCTGCGCCGCGTCCGCGAGGGGCAGGCTTGCGCCCGCCCCTTCAGCCGCCGCGCGCGCCTCGCGTCCTGCCTCGGTGAGCCGAGGATCGAGGGTGCTGTCTTCCATGGCTCAGGCACCTCCCTTCTTGGTGGAGGCGAACTCGCCCTTGCCAGCGCGGGCGAAGCGCGCGGCCGTGCCCTTGGCGCCGATCTCCCGGAGGATCGCCGCGTAGAGGGTCGCCTCCGGCGTCTTGCCGCCCGGGCTCGTCCAGAGGCCGCGCTTGGCCATCTCGGCGATCAGGTCCTTCGAGCGCATCGGCTTCCCGGCGTCGGCGAGGACGATCGCCGCGGCGTCGAGGGCGCCCATCTTCCGCGCCTTCTTCGGCTCGGGCTTCGCGCCCGGCTTCGGCGCCTCCTTGCGCGTGGCCTTCAGGCCCGGCGTCGCGAGCTTCGCGACCGCCGCGTCGAGCGCCTTCGCCTTCTCGGCGATGCGCGGGTCGACCAGGGTCGCGGGCTTCTTCGCCTCGACCTTGGCCTCGACCTTCGGCGCGGCCTTCGGCGTCGCCTTCTTCGGCGCGGGCGCCTTCTTCGCAGCGGTCTTCGGGGCGGCCTTCTTCACGTTCTTCGTCGCGGTCTTCATGTCAGGTCTCCTGCAGTCTCAAAGGGTGGTGTTCGCCGGGACCACGTCCCAGCCGTTGGTGATCGGTCGGTACTCGGGCGGCCAGACCTGCGCCCCGCGCCGCTCCATCGCGTCGCAGAACCGGCTGCAGAGCTGGCCCGTGTTCACCCGCCTCTCGGCGAGCGCGTCCTTCACCGCGGCCGCCATGTCGGCGGGCGCGATGCGCGCGTTCCGCACCTCGAAGCCGAGGGCCTCGGTGGCGCGGGCGATCGCGATGTCCATCTCGCGCACCTCCGCGGCGAGCCGGGCGAGGACCTCGGCGCGCCTCTCCTGGAGGCTTGCGATCTCGGCGACCAGCCGGATCGCGTCGGCGGCCGCGGCGGGCGTGCGCTTGGTGCGTGCCATGGCTCAGGCTCCCTTCTTCGCGGCGGCGAGGCCGAGCTCGTAGGCGGCGAGGAGGGCGTCCTTGAGGCCCCACACCGAGACCTCGTGGAAGTCGAGGGCGTCGCGCTTGCGCTCGGCGAGCGTCTCGATCCCGAGGATGTTCCGGGCGATCGCCTCGATCGCTTCGTCGCGCTTCGTGATTGCGCGCTTGGTGGCGCGGTTCGTCGTGCGGGCGTTGCTGTTGCTGCTGTTCTTCATCGCGTTCTCCTTTGCCGCACCTCGGCGGCGCGTGGCACATGTGGCCATGACGTCGCGGCGTCAGCAAGCGCACGCGGGGCTCATTTCCCGATAGTTCCGACAATTCCCGCGAGGTCCCAGATGAAGCCGCGACGTGCGGCCACGGAGGCCTTCCGTCTTGGACGCTGAACATGGAAAATCCGCGCCAGCGCGCGTGAATCCCGCTGCACTCGCCGTGGCCGACGCGGCGCGCCTCCTCGCGAAGGCGGGCGGCGAGCCCGTCACCGAGGCGATGATCCGCGCCGACATCGAGGACGGTGCGCCGACGAACCAGGACGGCACCGTGAACCTCGTGCACTACGCGGCGTGGCTTGCCATGAAGACGAGGGAGGACGCCGGTGGCTGAAGCGCCCCGCTTCGATCCGCGCAGGCTCCGCCCCGGCGAGCTCTGCCGCATCCTCAACTCGACCCCGCTCGGCGAGGTGACGAGCGAGCGCGTGCTGCAGCGTCACCGGAATCGCGCTGGCCTCCGCATCGACGACGGCACCGGCAAGGGCATCGACCTCTTCCGCTACGTCGCATGGCTCGCCGTGCGCCGCGAGCGCGGCGCGAAGCCGGAGCCCGCCGTGCCTTCCGGCCTCTCGGGCTACGAGCTCCACCGCGAGCGGGCGCGCCAGCGCAACGCGCAGCTCTCCCTCTCCGGCCGCGACATCGGCGAACTACCCGAGGTGGCCGACCCGGCGAGGAAGGGTGCGTGCCGCACCGACTTCCGCTCCTTCTGCGAGCGCTACTTCCCGCAGACCTTCCGGCTCGCCTGGAGCGAGGACCACCTCCGCGTCATCGGCCGCATCGAGAACGCCGTCCTCGAGGGCGGGCTCTTCGCGATGGCCATGCCACGCGGCTCAGGGAAGACGAGCCTGTGCGAGACCGCCTGCCTCTGGTCGCTCCTCTACGGGCACCGTGAGTTCGTCGCACTCATCGGAAGCGACGAGGAACACGCGGCAAGCATGCTCGAGTCGATCAAGGCGGAGCTCGAGAACAATGACCTCCTGCTCGACGACTTCCCGGAGGTCTGCTTCCCGATCCGGTCGCTCGAGGGAATCCACCAGCGCGCGGGCGGCCAGCTCCACCTCGGCAAGCAGACGCACATCGGGTGGACCGCGCGCGAGATCGTGCTGCCCTCGGTCGCTGGCTCGCCCGCGTCGGGTGCGGTCGTCCGCGTCGGCGGGATCACCGGCCGCATCCGCGGCATGAAGCACAAGCGCCCCGACGGCGCGAGCATCCGACCGTCGCTGGTCCTGATCGACGACCCGCAGACCGACGAGAGCGCGCGCAGCCCGTCGCAGTGCGCCAACCGCGAGCGCATCCTCGCGGGCGCCGTCCTCGGCCTCGCGGGACCCGGGCGGAAGATCGCAGGACTCATGACGCTCACCGTCGTGAGGCAGGACGACCTGGCCGACCGGCTCCTCGATCGCGACAAGCACCAGGAGTGGCAAGGCGAGCGGACCCGCATGGTCTACGCCTTCCCGACGAACCAGCCGCTCTGGGACCGCTACGCGAAGGTGCGTGCGGATGGGCTCCGCAGCGGGTCGGGCCTGCGCGACGCGACGGCCTTCTACCTCGAGCACCGCCGTGCGATGGACGAGGGAGCGCGGGTCGCGTGGGAGGCGCGCTTCAACCACGACGAGGCGTGGCGCTGCAGCAGGCCATCTTCGAAGGATGCATGGTCCGCCTCCGGCCCGTGCTGATGACCGCGACGGTGGCCGCGCTGGGCTTTATCCCGATGGCCTTGGCGACCGGTGTGGGCGCCGAGGTGCAGCGGCCCCTCGCCACGGTCGTCATCGGGGGCGTCATCAGCAGCACCATCCTCACCCTCTTCGTGCTGCCGATCCTGTACCCCTGGTTTGAGCCCAGGGGCGACGCGGAAGTGGTGGACGACGAGGAGCAGGGTGCAGGTCCAGAACACGATCCCGCGCGTGCAGGTCCCCGCACCGACATGGAATCAAAGAACGGTCTTGTCGCCGCACCGGGTACGAAGCCGGCGACCGTCTGAAGCTGATTCGGTAGGAGCGTCCAATGAAGAGCATGTCCATCATCCCAGTCGTCCTTCTGTCGGTCTGCGTTATTGCCCCGAGCGGGTGCGACAAGAAGAAGGAGTCAGCCGAGAAAGCCGCCCCGACGGCGACCCCGACCGCTCCCGAAGCCGACTGGTGTGCCGAGCACGGCGTTCCCGAGTCGATCTGCACCCGCTGCAACCCCAAGCTCATCGCCGAGTTCAAGCAGAAGGGGGACTGGTGCAAGGAGCACAACCTGCCCGAGTCCCAGTGCATCGAGTGCAACCCGGACCTCAAAGAGAAGTTCGAGGCAATGAAACCCAAGCCGGGCAGGTAATCAAGGGAAGCCAAAGCATGAGCCGAATGGATGGAATCGCCAAACTCCGGCTTTGCCCTCGGGAGGCCGCCATTGACGTGCGATGATTGTTGTCGGCCGACGAATCTGACTCACGCGAGCAAGGGTTATCGCCGCGCGCTGGTGATCGTCGCGGCGATTAACCTCGCGATGGGCATGGCCGAGATGTTCGGCGGGGTGTTTGGGAAATCCCAAGCCCTCAAGGCGGACGCCCTTGACTTCCTCGGCGACGGGACCATCACGCTCATCGCCCTGGTTGCGATCTCGCACGGACCACGCTGGCGCGCCCGCGCCGCCCTACTCCAGGGCATTTTCCTCACGGTGCTGGGCCTGGGCGTCATCGGTGCCGCCGTGTATCGGATCATCGAGCGGAAGCTCCCCGACGCGGAAGTGATGACGTGGTTCGGTGCCGCGGCGCTCGCGGTCAACGTGGCGTCCGCCCTCGTCCTCATCCCGCACCGAAAGGGCGACGCAAACGTGCGGGCGGTCTGGCTCTTCAGCCGCAACGATGCCCTCGGCAACGTCGCCGTGCTTATCGCCGCGAGGCTTGTATTCTGGACCGGGACCCCGTGGCCCGACTTGGTCACCGCGGGGCTCATCGGCGGTCTGTTCCTTCTCTCCGCTGTCGACATCATTCGGAACGCACGCCGGGAGCTTCGCGGCACCGTGTGAACGAGGCTTGATGCGATGGGACAGGCTTGAGCCGTGTGGAGTCAACTAGCTACGTTGTTCCATGATGTACGACTTAGCCTCAGACTGTTCAGCACAACGCTCACGCTGCTGAAAGCCATCGCGGCGCTGGCGATGATTGGCGAGAGCAACCAGCCCGTGAACGGGAACAGCACGCCCGCCGCGATCGGAATGCCGACGATGTTGTAGATGAATGCCCAGAACAGGTTCTGCTTGATGGTCCGCATGGTGGCGTGGGAGAGGGCGATGGCCTGGGGGACCGCGCGAAGATCGCCGCGCATGAGCGTGATGTCAGCGGACTCCATCGCTACGTCGGTTCCGGTCCCGACCGCCAGGCCGACATCGGCTTGCGCGAGCGCGGGGGCGTCGTTGATGCCGTCGCCGACCATGCCCACGACGTGGCCCTCGGCCTGAAGGGCCTTGACCTTGTCCGCCTTGTCTTTGGGCAGAACGTCGGCGAAGACCACGTCGACGCCGACCTGCGAGGCGACCGCTTCGGCCGTTCGTTGATTGTCCCCGGTCATCATGACCACGCGGAGCCCGAGCGCGTGCATCGTGGCGATGGCCTCTTTCGACTCCGGCCGCACCGTGTCGGCGACCGCAATGATTCCCGCTTCGCGGCCGTCCACGGCCACGAACATGGGCGTGCGCCCCAGCTCCGCCAGACCCGCGGCCTTCTCCGCCAGCGCGGACAGGATATTGCGCTGAACCAGCAACGCCGCCTTGCCGACCAGCACGGCGTGTCCGTCCACCGTGGCCTCGACGCCGTGACCGACAACCGCCTGGAAGCCGGTTGGTTCGGTGAGCGACAGTCCACGTGCCGTGGCCTCGCGCACGATCGCCGCCGCGAGCGGGTGCTCGCTATGCTGCTCTGCTGATGCGGCCAACCGCAGCAAGTCGCGCTCGTCGAGCGTCCCCACAGGTGCCATGACGATGTCGGTCACTGCGGGCTTGCCGTGCGTGATGGTGCCCGTCTTGTCGAGCACGATGGCGGTGAGCTTGTGGGCGGTCTCCAGCGCCTCGCCGCCCTTGATGAGAATACCCTTTTCCGCGCCGCGCCCCGTGCCGACCATGATCGCCGTCGGCGTTGCCAGCCCCAGGGCGCACGGGCACGCGATGATGAGCACGGAGACGGCCGTGACCAGCGCCATGCTGAGGCGCGACTCCACCGGCGATGCGAACCACCAGACCACAAACGTCACGAGGGCGATGGCGATCACGATAGGAACAAACACGCCGCTGATCTTGTCGGCCAGACGGGCGATCGGGGCCTTACTGCCCTGCGCCTCCTGCACAAGCCTCACGATCTGCTGGAGGGCCGAGTCGGCCCCAACCTTCGTAGCAACCAGCCGCAACGCGCCAGTCGTGTTCATCGTCGCGCCAAAGACGTTGTCGCCCGCCGCCTTCTCGACCGGCACGCTCTCGCCGGTGAGCATTGACTCGTCCACCGCGGACTGGCCGCTCTCAACGTTCCCGTCCACGGGGATCTTCTCGCCGGGACGCACCAGCACGCGGTCACCCACGATCACGGATTCGATTGGCACATCCTGCTCGGTGCCCTCTCGCATGACGCGAGCCGTCCTGGCCTGCATCCCGATAAGCCGCTTGATGGCCGCGCTCGTCCGGCCCGTCGCCCGGGCCTCGAAGTACTTGCCCAGCAGGATAAGGACGATGATGACCGCAGCGGCCTCGTAGTAAACCGGGACCATCGTCATGCCGCCCATCGCCGCCTCGCCGTGCGCCACATTCCCGGCGGTTCCTCCTACTCCCGCAAAGAATCCAGGCCAGATCGTTGCCGCGAGCGAGTAGAGGTACGCCGCGCCGGTGCCCATCGCCACCAGCGTGTCCATGTTGGCGCTGAAGTGCCGCAGGCCCTTCCACGCGGAGCGGAAGAACTGCCACCCGCACCAGAACATGACCGGCGTCGTCAGCGCGAGCTGGAGCCAGTTGATCCACGAGACGTTGAACGCCGCGATCTTCCCGTGCGACATCGTAATGACCAGCACGGGCAATGACAGCGCCGCGCCGACGATCATCTTGGTGAGCAGTCGTCGCGTCTCGCCCTCGCTCACATGCATATGGGCCGAGTGGTCCTCACCCCCCACGCCACCGGTCATCGCGTGCCCGGCGTGCGCGCCCCCGCCCTGCGCCGCCAACATCGCCGCGTGGTCATGGCCCGCGTGCCCGTGCGCGGGATTCATGGCGTTATCCCGCATCGGGAGAACGACCGCCTTGTACCCAATGTCGTCGACCGCCTTGGCGAGTTTCTGCGGCCCGGTCGCCGCCGGGTCGTACTTCACTGTCGCCACCTTGGTGGCGAAGTTCACGCTCGCCGACTCGACACCCGGCTGCTTGCCCAGACGCCGCTCGATCCGGTTCGCGCACGAGGCGCAGGTCATCCCCTCGATCGGCAGGTCGGCCCGTTCGATGGTGGTCTTGGCGGTCTGGTCCGTCGGTGCGGCCGCGCCGCCATGCTGATGTTCATGGGCGTTCGTCATCATCGTCCTTCGCTTTCTCGGCCAACCTCAGGGGGTGGCCGCCGTCGTCATCCGCTCGGCTGTGGAGGGAGCTGCGGCCTTGCCCGCGTCGTTCCTCTTAAGCACAGCCCCCGCGATCAGCACCCCAACCACCGCCGCCGCCACGATCAGCGGCACGAACCGCTTCCACCACGTCGCCGGGGCCTTGTCGTCATGGCATCCGCAGTTGCAACTCATGGTGAACCTCATTTCCGTGCATCCTTACCGCGCGATCTTCCCGACCAGCGCGACCAGTTCATCCACCATCGCGGCCTGCTGGGCCTTGTCCCCGTGCATGGCGTGGTTCGCGCAGTGCGAGAGGTGGTTCCGCAGCAGGTTCTTGGCGACCGAGCGCAGCGATTCCTGCACCGCCGCGCACTGCTGGATGATGTCGGCGCAGTAACGGTCCTCCTCGATCATCGAGGCGATCCCCCGGACCTGCCCCTCGATCCGCTTCAGGTGCTTCAGGTTCGCCGCCTTGAGGTCGGGGTCCACCCCCGCCGCGTGCGCGCCAGGTCCGACGCCATCGCGCGCGGCCTCCAGCCCAGCCGCAGCGCCGCACCCGCAGCACGCCGTGCTGGCCGCGCCATCCGCTGGTGTGTGCGCTGCGCCGCTCCCGCTCGCCCCGCTTCTGGCGGTACCCGTTCGTCCATTGCTCGCCGAACTCTGCTTCTTCATGGGTGATGACCTCTTGGTTGTCAACATCGCTGGCCGCAACGCACGCCGCGCTCAGCCGCAGCAACCGCCCCGTGCTGCGTTATTCATCGCGCCGCCGCAGCACGAAGCACCGAGGGCCGCGCCGCCCGGAGTTCCCGCCGACGCCTCGCTCGCCTTCGCCGCGTACCCGGCTTCGCCCAGCGCGTTGACGGCCCGGGCCACGGTCAGCCCGTCCGGCGCGGTGATCTGCGCACTGCCCACGGCGACCGACCGGACGCCCACGCCCGGCACGGCGGCCAGGACCTTGGTGACGGCTTGTACGCAGTGCCCGCAGGTCATCCCGTCGATGGAGAGCGTGAACGAGGCCGGGCCGGTGAGGTTAGAAGCAGGGTTCGTTGTGGTCGTGTTCATGGCTGTTTTCCTTTCCGAAGTATACTCCCCCCCAGTATGTACGTCTAGTTCGATGCCCGGGTTCGCACACGGTTACACCAAGGCGCAACCTTGCAGCGACACATCGCCGCGCAGGGACACCCTTCCATAGACCGAAACTGTGATCTCTAACGCAATACGCCGCCCGCCGCACGCTCGAGCTCGATCGCGGCGAGTGACCCATCGCGCTCCAGATCAAGCAGCGTTCGACGGGCCTCGATCAGTTCGCGCTGCGCATCAAGGAGCACAGTGACGTCGGCCTGGCCCGATTTGAGCGCGGCCTCGGCAAGCGTGAGGTTTCGCTCGGAGAGCGCCAGCACCGTGGCGCGGTACTGCTCGGTGAGCCGCGATGCAGTGTCGAGATCGATCCACGCCGTGCGGGCTTCACGGACGGCCCGCTGCGAAGCGGCTTCATAGGAAGCGAGGGCAACGCGGGCGAGCGACCCGGCCTTGGCGATCTGGGCGGCGTTGGTGTCGAAGATCGGGATGCCGACTTCAAGGACAGGACCGAGTGACTTGCTGCCGTCGGTCTCTCGCTCGAAGTCGGCCCCCAGCCCGAAGTCCCGCAGGCGGCTCTTCTCTTCGGTGGAGAGGTCGGCTTGTTGCGCCGTCACGACCGACCGGGCCGCCGCCACGTCCAGCCGCTGCGTGAGCGCGAGGGCGACAGCGCCCGACTCGTCGATGGGGGTAGCGAGCGGCATCGAACCCGCTGCATCAACGGACCACTCGGCGCTCTCGGCCGCGAAGCCGATGAGTTCGAGCATGACGCGGCGCTCCTTCGCCAGGTCGCGGGCGACGAGCGCACGCTCCGCCTCGGACTTCGCAAGTTGCTGGCGGGCGCGGTTGACATCCAGCGTCGTCCCCTCGCCACCGCGCACGCGGGCGTCGAGCGAGTCGATGGATCTGCGGATGGTCGCGAGATTCTCATCGGACAGGGCGAGCGCTCTCTCGCCGAAGGCGATGCGTGCGTGCGTGGCCTTCACGTCCGCGACCAGTCGCAGCGCCTTGTCAGACACATCAAGCACGGTCTGGTTGAGACGGGCGTCGGCGGCCTTCACCTTGCCGTCTCGGAGCCACAACGCCGTGAACGACTGCACCACCGAGGCACCGATGAACGTGCCCCCGCTCACGGGATCGACCGGGAACCGCAGCGTCAGTCCGAGTACCGGATTCGGAAGCAGGCCCGCCTGTACCAAGTCCGCCCGCGACGCGGCGATCTGCTCGACCTGGGATCGAATCTCCCGGTTGTTACGGAGAGCCATCACGAGCGCCGCCTCTCGCGTCAGGGGCGAGCGCCCATCCCACGTCGTCAAGGCCGCTTCCCACGGCTGCGTCCACTCGGGCGTCACGCCGGAGCGATCGCCGATGGTCGAAGCGGCACGGCCGATGTCGGGCGTGGGGTCGAGCGAGGCGCACCCGCCCGCGATTAGCGCAAGCGCGAGGGCAAGCGTCGCGGGCGTGCAAGTGAAGACGAAAAGCTGACGGGTCGGCTGGCGCATCATGCGGAAAGTCTCCAAGCGGGAATCGGCCCACGCCGCGTCGGCGGAGCGGGACGGTGGTTGCGATTACTTGTGCTCGTGGCC
>CAYNCG010000026.1:0-64056 GCA_964395845.1 uncultured Isosphaeraceae bacterium | reverse complement strand
CAGCGTCGCTGATCGCGAATCAGGATTGAAGGTGGCTTTCGTGGAGCGGACACGGCCAACCCGACGATCCATCCGCCCCCGACTGTCCGTCCCTCATCGTGATACCTATGCAAGCAACCAACCGTCGCGTGGATCACCACGCGGCGGTTGTGCTTGGTGGTGGGGTGGGGTGGGGCGGGGGCAGCGGCCGTGCTGCGGGGCGATTGCGCCAAGGTGTTGTAGAAAATCGAGTTATGCTGGTGCGGCGGGCGGTTGACGGGGACAAAACCCGAGACCGCCACCTTGGCAACGGGACGGGCGGGCGTTCGAAGTCGCGAAGCGGGCGGAGGTTACGCGAGCCGCGAATTCGCCTTGCACAGGGCCTTGCACGGACTGGCGGCCGCTGCTGGCATGCGTGGGCACGCGGTTCGTGGGATCAGACGAGGCGGGCGAGTTGAGCCGCCGGGCGAACTCCGTCGAGCTCGTGCGGCCGCGCGAGCTCGTGCTCGAAGGCCAGCGGTGCGCCGACGGCGGACGGGCTGGCTTGTCCACCAACGCTTCAGAATGTCTTCAGAATGTGGCCGTCCAAAGTGGCGCCTTCCGGGCGCGAGTTGACAGTCACGAATCACGATCCATGTATCCCTTAATCTCGCCGGAACAAAACAGACCGAGGCGAGGCGCGATCGGCCTTCCTTGGCCGTCCGCCTGATCGATGAAGCGAGGATCAGGGACCAGCAGGTAGTTCGGGTCGTTGCCTAACAGTAAGCCGTGAAGTCGTAACTCATAAGACGGGCTGGATGTGAAATACGGCAACAACTCAGGATGCAGGGCTGTGAGCTCATCGACTGAGGCGGGCCAGGCGCCGCGAGTATCGCGGAAACTTGCAAGCGCTGCCCGTATGTCCTCGAGAGCCTTCCGGTGGCTTGTGAAGGAGGCGGCCCATGCTCTATCGTCCTGCCACCGAGCAATTGGCCCCCGAAGTACTAGAACGGCGATCGGTACGGCCGCGACAGCCACAATCAATATGATTCGTCCTCTAGGCATAGTGTCCCTTCTTTAAGATCGATCGCCTCCGGGCCTATTTTGGACAGCCACATTTTGGCGGATGGTGGGGTGGATTGCGAGGCCGAAGTCGGAGGTTTCGCGCCGTTTGTCTTCCGGCGTCGCGTGATGTCGGCCTGATTTCGGCTGGCCTCGCTCGCTCGGCGGTCCAAAGTGGGCTTCGGCTCGGACAGCATGATCTCGTAGATGAGGTTGGCGATGAAGCCGTCGATGGGCTTCGGGGCCCGCTGCCGCGTCTCGTATTGGACGGTCGATCGCGGAACGCCGAGCCATCGGCAGAGGCCGGAGACGTCGACGCGGGCCCCCCTCGTGTCTTCAGAATATGGCTGTCCAAAGTGGGCTTCACTATCCGAGCCGTCCAACTTTCAAGCGCGCACTACAAGCCCCCGCCGCATTCGGGACACACGCGTTGAGACGGCAAGACAGTATGCCTGCATTGGGGGCATCGGCCGTTGTTCCTCAGTCTCCGAACTCGCGAAACGCCGCTTCGAAATGCAAAGAGCGCCGATGCCCAAAATACTGTGTTTGCAACCAAGCCTCTCCACAGCGGAGCATATGGCAATCCGCGAGTGAGTCGTTGCGCGGACGGCAATGCGTCCGGCAATGGTAGCGCGCCTAAAGCCACGGGCAAATCATCCACTGGCGACCCATCCCAAACTCGACGCGTCCCGGTCCGCGCATGGACTACCAGGAAGGGGAAGCCTGCTGCAATCAGCCCCGGACCAGGGGGTGACGTGATACCCTTAGCTCGCGGCGCGATCTCGTAAACTCCCAACCCTCGAAGATTTATGCGGGGTCGGGAATCCAAAAAAGACTCAGACTCTCTCGGCCAGCCAAGGGGGGGCGCGCCCGCCCACGCCAGATCCGAAGGGACTCCAAACGACCGGGGAGATGCCAGTGTCGCAATCCACGCAATAACGAAAGACCAGACAAGTCCGGCTACGATACATTTAAGCAACGCGTTCCAGGGCACTAGATTCCCACCTTCCGAACCTCTTTCTGTGCCATGGGGGCTGTCAAATTCTGCTCCAAAGAATCGGACGCCATCGCCTTCTCGGCCAAAATCTTGTGGGGATTTGTGCTCTGAGTTGCGGACATCCCTTTTGGGGATCAGTTCGGAGTGGCCGCGTCCGGCTTGGAAGGCGGGGTGGCTGGGGGAGCGGGCGCCGGCGGCGAGACGGGCGGCCACATATTGGACAGCCACATTCTGGCGGATGGCGGGGCGGATTGCGAGGCCGAAGTCGGAGGTTTCGCGCCGTTTGTCGTCCGGCGTCCCGTGATGTCGGCCTGATTTCGGCTGGCCTCGCTCGCTCGGCGGGGAACTTCGCGCATGCGACAGCCGTGAGGCGTTGGGTGACCCCTCTCGACTTGGGGGACTTGGGCGGACCCGCATGGGAGGCGATGGGGCGCTGCGTGCCTTCGTCTTCGCCTTCCGCTGGCTTCGGAATGTGGCTGTCCAAGGTGGGCTCCCGCGGTTCGGTCGTCGAAATCACCTGCCCGTCGTCTTGGCGTCACCTTCAGAATGTGACTGTCTAATGGTGTCCTTATTCGGATGAACCCACTCTGATCTCCAGAGGATCTCGCCGCCTGTGCACTCCAGCGTGAGAACAATGGCCTCGTCGCCCGATAGGGCATGACCGACCTGGATGAGGTCGGGAGTCGGCGTGGGAAAGTTCACTACAGCAGATCTTGAAGCCTTTGCATGACGCCGCGGATCTGGTACCAAATCCCGGCGCGCCACCAAGTCGCCGCGAGAGTTCCTCAGACATAGGGCGATTGAGTTCGGCCGAAGGTCAGTCGGCCAAGGCGGGACGAGCAGCCAGAGCCTAGGCTCGCTTCCGCCGTTACGGTCGTCCTCGACCTTCACGAGTGCACCGCTCAAAAGCCAGTATGTTGCAACTTCGATCCAAATCTGTAGCGCCGCGTCTGAGGAAAGAGTGTCGCTTGCGGCGCGGCTAACTAACTCTCGCGCTGCAAGCTCTCGCGTCGGAGCTGGGGTAGGAATCGCGCCGCTCTTAATCGAAAGCAGTTGTCGATCCGAAAGTTGGGAGAAGACGAGCCCTTCGGCCCAAATTCCCGTCATTGAGACGGTCGCGCATGCTGCAGTCGCGACGATAAGCAAATGCGATGACCTTCGATAACGGCCGGAGTGCGACGCAGCTGCCAGCAATTGCATCGAGCGTCCACACTCAGTACATCGGCACTCGTCGGTCATATTGCGCTCTCGCGCGTGGCCGCAGCTCGGGCAGAGTCCAGCGCTCTCTCGATGACTGAATACCGCGACCCTAAAGCGTGCCCATACCGCGAGTGAGAGCATGGGCAAGCAGCACGCCAAGGGGGCCAGTCCTACCGTCCCGGTGTGGCGGAGAAAGAGCTCTAGAGGGGCCATGGAGAAATTGCTCCGCATCCGCAGGGAAGTACACACGGCCAAACTTGGACAGCCACATTTTGGCGGATGGTGGGGTGGATTGCGAGGCCGAAGTCGGAGGTTTCGCGCCGTTTGTCGTCCGGCGTCGCGTGATGTCGGCCTGATTTCGGCTGGCCTCGCTCGCTCGGCGGGGAACTTCGCGCATGCGACAGCCGTGGAGCGTTGGGTGACCCGTCTCGGGTTGGGCGACTTGCCGTCAACGGCTCGCAACGGTGATGACGACGCTGCCGACCTTGCGGCCGCTGTCCACTCTCCGGTGCGCTTCGACAATTCGCTCGAGCGGATACACGCTGTCGATGACAGGGATCAGGTGGCCGGCCTGCGCTAGCGCCATCAGAAACTTGAGGTCGGCAGCCTGTGCCGAGACGATCGCGCCGCGGACGCGTTGGCCGCCGGCGCATCGACGGCGAAGGCTCGTCCAGAGTATCTGGCGGAGCTCGGTGAGGCCCATGAGGACGGCGATGAACTGACCATCCTGCGTCAGCACGGACTTGCAGCGCGCGTACGAGGTCGCGCCGACCGTGTCGAGCACGATGTCGTATCCGCGCTCGTGCCGGGTGAAGTCGACGGCGGTCCGATCGACGACTGCGGTGGCGCCGAGCGCCATAACGCGATCGACATTCGCGGCGCTGCAGACCCCGGTGACCGAAGCGCCCAGGTGCCGCGCAAGCTGCACCGCAGCGACTCCGATCGCACCTGATGCGCCCACCACGAGCACTCGTTGGCCGGGCCTGAGTGCGGCCATGTCACGAAGGCAGCGCAACGCAACGACACCACCGAAAGGGATCGAAACAGCCTCGGCAAAGGAGAGGTTGACTGGTATCTCCGCGATCGCGGAGTTGACATGGGCCGTGACGAGCTCGGCGTGCGCCCCGAGCTTCATGTCCGTGACGGCGATCACGCGGTCCCCGGGTCGAAAGGCGGTGACATTCGCGCCCGTACGCTCGACGATGCCCGCGCACTCCGTCCCCAGGACCGGCCTGCGGGGGCCGCGGATTCCGAGCACGAGCGGGGCCACGAGCTGGAACAGGGGCGACGGCATGGCCTTCGCGCGGAGTCGCCAATCGGCTGTTGTCACGGTCGTGGCATGAACGCGGATGAGGACCTCCGCTTCGCCGGGCACGGGGTCGGCAACCTCTTGCAGGCGGACAACTTCGGGAGGCCCGAACTGGGTGTAGACGGCGGCGCGCATCGAATCTGGATTCGTCCGTCAGGTTTGGGGGGACGGCCTCAGGCAGAGGTTGGCAGGGATCACTCTACCGAGTCGCATGCTCGGCTGACTTGAGCGACCGCGGGTCGGAGCGTGCCGCTTGTATGGACAGTCCACTCTTCGAGTCGTTTCGTCCGCCAACGCTCTGTCCGCCAGCTCTTCAGAATCTGGCTGTGGAAAGTGCAGACAAAGTGCCGGGCAAAGTGCCGCAACTTCCCCCGGTCACGAGCACAGGAGGCGTCCGGGGGCGTCCCTTCCTTCTTCACAGCCCTCCGCCGATCCTTGCTTCGTGCGCGACGCCCCTTGTACCCTGCGAAGTCCATGAAGCTCGCGAAAGTCCTGACGGTCCTCCTAGCCGCCGTCCTTCTGACCGCCGAGTCCCGTGCCGGCGATCCGGCGTCGCCGGGACCGTACGGCGCTGGTCGGAAGGATGTTTCCGTCCTGCGGCCGAACGGCACAAGTTTCTCGGCGACGCTGCACTATCCCGCGACCGCCGACGGCATCAATCAGCCCTTCGATCCCAGCGGCGGTCCCTACCCGATCGTGAGCTTCGGCCACGGGTTCCTGCAGCCGGTCACGCAGTACCAGTCGACGCTCGCCCATCTGGCGACGCACGGTTACTTCGTCATCGCCAGCCAGAGCAACGGGGGCATTGCACCGAGTCACGCGGGGTTCGCCGCGGACCTGCGCTCCTGTGTCGACTGGCTCGTCGCCCAGAACGCGATTGACGGACAGTTCCCCGGCGGTGTGGCGACCGCGCGGGTGGCATTCGCGGGGCACTCGATGGGCGGTGGCTCTGCACTCCTGGCCGCGAAGGACGATCCGCGCGACTTGGCCGTCGTCACGCTGGCGGCCGCCGAGACCAACCCGAGTGCGATCGGTGCTTGCTCGTTGATAGCGACGCCGACGCGGCTCATCGTGGGAAGTCAGGACACGATCGTCCCGCCCGGATCGAGCGCGGCGCCGATGTACGCGAATCTGTCGGGGCCACGGCAACTCTGCTCGATCACGGGCGGATTCCACTGCGGCTTCACTGATGCCAGTTTTCTCTTCTGCGACACTGGCTCGATCACGAGGTCGGCACAGCTTGAGATCACGCGCGGTCTGATGACCCGCTTTCTCGATCAGCACCTCAGGTTCGACGCGCCTGCGCCGACCGCCGATTGGACCGAGACCTGGGGTCCGGTCGCGCCGGGCGTCGGTGGCGTCGTCTTCGATTCGGACTGCGGCGCGACGCTCCTGCCGACCAGTGCAACCGCGACTGGTACAAGCGGAGGAAGCGCCCTCGCCGATCTCGTACTGACTCATCTCGACCCGGCGCCGCACGCGTACGAGTTCGTCGCCGCGGGCGTCGCATTCGACCCGCCGGTCAGCGCACTCCTCGCGCAGGGCGGCCAGGCGAGTTGCACGGCGACCATCGCGATACCCGCCGGAACTCCCAATGGCACGCAAGTGCTCGTTTCCGCGCGCCGGCTGAACGACGGAGCAACGCGTGCGTTCGCGCTGGTGACACTCCTCATCGAGGCTCCCAATGCCGCCGATCTGGACGGGAACGGTGTGGTCAACGCGGCCGATCTGGCGATCCTGCTCGGCGCGTGGGGAACCGCCGGCCCTGGCGACCTCGACGCGAACCGAACAGTCGATGCCGCGGACTTGGCGATGCTCCTCGGTCAGTGGCAATGATCGCGGTCCATAACCCGACGATGGTTCGGCGGCGCGATCGAACGGGTCCTGCGGAGCATGGGTTTGTTCCCCGTTCTGAGTTTCGCTTCGCCGGCACCCGATGGGGCAGCAGCCGTGGTGGTTACTCTGATCGATGAGAGCGGTGCGCGTCTCGCGATGCGATCGATCCCGCAACGGCGTCGACGCGTGCCGCGTCTGTTCGCCGCTCGCTCCGACACTTGCACGCCCACGCGCCCCCCACGCGCCCACACACGCCCACCCCTTGGCGTTGGAAAGAGTCCAGCCACATGCACCGTCACACCCGCGTCAACGCCGTCGTCTCAGCCACCCTCGCCCTGGGCGTCGCCGCGTTCGCACCGGGCGCGACGGTGAGGGTCACCATCACCGGAACCGTCGAGTACGCGAGTCCGGTGAACGGGCCGCTCGCGCCGGTCAATCCGGGCCAGCCAGCCACGCTTACCTTCACGGTCGATTCCGGTACATTCGTGAACAACCCGACCTTTCCGACGCGGGGTTACCCGATCCAGAACGCGAGTTTCTCGAACACGCTCGGCCCCGTGACGCTCACGCTCAAGAATCCTTTCCCGGGCACGCCATACTTCGTCATTCGCAACAACGATCCGGTCGTGGACGGGTTCGTGCTCTCGACGAACCTGAGCCTCCCGGCGCCGCTGCCGCTCAATGTGCAGGGGGCGTTCGGGGCCTTCGGCGCCGGCTTCTATGTGACCTACACCGGCGGGACGCTCTCGTCGCTCGACATCCTCGATGCCCTCGGCACCTACGAGTACGACGGCCTCACGGTCTTCTATTGGACGATTCAGGACGGACCGGTCGAGCCGGTGGGCATGATCTTCGAGTCGATCACGATCGGACTGCCCGCGGATCTCGACGGTGACGGCGCCGTCGCCGCGGCGGACCTCGCGATCCTGCTCGGCGCGTGGGGGCCATGCGCCGGATGCGAAGCCGACCTCAACGGCGACGGATCGGTGGATGCGACCGACCTCGCGCTCCTGCTCGGATCCTGGGGCTGACGGCCGCATCGTGCGGCGAGGCGAGCGCGTCGCCGTCCATCATCGTCCGAGCAGCCGCATCACTTCCTGCACATCCTTGTCGCCGCGGCCGGAGAGGTTGATGACGACGAGCCGATCGCGCGGCAGTCCGCGGGCGATCTCGATGGCCCCATGCACCGCGTGCGAACTCTCGAGCGCGGGGATGATGCCCTCGAGTCGAGCGAGCGTCTGGAAGGCGTTGAGGGCCTGCTCGTCGGTGGCGTAGGTGTATTCGACGCGCCCGCTGTCCTTCCAGAAGCTGTGCTCCGGTCCGACGCCAGGGTAGTCGAGTCCGGCGCTACAACTGTGGACATCCGCGGTCTGGCCCGCGGGATCCTGCAGCACATAGCTCATCGAGCCGTGCAGCACGCCAGGCGAACCGAAGCTGAGCGGTGCGGCGTGATCGCCCGCCTTCGGGCCCCGTCCGCCCGCCTCGACGCCGACCAGCCGCACCGCGGTGTCCTGCACGAAGGGATAGAACATGCCGGCGGCGTTCGAACCGCCGCCGACGCACGCGATGACGACATCCGGCAGCCGTCCGTAGCGCTCGAGGCACTGGGCCCGACACTCGCGACCGATGACGCTCTGGAAGTCGCGGACGATCATCGGGAAGGGATGCGGCCCGACGACCGACCCGAGGATGTAGTGGGTCGCGCCGACCGAGCCCATCCAGTCGCGCATCGCCTCGTTGGTCGCGTCCTTCAGCGTCTTCGAGCCGGTCGTGACCTCGTTCACCGTCGCGCCCATGAGGCGCATGCGGAAGACATTGAGCGCCTGCCGGCGCACATCCTCGGCGCCCATGTAGACCTCGCACTGGAGACCGAAGCGGGCACACGCCGTTGCCGTCGCCACGCCGTGCTGACCGGCGCCGGTCTCGGCGATGATCCTGGTCTTTCCCATCCGCTTCGCCAGGAGCACCTGCCCGATCGTGTTGTTGATCTTGTGCGCACCCGTATGGGCGAGGTCCTCGCGCTTCAGGATGATCGTCGCCCCGCCGGCGTGTTCGGTCAGCCGCTTTGCCTCGGTCATCCGCGTCGGCCTTCCGACGAACTCATGGAGGAGCGCGGCGACCTCGGCGTTGAAGGATGGGTCGCGCTGCGCGGCCGCGTAGGCCTCGGCGAGCTCGTCGAGCGCCGCGACGAGCGTTTCGGGCACATACCGGCCGCCGAAGGGTCCGAAGCGGCCAGCCTGATCAGGGATGCTCATGAGGTCGGGCATGGGGAAGTTCGACTGTACGCCCGCGGCGCAGCGTTGTCGATCGCAGCGCGGAGCGGTAGGGGCCGATAGCGGGGGAGCGTCGATGCGCGGCGACCCGGCGCGCCAGCCACGCCGGCGAACCCAGCCACGCCATGGAACAGGTCACTCCGCAGGGGGCGCGTCCGCCGCCGGCTTCGGTCGTCGCAGGGCCCACAGGCTCAGCAGCGGCCCGCTGAGGGCGTAGACCGTGAAGCCGATCGCGAGGGTGAGCTGCGTCCAGAAGATGCAGGCGATGAGCGGGAGCGTGATCTGGACGATGCCCGCGAAATCCCGCTTCGCCCGCAGCACGCGATTGGCGAAATGGGCGTACCGGATCGAGGAGACCATCGCGAAGGCACAGAGGAGCGTCACCAGCGGAATGCCGAGCGCGGCGGTGCGGGCGAACGCGAGATTGTCCTCGACGCCAGTCGCGACATAGGTCAGGTCAACCTTGGTGTGCAGCAGATGCTGGTGGAGAACGATCAGGCTCGCGACCGTCCCGCCCGCGCCGGGCGAGGGGAGCCCCTTGAACGAGCTGTGGTCCTCTTCGGCCGGCGAGGTCGTTTCCGCGTTGAAGCGGGCGAGGCGAAGGGCCGCACAACACACATAGATCACCGCGATCGTCCAGATGATCTTGGCCCAGACCGTGTCCGCATCGGGGCTGAGCAGCGTCACCGTTCCGCTTGGCGCGTAATAGTGACTGACGAGCCGAAGCATCATGAAGGCCGGAGCGACGCCGAAGCTCACGACATCGGCGAGCGAATCGAGCTGGGCGCCGAGGTCGCTCGTCGAGCGGGTCATGCGGGCGACCGAACCATCGATCGCGTCGAAGAACATGCCGAGAAACAGCAACAGCCCGGCGACGGTGAGCGTGTTGAGCTGCAGGAAGGCGGTCTCGCCGACCGGCTTCGTCGCGTAGTAGATGGCGCTGAATCCGCAGATGAGATTCCCGAGGGTGAGGATCGTCGGGATCGCCCGGATCGCGCGGAGCGGCCGTTCCGAGCGGCGGGACTTGGCGTTGCGCCCGATCGGCAGGCGCAGCGGGCGACGCTTGCGCGGCACGCGCAGGCGATCGTCACCGCCCGCGTCCTCCGACGCCGGCTTCGGGCTCGGCTGGGCATCGGAATCCGGAGTCGGGGGGGATCCCGATGGCGGATGGGAGCCGGCGGGCTGGTTCAAGACGGTGCGTCCGATCGTGGGGCCGAAGGGGGTGGCGGGGGATGCCCGGGGCGAAGCGATGTCGGGCCGATGGGCGATGCGAGGCCGCGGACCGCTCGCCGACTAGGGAGCGTCTGCGGGGACGCCCGGGTCGGTCAGGTCAGACGACTCCGCGTCGATGCCGGGCACCTCGCCCGTCGCCTCCGGAAGCGACATGGGGTCGGCGAAGAGGATATCCGGAAGCCGGGCCCGAAGGACCAGGACCGATCGGCGGGGCGGCTTGGCCTCGTAGTCGGTCAGGAGAAGCTCGCCAAGGAGCGGCGGCAACTCGACCAGCGGGCCGACGCCCGGATCGTCGGGGCGCTCGGGCGGTCCCTCAGGGTCCTCCTCTTCGTCCACCCGGGCGGGGGCGGAGAGCAGGATGAGCGCGGTGTCACGCGGCAGTTCGAGATGAAGGCTCGCGTCGGGCCACAGCGTTCCGCGCAGCGTGTCCCGCGTGGCCAGGGTCGGCTGCAGGCCCGCGGCTTCGCTCGTATCGCCGACGAGCTGCGGCGCGACCTGCACCTCGAGCACGCCGCCCTCCTCAAGCGGCACCGTCCAGGCCCGCACCATGAGCCGCAGCCAGCCCGGCCGAAGCCGCTCCGCTCGCCCGTCCACCATGGCCACGCGCGGCGACTCGAGCATCGTGCGGGTCACCTCGCGCCAGCCCGGCACCTGGCCGTACCAGACCGCCACCGCGCGCGTGGTACCGCCGACATCGATCAGGAAGCGGGGGAGATCCTCGTCTCGGATGACCGCCGCGCGAAAGCCATGGCGCTCAAGCGCCTGGACGGTCGCGCCGAGCGGCACATCGCGCACCGCGTAGCGGCCGACCGCGCGGCGGAGGAGCGTCTCGTTGTCGCTCACCGACCAGCGCACGACTTCGAGACCGTTGTCCTCGCCCGGCGCACGCGGGCGATCGAGGATCGCGCTCGCCTGCTCCTCGGCGGTGGTCGCGGGCGGCAGCGGCTTGAGCGGATCGGTCGCCTCCGGCGCGCAGGCGCCGGTCGAGACGCCGATGAGCGCGGCCGCGCAGGTCAGGCCGATGGAGCGAGCGCGCCTCACGAATGGCCCTCGTGCGGCAGGTCGTTGATGCGATCGATCAGGAGCCGCAGCACGCCGTAGTCCCGCTTGGTGAAGGCGAAGTGGATGCGCGGAAGCTCGAGCGCATCGTCCTCCACCGCGAGCGCCGCCGACTGCTCGAAGCGTCCGTCGCGGGTGAGGCGCCCGAAGTCGCGGCCGAGCTCGGCAAGCTGCCGCTCGGAGAGCGGCGCGTCGATCCGCAGCACGAAGCGATCGCCGACGAAGCGGCTCGAGCGATAGCGGCGATAGAAGTGCAGCACCTCGCGCACCGCCGCCTCAGGCGTCGGGCAGCGGCGATAGAGCGCCTCGTCCTCCGCGCAGATCCAGCCGCGGCGCAGGAGATCCGCGTGGGCGAAACGGTGCCAGGTCTCCCAGTAGTCGTTGCCCGCGCCCTCGACCAGCACGATCGGCAGGACGACGCTCTTTCCCGTCTGGATGAGGGTGAGCACCTCGAACAGCTCGTCCTGCGTGCCGAAGCCGCCCGGGAAGACGGCGATGGCGTGCGAGTTGCTCGTGAACATGAGTTTGCGCGTAAAGAAATAGCGAAAGTTGATGAGCTTCGGATCGCCGTCGATGACCGCGTTCGCGGCCTGCTCGCTCGGCAGGCGAATCGCGAGTCCGAAGGACGCGTCGCGCGTCGGTCCCTCGTGTCCGGCCTTCATGATGCCGTTGCCGGCGCCGGTGATCGCCATCCAGCCCTCGGCGGCGATGAGCTCGCCGAAGCGCCGCGCCGCGAGGTAATCCGCATGTCCCTCCGGCGTGCGGGCCGAGCCGAAGATCGAGATCTTCCGCACGCCGCGATATCGGTTGAAGACGCGATAGGCATAACGCATCTCCTTCAGGGCGGCGTTCACCAGCTTGAGCTGCCCGGTGTCCGCGCCATCCTTCAGGAGCTTCACCGCCGTGCGGAGCATGTCCGCGACATAGCTCGCATCGCCCGCGCTCGGATCGTGACCGAGCGTCCGCAGCAGCGCGTGCGCCGCGACCTCGACCTCGTCTGGCTCGTCGCCGCCGGATCGGCCCCGTGGGCCGCGACCGCCTCGCTCCCGATCGCCTGCTGGAACGCTCATGCGGCGGATCCTAACACTCCAGCGCCGCTCAGTCGCCACGCCCGCGCAGGCCGGGCAGGGCACGGAGGCTCGCGGTGGGATCGTTGAGCGGGCCCTTCACCTCGATCTCGTAGAGCTGGTCGCTCACCGCCCCGACGATCTCGCTCACGATCCCGAGTCCGCCGCGACTGCGAAGGCGGAGATCGACGGTGAAGTCGTCGATGTTCATCGTGCCGCTCCCGTCGAGCGTGAGGCCCGAGGTCGTGAGCTCGAAGCGCTCGAATCGGGCCGTGCTTCCGTCCACGAGGAACTGGATGTCCGCGGTGCGCAGCGAACTCGACAGCGGGAGCATCAGTTGGCTGAGCTGGAGCAGGCGGAGCGTGAGCGGCGAGCGGGCCATCGAGGCGTCGCGGATGGCGATGCGCCCGCGGCCCTGCCGCCCGACCGTGCCCTCGGTCGGCCCCTCGAGCGAGAGTCGTGCGTCGACCTGGCCGTCGCTGGCGGAGGTGGGATCGCGCGGATCGATGATCGGCGCGAGTTGAGCCCCGGTGACGCGTGCGGTCATCGCGTACCGGCCCTCGGCGAAGCGCACGGCGGCGTTGCCGTCGAGACGGCCGCCGGCAACCGTTCCCTGGATGTCGCGGATCGCGAGCGTGCGGCCCTCCTCCTCCAGCACGAGCTCGGCCGATCCCGATTCGATGAGCCGATCGTGGAGGCGGAGCGACGGGGCATCGATCCGCGCGGTGAGCGCGAGGGTCGGCGCGGCGGTCGGCGTTGGATGCTCATATCGAAATCCGATATCGATATCGCCGCGGATCTCCGTGAGCGGCACGCCCGCGGTGAGCGAGCCGCCGTCGAGTTCGATGCCGCCGGCAAAGGCATAGAGGTCCGGATCCCCCGGGCCGCGCTCGGGCGTCCACTGCAGGGACACCTGGGCGTCGCGCAGGGCGAATCCCTCGCTGCGGAAGGCGATCCGGTCGCGGGCGAGATCAAGCGGAGGCGGCAGGAGGGCCGCGATCCCCGGGCTCCATGCGGGCGTCTCGAGGGTGAGCGTCGCGCTCGCCGCGTGCGGGGTGCGGGCGATGTCGATGGTCGCGTCGAGCGCGATGCGCCCGCCGTCGACGCTTCCGCGGACGCGTTCGATCCGGGCACCGCCGGGTTGGGCGGTGATGAGCGAACCGGGCTCGAAGATGGCGCTCGGCCGGGCGCCGGCGAGATCGAGGGCGAGCGTATGGGGGGCGAGCGCGAGGCGCCAGTCGCTCACCGAGAGGCCGCCGGTGCCGCCGAGCGCTGTCAGGCCGACTGTGGCGTCGAAGCGGCCCGCCGGACGGAGCGACGCCAGCGCGTCGGCGAGATCGCTCGAGCCGGAGGCACGGAGGAGGAGATCGATGACCGGCGCCTCGAAGCGCATCTCGTCGGCGACCGCGGCGAGTTCGAGGCCGCGCCGCGCGCCGCCGCCGGCGTCGAAGGAACCGTCGAGCACCAGCGTGCCGGCATCCGCATCGGGCCCATCGTGGAGTCGCAGCGCCGCAAGCGTGCCGCGCACGCCGCGGGCGTCGGCGAGGAGGGCCACGCTGCCGTCGCTCGCTCGGAGCGCGACCTCGCGTCCGAAGGGAGCGACGCGCAGCTCGCGCGGGCGGGCCTCGACGGAGGTCGTCGCGGAACCGCGCTCGTCGCTCGCGATCGTGAGGTGGGCATCGAAGGTGCCGCGCGGCTGCCAGAGCTGCCACCAGCGCCGCGCCTCGGGGCGGCTCGCCGCCGGAAGGGCCTCGACGATCCACGGCGCGACCGACATCTCCTCGAAGCGGACATCGACCGACTCGGTCGCACTCGACTCGCGGAAGCTGCCGGACGCGGTCACGCGCCCCGCGCCATCGCGCTCGCGGGCGCTGAGCGAGGTGAACTCGACGACATCGCCCGAGACGAGCACCGATGCGCGTACATCGACGAGCTCCATGCCCGCCGGCAGCGAGAGGGGCACATCCGGCGCCTCGCGCGAGGAGACGCTGCCCTCGGAGATCTCGATGCGCAGCGTGGTCACGATCGATCCCGGGGCGTCGGGTCGCGCCGGGTCCTTCCGTTCGCGGATGACGCCGTGGAGATCGACCATCCCCTCGAGGCCGCACGCGTCGATGAGCTGGGCGACGGGCGAGAGGGCTTCGCCCGGCCAGCCCGGAACCGGCGAGGCCTTCGACGGGGGAATCGCCGCAAGGAGAAGCGGTGAAATCGCGTCCGCGACGCCCGTGAAATCGATCTCCGGACGGATGCGGGTGCCGCCCTGCGGCAGTTCCTCGATGAGCACGCGCCCGCCGATGCGCACCAGACCGCCGCCAAGGGTCGAGGCCCGCAGTCCTTCGGTGCCGAGCGAGACCTCGCGCTCGCTGATCGTGAGCGAGCCGCCGGTCACGACGAGCGGGAAGGGGAACTCGTCGATCAGGACGCCCGCGCGATCGATGGTGACGACACCGGTCACGCTCAGCGCAGCGTCGGGACCGCCTGCCCGGAGGATGCGGGCCTTGATCGCTCCCTGGCCGCCGAGGGCGAAGGGTCGCGCGGCGCGCATCCGCTCGGTGCGCATCCGCTCGCCGAGCAACTGATCGCGGGCCGTCGCATCGCGGACGGCGGCGATCGACGCGTCGAGGGCCCGTATGCGCTCGTCGAGCGCGGCCTCGTCGCCCTTCGGCAGCAGTCCCGCGGCATCGAGCGCCTCGAAGCTCGGCCGATGGAAGAGATAGGCGAGGGTGCGATGGCCGCCGCGCTCGAAGCAGCGTACGAGCGCCTCATCGAGGGTGAAGCTCGGCGCGGTGACGGTGAGATCGACGGCGGCCTCGGGACCGGGTCGCGTCACCGTGCCGGAGATCGTGATCGTCGAACCGGTCTGCGTCGTGCCCGAGAGGTAGTCGACGATCAGCCGATCGTCGCCGCGCTCGTCCTGCTCGAAGCTGACATGGGCCCGCACATCCGACATCGGGTAGGGAAACGCGTCGTAGGAGCCCTTGCCGTTGGAGAGGAAACACTGGCCCTTCGAGCGGATGCGGGCCGGCACCAGCGAGCCGTCGGCCGCACGGGTCGGCGCGTCGCGCGAGAACTCCGCCTCGACATCGAGGCGCCACGCGGTGACGCCGAAGGTCTCGAGCGCGGCGGCGATCGGCGTCGGCACCTCGAGCACGGGATCGGGGGTCTCCGCGCCCGCGGTGCTGGCGGAGTCGAACCCGCGGATCGCGACGGCGAGCCGGAAGGGTGCGCGGTCGAAGACATCGGCGAGCCAGCGGGCTCGGGCATCGGCATCGCGCCAGTCGACCGGCTGGCCGGCACCGCCGAGGAGCGGGCCGGCGAGCGCTTCGAGCGAAAGGTCGAGGCTGAGCTCGACCGGGACGGGCACGAGTCCCGGATCGGCGTCGCTTGAGGCAATCGCGCCGACCAGCCGCTCGAAGCGGACGCGCGTGCCTTCGAGCCGCACCGTGCCTTCGCGGATGTCGATCGTGGGGAGCCCCGCCCGTTGCTCGCGCCGCCCGGCGCGGAAGCGGCTCCATCGATCGTCGAGATCAAGATCAGGCAGCGTCATGCGCATGCTGCGGACCCGGAGCTCGGTGAAGAGCGGTTCGTCCGGCGCCCAGCGCACCGACGCGCCGCCGACCTCGCCCGCAAGCGCGAGCGCCTCGGCGGACCGACGCATCGAGCGCGGCAGCAGGTCGAGGATGCCACCATCGAGCGCGATCGCGTCGAGCTCAGCCGCAAAGCGAAGGTCCCGCTCGTCCCATCGCCCGGTGATCGCCGGGCCTGCGGGATCGTTGTCGGAGAGCCGGAAGGTGAAGAGCGTGCCGTCGGCGCGCTCGGGATCGGGAGCGAGAAAGCCGGAGAAGCTGCGCGAGCCGGTCCGCGTGAACGCGCCGCCCGGGCCGGCGAGGCCGGTCTCGACATCGAGGCGTCCAAGGTCGACGCGCACCGCGCGCACATTGCCCGCCTCGCCGCGCCCGACCGGGCGAAGTCCGGTGAGGTTGAAGGAGCCGAGCACATCCTCGCGCTCTGCGATGCGCACGCGGAGCGTGCCGAGCTGGAGCGATCGCGCCGCGAAGCGACCGAGCAGCAGCGAGCCTGGCTCGAAGCGGATCGCCGAGTCCTCGGCGACGAGGAGTTCCGCAGCCTCGCCCTCCCAGCGCGGAACGCGCAGCCGAAGCCGATCGATGCGCAGGGTGCCGAGCCCCTCCAGTCGGACGCCTTCGAGGGTGACCTCGCCGCCGAGGGCGTCGGCGAGCGCCGGCTGAACGATCGCCTGCAGGACGGCGGGTCGGGTGATGGTCACGCCACCGGCGACCAGGAGCGCTCCGACGACGAGGAGGATCAGACGCACGCGGCGCCACCGCCGCCGTCGGCGTTGAAGAAGCTCCGTGCCCAAATGAAGATCAGGTTGCGTCGCCGCGCCGGGTGCCTGCCCGGCTTCACCGCCCGCTTCACCGTCGGCTTGACCGCCCGCTCGACGGTCGCTCGGGGTCTCGTCAGGCGGTTGTGCGGGGAGCGGTGCGGGCATTGAAACAGGCGCGTTCGCCGGGGCGGTCGATTGCGTGTGCGTATCGTAAACCCGCTGCAGCGAGCAGGGCCCGGCGCATCGCGAAGTTCGTCGCTGGCGGAGGTCCGCAGGCCCGTCGTATAGTGCGTCGATGCACTGCGACGAGTACCCCGGAGCCGCGGGCGACCGCCCAGCGGCCCTCGCATCGCTGGCCGTTCCGGTGGTACTGCCGACGCTCGGGTCCTCGGTCGCGCAGGCGCCGCCGCCCCCGCCGACGAGCGGAGGCCCGAGCGGAGGCCAGACACCCGACCGATCCGTGCTCCTGACGGTCGGCATGGTGCTGATCGTCGGGCTCGTCGCCCTCATGCTCATCATCGCGCTTCGCCTCATCCGCCGCGTCGCGGAAGGCGGGCCTGGCTTTCAGGATCGGCTCCGCGCCCGCACGCCGCGCGGCGCGGGCCGCGACCCGTGGCGCGAGGCGGGGCGACGCATGCCCACGCCGCCGCGTGACGAGGATGAGCGGCGGCGCCGCCGCGACGGAGATGGTGGCATCGGAGGATGGGGTGGAAGTGACGGTGGCGGCGGTGGCGGCGGGGGCGGACGGCATCGCTCGTCGGACTCCGACCGGGACGGCGGCGGCAAGGACAGCGATGGCGACTCGAACGGCGGGAGCGATGGCGGCGATGGCGGCGGCGGCGACGGAGGTGGCGATTGACCGCGGTCCCGCTGCCCGGCCCGCATGCAGACGGCGCGCGACCGCTCGTCATCGTCACCGGCGCGGCGAAGCGCGTCGGACGGGCGATCGCGCTCGCCCTCGCCCATCGCGGCTGCGATCTCATCCTGACCTATCGCACGAGCGCAACGGAGATCGAAGCCACCCGCGCCGAGGCCATCGAACGCGCCCGAGCCGCAGGTGGCAGTGCGTCGGTGCGGACGCTCGCCGTTGACCTGAGCAGCGTGGCAGCGATCGAGCGGGGCGGCAGGGAACTCGCCGAGCTCGTCGGCGATCGCCTGGCCGGACTCGTCCACAACGCGAGCAGCTACGCGCCGCATGCCTTCGGATCGATGACCGGTGAGCAGGTGATCGGGCACCTCACCGTGAACGCCGTCGGGCCGCTCCTCCTCACCCAGGCGCTCGCGCCGGCCCTCCGGCGGGCGCGGGGAAGCGTCGTTCTCTTCGGCGACATCCACGCGCTCGGCCGGCCTCGTCGCGGCTTCAGCGCGTACCTCATGAGTAAGGCCGCGGTCTCCGATCTCGTTGCGACGCTCGCGCTCGAGCTCGCGCCGGAGGTGCGCGTGAACGGCGTGGCGCCGGGCGTCGTCGCGTGGCCCGAGGATGCCGATCCGGCGGAGATCGCGGCGTACGAGGCACGCATCCCGCTGGGGCGGGCGGGCACACCGGAGGAAGCGGCGAGCCTCGCGGCGTGGCTCCTCTTCGATGCGAGTTACCTCACCGGCGAGATGGTGCGGATCGAC
Organism: uncultured Isosphaeraceae bacterium; assembly: GCA_964395845.1. Taxonomy (GTDB): domain Bacteria; phylum Planctomycetota; class Phycisphaerae; order Phycisphaerales; family SM1A02; genus JAEUIT01. Next base: position 46,097 of record CAYNCG010000026.1, on the reverse strand, counting down.
GGCGGACGCTGGCTACGGTGACCCGCCGGTCCGCTCCGCGCGGGCCGCTCGGGCGGCGGCGAGACGCGTGCGAAGCGCGACGATCCGCGGATCCTCGTCGGCGTTCATCGGTCGTTCGGCGGCCGCTGCGGCGAGCCAGCGCTCGGAGTCGACGAGATCGTCGGCGTCGATCGCGCTCTGGCCTGCCTCGAGCGCCGCGTCCATCCGCGCCGGAGGCGGCCCGAGGCGATAGGCGTTGGCCCATGCGTCGCGGGCGTCGGCATGGCGGCCGAGCGCGCGCCAACCCGCCGCGATTTCGGCGGTGACGGCGCGTTCCGCACGCTCCGCAGGCTCGAGGCCGATGAGGAGTTCGACCGCCGCGTGCGCGTCGCCTGCGAGGCGCAGCGTCCTGGCGTGCAGCACACGAAAGGCAAGATGCTCCGGGGCAAGCGTCCGCGCCTGCGCCGCCCGCGATACGGCGGCGGCGTGATCACCGGTCGTGAGCGCGAGCTCCGCGAGCAGGGCGTGCGTCCACGGCTCCGTTGGGGCGAGTCGCTCGAGTCGCTCGGCGTCCTGACGAGCACGCTCATGATCGCCCGCCCGCAAGTGGGCGTTCCCGCGATGCAGGAGCGCGCTTGCAAGCGACGGATCGAGCGCCAAGGCCCGCGTGTAGGCGGCGATCGCGTCAGGCAGCAATCCGGCCGCGTCGAGCACGCGTCCGGCAGCGTCCTGGAGTCCGGCGTTCGTCGGATCGGCGGTCGCGGCGTGGCGATAGGCGTCCGCGGCCCGCTGGCGGGCGTCGCGCTCCGCGGTCGCGTCTCCGCGTCGCTGGGCGTCGGTCGCGCGCACGAGCCAGACGCGACCGAGCAGTTCATGGCCGCTGCCCGAGCGATCGCGCTCCGCGAGGTAGGTCGCAAGCCGTTCCGCATCGTCGATGCGCCCGTCGTCGAGGGCCTTCTCGGCCGCCTCGCGGGCGTGGGCGATCTCCTCCGGCGAGGCCGTCGCGACCGGCGCCTCCGGGGGTTGTCCGCCGGACTGACCAGTCGTCCCATCCTCCGCGCCGCAGGCGGCGAGCCCGCAGCAGAAAGCAAGCAGGATCGGCCGCCAGACGAGCGGCCCCCGTGCCAGTTGCACGCGGGCGGGCGGTAGCATGTCCCTTCTATGTCGCTCTCGCACGGAACCGCTCCCGCCAGTCCCCAGCCCTCGTCCTCCGCAGGCTCCGCCACGGTGGCGTCGCGCGGGGAACTCGCCAAATCCTACTCGCCGAAGGAGACGGAGTCGGCGGTCGCAGCCGTCTGGCGCGAGGCCAACGCCTTCCGCGCCGAGCCGGCCGGCGTCGGTCCGCGCGGCGATGCGGAACCCTACTGCATCTTCATCCCGCCGCCGAATGTGACCGCTGCGCTCCACCTCGGCCACGCCCTCAACAACACCCTGCAGGATGTCCTCACCCGCGCCCACCGGATGATGGGGCACAACGCCCTCTGGATGCCCGGCACCGACCACGCGGGCATCGCCACGCAGACGGTCGTCGAGAAGCGGTTGCTCCTGCAGGGGAAGAAGCGGACGGATTTCACCCGCGACGCCTTCATCGCGAAGGTGCAGGAATGGAAGGACGAGTACGAGGCGACCATCATCGGTCAGCTCGAGGCGATGGGTTCCTCCTGTGATTTCTCGCGCACCCGCTTCACGATGGATCCGGTCTGCGCGACCGCGGTGCGCGAGGCGTTTTTCAGGCTCTTCCGCGATGGACTCATCTATCGCGGCTATCGCCTGGTGAATTGGGACCCGGTCTCGAAGACCGCGCTCGCCGACGACGAAGTCGAGATGGAAGAGGTGCAGGGTCACATGTGGTACCTGCGCTATCCGCTCGAGGATGGCTCGGGTCATGTGACGGTCGCGACGACGCGCCCCGAGACGATGCTCGGCGATGCCGCCGTCGCGATGAATCCGAAGGATCCGCGGGCCGCGAGCCTGCGCGGCAGGCGGGTGCGGCTCCCGATCGTCGGCCGCGTGATCCCGATCGTCGAGGATGACTATGTCGTCCTGCCCGCCGAACTCGCCCAGCAGGTCGGCGCCGACGCGAGCGATCCGAAGGCCGCCTTCGCGACCGGCTTCCTGAAGGTGACGCCGGCGCACGATCCGAACGACTGGGAGATCGGCCAGCGGCACGGTCTTCCGGCGATCAATGTGATGGCCGAGGATGCCTCGATCTCCGATCGCCACGGCTGGAACGATGTGAGCGCCGACGCCCGCGCGTTCGTCGGGCTGTCGCGCGAGGAGGCAAGGAAGCGCATCGTCCAGTGGTTCCGCGACGCGGGACTTCTCGAGAAGGTCCGCGACTACGGTCACGCGGTCGGTCATAGCTATCGCAGCCATGTGCCGATCGAGCCCTACCTCAGCGAGCAGTGGTATGTGAAGGTGACCGACGACCGGCTCGCCGGCGCCGCTCTTCGGGCGATGGTGCCCGATCAGGTCGAGGGGACGCCTGCCGCGCGGAGCGGCGGCGCGAGCGCGTCGGGCGATGGCGAACTCCGCTTCTGGCCGGAGCGCTACGCAAAGACCTTCCAGACCTGGCACGAGAACATCCGCGACTGGTGCATCTCGCGGCAGCTCTGGTGGGGGCATCGGATTCCGGTGTGGAGTGCGCCGCAAAGCGCGGCGCACGCGTCTGGGCTCAGCAGTTTCGAGAAGTCCGGCCGCGCGGCCGTCATGACCCACAACGGCAAGCAGTATGTCTGCGCGAAGGGCACCGACGACCGCGAACTCGTCGCCTGGCTCGAGTCCAACGGCTACGCCCAGGACCCCGATGTCCTCGACACCTGGTTCAGCTCGGCGCTCTGGCCGCTCTCGACCCTCGGCTGGCCGAATCCCGCGGCCGTCGGCCTCGAGCCTGGCTTGCTGCCGACCTTCAATCCGAGCGATGTCCTCTGCACCGCCCGCGAGATCATCACCCTCTGGGTCTCGCGCATGGTGATGTTCAATCGCTATTTCACGCCGGACCATCACCTGCCTTTCAGGGATGTCTTCATCCACGCGATGATCCAGGACGGCCACGGGCAGAAGATGTCGAAGTCGCTCGGGAACGGCGTCGATCCGCGCGACATCATCCACTCGCACGGCGCGGACGCGATGCGCTTCACGCTCGTCCAGATGACGACGAACACGCAGGATGTCCGCATGCCGGTCGACATGATCGATCCGCACTCGGGCGAGGTCTTCACGCCGAAGATGATCACGACGCCGGCGGGACATGTCGTCGCCGACGCGATCCAGGCCTCGCCGAAGGATCCTTCGAAGCGCATGGTCTCGGGCTACGGCGCGGCGACCGGCATCGCGACGCCGAGCGAGTCGATGCCGCTCGCCCGGAATACCTCGAGCAAGTTCGATGTCGGCCGCAACTTCTGCAACAAGCTCTGGAACGCGACGCGCTTCGCCCTCACCAACCTGAGCGCCGGTGTCGGCGATCCGGTGCCCGTCGAGCAGCTCCCGCTCGTGGACCGCTGGATCATCGGACGCCTGCACCGGACGACGCACGCGATCGAGGACGCCCTCGCGAGCTATCGTTTCAATGAGTATGCCGACGCGCTCTACGATTTCGTCTGGCGCGATTTCTGCGATTGGTACCTCGAGGCGATCAAGCCGACGGTGCGCGACGATCCCCGCCAGCGGCGCACGCTGCGCACGGTGCTCGACGCGATCCTGCGGCTCCTCCATCCGGTCGCTCCCTTCGTGACCGAGGCGCTCTGGCCCCATGTGCAGGCGACGGGGGAGGCGGGTCTCCCGGGCATTCGCCTTCCGGCGTCGCCGGTGCTGGCGACGGCGGCGTGGCCCTGGATCGCCTGCTCGGTCGAGGACCGGGCTGCGGTCGAGGCGTTCGAGCGGACGCAGGCCCTGGTCAGCGCGATCCGCAACAAGCGCGGCGAGCGGCAGGTCCAGCCCAAGCGGCGGATTCGGATGCAGGCGCCGCGCGAGGTGCTCGATCTCGTCCGGCAGAGCGAGGGGATCGTCGAGAGCCTCGCCGGCCTCGAGACGGTCGCCGAGTTCGCCGTCGGGAGCGCGCCGCCCGCGGACGGCATTCCCTTCGCGTTCGAGGGCCGTGAGGTCATCCTCTCGGGCCTTGTGGACGCCGTGGACGCCGGCGCCGAGCGGGCCCGGCTCGAGAAGACCATCGCCGAGCGCGAGCGTCAGATCGCCGGCTTCCGGTCCAAGCTCGACAACCCGGGATACCTGGCCAAGGCGAAACCCGAGCTCGTCGAGGAGACCAAGGCGAAGCTCGCCGAGGCCGAGGCGGACATCGCGGCGGCGCGGCGGCTGCTCGGGGCATTGGCCGGATGAGCCGCAGCGGGGGTTCGCGGTGTCGGTAGATCGCCGTCGACCGCGTCTCTTCTTGAGCGGGGCGGAATCCCGTTCGCCGATTCTGGCGAACTTCCGCATTCCTGACTGGCTTTCCTCGTTTCGGGCTGCGATCGTTTCGATCGAATCGAGTCGCCCTCCGAGCGGGCATCCGCAGGACCGCGTCCAGGGATCGGTGGCCCCCATTTGGTGCACAGGATGGACATGATGGACCGACTCCAGCGCCTGACGCGTCCTCCGACCCGACCCGGCGTCGCGTTCCTCGCGTTCCTCTTCGCCGTCGGATCCGGCGCGGTCGGCATCGGGTGCTCCGGGTCGGAACGCGGCAGCGAAGTCAGTTCAACCCAGATGGGCATGCAGCGGGCGTCCTCCGCCACCCCAGCGGCACCGGCCGGGGCGCGAGCGACCGCCGAGCGGGCCAGCGAGGCGACCGCCGTCGCCGCCGCCCCGGCAGCCGTCGCGGCCGTCGCACCGATCAGCATCGACCCTTGGGTCTGGGAAAGCACCGAGGGGCCGATCGAAGGCAAGGTCCTGAGCGGCCAGCACACGATTGTGCGGACGACGAAGCGCGACGAGACGCTCCCGCTGCAACTGGTGCGTTTCTCCGACGCCGCGCTCGAGCACTACACCTCGACGATCATTCCGCTGCCCGCCCCGCAGCGGCGGCTCGAGACCTTCCTCTTCGCGACCCGCGAGCACTGGGCGAGCTTCACGAAGGAGCGCATGGGCCGCGACGCCGGGACCTACCTTGGCCTCGGGCGCGGCGGCTACACGATCGACGGTCAGGCCGTCCTCTTCGATCTCGGTCGCTGGGACACGCTCGCTCTCGCCGCCCACGAAGGCTGGCACCAGTACACGCAGACCGCGTTCCGCCATCCGCTGCCGATCTGGCTTGAGGAAGGCGTCGCGACCTACATGGAAGGCCATCGCTGGTCACGCGGCGACGAGCGTCCGACCTTCAACCCGTGGCGGAACTACGAGCGATTCGGCGAGCTGCGCGAGGCGGTCCGCCAGGGCGAGCTCATCGACCTCGACGAGATCATGCAGGGCATTCCGCAAGGTTTCCTGAAGAGCGGTCGCAGCAAGCTCCTCACCTACTACGCGCAGGTCTGGGCGCTCACCCATTATCTGATGGAAGGCGAGGGCGGTCGCTATCGATCCGCTCTCGAAGAGCTGCTTCGCGATGCCGCCGAAGGGCGCATGGCGGGCAAGCTCGCGTCGAGCCCGAATCTCCCGCCGGGTCGCACCGGCCGCATGATGGGCACGAAGGTCGGTCGAGCGGTCGCGGTCGTGTACTTCAACAAGGACTTCGCGGAGTTCAAGGCCGGCTACGAGGCGTTCGTCCAGGACATCACCCGCCGCGGCGCCGGTGACCTCGTCTGGCGCGGCCAGAGCCCGGTTTCGCCGTGGCCGCCGACGGTCACGCCGGCGCCGAAGTGACGCCGAGCGAAGCGGCCAGAAACGCGGTGAAACGATCCTTCGCGTCGGCGGCGAGTCGGCCGAAGCCAGCATGCTCGTTCGGAGCGCCGGTCGCGTCGTAGATGTGCATCGCGACCGCGCGCTGGTCGGCGTAGCGGGCCCGAAGCGCCGCGACGAACTCTTCCTGGCCGGCGAGCGGCACCCACTCATCGAGCCGGTTGTGCAGCACAAGCAGGGGAATCGGCCGCCATCCGTCGAGATGGGCGATCGGATTCAGGGCGTCGAGCAGCGCGTGATCGCCGCGCATGAGATTCGGCTGCCAGCGCCATGACCCCGTCGTGCACTCGACTGCGGCGGCGACGAAGCGATGCGGGCGACAGAGTCGCGCGAGGGTCACCATGCCTCCCGCGGACATGCCGCCGATGGCGCTGCGCTCCGGATCGAAGCCGTCGAGCTCGAGCACGCGTTCGACGACGGCATCGATCTCATCGGCCATCTGGGCGATCATCGGCAGCGTGTTGCCGAGGTCGCCTCCTTCGGGCGTCGCCCGTTCGCCGTGGCCGGGAAGGTCGAGCGCGACCGACGCGATGCCCGATCGAAGGAGTCGCAGATAGCGACCGGGATCGAGCTCCTTGTGGACGCTTCGCCCGTGGATCCAAAGGAGCCAGGGCCGGGCACGCAACACGCTGCCCTCGCCCTTCCAATCGGGATGGGCAACGAGCGCGGGAACGCCGGCGAGCCTCATCCAGCGTGAAGCGTTGCGCAGCGACTGCGGAATGCCGTTCAGGTCGGGCATGGCGGGAAACGAAAGGGAAAGCCGGGATCACCGAGCGGGCTTGGCGTCGTCCAGTCCGATCGGCGCGGGGCCCCATGGCATCAGGAGCGCCGACAGGGTCATCGCGGTGCCGAAGTTCGCGCTGCGCGGGAAGACGCGATCGTTCCAGGAGCCGTCCTTCTCGCGGACCTGAAAGAGAATCTCGTTCAGCCGCGCCCGAAAGGCTGGGCGATCGCGCTCGGCAAGAAACTCGACCGCCATCGCGGCGTGATGGAAGCCGAAATAAAAGTAATAGGGTGCGACGCCGTAGGGCGGCTCGTGGGTACCGTTCTTGCGTCGCCGCTTTTCCAGTTCGGGCCAATGGGTCAGGAAGCTCTCGACCGCGAAGCGCAGTCGTTCCTCGCTCGAGCGTCCGGCGAGGAAGAGGGCGCTCTCGAGGGCGACCATGCGTCCGATGGCGCCGGGAATCTGGTCGGGCCGATCGCGGGCCGGTCCGTTGGACGCGTAGTCCACATAGCCGCTTGCCGTGCGGCAGTTCTCGAGGGCCTGCAGCGCCCGGTCGAGGACACCGCCGTCGATCGCGTGGCCGCTTCCCTTCGCTTCGAGCAAGGCCATCACGCAGACCGCGGTCATGAAGGGCGAGCTTCGGCAGGGCGTCTCCAGCCCGGGCTGGCGGGCATAGTTCCATCCGCCGGCCTGCGGAATCTCCGTCGACTGGAGGGCGTGGAGGTACCAGCGGATCGCATCGCGCACGCGGGCCTCCTGGCCCTGCGGAACGGCCTTCGCCCGCTCGAGGGCGACCAGCAGTCGCAATCCATAACAATGTCCCCAGCCTCGGACATCGTATCCCCCGCGATAGACCGCCGGATCGGCGCTCATGAGCGGCTCGGAGGTCGCATCACAAATGAAAGCACAGGCCCGCGCCACCGCTTCCTGGCGTTCGACATCGCGGTCGTATCCCGGCGACTCGAGCAGCGTGCGGGCGACGATCGCGGTCCCGCCGACGCGATAGCCGAAGGGAATGCGTCCGCCGACGCGGTAGACCCCTTCGTAGGGCCACTCCGCACGCACGCGGTTGGTCGCGAACGGCTCCTGCATCGCGAGCAGCATCTGACGGGCATCGACCACGGCGGAGGCGATGGTCCGCGACATGCTCGGGCCGTCAGCGGGCAGGTCCGTGGGACCGAGAAGGCGCAGCGTGAGGGCGAGGGCGGTGAGGCCGAGGGCGGTCATGGCGTGGAATGTCCGAAAGAGGTCGGCTGCGACGCTGCGTCGTTTGCCTGGGGGGTGGTGATCGCGGAGGGCATGTAGAGGAGGACCCGCATCTCCCTGCCGTAGACATGCACTTCGGGCCCGTCGAACCCCTCGATGGCGGACTCGTCGCCGAGATCGATTGGCGATCGCATCACGAGGAAGCTCTTGGCGGCCATGACAGAGCGAAGCCGGCGGGCCTGGGCGAGGACACGAGCCCGCGTCTCGGGGGCCTCCATGAGCGGATAGGGAGGATCGAGGAAGACGATGTCAACCGGTGCCGGCGCCCGTTCGATCGCGATCGGCCCGAGGGCATCGGCCTGGATCGCGACCGCCCGATCGGCGCAGCGCAGGTTCACGATGTTGCGCTGGAGATGGCTGGCAATCTCGCGGTCGCGCTCGATCAGGACGACCTGCGACGCGCCGCGGGAGACCGCCTCAAGGCCAAGGGTGCCGACGCCCGCGAAGAGATCGAGCACACGGGCGTCCTCGAACCAGCCGCGCAGGAGGTTGAAGAGCGATTCCTTGACCCGCGAGGTGATCGGGCGGGTGATGTCGTCGCCGGGGTTCTCGGGTGGGCTGCTGAGCGGCCGCGAGCGGAACTCGCCGCCAAGGATCTTGAGCATCGCGGCATCGTACGGGACGGCGGGTCGGGCGGCGGGGGAGGGGGCAAGGCAGTCCGGCTGTGCCGTCTGTCCCGATCGAAGCGTGTCGCGTCGGCGAACCCCGTGGGAGCCCCTCAACTCGGTCGTGCCGGCCGTCGAAAAGAGCATTCGCCCGTTCGATCCCCGGTACTTCCGTCGGGGCGAATCAGGGGCGAGGAGTGGAGTTCTCCATGGAAGGCCAAGGACAGGAACGCTGCGTGGAGCCATTCGTCTCCAGCGTCGAAAACCTCTTCAAGACGATGCTGAAGCAGGCCGTCTCGACGCAGGGAGCCCACCAGAGCTTCCCGGAGATTCGCGAAAACCATGTCCGCGCCATGATCAAGCTGAGCGGCGATGTCGTCGGCTCGGTGACGCTCATCATGTGCGAGGACGCCGCCGGTGAGGCCATCCAGGCCTTCGTCGGCATGAAGATGCCTTTCGGCTCGCCCGACATGAAGGACGCGGCCGGCGAGCTCGCGAACATGATCACCGGCGGCGCGATCTCGCGCCTCACCGGCATGAAGATCAAGATCAGTTGCCCGGAGGTCTCGGTCGGCCCCGTGCCGGGCACCTCACCCTTCACCGGCGCGCCCGGTGCAACGCTGCTCTTCCTGCCCTTCGGCATGAAGAACGGACAGTTCGTGGTCGAACTCGTGATGACCCCGGTTGGAGCTGCCGCAAAGGCGGCGTGAGGAGCCCCCCGATGGACAGCAAGCTTCGTGTGATGCTCATCGATGATTCGAAGACCATGCGCAACATCCAGAAGACGATGTTGACGCAGCTCGGCATCGAGCAGACGGAAGAGGCCCAGGATGGTCAGGACGCGCTCAGCAAGCTCGGCGCGTTCCGCCCGGACCTGATCCTGTGCGACTGGAACATGCCGAACATGGACGGTCTTGAGTTCGTGAAGCAGGCGCGCTCGCGCGGCTTCACCGCTCCGATCGTCATGGTGACCACCGAGTCGGAGAAGACCAAGGTCGTCACCGCGATCCGCGCCGGCGTCAACAACTATGTCGTGAAGCCCTTCACGCAGGAAGTGTTGGCCGCCCGCATCGAAGAGACGCTGGCGAAGTCGAAGGCCGCGGCCTAACGGCCCGTGGCGGCGCTTTCGAGCGTCGGCTCCTGGAACGGACACCCGGACGCGCTCTCCTGCGATACGCTCGCGGGATGCGCGTCTGTGTCATTCTTCCCGCGGCCGGAAGCGGCCGGCGTTTCGGCAGCGACAAGCTCGCCGAGGATCTCGGTGGCCAGCCCGTCCTGATCCGTTCCGTCGAGCTCTTCAGCGGGCGGAGCGATGTTGACGGGATCATCGTTGCCGGTCCGGCCGACGAGCGTGCCTTTGCGGCGTTCATCGACCTCCATGGCGCTGCGCTTGCGGCCCGCGGCGCGATCGTCGTCCGCGGCGGTCATCGTGAGCGCTGGGAGACCGTCCACAAGGCGCTTGCCGCGGTGCCAGCGAGCAGCACGCATGTCGCCGTCCACGATGCCGCGCGGCCGACTGCGCCCCGCGACCTCATCGACCGCGTGTTTCTGGCGGCGTCTCGCCACGACGCGGTGATTCCGGGACTCGCGGTGAGCGCCACGCTTCGTCGGGTCGGCGAGCCGCTCTCGGGTGATGAGAGCCCCACGGTCCGGCTCGGCGGCGAGACCGTCTCCCGCGCCGGACTTGTCGCGGTCCAGACGCCGCAGGTTTTTCGTCGCGGATTGCTGTGCGATGCCTATCGATCGCTCGCTGACCGCGGCGAGTTGGAAGGGGTTACCGATGATGCCCAAGTCGTCGAGCGATACGGCGCGAGCGTCATCGTCGTCGACGGCGACGCCCGAAACATCAAAGTGACGACTCCGGACGACGCGGTCCTTGCCCGGGCGATCATGCGGGCCGGCTGGCAGAGATGAAGCACCTCGCGCGTCTTGCGGCGGACTGGACGTGCTGGTGCACCCCGGCGGCGAGAGAAGGCAAGCGCGGACGTGCGAGGAACGGCGAGAGAATCGAGTGCGTCAGGTGTTGCGGGCCTTGGCTGATCAGGCTGAATCCGCGGGAGCGACATTCGAACGGACCCGGTTGCCCGCCATCTGAAGGCGGGGCACTGTCTCGCCGTCCGGGTGTTCGCACAGACCGACCCAAGCAGAAGAGATGTCTCAATCCCAACTGCGCAGGCTAGCGCATCCCGGCTTCCGATCTCTTGCGCGCCTCGTAGTCGCCGCCATCGCATCTGTCGCGCTTGGAACCGCTTCGACATCGTTCGCCGACGTACAGCGGATGGACCTCGACAGCGACGGGGTCGCCGATGTGATCGAGCGTTCTTCGAATCCGCCGGCGGCGAGCCTATGGCTGAGCACACGTGGACCGATGGCGCTTGGGACTGGAGCAGTCCCGGCTCGCACTGCGGACCTGCACGTGACTTCTCCCTTCGCTTCACTCGGCAGCTTTGGCGATCGCATTTGGTACTCGAGCGACGCCAATGCCGGCTGCGGCGAACGAATCTCGTTCCTGACCGGGATTCAGGTCGGCAATGACACTGACGCGGTCGAGCTCGTGTACTGCCTGGATGGTGGGGAGCTACTCGGAGGCTTCATTTGGGCTGACGCCGGTGATCTGCTGGGGGCCGCGACGCCGAGTGGGGGAGCTCGCGAACTCACCGTCGATGGAGCCTCGGTATCACTTGAGCAGGCGATGGCGGCGCAGGCTGCGAATTCGGGTCCAAGCAGTTCCGGGGGGGGCATTAGCACTACAGCGCCCCTTAGGTTCGTCGCGAGGGCGAGCGGGGCCTTTGCTGGCAAGGAGATGCGCCGGTTTTGGCCCGAAGGCGTATCCGCAGCGATACGTCGAGGGCCGAAACCAAGCATCGACGCAGCCAGCGAAGGCATCCGCTCGGCCACAGCAGAACCTAAGGGGCGCTGTAGTGTTAGTACGCGGATCTGCTGGATCAACGCAACCACGGGAGAGTCTGACTGCGGGCGGTTCTGAAGCTCCTCGGCCCGGAGTTGGCAGAGGTCATCCTCCGCTTCGGTCCGAGCGCACTGGACGCGCTCAAGGCGTTCATGTTCGACTATGTCTCCAAGATCCCGATCCAGCAAGAGGGCTCCTTCATCGAGCGAGCCAGCGTCTTCGCGGGAGGCCTGCTCGGTCGCGTGAAGGCCGTCGTCGACGAAGTCTGGGAGATCACGGAGGACCACGTCGAGAAGGTGCTGAAGTGGGTTGCCGGGTGTCCGGGCATGCTCTCGGAGCAAGCCCACGCAGGGTTCGGCCTGATCGTGAAGCTCTTCGACGAGGCCAACCCCGAAGTCCTCGCTACCCTGAAGGCAGCAATCCCGACAGAGGCGTTGGTCGACTCACTTGAATCGATCGGATCCGCGTTCGGGCGATCCCGGTCACGGGTGACCCCAACGATGCAAGGCGCCGCCGCGGAGACTGCGCTCCTTCGCGACGCCGTGAACGCCGCCACTCATGGAACGTTCTCTGGGTCGACGGGTCTTCGTCAGGCCCTTGAGAACGCCGCCGTTGGATCGACAAAGCCGTTCAAGTCGAAGCAGAAGCTTGAGGCCTGTCTTCGCATGCATGGTGACGACTTGACGCAGCAGCAGGTCGACGCCATCCGGAATGCCCGACTTTCGCTCTTTAACGGCGCCGCGAAGCCTGCGGTCGGAACCCCGATGACGCGCGTCATGAAAACGCATCAGGCGCAGTCGATGCTATCGTCTGGCATCGCGCAGGTGCAGGGATTCATGACGAACACCGCGACACTTGCAGGAACGTCCAGCACAGAGTCACTCAGGAAGCGGCTTCGGCTGGATTACGAAGGTGGGTTTGCCGCTGGCGACGGGCACGTCCGCCTCGAGTTCCCACTACCCGAAGCGGGTCAAGCTGCGCTGAAGGTCCCACAGGGGCGCGGGCACTTCGCTGCTTCACCCGACACGCACGAGGTTGTTGGTGACGGAGCAAAGCCGCCTTTCGCGGGCACTGGATTCGCCGCTGCCACGGATGGCCATCTTGTTCCAGAATTCGTGGTACCTTCGGGCAGCGCGATCGATCTCCCCGAGGGCACGCGGATCCGATCTAAGAACTCGGCCGGAGCTCCCCTCCCCATCACCGTGATTGTGAACGGAAACGCCCTAACGTCAGCCAATTGGCAACTTCAAACCGTCAACGGCATGATTCGATGGGTGCCGACCCCCTAAGAGCAGGCGAGAGGCAAGGATGCAATAGAGGGAGAGTTACCATGGCGATGCTGGCTCGTTATCGAAACTCATGGGCGGGACTGCGAGTGTGGGATAGGCTAGTCCGCTCGAACGACGTGCACTTGTACGTATGGATCGCCCCAGGTGAGTCAGCGCCGGAGGGGTTCAAGAGGCCCGATGACACGTTGCAGTGCTTTGTCAATGTCAAGAGAGATGATCCCGACCTGAAGGTCTTTCGGGTCCTTTGGCGGAATCGGCCTATTGGAGTATCCCGGGTTGATCTGTTGCCTGGTGGGGCTACGCGGGTGATGGCCGCAATGGACATGGGAGACTCGGCGCAGACGAAGTCCGACCTGGAGGCAGGCTGGGAGGTCGAGGATCGTTGCGTGCTGACCGCAACACTTCTCTTGACTGATCCAAATCTCTCTTTTGTCGAGACGAAGGTGAAGTTCGCGGGCGAGTAGCCAACCTCCCATCACTCCTGGCGGCCCGTGGTCTCATGGGCAACCGAGCAGCGAATTTCGTCGCAAGCCCCTTGAAGCCTACCGAATCAAATCGGTAGGCTTCCTTCGTATCGTTGAGATCGTTCAGTGGGGGGTCGTCGTGAGCGATTCATCCAAGCGTCCCGATCCATCCGATGCGGGCATCCAAAAGCCCTGCTCGCGCTGCGGCGTCGAGTGCGCCGGACGGGCGCGGGCTCGCGATAGCGCTGGGCGGCGGCTCTGCGAGGCCTGCATCCTCGAGTTGGAGCGGCAGGGCCTGGTTCGCGTTCGGGCGGCGGGATCGCAGGTACGAGGAGCAGCGCCCGCATCGAACGAGGCGCGCGAAGCGGCTGACGATGGGACCATTCCCGTTGCGGGACCGCCGCCGCCTCGCGTGCGCGTGCCACCGCCGCCTGATGCTCCGGCTGTCGGCGCGGAGCGATCGGACGATGGCCGTGATGCAGAACGGCTGCTGCTCGATGTTGTGCGAGCGCCGGGCTCGTGGATTCGCATGATCGCGGAGCGTCGCCCGCTGGCCGGCGCGCTCCTCTTCGGAAGCGTGGTGATCGCGTGGCTTCTCTTCTTCCTTGACCTACCCATCCTCGCAGTGGCGTGGTCGACGGCGGCGAATGAGGGGGTGACGGGTCGAGTCGCCGCCTCAGCATCCTGGTGGGGCGTCATCGGCCTCCAAGCGATCCTCGCACTCATCGCATGCTTGGCGTGCTGGTTTCTCGGTCCGCGCTGGCTCCTGCTTCGCATTCGATGGGCGGGCGGGAACTGTGATCTCCTCACCGCCCGCTGGGCGTACTGGATCGTCGCGATGCCGGTCATCGCGATTGGCCTTCTCGCCATTCTGTTCCTGCTGCTGACATTTCCCTCGCCGAGCGATCCGGCGCTCGCCGACGCCGCTGGGCTTCGCATCCTCTGGCCCATTGTCCTCACCGCACTCCTCATCGGAAGCTGCTGGCACCTCTGGCTCATGGCGACCCGCGGGCTTGGCGCGAGGCCGATCGCTGCGGGGGTTCTGCTCGTTGCCTTGCCCGGCTGCTGGTACCTGTTGAACATGCTGCTCCTCCTTTCGATCGGCTCGCCGACGCTGACCCAACTCGCCCGGGGCGTGCAGCGCGGCATCGAGGAGATCGCCGAGCAGCGCGAGGTGATGCATGCCTGGGCGCGGGCTCAGGTGGAGGAAGAAGAGCTCGCGCCGTGGAGAGCGCCGGTGCGGAGCGCGGGCGAATCGGCCGGAGTCACGCGTCCTGCCGCTTCGGCGTTCGATGGCCATGCGTTCGAGCCGACTGCGCGCGTTCCGATTCACTTTCGCTATCCCTCGGTGTGGCGCGTCGAGATCGACCCGCAGCCCCTCTTCGCGTGCGATGCCGCGGTCGTCGTCCATCCCCATGGATGGTCCGTGCGCCTGCATGTCCACCCGCCCGTCGACTGGAGTGGCTCGCCGATGGAGGCCCTCGATCAGATCGCGCAGTCGATCCGGGTCCGCGATCCCGACCTGCGTCTGGTCGGTCCGGTGACCAAGCTCGGCGCGCGGTCGGGCTTGGGACGCGAGTATCGTTGGACCCTCGATGGCATGCAGGTCCGCACGATCCTCTTCATCCCGGAGCGGCCCGGTTCGCATCCGATGACGCTCGTCGAGGCCCTGCTGCCGGAACGCTCCGAGTTCGATGAGCGACGCGGCGTCGACGCGATCGTCGAGACGCTCACGATCGACGAGCGTGTCAGGTTCGAGTGATGCAGTGCGGGTTCTAAACGGCAGTCTCCACTATTCGCGTCGTTCATTCACCACAGAGGACACAGAGGCCACAGAGGGGGCACAGAGCGGAAAAGCCGGATCGAACGCGACGAGAGCATCCGTGATCCACCTCAGGCGCGTGTGTCCTTCTCGCTCGCCCCTTGGCCAGCTCACTCATTTGGAGAGATGTGAGATCGACCATGACTCGAAGCTGGATGGGCGGTCACGACCTCAGAGCACGCTCTTTTCCCTCTCTGTGCCCCCTCTGTGCTCTCTGTGTCCTCTGTGGTGAGTCTGGTCGAATGGTGCAGAATGCTGTGTCGTTTGTATCTCTGTGTTGAACGACCCGCCGCGAATGGCGCACAAGGCGTTCACTGAGGGGCGATCGTCTGATCCGAGCGCGTGCCGTTGTCGTGCAGGATGACGATGTCGAAGCGTTCGCCCTTGGCGAGGTGGAGCGTCACGCTCTCGGCGCCGGCGGCGGCGCGGGTGCGGGCGATGAGTTCGCCTGACCAGTAGGCTTCGACGGTCGCGCCGCCGGTGTTGCCTTCGGCCTTCGGGACGGTGATCGCGACATCGGTCGGTGACTGGTAGAAACGCGTCACATTCAGCCCGGGGACATATTCGATTTCCCACTCCCACGGCAGCGGGAAGTGGTGGCTCGAGGGACGCCAGCAGGCCGCCCAGACCGCATGGACCCAATCGTTCGGATCGGTTTCCTCGCGACAGCGCTCGTTCACCCAGTTCTCGCCGCGCGGATCGCTGCCGGTGTCGCCGACATTGAACCAGCGCCACTGGCCGTTCGCATCGGGTCCGAAGACCTCGACCCATGTGTGGTTGCCGGTGACCTTCTTCCACGCGGGGCAGCCGACGCAGCGGGCGGGAATGCCGGCGGCGCGGCAGGCATCCACGAGCAGGATCGAGAGGCCGGTGCAGCTCGCCCAGGTCAGTTCCATCGATTCATAGGGACTCTGGTCGGGCTTCTTTCGCTTGCTCGCGTGGTAATGCACATTGAGCGCGTCGTTGATGTGATCGTTCAGCCAGCGGACGGCCTCCATCGGATCGCGGAAGGTCCAGGCCTTCTCCTGAAAGCGATTCACGAAATCGAGCCGCCAATCGTCGCGGCGCTCGTTGAGGTTCGCGTAGGGCAGGATGTACTGGAGAAACATCGCCTCGGGGATCTGATGTCCCCACGGGGCGTTGCGCCAGGCGTCGTAGGCGAGCCGCGTGTTGGTCACGAGAAAGCGAGCGGTGAGCGTCGTGCGATCGCGCTCCGGCATCGTTTCGATGAGGAACGCCATCCCGGGCCGCATCTCGGGCTCGACGGAGGCGATGGCCGTCGCGAACTCGTTGGCGTTCGTGCCCGCCTTCGCCAGGGACTCGCGCACGGCTGCACGCTCCCACGGCAGGAACATCTCGGCCGCGACCTCCGGCGTTGCCTCGCGGAGCGGGCGCTCGACGCGGGTTGGCTGCGCGCAGCCGACGAGGACGAGAGCGGCAGCGACCCCGAGAAGGGCCTGCCCGCGAGCGAACATCGACGAGCGGGCAGGGGAACGCGCCGGCGGAGTGTCGAGCGAGTCAGGGAGCATGCGACGCACTGTAGCGTGCGCCATGCTGCCAGCCATCAGGTGAGGGCCTCCCATGACGATGCGACGAGCGCCTAACGCTTGATCGTCGCGAGACCGCCGTCCACGCCGAGGACCTGACCGGTGATGAAGGAACTCGCCGGATCGAGCAGGAAGGCGATGGCTCGGGCGATGTCGGCCGGCTGTCCGATGCGACCGACCGGGTGCATCGCGACCGAGGCCCGAAGGGCGCTCTCGCTCTGGGTGATGCGGGCGGCAAGCGGCGTATCGATGAGTCCCGGGGCGACCGCGTTGAAACGAAGCCCGGACGGAGCGTACGAAGCCGCCGCGGCCCGTACGAGGCCCTCCACGCCGGCCTTCGCCGCAGCGATCGCCTCGTGGTTCGCGAGCCCGATGGTGGCTGCGCACGAGGACATCAGGACAACGCGACCGCCCCTCGAACGCATCGATCGCGCGGCGGCCCGGACCACATGAAACGCCGAGGCGAGATTCTGCAGGATGGTGGCGTCGAACTCGGCCGGCGTCGTCAGGTGCGCTGGCTTCAGCAGAATGGAGCCCGCGAGGAGGACGACGCCGACCAGCGGGGCAGCACTCGCCGCATCGTCCGCTGCGAGCTCGGCGATGAGCGCATCCACCGCATCTGGTTCGCGGGCATCGAGGCAGTGGGCCGAACCTCCGACTTCGGACGCCAGTGCGCGAAGCGGCTCCTCGGTGCGGGCGGCGAGGGCGAGGCTCCAGCCTTCGTCGGCGAGCTGGCGGGTGAGCGCGCGGCCGATGCCGCCGGTCGCGCCGATGATGAGAACACGCTGATGGGAATGCGTCATGGGCGATGCAGGAGAAGCGTCGGTCAGGAGGCCTGCGAGCGGTGCACGCGTGCCGCTCGCATCAGGATCACGCCGAACGGGATCCACCACAGCAGATCGTTCGTGAGAAGCGTCCAGCCCATCGACCACGGCAAGTCGCCGCGGGTCGCGGCGAGGAGGAAGCCGATCGGTCCGAAGATCTTGCCGAGCAGACCGACGAGAACGATCGGCCAGTGACGCAGCGGATCGCGTGCCGCAGCGAGGTACCCGACGCCGTAGACGCCCACGATCATGCCGACGCAGGCCCAGATGTTCGCTGTCGCGCCGAGGAGCGAAGCCTCGACGGGCGTCGGCTCGCCGATCGTCGGCAGCACGCCGAGTTTCGCGAGCGTCCACGCCGGCGCCAGGACCACGACCGCTCCCCAGAGCAGGTTGTAGACGCCGGCGCCGATCAGCCACGACCGCATCCAGCGCGGCGTCGCGGCTGTCGGGGGCACGGTGGGCGGGGGCACGGTGGGCGAGTCGAACTGGGTTGGCGAGGTGGAAGGCACGAGCGGAGGAGCGGGGACGAGGAGGGTACCCCAACGCGGGAAGCGTGCCCCATCGACGCTCTCAGATCGACGGGTCGCGGCGTTCGGATTCGTCTCCTCGCCCCCTCTCCGGTCCGTTACGCGGTCCACGAGCCGAGCAGGATCGCAAGGTCGCTTGCGTTCACGATGCAGTCCCCATTGAGGTCCTGCTCGCCGCCGATCGCGTCCCACGCCCCAAGGAGAATCGCGAGATCCAGGGCGTCCACGACGCCATCGTCGTTGAAGTCGGCGTCGGCGAGATCGACCGGTTGGAACTCGACGAGCCCGATATCGACCTTCACGCCGAAGCCGCTTCCGGAGTCGGGGACGGGCATGTTGATCCGCCGCGTGCGACGGAGGAAATCGAGTGGCAGCCCTTCGGTCGCGTTCCCGTCCGCGTCGAGATCGCCGATGTCCGGGGGCATCGCCGTGGTGTCGCCGGCGTCGATCAGGTCCGAGCACGCCGTCGGGCGATAGTCGTCGTCGAGGGTGCCGAAGAGATTGTCGGCACCATTCGGATCGACGAGGCTCGTCGGGTCGTACGGGAAGCAGGCGATCTGCGTGATGCCCGAAAGCGCACCCGAGAGATTCTGGATCGAGCAGGAGCTCGCCGTCACCGTGCCGGTCCCGATGTGCCGGAGTTGGGAGGACGCGGAGGTCACGATTCCGGCGATATTCGCGAAAAGCACCGAGTTCCGGATGCTCGGTGTGCTGAGCGCGGTCGTGAAGTGTGCGCCGGCGGCGTGCGAGCCGGCGAACGATGTGTTGCCGGCGATCACGCAGTGGGCGATCGTCGCGCTCTCGGCGTCGACGAGGAGCCCGGCGCCAGCGCCGGTCTGGCCGCCGCCGTTGCCGACGATCGCACACTGCACGATGGCAGCGCTGCCGGCGCTCGTGCCGCCGATGAAGATGCCCGCGCCCCCGGTGCCGTCCGTCGAGGTGTTGCCGGTGATGACGCAGTTGCGGATCATCGGGCTCGCGTCGTTGTCGATCTGGATGCCGCCGCCCGGCCCGGTCGCGCTCTGAGCGGCGCCGCCTTCGATGCGGAATCCGTCCAGCACCGTATCGGTGACGAATGGACCGCTGTAGCGCACGACCCGCGAGGAGTTCCCGGCGAAGCCCGGTGCGCCGAGTTCGCCCGAGAGCGTCGTCGGATGGGCGACCCAGTCGCGCAGCGAACGGTCGAGTTCGTTGCCGCCCGCGCCGTTGCCGACAAATCCACCGTACATGTGCAGGCCGTTGCCGGGAATGAAGCTGAAGGAAGGATTCGTCGGATGAGGCTTGTAGGTGCCCTCCGCCACCCAGATCTCGCCGTCGCCGCCGAACTTCGGATCGTTGAGCTCGTCGATCGCGCTGGTGAGTTCGATATACGCATCGGCCCAGGTCGAGCCGTTGTTCAGTCCGGTCGCGTCGCGATCGACGAAGACCGTGCGCGGCCTGGCGTACTCGATGGCGCCGGCGTCGGGATGCGGCGCGCCGCCGCCACCGGTGTTGCCGACGAGCGCGTCGTCGATGCGGCGCGGTCCCCCGAGCAGATCGAAGGGATAGGTCTCGTTGGTGACGCCATCATCATCGACATCCGTGCTGTCGAGGACGCCGACGAAGCCGGTGTGTCCGCGATCGATCGCTGGGGAGTCGCCGCGCAATCGATAGTTGTCGTCCGCCGTGCCGTGCTCATCATCGTTGCCGTCGGCGTCGGCAAAGCGCGGATCGGCGTCGATCGTCCCGGTGCCGGAAGGACTGATGTTGTCCCAGCCCTGAATGACGCAATGCACGACGGAGATGCCCGCTGGGTTCGGTGCGATGAACTGGTCTCCTTCCGATCCATCGCCGTTGAAGGCGACGATGGAGTTCGCGAATGTCGTGGTCGATCCGCCGAGCAGGATGAAGCGAATGCCCGCAGCATTGTGGGCGATCGTGCAGTGACGGATGATCCGTGGGAAGTTCCCCTCGACGGTGACTCCGGTGCAGTCGTTGCCGGCGATGACGCAGTTGAACATGCGGAATTCGCGCGTGCCTTGGGCGCCGCCGTCTTGGACCGCCGAACTGAGCGCGCTGTTCGCGGTGATCGTGCACGACGCGAGCATGAACCGCGCGTTCGTGTTGTTCACGGCGGCTCCGCTGAAATTGGTGGTGGCGACATTGGCGTTCCCGTCTCGGATCGTGAAGCCGTCGAGAACGGTCTGGGCGTCGAGATCAAAGGCCTGAACGACGCGGAAAGAATTGTCCGCGATGCCCGGAGCACCGATCTCGCCGCTCAGGATCGTCGGGTTCGCCTGAATGTCCCGTTGACTGATGAGGGACTCGTCTCCCGCGAATCCGCCGATGACATGCACGCCGTTCCGCATGTCAAATCGGGCGAAGCGGCTGGTTCCCGTCGTGGGCCGGTAGGTGCCCTTCGCCACCCAGATCTCGTCGCCGAGGGTCGCCGACGCAAGCGCATCCTGGAGATCCTTGAAGGCGAACGCCCAGGAGTCGCCAGTCTGGAGCGCGGTTGGCAACGCCTGATTGGCCCGCACGAAGATGATGTCGGCGCTCGCGGGCACAGCGAGGGCCGCTGCTCCGAGGGCCGCGGAAGCCCAGACGGCGCGGGCAGGGGTGTGATTCGATGGCTTTCGGCGATGGGGGAAGGCGGTCATGGCGAGTGGGAACGCGCCGTCCGACCGCGAGCGGGATCATGAATGTCCGACGCAGCCCGGGACCGCCCCCTGTGTCACGCCTTTCGGAGGAGGGCGATCGTCTCCCCGAGCGACCCGATGCCGGCATTCAGCGAATCGATCGCCTCGGCCGGCACGCGATCCGCCGCGGCGGACCAGGCCCGGTTGAGCTGTCGCTCCGCCGTCGCGAAGCTGCCCATGAGCCGGGCGTAGCGGCCCATGCCGAGCGTGCCGAGCAGGCGGGCGCGGTCATCGACGAATGCGGTCATGTGGGTCGCCTGCAGCTCGTTGAGCAGTTCGACGAGTCGCTTGAGTCCCTCCTCGTTGGGGCGCGGACCGATCGAGACCCGCAGCTCATCGAGCTTTCGGTGCGTCTCGGCGAGCGCCTGCTCGGGCGTCAGACGCACCGTGCCGGACGCCGTGGCGTGCGCGTCGGCCTGTGCGAGGCTCCGTCGGGCGTCGATCCGGATGAGGGCGGCAGCGACGCCCAAGCCGAGGCAGGCAAAACCGAAGATCCACGCTTCCTTCCAGCGTCCGAATGCGAACTCCTTGACCCGCACGCGCTCGACGCCGGCGCTACGCAGCCGGGCGACGAGCTCGGCGTCGAGCCGGACCGGCGACGCGCCGGCGGCCGCCGGTCGGACCAGCGGCTCGGGATCACCGGTCGCATCCGGTGCGCGAGGAGCGATGCCGGCCGGAGCGGCGAGGGTGAGCGGTTCGGCGGCGTTGGCGACGGCATCGAGTGTGGGTCGGTACGCCGTCGTGCCGGCGATGGCCCCGAGGCCGAGCGAGATCCAAAGAAGGAGGGAGGCGATCAGCTTCATGGAGGTCTCCGTTAGCCGACGAGCAGCACGCAAATATTGAGAACGAGCGCGAGAATCGATTCGCCGACGATGAGGCCGGCGCAGAAGGGCACACCCCAGTCCTCGCTCCAGGTCCGACCCTTCCAGCGGACGATCGCAATGTTCACGAGGCAGCCGATGCCGTAGGTCGCGATGTAGGTGAAGGGCAGATACATCGAGAGGCCGACGAGAACGCCGAGGCCCGCAAAGGCGCCGAGGCCGAGCAGGATGCCGAGCGCGCCGCCGATGCCGTACATGGCGTAGGGCATTTCGCCGCCCTGTACGCCGGTGATGACCGCCTGGAGCGCCTGGGCCTGCGGGGCAACCGTCTCGGTCCCCGGACCGAACGCGAGGGCACCATCGGTCTTGCCGAGGTTCACCGACGCGATGAGGGCGATGGTGAGCATGCAGACCACGGGCCCGATGGCGACGGCGGCCATCTCGACGACCTGCTGGCGTCGTGGCATCGCTCCGACGAGATGGCCTGTCTTCAGGTCGCCCATCATGTCGGAGGCGAGCGTGATGGCGACGCAAAGTGCGGCGCCGATCAGCACAGCGCCGACCACAGAGCCGGAACCAGCAAGGAGCAAAATGAGAATGACCGTGAGAAGGGCCATGCCCGAAATCGGCGACCAATCGGTCATGCCGGCGCACTGGGCGATGATGATCCCGGCGAACCAGATCCAGAGCGCGCCGAAGAGGGCGATGATCGCTGCCTTGAGATGCGGATTGAGTCCGGCGAGCCAGCCGGGCTTGGCGTTGAGCGTGTCGAGGTAGGCGTCGCGCTGGGCGTCGGTCCAGCCGTTCCAGGTCGTCGCGGCCTCGGCGGTCGCGAAGCCGACGGCATAGCCAGCGTGCGACGCCGGTTCGATGTCGGTCACGATCGGCGCCGCGGTGATCGGACAGGTCAGATTCACCGGCTTGTTGCCGACGATGTCCGCGGCGAGGAAGAGGAACACGAAGGACGCGACGATCGCCACCAGCAGCGTCTTGATGCCGAGCTCGTCACCGCCGCCCTTCACGCGGCTCGCCGCGATGACGCTCTTGAGCGCTTCCTTCATCGCGGGGAGGGCGAAGAGAATGCCCATGAGCGCGCCGCCCAGCAGCAGGCCGATGCCGAGCGGTCGGTTGAACGCGGTGAAGCCGTAACTCGCGGCCTTCGCGGCGGTGACCGTCTCCGGCATCCAGCCCATCGCGAAGGCGATCGGATTCAGGATGAAGAACGCCAGAATGCCGCCGGCGATCACGAAGAGGCCGGCCCGTCCGGTGAGGAAGCCGGCGCCAAGGGCAAAGGGCGCGATCGCGAAAATCAACTGCACCTGGGGCGGCAGTCCGAGCAGCATGCCGACATCGATCGTCTCGTCCGCCACGACGCCGCCGTGCTTGATGCCGATGTGCTCGATGTCGGAAAGCCCGGTCGGCGTCTCCGCGCCGAACAGCTTCGTGATGGTCGCAAGCTGCGTCGGCAGGAAGATGAGCGCGCCGACGGCGAGTCCGATGACGAGCACCACGGCCTTCGCGCTCCCGGCGCCCGGCGACTTCAGGATCGTCGCGACGGCGGTCGGGGAGGGGAAACGCAAGCGATCCACTTCGATCATTTGCTTGCGCAAGGGAATGATGAAGGCCGTGCCAAGCATGCCGCCGGCGATGCACGCCAGGGTGATGAGCCAGAAGTCGGCGCTGTCGATCGAGAGTCGGTAGCCGATCAGGAAGAGCACCGGCACCGTGAAGATGACGCCGGAGTTCGAGGTGTTGACCGCCGACGCCACCGTCTGGACGATGTTCGTCTCGAGGATCGTGCCCTTCCGGAGGACGCCGCGCAGGAAGCCGAAGCCGAGCACGGCGGCGATCGCCGAGCCGCCGATCGTGAAGCCGATCTTGAGGCCCGCATAGGTGATCGCGGCGTTCATCACCACGCCGATGACGACGGCGAAGATGAGTGCGCTCCAGGTCACCTCGCGGTAGCGCGACTGGAACAGATCAGCGAAGAAGCCCTGTCCGCCGGAGGCGTTCCCGGAGGCGTTCCCGGGGGCGTTCCCCGGGGCGTTCATTGAAGGGTCTGGCATACCTGCGGACCGTACCAGCCGGATACCCCGAGGGGCCTTGGGCCTGGCAACGATGGGCGCAACGACCGACGCCGCCGGGCAAGCGGCGGCGTCGGCTGCATGAGCGGACAGGGCGGGATTCGAACCCGCGATACAGGGTGTACCCCGTATAACGGTTTAGCAAACCGTCTCCTTCGGCCTCTCGGACACCTGTCCAGGGTCGACTGTGCGGAGCGGCAAAGCCGCACCCGCGCCGATGGGGTCGGGGAGGATACCACGCCGTCCGCCGGGCCGCCAAGGGCGCGTCGGCGTGCGATCGTGACCGAGCCCGGTCGGACCCGACGAGGGGGGGAAAGCCGCACCGGCCTGCTTGCCGCCTGCCGTACCATCGCGGCCATGCCCCTGGCCGTCGACTATCTGCTGAGCCCCGAGGGACCGATCGCCCGGCGTCTGCCGGGGTTCGAGCCCCGTCCGCAGCAGCGGCAGATGGCTGCGGCGATCGACGAGACCTTCCGACGGCGGGGGCGGCTGCTCGTGGAGGCGGGAACGGGCGTCGGCAAGAGCTTCGGCTATCTCCTCCCCGCGATCCGACACATCATCGAGCACCGCGAGAAGGTCGTCGTCTGCACGGCGACGATCTCGCTCCAGGAACAGCTCATCGAGAAGGACATTCCGCTCCTGCGGGGGTGCAGCCCGGACGAGTTCTCGGCCGTCCTCGTCAAGGGACGCGGCAACTACCTCTCGCGTCGTCGGCTGAAGCTCGCCGTCGAGCGCTCCGATCGGCTGCTTGGACATGACGAGGAGCATCGCTCGCTCGAGGTCATCGAACGGTGGGCCGCCGAGACGACCGACGGGACACTCTCGACGCTTCCGGTGCTCACGCGCCCCGGGGTGTGGGATCACGCCCAGAGCGATGCGGACAACTGCATGGGCCGGCGCTGCCCGACCTATGACTCCTGTTTTTATCAACTCGCCCGACGGCGTATGGAAAACGCCGATCTCCTGGTGTGTAACCACGCCCTTTTCTTTGCCGATCTCGCCCTGCGGATGAAGGGGCTGGGCGTGCTGCCCGAGTACCGTCATGTCATTCTCGACGAGGCCCACGCCCTCGAGGATGTCGCGAGCGAGCACTTCGGCCTGCGCTTCGCCGAGGGGGCGGTGCGGCGCCTGCTTCGCCAGCTTCTCTCGGCGAATCACGCCCGAGGCTTTCTCAACGCGATCGTCCTGAAGGACCACACCAGCGACGCGATCGACGAGGCCGGCCGCTGTGTCCTTCGCTGCGAGGAGCACGCGGACCGCCTGTTCGACGCCCTCTGGCGATGGCATCGCGAGCATGGCGAACGGCAGGGAGGCAACGGCCGGCTGCGGCAGCCGCTCGGCGAGCTCGGCGTCGTCGAGAATCTGCTGTCGGGCGAGCTGAAGCGCCTCGGCGAGAGCCTCAAGCTCCTGAAGGAGCGGGCCGAGCGCGAGGCCGACCAGTTCGAGTTGCACGCCTACGCGCAGCGCGCCCTCGAGCTCGCGGCCTCGTCGGAACTCCTGCTCGAGCAGCAGATCGAGGGCTGTGTCTACTGGCTCGAGGAGGGGAAGCACCATGATCGGCAGCGCGGGTCGATGTCGGTCGCGGCCGCGGCGATCGATGTCGCTCCGATCCTGCGCGAACAGCTCTTCGGCAAGGATCGCTCGGTGGTCCTGACGAGTGCGACGCTCGCCGCGGGGCGCGGCGACTTCGCCCATGTGCGCGGCCGACTCGGCGTCGACGAGGCCGAGGAACTCTGCCTCGGCAGTCCCTACGACCATGGGCGACTCATGCGGGCCTTCGCGGATCGCTCGATGCCCGATCCCTCGTCGCGCGACTATGTTCGCGAACTGGTGCCGAGGATTCTCGAGCACATTCGTGCGACCGACGGCGGCGCGTTCGTTCTCTTCACCAGCTTCCAGACGCTCGACGCCGTCGCCGAGCGGCTCCTCCCCGAGCTGGAGCGCCGGGGCTTCCCGGTCCTCATCCACGGTCAGAGCGGTCCGCGCACGCTGCTGCTCCACCGGTTCCGGGAGAACGAGCGCAGCGTGCTGCTGGGCACCGCGAGCTTCTGGCAGGGGGTCGATGTTCGCGGGCGGGCGCTCCGCAATGTGATCATTACGAAATTGCCCTTCGATGTGCCCGATCGCCCGATCGTCGAGGCCCGCCACGAGATCATCAGCGCCCGCGGCGGCAATCCCTTCTCGGAGGATCAGCTTCCGCGGGCGATCATTCGCTTCAAGCAGGGGATCGGGCGCCTGGTCCGCAGCTCGACCGACGAAGGTCGCGTCGTCGTCCTCGATCCGCGTATTCTGACCAAGCCCTATGGCCGGGCGTTTCGCGCGGCCCTGCCCGAGGGCGTCGAGCTCTCGATCATCGGAGGCGACGACCCATGAACCGGCGCGGTCGGTCGGGCGCGTCGTCGCAGGATCGCGCTTGTCCTCGCGGAGGAGACGCGCATGCGTAGCACGGGCCAACTCACCATCGAGCGTATCGACCTGCCGCTTGTCGGCGCGGGCGGCGACGCCATCGTGGAGGGGCTCGCGGAGCTCCTCGTCCACGCGGTCGCCGGCGGGGCGTCGGTGAGCTTTCTCGGCGATCTCGATCGGCCGACGGCGGTCGGCTGGTGGCGCGAGGCGCTCGCCGAGTTCGGCCCGCGCGATCGGCTCCTCATCGCCCGTGACGGCGAGGCCATCGTCGGCACCGTGCAGGTGCGGGCCTGCTGGCAGCCGAACCAGCAGTTTCGCGGCGAGATCATGAAGCTCCTCGTCCACGAGCGCGTCCGCGGCCGCGGTCTCGCGGGCGCGCTCATGGAGCGCATCGAGAGCGAAGCGCTCGCCGTCGGCCTCACGCTTCTCGTGCTCGATACGAACAGCGGAACCACCGCGGATCGGCTCTACCAACGCCTCGGCTGGACGCGCGTCGGCGTCATCCCCGGCTATTGCCTTCTCCACGACGGCACGCCGGGCGACGCGGCATTTTTCTACAAGCGCATCGCGCCGCGATCAGCGGCGCTGGACGCGGAGGAGCGCCGGTAGGAGCCAGAGGCTCGTGGCGAGGCAGACCAGGCTTCCGATCGCCATGATCCAGCCGAGCCCCTGCATGCCCTGATGGCTTGCGAAGATCTGGCCGCCGAAGCCGATCGCGGTCGTGAGCGAGGTGAAGATGACGGCGCTCCGCGTGCCGCCGAACTCGACGGGGCCCGCATCGTTCGCAGCGCCGGGCACGGGTTCTTCCGCGCGATGGAGGAGGTGAATGTTGCTGTCGATGCCGAGCCCGATGAGGATCGGGATGCCGAAGAAATTCGCCAGCGAGAGCGGGATGTCGAAGATGGCGAGCGCGCCGACGGTGATCGCGATGCCGGCGGCAAGCGTGCCGACGCAGAGCAGCACCGGGCGCAGGCGGCGGAAATCGAGCCAGGTGATGAGCGCCACCGCGAGCGTCGAGGCGATCGAGATGATGAGAAACGCGCGCGTCATGTCGGCGATCGACTCGGATTGGGTGATCGGCACGCCGGTCGCGTCGGGATCGACCCGTCGCATCGCCGCGACGAACCGGCCGAGCGGTTCGAGTTCCCAGGTGTCTTCCTTGGGGACGAGACTCACGAGATAGCGGCCCGTCGGGCTGATGAGCCGCGCCCGGAGCGCGGCGGGAAGCGCGTCGCGCAGCGTCGCGCGATCGCCCTCGATGATGTGCCGCGCCGCCTCGCCCGCGCTCCGCGTCGCCGCGTCGAGCCGAGCGATCGTTCCGGCGGGATCCTCGCGAAGGCGCTCCGCAAGGGCGAGAAGCCCCTGCATGATGGCGGTGAGTCGCGCTCGTTCCTCGTGCGAGATCGAACCGGTCGCGAGCGTGCGGGCCGCGCGGACCCGCTCGGCGAGGCGCTCGACCCGCTCGGGCGTGATCGCCTCGGAGCGCGGGGCGGCGCTCGGATCGTCGGGTGGCGCGGCGGCTCCCTTCGCGAACGACGCCTGCAGCGAGGCGCGCAGCGCGTCCCGCTCCGCGCTCGACGGAGGCAGGAGATCGAAGACGCTTCGCACGAAGCCGATCTCCGGCTCGGCACGGGCTCGCTCGATCGCGGCGAGGGCTTCGGCCTCATCATCGGCGATGACCGCGGCGAACCAGCTCAGACTGGCCGAGTCCTCGAGCACGCGATGCTCCCACGCGACGCTCTCGAGGCCCTGGGCCTGCAGCTTCAGGAGATTGCTCTCGAAGCGCAGGCTGAGCGGCGCGGCGACCAGCGATGCGGCGACGAGCGCGCCGCCGATGCCGAGGGCCCACCACGCCGCCCTCCGCGATCGGCCGATCGAGTGGCCGGGGAGCGGCAGGTCCCGCGGCCGCAGCGGTCGCAGCGAGCTGTCGGCCAGGATCAGGAGTGCGGGCAGCGTCGTCACCATCGCGATCGCGCAGAGGACGAGGCCCGCGCCGGCGACGATACCCAGTTCGCGCAGTCCCTGAAAGCTCGAGAGGAGCGCGAGGAGGAAGACCGCGGCGCTGGTGGCTGCGCCGGTGAGCGTGCCGACGGCGGCGGTGCGGAGCGTGCTGCGGACCGCCGCGCGGATGTCCTGCGTCGCCCGGAACTCGGTGTAGCGGCTGATCACATGGATGCCGTAGTCAAGTCCGGCGCCGATCAGCACCAGCATGAAGACCATCGAGAGGAGCGTCAGTCGCCCGACGAGGAGGGCGGCGACGCCGTGGGTCCATGCGATCGCCATGCCGAAGGCGATGAGGGCGAGCAGCGGTCGGCGCCAGTCGCGATAGACGATCACGCAGAGCGCGGCGACGATCGCGAGTCCGACGGCGAAACTGCGCGTCGTGTCGCCGGTGGAGGTGATGAGTTCGTCCGCCTGCAGCACCGGCTTGCCGGTCAGGCCGATCTCGACCGTCGGATGCTCGGCGCGGACCCGTTCGATCACCGATCGGATCGCGCCGAGCGGACCTTCGATCGCCGCGAGGGTCCCGAAGTCCTTCCGCGGCAGGATCGCGATGAAGAGGAGGCGCCCGGTATCGGAGGCGAGGTAGTGCGGCGACGGCGCGTCCCCGAGGCGACGAGGCTGCGGCGCGGTCCCCGCGACGGGTGGATCGACGCCTCCGACGCCGGCGATCGTGTCGAGCAGCAGGAACGCGGCGGCGCCGCGGTCGCGCCGTTCCTCGGCGGACATCGTGAAGCCGCGCGGCCCCATGACCTCGTTCAGCTCGTGCTCGGCGAAGCCGAATGCGCGGTTCCCGTCAACCAGTTCGGGAAGGGCGGCCGCAGCGCGGGCGAGCGCCGCGAGCTCGTCGATCGGCATCGCCCGCGTCGCCATGCGCCATTGCTCGTCCGGCTCGATGCGCCCGTGGATGCCGGGCAGGTCCTGCACGGCGCGGAGCGCGACGATGAGGTCGTCGACCGCCCGTTCGCCGGCGGCCCGGTCGCCCTTCGTGTCCACGACGACATAGAGGTACTCGAGATCGCCGAACTCCTCGAGGAATGCGACATAGCGCTGCATCCACGGGCGTTCGCGGCTGATGAGCGAGTTCGTGTCCGCGTCGAGGGGCAGGCGGAAGAGGGCGAAGAGACCCGCCACCAGGGCGAGGAGCGCCGAGAGGATCACGACGGTCCACGGACGAGCTTCGACGAGGTCCGCGAGGCGATCGGTCCAGCTTGGCGCCGAGCCTGGCACGGGCGCGAGGGGCGACGGGGACGGCTCGTGATCGGAGGGTCGGTCGTTGGCGGTTGGCATCGCGGCGGCGCGCCTACGCCGTGTGCTTCACGACACCGCCCACGATCGTGTGGGTGGCGCGGCCGCGGACGGTCCAGCCTTCGAAGGGGCAGTTGCGGGACTTCGAGCGGAACTCCTCGGCGCGGATCGTCCAGGTGCGCGTCGGGTCGATGATGGTGATGTCGGCCACGCCGCCGGCGACCAGGCGCCCAAGGCCGTGCGGGCCGAGCGGACCGCCATGCTCAAGCCCGCAGAGCCGCGCCGGCTCGATCGTCATCATGGCGATCATCCGCGGCCAGTCGATGACGCCATCGTCGATGAGGGCCTTCGCGTAGAGCGGCAGGGCGCACTCGAGACCGATGATGCCGAAGGGGGCGCTCGTGAAGTCGCGGGCCTTCTCCGCTGCGGTGTGCGGGGCGTGGTCGGTCGCCAGCACGGTGATCGTGCCGTCGGCGACGGCCCGCTTCAGTTCGTCGATATCCCACTGCGTGCGAAGCGGCGGGTTCATCTTCGCCATCGTGTTGTAGCCGTCGCACGCATCCTCGGTCAGGAGGATGTGATGCGGTGCGACCTCGCCGGTGACCGGCTGTCCCTCGGCTCGCGCTCGGCGAAGAATCGCAGCGCTGCCGCCGCTCGAGAGATGCTGGGTGTGATAGCGGCATCCGATCGCGCGATTGAGCCGCACATCGCGCTCGATCATGATCTCCTCGGCGATCGCCGGCCATCCGCCGAGACCGAGGCGCGCCGCGAGGGGCCCTGCGTTCATGACGCCGCCCTGGGCGAGCGTCGGTTCCTGACAGTGCTGCATGAAGGCCTTGCCGAGGCTCGCGCAGACCGCGAGCACCTTCCGCATGACCTCGGCGTTCGCGATGCCGTCGCCGTCGTCGCTGAACGCAACCGCGCCGGCCTTCGACATCGCTCCCATCGGAGCGAGCTGTTCGCCGTGACGGGCGACCGTGGCGGCGCCGACGACGAACACGCGGGCGAGATCCGCCTCCTCGGCCCGCATGCGGACGAACTCGACCATCGCCGCGGTATCGAGCGCGGGCGTCGTGTTCGGCATGCAGCAGACGGTGGTGAAGCCGCCGGCGACCGCGGCGGCCGCGCCGGTCCGGATCGTCTCCTTCGATTCCGCACCGGGCTCGCGAAGATGCACATGCGGATCGATGAGCCCGGGGGCGACGATGAGCCCCTCGCACTCGATCGTCCGATCCGCATCACGACGGCTGAGGACGCCGGGCGCGGTCTCGATGCGGGCGACGCGGCCATCGCGCAGCAGGACATCGGCGGTTTGGTCGAATCCGCTCGCCGGGTCGAGTACTCGTCCGCCGAGGAGAAGGGTCGAGTCAGCCACGCCGTCACTCCGTGTACATGGGCCCTCCAAGCGGGCCCTGCCAGTTGGCGATCGTCAGTGCTTGATCGGCGTGGTTCCCGAGTCGACCGGGTCGCACTGTTCCTGACCGATCGCGCGATAGGGATCCTGGAGGCCGGCGCCTTCGATCCACACCGTATCGGCGGTGAAGGTCACCTCCACCGAGGGCTTGGTGATCGCGGCGATCTCGGCGGGCGACTTGCGGGCGTCCTCGGCGAGATGGCGAAGGGCCTCGACGGAGAGCTCCACGCGCTCGGCGGTACCGGTCACCCATGCCCGGCGGCCGGTCGCGTTGCGCGGCACGAAGAAGCCATAGTCCTTGAAGCGCACGAGGATCTCAACGCCGTCATCGCCACGCAGGCGCATCCAGCAGCCCTTGATCGCGCAGACATCGGTGATGGTCCCTTCGGCCTTCACCATCGTCGTGCCGGCGTTCGGCGTGTCGCCCAGGGCGCCGATCGCGATCTGCGGCAGGGCGTGGGCGTCGGTGTTGCCGCCGAACTTATGCCAGTCGCCATGACCGCCATCGGTCGAACAGGCGCTGAGGACGAGGGCAAGCGTGGCAACGGCGGAGGCAATCGCGGTGGAACGCATGGTCGGGTGCTCCGGAGCGTGAGTTGTGAGGACGCCGCGGTGGGGCGTCAGGCGCGGCTCTTGTACGCGCCGTCGTCGGTGCCGACGATGATCTTCTCGCCAGTGGTGATGAAGGGCGGGACGCGGGTCTTGAGGCCGGTCTCGCAGGTCGCTTCCTTGAGTTGGTTCGTCGCCGTCGCACCCTTGATGCCCGGCGGGGTGTCGGTGATGGTCAGGATCACCGTCTTCGGCATTTCGATCGCCATCGCCTTGCCGTCGCACCAGAGCACGATGACCTCGGTGTTCGGTAGGATGTAGAGGGGCATGTCGCCGACGAACTCCCGCGGCAGCTCGACCTGCTCGTAGTTCTGGCTGTCCATGAAGATGAACTTGTCGCCTTGGGCGTAGAGGTACTCCATCTGGCGACGGTCGAGATCGACCTGCTCGACGGTCTCGCCGGAGCGGAGGCGCTTCTCGATGAGCGAGCCGGTCTTGAGATTCCGGATCTTGACCTGGACGAACGCCCGGAGATTGCCCGGGGTCACATGGGTGAACTCGGTGATCAGGAAGAGGTTGCCGTCCAGCTTGATGGCCATGCCGGGGCGGAGATCGGTGCTGTTCACGGGCGGCGTCCTTGGGTCCGTTGGGTTCGCGAGGCGGCCGGGGTGAGCTCGGGAGTCGTTCTCCGAGCGGGCCGATGCCTCGATTGGGGGAAGATCGGGGACTCTAGCAAAAGACCGCAAGGAGCCGCAACCGATCGGAAGCGGTCGCCGCAGATCGGAGCTGATTGGAGCCGATCGGAGCCGATCGGAGTTGGGAGCGAGCTTCTGCGCCTCGTTGCTGTCTTCGCTGCGCCGCGCGGGATGCGTCTGCGTGGAGGACTGAGGACGGAGTGCGGAGGAGAAGCGCGCGAAAAAAAATACCCCCGGCACGTGGCCGGGGGCGGAGGGAGGGAAAAGGGCTCCTGAGGGGTGCGTTTGTCGGCTTGCAGCTTTCCCAAGGGGCGGGCCGCGCAGCAGGACAAGGCACCGTCGTGAGCAACAGGCTCATTGAGGGCGCGGGACAAGACTCTTTCAGGCCTCCTCGCACGATGGCAGGCACTCGATCCGATACCAAACGCCTCACGCTGGGAGCAGCCAGCACAAGATGTTGGGGTTGGAGAGCCCGGCCTCCTCAACAGCCGAGGTTGACCTCGACAGGGGCAATATATCGCCGTTGGATGCGCATGCAACAACAACCGCGCTCAAAAGCGCGGAAAAGATGGAACAGGCCTTCCAACCCCTCCAAGTCCACCCGCGAAGCCAGATCATCGGACCTGACGGGTGAGACGCTTGAGTCGGGACGATCGCCGAGGGGGGTGATCGCCGAGAGACTCCCGGCGGACCACCCGGTCGCGATGCGTTTCGCGATGGGCGTTCGCAGTTGGCGTTCGCTATGGGGGTCTCGCATGCTGGGAAAGCACTCGAGACCGATGACAGTGACCGGAGGGCCGGTCGCCGTTGTCGTGCTCCCTTCGGACGCCAGCCATGGCGACCCAGAGGAGCGTGACTTCGGGTGATTGTTCGCACAGCATGTGTCCGAAGCTGCACGCCAAGTACACTTTCGCCGACAATGACGGGGGTCTTCGTGCGTTCAGGAAACGCTCGGCGGCTTCCTCGCCCGGCTCCCTTTCGAGAGCCAGTCTCGCTTCCCCCTCATGCGGTACCTGATCGCCTTGAGAGGAGTCGGGGACTGGGGCGTCTTCCGGATCGTTGCCGCCGCGGACCGCTCGGAGCCCCGAACGGCTCCCGCCGTCCGCGCTTCATCTCCCGCCACTCCTTCCATGATGAGCAATCGAATGTCTTCCGATCAGCGTCCGATGCGTCGTTCCACCTCGCTGCGGACCGGCGGTCTCGTCGCGTCGTGCGCCCTTTGCCTGGTCACCTTCGGCCCGGCGCTCACCGCGGTGGGGCAGTCGAGCCCGCCTGCGAGCGCGCCGCCAGCGCAGCCCACACAGCCAGCGCAGCCCACACAGCCCGCACAGCCGGCCCAGTCCCCGCCGCCCGCTCAGCCTGGGAACGCGCCGCCCGGTGCCCCAGCCGGTGCCCCAGCGGGTGCCCCAGCAGGCGGGCGGCCCAGCAAGTCGCTGTCGACCTCCGGCGATTCGCGCACGGCGACGCCTGAGGCCCCGCGGGGGACCACGATCGTCGAGCAGGCCGCCGACGATGAGGCCCCCCCAATCGTGTTGGACCCGCCGATCTGCGACTTTGGATTCGTGGCCCCGTCGGCGAGCCCGAAGAAGACCGTCAAGATCAAGAACACGAGCGACAAGCCGCTGCTCATTCTCGCCTCGCAGCCGAGCTGCAAGTGCACGACCACGAATGACATCTCCGGCGAAGAGATCCCCGCCGGCGGCGAGATCGAGCTCGAGGTGCAGATGACCGCCCAGTCATCGCCCGGCACGAAGAAGGCCGAGATCAAGCTCCTCTTTGACGGCTATGCCCGCGTCGTGAACATCGACATGCGGATGGAGGTCTCCCTCCCGATCCGCCTCCAGCCGAGCTTCATCAATGCGGTGAAGGGGCAGCCGACCACCGGGCGCTTCGTGGTCGAGAGCCTCGATCGCCAGCCCTTCTCGATCGCTGCGATCCACGGCCGTCCCGTTCGCTATGTCGGATTCGATCCCTCGAAGGAATCGCCGCGCAGCCAATACCTCATCGAGTACGACGTGGCCGATTGGCAGTCGCAGGAGCTTCCGCTCTTCCTGCTCATGGAGACCGATCGCGCCGATTGCCCGATCGTTGACATCCGCCTCCGCACCGAGTCCACCTTCCCCAAGCCCGTCCTGAAGATGCAGGACTACCGCCATACGATCGGCAAGGTCGAGCAGGGCGGGAGCGCTGAGCTGACCTTTGAGATCTCTGACCTTCCCGAGTCGGAGCCCATCGTCAGCGCTGGCAGCATGATGCCGGGGGCGAAGCTCGAGATCCTCGAGACGACCAAGGAAGGGATCATGACGAAGATCCGGACGCGCTTCACGGCGCCGAAGGATTTCGTCGGCATCCTCTACGCGCCAATCACCCTCTACACGACCCGCCGCCAGCAGGGCATGTTCGTGTGGGGCCTCGTGACGCCGCCAGGATTCACCGGCATGATGGGCACGCGCATGGTGCCGGCCGAGGGATCGTCGATGCGGTTCGACCCGAACCTCGCGCCGGTCTCGGCGCCGGCGTCAACGGGTGGACGGCCGTCGGCCTCGGCGCCGACGGTGACGCCCGTCGCACCGACCGAGACGGTTGGTACGGCACCCTCGCGGTCACGCTGAGCGATCGGCGTCCAGTCGCACACGAAAACGGGCGGGGCATCCCAACGGATGCCCCGCCCTTCGTTTGTGCGACCGACGCTCGTTGAGCCGATCAGCGGCGACGGCCCATGAGCGCCGCGATGCGCTTCTCGGTCGGCGGGTGCGTCGCGAAGATGTTGCCGAGCATCGAACCGCCGAAGGCCATGGCCGGCTCGACGATGAAGAGGTTGTTCATCGCCGGATTCGGCTGGTTCATCGGCACGCGGCGGGCGAAGCTCTCGAGCTTGCGCAGCGCCGACGCGAGCCCATCCGGCGAGCCGGCGATTGCGGCGCCGTCCGCGTCCGCGACGAACTCGCGCGAACGGCTGATCATCGCCTGGATGAGGGCCGCACCGACCGCGGCGAGGATGACCAGAACGAGGCCGATGAGCGGATTCGAGCCCTCGCGGTTGTTGCCGCCGCCGAAGAGGAGCGCCATCTGGGCGAGCATCGAGAAGATGCCCGCGACGGTGCCGGCGATGGTCGAGGTCAGCGTGTCGCGATTCTTGATGTGGGCGAGCTCATGGGCCATGACGCCCTCGAGCTCACGGGCATCCAGGAGTCGGAGAGCGCCTTCGGTGACCGCAACGGCGGCGTGGCGCGGATTGCGGCCGGTCGCGAAGGCATTCGGAGCCTCGTGCGGGCAGATGTACACACGGGGCATCGGGAGTCCAGCCCGCTCGCTGAGCTGACGGACCATGCCGACGAGCGCCGGAGCGCTGCGTTCATCGACCTGTCGGCCGCGCATCGACGCGATGGCGATGGTGTCGCTGAAGAACCACATGCTGAAGTTCATGACGACGCCGATGAGGCCGCCGAGGAGCATGCCCTGCCAGCCCCAGAACGCGCCGACGGCGACGACGAGGGCGAAGAGGGCTCCAAGCAGGAACGCGGTCTTGAGGTTGTTGACGAAGGCGATCATGGTGGGGAAGTCCTCCTGAGCGAACGGCTAGAGGATGGACGACGGAGACGGTGGGAGAGGGACGGCGGAAAGGGGACGGCGGAATGGGGCAAACGGGGCAGATTCGGTGGACGGGAGGAGCAAGCCGCAGGCCAGCGGATCGGTGCCGGTCGGCCACCAGCCGCTGAGGAGCCCAGAGGGCGGGCGGCGGGCAAGAGTAGACCGCTTCCCGGTTCCAGTCCTCGACCCCTCATTCGGAGGAATGGGGGACCGCGTTCGAGGGGTTGTCGTCCGACCTGACGGGCCTGTCGTCCGCCGCGGACGAGTTACCGGCCGAGCCCCGGACGGCGACTTCCGCTCATGGGAGCGTCTGGGATCGGTCTGTATGGTCTGGCGCGGCTGGATGGGCACCCAGTTTGGGGGAAGGGGCCTTTCCCGTAGACTGTCTCAACCTCGGCGGTAGCATCGATGGTCGGAGGCGGTCATCACCGCCGACCTGTGCCGCCGCTGGCTGACTGCCGATTGGACAGCCACGGTTCAGACTCCCGTCGGATTGACTCTCGTTCCGGCACCGTTGCCCGAACGACCCGACGCCCCCGACACGAGCCCCTCCCTCGGGTCCGGAACTCAAGATGCGAAGCACCCCCTCAGAGCCGCTGCGCCACATCGATCGCATGGACCTCGCGCCGCTCACCCCGCAGGGCCTGTCCCGCGTGCTCGTGGGCGTTGCCGAGGCAGCCCAGGACTCCGCACATCGCCGCGATCTGGCCAAGTGGCTCCGACGCTCCGGTCGCTGGACCGGCGGCATGCCGCGACGCATGTTCAGCCGCGCCGCTGCCCGGCTGCCCCGGCCGTTGACCGGCCGCTCCCTGACGACCTTGGCTGCGTTCCTCTGCGGTGCGGCCGGTGCCGTTCCGTTCGCCCTCGAATCCGCCCCGGCCTCGGCATCCGTCCCGTCGGCTGCACCGCCGGCGGCGACCCTTGCGGCGGTCCCGCTCATCGAACGCCTGGGATCATCCGGTTCTTCACCCGCCGAGACCGCGAAGGCCATCCCCGGTTGGGAGCGTGAGCGCGTCGCCGAACCGTCGAAGCGTCCCGCCCAGCGAGCGTTGCCGTCAGTGGCTCCTGCGGCGCCCGCCGTGCCCGCTGCGCCAGCGACGCAACCCCGGACCGCCGCCGAGCCCGACGCGGACTCGGAGGTCACCATCTTCAACGGTCGTCCGGTCCGCGCGGTCCGAACGATCACCATGCGGGTCACCGCCTACAGCCCCGACGAGCGGAGCTGCGGTGACAGCGCGGACAACATCACCGCCAGCGGATACAGCGTCTGGACCAACGGCGGCAAGCTCGTTGCGGCCGACTCGCGCGTGCTGCCGCTCGGCTCGCTCGTCTCGATCCCCGGCTATGACGGCGGCGCCGTCGTCCCGGTGCTCGATCGCGGCGGGGCCATCAAGGGCAACCGGCTCGACGTGCTCTTCCCAAGCCACGAGCAGGCCCGCCGGTGGGGCGTGCGCGACCTGAAGGTCACGATCTATGAGTACGCCGACGGCGAGCCGAACGGCTTCCGCGAGCGACACTGGGTGAAGCCCGGCCAGGTCGCCCGCTGACCGGATCGCTCTACGCATCCGCGCGGGTGGCCACGGTGAGCTCACAGCGCTGCGCCAAGGTGACGACGCCATCCTTCGCCCATCGGTCGAAGGCCTCGTGCAGCGCCTGCAGCCGCGCGCTCCGCGCCGGCTCGACGCGCGGGAAGTAGCTCGCGCTCGTCGCCCGACCGATGAGTCCATCACGATCGAGCGTCTGCGGATTCGGCATCGTCACGACCCGCGCATCTTTGAAGAGCGGCGACTCCATGAGCGGCGCCGCGAGGCGCGCCCGACCCTCGCGGGTGCTCGGATCGAGCGATGTCGCGTCGCCGACCACGATCGCGTTGTAGGCGTCGGTGAAGCCGCCGTCGTCGATCCGCAGGTTCCAGAGAAGTCCGCACCGACCCCCTGGGCGCAGGACGCGATGGAACTCGGCGAGCGCCCGGGGCGGGTCACACCAGTGAAAGGCCTGCGCGACGAGAATGCGGTTGGCGACCTCATCCGCAAGGCCCGTGGCCTCGGCCGTGCCGAGCACGAATCGCACGCTCGGAAGTTCGCGGCAACGCTCGGCGGCGCGCGCCAGCATGTCCGCGTTCGGATCCACGCCGATCACGGATGCGACGCGCTGACCGAGGATCGCGGTGGAGATGCCCGTGCCGCATCCGATGTCGAGCGCGGTGCCGTTCGCAGGCATGCCGTCGAGAAGCGCGTTGACGATCGCTTCGGGATAGCTCGGGCGATGCCGATCGTAGATGGAGGCGAGTCCGTCGAAAGCGCGAAGCGTCGGTCGTTCGTCGCGTGCCATGCGCGGCAGCGTACGCGCCATCCGACAGGCCGCGCAATTGACAGGACGATCTCTCGGAAAATGTGCCAAGACTTTCGGCTGTCGGATGGTGGCGCGGTAGCTTCGCCCGCGTGATCGATGAACGACATCCATCATCATTCAGCGCGACCGGCGCCGCCGGCCCGGCACCGGTGCACAGCTTCGTACGAAGCTTCGTCCTGCAGGGGATCGACGCCATTCCCTGTGAGGTCGAGGCGGACGCGAACCTGCGGCAGTCGCCGAGCACCGGCATCGTCGGCTTGCCCGATGCGGCGGTGCGCGAGAGCGCCGAGCGCGTCCGCACCGCGATCCAGAACAGCGGCTACGAGTATCCGCTCGGCCGACTCACGGTGAATCTCGCTCCGGCGGACCTCCGGAAGGAGGGCCCCGTCTACGACCTGCCGATCGCCGTCGCCATCCTCGCCGTCGGCGGGACGATCGATCGCACCATCGCCGACGCGCCGCCGATCGAGGACTTCCTCATCGCGGGAGAACTCGCTCTCGATGGCCGCATTCGACCGGTACGCGGGACGATCAGCGTCGCGATGCTGGCGGCGCGACGCAGGATGCGTGGCGTCATCGTGCCGCAGCCGAACGCTCGGGAGGCTGCGGTCGTCGAGGGCATCGAGGTCTACGGCGCGTCCACGCTCGCCGAAGTGGTCGGCTTCTTCAACGGGCATCGCGCCTTGGAGCCCATCGCCGCGATCGACGCCGAGACGCTTCTTGCGGCGGGCAGCGCAGACCTTGATTTCAGCGAGGTGCGCGGCCAGGAGGCGGCGAAGCG
The DNA here is from genome assembly GCA_964395845.1 of uncultured Isosphaeraceae bacterium. Classification (GTDB taxonomy): domain Bacteria; phylum Planctomycetota; class Phycisphaerae; order Phycisphaerales; family SM1A02; genus JAEUIT01. The sequence goes on along the minus strand of CAYNCG010000026.1, from coordinate 7,693 downwards.
GGCGATGACGATCGCCGCCGCGGGCATGCACAACATCCTGCTGATCGGGCCCGCGGGCAGCGGGAAGACGATGATGGCCCGGGCCTTGCCGGGCATCCTGCCGCCCCTGACCCGCGACGAGGCGCTCGAAGTCACGCGGGTGCACTCGGCCATCGGCGCGGTGCCGCGGAACGCGGCCCTCATCACGAGTCGTCCCGTGCGGGCGCCGCATCACACCGCGTCGAGCGCAGCGGTCGTCGGCGGGGGGAGCGTGCCGCGTCCCGGCGAGGTGAGTCTCGCCCATCACGGTGTCCTCTTCCTCGATGAGCTCCCGGAGTTCCAGCGAGGCGTGTTGGAGAGCCTGCGTGAACCCCTCGAGGACGGCTTCGTGACCATCTCGCGGATGCAGGGGACGCTGCGCTTCCCGGCGCGAGCCCTTCTCGTCGCGGCGATGAACCCGACGCACCGCGGCGACCGGCGCGCGGGCGAGGAGGGATGGCGCGAGCAGGAGCGCTATCTCCAGCGGCTTTCTGGGCCGCTCGTCGATCGCATCGACATCCATGTCGAGGTGCGCGCGGTTCCCTTTGGCGAACTCGCGAGCACCACACGGGGCACATCCAGCGCCGTCCTCCGGGAGCGGGTGCGCATCGCCCGCGAGCGATCGCTCGCCCGACAGGGGGCGGTCCCGAACGCCCGTCTTCCCGGCCGCGATCTCGATCGTTGGGCCGCGCTCGACGAGTCCTCACGCACGCTGCTCGGTCGGGCGCTGACCGAACTGGGACTCAGTGCCCGGGCCTTCGACAAGGTTCGGCGCGTCGCCCGCACCATCGCCGATCTCGAGGGTGCGGAGCGCATCGAGCTCGCCCATGTCGCCGAGGCGATCCAGTACCGGCTGCTCGATCGGAGGCAGCGCGCATGAACACCACACTAGCCCCACGCCGCGAGCAGCACGGCGAGATCCTCCGCACCGGTCGAGCCGTTGCCGCTGATGTCCGCCGCTGGGGTGCTCCACGCGGCGAGCAGGAGGGCGAGGTCGCTCGCGTCAACCGCTCCGTCGAAGTTGAGGTCGGCGGGGAGGTTGGTCAGCGGTGTCGTCGACAGTCGAAGTGTCCAGTCGAGGGACTTCGAGACGAAGGTCTGGCCGCCGCTGATGGTCACGCCGAAACCGAAGGAGATGCGATAGGTTCCTGCGCTCAGCGTGCCCGCGCCGATCGTGCCGGTGAGGGCGGTGAAGTTCACCGCCTGCTGTCCGTCATTCGTGATCGCATAGAAGGCGCTGGTCGGCAGGGTGAGAATGAGGGGATCGTTCTCGAAGCCCGGCGTCACGAAGGAGGCGTTGATCGTCGCGAACCCCGGATACCCGGCGGGCTGGGAGGCTTCGGCGGAACCGACGAGGATGACGAAGGTCTCCTCGACGCTCGGGATGATCGAACCCTCGATCGAGAGAAGGCCGCTCACGAGTCCGCTTCCCGTGCTGCCGCCGCCGGTGACGGTCGTCGGTGTCACGGTGCCCGGCGCGACGGCGCTGGTGTTGCCAGCCGGCGAACTTGCGGAGCCGTTCACGAGGATCGAGCCGTCGCTGAAGAGGACGCCCGGCACGGTGTCGGCGACGGCCGCGCTCGCCGCGATGAGCCAGGGCAGCAGGGACGCCGTGCAGGCGACGAAACGACCGCGCGGCGAGCGGTCGCGAGCGGTCAGGCTGAAGCGCGTGCACATGACGGTCGATCTCCCCCCAATCAGCGGTTGCCGCGTCCGAGGCTCCTACTTGCGGAGCACTTCCTTCGTCTGTTCGGCCAGATAGAGGATCCGCGTGCAGGCGGTGCACTGGACGAGCGCGTTCGGATTGCTCATGAGCGTCGCGACGCTCGCGAAGGGAATCTCGATCCGGCAGCTCGAGCAGGCGTACTCCTTGTGACGCCGGTCGATCTCCTCGACCTCGGCCATGATCTCGCCCTCGCAGTCGTCTCCGATCTTGTCGAAGATCTTCCGCTCCCGCGCGGGGACATTACGGCCCGCGATCTCCCGTTCCCGCTCGAGTTCGGCCAGGCGCGACGAGCAGTCGCTCTTCCGTTCCTCAAGCTGGCCGCGGACGACATCGTGGATCTTCTGTCGTTCCGCAACCTGCGCCGCAAGCGCCGCGGACTGCTTCTTGACCTGCTCGAGCCGTTCCATGTCGGCGAGGGCCCGGTCGTCGCACTCCTTCTTCTTCCCTTCGAGGGTCTTCACCTCAGCGAGAAGCGCCTTGTACTGCTTGTCGTTGTTGGCGCTGTTGAGCTCGCCGCGAAGCTTGGCGATCCGCTCCTGAAAGCCCGCCGCCTCGGTCTCGAGGTTGTGGATCGTGGCCTGAAGCTGCCGGGCCTGCGAGGCGAGCTCCGACTCCTGGCGCTGGAGTCCGCCGAGCAGCTTGGACTGGGCCTGGAGATCACGCTCTCCCGCCTCCACCCGCGTGCGCAGCGCTCGAACTTGGCTGTCGACGCGATAGAGGGTGAGAAGGTGATCCATGAGGCTCATCGGCGGCTCCAGAGGAGGACGGGCAGCATTCCGGGGCCATGCCGCGGAGGACTGACCCGAGATATCCCGCGATTCTACCGGAGCCGTCCGGAATGCGATCCGGATTCACGAAACGGGTTCTCCGGCGGGGGTCGTTGGCGGTCCGCCCGTCGAGAGCCGTCTCGGTGTGTGTGTCCGCGTCGGGGGTCGTGGCCGTGGCCGCCTCGACATCCGGATCGCTCTGCGCCATGCGCCAGCCGTCAGCCCGCCGCCTTGAGGAGCCAGAACACGACCGGTCCGGTCAGAAGGGGCGAGTCGAGCACATCGAGGACGCCACCCATACCGGGGAGGATTCGACCTGAGTCCTTCATGCCGGCATCACGCTTGAAGAGGCTCTCGGCGAGGTCGCCCGCTTGTCCGACGATGCCGATGAGGCATCCGCCGATCGCGCCGAGCCAGATGGGAATGTGGTCCTGGGCGCTCGGGAGGTGCGAGGAGAGCGCCGCAAGGCCGGTCCCGACCAGCGTCGCGGTGGCGACGCCGCCGACCAGTCCCTCCCAGGTCTTCTTCGGCGAGAGCCATTCGATCAGCTTGTGGCGACCGATGGCCATGCCGGTGAAGTACGCCCCCGTATCGCAACTCTTGGTGGTCAGGATCGCGCCCAGGAGCACCCACGCGGAGTGCTCGAGGCGGATGAGCGGCCAGAAAGCGAGGAGCACCCCTGCGTAGACGGTGACCAACAGCAGCCCGCCGGTGGCGGCCATGACCCCGTGGACCTTGTGCCCGCGGGAAAAGGTAAGCAGTCCGGCGATGAGGATGAGGACCAGGCAGCTCGCTGCGAGGCCACCGGCGACCGTTCCGGAGCCGAGTTGCGGCACAGCGGTCGTCACCGCATACGCGAGCGTCGCCGCCAGCATGCCGAGCCAGGCACGGGCATCGACACCGACATGGACGAGCATGGTCGATGTCTCGCGGGCCATGAGCGGCGCGATGAGCAGACCGACCGCGATGATGATCGCGCCGCGGGGGAGCTGGTACCCCGGATCCGCGCCCGCTGCGGCTCCGGCACCCGTCCCAAGCGCCACGCCTGTCCACCGCTCGTCCAGCCAGACGAGGAGGAGGACCCCAAACACGAGAAGCGGTCCGGTGATGAGTCGATGACGAAGCACGGTGGAGTCGGGGAGCGCCCACCCAGCGGGAGGGCTGCGAGGGGAGGGCAGGAAGGAGGATGATCGCGCGAAGTCAGTGGGGCATCAGGTGAGCATCAGTTCGGCATCCGGCGGGCGTGTCAGTCGGGCGGGCACATCCGGCGGGTGTGCGTTTGGCGTGGGGGCGGGCACGCGCTCGGGCGCTCGCCCGATCGGCCGATCGGGCGATCGGGCGATCAGTAGACGGGCACCTTTGGATCGATGTCGAGTGACCAGAGGTGGATGCCGCCTGCGAGCGAATGGGCGTCGAGTCCCGCCGCTCGAAGGAGCGCCGTGGCCCGCAGGCTTCGCACGCCGTGGTGGCAATGCACCACGATCGTGCGTCGGCCCGAGTCGTCGAGCGCGTCGCGGATCTCGTCGAGCTTTGCCTCGATGAGATGAAGCGGCACGAAAAGCGATCCGTCGATGACCGCGATTGCCCGCTCCTGTTCGGTGCGGCAGTCCAGGAGGAGCGGACGGTCGCCGACCGAGCTCGTCGCGAGCCGCTCGCGCGTCTCGCGCGGCGTCCACTCCCACTCCGGTCGATAGGGGTACCCCTGCGGCAGGCCGCGAGCGTCGAGACCCTTTGGTGTCGGAAGCGAGTGGCCCTCCGATGGCGTCGCAGCGCCACTCATGAGCCGGCCGCGGGTTGGGGATCGGTGCCCGTGCCAGCGGGGGCGCTGGGCGCGGCGTCGGTCGCCGGCATCGCAGCGGGTGCTGTGGCGGACGACGCCGTCCCGACGCCGCTCTCCGGATATCGCACCGTCGAGCCTGGCGGCGTGATGAACAAGCGGATCGGCATCGCGACGATGTCGAACGCCGCGTGGAACGGAGCGGCGACGCCCTGGAGGGCCGCCGTTCCGCTCGACTGTCGGCCCGTTGACAGAGGTCCGCAGCCGCATGGACATCCGCAGGCGCAGGCGACGCCGCAGGTGCCGCCGGGGCCCGCGGAGCATGTTCCTCCGTTCGCGTCGCAGGGGCACGCCTCGCTGTAGCGCACGAGTGTCGTGTAGTTCGGCTGGGCTTCGACCTGGCGTCGCTCGCGGCTGATCGTGGTGCGCGACCAGTGGGTGCGGTCCAGACCGGCGGTGAGGCTCGGCGCGGCGCTCGGAGCGTCCGCTCCCGGTGCGGCCTGGGGAAGCGGGCCGGCAAGGTCGGGAAGGTCGCCGCCGAACAGCCCATCCTCGCGGTTCAGGTGCCCCGTGCATCCGGAGAGGGCCAACGCCGACCCGCCAACGGCGACCATGGCCGCGAGGAGCGCACGCCGCGCGGGACTCCCGAGGATCGGGGCGCGCCGCGGGCTCTTCAGCTCGCCTCTGCCGAGGACGAACGATCCGACGCTGGCTTCGACTTGCTTGTCCACCGGTGATTCTCCTCGAGAGATCCTGTCGCCTGCGCTGCGTTCGCGATGACGCCTAACTCGATCGGGCGTCCGGCATCGTCGGCCTCAGTCGTTCGCATCGATCGACGAGGTGTCGAAGCCGCAGGCGGCAAGGGCCGCGAGGATCGTATCGGCTTCGTAGCCGCGCTGGGCGAGGCGCCGGGCGACGCGCCGGGCGTCGGCCACGGTCGGAACGGCGGATGACGCGCCGGCCGATGCGCGCCCCGAGCGGCCTGCGCCTGCGCTTCCCCGTCGATCGCCGCTCTTCGCGCCGCGTTCGGCGGCCTCTCCTGCGAGCGATCGCCGCCCCGCATCCGTTTCGCCGGCGAAGAACGCACGGGCGAGCTCGATGGCCCGCTGCCGCTCGCTCGCGGGCGGAGCGGCGGCGCGCGCGGCACGCTTCGCAAGCGTCTCACCGATCCCGTCGGCGGCGAGCGTCGCCTCGATGACATGAGCGGCGACCCCGCGACGAGCGACCAGTTCCTCGGCCCGCTGCTCGGCGAAGCGCCGATCGTCCTGCCAGCCGTCCGCCGCGAGCTCCGCGAGGACCGCCGCCGCGATCGAGGCATCGATGCCATGCCGCTCGACCAGTTCGGCCTCCAGCGCCGCTCGGCTCCGATCCCGTCGTGCGAGGGCCTTCAGCGCCACGGTCCGGGCCCGGGCTCGCTCGCACGCGACGATCAGCGCGCGGCGCTTGGCCGCGCTGAGCGTCGCACCTTCGCGCACGCCCAGCCGTTCGACTTCGCTCCGCAGCGCGATGCCGAGCGGCTCGCCGCCCACGACCACCTCGACGAGGCTTGGATCGCTCGGCTTCGCGCGCAGCGCGGTGACGACGGAGTCCCGCGCATCGGGACGAGCCGGTTGGGAGCGGGAAGCGGATGGGCGGCTCGGGCGGCGGGGCATGGTGGGAGCGTGCGCGTGGGGCGTCAGGTCAGTTCATCGAGGTACGAGGCGATCTCGCTGGCGGCGTGCTGGTCGCGCGAGGCTCGCGCCCGCTCGAGGCCCAGGCGCAGGACGGCGATCGCGTCGGCACTCCGATCCGCGCTCTCCAGCGCTTTCGCCTTGTGAAAGTAGGCGTAGCAGTAGTTCGGATCCTGCGCGAGACACCGGTCATACCACGCGACGGCCTCGTCGGTCGCTCCGCGCTTCGCGTATTCCTGGGCCACGCCGTAGAGGACGAAGGTGTCCGAGGGGTCGGCAGCGGCGAGCTTGAGAAGTTGACTGAGTCGATCCTGCACGATGGGTTCTTCGTCGGTCGGTCCACGACCGGCACGCCGGTACGGTCGCAGGGACGCGCGAGCGGGGGAGGCGACGCGCGAGGGGCGTGCGTGGGGGCGGCGCGCGTGGGGGGGATGGTATCGTCCGAGGGAGCGAGGAATCGGGCCTCCTGTGTCCCGAGCTCACAGCCGGCGGCCGGATGGCAGCCCGCCGTACCTTCGCGTTCGAATCCCCGAGGTCCCACTCGTGCCCGTGACCAATCGCGCGCCGTTCGCATCCCGTCTCCTCCCCTCGATCAGAGCGCGGATCCTCCGTGGCACCTTGCTCCTCGCCATGATCCTCCCGGCGGTTGCCTTCAGCGGCTGCGAGACGGAGAAGTCCTACGCCGAGGAGCAGGCGGCGAAGCGTGCGATGCCCAAGCCAGCGCCCGTCCTCGTGGTCCGGCACCGCGTCGGCGGCACCCACCACCGGGTCATCGTGCGGAACGATGTCGCGTTCGTGACCTACGCAAACTCCCTCCTCACCATCTCCACCGCGACCGGCACGGTGCTGAGCAGCATGGAACTGTTGCCGTTCGGAACCTCCGGCGCGGTCGTCGAGCTGGTCGAGGTGCCCGGCCGCGACGAACTCTTGGCCGTGCTCGACGGCACCGCGGTGTTGCGCATCCTCATCAGCGACCCCGCGATGCCCGAGGTGATCGCGACCCGTCGCGTGCAGGAGATCGGCTTCGCCCCGCGTACCGTGAGCGTCGCCGGCGGCGAGATCTGGATTTCCGGGGACGGTGGCATCGTGGGCTGGTCGAAGGTCGCCCCGCCCTTCCTGTGGAGCACGCCGGAGGAGCGGGTCGAGGTCGAGAAGGCGAAGGCGGCGTATGTCCCACCCGCGCCGCTCCTTGCGGCGCAGGCAACCGAGGGCGGGCGCGGCTCGGTCGGCCCCGTGGTCGAGAGCGCCGAAGGACTCGTCGCGCCGGTCGGTCGTCGTGTCTACGCCCTCGATTCCGCCCGATTCGTCGGAGCGGCGTCGCGGCTCGAGCCCGTTCCCGCCTCGGCTGCCGCTCCGCTCACGGGCGGCGCAGCGCTCTTCACCTTCGTCCTCCAGTCCCCGCAAGGCGCTCAAGTGGGCCTGATGGGTGCCGATGTCCGCGAGATCGACTCTCGGGCCGTGCCCGGAACGGTCCGGCGGGTGAAGGTCCTGCACAACACGCTCTTTGCGGTGAATGACACCGACATCGTCGCCTTCGCGATCAGTCGCGGCGCCGAGGGGCTCACCCTCGGCGAGCCGGTCTTCATCGCCGTGCGCGGCGCTCGCGACCTGGACGCCATCACCGACAACGAGTTTGCGGTCGTCGGAAGCTTCGGTCGATCGATGTACCGCATGCGCGGCGACGGCCGCGGCGAAGGTGACACCTTCTATCGGGCAAGCCGCGAGCCGAGTCGGC
>CAYNCG010000025.1:0-64932 GCA_964395845.1 uncultured Isosphaeraceae bacterium | reverse complement strand
GTACGACGAATTCCCTCCTTCCATTGGCTTCTCTGTGCTACCTCTGTGCCCTCTGTGCCTCTGTGGTTCTCTGGATGAATCGCGCCAAGACCTGTGGTAGCCTGTTCGCGTATGGATCCCAGCGCTGATCGCACGATCGTTCGTTCCCTGTGGGCCGAGGCTTGGAGCAAGGGACTCGGGTTCGCTCCGTGGAAGGATGTGCTTGGCGGCATCAGCGCGGCCGAGGCGGCGTGGATTCCGGGCGACGGTCGGCATTCGATCTGGGCCCATGTCAGTCACATCTGCTTCTGGCGCGAGTTCATCGTCAGCGCCGCCCGGAAGGGCACGCTTCCGTCGGATGAGGAGATTCACCGGCGAAACTTCGAGGCGCCGGAGTCGGGGCTTGCCGGGAGTGAGGCGGCCTGGGCGATCCTTCGGCAGCGCTTCGCCGATTCGCACGCCGCGATCGCTGCGGTCTATGCCGACCCCCAAGCCTTTCACGACTGGATGTTCGGACTCATCGGCCATGACTCCTACCATGTCGGCCAGATCATGTTGCTTCGCGCCCTGCAGGGCATGAAGCCGCTCATGTGAGCCTTCGTTCCGCTCTCCCTCTCGAACCGCCGATCCACCATGCCATCGCTCTTCGACCCCTTCACGCTGCGCGGCCTGACCCTCCCGAACCGCATCGTCCTCTCGCCGATGTGCCAGTACTCCTCGGAGGATGGCTTTGCAAGCGACTGGCATGTCACGCACCTCGGGGCGCGGGCCGTCGGCGGCGTCGGACTCGTCCTCACCGAAGCGACCGGCGTCGAGGCTCGCGGGCGCATCACGCCGAACTGTCTCGGCATCTGGAAGGATGAGCACATCCCCGGGCTCAAGCGCGTCACCGACTTCATCCGCGCCCGCGGCATGTGCAGTGGCATGCAGTTGGCGCACGCCGGCGTGAAGGCGTCGCGCCATCGGCCCTTTCATCCGACTCCGAACGCCTATGTGCCCGAGTCGGAGGGAGGCTGGATGCCGGTCGGGCCGACCGCCGATCGATTCGGCAGCGACGGCCCCGTTCCGCATGAGCTGACCGTTGCCGAAATCGGCGAGGTGCGCGCATCCTTCGCGAAGGCCGCAGCGCGGGCGGTCACCGCGGGCTTCGATGTCGTCGAACTCCACTTCGCACATGGCTACCTCGGTCATAGCTTTCTTTCACCGCTCATGAATCGGCGGACCGACGGCTACGGCGGCCCCTTCGATCATCGGGTGAGCTTCCTGCGCGAGACGGTCAAGGCGGTGCGCGAGGTGATTCCGGAGCGAATGCCGCTCTTCGTGCGTCTCTCCTGCTCCGACTGGGTCGAAGGCGGTTGGACGATCGAGGAATCGGTCGAAGTCTCGAAGCTGCTCCTCCGTGACGGCGTTGACCTGATCGACTGTTCGAGCGGCGGGGCGACGCGCAACGCGCGGATCCCGACCGGGCCCGGATATCAGGTGCCCTTCGCCGAACGGATCCGCCGCGAGGCCGGCATTCCCACGGGTGCGGTCGGAGCGATCACCGAACCGGCCCAAGCGGACGCCATCATTCGCGAGGGGAAGGCGGACCTCGCGTTCCTCGGCCGTGAGCTCCTCCGCGATCCCTATTGGCCGCTGCGGGCCTGGGTGGACCTGAAGGAGACGCTGCCCGGGGAGCGGTCCGCCCCGATCGCCCGGGAGTACGCCTGGGCCCTGAGCGAGACGCGGCGGTAACGCGGGGCGGTCCTGAATCAGCGGCGGGGAGGGGGCAACGAGGAGGCCGCGAGATTTTCGCGGCTTCCTGCGCGGTGGTCCTGCGCCTGGCGGGGGCGGGCTGCGTGGTCGGGGTGCCGGACGGATCGAGCGGGATCTTCCCCCGACCCGTACGGCCTCCAGAGACACACGCAGACCACACCTCCTCACTGTCCACACGACCACCGAAAGCGAATCACGCCATGCCCCGCCTCACCATCGCATCCTCCTCACTCCTCGCCGCCGCACTCCTCGCCTCCACCGCCAGCGTCGCCCTCGCCACCGAGCGCGGCGAGCGGATCGCTGACGCCAACCAGCCGACCAAGGAAGTCGGCGGCGGCGTCGCGGGCCTGGCCTGTGCCTGCTCCGGCGATCTCGATAGCTCCGGCTCGGTCGACGCCGCGGACCTCGCCCTGATGCTCGGGGCCTGGGGCGGTGTCGGCAGCGCCGACCTCGACGCGAGCGGCAGCGTGGACGCCGCCGATCTCGCCCTGCTCCTCGGCGCCTGGGGGTTCTGCCCGAGCGCTCCGGCCAACGATCTCTGCGAGAACTCGATCGAGATCGGCGAGGGCCAGACCGCCTTCTGCACCATCAATGCGACCTCGAACGGCCCGGTCTACGGAGCGAACTCGCCCTGCAACGAGTTTGGCTATAACTCGATCTACTCCGATGTCTGGTATACCTATACCGCGATCGGTGACGGCGAACTCACCGTCTCGACCTGCGGAACCTCGTGGGATACCCGCCTCGCGGTGTACGGCCTGCCCTTCGCCGGCCAGATCGGCTGCCCCGGCGGACAGTTCTCGCTCGTCGGCGTGATCGGCTGCAACGACGACGCCCAGGGCTGCGGCACCGGCTCGAAGGTCACCGTTCCGGTTGAGGCCGGCCACCAGTACAAGATCCGCGTCGGCGGCTTCATCAACTTCGAGGGCAACGGCGTCCTCGATCTCGACTTCGTCAGCGCCGGCAACTCCTGCCTCGACGCGATCCAGCTCGGCTCGATCGACGGCCTCACCGTCACCGGCACGACGCTCGACAACGATGCTGCCGGCGACCAGTCGCCCTGTGGTCTTGGTGACACCGTCGCCGAGTGGTTCTCCTTCGAGAACACCTGCCCGGGCGACAACACCAAGATCACCATCTCGACCTGCAACGAGACCACCGACTTCGACACGGTGCTCACCGTCTGGAAGCAGGGGATGAACGGCTGCACCGACACCCTCGTGCAGTGCAACGACGACGCGACCGGAGCCGCCTGCCAGATCGGTGGCTTCCAGCGGAAGAGCCGCGTCACCTTCTTCGGCACGCCGGGCGCGATCTACTATGTCCGCGTCGCGGGCTATCAGGGTGCGACCGGCGACTTCGCGGTGACCTTCACGGTCGAGGACTGCGGTCTCTGATCGCCCCCGACCGACGACCCCACAACCCAACGATCGGAGAGACGACACGGCCCGCGGCATTCGCTGCGGGCCGTGTTCGTGCGCGCGTGCCGCGCCGTCGGTCAGGGCTCCCAAGCGCCAAGGAGGATCGCGAGATCAGCGCCGCTTGTCGTGCCGTCGCCGGTCAGGTCAGCGCCCGCCGTGCCCCAGGCGCCGAGGAGGATCGCGAGATCGGCGCCATCGACGCGCCCATCGCCGTTCAGGTCAGGACCGGTGGGGTCATCGAAGGTCGCGAGGAACGCGCCCTCGGTGGTGCCGTTCAGGACCCCGCGGAAGATGACATGCCGCCCGTTGGGGCTCGACCAGAAGCCGCGGGTGACGCCGCCGGTGGAGGTCGTACCGGCGATGGTCGTGAGGGTCTGGCCGTTCACCGTCGTGACGCCCTTCTGGGCGACGAGATCCTCGCCGCGGAAGAGCGCCTGATTCGTCGCGCTCGATCCGCTCAGGGCCGCGTACCAGTGCACGCGATTGCTGTTGTCGATGCGGACCGGAGCGGCGCCGAAACTGGTGATCGTGACGCCCGGAAGGGCTGCGGGGGTATCGCCCTCGCGGACGAAGACGATCCCGTCGCGGATGATCGCGAGATCGCTCGCCGCGTCACCGGTGAGCGTGACCGCGAACGCGACGACGCCGGCATCGTTCAGGTCGAGGCGGGTGAGGGTTCCGATCGTCGCGTAGTTCCTGCCCGGAATGGACGAGGGCCCGTTCTTCTGGGCGATGAGCGTCTGGTTGCGGTAGATCGCGCCGTTGCTCGCCGAGGGACCGGTGAGGCTCACCGCATAGGCGGCCTCGCCCGTGGCGTTGATCGCGAAACTCTCCGGTCCGGTGCCGATGTCGATCACCGCTTCGGTCTGACCGCCTGCCTGTCCGGGGAGGACATCGCCTTCCTTGGCGAGCAGCGTTTCGGTGTGGCCGGGACCGTTGAAGCCGACATCGAGTCGCAGAAGCGCTCGATCGCTCGTCGACTCGATCGCCGGATCGTCGACCGCACAGACCACGAAGAGATGACTTCCGCCGTCGAAGCGAGCCTCCGCGAAGCTCACGAAGGGCGTTCCCGGGGAGAAGCCGGCGGCGGAGACGATGTCGCTCTCGCGGACGACGATCGCGTCGTCGATGAACACGCCGGAGTTCAGGTTGGTCGGCACGCCGCCGCCGATGCCGAGATTCCAGCCGATCGATCCGTTCGAGGCGATGAAGACCGAATCGAAGGTTCCCATCGTCGTGCCGGGCGGCGTCTCGAGCGGTTGGCCCTCCCGAAAGGCGACGAGCCCGTTGATCAGGACGACCGCGTCGCTCGCGGTGTTCGGCTGGTTCGTGTCCACCTCGACGCACCAGTCGCCCGCGTCGTTCACGCTCACCGATTCGATCAGGGTGACGGTCCCGACGCCGGGGACGAGATCACCCTCGAGGACCAGCGGCACGATCCGCGGCGGCGCGGCGAGCATCGGCTGCGTCAGGAGGAACGGCACAACGGCGAGCGGAAGCGGGAGGCGGGTGTGCGGTCGGCGCGGCGTCGGCGATGAATGGGGCATGCAGGCCTCTCTGTGAACGGGGCACGCGAGCGGTCGAGGAACCGCCACCGGATGTTGTCGGCGAAGCGGGCCCTTCCGCCCGCACAAGTTCGCCGTGGATGGCATGGACGCGCCTCCGGCAGACACCTCTCTCGGCTGGGAACAAGCGGGCTGCGCGGGCAGGCGGGGTGTATGACCGTGGGCCGTCGATCACGCCCACGACCGGTACGCTACGAACGCTATGCCCGATCCCTCCCTCACCGATGTCACGCCGACCCAATTGCTGATCGATGGAGCATGGTGCGACGCACTCGACGGCGGCACCATCGAGGTGCGCAACCCGGCGACCGACGAACTCCTCGCCCGCGTCCCGAATGCCGGCCGGGTCGAAACCGCTCAGGCGATCGCGGCCGCCGAACGGGCCCTTCCGGCGTGGCGTGACCGTCCTGCCGCCGAGCGCGGGGCGATTCTGCGGGCGTGGGCGGGGCTCATGCTCCGCGACCGGGAGCGGCTCGCGCGGCTCATGACGCTCGAGCAGGGGAAGCCCCTCGCCGAATCGCGCGTCGAGATCGCCTATGCGGCGAGCTTTCTCGAGTGGTTCGGTGAAGAAGCGCGGCGCGTCTACGGCGAGACGATTCCCGCCTCGACGGCGGACAAGCGACTCATGATCCTGCCGCAGGCGATCGGGGTGACCGCCGCGATCACACCGTGGAACTTCCCGGCGGCGATGATCACCCGCAAGGCCGGCGCCGCCCTCGCGGCCGGCTGCCCGCAGATCGTGAAGCCCTCGGAGCTCACGCCGCTCTCGGCCTTGGCCTTGGCATCGCTCGCCATCGAGGCTGGCGTCCCGGCGGGTGTCCTCCAGGTGATCACCGGCGAGCCAGCCGCGATCGGAGCGGAGTTCCTCGGGCATCGGGCGGTGCGCAAGCTGAGCTTCACCGGCTCGACCGAGGTCGGCCAGTTGCTCGTGCGCGGCAGCGCGACGAATCTCACCCGGCTCTCGCTCGAGCTCGGCGGACACGCTCCGTTCATCGTCTTCGCCGACGCCGATCTCGACCGGGCGGTCGAGGGCGCGATCGCGAGCAAGTTCCGCAACGCCGGACAGACCTGCGTCTGCGCGAATCGCATCTATGTCGAGGCGGGCATCGCCGAGGAGTTCTCCGCCCGACTCGCCCGCGCCGCAGCGGCGCTCGTGGTCGGTGATGGACTCGCGGAGGGCACCCAGATCGGCCCGCTGATCGAAGAGAGCGCGGTGGCGAAGGCCATCGCCCACATCGAGGACGCGCGGCAGCGCGGCGCTCGCGTCCTCTGCGGTGGCGGGCGGGCTCGCGTCGCGGGGCGGGCGGATCGCTTCGTCCAGCCAACGGTGCTGGCGAACGCCGATCACGGGATGCTCTGCGCTCGCGAGGAGACCTTCGGGCCCGTCGCTCCGATCTTCTCCTTCACGAGCGAGCAGGAAGTCATCGCCCGCGCGAATGACACGCCCTACGGCCTGGCCGCGTACTTCTACACGCGCGATGCGAGCCGACTCATGCGCATGGCGGAAGCGCTCGAGTATGGGATCGTCGGCGCCAACGATGCGCTTCCGGCCACCGCCCAAGCTCCTTTCGGCGGCGTCAAGCACTCCGGCTACGGCAAGGAGGGGGGACGCGCGGGCATCGAGGAGTACCTCGTCCGGCGCTACCTCTGCTGGCGGCTGTGACCGGCGGGCGATCGCGCGAAGTGTGTGAACTTCTGATGGAGTCACTTGACTCCCCTCCGCACGCTGTCCATACTCCCGCCCTCATGACCGCTCGCAGCGTTCCAACCTGCCATGGCCATTGCCACAGCCAGTCCCATGCCCATCGGCATGGGCATATGGCTGTCGGGCTGGCCACGGTGGCGCGCTGACGATTCGTTCCTGATTCGCTCGCACCTACACGACGCCGGCCTGACCGCCGGCGTCGTTCGTTTGGTGCGGTGCACGGTGCATCGAATCTCCAGACGGACCTCGTCGGCCCCAAAGCGGAGCCTGAACCGGCTCCTGCCGGATCGCCGCCGATCGACTTCCTCCGTCTCCGAGGTTTCGCATGTCCGCCCTCTCCGCCAACCGCTGCCCCCCCTCGTCCCTCTCCCTCGCCGCGGCGTCCGCCGCCCCGGCTGCCGCCACCAACGCTCCTGCCGAAATCCGACTCGCCCTGCCGAAGGGACGCATGCAGGAGTCGCTCGCTCGCCTCTTCGCGGATGCCGGGCTCCCGACGCGGGCAGGCGTCCGCGGCTATCGCCCGCGCATTCCGCTCGCGGGCGTTGACGCGAAGATCCTGAAGCCCCAGACGATCGCCGAGATGCTCGGCCTTGGCGTGCGCGACGCCGGGTTCACCGGCGCCGACTGGATCAGCGAGCTCGCCGCGGAGGAGTCCCGCAACCCCGGCTGGGAGTCCCCGATCGAAGTGCTCGACACCGGACTCGATCCGGTGCGCGTGGTCGTCGCGGCGCCAGCGGCCCTCCTGGAGGGGGGCGAGCTTCCGCGTCGGCCGCTGACCATCGCAAGCGAGTACGAGTCGCTCACCCGTTCTCTCATCGCCGAGCGCGGATGCGGCGATCGGTTCGTGCGGAGTTACGGCGCGACCGAGGTCTTTCCCCCCGACGACGCCGACTGCATCGTGGACATCGCCCAGAGCGGCGCGACGCTCGAGGCCAACGGCCTCCAGGTCGTCAGCGAGCGGCTTCGCTCGAGTACGCGGCTCTACGCGAGCCGCTCGGCGTGGGCCGATCCGGCGCGCCGCAACCGCATCGAGACGCTGGCCCTCCTCCTGCGCTCGGCGCTCGATGCCCGCGAGCGGGTGATGCTTGAGCTGAATGTGGACGCGGATCGGCTCGCCCGCGTCGTCGAGGTCCTGCCCTGCATGCGCGAGCCGACGCTCTCGCCCTTGGCCGGACATCGCGGATTCGCCGTGAAATCGGCCGTTCCGCGCGACCGCCTCGCCGACCTGATCCCGCTCCTGAAGTCCCGCGGCGGCGCGGACATCGTCGTCACGCCACTCGTGCAGGTGATCCCATGACCGTGCTCTCGCCAACGGAAACATCCATTGTTCGCGGTGAATCGGCTGACATCGAGGCGTCGGGGCGCGGCGTGCTCCGGCTCGACATGAACGAGGGGGTCCTGACCGACGAGGAGGCCCGCGAGCTGTTCGCGCCGCTGCGACTCGCCGGCTCGGACGCGCTGACCCGCTATCCCGACGATGCCGACCTGACGGCGAGGTACGCCGCGTGGCTCGGCCGCGATCCCGCAGGCGTCCTGGCCACGGCGGGCGCGGATGATGCGATCGATCGCGTGATGCGGCTGATCATGTCCCCAGCGTCGGCGCGGACGCGGGGCGATCGCATCGTCATCACGCGTCCGACCTTTGGCGTCCTGGCCGAGCGCGCCCGCCGGGTCGGAGCCCGCCTCGATGAGGTGCCGTGGGGATGGGGGAGCTTCCCGGTCGATCGGTTCGTCGAAGTCGCCCGCGGCGCCGCCTGTGCGTTCATCGTCTCCCCGAACAATCCGACGGGCCTCTCCATCACGCCGGAGGCGCTCCGCGCCGTGCGCGAGCGGCTGCCCGGCACGCTTCTCGTCGTGGACGCGGCGTACGAGGAGTTCAGTCTCGCTCCGCTCACGGCGACCGCGCTCGACCTGCCCGAGACGCTCGTCCTGCGGACGCTGTCGAAGGCTTGGGCGCTCGCCGGACTTCGGGTGGGCTTCGTGCTCGGTCCGTCGGAGGAGATCGCGGCGCTGCGGGCGGTGGCGCCGCCGTATCCGATCGCGCGGACCTCGCTCATCGTGGCCGAGCGGGCGATCGCCACCCAAGGCGAGGCGATGCAGCGTCGCGTTGCACGGGTGCGCCGTGCGCGGCAGCGACTTGCCCGCCGGTTGGCGGAACTCGCCCTCTCCTCACCCTGCGACGCGCCCCAGGGTCTGTCGCTTGAGCGCGAAGCGCCGGTCGTGACGAGTAGCGACGCCAACTTCGTCCTCTTCCGCGACCCCGCGGCCCCAGCCATCGCCGACCGGCTCCGTTCGCTCGGCGTGCAGGTGCGTCGCTGGTCCGTCGCGAACGACGATGCCGCGGAATCGCCGGAGACGAGCCTCTCCCAAGCGATGCGCATCACCGTCACCGGAGCAAGCGCAAGCGACGATCGTGCGCTCGCTGCGTTGGAGGCGGCCATGCGTCCGGCTGCCCTCCTCCTCGACGTGGATGGCGTCCTCGTCGATGTGAGCGGCAGCTACCGGGAGGCCATTCGCCTCACCGCCGCGTCCTTCGGCGTCGCGATCAGCACTGACGAGATCGCCGAGGCCAAGCGACGCGGCAACGCGAACAACGACTGGGTGCTCACCGCCCGACTGCTCGCGGCACGCGGCGTGTCCGCACCGCTGGAGGAGATCATCGAGCGCTTCGATCGTCTCTATCGGGGGGACGACGACGCGCGCTCCGCGTCGCTCGACGCGCCCCGTCCCGGCCTTCAGGCAGCCGAGCGAACGCTCGTCGATCGGCGCCTCCTCATCGCCGCCGCCGAGCGGATGCCGGTCGGGATCGTGACCGGTCGCCCCCTTCGCGATGCGCGAGCGTGGCTCGAACGCGAGGATCTCACCGGGATCATCGGCACGATCGTGACGATGGAGGACGCTCCGCCGAAGCCATCCCCGCAGCCGGTCGAGCTCGCCCTCGCCCGCCTCGGCGCGACCAGCGCATGGTTCGTCGGCGACACCGTCGATGACATCCGCGCGGCCCGGAACGCGGCGCTCCCGGTCGTTCCGATCGGCGTGTCCGCACCGGCGGACGACAGGACCCGGACCGCCGACGCGCTGCGGCGAGCGGGAGCGGCCACCGTCGCCGACGGCGTTGACGAGGTGCTTCGCGCGTGCCTTCGGACCCGCGGAGCGGTTCGCGCCGATGGGGTCGCGGCCGTCGGAGCGAAGGGAGGTGTCGCATGGCGGTGACGCTCGAACGCAGCACCCGCGAGACGCGCGTCCGCTGTACGCTCGCGCTCGATGGCGTCACGCAACCCGATGGACTGACCGATGCCGCTGGCGAGCGCGTGGTCGTCGCGACCGGCATCGGGTTCCTCGATCACCTGTTCACGGCCCTGGCCACGCACGCCGGCTGGGCGCTGACGCTCCGCGCCGAAGGGGACCTCGAGGTGGACGATCACCACACCGCGGAGGACTGCGCGATCCTCCTCGGGCAGGCGCTCGACGCTGCGCTTGGCGATCGCGGCGGCCTGGCCCGCTTCGGCTCCGCCTACGCGCCGCTCGACGAGAGCCTTGCCCGCGCGGTCGTCGATCTCGTCCGGCGTCCGGCGGTTCGCGTCGATCTCGGACTTCGCCGAGAGATGCTCGGCACGCTCGCCACCGAGAACATCACCCATGTGCTGACCACGCTGGCCCTCGAGGCCCGCTGCACGATCCATGTCGATGTCCTCGCGGGCACCAACGATCATCACCGCGCGGAAGCGGCCTTCAAGGCGCTCGCCCTGGCGTTCGCGATGGCGCTCGCGCCGGGCCGGAGCGCATCGACGAAGGGAACGATCGCAGCCCCGACTCCAGCCCCGACCGCAGCGGAGGCCGATGGGCGTTCGGGCAACGACGATCGTCGAGGTGCCGCATGGTGATCACGATCGTTCCGACGGGTGCCGGCAATCTCGCTTCGCTTCGCGCGGCGCTCGCGCGGGCCGGCTGTACCGTTGCCTGTACGAGCGACGGCGACGCGATCGTCGGCGCGGATCGGGTCATCCTGCCCGGCGTCGGCGCCTTCGCCGAGGCGACGCTCCGCCTGCAGGCGTCCGGTGCGGACGCCGCGATCCGCGAGCGCATCGCCCGTGACCGACCCACCCTTGGCATCTGCCTCGGCATGCAGCTTCTCTTCCAGGGAAGTGAGGAGGGGGGCGGTCCATCGGGATCCTCGCGCGTGGTCCCGGGACTCGGCGTCCTTCCTGGCTTCGTGCGGCGATTCGACATGCCGCGCGTCCCGCACCTCGGTTGGAGTCCGGTGGAGGGCGACGAGGACGCGCCCGCCGCGCGGCGCTGGCGGTGGCCGGGCTGGTGTGCCTTTGCCCATTCCTATCGGGTCGCCGGCCCGGCGGCCTCATCGCTCGCTCGCGACGCGACGGTCGGTTGGGCTCGGTATGGCGAACGCTTCGTCGGCGGCGTCGCTCGCGGAGCACTGGTCGCGACCCAGTTCCACCCGGAACTCTCCGGATCGATCGGGGCGCAGGTGATCGAGGATTTCGTGCGTCCGCGGCGCGCCGCGGCGGTGCGCATCGGCGGGGTCCGACGATGGGAGCAGCCAACATGCTAGCGCTGGATTCGACGATCAATCAGCAGGTCCAGGCGGCGTGCGTCGCAACACGGATCATCGCCTGCCTCGATGTGCGCGACGGCATGGTCGTGAAGGGCACGCGCTTCGCAGACCTCATCGAGCTCGGCGATCCGGCTCTGCGGGCGTCGCGCTATGCCGAGGATGGGGCTGACGAGATCGTCCTTCTCGATGTGAGCGCGACGGTCGAGGGCCGCATCGCAGCGCTCGCGACCGTCGAGCGCGTGCGCGAGACGATCAGCGTGCCGCTGACGGTCGGCGGCGGCATCCGTTCGCTCGCCGACGCAAGCCGTCTCTTCGACGCGGGGGCGGACCGGGTCAGCGTGAACTCCGCGGCATTCGTTCGCCCGCGCCTGATCGGCGAGATCGCCGAACGCTACGGAACGCAGGCCGTTGTCCTCGCGATTGACGCGCGGCAACGATGCGACGCCCTCCCCGGCGGTGAGGTGATGCTGCGATCGGGCGCTCTCGCCACCGGTTGTTCCGCACTCGACTGGGCCTGTGAGGGGGCGAGGCGTGGGGCGGGCGAAGTGCTCCTCACCGCGCTTGATCGCGACGGCACCGGGGCTGGCTACGACACGGCGTCGCTCGCCCTGGTGGCGGAGCGGCTGCGCGTTCCGCTGATCGCTTCGGGAGGCGCCCGTTCCGCGGAGCACCTGCTGGACGCCGTTCGTGCCGGCGCCGATGCGGTTCTCGTCGCCGGAATCCTGCATCGCGACGAGGTCTCGGTCCGCACATTGAAGCGATCGCTCGCCGATGCGGGCGTGAGGGTACGACCATGTTGATTCCATCGATTGACCTTGCCGACGGCCAGGCCGTCCAGTTGCGCCAGGGGCGCGATCCCGTCCTCCAGTTGGGCGATCCGCAACCGATTCTCGAGCGCTTCGCCCCGCTCGGTGAGATCGCGGTGATCGACCTCGACGCCGCGATCGGCACCGGCTCGAACGCGGCCGTGATCGCAGGCATGCTCGGCGCGCGCGGTTCGACCGGAAGCGCCATCGGACGGCTTCGCGTCGGCGGCGGCATCCGCTCGCGCGAGCAGGCCGTCGCCTGGCTCGACGCCGGCGCTCGACGGGTGATTCTCGGCACGCGAGCCGAACCGGAGCTGCTGCGAACGCTGCCGCGCGAACGGGTGATGGCCGCCGTGGACGCCCTGCGCGGCGAGGTCGTGACCCACGGCTGGCGCACGCGAAGCGGCGAGCCACTTGAGGAGCGCATCGATCGGCTGCGTCCCTTCGTCGGCGGATTCCTCGTGACCTTCGTCGAGACCGAAGGCACCCTCGGCGGTTTCGACATGGCGCGAGCGCGGCGCATCGTCGAGCGCGCCGGCGATGCCCGCGTCACCTTCGCCGGCGGCATCGTCGATGCGGCGGAGATCGCCGAACTCGACGCCATCGGCGCCGACGCCCAGGTCGGCATGGCGCTGTACACCGGGCGACTGGAGCCGGCGGCAGCGCTCTGGCGCACGCTCACGAGCGATCGTCCCGATGGCCTCGTGCCGACGGTCGTCTGTGATCGCGGCGGCCGACTGCTCATGCTCGCCTATTCGAGCGAACGAAGTCTTGTCGAGGCGCTCCGAACGCGCAGCGGCGTGTACGAATCGCGGCGGCGCGGGCTCTGGCGCAAGGGTGCGACGAGCGGCGCGACCCAGCGCCTCGTGGCGATCGATGTCGATTGCGATCGCGATGCCCTGCGATTCACCGTCGAGCAGGAGGGAGGCGCCTGTCACACCGGTGCGGCCACCTGCTTCGGCCCGCAGTATGGACTGGTGGCGACGGAGTCGACGATTGCGGCGCGACTCGCCGAAGCAGCCGACGCGACCGCCCCAACCGCAAGCTACACCGCCCGCTGCGTCGCCGAGCCTGGTCTACTTGCGTCGAAGCTCGTGGAGGAGGCGCGGGAACTTGCGGAGGCGGAGGGGCCTGCCCGGGTCGCCGAGGAAGCGGCCGATCTCCTCTACTTCTCACTGGTGCGCATGCGAGCGGAGGGGGTCGAGCTTGCCGCGGTCGAATCGGTCCTCGATCGGCGGGCGCTGCGGCTGTCGCGTCGGGGCGGCGATCGCAAGGAGGTCCTCCGATGACGCGGCTTCTGCCGACGGTGTCCGCGGCGCGCATCGCTCGAAGCGGGCGACCATCGGTCGATCCGGAGGCGCGACGCGTCGCCGAACCGATCGTCGATCGCGTGTTGCGCGGCGGGCTCGATGCGGCGATCCGGGAGGCGCGTCGTCTCGGCGAGATCGCCGCCGGATCCTCCGCCGCCGCCGTGGTCCTCGAGCGGGGCGATCTTCGCCGGGCGCGTGACGCAGCGCGCCGCTCGCTCGGAGCGGAGGCGATCCGTCTGCTTGAGCGTTCCGCCGAGCGGATCCGACGCTTCGCGCTCGCGCAGCGTCGAAGCCTTCGGGATATCGAGATGCGCACGCCGCGCCGCGACGGCGCGATGCTCCTCCGGCAACGGATCGAACCGCTCGCGAGCGCCGGCTGTTACGCCCCCGGGGGGCGCTATCCCTTGCCGTCCTCGGCGCTCATGACCGCCATCCCAGCGCGCGTCGCAGGCGTCGGTGACCTGTGGCTCGCTTCGCCGAAGCCGACGCCGATCATGCTCGCGGCTGCGGCGATCGCCGAGGTGGACGGGCTTCTCGCACTCGGCGGTGCACAGGCGATCGCGCTCCTCGCCCGCGGAGACGCCCGCGCGTGCCCCGCTGCGTCGATCGTCGTCGGGCCTGGCAATGCCTTCGTGACCGCTGCGAAAGCGGTCGTGCGCGAGCGTGGCCTCTGCGCGATCGACGGGCTCGCCGGGCCGAGTGAGGTCCTCATCATCGCCGACGCGAGCGCCGATCCCGAGACGGTGGCCGCGGATTGCATCGCGCAGGCGGAGCACGATCCGATGAGCATGGTCTGGCTGGTCACGACCGACGCCCGCCTCCCGACGCTCGTGCGGGGAGCGCTCGGTCGGCAGCTTCTCGATCTGCCGACGGCAGCGATTGCGCGCCGCTCGCTCGGCCAGAGTCGGGCGGTCGTCGTCACGACCATCGATGAAGCGATCGCGCTCTCGAACGCGCTGGCGCCGGAGCACCTCGAGTTGCATGTGCGCCGGGCCTCGGCCATCGCACGGCGCTGCGTCGCGTACGGCTCGCTCTTCGTGGGGAGCGCCGCCGCGGAGGTCTTTGGCGATTACGGCGTCGGCCCAAACCACACGCTCCCGACCGGCGGAACGGCCCGTCATGCTGCGGGGCTGTCGGTCTTCGACTTCCTCCGGGCCCGGACGCTGGTCGAGGGAAGGCCTTCCGCCACGCTCGTTCGCGAGGTGGCCGGTTTCGCCCGCCTCGAGGGACTCGAGGGACATGCCCGCGCAGCAACACGGCGCTCGCGGGTGGCGAGCGCCGTGTCGTGCAATCCTGGGTTGGGGTAAGGAGCTCGGTCCGGCTCGATCCAGACCGGTTCAGTCTGGTCCAAGCCTGCTCAGACCGGCTCGGCGTCAGCCGCCCTTGTCCTTACCGCCATCCTTGTCCTTGCCGCCGTCCTTGTCCTTGTCGCTGCCGCTGTCCTTGCTCTTGTCCTTCCCCTTGTCCTTCTCGCTTCCCGCAGAGCCGCCGCTCGCCTTCACGCTCTCGAGCGCTGCCTTCACCGCGGGATCGAGCTTGTCGCCGCGGAGCGCAGCGCCCTCGGCGATGATCGTGCCGGTCGAGCCGTCGATGAGATAGGCCTTGGGGATGGAGTTGATGCCGTACTTCTTCGCAAGCGGGGTCTTCCAACCGCCGCCCTGATAGATCTGCGGCCAGTTCATCTTGAGACGCGCTTCCGCGTCCTTGATCTTCTGCTCGGCGCCGTCGTTGTCGAGGGTGATGCCGATGACCTCGAGCCCCTCGCTGTGGTACTTCTCGTAGACCTCAACGACATGAGGCATCTCGGCGATGCAGGGGCCACACCAGGTCGCCCAGAAGTCGATCAGGACGACCTTGCCCTTGAAGTCATCGGGGAACTCGATCTTCTTCCCGCTCATGTCCTTGGCGGAGAAGTTCTGCATCTTCTGGCCGCCCTTGGCGCCATCCTGCTTGGCCTTGTCGCCGCCCTTGGCGCGGTTCTTCTCGCGCGTCTCCTGACGGGCCTTCTCGCGCTCTTCCTTGGTCTTCGGGGCGTCTTGCGCAGCCGAGGCAATCGCTGGCTGCTCGACGGGACGGTCGGTGCCGGTGCCGTCGCCAGGCTGACCGGCGAGGGCGAGGATGAGCGTGAGCGACGAGGCGGTGAGGATCGAGGGAATCATGATGAGTCTCCAAAAGGGGGCCGCTGGGGTAGCGGTGGGCCAGCGGTGCGGACAGGGTTGCGGCTGTCGAGGGTGCGGTCGACCCGCCAGCCCCATCGCCAGTCCCATCGCCAGCCCCACTGCCAGTCCCACTGCCAGCATCAGCATGCGGGGCGTTGAGGGCGTTCGGGTCGCTTGGGGTCGCTTGGGCGAAACAGGTCGTTCCGGCCGTACCCGGGACGGTAACAGGCGACCGTCGGATCTCTATCGGCAGAATCGCCAGCCGTTGCGATTCTCCCTGCCGCTCAGCCGAGTCTCGGGAGATCGAGGGAAACTCCAGCCAGCACCAGCCAGCCCGGGATCGACCGGGGGAGGTGAATTCCCATGCGGTTCTCCGCGAGCGGTCGAGCTCCTGCGAGTTTGGTTCGAGTTTGGACAGCCACATTCCGACGCCACATTTCGACGAGATCGGATTCGCGAGGCGGATCGTTGCCTTCCCCGAGGGAACCCGTATCGTCCGGCGGAACGCGCTCGCGGTCGGTTTCGTCGACAGGAAAGGACCACTCCATGCAGACGGGAAAGCCTGGCGATTTCGATTTTCTGGCAGGGGAGTGGCGCATCAAGCACCGGCGGCTCAAGGAGGCGCACGGATCGGAGTGGGACGAGTTCGAGGGCGAGGCGACCTGCTGGACGATCCTCGGCGGTGTCGGAAGCGTCGAAGAGCTTCGCATCCCGAGCCGATCGTTCGCCGGCATGGGCCTTCGCTTGCTGGATGTCGAGAAGGGTGTCTGGAACGACTTCTGGGTGAATGGGCGAAGCGGTGTCCTGACCACGCCGGGCCAGACGGGCGGCTTCGAGCAGGGGGTCGGGACCTTTGTCGCCGACGACCTCGACAACGGCGTGCCGATTCGGGTGAAGGGCGTCTGGGACCGCATCACGCCGACCTCCTGCCGGTGGTGGCAAGCGGTGTCGTGGGACAACGGCGCGACCTGGGAGGAAAACTGGGTCATGGAGTGGACCAGGGCCTGAGAAAGGAGGCAGCGACCCAAAGGGACATGTGACGGGTTGCGGTGCCATTCTCGGGTGGATCACGAACCGTCGATCGGACGGCGGACGCTCGGAATCCGCTCTCGACGAGGAGGGGCGCACACGCCCCTTCCGGAGGTTCCGAATGACTCGGTCGATCACACTCACTGCCCTCGCCGTCCTCGCTATCACGCCCGCCGCCACAGCCGATCTCATCGTCGGCGGCTTCGACACCACCCGTGGCGGCTGTGCCGCCGTCGCCGGCGGCTCCTGCTTCGACAGTCTGCGCGCCGTCGTGACCTCAGGCTTCCCGGGGGCGACCTTCGTCGGCTCGCCGACGCTCACCCCGGCGTTCTTGGCTGGCATCGATGTGCTCATCCTCGGAACGGCGACGGGGGCGACCTCGGCGACAACGCCGCTGAGTGCCACCGAGGTCGCCGCGCTCCAGAGCTTCGTCGCGACGGGCGGGGCGGCCATCATCACCATCGACAACGACACCTTCGCCGGTCCCGGATCCGATGCGGTGAACGAGAGCTTCATCGACTGGCTCGGCCTCGACGCGACCGGCACGGGGGCGCCGTGGCCGCAGAGTGCCTCGACGGTCGCGCCGGTCGGATCGCCCATCGCGAATGGCCCCTTCGGGCTCGTCACCGGCTGGACGATCGGATGGACCGGATGGTTCGATACCGCTCCCGCGTTCGCGTCGATCGAGGCGACCATCAACCAGAACGGCGCGCCCGGCATCGTGAGCGTCCCGCGTCATGCCCTCGCCGCATGCAGCGGGCCGGTGGTCGTCTTCGCCGACTCGACCACTTTCTCGGATGGCTTTCTCGCCGGCGGTTCGTCGAGCGCGACGCTCCTCCTGAACGCCCTTGCCTGGGCGACGGAGAGTCCCTGCGCCGCCGGCCTGTGCGGCGACATCAACGGTGACGGCAGCGTGAACGCATCGGACCTCGCCATTCTCCTCGGCGCCTGGGGCGGTCCGTCGCCCTCAGCCGATCTTGACGCTTCGGGCACCGTCGATGCCTCCGACCTCGCGATTCTCCTCGGCGCGTGGGGCGATTGCTGAGCCCGCCGGCGAGAGCGTGTGACCCTTGCTGCAACCGTAAAAACTCCCCGGCCGATCGGCCGGGTTTCTCGAATTTGGACAGCCACATTCTCAATCGAACCGGGGTGGTTGGTGGAGAAGCCCGCGTCATTCGTCCGGCCTCGACTTCGATCCGTGATGACTGGTCCGTCACTTCCGTCACGCGGATTCTGACTGCGACTTTGGACCGTGATCTTTGGCGACCTTTGGAGTCATCGTGATTTCCCCGCGTGGCGAGCGGCGAGCAGCTCCGCGAGGGCCTTCACCTGGGATCGCCGGCCCCAGAGGACGCAGTGTTGGGTGGGTGTCTCCAGAGAGATGGTGAGGCCGCCGACATGCACCGTGGGCGGCGCGTCGAACGCGCACCGACCCCGATCGTCGAGTCCGAAGACGCCATCGGGTGTCACCACCGCGAGGGCCCTCGGGCGCGTGAGGTATGGGAAGAGCAGGGTGCCGAGGACGACCACGACGGGAATGATCATGCCCACGATGACCGGCTCGGGTTGGAACGCCACGATCACGACGAGACTCGCGAGGGCGAGCGTTGGTATCGCGAAGTGCCACCAGCGTTGCCTCGGCCAGGCCGTCGCTCGCGGCATCGGCCTGCGAAAGAGCGCGATGCGCGACAGGGTGCCGTCGGTGTCGGTCGTCTGCATCGTCGCGAACGGAATGACGACCCACTCCGCCGACCATCCGCGCTGCCCGCAGCGGCACGCCCGCGCGGCGGATGCGATCGGGCGCGTCGCGCCACACGCGGGACAAGCCACTTCAGCGCCGCGGCCGTACCAGTTCGGCACGAGCTTGACCTGCGTCTCGATCGTGGGCTCGTTCGTCCCTTCGCTGCGAAGGCTCTCGCAGCGATAGGCGATCTGCTCGAAGATCTCGAGAATCGTCGTTCGTGGTAGATCGACGATCAGGAGTCGCTTCGGCTGGGATTGTCCGCGCTTCCACAATCCGACCGCGGAGGTGATGAATCGCCCCTGGCCAAACCGAACAGACTCGATATGCGAAAAGGGCACGCGCTCGACAATCGCGCCGGAAGGTGACGCTCGCACCACGAGTTCGCGATCGTCCACGCACCACTCTTCCGCATCACCGCGACGATATCGATAGGCGATCACCGCAACGACTCCGACGAGGGGCCAGAGGCCACAAGCAGCGACCGGACCGAGCGGTGCGAACATGCCGCGCCGTGCTTCCTCGCTGGTGACGACGAGACCCGAGAGCGCGGAGAACATACCGGCGACGATGCTGCCGACGGCAAAGCAAACGAAGGGCGCCCTCCACCACCGCCTCAATCGCCGCCCCGGCAAGCGCAGCGTGTCAACCGGCGGGAGCGTCCCACACTCCGGGCACGCCCGCGCGAACGGGAGTCCCTCGCGGGAATATCCGCAGTGGTGGCAGACGCGCATGCGGGAAGTATGACGCGTGGGCGACGCGCGGTGCAAGTTAGGGGATGTTGCACGAGGTGTCCGCGTTCCGCGCGACGGCGGCGAGTTCCTTTCGCATACAAAAAACTCCCCGACCGAATGGCCGGGGAGTGATTCTTGCATACCGATGAATCGTCCTGATGCCCGGTGCCCGTCAGGGCTTCTCGACATAGGTGCTCTTGACGCACAGTTCAACGAGCTGCGCGTCGTCGACCGGTCCCGGCGCCTCGGTCATGAGGTCGCCGCCCGACTGGGTCTTCGGGAAGGCGATGACATCGCGGATGTTGTCGGTGCCGACGATGTGCATGACGAGTCGGTCGAGGCCGAAGGCGATGCCGCCGTGCGGCGGAGCGCCGAACTTGAGGGCGTCGAGGAGGAAGCCGAACTTCACGCGGGCCTGCTCGTCGGTGAGGCCGATGAGGTTGAAGACCTTCTGCTGGACATCCTGGCGATGGATACGGATCGAGCCGCCGGCGATCTCGCTGCCGTTCAGGACGAGGTCGTAGCCGGCGCTCAGGCAGGCGCCCGGATCGCTCTCGAGAATGCCGAACTGGTCGGGATTCGGCGAGGTGAAGGGGTGGTGCAGGGCGACCCAGCGCTTGCCCTCGTCGTCGTACTCGAACATCGGGAAGTCGATCACCCAGAGGAAGTTCCACTTGCCCTCGGGAACCATATTGAGTTCACGAGCGACGCGCTGGCGAAGTTCACCGAGCGCCTTGCAGGCGACATCCCAGTGGTCGGCGGCGAAGAGCACCGCGTCGCCGACCTTGAGGCCGAGACGCGCGATGAGCGCATCCTTCACCGGCTCGAGGAACTTCGCGATGCCCGTCTCGAAACCCTTGTCGGTGAGCTTCACCACCGGCACGCCGCCGGCCTTGAAGGTCTTCACCCACTCGCTGTACGCGTCGGTCATCTTGCGGGTGAGCTTCTCCGCACCGCCCGGCACGCGGATCGCCCGGACGACGCCCTTGCGACCGTGGCGCGACTTCGCGAGCGCTTCCTTGAAGACGCCGAACTCGGTCGTGGCCGCGATGTCGCTGATGTCCTCGATCTCGAGGCCATAGCGGGTGTCGGGACGGTCGATGCCGTAGCGGTCCATGGCGTGCTGCCAGGTCATCCGCTGCACGGTGCCGATGTCGTAGCTGAAGATCGACTGCCAGAGCTCGCGCACGAAGCCGGTCATCATCTCCATGACCTGCTCGCGCTCGACGAAGCTCATCTCAAGGTCGATCTGCGTGAACTCGGCCTGACGGTCCGCACGCGGATCCTCGTCGCGCAGACACTTGCAGATCTGAATGTAGCGATCGCAGCCGGCGACCATGAGGATCTGCTTGAAGAGCTGCGGGCTCTGCGGCAGGGCGTACCACTTTCCGGGGTGCAGCCGGGCGGGGACGATGAAGTCGCGGGCGCCTTCGGGGGTCGATCGAATGAGGAGCGGCGTCTCGATCTCGAGGAAGCCGTTCTTCGTGAAGTAGTCGCGCGCCGCCTTCGTCACCTTCGAGCGGGTCGCCAGAATCGATTGCATGCGCGGCCGGCGCAGATCGATGAATCGATACTTCAGCCGCGTCTCCTCATTGATCTTCTCGGCTTCGTATTCGTCCGGAAGAATCGGCGGGGTCTCGGTCTTGTTCAGGACCTCGAGCTCGGTGGCGACGACCTCGACCTCGCCGGTGGCGAGCTTCGGGTTGGCGCCGCCGGCCCGGATGCGCACCGTGCCCTTGATGGCGATGACATCCTCGCGGCGCAGGCCGCGGCTCGCCTCGACCACCGCGGTCGGGACCTGCTCGAGGTCGAAGACGACCTGGGCGAGGCCCTCCCGGTCGCGCAGGTCGCAGAAGATCAGGCCGCGCCCCTGATCGCGGTATGTATTCACCCAGCCGCACAGCACGACCGACTGGCCGACATGGGAAGGACGAAGGGAACCGCAGAGATGGGTACGCTGAAGCATGGGTGGTACTCGACGATCGGACCGTTCCCGTGAGGCGCGCGGCGTCACGGACGGGGAAAAGCGGGGTACTGTACCACTGCCGAAAGGCCCCGGCGGAGCGTCCGTCGAAGGTCGCTCGTGCGTGGTCCACCCTCTGGCGGTCTTCCCTATGACGGATCGTGGGACCTCGAAGCCATCGCCCAAGCCAACCCCAAACCCCTCAGCGAACCCGTCAGCGGCCGCATCGCCGCGGCGGGGGAGCGATTCCGCCGGTCGATCCGCGCGGAACGCGCAGCCGACGGGCACCGCCGACGCCCTCGCGACCGAGGCGCTCCCGACGGACGATCGCAAGCGTCGGGGCGCGATTCTCTTCACCGCATTTGAACCGTCGGGCGACGCCCACGCGGCGCCGGTCATCGCCGAACTGAAGGCCCGCGATCCGGGGCTTCTCATCTACGCCTGGGGCGGTCCGAAGATGGAGGCGGCCGGCGCCACCCTCATCAGTTCGACCTGCGATGACGGGGCCATGGGTCTCGACGGCTTCAAGAAGGTCGCTGCGGTCCGCAGCGAGATCCAGAAGCTCAAGCGCTGGGTCACCCAGCATCGCGTCACGGTGCATGTGCCGGTCGACAGCCCGGCGGCGAACTTCCCGATCGCGAAGCACCTGAAGCCGAAGGGCGTCCGGGTGGCGCATCTCGTCGCCCCGCAGATTTGGGCATGGGGTCCGTGGCGCATCGGCAAGCTGCGGCGCTGCACCGACTGCGTGATGTGCCTGCTGCCCTTCGAGGAGCATTGGTTCCGCACGCGGCAGGTGCCCGCCCGCTTCATCGGCCACCCGGTCATCAACCGCGAGCTCGACACCGCGGCCATTGCTCAACGCGTGAAGACGATGCCGCAGGGGGCACCGCGACTGCTTCTCCTGCCCGGTTCGCGCTCGAGCGAAGTGCGCCGCAACCTGCGCCTGCTCGTCCAGAGCTATGTCGAACTCGCGGATCGCAACCGCGGCATGGCGGCGCTCATCGTTGCGGCGAACGAGCGTCTCGCCCGACTCATGCGCGACATGCTCGGCGACCTGCCGGTCGGCCTGCACATCATCGTCGGCGACATCGACGCTGCGATCCATTGGTGCGATCTCGCGCTGACGGTCTCGGGCACGGTGAGCCTCGACCTCACGCGGCAGCACCGTCCGATGATCGGCATCTATCGCACCGGGCTCATTTCGTGGCTCGGCGCGAAGATCATGTTGCGCACGCCCTATCGATTGCTGCCGAACATCATCGCCGAGCGCGAGATCGTCCCCGAGTTCGTTCCGGCGCCGCCATGGCTCTCGGCGAAGACGATCGTCGATGCCGCCACGCGTTTCCTCCGCGATTCGCGCACGATCGCGGTCGCCGCCGAGGAGTTGCGCCGCGTCGAACTCCGCTTCCATGGCCGTCATCCCGACGAGACCGCAGCGGACATCATCCTGCGACTCGTTGATGGGCGACCGATCGAGGATCCCAAGGCGGCACCGGAGCCGCCTCCGCCGACGCTCGATCCGGAGCTTGCCCAACTCGACGCGGAAATCGCCGCGAGGGCGACCCCGAAGGGCGAGGCGAAGAAGTCCGCGCCGCGGCTCTTCTCTGCCCCGCCGGAGAACCGCAGCGGACAGACTTGAGTGGCGCGTGGTGGGGGCGCCGCAGAACCTGCGGCACGCTCCGACCGCGCGCGCCCTCATCGACTCCACGCACCGAGCAGCAGGGCGAGATCCGACGCCTCGACGACGCCGTCGCCGTCAAGATCGCTGGCATAGCTCGCGCTGCCCCAGTCGCCGAGAAGCGTGGCGAGATCCGCCGAGCCGACAACGCCATCGCCGTCGACATCGCCGGGAACCGCCGCGGGCGCTGCGCCGCGGAAGGTGTCAACATTCGCGGTCGCGTCGAACGGCGCGAGGTTCGTCGCTTCGCTTCCGAAGGCAACCTGACCGCCGTCGTCCGAGATCGAGGAGCCGAAGGCACAGCTCCCGTTGGCAGGGCCGACGGGGCCGAGTGAGATCATGGTGATCGCGCCGGTGAGGAGGTCTCGCCGGAACATCTGATCGCCCGAGAAGGGAATCGGCACGAGGTTCTGGGCGGCACTTCGGAAGGTCACATAGCGCCCGTTGCCCGAGAGGTCGACGGATCCGATCGTCTCGCTCGCTTCCTCGCCGCTCGGCAGCGCATTGGCCTGCACGATCGAACCGTCGATCCGATCGAAGACGAAAGCGTCCCGGGGGCCAACGGAGGGAGCGGCAAGGAGATTCGTCGCCTCGCTCAGGAACGCGACGCGCCGGCCGATCCGGTCGATCCGGGCGGTGATGCAGCTCTTGTTGGCCCATGTACCGTCGGTCCGGCGGCTGGCCCCCACGGTCGTGCCGTCGGTGATGTTCGTGAGATAGACCTGTTGCGTGCCCGGCGCTCCGGGGAGCAGCGAGGCCGTTGAGCTGAACACGATCCAGTCGCCGTCCCCGCTGATGCCGATGAATCCCTCGGCGCTCGCGGGCTCGCCGTTCTGCTTCCGCGACACGAGGATGAGTTCCCCGCTCTCCATGTCCTTGCGGAAGGCGGCGGTGCCGGTCGCGAGCGGCGGGTTGAGGAGCGAGCCTGCGTTGCCGACGAAGGCCACAAAGCGGCCGTCGGCAGAGATCGCGCTGTAGGTGCAGAAGCTGTTGTTCCCGACATCGTCGCTACTCGTCACGACGAGCCGGGTCTCCCCGGTCTGGCGGTCATGGCGGTAGATGCGGTTGGCGTTGTTGCCGACATTCGCGAGGTTCGTCGCGTTGCTGAGGAAGACGACATAGCGGCCGTCGAAGGAGATCTCAGGCACTTGGCTCGCGCCGTTCGCCTGAAGCCCGGACGACGAGACGCTGACCCGTTCGATCGCGCCGGTCGCGTGGTCCTTCACGAACACATCCGACAGCCCATTCGTGTCGTCCGGGACGAGGTTGGACGCGAGGCTCGCGAACGCGACGAAGCGTCCGTTGCCCGAGATCGCCGGGAAATTCTCGAGGCTCGGCGTTGCAGGGGGCGGACTGCCGTTCGCGCTGACGCCGTCGGCGGTCTCGCTCGAGCGGGCGATCGGCGGAAACGCGGGATTCGCCGTCACGACGATCGGAAGGTCAACACTGGTCGCGCCGCTCGAGATGCGGAGGAGCGTCGAGCCCGGAGCGAGCCCCACGATCGAGGTGCCGTCCGTGAATGCTGCGACGCTGGGATCGTCGAACTCCCAGGTGAGGCCGGTCGTGACCGGCAGTTCGGTACCGTTCGGGAAGGCGAGCGTGATCGAGAGCTCCAGCGGGTAACCGACCGGCATCGAGACGCTGCGCGGCTCAACGCTGAGTTCGGCGTCGAACTCCGGCACGATCGCGAAGGTCGTCGATCCGGCGTTCACGAGGGAAATGCCCGCGCCGCCGATGTTCGGAACGGTGACGGTGGTGAACGCGCCGCTCGTGAAGAGGGTCGTGATGATCGGGAAGATCGAGCCGGGGGGCGGGATGAATCCCGGCGCGAGGGTGATCGCGAGCTCGCCCGCGCGGGTGAGCATGCCAGCGTTGTTCAGCATGCCGCTCCCCGCCGGACCGATTTCGAGGGCGATGCGGTCGCCCGCTTCGAGGGTGAGCGCCTGCGTACCGAGGACCGCGCCCTGGCCTGCCTCGAGTGTGAGGGGACCGGTGAGTTCCACAAAGGACGGGAGCCAAATCGAGGTGCCGGGTCCGACGACGGCGATGCTTGAGCGCCCGAGCGTCGGATGCGGCGGCGCGAAGGTGATCGACGAGGGAGCGAAGGTCGCGTGATCGCTGACGATGAGTCGACCGCGGCCGATGAGCGCAGGCTGATCGGGAGTCACGCCCAGGTGCAGCTCGCCGGTGACCGCGGTGCCGGCGCCGGTGACTTGGAGCGTGCCATCACCCCCCTCGGTACCGATCCGAAGAATCCCGCTGGAGGATGCAACGGCGGGCCCGAGGATGAGCGAGCCGGCGTTGCCTGCGCCCGAGCCGACGATCGTCTGGCCCGAGGGACTCCATGTGCCGTGGGCAACGGTGAGTGCAGCCGTCTCGCTCGCTTCCGCGGGGGCGATTCCACTCACCAGCACATCGCCCTGCATCGTGAGCTGGTTCCCCAGGAGTTCGAGGGTCGGGGCTTGGTTCGTGACCGACAGGCCGCCGATCGAGAGGGGAGTCTCGAGCGTGACGGTGAACGGCGTCGGATCGGCGGTGACGCCGAAGAGTGCGATCCGCAGTGGGCCGGGGAGGCCGTTGTCCCAGAGCGTCCGATCGAGGAAGGAGCCATCGCCGGGGGCGAGCCAGGCGGTCGTGTCGCCTGGCGCGGCGCGAGCGGTGGCGGTGAGGACGAGGAGTGCACCCACGGTGCCGGCGGTGCGTGCACCACGCGAAGCGACGGAGCGCCATGGACGGAGCGCGGCGGTCGAACGGCGATCGAACGGCATGACATCTCCAAGTCTGCGGCGGGAGTGAAACGCTTCGACCGCTCGAGGGCCCGCGATGGCGGGCGCCGGGCGACGCGGAGCGCGGCGGGCCCTCCGCTCGCAAGCGGGGGAGCCTCATGGGGGCCGCATGAAGGTGGGCTGAATGATGGAACGCGATTCGCCGCAGGGCCAGAGAGATGACGCCTCGAACGAGGCGCAGAAGCCTGCGGTTGGGACCTGCGCGGGAGCGCCGGTCGGACAAGGTTGTACGGGAATGTCGTGGCGACCGCGAGCGTCGAGTGGCGAGATTGTGAAAAAAAATGATCCGCCGCGTGCGGCCCGCTCAGCGACTCGCTGGCGAGCGTGCCCAAGCGCTTGGAGGCCCGTTTGGTGGCCCGCCTGATGGCCCGCCTAGGGCCCGCCTGTTGGCCCGCAGAGCGGGTCAGCCTGCACGCCGATCCGCCAGGGAACGCTTGCATCGTGGACGACGCGATTGGTACCGTCGTTTCCATGCATTCCACCGCCGCTCGCCGATCGGGACCGGCTCACACCGGTCACGCGCCGTCCGCCCTCGTCTCGCCAGCGCTTGGCGTTGGGATCCTCGCGATCGCTGCGATCGCGGCACGCCCCGCGTGCGCCGCGACGGAGTTCTTCACGCTGCCCGCGTTCGAGGCTCTCTCGCCGCAGCAGACGCTTTTCACCTTCGACGAGCTGAGCGGCGGTGACGGCGCACTCAACGGCTTCGAGTACTCGGGGCAGGGGATGTTCTTCCTGCATCGCGACGGTCTGCCGATGAACCTGGTGAAGGAGTCGCCGAATCCCTTCGTCACTCCCTTCAACTTCGCGTCGAGCCCGAATGTCGTCTCGGCCAACTTCAAGAACGGAGCGCCGTACTTCACCGAATCGTTCGGCGACAACTTTGATTTCATCTTCAATCCGCCGGTGCAGATGGCGGGGCTCTTCATCGGCAACTTCTATCCGGGACAGACGGAGGTGCAGTTCCTCGCGGCCGACGGATCCCTCATCGCCGGCGAGATCTTCACCGGATCGCATCCCGGCGAGATTCAGGGGCCAGGAGGCGCTGCCGACAATCGCATCTTCTACGGCGTCACATCGCTCGTTCCGATCGCCCGCATCCGAACCATCGAGCCCGGAAACGACGCCGACGGCATCGTCTATGACGACATCCGCTATGCGATTCCGAAGCCCGGCGATCTCGATCTCGACGGGAGCGTCGACGGTGGCGACCTCGCGACGCTGCTCGGGGCGTGGGGGCCGTGCTCGGGCTGCCCCGCCGACCTGAACGGCGATGGCGTCGTCGACGCCGCGGATCTGGCGATCCTGCTCGGCTCATGGGGAAGCTGAACCGGTCGATCGCGCCGGTGGCCCTCAATGGACTTCTCGGACTCCTGCTGCGGCCGCGCATTGTCGGCGCGTTCGCAGCACACCCGGCCCTGCGCGTGGAGTCGCCGGGCGGATTGACCGAAGTGAAGCTCGCGATCGGCGCGTGGCGGTCGGTCGCGCGCCCATGAGCATTCCGGAGTCATCATCTGAATTCGTCGCCCCCACCGGGGCCGAACCGCGTCCAACGCCGGCCGGCGCTGTCGCTCGCGAGAGCGGCTACACGGGCCCGGGCGAGCGTGTCGCTGACCGGTCGGCATCGGACGCGGCGTCGCAGACCCTTTGGACGGAGCGGGTGCCCTCGGCGACCGAGACGCTCGAACGACTGCGGCTTACCTTCGCTGCCCTCGCCGAGGGCGTCATGCGGATCGATCCGCACGGACGCGTCATCGAGAGCAATCCCGCCGCGGAACGCATTCTCGGCGTCGGAAGCGGTGGCCTGCGCGGCCGAACCCTCCCCGACGCCCGCTGTCTTCTGGTGCGACCCGATGGCCGCGAGCTCTCCGCCGAGGAGGATCCGCTTGCGATCACCAGGACCACGGGCATGGCGATGCACGCCCTCAGTTGCGGCGTGCGCCGACCCGACGGCGAACTCCGCTGGCTCTCCCTCAGCACGGTTCCGCTCATCGCGAGCGAACGGCGCGGTGACCGCGCATCAGACGGCTTCGTCGAATCGGTCGTGGTGAGCTTCGCCGATGTGACCGAACGCCAAGAGCAGGCGAATCGCCTCGATCTGGTCGTGCAGGGGGCTGGACTCGGGACCTGGGACTGGTTCGTCGCGTCGGGGCGCGTCGCGTTCAACGAACGCTGGGCGAGCATGCTCGGCTACGAGCTGCATGAGATCGAGCCGACGGTGAAGAGTTGGGAGCGACTCGTCCATCCCGACGACATGCCGCGGGTGATGGAACTGCTCACCGCCCATCTCGAGGGCCGAAGCCCCGAATACCGCTGCGAGCATCGGCTGCTCCGGAAGGATGGTACCTGGGCGTGGATCCTCGATGTCGGTCGCGTGATGGAGCGTGACCGGGACGGCAAGCCGGCGCGAGCGTCGGGCGTCCATGTCGACATCAGCGAACGCAAGCGCGCCGAGAGCGAGCTCGAAGCGGCGCGGGCCGAGAGCGACGCCCGTTACCGCGAGGTCCAGGCGCTGCGGCAGGCGCTCGACGAGCACTCGATCATCTCGGTCGCGGACCGCTCCGGCCGCATTGTCGATGTGAACACCGGCTTCTGCCGCGTGAGCGGATACTCCCGCGAGGACCTGCTCGGTCAGGACCATCGCATCCTCAACTCCGGCCACCAGTCGAAGGAGTTCTGGGTGGCGGTGTGGCGGCAGATCACGGCCGGCCACGCGTGGCGCGGCGAGGTCTGCAACCGTCGCAAGGACGGCACGCTCTATTGGGTGGACTCGACGATCGTGCCCTGTCTCGGCGTCGATGGGCGCGTCGAGCGCTATGTCTCGATCCGCTTCGACATCACCCCCCAGAAGGAGGCGGAGGAACGGCTGCGGAAGGCCCAGGCCGACGCCCTCGCCGCCGACGCGGCGAAGAGCGAGTTCCTCGCCAACATGAGCCACGAGATCAGGACGCCGATGACCGCGATCCTGGGCTTCACGGAACTGCTCGCCAACGACGGCGATCAGCTTCGCGCGCCGCCGGAGCGTCTTGAACATATCGAAACGATCCGTCGCAACGGCGAGCATCTCCTCGCGATCATCAACGACATCCTCGACCTCTCGAAAATCGAGGCGGGCAAGCTCGTCATCGAGCACGCG
Source organism: uncultured Isosphaeraceae bacterium (assembly GCA_964395845.1). Lineage (GTDB taxonomy): Bacteria > Planctomycetota > Phycisphaerae > Phycisphaerales > SM1A02 > JAEUIT01. The sequence goes on along the minus strand of CAYNCG010000025.1, from coordinate 36,595 downwards.
CCGACCGATCCGGTCGCGTTCCTCGCCGACCTCTGTCGGCTGATGGATGTGCGGGCGAAGGCGAAGTCGCTGCGGCTGGAGGTGTGCTACACGACGCCGATGCCGGCGCGCATCAGCACCGACGCGATGCGTCTCCGGCAGATCCTCGTGAATCTCGTCGGGAACGCCCTGAAGTTCACCGAAGTCGGCGGCGTCGTCATCCGGGTCGGCTGCGACCCGAGCGCCGAGCGGCTCACGATCGAGATCGAGGACAGCGGCATCGGCATGACCGACGCGCAGCTTGGACATCTCTTCGACGCCTTCATGCAGGGCGACGCGAGCGTGACCCGGCGCTTCGGCGGCACCGGTCTTGGGCTTCGCATCAGCCAGCGTCTGGCCGGCATGCTCGGTGGGGCGATCGCGGTGCGAAGCGTGCCCGGCGCGGGCAGCGTCTTCACGCTCACGGTGGCGACGGGACCGATCGCCGCCGAGAGTCTCCTGCCGGTCGAGCGGGCCGAGACCCTCGCGGCGAGCGAGTCGAAGCCGGCGATGCGCATCGCGGCGCCGGCGCGCTCCGACGCTCCCGGCGCCCTCGCCGGCGTGCGGATCCTGCTCGCCGAGGACGGCCCGGACAACCAGCGACTCATCGGCTTCCATCTGCGCAAGGCCGGCGCCGATGTGCGCGTCGTCGAGAACGGACGGCTCGCGATCGAGGCGCTCTCGGCAGACGGCACCGTCGCCGGTCCGCTCGCCGCGAATCCGCCCTTCGATCTCGTCCTCACCGACATGCAGATGCCCGAGATGGACGGCTACACCGCAGCGACGCTCCTTCGGGCCAAGGGATGGAAGCGCCCGATCGTCGCCCTCACCGCCCACGCCATGAGCGGCGACCGCGAGCGCTGCCTGGCGGCCGGCTGCGACGGCTACGCGACGAAGCCGATCGACAGGAGCGCCCTGATCGAAGCCTGCCGCGCCGCCCTGGCCCGCCGCGCCGACCGCCGCGCCGCGTGATGTCCGCTTCGACGGAGCCCGGCCGTCGGCGCTTCGGCATGCGGGGAACCACGCGGCTCACGCCCCGGCGGTGATGCGGGCGATCGCGGCGTCGCATTCGGCTGGCGTGGCGATCATGCACTTCGGGCCGTCATAGCCGTCGAAGAGCGCGCGGTGGGCCTGGAGCGAGAGGTCGTCGCTGCGCGTCGGCGTGTCGTACTCGCGCACCCACGCGATGAGCATGGCGAGATTCGCCTCCTGGTCGGCCGGGCTCGCATACTTATGCGGCTCCCACGGGCGCTGCCGACAGTGCTCGACGCAGCGTTCGACGCCGGGATGCAGAAAGAGGAGGACCGGCTTGAGCGGCAGGACGCCGGCGATCAGCTCGGCGTAGCAGCCCTCGACGATCCAGCCGCGCCCAGCGCCAGCGGAGTCGTCAGCTTCGGCCGCCGCACAGAACGCGAGCACATCCGCCACCGCGGCCGAGCGCTCCCGCCGCACCGGAGGACCATCGCCTCCGGCCCACGCAACGGTATCGAGATCGAGCACCGCCGCACCCGTCAGCGCCCGCAACCGCGCAGCAAGCGTCGACTTCCCCGAACCCGAGTTTCCAACAATCGCAACACGCATGCGAAGAGCGTAGCGGGGGAGTGGGTACGCCGTCCTGCTCTAGAGCGGTCGGCGGTCGGATCACGCGAAGTGCCCGCGAGTTGATTGCGGACGCGGCGCGAGCGAGGATCGCCCGAAGGAGCACGGACCGTGTGCCCTACGCCTCGGTTCGAATATGTCCGGTCGTGAACGACTTCCGGGTGTCCGGCATGCTGTACGCGTGACCCTATGGCCTCTGATCGCTCCTCCATCCATCGCGCTCAGCCGCCCCGGCTCGGCGACGACATCCGAAGGGGGCTTTCCATCACAACCGACAGGAGCTTCAGGCAGTTCTACCTGACATTCCCCCAAGCCGGAAAGCTCTACGCACTGCGTAGAGAATTGAGCTGGACCCACTGGCGGCTCATCATGCGCGTTGAGAAGCCCGACGCCCGGGCCTACTCCATCGACGAGACCGCCCGCCAGCAGTGGAGTTCGCGGGCCCTCGAGCGGGCGATCGAGACGCAGACCCATGGCAGCTAAGTGGAAGCTCACCACGACGCCGCCCGAGGCTCGGCTCATGCGCGACCGCGCCCGAAAGGCGGCGAGCTTTCGGACTGCGCCGACCAAGGCGAGGCTGCCCGCGACCTACTCCGCGACCTTGGCCGAGATCAAGCAATGCGTTCGAGCGTCTCGGTTACGCACGGTGTTGACTGCCAATGCCGCGATGGTGATGGCCTACCGGGAGATAGGCCGGGTGATCCTTGATCGCCAGCAGGCTGAGGGATGGGGTGCCGAGGTCATCGACCGCCTGTCGTCGGACCTGCGTGAGGCGTTCCCCGACATGCGCGGGACTTCCCCGCGAAGCCTCAAGTACAGGCGGAGTTTCGCCTCCGCAAGGCCGGAACCGGCAATTGTGCAAGGGACGCTTGCACGAATCGGTTGGTACCAGAACATCGCCCTCCTCGACAAGCTCGACTATGCCGCAACTCGCCTGTGGTACGCCCGGCCGCGAGAGCAAGCAACTGTTCGCGGCTCGATACTTGAGTTTCCTCCCTAACGAGCCCAAAGGGAGCGCCGCCGTGTCCATCCGCCGTGCCTTCGAATCGGGAGATCCGCCGATCGATGGAGGACCATGGTCGACCCGGCTTCGCACTGCTTGAACATTGTTCGGGCCTCGTCGATGGCCCGAGCAATTCAGCGGGCCGCCGCGCCCATCAACCCGACCGGTACACTCGTGCCCCTTCCTCTGGGACTGGCTCGCCTCGTGTCGACTCCCTACCACGCCGCACTCTGGGCTCACCTCCTTGCTGCCTCCGATGCCTCCGGCAGCGTGGAGAGCCTCTCTCGTTCGATCGCGAACGCACGCCTCGACCTCAATCCGCATCAGGTGGACGCCGCTCTCTTCGCGCTGCGATCTCCATTGTCGAAGGGCGTCGTGCTCGCGGACGAGGTTGGATTGGGCAAGACGATCGAGGCGGGCCTCGTCATCGCCCAGCGGTGGGCCGAGCGACGGCGCCGCATCCTGATCGTGGTCCCCGCGACGCTTCGAACGCAGTGGATGGGCGAGCTGCGGGCGAAGTTCTTCCTCGACTCAGTCGTGCTCGACGCCAAGTCGCACGCAGCCGCGCGCGCCGCCGGAGCGGCGAGTCCGTTCGACCGTGATGACGCCGTCGTGATCGCCTCCTACCAGTTCGTCGCGGCGAAGGCCGAGGAAGTCGCACGCGTGCCGTGGTCGCTGGTGGTCGTCGACGAGGCCCACCGCCTTCGCAATGTGTTTCGATCCTCAAGCAAGCTCGCCCGAGCGATCGTCGATGCGATCGAGCCTGCACCGAAGCTGCTGCTGACTGCGACGCCGCTCCAGAACTCGCTCATGGAGCTGTATGGCTTGGCGAGTGTCATCGATCCACATCTCTTCGGCGATCCGAATACCTTTCGGGACCAGTTCGTCAACGAGGCGAGCGATGAGCGTCGGAATCGCGAGTTGCGGGAGCGGCTGAGACCCGTCGTGATCCGAACGCTTCGGAAGCAGGTGACGGAGTATGTCCCCTTCACGCGGCGGGTGCCGATCACCCAGGACTTCTTCCCGAGCGACGCCGAGCAGAGGCTCTACGACCGTGTTTCCGCGTATCTCCAGCGGGACGCGCTTCTGGCTCTCCCAAAGAGCCAGCGCACCCTCGTCACCCTCGTCCTGCGGAAGCTGCTGGCCTCGTCGACGGTGGCGATCGCGGCAACCCTTCGCCGTCTCGCGGACCGCTTCGAGCTCGCATCCCGGGAGTCGGGACTCCTGACCGACGAGGAGTTTGCCGGTATCGATGAGCTCACCGATGAGCTGATCGATGAGCTCGCCGAGGCCGACGCGAGCGAGGCGGATTCCAACGCGAGCGCGGCGTCAGACGCTCGAGCCGTCCGGGCGGAGATCGCAGAACTGCGGGAGTTTGCGGCAGAGGCCGAAGCCATCGCGACGAATGCGAAGTCGGAGGCGCTTCTGCCGGCGCTGAAGCTCGCCTTCGAGCGAGCCGAGGCGCTCGGTGCGGCACGGAAGGCGGTGATCTTCACAGAGTCTCGGCGCACCCAGGAGTTCCTTGCGGAATTGCTCGCGAGGTCTGGCTTCGAGGGCAGGATCGCCCTCCTGAACGCGAGCAACAGCGATCCGGGCTCCGCCTCGGTCTACGAGTCGTGGGTGACCCGTCACCGTGGGAGCGATCGGTGGACTGGCTCGCGGGCAGTCGACATGAAGACCGCGATCGTTGAGCACTTCCGGGATAACGCCGAGATTCTGGTCGCGACGGAGGCCGCGGCGGAGGGAATCAACCTCCAGTTTTGCTCGCTGGTCGTGAACTTCGATCTCCCCTGGAACCCGCAGCGAATTGAGCAGCGCATCGGTCGATGTCACCGCTACGGTCAGAAGCATGATGTCGTTGTGGTGAACTTCATCAACCGCCGCAACGAGGCAGACCAGCGGGTCTTCGAGCTATTGAGCGAGAAGTTCCAGCTCTTTGATGGCATCTTCGGTGCGAGCGACGAGGTCCTCGGCGCTCTTGAGTCGGGGGTGGACATCGAACGGCGGATCGCGGAGGTCTACCAGAGCTGTCGCACGCAGACGGAGATCGCGGCAGCCTTCGAGTCGCTCCGCACCGACCTTGATCGCGAGATCCAGTCGAAGCTCCGCGAGACCCGAGCAGCCTTGCTCGAGCACTTCGACGAGGAGGTTCGTCTCAGGCTGCGGGGCCACGAGGAGCGCACGCGGGCGACGCTTTCGGAACGCGAACGCTGGCTCCTCGACCTCGCCCGCTACGAACTTGCCGGCCGAGCCAGTTTCGACGATCGGGAGCCTCGATTCGAGTACCGCGGCGACCCCGATGGATCGTCCGTCGTCGGCGCTCCCGCCGGTCAGTATCACCTTCACTGGCGCGAAGCCGAACGACTCGGGGCCCACTTCTTCCGCCCAGACCATCCGCTCGCGCGACACTGCGTGGCGACCGCGATCGACCGGCATCTGCCGCCGGCGCAGCTCATCGTCGATTACTCGGGATCGGGTCGGACGCTCAGTGCCCTGAAGCCGTTCGTCGGGCGGTCCGGCCGTCTTGAGGCGGTGCGGTTGACGATCGACGCATGCGACCGCTCCGAGTTCATCATCCTCTCCGGCCGGGTTGACCCGGATCGTCGTGGGGCAGCGGGGGAGCCCCTCGACGACGAGCTCTGCCGGAAGCTCCTCAGCCTCCCGGCGATGATCGGTGAGGGGGTGGCCGAGGAAGTGGCGGTGGATGACATCCGCGAGGCGCAGGTCACCATGCGACTGCGGCACGCCGATGAACGCGCCTCCAGACTCCTCGACGAGGAACTGCTCAAGCTCGATCGTTGGTCGGATGATCTGAAGCTCGGCCTCGAGCGGGAGCTGAAGGAACTCGACCGGTCGATCGCGGAAGCCCGCCGGGCCAGCTTGGCCGCTGTTGCCCTCGAGGACAAGCTCGTCGCCCAGCGGCAGATGAAGTCCTTGGAGGCGACGAGAAGCCGGAAGCGTCGGGAGCTCTTCGACGCTCAGGACGCGATCGATCGACAACGCGACGAGCTCATCGAGGCGACGGAGCGGCAACTTCGACGGTCGTATGGCACCGTCAGACTGTTCGCGGTCCGGTGGTCGCTTCGGTGAGGCTCGGCCCCGAGGGGGCTTCGCCAGCCGTACCAGCCGTACCAGCCGTCTCAGGCGGCGGGCAAGGGGGCCGACGACGGGTCGGCAAGAATCCGCGATCTACCCGGTTGGCAATTCGTTTACCAATGCGGTAAACTCCTTGCACCTCGGGAGGGTGGACATGGAGGTCGCCTTTGGATCGAAGCGGATGCAGAAACTCTGTTCCAGCGAAGCAGAAATGCGAGGCAAGCTCGGGCCCGAGTGTGCCGAGAAGCTCATGCGTCGGTTGGCCGAATTGAGAGCGGCGACGACGCTTCAGGACCTCCGCGCGCTCCCCGGGCCGAGGTGTCACGAGCTCACCGGCGACCTGAAGGGACTCTTGTCGGTCGATTTGAAGCACCCGCAGCGTTTGCTCTTCCGGCCCACACCGCCGCCCCCGTTGTTGCCCGCAGGCGGGCTTGACTGGGGCCAGGTGAAGGGAGTGGTGGTAGAGAAGATCGAGGACACGCACTAGCAGTCCAAAGCGCACGAGAAAGCGACACGAAGAGGACGAGGAGCACGACCGATGGCCAAGGCGACAACCACATACGGGTTCGACCCCGACTACGCCGTGCGACCCGGCGGAACGCTGAGCGAGACGCTTGAGGCGTTGGGCATGACCCAAGCTGAACTCGCGCGAAGGGCTGATCTGACGACGAAGCATGTCAGCCAGATCGTGACCGGAGATGCGTCGATCTCCCCGGGGGTTGCTCTGCGCCTTGAGCGTGTCCTCGGCATCCCCAGTCATTTCTGGGCAGCACTTGAGGCCAACTACCAGACGCAGAAGCAGCGGCTCGACGAGAGGGCCCGACTTCGATCCGACATCTCTTGGCTCGACTCGTTCCCAGTGCGCGAACTGATCTCACGCGGCATCTTGCGGCCGGCAGGCGAGAAGGTGTCGCTGGTGGAGCAGCTCCTCGCGTTCTTCGGCGTGAGCTCGATCGATGCGTGGCGACGCGAGTGGGAGAGTCCGCTTGCGGTGTTCCGGAAGTCGAACGCGTCTCCCTCCCGAGAAGGAGCCATCGCGACCTGGCTCCGCCTTGGAGAGATCGAGGCCCGCGGACGGAGTACGGCACCGTTCGATCCGGCGAGTCTCCGATCGGCACTCCTCGAGGCGAGGAAGCTCACGCAAACATCTCCGGAGACCTTCATTCCGAAGCTTGGCAAGATCGGCGCCTCGGGTGGTGTTGCGGTGGTCTTCGTACGGGAGCTCCCCGGTGCTCCGGTCTGTGGCGCGATGCGATGGCTCACGCCCCACAAGGCCATGGTTGCGTTGAGTTTTCGATACAAGAGCAACGACCAGTTCTGGTTCTCGTTTTTTCACGAGTGCGGGCACATTCTGAAGCACTCGAAGTCGGGCGGTTTTGTCGATGCTCCAGGGGGTGGCGGGGATGACGAGCGTGAAGCCGAAGCGGATCGGTGGGCCGCCGACTTTCTGATCCCCCCGACGCACGCGTCCCGATTGGCGTCGCTGCGTTCGCGAAGCTCGGTGGTCGCTTTCGCGAAGGAGATAGGTGTCCACCCGGGGATCGTCGTCGGGCGCTTGCAGCATGACAGACACATCCCGCACGCCACGATGAACGATCTGAAGGTCAAGCTGGAGTGGTCATCCGTCGAGCGGGCGTCGGCGTGATGTCGTCAGATCGCGAGCCATCGCTGTTGACACGCCGCACGAACGGATTGCGAACAGTGGGGCCGCTCAATTCCGCGCTAGAGCATTGGCATTCGGCTCTCGCGGGGACTCGGCGCGGTCTCGGTATGACACAGATGACGGATCAAGTTCAGTCAACGATCGATAGCATGAGTCGTCGTTCTCGCACGAGATGCCAGTCGCATTGACGCCGCCGTACCATGAGCAACACACGCCTTATACCCGCCGCCATCGCGTACGACTTCGACGGGACCCTTGCGCCGGGCAACATGCAGGATCGCGAGTTCATCCCGAATCTCGGGATGAAGCCGAAAGAGTTCTGGGCGCTGGTCAAGAGTCATGCGAAGGAGCATGACATGGACGAAATCCTCGCCTATATGGACCTCATGTTGCGCGAGGCTCGACGCCGCGATGTGCAGGTAAGTCTCGCCGCCATCGCGGACTCAGCCCGTCGCATCGGATTCTTCCCTGGCGTTACCGGTTGGTTCGGTCGAATCAATCGCTACGCCAAGAACGCGGGAATCGCTCTAGACCACTACATCATCTCTTCAGGTCTTCGCGAGATGATTCATGCGACCAAGATTGCGAGAGAGTTCCGCTACATCTTCGCCTCCGGATTCCGCTACGACCAGCATCATGTCGCCGAGTGGCCGGCCTTGGCCGTCAACTTCACGAACAAGGCTCAGTTTCTCTTTCGCATCAATAAGGGCATCATCAACTCGTACGACAACTCCACGATCAACAGGTTCATGGAGGAGGCTGATCGGCCGGTGCCGTTCCGAAACATCATCTATCTTGGAGACGGCGAAACGGACATTCCCGCGATGAAGATGGTGACTCATCAAGGCGGGCGCGCCATCGCCGTGTACTCGGCCCGTCGGCGGAACGCCAAGAGGAACGCAGTCAGGTTGGTAACTGAGAACAGGGCGAACGCGGCGGTCCCCGCAGACTACCGGAAGGGCTTGCCGTTGGAGCGGGCCGTCCGCGCGACGCTCGACGAGATCAGTGCACGACACGCCTTCGATCGAGTGCGGAAGGAGATTGGGTCATGACAGTTCGGCCGTCCCGTCTCGAACTCACCTGGATCGGCAAGGAGAACCGGCCGCGGCTGGAGCCGCGCGTGTTGGTCGAGGATCCGTCGAAGTCGTACCACGCGAAGGAGCGGCGCGGCGAGGGGGATCTCTTCAACAATCGGCTGATCTTCGGGGACAACCTGCTGGCGCTGAAGGCGCTGGAGGCGGAGTTTGCGGGGAAGGTCAAGTGCGTGTGTATCGATCCGCCATACAACACAGGATCGGCGTTCGAGCATTACGAGGATGGAATCGAGCACTCTCTATGGCTCACTCTAATGCGCGATCGCCTCGAGATTCTGCGTCGGCTTCTTGCCGATGAAGGGTCTATTTGGGTAAGCATAGATGATAATGAGCAGGCTTATCTCCGAGTTCTGATGGACGAGGTCTTTGGTCGCGGAAATTTTGTTGCCGCAGCGGTGTGGCAAAAAAAGTATGGGGCAAAGAGTGACTCGCGGTTCCTCTCGGAATCGCACGAGTATGTGATTTGCTTCGCAAGGAATATAGAAAAGTTGCTTCTGCGGCGTCTGCCGCGCACGGAAGAGCAGGACGCTCGATACAAGAATCCGGACTGCGATCCAAGAGGCGTCTGGACATCTGGAGACCTCCTCCGCAACGAAGAACGGGCGTATGCGATTTACCCGATTGTGGGGCCTTCAGGGCGAAGGCACATGCCGCCACAGGGTACAAGCTGGCGATTTACTAGGGAGAGACTAGCGGAACTGATGGCTGAGAATCGAATTTGGTTCGGCGAGAAGGGCAACAATGTGCCGCGTCTGAAGCGATTCTTGAGCGAGGTGGCGGACACGGTTCCCTCGACGACATGGTGGGAGCACAGGGATGTCGGTCACAACGACGAGGCCAAGAAGGAGGTCATGTCCGTTGTCCCGAAGGAGGCGTCGGTTTTCGCGACTCCCAAACCCGAGCGTCTGGTAAAGCGAGTTATCGAAATTGCTACCAACCCCGGCGACCTCGTCCTCGACTCCTTCGCCGGCTCCGGCACCACTGGTGCCGTCGCTCACAAGATGGGCCGTCGCTGGATCATGGTCGAGCTTGGCGAGCACTGCCACACGCACATCATTCCGCGCATGCAGAAGGTGATTGACGGCACCGATCCGGGTGGCGTCACCGAGGCGACCGGCTGGAAGGGGGGCGGCGGCTTCCGCTACTACCGGCTCGCGCCGTCGCTCTTGGAGCGGGACAGCTACGGCCAGCTCGTCATCAACAAGAGCTACAACGCTGCGATGCTCGCCGAAGCGGTCTGCAAGCTCGAAGGTTTCCGCTACGAGCCAAGTACCGAAGTCTATTGGCAGCACGGCCGCAGCACCGAGAATGACTTCATCTATGTCACCACGCAGACCATGAACGCGGAGATGCTCCAGAAGCTCTCCGACGAGGTCGGCGAGAAGCGGACGCTCGCGGTCTATTGCCTGGCCTTCCGTGCCGGCGGTGCCCGATCAATGGCGGAACGGTTCCCGAATCTCACGGTCAAGAAGATCCCGAAGGTTGTCGTCGACCGCTGCGAGTGGGGCAAGGACGACTACTCGCTTGAGATCAAAAACCTGCCCGAGGCGCCGCGCGAGCCAGATGAGGCGGACTCTGAGGTTGGGGGCGAACCCGATGCTCGTCTCCGCGAGCCGAAGCCAGCCAAGGCAGACGCCAAGACGAAGCGTCGAGCCCGAGCGCCAGGCGCTGCCGAAGCGTCGCTCTTCGGCGCCGCGGATGCCGACGCGAAGGCGCCGGAGCGCCAGGCCAAGAAGGGAGGGCGTTGATCCATGACCGCTCTTCCGGCTGGTGCCGCCGCTGTCAACCAGATCGCGAGCCGCCTGAGTCTTCGTCCGCCGCAACGCGAGTCGCTTGAAATCCTCGCTCGGGTCGCAGAATTGCTTCCGCTCTCGAAGGATCAGGATCTTGCTGCATCGCTCGCGGCGATCCGGGCCGAGTTCGGTCATGTCGCCGACTTCGAGCGCGAGTTTCCCTCACTCTGCTTCGCGCTCGCAACCGGCGTCGGCAAGACGCGATTGATGGGGGCCTTCATCGCCTACCTCCATCGCGTCGAAGGGATCCGGCACTTCTTTGTGCTCGCCCCGAACCTGACGATCTACAACAAGCTCATCGCCGACTTCACGCCGAACACGCCGAAGTATGTCTTCCAAGGCATCGCGGAGTTCTCGACGACGCCGCCCGAGATCATCACCGGCGACAACTACGAGAGCGGCCGCGGCGTCCGAAGCGAGCTCTTCGAGGGCACGGCCGCCGGCGGTCTCGCCGGACCGATCCACATCAACATCTTCAACATCTCGAAGATCAACAGCGAGGTCCGCGGCGGAGCTTCACCGCGCATCAAGCGGCTGAGCGAGTACATCGGTGAGTCCTACTTCGAGTACCTCTCGAAGCTCGACGACCTGGTGCTCTTGATGGACGAGAGCCACCGCTACCGGGCTAGCGCCGGTGTGCGGGCGATCAACGAGCTGCGGCCGATCCTTGGACTCGAACTCACCGCAACGCCGCACATCGAGTCCGGCGCGAAGACGATCGACTTCAAGAACGTCATCTACTCCTACCCGCTCGCGTCGGCGATGCGCGATGGCTTCGTCAAGGAGCCGGCTGTCGCGACCCGCGAGAACTTCGACGCGAGGAACTACGACGACAAGGCCCTCGAACGACTCAAGCTCGAAGACGGCATCCGCGTCCACGAGAACACGAAGGTCGAGCTTGAGGTCTACGCCCGACAGAACGCCCAGAGGATCGTGAAGCCCTTCATGCTGGTGGTCGCCCAGGATACGACTCACGCGGGCGACCTCCAGAAGCTCATCGAAGATCCGGGCTTCCTGGGTGGGCGCTACAAGGGCAAGGTCATCACCGTCCACTCGAACCAGAAGGGCGAGGAGAAGGACGAAACGGTCCAGCAGCTTCTCTCGGTCGAGGATCCCGCTAACCCGACCGAGATCGTGATCCATGTGAACATGCTGAAAGAAGGCTGGGATGTCACCAACCTCTACACGATCGTACCGCTGCGGGCCGCGAACTCACGCACGCTCGTGGAACAGTCGATCGGTCGCGGGCTTCGCTTGCCGTACGGCAAGCGCGTCGGCTTCGAGGCGGTCGACACCCTGACGATCGTCTCTCACGATAAGTTCCAAGAGATCATCGACTACGCGCGATCTGGCGAGTCGATCATCAAGCGAGGTGTGGTGATCGGCCGAGACATCCCGGACGAGCCGACGCGCGTCGTACAGGTACAGCCGCTCGCGATCATGAGGCTCGTCGGAGCGACGGCCGGGCCGGGCGAGACGGCCGTTCCGGCGCCCGCCGAACAGCAGCCGCTCTTCACAACGCCACGAGCCCAGACCGCAGCGATGCGGGCTTGGGAGACGATTCGCGAATTCGAGCGGCTGCCGAGTTCGACGGACCTTGCGAAGCCCGAAACCCAGCGGGCGATCGTGGAGCGAGTGCGAGCGGCAATGACGCCAGCGCAGGGCGAGATCGAAGGGATCGGCGAGCAGGTCGACATCGCCAAGGTCGTCGAGCAAGTCATCGCGGTGCGGAACGAGTCGTCGATCGACATTCCCCGTATCTCGGTCGTGCCGAAGGGGGAGGTGAAGGCAACCTATCGCCAATTCACACTCGATACGACCAGCATCAACTATCAGCCGGTGGAGCAGCGTATTCTGACCCAGTATCTCACCGATCAGCGCGAACGCCGCCTCATGGGTGGCCAAGTGCTATGTCGCGAGAATCAACCGGAAGACTATGTCGTGCGCGGCCTCATGGACTTCGACGACATCTGCTACGACGATCACGCGGCGCTGCTCTACAGCCTCGCAGGTCAGGTGATCGCAAAGCTGCGGAGCTACTTGAAGACTGAGGACGATCTACACAACGTGCTTTGCTACCACCAGCGGGCTATCGTTGATTTGGTGCATGCGCAATTGATGGAGCATTACGACGACTCGGAGACGCAGTACGACTGGATCGTTCGACAGGGTTTCACCACCTTGAGGCCAAAGGCACCATTGCGTGCCGTCTCAGAGCCCGCGCACGACTTCCGAGTTCCGGTGAAGCGGCACGAGCGTATTCGACTTCTGCTCTTCTCCGGGTGGCGAAAAGGCCTGTACCCGGTCGAGAAGTTCGACTCGGATGCAGAACGGCATTGTGCGGTCATCGTCGAGAAGTCCGATGACGTACAGAAGTGGTACCGGCCGAGCAAGGGTGACATCGACATCCAACACTCCCGCGACGAGGAGTACATCCCCGATTTCGTCGTGGAGACGCGGGCGTGCAAGCTGATCGTCGAGGTGAAGGCTGCCAACGAGCTCGAGGATCCAGTGGTTCGGGCCAAAGCCTCGGCCGCTGCGGAGTGGTGCCGCCATGCCACCAGGCATGCGACGAAGCACGGCGGGAAGCCGTGGCGGTATGTGCTGATTCCAGACGACGCTCTCGCTGAGAACATGACGCTCAGCAACCTCGCCGAGCGGTTCGCCGTCCAGGCGAATGCGTGATCTTGGCACGTGCGAAGGCGGACGCCAGTCGCACCCCATCCCTCTCCTCTGTGCTTGCCTCTGTGCCCTCTGCGCCTCTGTGGTTCTCTGGACGCACACCGCCGAGTCGACGCGCCCGTCGCGGTAGCATGCCCAACCCATGCACTCGGCTCATGACATCGAGGATCTCGTTGCTCGCCTGAAGAAGGTGCAGGCGTTGTACAACGCGCCGGCGACGGAGGGGGAACGGGCGGCGGCGGCTGCGGCGGCGATGCGCTTGCAGGAGCGGCTGAAGGAGGCGACGGGAGCGGCGGGAGCGGGGCAGGCTTCGGGAGCGAGCGAAGGGCGCACGCAGGAGTTTCAGATTCGCATCGATGACGCGTGGAGCCGGAAGCTCTTCATCGGCATCGCACGCCATCATGGCGTCCATCCCTATCGCTATCGAGGCCAGCGGCGCACGACGCTTGTGGTGCGGACGACCGAACATCGCATCGATCGGATCATCATGCCGCACTACCGCGAGGCGGTCGCGGTGCTGCGCGACCATTTCGACGCGATCGCCGACCGCGTGATCCGCGAGACGCTCGGACAGGCGACGGACGACACCGAAGAACGCCTCGCCCTCGGCGGCGGATGACCGTGCGCATTGCGATCGGGACTCCGAGAACCATAGGATCCCGCCCGAATCATCCAGAGAACCACAGAGGCCCAACCCGAAGGGGGCGGGCACAGAGGTAGCACAGAGAAGTCAACAGGACGAGGGAGCTTTGTCGCGCAGACTCGTCGGCGCAGGGCGGGCTTGACTTGGTTCGCAACATCTCAGTATGGCCAGCGCCTGCGCACCTCAAGTCCCTCTGGCACAGGCATGTCTCCTTCCATGCGCACAACCCATCTCCTCTTTTGCCTTCTCTGTGCGCCCTCTGTGCCCTCTGTGCCTCTGTGGTTCTCTGGTTCTCTGCTTCTCTGGACGATCAGCAGCAAGCCGCACGGAACCGGCCGCCGGCAGTGGCGGGATGCGGGGCGGAGCCGTATCCTGCGGGCATCGTCGCTCCGTTGGTTCCTGATCGTTTGGGGGGTTGGACGCGGTGCGAGAGGGCTTCCGATCATGCAAGCGACCGCCTATTACCTGCACATGTCTGACATCATGACCCGGAACCCGGTCTGTGCGACGCCGGGGATGACGGTGCGTCAGCTCGCCACGATCTTCGCCGAGCGGAAGATCTCGGGCGCTCCGGTCGTCGATGCTCAGGGCACGCTCGTCGGCGTCGTCTCCCGCACCGACCTCTTTCGGCGGATCACCGAACGGACGAGCGAGTCCGCCGGCGGCGATCAGCAGGGGGGCACGGCGGGATTTCTCTTTGACCTCATCAACGACCAGGTGCCCGCCGAGCGGCAGGTGATGCCCGAGGCGCTCCTGGCCGTCGCCGACTTCATGTGCGAGTCGGTCATCACCGCTCGGCCTGACGAGAACATCGGCATCGTCGCCCGACGCATCGCCCAGGCCCGCGTCCATCGCGTCGTCGTGATCGACGAGGCCCGCAAGCCGATCGGCGTCGTGACGGCCCTCGACTTCCTCAAGGTTTTCCCGACCCCGAACGAGTGATCTCCGCCGCGCATGCGCCCCGACGCGGCATTCCTCATCGCCATCGGACTCGCGTTCTGCGGGCTGGTGGCCATCGTCGCCGGGCTCATCGGACAGGCGAGCGTGCGGCTGCCGCGCTGTCGTCGCTGCCGGGCCGACGCCCGCGAGCATGCCTGGGAGCCCTCGCCGCGCTGCGGATGCGGCGCGGATCTCACCCATCCGAGGGCGATCCGCTTTGTCGGCCGCGATCGCTCGCCGAGCGCGGTCATCGCCGGCGCGCTGATGTGCGGCGCCGCGGTGCTGCTGAGCTGGTGGCATCTCGATCGGCGCGAGCGTCGGCTCACCTGGCGCGAACTGCTGCCGGATTCGTGGGAAGCGGCAAACCTGAGGAACGGTGAGGAGCCCAATGCGGCGCTCCACTCCCTCCTGCGGCGGGTCGGTGCGGACCAGATCGATGCCCGCGATCGGGCGCTCGCGATCGATGCGATTCGGGAGACGCCGGGAGGACGCGGTGACCTCCGAGCGCGGGCGCTCGCGAAGCTCGCCAGCGGGTCGACCATGATGGAGGAGCCTGGGCGCAGCGCCGCTGAGCGGGCGATGGAGAGCATTGCGGCGTCGCTCCCCGCGGTGCGGGATCCGGCGCGCGGGGCGACGCCCACGGCGGAGACGCCCGCTCCATCGAGTCAGCGCACGCTGTCCGCGACGATCATCGGCAGCGTGGATCCGCGTACCGGCGGGCGGAGCCATACGCCGCTTGAGATCGACATCAACGCCCCCTCGGGATGGTCGCGCTATCTCATCGTGGAGGCGGTCCTTGTCGACGGCGTGCGGATTCCGGGCACCCAAGGGATCGCCTATCGCGATCCGTCCGCGATCCACCGGTGGCTGCCGCTGCCGTCGCGCGGCGCGGCGGGCGGGAGCGACGAGGGATACGCCGCGATCGTCGCCGCGTCGACAGCGACGACGCCGACGATCGAGCTCGAGGTCGAGGACATCCTGGTGCCGCTGCCGATCAGCTTTGCCCCGGTCGTCGTTGGTCTTCTCGAGGCGTCGTGGCGCGGCGAGCGAGCGCGTGAGGTCCGAGGGAGCTCGCTTCCCCCGGCGCTCCTCCACCGATCGCGGCGTGGCGTGATGGACGCGACGGTCTCCGAGGCCGCTCGCTCGGCGGGAAGAGAGGCTCCGATCCGATGATTCCCTTCGATCGACTCTCCTCGGATGACGCGGCGGCGCTCGCGTGGGCGGCGGCGGCGATCGCAGCGTCGGCGCCGGCGGCGATCGCTGCGATCCTCTGGGTGCAGGCGTGGCGCGGCTCGCCGCGTTTCGCTCGGCCGCGCTGCGCGTCCTGCAGCATCGAGCTCTTCCCGGTGGCGGGTGGTCAGCTTCCCGAGGTGTGTCCAGAGTGTGGCCAGCCATGTGGCGGCGGCGCGTCCCATCGCGGTCGAAGGAGCGTGCGATACGCGATCCGGCGCTGGTCGTGGTGGCGGGCGTCTGCGACCTTCGTCGCGGGAAGCCTGGCCTTCGGGCTCGCGCTCCTCGCCGCAACGGGTGCGGGTCTCGGCGTCGCGGCCCTGATCCGCGAGTCAGGCGCGACGGCCCGGGTCGGAGCCATCGCCCCCACGCTCCAGCGGCACTCCTCCCATCGGGCGGTGAGCGACGCCCTTCGCTTCGCTTCCGATGGTGCGCCGACCGATGCCGCGATCCGTGACGAGATGGCCGAGGTCATCGACGCGCTCCTCGCCGACGCGATCCCTCCCGATCGCGGTCTGCCGCTTCTTCTCGATCGACACGACAGCGAAGGAGCACGTTCGCTGGTCGTCGATGCCCTCGGCAGCCTCGGCGCGGCGGAGCGCATCGACGAGGCGACGCTGCTCGCGGCGCTGGCCCGGACGGCCGGCTCGGCGGCGCTCCGTGTGCGACGCGTCGAGGAGGGATTGGAGATTCGGGTGTTCCTGCCGGACGCGGCGCTTGAGGCGACGATCGAGTCGATCGAGGTGGGCGGGAGCCGCGCGGGTGACCGCGTCGAAGGCACGCTGCCTCCGCCGCGTCTCGAGCGATTGGAGATCCCTCCGCCGTCGTTCGATGGAGCTGCCGTCGCGGCGGGTGCCGGCGGTGAAGTGCTCACCGACGGCAGCCGGGGGTCGGAGGACGAACGCTGGCCGGTGTGGACGGCGACCATTCGGAGTGACGATCGGGATGGCCGGCCAGATGCGCGGCCAGATGCGCGACCAGATGCGAGTCAGTCGCTCGCGCTCGACGGAGCGACGCTCCTGATCACATGGACACTCCGATGGCCGGGGCGTCCGGCTGCGGTGGGGCCAGGCGACGGGGAGACGGCGATCACCGATCCGCCGCTCGTCGGTGGGCTCGCGGTGCGTCGCGTCTCGCGCGTCGATGTTCCGGTCGATGGGGTCGGCGTGCCGGGCGACGAGCGAGCGGAGTTGCCGTCCACGCCCTTCTTGGCCCGCGCTCTGGTTCCGCGGGTCCTCGTCGAGGGGGTCGGCGGCATGACCGTCGTCTCGGTGCGACTGCGGGCATCGCTGGTTCCAGGTTGGAATCTGCCGGGATCGTGGGTGCTCGTTGTTGGTGACGGGGTTGGTGCCGGGGTTGGCGAAGAGCGCGTGCCGCTCATCGGGATGATGACGACCGACGGTTACCTCGTCCGCGGAGCGGGACTCCTCCGGCGGCCGCGCGATGCGATGCCGGAGCTGGTTGCCCTCGTCTACGAGCCTGCGGCGACGACGCCCGCCGTGCCCTCCGGCGCGCTCCCGCCGCAACAGGAAGCGCTCGCTCCCTGGCCAGCGACGGTCCGGCTCGAAGGGCTGCGCTGGGAGCCGGAGTAGCGAAGAAGGCCCTCGCATCGGAAACGAGTGGCCCGCGCGAAGGCCCCTCGATACGCTTCGCGGACCATGGACCATCGCGATGCGCAGGCGAAGCAGCCGCCCCTTTCTCCTTCGACCGTGCCGCCGACCGAGCGGCCGCATGCTGGCGTCGTGTCGGTCGATTCCGCGCGGAAGGCGTCCCTGCCGGTCGGTGAGTCGCGGCGCGTCGCGGCGATGGATGTCATCCGCGGCGTGGCCCTCTTCGGCATTCTCGCGGTCAACATGGACTTCTTCGCGGGGTCCTTCTCGGCGATGTTCAGCGATGAGACGGCCTGGGGCGTGCGCGGTCTCGACGCGGCGGCCTACTGGACCGTCGCGACCGTCTTTCAGGGGAAGTTCATTTCGCTCTTCTCCTTTCTCTTCGGCGCCGGCATCGCCCTCCAGCTCCTGCGGCTCGACGAGACGCGCGGTGGCATCGCCGCGAACCTGCTCCTGCTGCGCCGGCTGCTGATCCTCGGCGTCGTGGGCTTCCTGCACGCGACGCTCATCTGGTATGGCGATGTTCTCTTCATCTACGCGACGCTCGGATGGGTGCTCCTGCTGTTGCGCTACCTTCCGCACCGCGTGGTCGGCTGGCTCGGCGTCGTCCTGCTGGTGATCGCGATGGGATGCATGGCGGGCTTCGGGCTTCTCATGGCCTCGAAGACGGCGATGATGGAGGCGGCGCAGCCGCCGAGTGCGCTCGTCGTCGCACCGGAGGCTGCGGAGGACGCCGAGGATGCCGCGTCGGCCGAGGTCGCCGAGGTCGCCGAAGTCGCCGAAGACGAGGAGCTCGCCGAGTCTGGAGACTCCGTCATCCCCGTTCCCGATGGACCGACTTCCTTCGAGCTCTTCCAGGAGTTCGGCGCCGAGACCGGCTGGGCGGTCGTCGATCCGCGCTGGGAAGCCTTTGAGATCGCGACCTATCGCCACGGGCCTGCCGAAGTCGCCGTGACGCTTCGGGCGTTTCAGTGGCTTTCGACGGTGCCGGTGATGTACATCCTGTACGGCCCGCACCTGCTCTGCATGTTCTGCTTCGGCATGTTCGCCGCTCGGGCGGGGTTGCTTCGGGCGGAGCATGCGCGACTCCATCGCACGCTGGCGTGGATCGGCATTCCGATCGGACTGCTGCTCTCGGCGGTCGTGCCGACGATGCGGATGCTCGGTTGGAGTCAGGCCGATCCGCTCGTCGCCGCGCTCGGTGCGGTGCAGGAACTCGGGACGGTGCTGCTCGCACTTGGCTATGCCGGCGCGCTCGCCCGCGTCGCCTACGCCGGTCCGCCTGCCGTCGCCGCCTTCCTCGGTCAGACCGGGCGCATGGCCTTCACGATCTATCTCTCGATGAGCGTCCTGATGACGGGGCTCTTCTATTGGTGGGGCTTTGGGCTCTTCGAGACCGTCGGACACGCCGGTCGCTTCGCCATCGCCGTCGTGACCTGGGTGGCACTGTCGTTCGCCGCGCAGCTCTGGATGCGGCACTTCGTGATGGGGCCGCTTGAGTGGCTCTGGCGGATGCTCACCTACCTGCGACTGCCGCCCCTCCGCCGGCGAGGGAACGCGGAGGCGATGGCGGAGTGATGCACGCAGGCGAGACGATGGCCGGGGGCCGGATCGCGGTGACGCGCATCGCGGCGGCGTCGATGCGTCGCGTGCCGTGGCGGAACGGGCGCGGGACGACGCTCGAGGTGGCGTCCGACGCGGCCGGGGACGCTGCGGCGTGGAACTGGCGCATCTCGATCGCGGATGTTCCGGAGAGCGGTCCCTTCTCGCGCTTCGTCGGCGTCGAACGGCACATTCTGTCGCTCCTGCCCGCGGGTGGCTCGGGCATGTCGCTCGTCATCGACGGCGGAGCGCCGGTCGCCGTCCCGACGGCGGGCGAGGCCCTCGCCTTCGACGGCGACGCCGAGACGATGGGCGTCCTGCATGGAGGTCCGCTGCGGGACGCGAATCTCATGGTGCGGCGCGAGGGAGCGGCTGGGCGCCAGCGCGGGCGGATGCGCCTGCTCGTCGGTGCGGAGCGCCTCGCGCTGGAGCCGGAGCACGCGGTCGTCGCACTGCTCGCGATCGACGGTGGGTCTCAGGTGAGGATCACCTCCGGCGAGGAGCGCGTCTGCGAGCTCTCGCACGGTGATGCGCTCGTCGTCGAGCGCTCGCAATCGACCGAGAGGTGCCCGCAGGGCAGCGTCACGGTTGCGTCGGCGGGGCAGGCGATTCTCTGCCAGGTGCTTCGTCGGTCGGACGCTGCGGAGCCGGCGTCGTAGGCACGCCGAGCAGGCCGCGAGGCTCTGGCGTCGGTGCCTTCAGGGCGGCGGCGAGCTCCGCGTCGCCGAAGATGCCCGGGGCGATGAGGCGAATCGCTCCGCGCTCGTCGATGACGACCAGACTCGGCGTCGCCGGGATGAGGGTGAGCGGCTCGGTCATGCCGGTCGTGCCGATCGCGATCGGCAGCAGCGACGCGGTCGTCGTGCGGTAGGCGCGGGCCTCTTCCTCGCTGCAGTCGGGACACCAACTGAAGGCGACGATCTCGGGATGCTTCGCGGCGAACGCGCCGATCGCCTCGGTCGCCGCCGGGGCGTACCGCGAGTGGGGCGAGGTCACATCGATGAGGAGGATCCGTCCGCGGAGCGATTCGCTCGTCCGGGTCGTGCCGTCGAGATCGACGATCTGCCACGGGTCAGGGGTGATGCCAGCCCATTGTCGTGCCTGGTCGATCGCGCTCCGCTGCAGCAGAATGCCGAGAAGGACGCCGCCCCACGCGACTGCGCTACCCGCGGAGAGAATCGCGGCCAGCCCCGAGAGCAGGAGTCCGAGCGCCATGCGCAGGCGATGGCCGCGTCGATAGCGCTGATGGGTGAGACCGGCATGCAGTCCGATCGCAGCGGGGATGAAGCCGATCACGAGCGGAGCGAGCGGCAGGGCGATCGCGCCGGCGATGACGCTCTGGGTCGCGTAGCGCGGCTCGCTGAGGAGTGCCGCGTCCCGCGGGTCGAGTTCGTCCGCGAGGGGTTCCTCGGGCATCGGCTCGTCGGCTGCGTCGCGACTCATCGGGTGCCCGTTCCGCTCGGCTTCAGGCCGCCGCGCGACTCGAAGAGGAACCAGCGACGGCGAATCGTCGGACCGTAGCCAAGGCCGAATCGGGCCATGCCGACCGTGTGGACATGGTGCGCCGCCTCGATCGGATCGTCGGTCAGGAGGAAGCGGTCGAGATCCGGGGCGCTGATCGCCCCCTCGCGGAGCATGCGCTCGCGGAGGAAAGCGATGAGCGGTTCCCAGTAGCTTCGCCCCATGAGGACGATCGGGAAGTCGCGGATCTTGTCGGTCTGAATGAGCGTCAGCGTTTCGAAGAGCTCGTCCATGGTGCCGAATCCGCCGGGAAGCACGACGAATCCGTAGCTGTACTTGACCAGCATCACCTTGCGCACGAAAAAATAGCGAAACTCGACGCAGCAATCGAGATAGGGATTCGGCGCCTGCTCCATCGGCAGCTTGATGTTGCAGCCGATCGAGCGACCGCCGACATCCTTCGCCCCGCGATTGGCCGCCTCCATGATGCCCGGGCCGCCGCCGGTCATGACCGTGAAGCCGACCTTCGCGAGCTCGCCGCCGACGGAGCGGCCGAGGCGATACCAGGGATGGTCCTCTCCGAAGCGGGCCGAGCCGAAGACCGTCACGCAGGGGCCGACGAAGTGCAGCGTTCGAAATCCGCGGACACACTCGGCGAAGATGCGAAACGCCCGGGTGAGCTCGAAGAGGCGCGGCTGCGGACCTTCGAGGAATCGGAGTTCGGGCACGCTTTGGGCGTGGCGCTCGCGTGATGGCGGAATCTGGTTCGGCGGCGTGGTGGGGGACATGTTGCCGGGTGGGGTTCCGGTTGGGGGCCAGTCAGCGGAAGGACGCTGGCGTCAGGTCATGCGTCCGTGGGAGGAGGGCTCGATCGGGAGGGAACACCGGGAGTGTCGCTCTTTTCGGGCGGCTTTGCTTCCGCGTGCTTCTTCGAGCGCATCACCCGATCACGGGCCCAGCGCACGAGGCCGCGGAGTCGATGGGGAAGCTGGCGATCGCCGAAGTTCACCGCGCGGCGGACCGGCTCGCTGGCGCGGGCGAGGAGAATGAGTCCGGGGATCACGAAGAAGGGAGAGCCCCCGACGACGGGCGTGATCCAGATGACGAGTCCGATGAGGATGAGGACCGAGCCGATCACCGCAAACGCGAGGCGACGGCTCACGCTCCGTTCGGGCGGCTGCTTCGGCAGCAACTCGTCGAGGTGCCCATCGGGCAGCGCGCTGGCTGGAGGTGGTGCGAGATCCTCCGGGTCATCGATGCCGACCGTCGGCTCGCGCCGCGCGGGCGCGGGCGAAGAACCGGCGGATTCGTGTTCGTGGCCCGATGACACGGTGGGTGTGCGCAGGGGTGAGGGATCAGGCGACCGGCAGGGACGCCCGAACAACCATCATCCCCCAAGCGGGGCGAGCGCGGAAGCGGGAGGCTTCGCGGACGGAGAAGCCGGATCGCTCGAGCGACCGGGCGAGTGCGGAGAGGCCGACCACCCGACGCTCGAGCCGCTGCGTGAGGCGAAGTCCAAGGGCAAGCAGCCGCATCGCGAGGAAGTCGCTGCACCAGTCCACGATCACGAGCGCGCCACCGGGGGCGAGGACGCGGCGACATTCCGCGAGGGCGGCCGCCGGCTCGCGCACGAGATGGAACGCATTGGCGATGACGACCGCGTGGACGCTTGCCGCCGCGAGGGGAATCGATTCGGCGCGGCCGGAGAGGAAGGAGACGCGGCTCGAGTGCACGGGGCGATCCGGGGAGTGCAGAATCCGTGTTCGCGCCTTCGCAAGCATCTCGTCGCTCAGATCGACGCCGACGACATGGATCGCAGGGTCGATCGCGAGAAGCCGCTCGCTGAGCAGACCGGTACCGCAGGCAAGGTCGAGGATGCGCGGCTCACTGGTCTCGGAGCGGGCGGTGCGCTCCGCGAGGGCGTCGAGCACCGCTCGCTCGGCCGCGTGCAGCGTTTGGGCGGAGTAGCTCGCGTAGGCGCGGTCGTAGTTCTCGGCGTGGCGCCGGTAGCGCTCGCGCAGGTGCCGTTCCTGCTCGGCGATCTCCGCCTCCGGTTGGGCCGACCGGGAGCCGCGCTCCTGCCTCGCGATCGCGGCGCCGGCGTCGGTCAGGGAGAGGGATCGTCGGAAGCGATGGGGCAAGCAGGCCTCAGGGCGTGAAGGGGGAAGGGCCGCCGCATCCTTCGGAGGGCGTCCCGCCGGGATTCGCGCTTCCTGCGCGAAGAACGCGAGAGGCTATTCAAGTCCGAACGGAGAGGCAACAGCGTGACGCGACTGCCCCCACGATGACGGAGGAGGTCCGCGAAATGCGGGCCGCGACCGGCTGCCCGATATCGTGCCTTCAGGACTGGCTGTCCCACAGAACTGGCTGTGCCACAGAACTGGCTTTCCCAAGCAACGCGACTGGATGGGCTCGAACCATCAACCTTCGGTTTCGTAGACCGATGCTCTATCCAATTGAGCTACAGTCGCCCTCGGGATGCGTGACCCCGATGAGGGGGGAGATGATAGCAGAAGGTCTCGAGCCCTGCCACGCCCGCTGAGCCGGTCGAGCATCAGGGGGTCGTCGAGCCCGGCGGGCTGGCCGTCGCCCCTGGACTCGCCTTGGCATGGGCGTCGGAGCCGGTCGCGCGCCGCTGGTCGCGCCATCGGCGGATCCCGCCGAGGTTCATGGCGGTGAAGTGGTCGCCGAGGAAGCTCCGCAGCCGATCCTCGCTGACGCCTGCAGCGCGAGCCCGTGGCCAGAGCCAGGCTCGATAGCGGGCGGCGAGGGCGTTTGGTGCGTCGGCGAGCGACACCTCCTCATCGAGGAGTTCCTCCGCGAAGGCGACTTCCTCACGGAGCCGCTCGGCGACCGCTCGGAGGTGGGCGGCGGCGTCGGGGACGGGGCCGAGGTGGGTCAGCCAGAGTTGGACCGGCCGGGCGGCGGCGAGTGCGGCGAGCCGGTCGAGCGAGGCGAGCCACGCCTCCCGATCGAACTCCGGCGGCGGCGTCGGGACGGAGATGTGCTCGGAGCCGGGGGTCCGCATGGCGGCGATGTCGCCGGCGAAGAGGACCGCAGGATCGGTCGGGCCAGCCGACGCCGGCGCGATGAGCCAGGCGTGGTGGTGGCGGGCGTGGCCGGGCGTCTCGATCGCGGTCCAGCGGAGCCCGTGACGCTCGCGATGCTCGCCGTCCTCCATCGCGTGGAGCCGCTCCGGGGGGCAGGCGATCGGATCGCCGTAGAAGCGGTCATAGCTTGCGCCGTGGACCCGGCGCGAGCTGGCGATGAGCTTCGCCGGATCGGCGAGATGCCGCACGCCGAAGGGGTGGAGGAAGACATCTGCGCCTCCCGCAGCCCCGCCAGTTGCCCCGCCAGTCGCCGGACTAGTCGCCCAATGCCCGGCACCGCCGGCGTGGTCGAGATGGATGTGGGTGAGGAGGAGCGTGTCGATCGCGGCGCGGTCAATACCGAGGCTCGCAAGCCCCGCCTCCAACCGAGGCTGCGTCGCGGCCGTTCCGCACTCGACGAGGATCGGCGTGCTGCCGGGTCGATCGAGACGGACGACAAAGGCCGCCGCCGCGCCCTCGAGTCCGAGATAGCCGACATCGATCGCGTCGATCCGCAGGCCTGCCTGCGCCGACTCGGGGGGCATCACGGCTGGGCCGAAGCGAGTGGCTTGTCGGCTGCCTCGGTCGTCGGCTGAGCGGTGACCTCGGCTCCGGTCGTCGCAGCGGGTTGCGCGGCGAGGGGACCCGTCGCCCGGTTCGCCGCCGCGATGGCCGAGCCGAGGAAAATCGGCAGGACGACGAGGAGGACGGCGGTGACCGCGGTCGCGACCCGCGGCCAGATGCTGGCCGAGGTCGAGACGGTCTCGCTCCGCGGCGTCGTCGGGGCGACGAGCGGCTCGCTCAGGAGCTTCAGGTAGTAGTAGACGCTGATGCCGCTGTTCACGGCGGCGATGACCACGAGGACCGTCTGGCCCTTCTCGATGCCCGCGGCGAAGAGATAGAGCTTCGCCCAGAAACCAAGAAGCGGCGGCAGACCGATGAGGGAGCCGGCACCGACCGCGAGCGCGGCCGCGAGGCCGGGGTGCCGCTGGCGGAGGCCGGCGATGTCGTCCAGGGACTCGATCTCCTCGCCATTGCGCTCGAGACTCGCGAGCGGTCCGAAGGTCGCGATGTTCATGATCGCGTAGCCGAGGAGATAGAAGAGCAGGGCGTTGATGCCGCTCGTGCCCTCGCCGCCGCTCGCCGTGGCGATCGCCGGACCGGCGATGACGCCGATCAGCATGTAGCCGGTGTGGGCGATCGAGGAGTAGGCGAGCATGCGCTTCAGCGATCGCTGAAGGAGCGCGCCGACATTGCCGAGCGTCATGGTGAGCACCGCGATCATCCAGAGGAGCGCGGTGATCGGTCGCGGCAGGCCGTCGACGGCGAGGAGTTCGCCGTTCACCGTCATCGTGTGCCCGGTCCAGCCGACGCAGGAGAGGATGATGATGAGGGCGAGGAACCCGGCGATCTTCGGCGTGAAGGCGAGGAACGCGGTGAGCGGCGTCGCGGCCCCCTCGTAGACATCGGGGGCGTAGAAGTGCATCGGGGCCGCGCTCACCTTGTAGCAGAGCCCGAGGATGACCATCGTGAGGCCGATGAGACCGAGCGTCGAGATGCCGCCGCTCGCGGCCTGTTCGGCGAAGCTCGCCTGGATCTCGAGGAGTTGGAGCGAGCCGGTCGAGCCGTAGATGAGGGCGAATCCGTAGAGGAGGATCGCCGAGCTCATCGCGCCGAGGAAGAAGTACTTGACCGCGGCTTCCTGCGCCTTGCGCGAGGAGCGGCTCGTCGCGACCATGATGTAGGTCGGCAGCGAGACGAGCTCGATCGCCAGGAAGAGCCAGATGAGGTCCGGGGCGTTGCAGAGGAGGCAGGCGCCGGCGATCGACAGGAGGAGGAAGGAGTGATACTCGCCGCGCATGACGCGGATCGCGTCGAACGCCGCGCGGCCGGAGGCGAAGGCCGCCTCGAGCTTCCGGTCGATGAGGCCGATGCCGAGCAGGACGAGGGCTGCGCCGCCGAGGAGGATGAGCGTCTTCGCGTAGAGGCCCAGTCCCGGGAGGACAAGGCCCGCGACCGCGAGGCGATCGTCGGTGGTCACCGTGTGGACGAGGCCGGTGGCTGCAAGCAGCAGGCCGATCGTCACCGCGGGGACCGCATCACGCCACATCTTCGTTCGGGCGAGGCCGAGGACGGTCACCACGATGGCGCCGACCACGAGCAGGATCTCGGGCAGGATGAGGGCGAGCTTCGTAGTCATCGCGTGAGACCTTCAGGAGCGTCTGGCACGAGGGCCGTGCGTTCGCCGACATCGGTTGCCGAGCTCTGCGTCGCCCGCAGGTGCTCGCGAACGGCGTCCGGATACCCGGCGAGGGTCGCCTTGGCCGAGGGAGTGATCACATCGAGAAGCGGCCAAGGCTGGACGCCGATGATGAGGCACACGGCTGCGATCGGCGCGAGGATGCCGATCTCCCGCACGGAGAGGTCCGCGGGAAGCTGGTCGCCGTGGCCGGCGTGCGAGCCATGGCCTCCGTCGCCGGCGTGTCCGGCTCGACCGGCATGGGCCGCGCCGTGACCGGCCGCTCCGGCAGCGCCACCGGCGTCGCCGCGATGGCTGTCCGCGCCGTGCGATCCGTGACCGCCCGCGTGGGCGCCGGCGTGATCGTGATGATGGCCGGGCTCCTTCAGCGGACCCCAGACCACGCGACCGACCATGTAGAGCATGTAGAGGGCACCGAAGACGACCGAGCCGAGGCCGGCGATAAGCATCCACTTCGGACCGATGAGGCCGGGATACTCGATCGCCGTCGTGGGACGGGCTGCGAACGCGCCGAGGAGGCAGAGGACCTCGCTGACGAAGCCGTTCAGGCCGGGCAGGCCGACGCTCGTCATCGTGAAGAAGATCATGAAGAACGCCCAGATCGGCATCCGCTTCGCGAGGCCGCCGAGCTTGTCCATCTCCTTCGTGTGGTAGCGCTCGTACATCATGCCGATGCAGAGGAAGAGCGCGCCCGTCGAGAGACCGTGGTTGATCATGTAGAGGACCGACCCGGTCAGTCCGACGGGATTGAGGGCGAGCATCCCAAGCATCGCCACGCCCATGTGGCTCACCGAGGAGTAGGCGACGAGGCGCTTGACATCCTTCTGAGCGACGCAGACGAGGGAGATCGCGACGATCGCGATGACCGACAGCGTGACCAGGGCCGGAATCACTACCACCGCCGCGTCGGGGGCCATCGGCAGGGCGATGCGATAGATGCCGTAGGTGCCGAGCTTCAGGAGGGTGCCGGCGAGGATGACCGAGCCGCCGGTCGGGGCCTGATCGTGGGCGAGGGGTAGCCACGAGTGCACCGGGAAGAGCGGCACCTTCACGCAGAAGCCGATCATCATCGCGATGAAGACCCAGAGCCGCTCGCGATCGGTGAGACCGGTGATCGCGAAGTCCTGGAGTTCGGCGAGGCCGAAGGACCAGCCAAGGCCCGCCTGGGCCCGAGCGGCCGCGACATAGATGATGCCGGCGAGGGTGAGGACGCTCGCGACGAAGGTGAAGACGAAGAACTTCACCGCGGCGTATCGGCGGTTGTCGCCGCCGAAGATCGCGATGAGGAAGAGCATCGGCACGATCGTGAACTCGTAGCCGATGTAGAAGGCGATCGCGTCGCGGGCCATGAAGGCCAGGAGCATCGCGCTCAGGAGCACGAGGAACCAGCCGTAGAACTCGCGTTCGCGGTTCGTCACCGAGGTGTACGAGCCAAGGAGCGCCAGCGGCGTCAGGAAGGTCGTGAGCAGGATGAGGAGGAGCGCGACGCTGTCGATCCCGAGCGTGAGGCTCACGCCGAGGGCGAGGGGGAGCGTCTCCTTTACCTCACCGGGCCAGAAGCCCCCCGAGGTCCACTCCGGGAACTGCCAGGCGAGGATGATCGAGAGCCCGAAGACCAGCAGCGAGGTCAGCACGCCCAGGTGCTTCGCAAGCGGCTTCGGCGAAACGGCGACGGCGGCCGCCCCGAGGAGGGGAAGCAGGAGCATCGCACCCATGAGTTGGGTCGGCGACATCAGATGCCTCCCTTCTGCATCCAGATCCACACGATCATGATCCAGGCCAGGATGAGTCCGAGACCTCCGGCCATGCTGACGGCATAGCCCTGGAGAAGTCCGTTGTAGAGCGGTTGGAAGAGCCGGCCAAGGCCGAGCGGCACGCGCCCGATGCCATTGATGAGGCCGCCATCGAGGAAGATGCTGTCGATCTTCGCGAGCACCCAGGCGATGCCGCGGGTCGGCAGGCGGAAGAGCCCGTCGTAGAGCTCATCGACATACCACTTGTTCTCGAGCGCCCGCGGGAGCCAGCCGGTGAGCGGGTTGGCGAGGAGCGACTGCTTGAGGTTCTCCGCGGCCTTGCGGTTGAGGAGGTGGAAGTAGGCGGCACCGCCGATGCCGACGATCGCGATGCCGATGCTGATGATGAGGAGCGCCGTGTGGGCGTCCATGCCGAGGAGGCTGTGATGCCCGCCCGCGCCGGAGAGGCTCGGAACGCCGGCGACGGCGGTCGAGTCTCCGATCATCTTCTTCACCCAGTGCTCCTGTCCGGCCATCGAGAGATAGCCGGGGAGACCAGCGAGAACAGCGCCCACCGCGAGCACGGTGAGCACGCCGTTGATCGCAAGCCGCGGAGCGTGCGGATGGAAGTGGGCGTCATGGCCGCCGTGGGCGTCGTGTGCCCCGTGTGCCCCGTGTGCGGCGTGGTGATGCGCCGCATGATGACCAGCGCCATGGCCAGCGCCATGGCCAGCGCCGTGACCGGCGTCGTGGCCACCCCCGTGACCGGCCCCGTGATGATCCGCGCCGTGGTGGTCATCGCCCGGCACATACGCGACCGGACCGGCGCAGACCCGGAACCAGACGCGGAAGGTGTAGAACGCCGTCAACGCAGCGGTGAAGAGACCAAGCCACCCCAGGATCGCGTTGCCGTGGGTGTGGTCGGTGAGGGCGACGAGGAGAATCTCATCCTTCGAGAAGAAGCCCGCGCTGAACGGAATCGCGGCGAGCCAGAGGCAGCCCACGAGCATCGTGTAGGCGACGACCTTGAAGCCCGGGATGTGCCGGAGACCCGAGATCTTCCGGATGTCGAGCTGGCCGGCGAAGCCGTGCATGACCGCACCGGAGGCGAGGAAGAGCAGGGCCTTGAAGAAGGCGTGGGTGAAGACATGGAACGCAGCGCCGTAGGCGGTCCCGACACCCAGGCCGAGGAACATGAACCCGAGCTGCGAGACCGTCGAGTACGCGAACACCCGCTTCATGTCGTACTGCATGAGGCCGATCGTCGCGGCAACGAACGCCGTCGAGCCGCCGATCCACGCGACCGCGGGGAGGGCGTTCTCGTCGAGGAGGAAGAGCGGATAGCAGCGGGCGATGAGATAGACGCCCGCGGTGACCATCGTCGCGGCGTGGATGAGCGCCGAGACCGGCGTCGGACCTTCCATCGCGTCCGGAAGCCAGGTGAAGAGCGGGATCTGGGCCGACTTGCCGAAGGCCCCGAGCATCAGGAAGTAGGGGATGAGGTAGGCGGTGTCGCCCCCCTCGGAGCCGCCGGCGATGGCGGTGAAGATGGTCGCGTAGTCGATCGCCCCGAAGTTCCGCCAGGTGAGGTAGATCCCGACCAGCAGGCCGAGGTCACCGATGCGGTTCATGATGAACGCCTTCTTCGCGGCGGCGACCGCCGTCGGCTTCCCGTAGTAGTAGCCGATCAGGAGATAGCTCGCGACGCCGACGCCTTCCCAGCCCAGATAGAGCAGGAAGAGGTTGTCGCCCATCACGAGGCAGGCCATCGCGAGGAGGAAGACGCTCACCGCACCGAAGAAGCGGGCGTAGTTGCCGCCGACATCGCTCTCCATGTACTCGCTGGCGAAGATCGCGATGAGGGTGCCGAGGCCAGTGACGAAGAGCATCCAGAAGAGCGTCAGGCCGTCCACATGGAGGCCGATGTTCGCGACGATGCTGGTCGGGTCACCGGCGACCGCTGCCGCGCCGCCGCCCCAGTCCATGCGGATCCAGTCGAAGAGATGGATCGTGACCGGCGACTCGTAGCGCTGGAAGAGGAGGAAGGTCAGGACAAAGGCGCCGGCGAGCGCGACGATCGTGACGATCGCCGGCAGCTTGTTCCGCACCCGCATGAAGCCGAAGGCCATGCAGAGGACGGCGGAGATGAGCGGAAGCCCGAGGATCCAGCCTGCCCAGGAGAGATCGGTCGAGGCCTGCGGCAGCACCTTGGTGAGGGCGGCGAGGCGATCCGGGGCGGCATGGACCTCGCCATCTGCACCGAGGGCCGCGGCGGTCGAGGCGATGGTGGCCGCCGCCACGCATGCGAATCCGTGCATCACTTGAGCTCCTCCCGAAGGTCGGACCAGGCCTCACTCGAGAGGGTCTCCTTCTTGCGATACAGCAGGACGACCAGGCCGAGGGCCAGGGCCGCTTCGGCGGCCGCGACGGTCAGGATGAAGATGACGAAGACCTGCCCGGAGACATCCATGTGCAGGCGGCCGAAGGCGACGAAGGCGAGACAGGCCGCCTGGAGCATGAGTTCCGTGCAGAGGAACATCATGATCATGTTGCGGCGGGTCAGGAACCCGATGAGGCCGATGGCGAAGAGCACCACGCTGACGAGCAGCGTGATGTTGATCGCCGCGATCGGCGGGGCCGTGACGGAGGCGAGGGTGGCGAACTGCGTCATGGCCGACCTCCTCTGCCCATATCGCGGGCCATATCGCGGCCGCCATCACGGCTTCCATCGCGGGCAAGCTCGCGCACCGTCTCGGGATCGTCGACGCTGAGGCGTCGCATGCCGGCGGCGTCGCGGCGTTCGTCTTCGCCGAGCTCGATCTGCTTGCGGGCGAGGACGACCGCTCCGAACATCGCCATGAGGAGAATCACGCTCGCGAGCTCGAGGCTCGCGGGGAACTTCGCCACGAGGGCGAGACCGACGGTCTGGGTGTTCGTCGGCAGGTGCGAATCGGGGAGGGTGATGTCCCGCGGGGTCCCATCGACGACGACGCGGACGCTCGCCACGCCATCCTGGACCCGGATGATCTCGCCGCCATCGGCGACCAACTCCGCTCCCCGCAGGGCGGGGTCCACCGCGGCGAGGGCGGCATCGATCCGCTTCGGCATCGTCTCGAGCGACTTCCAGAGGGTCTCGTTGGCCTTGGCGACCGCGGCGTCCGACGCGGGAACGAGGTGCGCTCCCGGCTGGAGGAACATCGCGTGGGTCAGGGCCGCGAGCACCAGGAAGCCAACCAGGACGGCCGGGATCGGCTCGCGGGGAACCCGGTCGTACCGCGTGCCCCCCTCAACATCCCCCTCGTTCGGGGTCTGCTGGGCGAGCATGAGGACGAACATGTAGGTGATCAGGATCGCCCCGGCGTAGACGATGATCAGGGCGAAGGCCATGAACTCCGCCTGCAGGCTCAGGAAGAGACCCGCCGAGGCCACGACCACCAGCACGAAGTAGAGGGCCGCGAAGACCGGCTTCTGGTGGGTCACCATGCGGGTGGCGGAGGCGGTCGCGAGGACTCCCAAGAGGACGCTGAGCATGACGCTCGGTCCGATGGTGGTCGTTGCGCTGACAACCGTCAGCACCTCAACGAGCAGGAGGGCGAAGCCGGCGATGGCGATGAGCGTGCCGGCAATTCGGGCCTGCTTCCCGAGCGGGGCATCGCTCGGTCGCATGAGGAGGTAGAGCCCGACGGCGCCGATGGCACCGGCCGTGTAGAGGGCATACGGGGTCATGAGCTGGGCGACCGCCCGGTGGGGCGGACTCGAGTGTGAGGCGTGGTGAACGGCGAATGAGACCGAAGCCGGCGCGCACGGAGCGCGCACCGTTCACGCGAGCCTCTCAAGGGAGCGGGGACTGTACGGAAAGCCACTCAGGTCCGCAACCGAACCGGCGCGACGCATCGCCAGCCGGAAGAACTACGGGCGGTGGTCGGTCGGTCTGGTGTCCACCATCGGGTGGGGCGCGTCGCGCGGGGCGCGCTCGTCCGCCGCGCCGCGCGGGGCGTTCGACCGCGCCTCGGGAAGGCTCCTCCCCACCCGGCGGGCTGAGGCCGCAGAGGTCGCTCGACCTCCGTAGCATGGAGCGATGACCGCGACGCCGGATGGGCTCCGTCGATCCCTGCCCAACGCGCTCACGATCGCTCGGCTGGTGGTGGCGACCGCGTTCTTTGCGACGCTCTCCCTGACCTTGCGGATGGGGGCGTCGGTGGAGCGCGCCGCGTCGGACGGCGCCGCGGATGACCGCGCCCTGTGGGGCAACATCGCGATCGCCCTTTTCATCATCGCCGCCTCGACCGATTTTCTCGATGGCTACCTCGCCCGCAAATGGCAGGTGGTCAGCGTCTTCGGACGCATCATGGATCCCTTCGTCGACAAGGTGCTCGTGCTGGGGGCCTTTATCTATCTCGGCAGTCCGCGCTTCGCCGAGGTCGATCCGGGCGACCCGACGGTTTACACCATGCAAACGGGCGTGGCGACCTGGATGGTCGTGGCGATTCTCGCCCGCGAGCTGCTCGTGACGAGCATTCGCGGCGTCGTCGAGGGGATGGGCAAGAGCTTCGCCGCCGAGTCGGTCGGCAAGTGGAAGATGGTCCTGCAGTGCATCGCGATTCCCGTCGCCCTCTGCGTCGCGGTGAACGAGCCGCTGCGCGAGCTGGCGTGGGCCCGGGGTTTTCGCGATCTCCTGCTCTGGGCGACGGTCATCGTCACGATCTGGTCCTGCGTTCCCTACATCACCCGGGCGACCGCGCTCCTGCGCGGTGACGCCGCCGGCCAGCGGAAGGCGACGCCATGAGTCGCCTCGCCCGATGGGCGCTCACCGCGGGTGGACTGGGGCTGCTCCGCCCCGCGCCGGGAACATGGGGTTCGCTGCCGCCGGTCGTCGCCGCCTGCGCGCTGGCCGTGGTCGGCGCACCCGACTGGTCGATCGACGGAACGCTCATGGTGCTGGCCCTCGCGGGCACGATGGCGTGCCTCCGCTTCGGCAATCAGGGAGAAGCGATCTTCGGCAAGAAGGATCCGGGGGCGGTCGTCGCCGACGAGGTCGCTGGACAGTCGATTGCGCTCCTCCTCCTTCCCTGGGACGGTTCGGTGCGGCAAGCGCTCATCATGGGTGCAATCGGATTTTTCGCTTTCCGAATCGCTGACATCGTCAAGCCCTGGCCCGCCCGCGGTCTCCAGCGACTCGAGGGCGGACTCGGCATCCTCATCGACGATCTCATCGCCGGCGTCTACGCCCTCATCGTGACGCAACTTGCGGTGCGCTACGGACTGCCGGCCCTCGGTTGACGCGCGCTTCGCGCCGAATGGAGATACTCGGATGGGGACGCCATCGAACGAAGCGCGAGCGAGCACGATCGCGGTGGAGCGCGTCGAGGACGACACCCACTGCGTGGAGTGCGAGCAGAATCTCCGGACGCTGCCGCTCGCGGCCGCGTGTCCGGAATGCGGCTATTCGGTGGATGAGTCGATTCGCGCTGCCGGGCGTTGGTCGCGGGCCCGCATCGTTCGCCTGCGCATGGCGGCCGTTGCCTTCGCGATCGCCACGCTCGCATGGGGCGGATTCGCCGCGGTCCTCTCCGGATCGGCGACCGGAGGCGCGCGGGCCATCGCGGGCACGCTCGTCATCATCCATCTCGGCGCGATCGTGATCGCTTCCTTCGCGGCGCTCTCGTCGGCGTCGCGTCTGCCGCCGAAGCGCCGGCGCCTTCTCCTGACGGTGGGGGCCGTCGGGGTCGTGCTGGCATCGGCGCTTCCGATCCTGCTCATTCTGGGTGTCGGACGCACCGTGATCACCTTCGGACGCTCGATGGCCATCCTCATGCTCGCTGCCTGCGCGCTGCGGGTGCTCTTCGGTCTTGCCGCCGGCTGGTGGATCATCCGCGGGTTGGCGTCGCTCCGCCCGCTCTGGGGCATGGCCCTACCGATGCGGGCGATCCTCGCCATCGTGTTCCTCGCCTGGCTCGCGTTTGGCTTCCTGTTCACCCTCGTGAGCGGGCTCCTCGATCCGCTCCTGGGCCAGCCCGTCGCGTGGATCACGCAGAATCGCGCCGAGTCGATCGGATTTATCACGCTCTGGGGCGAGGTCGTTGGCATGCTGATTCTCGCGACGGTCGGCGTGTTCCTTGCCGCGAGCCTCGCCCGGACTCCGCGGCGTCTCGGATACGCAAGCGAACGCTAGCGAAACCGCGCCGGCGACGCCTCGTCCGCCTGGAGATGAAGAATCGTCACGCTTGGTTCGGAGCCGGACCGCGCCGATCGCGCCTCGTCGCCCATCCGATCTCGTCTCCCTCCCACGCCGACCATGGACCTCTCGCCATGCTCCCTCGCACCATCGCCTTCGCTCGTCGCCGCACCCTCCCTCGCGCGTTTGCCCTCGTGACGGGGATCGCCGCCACCCTCGCCCACGCGGACATCACCGCCATCGTCTCGCTCAACCCCTCGACCGGCGGCAACTACGGCGACGCCGTCGCCCTCGTACCGGACATGGACGGTGACGGTGTTCCCGATTACATCGTCGGCGCGCCGGGCGAGTTGGTCGTCTCGCTCGACGATGCGGGGCGGGTGTATCGATACAGCGGCAAGACCGGCTATGGACTCGGGCCGGTCACATCCTTCATCTCGCCGAACTTCCAAGCGAATGGCTGGTTCGGCGAGGCGATCATCGGACTGCCCGACATCGATGGTGACGGACGCGGCGACTTCGCCGTCGGTGCGCCGAACGAGGGAGCGAACAACACCGGCCGCCTCTATGTCTACTCCGGCAAGACGGTCACGCTTCTCTACACGCTCTCCAGTTCGCTCTATCGCACCTTCGGCGCGCTCGATGTCGTGCCCGACTGCACCGGCGACGGTCTGCCGGAGATCGTCGTGGGCTACTCGGGACCGGGCGACTACACGACGGTGCGCGTCTATCAGGCGAAGAACGGGGCGCTCTGGCGCACGCTGCAGAGCCCTCTCTCGTCAGGCGCGGAGAGTTCCTTCGGCCTCGCCGTTGCCGGGCTGCCCGATGTGACCGGTGACGGGCGCGGCGACATCGCGGTCGGCGCTCCGGAGGCCGCGCCCGGTTCCGCGCCGCTCGGTGCGGGGCGCGTGTACATCTACAACGGATCCACGGGCCTCTTGTACGACACGATCCAGTCGGTCGATCAGCAGGCGAACGGAGCGTTCGGATCCAGCGTGGCGGGTGCGCCGGACATGAATGGCGACGGCCGCGGTGAGATCATCATCGGTGCGGAGAACGAGATTCCCGATGGATCCACCATCACGGCAGGCCAGGTGCATGTCCACTCCGGGGTCGATGGGGCCTTCATCCGAACGCTGCAGTCGACCGATCCGACGAATGGCGGCGAGTTCGGTCAGGCGGTCGAGTCCTGCGGGGACATCAACGGCGATGGCGTTCCGGAGATCGTCGTCGGCGCCCAGGATGAGGTGGTGAGCGGGACCGAGACCGGCCGCGTCTCGATCTTCTCGGGCGCGTCCGGAAGCCTGCTCGAGGGGTACACGGCGCCGGGCTCGACGCTCGAGCGCTTCGGCCACGCGATCGACGCGAGTCAGGACATGAATCAGGACGGGCGCCCCGACTTCATCATCGGCGCCCCGAGCGGCGACGCTGGCGGCTTTGCAGCGGCGGGCGCCGCGGTGCGCATCCGCGAGGTCGAGAACGACGGCTGCAGCGCGTTGCAGGGCGGCGTCGTCGTGGTGTCGGACGGGGTCTGGCCCTTCACGACGATCGGTGCGTCCACGACGGGCAGCGCGACCTCCGGCTGCGGCATCTTCGGCGACGGCCAGTTGCATAACGATGTCTTCTTCACCTATGTCGCGACCTGCACCGACATCCTGACCATCTCCACCTGCAACACGGCGAACTTCGATACGCGCATCGCGGTGTACGAGGGGTGCTCCTTCACCTCGCCGCTCCTCAACTGCTCGTTCGCGAATCTCGTCGCCTGCGCCGACGGCGGCTCCGGCTGCGGCGGATTCACCACCCGTCTCGAGCTTCCGGTCGTCGAAGGCACCTGCTACCGCATCCGCATCGGTTGCTTCAACCCGCTGCCCGAGGGCGCCGGCTGGGGCACGGTGCTGATTCGCTGCGGCAAAGGCGAGCCGGCTGATCTCAACGGTGACTTCTGGGTGGACGCCGCGGATCTCGGCATCCTGCTCGGCGGATGGGGCGTGGCCGGGACGCCGGGCGACCTCGACAACGATGGCATCGTCGGCGGCGGCGACCTCGCGATCCTCCTCGGTGCGTGGGGTCCGGTGCCCTGACGACCGACGGTGTGCGCGCGTTCAGGCGGTGACGAGCGATCACCATGCACAAAAACGAGCCTCGCCCGCGATTCCCCTCCGAATGCGAGCGAGGCTCCTTCTCCGATCGAGCGCGCATGACGCTCCCTCCAGCGTCACGGAACTCGTCTGAGGTCGGGTGATAGATCGGTGATGTCGGCGATCTGCGCTATTTCGCCAGAGAACCACAGAGGCACAGAGAGCACAGAGGATGCACAGAGAAGGCGAAGGAGAGGACGGGTTGCGCGCGCCTTGT
The DNA here is from genome assembly GCA_964395845.1 of uncultured Isosphaeraceae bacterium. Classification (GTDB taxonomy): domain Bacteria; phylum Planctomycetota; class Phycisphaerae; order Phycisphaerales; family SM1A02; genus JAEUIT01. The sequence continues at coordinate 547 of CAYNCG010000025.1, read as the reverse complement.
TGGAGACATGCCGGTGCCAGAAGGACCTGAGCAGCGCAAGCGCTGTGCACATTGAGATGTCCCAACCCAAGTCAAGTCCAGTCTGCCCCTACGAGTTTGCGCGACAGAATCCCTCAGTCTGTTGGCTTCTCTGTGCTACCTCTGTGTCCTCTGTGCCTCTGTGGTTCTCTGGCTGATTCGTGCAGAATCCTGAAGTCGTCACGCCAGCCGTTCGCGGCGCGATCAGAGCGGGCGGACCGCTCGCATGTCATGCCGTGACTCGAGGACCGAGCGGAGATTGCAGAGGTACCAGCGCCAGCTCTCGGCGCCGTCGGCCATCGAGATCATCGAGTCGGGATCCTCGCGAAAGGGGCCCTGGCGGAGGATGACCTTGGAGCCGCGTTCCACATCGGGCGTCACCGTCACTGAGACGGGCACGCTCTCGTCGCTGAGCGGATCGGGAAACCAATCGAAGGAGATCCGGCCTTCTGGGTCGTACTCTCGCACGCGAACCGTCAGGGTTTTCGCAAAATCCCGATCCCAGGCAAGGGTCAGTTCGCCGCCGGGG
>CAYNCG010000024.1:0-71503 GCA_964395845.1 uncultured Isosphaeraceae bacterium | reverse complement strand
CGGCCTTGAAGTAGGCGACGAAGAGCGTGCGCCCGTAGCACTTGAAGCCGTGGCGGAGCGTCGCAAGCGAGCCGTTCGCGTCCATCCACTTGCAGAGGTCGGTGAGAATCTGCTCGCCCGTCTTCGGCCCGTGCAACGCCTCAAGTTTCGACCACTCCTTGGGCTGGGTGTCCTTGATGAAGTCGAGGACCACGGAAGAGAAGATGGCTCGCTCGCGGTTGAAGCCATCGCGCGAGACGGCGACGTAGCCGTGCCCGAGAAGGTGATGCTCGATGACCGTCTCGAACGCGGCCTCGGAGTGTCGGGGGGTACTCATCACGTCTCCTCCATCCTGCAAGGTGCCTCGCTCACTCGGACGTCTCCCGACGCGCAAGGCGCTCTTTCTCGTCCGCGAGCCAGTTGCGAAGCTGCTCTTCGGTCGGCAGACGCGTCAGGTAACGCGAGACGAACACTTGGGTGTCGAGCGTTCCCGTTGCGTAGTGAACCTCCTCGGCATCCTTGTCCGCGCACAGAATGATGCCAATTGGGTCGCACTCGTCGTCGAGCGCGATGTTCTCGCGCAGGTAATTCAGGTAGAAATTCATCTGCCCCGCATCCTCGTGACCGAAGCTGCCGATCTTGAGATCGACCGCAATCAAGCAGCGAAGGCGTCGATGGAAGAAGAGCAAATCGATGAAATGATGACGGCCGCCGACGGTGATGCGGTGCTGGCGGCCGAGAAACGCGAAGTCGCCACCCAGCTCGAGCAGAAAGGCCTGGAGATGGTCGATCAACGAGGCTTCGAGATCCGCTTCCAGATACGCCTCGCGCTCGGGCAGGCCGAGAAACTCAAACACGTAGGGATCGCGGATGATTGCCTCGGGCGTGTCGATCAGACGTCCCTGCTCAGCCAGCGCGAGCACCGCGTCCTTGTCGCGTGAGAGGCCGACGCGCTCGAAGAGCATCGACTCGCGCTGCCGTTTCAGCTCGCGCACGCTCCAGCGCTGGGCGAGCGCATGCACCTCGTAGAAGGCGCGCGCCAACGGTTCTTGGACGCGTGACAGCTCGAGCAGGTGGGAGAACGAGAGCCGCTGACGCAACTTCGCGTGCCAGGCGTCGTCCTGCCACGGCAGCGGTTCCGAGCGTGTGGGCAGCGAAGGGACCAATTCGCCAGACGGCGTCTGGCGAATCAGGTCGGGCAACGCTGGGAGCGTTTCGCCAGACGGCGTCTGGCGAATTCCCAGCCGTGGCCAGGTCAGCGCCAACTGCCGGCAGTTCTTGAGGTTGCTGGCGCCCAGACCGGTGACGCCCCGGCGCTTGAACTCCGCGGCCAGGGCATTGAGAAGCCTCTCGCCGTAAGCAGCCCGGTCGGAGCCGTCCTGCTCGAAGGCAATGATCCACACCCCGATGAGCCAGCTGCGCAGGGTGAGAATCTCGTCGACCGATCGCGCGGCAGCAGCGCGCGCCCGCCCCTGTAGCGTCGCCAGTTCCTCGACGAGCCGATCAAAGGTCGACCACGGTCGAAGCTTGCTCATGTGGCCCCCTTCGCGCGAAGGTCGAGCTTCACTGCCAGGCTCCGAAGCATGGTGAACGTGTCCTTGGAGGGCACCTTGAACTGCGTGCACACGTCGGGCAACAGCACACGGCTGCGGGAGTCCGGTCTCGGTTGCTCGTTGGTCACGACCGTGGTGCCATGAACCATCGAGTAGGCGACGAGCCAACCATCGGCCTCGGTGGCGAACTTCGCCTTCGCGCGATCGAGATACTGCGTGCTGCGTTGGACCCAGAGGGCGATCTCGGCGTACGCGTCGAGCACGGGCTTTGACTGGGTGCCGTGAAAGAAGCCGGGGGGGACTGCCTGCTTCACCCACACGACGAGGTCTTCCTTTGGCTGCCCTGCGAGTAGTTCGGCCTCGATGCGATCGATGCTGCGGACCCGCTCGTGCTGATAGGCCTCCACGATCGAGTCCCAGAAGCCGGGACAGATATCGAAGGCGTAGTACGCGTTCTTGGCCGCGATGAAGACATCGGAGTCCAAAACATAGACGCTGGCCTTCTTCATCGCAGCGGCACTCCCAGTCGCCGCCCGTACTCTTGGAACGCGCCGCCTCGCAAACCGGTGAGGTCGTACGCCTCCTTGAAGCTCAGCCGCCCCTCAAGCGCGGCCCGCATGACCGCGAGCGCGAAGCTTTGGCCGACGCGCGTGTTCTGCGTGTTGTAGAAGTCACCGCCGCTTGCGGCCTTCACACGAGCGCGTTCATGTCGCGTGTACTCCTTGTAGAACGAGAAGAACGCGTCGCGACTCACGAAGCGCAGGTCCATCGCACGCCGTCCTGCGACAATCGGGCTGACCTTGAAACGGCGAGCGAGCCGCTCGAATGGGTCGCCTGCGTGTTTGACCCTCGGCCATTCCTTCTTCAGTTCTTCGGCCGGCACGAGAAACTCGGCTGCTGCGCGGTCGCAGAACTTCTCGACGATCTGATTTCCGGGGAATATGCCATCAAAGCCGGAGATGCCTTCGCCCTCGCGTCCGAGCCAAACGTGGGCAAGCTCATGGGCAAGGGTGAACATCTGGGCGGACTTCGCATCGGCGCCGTTCACGAAGACGAGCGGCGCGTGGGAGTCTGTCAGCGCAAATCCACGGAACTCCTCCACATTGAGCTTGCGGGCTGTGTTGTTGCCCACGACGCCGTTGATCACGGCGATCACGCCGAGATCCTCGATTCGCCGTCGCAGCTCGCCGACCGCTTCCGTCCAGCTCTTGACCTCCGCCGCCCAGCCGTCGTCGAGCCCAACGACGCGACGCATCTCCCGACCTACAGCCTCGGGGTCGTCGGCGAGGCGCGCACTGCCCACGAACGCGAGCGGCTCGCCCTCGCTGTCACGCCGCTCCTCGCGCAGGAAGTCCTGCCGGCGTTGCATGGTGTAGATGGTGTCGAGCAAGTCTGCGCTTGGCCGCACAAGCTTTCCGCGCACGATGCGGAAATCCTGAATGGGCAGGCGCTCGACAGGAGGCTCTGGTAGGAAGAAATAGCCAAACGGCGTGTGCGTGGCCTTGGCGAACGCCTCAAGCTGCTTGATTGTGGGCTGCTTCTCGCCTCGTTCCCACGCCTCGACATTCGGGAAGCGCACGTGCAACTCGAGCTCGTCGATCCGAGACCGCTCGCACGCCCAGCGCAGAAGTTGTGGCTTGATTTGCACGCGAGTCATGCCTCAAACCTCGCTATTCGCTGGTTCAGCCACCAGACAGCAATCGGACTGAAAGGCTCGAGATTGCCGGCTCCGTCACCCGCGCGCCGAGCACGCTCGCGGGCGAGCTGCCCAGTTGGCACCGGCCCCCCGAGCCGCGCCTTCTCGCTCCTCCACCAGTCGAGGATAGCCGTGAGCACTCCCTTCCGGCGGTTCTTGAGCAACGGTAGGTTCAGATTGAGGACGTCGTTAAGCTGGGAGTCGAAGTCGGTGTCACTAGACGCGATGGTCCCATCCATCTCGAAGTGGATCCGCTGGTCGATGCGGTGCTCACGGTTGGCGGGATTGAACGCCAAGTCCCTCTCGCCCTTGCGGGTGTCGCAGTGCTGGAGCGCCTCCGGCTGACCCTGCCCGCCCAGGCAGGCCGCGAGGAGGTTCGAGTACGTCAGCTCAAGGTCGGCGTTGCGCGACTTGCAACGCCAGTGCTCGATCTTCATGCCCGTGCTGGTCGCCTCGACTCGACTCATGCAGTAACAGCACAGGCCACGCTGGTCGCGGACAAGCGCGGCGCGCAGGCCGTCCTTGTCGGCGTAGTTCGCGTAGTCGCAGTGAGCATTCGCGCGGTGCTCGACGAGGCTGCGCGGCTCCTGGCCTTTCGTGATCGCCCTCATCCCTCGCCTCCGAGGAAATCGAGGAGCGTCCGAGCGCGGATGACTTCGGCGTCGTCCTGACCGAGCTTGGCCGAGAGCTCGGTGACCAGGCTGGATGCGACTTCCAGCTTCTTGTCTGCGACGCTCCGCGAGAGCCTGTCGAGCAAGTCTTGCACCTCGGACGAGCGCGCGGTCGCGTCCATGACCTCCTCGAGCACGCGGCTCGAATCCACGCCAAACGAGTGCGTCGGCGAGAACACAGGACCATGTCCCATGACCTGGATGCGGTCGTGCTCGACCTCGCCAATCACCTGCGGCGAGTGCGTTGTCGCGATGAACTGAAGCTTGGGGAAGGCGTCGGGCAGATTGCGCACGACCTCCCTCTGCCACTTCGGATGAAGGTGCAGGTCGATCTCGTCGATGAGCACGACGCCCGGCCCTTCGGCGGCGGGGTCGTCGAGGTCGGGGTTGGCCTGCGCGAGGCGACGCGTGAGATCGAGGACGAGCGCGAGCGAGCCACGTTCGCCGTCCGAGAGCTGACGCACGGGAATCTCGACGCCGCGCCGCTCGATGAGTAGGCGCGGCGTGGCCTCGTCGCTGACTCGCAAGTTCGCGTAGCCGGGGAGGAAGCGGCGCACGGCCTTCTCGAAGGCGTCGAGCACGCGGGCCGAGCTCGGCGTCTCCGCAGCGAGCGCCGCCTGCGCGCGCATCCACGCAGCAAATTCGCCGAGGCGCAGCTCCCGAGCGGAGAAAGCCTCGGCGAACGCGGCGGCGTAGCCACCCTTCGCAGTCGACTGGGTCGGTGCGCGGTCGGAGGGGACCGCGCGCCGGGTCGAGAACAGCACGGCGAGCGGGCGCAAGACCTTCTTGCCGTCGGCGGGAGGTGGCTTGTCCCCAACGAAGGCGGACTTGGCGGGTGTCGCGACAGTCTGCTCGCGCGGCAGCCCTTCTTTGCCGGCTTGCGCGACAGCTTCCTCACGCGGCTGATGGATGACGTAGGAGTAAGGCTTGTCGGCAATGCTCACCTCCGACTCGACGGTGAGCGCATCGGTGCGCGCGCGAATATCAGAGCTGGTGAAGCCGTGCAGCGGCCCCTTCAGGCTGTTGATGTGGCGGGAGATTGCCGAGAGGCTTACCGCAAGTGACTCGAGCGCTGACGTCTTGCCCACACCATTGACGCCGATGATCAGGTTGAAGCCTGGCTTGAACGAGAACTCGGCGGCCTCGACGGCGCGCACATTGGAGAGCTTGAGGCGCGTGACGATCATGCCGCTGACCCCACGTCGAGCTGGCCGGTCACCGCGGCGGCGATGAGCGCGGAGCGGCGCTCCTTGAGCAGCGCGATGGTGCGTTCGGTCGCAGCACTCGCTGCATCAAGTCTCGCAGTTGCGGTCGCGATGTGGGCGACTATGGCCGCCTGCTCCCGGACCGGCGGGACGGGCAAGCGAACTTCGTAGAACCCCTCCGGGTAGAGACGGAGCCGAGAGGACCAAACGCCCTTCGAATAGCGCTTCACCTCCTGGCCAAAGACGGGTACCCGCACGAGGGCATCGACATAGGCTGGCTCGAGGCGATGGCCAGGTTCGTAGACGTTATAGGCGGGACTGACGATTCCCCTCACTGGCGACCTACCCATCGCACCCATCCATGCCCACAGCGTGTTTATGACGAGGTCGCCGGGCTCGCAGACTTTGTAGCCCTCGTTCGTTTCGGCCTCGAACATGGTGACGTCCTTCTCGGATCGCGGAGTCACGCCAGTGAGGTGCGAGACCGTGAGGAGCTCTTCGTCTCCACTCTCTGAACGGAAGTCGCGTTCGCGGAAGAGCCAGCGTGCGCGTTCGATATCCCAATGCGCTGGGATCTCGCCCAGCCACGGCACGCCGGAGTCGCGCAGCTTCACCTTCGGGTCGAGTCCGCGCGTGACGGCGGTGGCGATGATGGCCTTGCGCTTCTCGGCCAACAGGTCGAGGACGCGCTGCTTGGCAGCGACCAGTGCGTCGAGCCGTGCCGTCTCCCTGTCGAGGAAGTCGGCGATGGCGAGTTGGCGTTCAAGCGGCGGAACAGGCAAACGCATGGCGCCGATGTCAGACTTCGGCAGACCGAACCGCGTAACGCCGTTGGCGGCCAACTCCAGCTGAAGTCGCAACACCTTCGCCTGAAGGCATCGAAGGAGAAAACGTCCCGAAAGCGCCGTCGCGTGCGGTCGCAACAGCGCAAGGTGATATCCGCACACGAAATCATCGGCAGTCTCCACGACCAGCGCGGGAATGCCGATGTCATCCCACGACTCCGAGTCCTTCGTGATGATCACGTCGTTGACGAGTAGCCCGAACTTGCGAATCTCGTCCTCGCTCGCTGTACAGGCCATGAAGTCGAGATGTTGGGTGATGAACTCGTTGTTGTAGACATCCGAGTAGTTACAGAGCCGCACGGCTGGCTCGCCATCGACCGGAATCTTGTCGACGTTGCTCACCACGTAGCTCGACACCGCACGCAGCGGTTTCACAGCCCAGTCTGATGGAACGTGCTGCGTCCACGCGAGGTGATTCGTCACGTCGTCACCTCGCGCAGGAGGCGCACGATTTCGTCTTCGGCGGCCTTGAGATCGACGTCAATCTCGGTAAGCCCGCGTGGCGGGGTGAACACGTAGAAGTGCCGGTTGAAGTTGATCTCGTAGCCGACCTTGTCCTTGCTCCGATCCATCCATGCGTCCGGGACATGCGGCTTGACCTCGCGCTCGAAGTAGGCATCCACATCCTCCTTCAGCGGCACGTTCTCGAAGTCGCGCAGGTCGGCGTCGGCTTCGAATCCCGCGCCACGACCACCCGCTGGCACGGGCTTGGCCTTCGCGTCGCGCTGCGTGAACACCGATCTGAACAGCTTCTGCTCGGTCGCCTTCCAGCGGCTCCCACGCTTCTTCAGCAGCGCCTCGATCTCGTCCCACGTCGCGGACCAGTCCAGGCGCGGCTCGCGACCCAGTGCCTTGTCGATGGCCTGCACGTCGTCGAGCAGGTTAGGGCAGGCGTCGAGGAAGCGCGCCTTGTCGTCCGTCGTCATCTGGTAGCGCAGGCGAAGTGAGCGCTCGATGGTGACGCGGGTGTAGCCGAAGTCGGCGTTGTCGAAGATCTTGGAGCGCGGGCCCTCTTCGAACTTGCCGTAGAGGCGCACGATCTCGTCGATCTGCGCAATGGTCATGTGCCGCCGCTTGTCGCCGAGGCTGCGCTTGCTGTCCTCGCTGCCGCCCGCGGTCCACACGTCGCGCGCGTCGAGGAACTGCACCTTGCCCTTGCGCCGCTTCTCCTTGCGGTTGGTGACGACCCAGACGTAGGTGCCGATGCCGGTGTTGTAGAACATCGACTCCGGCAGCGCGACGATGGCCTCAAGCCAGTCGTTCTCGAGGAGCCACCTGCGGATCTCGCTCTCGCCCGAGCCCGCGCCGCCCGTGAACATGGGCGAGCCAGAGAAGACGATCGCGAGCCGCGAGCCCTCCTTGTGTTCCTTCGGCTTCACCTCTTCGCGCTTGCTCCACATGTGCTGAAGGAACAGGAGCGCGCCGTCGTTCACGCGCGGCAGTCCAGCGTCGAATCGGCCCTTGCCCTTGTCATGTTCCCTTTGGATCTCCTTCTGCTGCTTCTTCCAATCAACGCCGAAGGGTGGGTTGCTTAGGAAGTAGTCAAAGGTGTCGGAGGGGAACTGGTCGTCGGTAAAGATATCGCCGAAACGGACCGTGTCGCCGCCGCCCCCACCTGACGAGACATGGCTCACTTCCTTCATGAGCATGTCAGAGGCGGCCGTCGCGTAGGCTCGCTTGTTGTAGTCCTGCCCGTAGGCGTAGAGCTTGGCCTCGGTGTTGTGCTCGCGCAGATAGCGCTGCGCCTCGGCCAGCATGCCGCCCGTACCGCACGCCGGGTCGAGGAGCTTGCGCACCGTGCCCGAGGTGGCGAGCAGCTTGTCGTCGTGGATGAAGAGTAGGTTGACCATGAGGCGGATCACCTCACGGGGCGTGAAGTGATCGCCGGCGGTCTCATTCGCGAGCTCGTTGAAGCGGCGGATGAGGTTCTCGAAGATTCGGCCCATCTCCTCGTTCGGGACATTCGACGGATGGAGGTCGACATCGGCGAACTTCGAGACCACGAGGTAGAGGATGTTCGCCTCGTGCATCTTCTCGATCTCGGCTTCAAACTCGAAGTACTCGAAGATGCGCTGGACATTCGCCGAGAAGCCCTTGATGTAGCTGACCAGGTGCTTGTTGATGTTGTCGGGGTCGCCCTTGAGCTTCGCGAAGTCGAGCGGCGAACGGTTATGGAACCGCTGTCCAGCGACCTTGTTGAGCGTCGAGTCGAGCGCGTCGCCCGCGAGCTTGCTGCCCTTGTGCTTCTCGTGCGCGGCAACGACCTTGGCCTTCGTGTCCGCGAGAACGCAATCGAATCGGCGGAGCACCGTCATCGGAAGCATCACGCGCTCGTACTGCGGCGGGCGGTAGGGGCCGCGCAAGAGGTCGGCGATCTGCCAGATGAGGTTTGCGAAGGTGGTGTGGTCGGACATGAGGGGCAGATTGGGGCTGGTTACCGAGGGTCCTGACGATTGCGGGGCGCCCTCAGCCCCACGAGCACGAGTCGTGCATGCTGGTGATGCGGCGAGGATGGTAATCGACCGGCCCGCTTGGCTCGACGGGATCGAGGTAGTTCCTTCAGTACAGGCTGGCTGGTCCCTCGGGCAACGAGGTTCGGTGCCTCGGCCTGAGCTCCCCGGAGCGCTCGCCCGACGAGTCGTTCGGGCCTGGACCGTCAGCTTGGGTGGGCTATGACGAGGGTTCAAGCTGGCTGTCTGCTCACACTGATTTGTATGCTGACGCGTCATGAAGCGCGACCTTGATCTGGTGCGGCTCATCCTGAGGGCCTGTGAAGAGCATCCGCACGGGTTCGCACCGCGGACATTCGAGCTGCCAGGCTACAGCGAAGAGCAGATCGGCTATCACGTCCATCTGCTTGGCCAAGCGGGGTTGATGCGCGTCAGTGATGTCACGAGCTTTGGCAGCAGCTCCCCGACGGCGTTGCCAATCGCCCTGACGAACGCGGGGCACGATTTCCTCGACGCAACGCGCGATCCGACGAGCTGGCAGCGAGTTCGTTCCGTTCTAGCGACGGTCGGCGGGTGGACGCTCGACATGGTGCGGGACATTGCCACTCAATTGATGAGGGAGGAGGCAACTTGCGTCATCAGGACCGGGTCGCTGTGATGAGAGTCGCGCGGAAACGCGGGCTTCTTCGCGTGCGACCAGCGCTTCGGTTGCCGCATTCGGAGCGAATCAGCACCACCGGCCGTCGTTGTCGTGGTCCACGCTGCGCGTTCGCCGCGGTGGTGCTGGCGTGCTCTGAGCGCACGCACGGCGGACAGACACGCTCGGTCTCGCTGGCGGTCTGACCCGTCAGAGGGAGCAGCGGAGCAGCCGAGGCAGACCGCAGCCGCGTGGGCTTCTGTTTGCTGCTCTGCTTTCTGTGGCGGCTGCTCTCCATTGACACAGGCCGCCCCCCCCTTTCGGGGGGAGGGCGGCCTGTGTCAATGGAGCCGTGGGGATTTGAACCCCAGTGCCGAAGCAATCAGCGAGCCGCTTCTACGCGCGTATCCGTCGGTTCTGTTCTCGTCCCGGCACTCCGCCTACGGCAGCGTGTGTTCGGGCCAAGGCATACGAAGGTTCTCGTTCCCCCTCAGCATGCCAGCTTGGGGGAACCAGCCCGATTTTTGACGGAGTCCGGCCCTATCGGGCGTGAGGCCGGATCTCCGCGCTGCCTAATTAGGCTGCGAGAGCGTACTGCGTGTTGGCAGTTGTTGTTGTGCATACTTTTTACGTGGCAAGCATGCTCCACGGCGCGCGACGACAAGCCTTCCTTGCCCGGTCGATTCCGGATCGGCCCCGTTGCGTGCGGGAAGTGTAGCACGGCGTCGCCCGGGTTCGCGTCGGTTCAGCGGACGAGCGCTCGTATCATCCCCGACTCGCTTCCGTCCGGCAGGGGCCATCTCGGATCCCGGTCGCCGGCGATCCGCCGCAACCTGGCGTGCAGCGAGCGAGGAACCCTCCGTGCCGACGACCTCCAACGATCTCCCCAAGCGCACCCGTACCGCGGCGATCGCGATCCTGAACGAGACGCTCGCCGATCTGATCGATCTGCACGCCCTCGCGAAGCACGCGCACTGGAATGTGAAGGGGCCGCAATTCATCGCCCTGCACGAGCATTTCGACGACTTCAGCGAGGGCATCGACGGGCACATCGACGATGTCGCGGAGCGCATCACCGCGCTCGGCGGCGTTGCGGAGGGGGACCTTCGCAGGGTGGTGAAGTCCTCTCGGCTGAAGGCGTTTCCGGCCGGCGAGCTGCCCGGCATGCGGGCGGTTGGACTCCTCGTTGACGCCCTGGCCCAGGTGACCAAGGCATCGCGTGCCGCGATCGACGCGAGCGAGAAGCTCGGCGACGCCTGCACGGCGGACCTCTACACGGCGATGACCCGCGACCTCGACAAGCGCCTCTGGCTCCTCGAGGCGCACCTCCAGGCGAAGGGCTGATCGGTCGCCGGAGAACCACGCATGTCCGCATCGCATCGCATTCTCTTCGTCTGCATGGGCAACATCTGCCGGAGTCCCGTCGCGGAGGGCGTGTTCATCCATCGCGCCAAGGAGCGTGGCGTCCTCGAGCGCTTCGAAGTCGACTCCGCGGGGACCGGAGGATGGCACGCGGGCGAGCGGCCGGACAAGCGGTCGCTGGCGGTGGCGGCGAAGCATGGCGTCGAGTTGCCGGGTCGGGCGCGACAGGTGACGGCCGCCGACTTCACGCGCTTCGACCGACTCATCGTGATGGACCGGGCGAACCACTCCGATCTCGTCGAGCGCGGCGCGCCGCGCACGAAGCTCGAGCTGCTCCTCGCCTACCACCCCGCGCCCCAGTCGTTGCCGCGCGGCATCGAGGTGCCCGATCCCTACTACGGCGGGCCGGATGGCTTCGACGAGATGTTTGCCATGATCGATGCCGCCTGCGCGGGTCTGCTCGACCGGCTGCTCGAGGAAGGGAACCGACATGCACTGGAGCGCTGAGGAACTCACGCCCGCACGCCGCTACGGGCTCGGGATCGGGCTCGTGGTGCCGCGGCCGATCGCCGTCGTCGGGTCGGTCGGCCTTGACGGGCGCGTGAACCTCGCGCCCTTTTCCTTTTATGCCATGCTCTCGAGCGAACCCTTCATGCTCGGATTCTGTCCGGCGAACGACGAGCGGGGAGGCGAGAAGGACACGCTCCGCAACTGCAAGCCGCGATGGGAGGGCGGCACCGGCGTCTTCACCGTCGGCGTTGCGACGGACGCGATCATCCGCCGTGTCGTCGCCTGCGGCGAGCCGTTGCCCTACGGCGCGAGCGAGTTCGAGCTCGCCGGTCTCACGCCGGTCCCGGGGATCTCGGTCGCGGCGCCGCGCGTCGCGGAGAGTCCTGCGAGCTTTGAGTGCGAGACCTTCCAGGTCATCCGCTTCGGGCCCGGCGTGCCGTCGGCGGGCAATCTCGTGATCGGGCGCGTCCTCCGCGTCCATGTCGACGAGCGCATCCTCGACGAGCGCCAGCGCATCGATCCGGCGAAGCTCGATGCCGTCGGCCGCATGGGCGGCATCGGCTACGCCCGCACGCGCGAGCGTTTCGACCTGCCCGTCGGGCGCGGCGCGCTCTCGTTCGGCGACGGCGAGCTCAGCCGCGGGAGCGGGCGAAGTCCCGCATGAACGACGCGAGCGCCTCGCAGCCGGCGAGCGGCATCGCGTTGTAGATCGACGCCCGCACGCCGCCGAAGCTGCGATGGCCGGCGAGTCCGTCGAGCCCCTCGGCCGCGGCCTCCTCGACGAAGCGGGCCTCGAGCGCCGCGCTCGGCAGGCGGAAGGTGACATTCATGTGCGAGCGGCTCGCGGCGTCCGCGCAGCCGCGGTAGAAGCCGCCGCTCCCGTCGATCGCGCCGTAGAGGAGCGCGGCCTTCGCGGCGTTGCGGGCCTCGAGCGCCGCGACGCCTCCCTCGGCGAGGATCCAGCGGCAACAGAGTCCGATGGCCCGAATGCCGAGGGTGTTCGGCGTGTTCTGGCGCGAGCCCGTCCGGGCGTGCTCGAGGTAGGAGAACATCGGCGGCAGGTCGCGTCGGGCGCGCTCGAGAAAGTCCTTGCGGACGAGGACGAGCACATTGCCGCTCAATCCGATGTTCTTCTGGGCGCCGGCGAAGACGAGTGCGTGACGATCGAGGTCGTAGCGCCGACCGAAGATGTCGCTCGATGCGTCGGCGACGAGCGGCGCGTGAGCGCCGGTCGCCGGCGCGCTCGCGTAGCGCGTCCCCTCGATCGTGTTGTTCGTGCAGTAGTGCAGATACGCCGTGCCGGCGGGCAGCGCGAACGCGTCGCCGTCCGGCATCCGCGACCAGCCGAACCGCTCGCCGCTCCACGCGACGGCGACCGGTCCGACGCGGCGGGCCTCGACGATCGCCTTCTGCGTCCAGACGCCGGTGTCGAGGAAGGCGACCGTCCGGTCGGGCGCGTGAAAGTTCAGCGGGATGAGGGCGAAATGCATCGTCGCGCCCCCTTGGAGGAACAGGACCTCCCACTCGCTTCCGAGTCCGCTCGTCTCGCGCACGGCCGCGATCGCGTCATCGAGCACGCGATCGAAGACCGGACCGCGATGCGAGTGCTCGGCGATGCCGATGCCCGAGCCGTCGATGGACCACAGCTCCTCGCGAAGCTGCAGGAGCACCGTCTCCGGAAGCATCGCCGGACCGGACGAGAAGTTCCAACGCCGCGGGATCATCGGCGCATCATCGTCGGATGAGCGAAAGCGCGGTGCCGAGCACATTCGGATTCTTGCGAATCGTCACGATGTGCTCTTCGCTCGGCAGTCGCGAGAGCTGGATCTTCGCGCAGGCCGCCTCGCCGCCCTCGTACACGACATTGTCCATTTCCTCGACGTTGATCTGCGCCTGGCCGAGGGTGTAGAAGACATGGGCGAGGACGCCCGGCTTGTTCAGGTGTCGCACGGTGAGGACGGCGGTCGCCGGCGTCGCCGCGGCGCGGTTCACGCAGTTGGGCACCTGGCCGGTCTCGGCCCACGAGCGGATGACGCGGATCGCCTCGGTCGCGGTCGCCCGCTGGGCCTGCTCGGTGTGGGCGCCGACATGATGCGTGCCGTAGACCGAGGGAAGCCGCATGAGTTCGCTCGCATACGCGCCGCTCCCGGAGGTCGGCTCGTGGGCGGTCACGTCGAGGCCGCAGCGAAGCTGCTTGTCGCCGATCGCCTTCGCGAGCGCCCGTTCGTCGATCACGCCGACGCGACTCGTGTTGATGAAGGTCGCCCCGACGCGCATCGCGTGAAAGAACTTCTCGCCGATGAGGCCTTGCGTCTCGGGCGTCGATGCGACCGAGATGCTCGCGACATCGGCGAGCCGGGCGACATTGACGATGTTCGCGACATAGTCGACGCCGACGCGGTCCGCGGCCTCCTCGGTGAGGTTGCGGCTCCACGCCACGACGCGCATGCCGAAGGCCTTGCCGCGGGCGGCGACCTCGCGACCGACCTGGCCGAAGCCGACGATGCCGAGCGTGCGTCCCCAGAGGCCGCTTGCCTTCGCGTACTCGACGCGGTTCCACTGTCCCTTGCGGAGATCCTCGACCTGGTCGGGAATGCGCCGGTCACAGGCGAGAATGAGTCCCCACGCGAGTTCCGCCACCGCGATCGCGTTCTTGCCGGGCGTGCTCGCGACGAAGATGCCGCGGCGGCTCGCCTCGTGCACATCGACCGAGTCCGTGCTCGGCCCGGCGCGGACGACGAGCGCGAGGCGGTCGGTCGCGGCAAGGGCCTTGGCGGTCACCCGCGTCGAACGGACAAGCAGCACCGTCGGTCGGAGTTCCGCGATCGCCGCCGCGAGCTCGTCCGCGGAGATCTCGGGGCGCGTCTCCACCTCGCCGAGCTGACGGAGGGCCTCGATGGCGAAGCTATCGAAGCGGTCGGCGACAAGGATCTTCATGCTTCGGGGGACCTTTGCGGAGTGGGACGTGGCACGCGAGGGCGTCAGACGGCGAGCGCGGTGCGCTGGACGAAGAGCCCGCAGCGCGGAGCCGGCAGGGGGTCGAGGGCGGTGGTGCGATCAAGGAGGAGCGCGAGCATCCGATCGCAGCCCGAGCACGCGCCGGGGCGAACGAGGGACGCGCGGGTCGGAAGGGCGGCGAAGGCCTCGACATAGCGGGCCGGATCGCGGGCGAGCCAACCGCTGTGGGTCGTGCCGTCTCCGGCGTTGAAGTGGAAGATCGGCCGCTCATTCATGTCCTCGGCGGCGAAGCCGAGGAGGGTGCCGGCGGCATCCTCGAAGATCGCGGTCGCGGGCTCGGCCCAAGTCGGAGCCTCCATCGGATCGACCCTCGCGTCGAGTCCGTTCCGTTCGACCGTCGCGACGATGCCGACCTGACGGCGGCCGTCCCGCGTGATGCGGTAGACATACATCCGCGGTTCCGGGTCCGGTACCAACGCGCCGTGGGCGAGCAGACGCTCGATCGTCTGGCGGGCCTCGTCGTCACTACCCGCCTCGAGCACCGCCCGATAGGAATCGGTCGCTGGATCGCAGCAGCCGCAGGCGGCCCCCGAGGGACCGCTCGCTCCCGCGATCGCCGCCGGACAGGAGACGAGTGCGGCACGGCTGCCGGCGGGGCGAAGAGCTTCGAACGGGTGCACCCGGAGCATGTGGTTCTCGGGGATGGTCGTTGACACCGAGCCCCCGGTGGGGCATGGTAGCTGGGCTCGACGGAAAGGGTTGCGCCGAGCGTGACGCCACACTCCATGGGATCGGTTCCCCGGGTCGTCGAATCCAGCCCCCTTCGCGCCGGCGAAGCAGAAGATGCTCGCCAGACCGACGGCTTGCCGCCTCGTCGCGGGCCCATCGGGCGTCGATGGCACATCGTGAGCACAGAGGACCCATGTGATGGCGGTGCGCGGCGCCGCGCACGAACGCACCGATACCTTCGATCTCGCCCTCGTCGCCCGATGCCGGGCCGGCGAGGCTGCCGCATGGCATGAGCTGGTGCAGCATTATCGGCGACTCGTCTTCAGCTTCCCGCGCCGGGCGGGCCTCGATCAGGCCGCGTGCGAGGATGTTTTTCAGGAGGTTTTCGCCATCCTGCACGCCAAGCTCCCCGCGATCGAGCGGGATAGCGGGCTGACGAAGTGGATCGCAACGACCTCGCAGCGGGTGACGCTTCGGGCGCTTGAGCGGCGGCGAAAGGCTCGCCGGGACCCGGTCGCGCGGGAGCGCTCGAGCGAATCGCCGGAGGAGGCGATCGACCGCTGGGAGCGGCTGAACAGCGTGCGGGAGGCGTTGGACGCGATCGGAGAGCGGTGTCGGGCCCTCCTCGAGGCACTCATCGCCGCCACCGAGACGGATGGCGAACGCCCCCAGTACGCCCTGGTCGCCGAGCGTCTCGGCATGCCGGTCGGGAGTCTCGGACCGACGCGAGCCCGCTGCCTCGCCAAGCTTGCCGAGCGACTCCGGGCCTCAGGCATCGACCCGATGCAGCTTCCCACGGAGGAGCCCGACTGATCAGGTTCGCGGACCCGATCCACGCCTTGTCGGGCAGCGCTCGTCGGCGGCTGTATCTGCGACCACGAGGTCCGTGACATGGCATTGTTGCGATCGACGGCATGCCGCCCGCACCTCGACGGCAGACCCCCGTTGATCGCGAAGCTCCTCCCGATAGTCGCCTCCCCTCGCCCAGAGCCATGACCACCCTTCCCCCCGAATCTGACTTTCAGCCCTCGCCCGAGGAACACGAGCGCATCGCGGGGGCGTTGCGGTCCTCCCACCGCGACGAACCGCCGGTGGGTGCCGTCGGACGGGCGGTTGAGGCCTTCCGCCGCCGGAACGCGGCTGCGGCGGCGAGCTCGCCGATCGCCTGGCTGAAGGCGACGGTGGCCTCGATCGTGGCGGACTCGCGCGAGGGACTCGCCCTCGCCGGGTGGCGATCGGAAGCGACCGCTGCGGATGACATCCATGTCGCGTTCGAGGCGGACGACCTGCGCGTCGATCTCGTCGCGACGCCGATCGACGAGGGCACCCGTTGGCGGGTGCGCGGTCAGTTGGTCTCCGCCGGATCGGAGCCGACCGAGGTCGCTGTCGTGCACGCCCACGAGCCGGAGGCGACGCCGCTCGTGCGCTGCGTGCCGGACGAGAGCGGCTTCCGCTTCGACATCGAGGCAGGCGTCTATCTCGTCTGGATCGAACTCGATGACGGCGCGGGCGCTGTCTCGCTGCGTCTCTCGCTCGACGCCCCGGCATCGGGTGCAGGCGGATCCCAACGATGATGTCCGCTCCACCCGAGAGGCCTCCGCCCACGGGGCCGAACACGGAGGAGGAAGCCCGTCGCTCCGCCGCGCGCTCCGCGGTCGGCGCGCGCGAGGCCCACGCCCTCCACGCGATGCTCGACGGCGCCGCATGGGACGGGCCGGCGATGCACGCGGTGTGCGATGCGCTCGACGCGGCGGCGCTGGCGGACATCGGTGCGCTTCCGTGGACGATCGACACGCTCGTGTCGCTCGCCGATCACGCCCGCGCGCGGGCCGCGACGAACGCCCTGTGCCGCTCGCTTCTCTCGCTTGGCCACGCCCGCTCCTACGCGAATCGCTTCGACGAGGCGCTCGCCGCCCTGGGCGAACTCGTCGCCGTCGCCGACGCCGCGGGCGAGATCCTGCTCGCGGCCCGCGGTCGGGTCGCGATGATCCATCCGCTCTCGCGACGCGGACATTGGGAGCAGGCCCTCGCGGAAGGCGTGCGCGGTCGGGACGCGATCGCCGGACTCGCCGCGTCCGATCCGTCGCTCGCCCTCCTCGCGGCGAAGGCCGACGCGAATCTCGGCGTCCTGCAGAAGACCCGTCACCAGCCGGCGCTCGCGCTCGAGCACTTCGACCGCTGCGTCATCGCGTTCGCCTCGCAGCCGCCGGTCCGCGCCCAACTGGAGAGCAATCGCGGCGAGGTGCTCCTCGAGCTCGGGCGCTTCGAGGAAGCCGAGGACGCGTTCCGCTCGGCGCTGACGACGCTCGAGGATCTCGGGCTCGAGCGAGCCGCGGCGATCGTCGGCGGCAATCTCGCGGACCTCGCCAGTCGCCTTGGACGGCTCGGCGACGCGACGACGCGGTACGAGCGGGCGCGGCGCGGGCACGAGCGTGCCGGCGCGCTCGGCGATGTCGCCCGCCTGCGGGCCGAACAGGCCGAACTCTTCGCCGCCGCAGGCCTCCTCGTCGAGGCCCGCATCGAACTCGAGGGTGCGCTGGAGGGCCTCGTCGGCGCCGGCCTCGTGAGCGAGCGTTCCCGCGCCGCTCGGGCGCTGGTGCGTGTCCTTCTCCGCTGCGGCGAGCCGCGGGCTGCGCTTCGCGTGATCGACACCCACCGGGGGCCCTGCGAGTCGCAGGCGGCCGGACTCGATGCGGGGGCCCGGGCGGTGGAGCGCGGGCGATGGCTTCTCGTCGAAGGGGCCGCGCATCGCGCGCTCGGCCGGGTGCAGGCGGCGCGGGCGGCTTTGGACGAGGCCATCGACCTCCTGTGCGATCGGCGCATCGAGCGGTGCGTCGCCCTTGCCGAGGCGGCGAACGCGGCGGCCCAGGACGGCGACGGCGCTCGGGCGCGGGCTGCCATCGACGAGGCGATCGAGATCGCCCGATCCTACGGACTCGCGCCGCTCGAGACGGAGTGCCTGCGCGTCCGCATCGGCCTCGGTCTCGGCAGCGATGCGGCGATCGACGATGGCCGGCGCGGGATCGCGCTCGTCGAGCGCACGCGTGGCTCGCTGCAGGCCGATCGTCTGCGGAGCGCGTTCGCAGCGCACGCCGCGTCGATCCATGAGATGCACGCGGCCTCGCTGCTGGTCTCCGAGCGGCTCGCCGCCGAAGAGCTCTTCGACGCCGTCGAGGGAGGGCGCAACCGCTCGCTCCTCGACCGCATCGACGGCGGTCGCGAGCAGCGCGGTGACGGCGTCGAAGATCCGCTCGACGCCGAGGCCCGCGTCCTGCGCGAGCGGCTCAACCTGCAGTGGAGCCGCGCCGATCGGGAGGAGGCGGGCGGCCTTCGGGCGTGGCATGACGAGGTTCGGTCGATCGAGGAACGGCTTCGCGTGGTCGAGGTGCGGGCCGCGGCCGCGCATGAGCGTGGGGCCGTGGCCAGCACGCGAACGCTCGACGGCGTGCGGGCCGCGCTGCCGGCGTCGACCGCCCTCGTGCAATGGGTCGTCGCCGCAGGGCGCATCGCCGCGATCGTCGTGCGCCGTGGCGGAACGGACTGCATCCGGCTCGATGCGCACGCGAGCGAACTCGCCGACGCGACGGAGGCCGCCCGCTTCCAGATCGCCCGACGCATCATGGCGGGGGAGAGCTCTCGCTTCGCCGAGCGATTCCGCCACGACGCGGTACGCGCCCTCCGGCGGCTCCACGCGATGCTGATCGAGCCGATCGCCGCCGCCCTCGACGGGGCGCTCGATGTCCGTCATGTGCCCGCCGGGGCGCTCCTCGGCGTGCCCTTCCAGGCGCTCCACGACGGCAACCGCTTCGCGATCGAGCGCACGACCGTCGGCTTCGCACCCTCCGCAAGCGGACTCGTCGCCCTTGGCGAGCGCCTGCCGCGCCGCGGGCCGCGGCTCATCGTCGGCGTCTCCGACGCTCGGGCGCCGGCCATCGACGAGGAGGTCGACCGCATCGCCGAAGCGTGGCCCGATGCGCTGGTTCTCCGCGGCGCCGCCGCGACGCGCGAGGTGGTGACGCAGGCCGCCTCCGAGGCCTCGACGATCCACATCGCCGCGCACGGTCGGTTTCCGGCGGGCAGTCCGCGGTCCGCGGGACTCCGTCTCGCCGACGGATGGTGGACCGCTCGGGACATCGAGCGGGCCGACCTGCGCGGGGCGAGCGTCGTCGTCGCGGCGTGCGAGAGCGGTCGTCTCGTGCGCCTCGGCGGGGACGAATCGGGCGGTCTGGTACGGGCGTTCCTCGCCGCCGGCGCCGCGGAGATCATCGCCAGCGAGTGGGCCGCGAGCGATCGTCACACGCGACGCATGATGGCCGGCGTGGCGGATCGGGTTCGCGCCGGCGACGGACTCGCCGCCGCGCTGACGCGGGCGATGCGCGAGGAGATCGACCGCGACGAGCACCCGGCGCTTTGGGCGCCATTCATGATCTACGGTCCGGCCCGCGACGCGCATGCGCCCGCGGTGCCGGTGAAGGAGAGGACTTCGCCATGACACCCATCCACATCGGAATCGACCGAACCACCCGTCCGACGACGCGGCTCGCAGCCGCGCGACGACTCACGCTCGCCGCGATCCTCGCCCATGGCCTCGTGGCCGGCGCTGCGGTCGGCGGAGACTGTCTTGAGGACGAACGCGCCGTCGAGGATCAGGTGATCCTGCGCCTCGCGCCCGGAGCGTCGATCGCAGCGGTGCTTGCCGATGCCCAGGCCCAGTTCCCGGGGCTCGCGGCGATCGCCGCGATTCCGGAGATCGGAGCATGGCAGCTCTTCGTGCCCGAGCCGCTCTGCGAGACGGAGGTCATCGACGCGCTCGAGGGCGACCCGCGCATTCTCGAGATCACGGTGAACGCGATCGAGGAGTCGAGCGAGGGGCAGACGCAGAGCTTCTACTTCATCTCGATCGAGAGCGCGTTCACCAACCAGCCATCCTGGGAGCACATCGGACTCCCGATCGCCCATCGCCTCGGGCGCGGCGCCGGCGCGATCGTCGCGGTCGTCGACTCCGGCATCGATCCCTCGCATCCGGCCTTCGCGGGCGCGACGCTGCTGCCGGGAATTTCCCTGCTGCCCGGCGGACCGCTCGACGCGGGCGACGGCATCGACAACGACAACGACGGGCTCATCGACGAGTCCGTCGGACA
Organism: uncultured Isosphaeraceae bacterium; assembly: GCA_964395845.1. Taxonomy (GTDB): domain Bacteria; phylum Planctomycetota; class Phycisphaerae; order Phycisphaerales; family SM1A02; genus JAEUIT01. The sequence goes on along the minus strand of CAYNCG010000024.1, from coordinate 51,767 downwards.
CGGCACGCACCTCTCGGGGGTCATTGCGAAGATGGCGCCGGATGCGGCCCTCCTTCCGATTCGCGTTCTCGACAGCGACGGCCTGGCCGATGTCTTCACCCTTTCGCAGGGAATCGCCGCGGCCATCGCGGCTGGCGCCGATGTCATCAATGTGAGCATCGCGACCGAGTCGACGGCCGGCATTCTCGACGACATCGTCGCCCTCGCCGTGTCCCAGGGACGGATCGTGGTCGCGAGCGCCGGAAACTTCGGCAACGAGACGCCGCAGTATCCGGCGGCGCTGCCCGGCGTCATCTCGGTCGGTGCGACGCTCATCACCGACATCAAGAGCGAGTTCAGCAGCTTCGGCGAGTCGCTCGACCTCTGCGCACCGGGCAACGCGATCGTCGGTCCGATTCCCGGCGGCCAGTATGGATCGTGGAGCGGCACCAGCATGTCGGCGGCCCTCGTGAGCGGCGCTGCGACGCTCGCGGTCGCCCGCGCGGAGGACGGCGCCGTCGGACTCGACGCGCTCCTCGCGACCGCGCGTCCGCTCGATGCGATCAACCCGAACTATGTCGGCAAGCTCGGTTTCGGCCGCATCGACATCGGGGCCGCGATGCAGGCGATTCCCGCGTTCGCGGCAGCGGACCTCAACCGCGACGGCAGCGTGAACAGCGCCGATCTCGCGATCCTGCTCGGCGGGTGGGGGGCCTGCGGCTCCTGCGCGGCGGACCTCGACGGCGACGGCGCGGTCGGGGCGGCGGACCTGTCGCTCCTGCTTGGAAGCTGGAGCTAATCGGGGGAGTTCGTCGGCGTCGCCCATCGGCGAAGAAGGCTCCAGATTTTCACGCCGCGAGGTATCAGCGGCAATCGGATCCCGGACATGCGTGTGTCACCGACCAAGTCGTCGGTGGGACACACAGGTTCGGGATCCGTCGTTTGGGCCCGGACGCAGATCAGAGACACAGACACACGCTCGAAAGGTTCCGCCATGTTCTCCCGTCAGCCCCAGTCGCTCGTCCGTCCCGCCTCCGTCGCCCTGGCTCTCGCCTGCGCGGCCAACGCCCTCGGCTCCGCCACGATCTCCAACGGCGTCCTCTCCATCAACACGACCGCGTTCAACACCGATCAGCAGATCGAAGTCGTCGTCGGTCCGGTCGCCGGCACCGTGACCCTGAGCGGCGTCATCGGCGCGACCCAGACCACCTTCACCGGCGTGACCGCGATCTCGCTGAAGAGCGGCCCGGCGCAGGACGCGATCGAGTTCCGCATGTTCGCCCCGATCCTCCCGACCGTGACGATCGAGACCGGCACCGGCAACTCCGATGTCAAGGTCATCTACGACCCGTCGGCCGCGGCCACGACCGTGACGACCAATGTCACCCACATCGGCGGCAACGGCAATGACATCACGATGTTCGAGGTCCTCGCCGGCGCCCCGAGCCTCATCGCGAGCTGGTCGGTGCAGGCCGGCAACGGCAACAACGAGGCGTACGGCGTCGTCCAGTCGCCCGATGTGAGCGATCTTCTCGCCATCGCCTTCAACATGCGTGGCGGCACGGGCGTCGACAAGCTCGATCTCTCGGTCGTCTCTGACGCCGCTGCGGTGGACCTCACCGTGAACCCCTTCCTCGGTGGCGGCAACGACTCGGTCGTCGTCTTCAACGACGCCCTCACCACCGGCAACCTCAATCTCCTGAGCTTCGCGACGCTCGGTGACGGCCTCGACATCTTCGAGCTCAGCAACATCCAGCGCGGCGGCTCGGCCTCCTTCTTCGGCAACATCGACGGCGGCAACGGCGGCGACACGCTGAAGTTCACCTCCGAGGCTCCCGGCGCGATGAACCTCACCCTGAACGGCAACGGCGGCGCCGACAACATCGACTGGTTCGGCAAGGGCCAGATCACCGGCACCCCGCAGCTCCTCGGCGGCGCCGGCAACGACATCCTCAAGCTGGTTGTCGATGGTCCGCAGCTCGCCACGCCGTTCATCGACGGTGGCGCCGGCTTCGACATCGCGATCGGCTTCGGCACGATCATCAACTGCGAGCAGGTCAACTGACCAGGGCGCAGCCCGACCTCCGAAACGGGTGCCGCACATGCGTGGCGGCGACCCATCCAAGCACCCCCCGCGCGGCTCGCCGCGACGGGGGGTGTTTGTTGTGGAGGGACGAGTCGAGCGAAGCGACCAGGGTGTCGTCGTGCGAGACCGCGATCCGCTGGTCACGCGAACAGGTCGCGCTGACCGCGGCGGTGCCGCTGAGGCATCGGATGTCCACCGTTCCTCCAGAATGTGGCGGAAACTGGGTGTCCAAAGGGGCGGTCCTTTCCGACGTATCGCCACAGTTGATGGTCTCGACGGAGTCGCCATCGATTAGCTTCATCGGGGGCGGCCCTCCCGAGTACTCCATGGGGGGACTCAACGGGGTGCCTGCCACTCACCGCTTCGTTCGCCGAAGCAGGAGCCGTCGCATGAGCATCAAGACCAGATTCGCCGCCTCGGAGACCGCCCTCTCGGCTCTCCTCGCCTGCGCCGCCCTCGTGGCGACGAACTCCACCTTCGCCAGCGGCGACGTGTGCCCGTGCGCGAGCGACCTCGATAACGACGGCGTCACCGATGCGGCCGACCTCGCCATCCTGCTCGGTGATTGGGGCTCGGACGGACTGCCTGATCTGAATGCAAGCGGGACGACCGACGCTGCCGATCTCGCGATCCTGCTTGGCGCCTGGGGTCCCTGCGCCGCGCCGATCAACGACAACTGCGACCAGGCGATCCTTCTCGAAGGGGAAATCGTCGTCCATGAGTTCTGCAACGCCAGCGCGACCGACACCCCGCTCTTCTTCCCAGCGCTCTGTGGCAACGACCGGGCGACGATCGGCAAGGACATCTGGTTCCGCTACTACCCGCCGTACCCCGGAAAGCTGATCGTTCACACCTACGACTCCGAGTTCGACACCGTGCTCGGCGCCTACCTGTTGATCATCGACGACGTTTGCATTTGCCCGAACAATGCCTTGGTCAACCTTGCGCTGGCCGGGTGCAGCGACGATGCGAACGGCGGAGTCACCTCCTACATCGAATTCGACACCAACCCGAATGACTGCATCAACATTCGCGTCGGCGGCTACAAGTTCTCCAACGGCGACGTCGCCGAGGGGCCCGGCCTCCTCACCATTCGTCCGATCAAGCGGGGCGACCGCTGCGACATCCCGAACCTCCTCCCCTCCGTGAACCATGTCGAAGTCCTCGGCACCAACGCTGGCGACACCTGGTTGCAGGCGGACCTGTCGAGCTGCGCGCTCAACGACGACCGCGACGAGTGGTACCGATTTGTGATGGCGAGCACGGGCACGGCTCGTATCTCGACCTGCAACGCGGCGACCGACTTCGACACCACGCTCGCCGTGTATTCCGACTGCAACGGCCCCGGGGACGAGATCGCCTGCAACGACGACTCCCCCACGGTGGGCTGTCAGCTCGGCGGTTTCAATCGCAAGTCGGAACTCTTCGTCAACGCCCAGATCGGTGAAGCCTTCTACATCCGCGTCTCCGGATACCAGAGCGCGGTCGGCAACTTCAAGCTGACCGTCGATATCGACTGATGCCAGCCGAGGCAACCCGAAGCGCCCTCCGGGTTCGCGCGCGGCGAGTGCGCAGATCGCACATGCCACGCCGGCCTGCGCGATCTTCAGCGCACACGCTTTCCCTTGCCAGCGTGATCTTCCCGCTTCAAGGCGGGGTTCAGGTCTCTTCGCCCCGCTCTTCGCCCCGCCGCGGTCCAAACTGGCGTACAGGCCGCAGAGCTCAGGGATGGCGAGTCCGGATGCCGCCTGCTTGGTCTGGACAGCGATCCGCTGGTCACGCGCACATGACATGCCGACTGCAGATAGGGTCGCGAGTCAGCATGGAAGGTGGCTTTCGTGCGGGGAACCTCTGGAGGGGCTGAAGCGGTGATCACGCCGCCCATCGGCGGTAGTGAGGCATCGGATGTCCACGGTTCCTCCAAAATCCGGGTGTCCAAAGTGGGGTCCTGCTGACTGGATTAGGATCTTCAGCTCTTGAGAGTGCGAGTTGGCGCGTGGATCAGTCCGACACGCCGATTCGACATTCGCCGCTTGCCACAAGTACGGAGCTGATCTTGAACATTTCGAGCCGACGCATGCTGTATCGATGCGGACTCATCGGCGCTGTGATGTGGCCGATGGATCTCGTTTGCCGCCCTGACGGCGCACTAGCTGACTGCTACGGGGGGGCGTCGCTGTACGCGATTGCAGAAGTCCGTCAGGATGACACGCTGGCTGCAATTCGTCGGACGCCGCCTAGTCAGTTTCTCTCGCGAGCCGATTTCCTTGCCATTGCGATGGACTGTGGTGCCAATCTATCTGCATCGAGTGCGGTTCTTTCTCAGCTTTGGGATGACTACGCTGACGCCGTCGGCAAGGCGGCGGCGGAGCGGCGCGCCTCATATGAGCGGGAGCACCTCGCCCTTCAGCGAGAGGTGCTCCCGGAACTGGATCCCGAGTATGACCTTTCGAACGCTAGCGACGAAGAGCGACGAAGGGTGGTTGCATTGCGTGAAGCGGCTGCTCGAGGGGAGGATGTTGCGGGAGCAAGCGGAGGCGCAGATTACGCGTTCGCGATCAACAGAGCGGCGTTCAAAGTCATGGCCGTCGCTGCGGAGCGTGAGCGGGCGGCCCGCGATCTGCTGGTCGTCTCGTTACAGGCTGCGCTAGGCGAATTGTCGCAGATTGAGGTCAGTCGGGTCGCGGAGCGGGCCAATGTCGCAGCGTGGTCAAATGAGCATTTGGTGACCGAGACGTCGTATGTCGATAGCATCGGAATTGCGGCACGCTTCGATCTCATCGGGTGCGTGAGGCATGAACTTGCGCCCGGCCGTTCACTGGAACCGCTCATCGACGTCCGAATTCTGGATCTTCGAGCCGGCCATGAGGCCGCGTCGGCGCTTCGGGGTCACATCGCCCGAATGTCCGATGCCATTGTGGCCATCGAGAGAGCGACCGAGAGCTTCCACTCGAAGGTAGCCGCCGAGTATGGCGAGTCCAAGAGAGCGCGTGTACGGGAGCTGTCCTCCGCGCACTCCGCTCTCTATCGTGTTCTGTTTCGCGAGCAGCTAGCGCTGGTCGAGTTTGTCGAGGGGCTACTCCGTGAGCGTGGGCGCGAGGACCTCTCGATTGAGTTTCGGGGGATCGCATATCGGGGCTTCTGTCCGCGAGTGTTCGCTCGCGACCTCGTAGATGCGTGCTTTGATGGGAATGACAAGCAGTTCCTGCCGGACGGAGTGACGCCACCCGAGTGGGTGTCAATCTACACCCACTATCAGGCGCGCCGATCGGAACTTCGATGGGGGCTGGTGCGCAGTTCAGTCGACGAATGGGAGGCACTGCCGCATCTGCATCGTTGGATTGCGCGCCCCGAGGAGTCGGGTGTCAGGGTGCTTCAGGTGTCGCTCGTTCAGGCCAGTGAGGAGGCGATCAAGCGGTTGGCGGAGCTGCTTGACCCGGAACGTCGTGTTCTGTTTTGGAAATACATTGCTGACACGAGGTTGAGATTGGCGAGTTAGCTTCTTTACGCGCTTTGGAAGACCACATTTTGAGGAGTGGTTGGTCAAAGAGCCGAGAGACGAACCAGCCAGTCCGCCTGCGGCGCCCCCGATTTATGAAGGGCGTGCTCGCGCGGACGGACGAGCTCGACACAGTTCGCCTGGGTAGATCAGCTCGCACGCGTCGTCTGGATCGATCAAGCGCTGGGCACGCGTGCCCCAGCCGGCCGTCGGTCCGCGCAACAACCCGTGCGCGGCGAGTGCGCAGATCGCACATGCCACGCCGGCCTGCGCGATCTTCAGCGCACACGCTTTCCCTTGCCAGCGTGATCTTCCCCCTTCAAGGCGGGGTTCAGGTCTCTTCGCCCCGCTCTTCGAACCGCCGTTTGCCCCACCGTTCGGAGGGAGCCTTTGATACCTTCCCGGCATGTGGTGGTATCTCCCGACGGTTGTCGGTGCACTCCTCGTTCTCTTGCTCGCCCGAAGTCTGCGGGGGCTGATGAGCCGCGGTTCCGTGGGTGGAATCAGGCCGCCGTGGGTGCTGCTTCCGATGGCGCTCCTCGTCGTCCACGGCCCGCCGTGGATTCTCTGGGTCCTGACGAGGCGCCCGGGTGCGGCGCCAGGGTCTGTGCACCTCGTTGTCTATGGCATTCTTGCGGCCCTTGTGCTGCCCATCGCGGTCGCGCTGGTGATTGCATGGTTCAAGGGACGGCGGCCGGGTGCAGAGGGCACATGCATCGCCTGCGGGCATCACCTGCTCGACCCGCAGCCGACATGTCCCGAGTGCGGGAAGGAACGCGCCGCTCTTCAGGCGGCGGGCATCTCGTCAGGCCTCCGCCGCGAGCGCGGGAACCACCCGCTTCTCTTCACGATGGTGGACGGGTACCAAGCGTTCCTCCTGCTGGGGACGGCCGTCGTGATGGCGCTGTTGCTCATTCCGACACCGCGGATGGTCACCAGCCAGCGATCGAGTGGGACATCGAATGGAACGGTGTTCAAGCTGCGCAATCCCGATGGATTGGACCATCCGTTCACGCTTGCCAGCACCGTACGAAGCCATGTGCGCAGCGTCGCGTCGTTCGCGCTGCCGCTTCCCGGCTTTCCGTCCGACATCGCGCTCGACGTGAGCGTGGAAGGCGTCATCCGACGGGAGCGAGAGGGCGCGAGCGTCGGCGACCCGGTTCCGGTCGCCATCGCCGCCGTCGTTCACTCTCGTGCCGAGCTCGACGCGTTGCTGGCTCAGATGAATTGCGGATCGTTCGGCCTGACGATCGCTCAGGCGCGCGATCCGCTCGTCAAGGAGGCGGACATCGTTCGCATGTCCGCCGCCGGGTACTGGCCTCTTCCGGACCCCAACGGCGTCGTACCGGAGGCGACGATGGCCCGGGCGGATCGCATCCTCGCCATCGGCGAGATCACGCCCGCCGCCGTGTCGCTTGGCATTCCGATTCCCATCGGGCTGCTGGCGTACGGCATGCTTCGGCGAGGTCGGGGAGAGGCGCCCGACGCTACGGCATAGCGCGAGCGGGACCGCCTCTCGTCGCGCACTCGGCAGATGCGGCGGAGTTCAGCGAAGTCCACGCTCATCGCTCGCACACGCTCGCTCGTCAATGCATCGAGCGCATGTGGCAAGGAACCTCGACGAGTCGAGTGGCTTCACCGCGACGGCGTTGCAGCCGATCGCGAGGCACTCATGGGCATCCTCGGCGGACGCGCGGGCGGTCAGCGCGACGATCGGAATGTCATCACCGCGCGACCGAAGGGTCTCGACCAGCGTATAGCCGTCCATCTCGGGCATGTGCAGGTCGGTCACCAGGAGGTCAAACGGCTGCCCGCTCGCCCGTGCCTCGTCCAACATCGTGAGGGCGAGTCGGCCGTTGAGCGCGCACGCCACGACCGCTCCGGCGTTGGCCAGATGAATCTGAATGAGCTTCTGGTTGTCGAGAAGGTCCTCCGCCACGAGCACGCGACCGGAGAGCCTCGTGGCCGGCCGATCGACGCGCGCCGGAGCGAGCGGCGCCTCGTAGGTCGACGCCGACTCCGGTGAGGGAACGAATGTCGCGTGCGGGAGGACCTCGATCGGAAGCGAGAGCCGAAAGCGGGAACCCTCGCCGACCTTCGTCTCCGCCAAGGTGACCGAACCGCTCATCAACGCCGCCAGCCGCCGCGTGATGACGAGTCCAAGCCCAGATCCGCCGTGGCGGCGCGTGACGCTTCGATCGACCTGCTCAAAGGGCTGGAAGAGCGAGGCCGCCTGCTCGTCGCTCAAGCCCGGTCCGGTATCGACGACATCGATGACCAGCTCAGTCCCCGCGGGACGCTCGTTGCAGCGGGCGATGATCGTCACCTGACCGACATCCGTGAACTTGACCGCATTGCCGACCAGATTGAGCAGCATCTGCCGAAGCCGCGTGGGGTCGCTTCGCACGCGATCGGGGAGCGGCGTCGCGAAGACCATCGCCACGGGAACGCCCTTCCGTATCGACGCGGGGCGCGTCAGCCGCGCGACCTCATGCAGGATCGAGACAAGCGGCGTCTCGATCGACTCCACGGTCATCCGCGCCGCTTCGATCTTCGAGAGATCAAGGACATCGTTCAGGACGGTCAGGAGATGCTGTCCGGCATCGCGAATCATGTCGACCGCCTGGGTTCGGCGATCGGCATCCGCAGCGACCGCGGGGTCGCCCCGCAGGAGCTCCGCAAACCCGAGAATGGCGGTGAGCGGCGTGCGGATCTCATGGCTCATGTTGGCGAGGAACTCGCTCTTGGCCCGACTCGCGGCGTCGGCCTGATTGCGGGCGACATGCAGCGCTTCCTCGCGCTCGATTTCGGCCGTGACATCGGTCGTCGTGCCGAACAGCCCGACGATCGCACCCGATGCGTCGCGTCGGGCGCGACCTTCGCTTCGCACCCATCGCACATGGGGATTGAATCCGCGCGTCCTGAGAATCAGCGTGTAGGGCGTTCCGTCTTCGCGGGTGCGAGCGATGGCGCGCTGCAATCGCTCCGCGTCCTGCGGCTCGAATCGATCGATCACCTCACCAACGGCAAGCACGCCATGGGCCGGATCCCGGCCGTGCAGCGTGAAGAGATATTTCGACCACTTCGCCTCGCCCGTCGCAAGGTCGAAGGACCAGTTGCCCGTTCGAGCGACCGCCTGGGCCTCTTCCAGCAATTGCGTCGCAGCGACGAGTTCGGCCTCGACGCGCTTTCGATGGGTGATGTCGGTGATCGTTCCCACCATGCGAAGGGGCGTTCCATCGGCTGCACGCTCGACGACCTTGCCGCGATCGAGGAACCAACGAAAATCGCCCGCCTTCGTGCGAAGCCGCACTTCCTGCTGCTTGACCGCGACCCGACCGGCGAAATGATCTTCAATCGACCGTCGCACGGCGTCGCCGTTGTCGGGATGAAGCACCGTGAAGAAGAACTCGACCCGCTGCGGAATCTCCTCCGGCTCGTAGCCGAGCAGGCGCGCCCACTGCGGGCTGAAGTGCACATCGCCGGTCGCGATGTTCCAGTCCCACAGGCCATCAAGCGTTGCGTCGACCGCGTACTGCAGGCGTTCGGCGGTTTCCTGCAAGCGTGTGACTTCCGCGTCGGAGAGGCGCGAGGCCTGCGTCGTTTCAACCGGACCGCTCACAGGATTGGTCAAGCGCGACATACGGGAACGGCATGAGCGTAGCAGCCCGAATGATAATCGCCATGGTTTTTTAGGAACGCTGCCGTGCCACGCCCCCCGAGCCCCCAAGTCCCCGAGCCACCAAGCCCCCAAGCCCCCAAGCCACCAAGCCCCCAAGCCCCCAAGCCACGAAGCAGGATCGCGAGATCGGTCGGGCCCACTTCGCCATCGGCGTCGATGTCGGCAACACCGACCGAATCGTCGAGCGTCGCGTCGGTGTTGTGCACCCGGAACTGCTTCGCGAACGCTCGGGCGAGCAGCGTTCGTCGCCCTCACCGTCGCCGACCAGATTCCGGAGGGACATCCGCTCGACAGGGTGAAGGCCTGAGCGGACGAGATGCTTCTCCGGCGCACGCCAACTCCTGTGCTCGGCGTCGCTTGTCGTCGCCGCGCGCGAGCCAGGCACACACGCCATTCGGTTCGGATCGCGCTGGCCGCGAGTCCAGCGTCCACAGCGCGATCGGAACTTCGATGTCAGAGTTGGAGAATTCGTGATTCGATGTTCGCGCCGTTTGCGTGATTGGCGCGGGGAGGGGCGCTCTCTCGCGGTAGAGTGGCGCCGGAGCCCCATCCGAGCGGCGGTCTTCCTGCCGCGCGGCGTTGTTGGCCCCATTCACACACCTCGGAGGAATCATGCACATCCCGTCCCGCTCGACTCTCGTGTCGCCGTCCCGCTTCTTCCGTGGAGCGCGGTGGGCCACGGCCCTCGCAGCGGGAGTGCTCGCGGCTCTCGTAGTGATGCCGACGAACGCCAACGACCTGGTCTCGTCCTATCGCAAGGTGCACGCGTTCTCGTTTCAGCAGGGTTTCGGCACCACCGATCAGGCCTTCGATACGCTCGAATCGGGAGCTTGGGGTTCCACCGCCAGTGCGATGATCTCCAGCGCGGTTCAATCGTCCAGCGTCGAACCCAACGCGATCTCCGCGTCGACTTCGACCTCAGCGAGCGGGAGCGGCGTTTTCGGCATGAACTCCTCATCCGACAACACGCTCGCAGTCACGATCAATGTGACGGTCGCGAGTTCCATCGCGATCGCCGGCAGTGGGTCGGTCTTTGGGAACTCCTTCAATTTCTCGGCGGCCGGGTCCGGCTCCCTGACGCTGAGCGGTCCCGGCGGACCACTCTTCGCCTGGTCAAAGTCGGCCAACGGACACCCCTCATCCCCGAACTGGTCTGGCTCGTTCGAAGGAACGGTCGAGGTTCCTGCGGGAACCTACTCGATCACCTTCAATAGCTCATGTGCGGCGGGATCAGGGGGCGCAGGCAGCAGCTCGAGCTCCGGAACGAACCTGACCTTCACGGTCGATGTCACGCCCGCTCTTCCGCCCGGCCTCTACGTTCCGTCGGAGTACGCGACGATCGCCGCCGCCTTGAGCGCCGCCCAAGACGGAGAAATCATCTACATCGCCCCCGGCGTCTACAACGAACATGGTCTCACGCTGACGAAGAAGGTCTCACTGATGCCATCAGCCGGCGCCGGCGATGTCATCATCGACGGCGGCGGGCTGAGCCCCGGCATCCTCTTCATCAACGGCAGCCAGGGGCCTGAGACGCTCATCAAGGGCATCACCTTCCGCAACAGCGGCGGCGGCACGCCGATCCCGTTCGCACCGCAGTTCGACGGGGGCGGCGCCATCCTGATCAACGGAGCCAGCCCGCGGATCGAGTCCTGCTCCTTCATCTCCAATCGCGCCGGATACGGCGCAGCCGTCTACACGATCTCGAGTGCCGCCGAGTTCACCGATTGCACCTTCGAGAGCAATGTCGCTTTCAACGATGGTGGCGCGCTTCAGGCCCTGAACTCACCGCTGACCTTGACCCAGTGTGCGTTCCTTTCGAACTCCGCAACGGGACTCGGCGGCGCCCTGCATTGCCCCTTCGGCAGTGGGCCGCTCGGACAGGTCACGGTGAACGACTGCGAGTTCCGCGGAAACGCCGCAGCGCTCGGCGGTGCGATGACCTTCGATACGGCGCCGCCGCTGCGGAAGCTGGTCGTGACGGCATCGGTCGTCGAGTGCAACCTCGCCGTCTCGGGCGGGGCGTTCTGGTCGACCATGCCGTACGCGAACACGATCGAACTTGCCGACACGAAGGTGTGCTCCAACGGCGATCCGCAGTTTGTGGGCGAACCGATTCTCGACGCCGGCGGCAACACGATCTGCGGCTGCCGGGGCGACCTGGACGCCGACGGCACCGTGGGTCCTGCGGACCTGAGCATCCTGCTCGGCGATTGGGGCGGCATCGACAGCGATCTGAACTGCGACGGCGTGGTGGGTTCGACGGATCTGGCGATCGTCCTGGGGAGCTGGGGTCCCTGCTGACGAGGAAAGGCCGATTCGCCACGCACGCTCGGTAGATCCCCTGAAGTCGAGCTCCGGGACGGCCGAGAACGAAAGGCCCGGTGGCGGTGATGGTTGTCATGCGCCGCCGGCCCCGAAGGAGCAGCATGGCCCAGAATCGTCACCCGAATCCGTCGGAGCGCCCGTCGCAGCAGGATCGCCGTCTCGACGGCGTCGCAACCGCCTTCGGCCTCTTTGGCGACGACTGGGGCCGCATCCACGAACTCGTGCATGTCCACGCCACGGGCGACTGGATCGAGGCCGAGGCCTGCGAGTCGCTTCGGATCGGGATGATCGTCTGCGTCGGATTCCAGGCCCACGGCTGCGTCGCGCGCCGTGGCGTCGTCGAGTTCTGCGAGCCGGAGGGCGATTCGCATCGCGTGCGCATCCGACTCGAGGCTCGCCTCGCCGCGTGAGATGCGCGTGGCGGTCCGGAAACGGACGGCTGCGCGGGCCCACGCCGATCGGCTGGGCGACATGTACCGGTCATGCGGGCGTCCGACGGGTGGAGTGGTGCGGCTTGCGAGAGCCGACCTGAACTTGTGGCCGCGGATTTCCGATGCTCCATCCGTCCGCGTCCTCGTGACATGCGAGGTGCGTCGGACAAGCGCGATCCGCGGTGGGTCGTGCGTACGGAGTCAGGGGAACCGACCGTCGAGCCCCGGGAAGGCCGCCAGGCGAGGGCCCCGTTCAACGAAGGAGGAGTGCGTATGCAGCTCCGAACGAATGCGCGTCGTCAGCGAGGCTTCACGCTTATCGAAATCCTGATCGTCGTCGTGATCCTCGGCATTCTTGCCGCGATCGTGATCCCGCAGTTCACGAACGCGTCGCAGGACGCCCAGGTCTCGGCCGTCAAGAGCCAGCTTCAGACCGTCCGCAGCCAGATCGAGCTCTATCGCGTCAAGAACGGCTCCGGCGATCTCGTCGGCGCCGCCGACGCCGATGCGCTCTTCACGCTGCTCACCACGCCGGACGACAACAACGGCGGCTTCCAGTACCTCCAGAGCGCTCCGGTTCTCCCGAGCGCGTTCTGGGATTGGGATTGGGACGGCACCACGCTTCGCGTGACCTATGACGTCGACAACGGCCCGGCGCTCCCGAACGGACCCGACGGCAACCCCGTCGATCCGGAGACCTGGTGAGTGTCCGCTTGCCGCGGGCTTCAGACTGCCCGGGGCTCCTCTGAGCTCGCCTGAAACACCGACCGCCGCGGGGCCTGTCCCCGCGGCGGTCGTCTTTCGTCGGTGCGGGCAAATCGGCGAGTTTCGCTGATGCGATCGGCCGCGACGGCCGAAGCACCCTGACAGCGGAGGCATTGCACCCTATGGCACGCTCGACCATCCATCGTCGCACGATTCGCTCGCGCGGGTTCCTCAGCGGGATTCTCACGGCCAACGCCGTGCTGCTCGCCGTCCTCGTGTGGACGAACATCACCGAAGGGCCGTCGCGCGCCGAGGCGGCGCCGACCGTCGTCCTGGCACAGAGCGACGACCCGCCGTCTGTCGGCGTGCCCAACGCCGGCGCTCAGCGCGAGCGGCTCATCGCCGAGGTGCGCTCGCTCCGCGAGGATGTCCGGGCCCTCGAGCAGGCCGTGAACAGCGGCCGCATGAAGGTCTCGATCGCGAACTTCAGCGAGCTCAAGAAGATCATGGACGAGGCCGCAGCGCGAAGTGCCGCGGCCGCGACCAAGCCGGAGCAGGCGGCGGCCCAGGTGACGCCGACGGCGGCGCCGAAGCCCTGAGTGCCCTCACGACGGGGCCGGGGTATGCGAGTCGGAACGAGGCGAGGGAGAACGCCATGTCCATGCAGGTCAGTAGGCCCGTCCGCGCGACGCTCCGCACGCGACATCGAGCGCGCGGCTACACGCTCATCGAGCTTCTCATCGTCGTCGCGGTCCTCGGACTCGCCGGCGCGATGCTCGTGCCGGTCCTCGGCGACCGCGGCGACTTCGACACCCAAGGCGCCGTGCGCCGACTCGCCGCGGACATGATGTTCGCGCAGTCCGACGCCCTCGCCAACCAGGAACACCGCAGGCTCGTCTTCCTCGAGGATCCCGACGCCGAGGGCCAGTTCCTCGGCTGGTGCATCATCAAGATCCGCGAGAGCGAGCTCGGCAGCGAGTTCGACGCGAGCACCGCCCGATTCGTGACCGATCCGCTCGCCCCCGCGGGCGAGGACGGCCGGTTCATCGTGAACCTGCGAACCGACGGCCGCTTCGGCGATACGGTCGTCGCGTCGGTCGAACTCGACGGCGGCGCGGCGTTCATCACCTACGACGAGCTCGGCGGGACGGTCACCTCGACCGGACAGCCGGGCAGCGGCGGCGAGATCGTGCTGCGCGGCGGAACGAGCGTCTACCGCGTGACGATCGACGGCGTGACCGGCAAGATCTCGATCACGGACATCACGAACGAGGCGCCCGAGCTCGAGGTCGGCGCCTTCGGGACGCTCGGCGGGTAAGCCCGCGATCGTGACGAAACGAACGCAACCGACGCGGGCCGCAGAGCGGCCCGCGTCGTCGTTTGGACCGCGTCGTTTGGCAGGTTGGACCGAACAGGCCCGGTCCGAGAGCCGATGAGAGTCCCGTTCGGAGGATCTCCGAACGGTCGCGCGCCCATCGCGCCGGCGGCCGAGCCACCTACACACCAGAGCGGAGTCACCCGGTCATGCATCCGGTCATGCGCCATCCGTCGTGGATCGCAGGGCACCTGCGGCACAGCGTCCTTCCGTCGCGCCGACTGCGCGTCGGCCCCATCGGCATCGACTATCGCGACGGCTTCGTGCGGATCGTGCAGGTCGCCTCCGACCGCCGCTCGCATGTCGTCGCCTCGGCGTGCATCGGCTACGACCGGAGCGCTCCCGAGCGGGCGACCGAGTCGATCCTGCACGCGATCGAGGGCGGCGGCTTTCAGGGGCGATCCTGCGTGCTCGCGGTGCCGTCATCGACGGTGCGCTGCGAATCGCTGCGCGTCTCGGACGCGGATGACGCCTCAATCATCGGTGACCTCGAGCGGCGGCTGCCGGAGCGATTCGGCGCCGAGCGGCTGGAGTGCGATTTCGTGCGTCTGGGCGGGAGCGGCGATGGCGGACTTGAGATCGCCGCGATCGCCGCGGATCGTGCGGCGCTTGAGCGCATCGCCCATCCCTTGATCGACGAGGGACTCTGGCCGGAGGCGATCGAGCCGGGCTTCCTTTCCGTCGCCCGGACCTGCACGCGCACCGCCCGCCGGGCGAGCGATCGCGGTCGGCTGCGCATCGCGGCGGAGCTGACCGAGACGGGCGCGATGGTGATGGTCATGCAGGGGCAGTCGATGCTGCATGTGCAGCCGCTCGCCTCGCGGGCCGAGCTGCCGGCGGCGCTCGCGACCGCGGTGGACGAGGCGCAGCGCCTCGCGGGCCCGAGCGGACAGACCCACGCGGAGCTCCCCCAGGAGATCCGCATCGCCGGGACCGACGCCTATGAGGTCGCGCTCCTCGATGCGATCGAACGCCGCACCGGACTTCCGGTCCGTCACGACGACCAGCTCGGAACGCTCGCCACCGCATACGCCGAGATCGGCGTGCACGCGAGCGATCGGGGCGGGGCGGCCGCATGGGCAGGGGCCCTCGGCGCAGCCTTCCGGCCGCTCGCCGAGGCGGCCGCCGCGCGAAACGACTCCGCATCCGCTCCGGCCAGGGAGGCCGCATGAACATCGACTCGCTGAATCTCCTTCCCTCGTGTGCGCATGCCCGCGTGCGGAGCGCCCGCGCGATGGGCCGGGCGTGTCGCACCTCGCTCGCCCTCACCGCGGTCGCCGCCTGTGCCGCCGCCTTCGGGGCGCTCGCCCGTTCCACTGCCGTCGAGGCCCGCGAC
This sequence comes from uncultured Isosphaeraceae bacterium, assembly GCA_964395845.1. GTDB lineage: Bacteria > Planctomycetota > Phycisphaerae > Phycisphaerales > SM1A02 > JAEUIT01. The sequence continues at coordinate 36,349 of CAYNCG010000024.1, read as the reverse complement.
GCGGCCGAGCAGGTCGCGCTCGCCGCCGAGGCCCGCGACGAGCACCGCCGACGCCTGGACGCCGAGGTGCGCACGCTTGCCGCGCTCGTCGCCGAGCGCGAGCGGAGCGATCGTGAGCTTCCGCTGCGGTCGGTCCTCGGCGCGATGGCGGAGTCGATGGGGCCAGGGCAGCGCTTGGTCGCGCTGCGACTGCTGCGCGGCGACGCCGGTCTCGACGGGCTCGTGGAGATTGCCGGCACGCGCGACGACGCCGTCGTCCGCACGCTCGCCTCGATGCGGCCCTTCGAGCGCGTCACGCCGGTCACCGCGCACGACGCGACGGCCGCGCAGCCCTTCCGCGTCTCCTTCCTTCTGCCCGCGAACGCCGGCTATGCGGTCGTGCAGGGCGATGCCGATGTCAACGCCGGCGGGAGCGACGACCATGAGTGACCACCAGACACGACGACCGCCGGCGCGGTGGCCGATCGCGGTGCCCTACGCCGCGGCGACGGTGATCATCGCCGGCGCCATCGCCTTCGTGCTGCCCGCGCTCGCCGACGCCGATCGCGCCGACGCGGAGCGCGCACGCTTCGAAGCCACGGCCCGTGCGCTGCGGGGCTCGAGCACGGCCGCGAGCGACCTGCTTGCGGAGCGCGAACGGCTCTCCGATCGCATCCGCTCGCTCGCCCCGGCACTCGATGCCGAGACGCTCGCCCGATGCCGCGTCGAGGAGGGGCTCCTCCATCTCGAGCAGCGCGGCGACTTCGAGGCGATCGACCGCACGCTCCACGCGATCGACCACGCCTCGTGCATCGCGGTGCGGAGCGTCGAGCTCGAGTCGACCGCAGCGACCGCAGCGGGCGCAGAAGACGAACTCGTCCTTCGAGTCGTGCTCGAACCGATCGGCGCCGACGCGTCGAGCGTGCGGGCCGTCGAGCACGGGCCCGCCGGCGTCGCCGGCTCCGCCGCGGAGGAGAACCCCTGATGGCTCGCGCGACACATGAGAAACGACGGACCTGGAGCGTCCTCTTCGGTCCGCAGGCCCGCTCCGTGGCGCTCGTCGCCGGCGTGGCGGTGGTCCTGTGGGCGAAGCCGATGGGACTTCTGCTGTGGGCCCGCCTGCGGCTCCTCGCGAACATCCCGCGGACCGCGATCGCCGACGACGAGGCGCTCCTCGCCGCTCGCTTCGAGAGCGAACCGCTGCCGTCCGCCGGCGATCCGGAGGTCGTTGTGCTCCCGCGGGCCGCGTCAAGGAATCCCTTCGCGGAATGGCGCACGCACGACGGATCGCCATCGCGCGATCCGGACAGCCCGCGCAACCCCACCCCTGATCCGGTGGCAGACCTCTCCGATCGTGCGGGCGAGGGAAAGTCGAACGGCAAATCGGCCGAGTGAGAGGCGGGGAAGCGTGCAGCCTCTCCCCGCGCTGCGGCACCGGTCCGCAACGCTCCGTTCCGAGAACCACACCCGATCCAGACGCCTCCGGCGGCCTCGCGTGGGCCAGCGCCGGGAGAGCGAGTTCAGAGGGCCTTGATCATGCGCGACGATCGCCGAACCAACCGTCCCGAGTGCCAGACGAAGGGTCGCTTCACCAACCGCAGCCTGCGACCGCAGCGCGTGCACGGTGCGATGTTCATCCTGCCGCTCGCTCTCGTGCAGCCCGTGCTCGGACAGGCGAGCGGCAGCGCGGCGCCAGCGCCCGCCGGCGACGACACGAAGGCGATCCAGGCCACCGGCAAGGAGACCTTCGGCGTCCAGTTCCAGGACACCGACATCCTGCAGGCGCTGCAGATGCTCTCGATCCAGGGCCAGAAGAACATCATCGCCGGCAAGGGCGTGAGCGGCACGGTCACCGCGAACCTCTTCGATGTCACCGTGCAGGAGGCGCTCGATGTGATCCTCCGCGCCAACGACCTCCGCTACGAGGAGGTCGGCAACTTCATCTACGTCTACACCCGCGATGACTGGGAGGCGATGCAGCAGGCCCGACGCAAGAAGGAGAGCCGCCGCTTCACCCTCGAGTACATCAGCGCGAAGGACGCCAACGAGTTCGTCCAGCCGCTCATCAGCGAGGTCGGCAAGGTCTCGTTCATGGGCCAGACCGAGCGCGGCGTGCAGGCCGACGTGAGCAACGCCGGCGAGGACTCCTGGGCCTTCCAGGCGATGCTCGTGGTGAACGACTATCCGGAGAACCTGCAGGCGATCGCCGACTTCCTCGCCGAGGTCGACACCCCGCCGCAGCAGGTCTCGGTCGAGAGCACGATCGTCTCGACCCGCGTGAACGAGGACAACGCCTTCGGCATCGATTTTAGCGTGATCGGCGACATCGACTTCGCCGACCTCACCAACCCGCTCGCCGCGGTGAACAACCTCATCTCCGGCAACAACACGCCGGGCGAGAAGGCGACCGAGGAACTCGGCTTCCAGCCGATCGACAACCGCGCTGCGGCCGGTTCGAGCACCGTCGGCCGCACCAGCCAGGCCGGCGGACTGAAGATCGGCGTCATCAGCAAGAACGTCTCGGCCTTCCTCCGCGTCCTCGACGAGGTCACCGACACGATGGTCCTCGCCCGTCCGCGGGTGATGGCCCTCAACCGTCAGCGCTCGCACATCCTCGTCGGCGAGAAGGTCGGTTACCTCTCGACCACGCAGACCGAGACGACCGCGACGCAGACCGTCCAGTACCTCGATACCGGCATCAAGCTGATCTTCCGTCCCTTCATCTCGAAGGACGGCTCGATCCGCATGGAGCTCGCGCCGAGCGTCTCCGAGGCCACGCTCCGTCAGGTCACGACCGACGCCGGCGGCGGCGTCGTCATCCCCGACGAGAAGACCAACGAGGTCACCACCAATGTGCGCGTGAAGGACGGCCAGACGCTCGTCCTCGGCGGTCTCTTCCAGGAGAAGACCACCATCTCGCGGCGTCAGGTGCCGCTCCTCGGCGATGTTCCGATCCTCGGCAACGCCTTCCGCGGCCAGGACGACAAGCTTGAGCGGAACGAGATCATGTTCCTCATCACGCCGACGATCGTGCATGACTCGCTCATCGCGCGGACCGGCGACGAGGCCAACGCCTTCGCCGAGGCCGTGCGGGTCGGCGCCCGCGAGAGCCTTCTGCCGTTCAGCCGGGAGAAGATGAGCTCGAGCCACAACCAGCAGGCGATCGAGGCCCTCGCCAACGGCGACACCGAGAAGGCCCTGTATCACACCGAGAACTCGCTCCGCATCAACGGGAACCAGCCGGAGATGATCCGGCTCCGCGAGCAGCTCGACAAGAAGCAGCCGGGACGCGTCTTCGAGCGCGACATGTACAAGCGCATCGGCGAGAAGCGCTCGGAGCTGCGCCGCGAGCAGGAAGCGGAACTCGCCGCCGCCGCGGCCGCCGCCCAGCCCGCGACCCGCGATCCGCTCGCCCAGCCGGCGCGGGTCATCGGGAACGATGGCGCGAAGGAACTCGCCAACGCCACCGAGCCCGTCGCGGTCGAGGAGACCGAGCCGGTGCAGACGCCCGACGCCGCGTTCGAGAACCCGAACGCCGATGTCGAGTCGATGCCGCAGGATGACCTCTCGAACGAGACGACTCCGAACGCGAACGAGGACTTCAACGACGATTCGACGGCTCTCGCCGAGCCCGTCGCCGAGCCGATGCTCGGTGACGACGGCGAGCGCTACCCGACCGTCTCCGAGGTGATCGCCGCGGTGCTCCAAGCTCCGCCGGTCTCGCCCGACAGCCCCGAGTTCGACCCGGCCTGCGAGGCCTACGAACTGCAGGCCCAGCTCGATCAGGCCGCGATGCTCGCCGCCGCCGAGGCGGCGCAGCGGCCGATCGTCGCCCTCCCGGTCAGCGCCGCGGAGCAGGGGCTCACCCTGCCCGAGGAGACGACCGGCGCCTGGCGCTCGCGCTCGATCCTCGCGATGCTCGACCAGCGCTTCGGATTCCCGGCGCTCGGCTTCACCACGCTGCTCCGTGAGGGCTTCGCCCCGCTGCAGGGCGTGATGGCCAACGCGTCAGCGCGTCCGACCTGGACCGAGGGCGTCGTGACGCGCTCGGCCGTGACGATCCAGCCGCAGGGCGATCAGGTCGTCGAGGTCGGCGAGCCCTCGGAGGAGTTCGATCCGTCGAGCTCCCCCTACGGCAACGACCCGCAGTGATTTCGCCAGCAGCGCCAGCCTGATCGTTCTCCCACACATCCGGAAAGAGACTCCATGCGCACCGCACTCCGATCCATCACGCTCCTCTCCTCGGCGCTCGTCGCGATCCTTCTCGCCGGCTGCAACGGTCCGACCAAGGCCGGACAGGAGGCTCGGGCCGCGGCCCAGGAGCGCATGCACCGGGCGACGAGCGTGATCGTCTACGACCAGGCGCGGCAGAGCTTCGAGTCGGGCCAGTTCGAGCGGGCGCTGAAGGAAGTGAACGAGGCGATCTACCGCACGCCGGAGGAAGGACGCTACTGGGTCCTGCGCGGTCGGATCCACCTGGAGCGCGGTCGTCTCGAGGCGGCGCTCGCCGACTTCGAGAAGGCCGCCGAGCTCGCCCCGACCTTCGCCGAGGCCCACTATTTCCAGGGCATCGTGCATGAGCGATGGTCGGAGGAGGAGAAGTCGCTCGCCGCGTACCGCAAGGCCGCGGAGTGCGATCCGTCGCGCGTCGGCTACGCCCTCGCCGCGGCCGAGGTCCTCGTGACCGCGGGTCGCTACGAGGAAGCGAAGGCCGAACTGCAGCCGAAGCTGAGCTACTTCGAGAACAACGCCCCGATGCATCAGTTGCTCGGCCAGATCGCCATGCTGCGCGACGAGCCGGCGGATGCGGCGCTGCACTTCAACCGGGCGATGCTGATCGATCCGTCGCTGCCGATGATTCTCGACAACCTCGTGCGGGCCCAGTTCGAGGCCCGTCAGTGGAACGACTGCCTGCAGAGCGTTCGCCGTCTCCAGCGCGAGGGCGTCGGCGGTCGGACCGTCGAACTCATGCGCACCGAAGGCCGATGCCTCGCGATGCTCGGACGGACCAGCGATGCGCGCATCGTCTTCTCGGAGATCACCCGCGATCACCAGGAGGACACCGAGGCGTGGATCGATCTCGCCGCCGTCTCCTGGGAGCTCGGTGACATGGGACGCGTGCAGATCTGCGGGCAGCGCCTGCTGCGCGTCGCCCCCGACCGCTACGAGGGCTATGTCTTCCTGGGACTCGTCGAGGAGCGTGCGGGCAACCACGCCACCGCCGTCGAGTGGTTCCAGAAGGCCTCGAAGGTCGCCGAAGCGGGCGGCCAGTCGCCCGAACTGCTGATGTCGCTCGCCGGCGAGGGCTGACCGGCCCGACGGCAACCGAGCGATCGTCGCGCGGCACGGATGCCCGCGACACGGATGCGATTCCGCGAGCTGTATGACGGATCGATGCCGAACGGACCCATCCAACCGCCGAGGATTCTCGTCATCGACGATGAGCCGCATGTGCTCGCCGTGATGGCGGTGACCCTCCGCCGCGCCGGCTACGAGCCGATCGGCGCCGAGAGCGCCGAGCATGCGATGGCGACGCTCGACCACCTGGGTGCTGATCGCGCGCCCGCGGCGATCATCTCCGACATCCACATGGGCGGCATGGACGGCGAGCGCTTCGCCCGAGCGCTCCACGAGGATCCGCGCTATGCGTCGATCCCGGTCGTGATCATCACCGGCCATGTCGACTGTGCCCGATCGACGATGACGCCGAATGTGCGTGACCTCGTGCGCAAGCCGTTCAGCGCCCGGGCCGTCATCGAGCGCGTCGACGAGATCCTCGGCCGCTGCCCCGATGCCCTGCGGGAGGCGGCCTGATGGTGCCCTATCGACTCCGCGCCGACATCACCCGGCGTTCCCTGGCCGAAGAGGTGCGTGCGCTCGGCGGCATCTGGCTCGAGTGCGACGCCCGCGGCGGCGCGATGGCCCTCGCGGACGGCTCGTTCCGCGCCGGCACACCCGACCTCCTGACCGCGGCCTTCCTCGGTTCCGCGCCGTTCCAGCATCTCCTGCGGGTCTTCGTGCCCGGGCTCATCGTCGGCGGCGATCACGCCATCGCCGAGCCGCTGAACGGTCTCTACGCCTTTGCGAGCGTGCTGCCCGACGGCGGCCGCGACGCCATCGGCGTCGCCCTGCTGCCGACCGCGGCCTTCGCGACCGGCGAGGACCTGCGCCGCGTGGCGGCGTCGGCGGGCATCGACTCCGGGCTCCTCTCGCGGCTCATTCTCGCCCGCGATCCGATCGAGCCGCGGGAGATCCCGCGCGTCGCGTCGCTCGTGCGCTTCGCCCATCGCGCGGAGCGCGAGCGGATGATCGAGACGCGCTGCGCCGAGTCGGTCGGCCAGCAGCTCGCGAGCACCTACGAGGAGCTCAATCTCCTCCACACGCTCATCTCGGGCGGTGATGTCGCGGACGATCCCGCGCCGTACCTCGCCCAGACCTGCTCCGATCTCGTGCGCACGATCGGCTTCCAGTGGATAGGGCTGCGCGTCCGATCGCCGCTCGACCGGTTCGTGCGCGACGGAGATCAGGACGATGGCCTGCTCGTGAGGGGCGAGCCCCCGGTGGCGCGGGCGACGATGCTCGATCTCTCGACGCGCCTCCTCGTCGCTCAAGGCAGCGAGGCCTCGCGCATCTATCCCTCGGGCCATCCGACGCTCACCTTCCTCGGCGTCGAGGGGCCCATCGTCGTCTGTCCGATCCGGCACGAGCGCTCGAGCAACGGCGTGCTCATCCTCGGCGGCGGCCCGGTGAGCGGCCAGGTCGGCAACGCGGAGCTGAAGCTCGCGGAGGCGACGGCGAACCATCTCGGGCTCACGCTCGAGAACGCGAGCCTCTTCCGCCAGCTCGACGCGATGTTCCTCGGAACGCTCGATGCGATGGTGAACGCGATCGACGCGAAGGATCCCTACACCCGCGGCCACTCGCAGCGCGTCGCGCTCCTCTCGCATGCGCTCGCCCGCTCGATCGGGATCGACGATGCGGGCCTGCGCGTCGTGCGCATCGCCGGACTCGTGCACGATGTGGGCAAGATCGGCGTGCCCGAGGCGGTCCTGCGGAAGCCGACCCGACTCGACGAGACGGAGTTCGGGCTCATCCGGCAGCATCCCGAGATCGGCTGGCGCATCCTGAAGGACATTCCGCAGTTCCGCGAGATGCTCGACGGCGTCCTCTCCCACCACGAGCGCTGGGACGGCCGCGGCTATCCGCACGGGCTCAAGGGCACGGAGATTCCGCTGGTGGCGAGGATCATCGCCCTCGCGGACAGCTTCGACGCCATGGGATCGACCCGCACCTACCGCTCCCAGCGACCCCGCGAGGAGGTCATCGCGGAGATTCGGCGCTGTGCGGGGGCCCAGTTCGACCCGGATCTCGTCGCGCCGTTCCTTGCCCTCGATTTCGCCGAGTACGACGCGATGCACGCCGAGCACCAGGCCCAGGACTCGCTCGGCCGTCGCGTGGCCTGAACCGATCGCCCGGACTCGGGACTCGCCGCGCGTTACAACATGCGCATGATGATGTCGAGCGGCGAACGGGAAGCGAACGACGCCATGCGCGGGCAGGGGCCCTCCGCGGCGGCGCTGATCGTGACTGTCGCGGCGATCATCCTGCTCGAGGTGCTTGCCCACGAGATCGTCACCCGCGTCTGGCCGGACGCGGAGGATCCGATCCATCGCACGATCACCTTCGTCGGGCTCGGTCTGGTCCTCGCCGCCGTCACGGTGTTCGTGCTGCTGCGACAGCGCCGCTGGCAGCCGTCGCGGCTTCGCGAGCACCGGCTCGCCATGGCGCTCAGCGAGTCCACGGAGGATCTCATCATTCTCACCGACGGACTCGGTGCGGTGAGCTGGGTGAGCCCCGCCTACGAGCGTCGAACCGGCTGGGACCTGGCGGGACTCCGCACGAGCCCGTGGTTCGAGCGCGTGCATCCCGAGGACGCGGAACTCGTCCAGACCGTGCGGTCGGCGTGCATCGCCGATCACAAGGCGGGATCGGCGGTCTATCGCGTCAGGCTTCGCGACGGGAGCTTCATGTGGGTCGAGACCGACATGATTCCGCTGCACACGCCGAGCGGCGAGCCCGACGGGTTCCTGTCGCGTTCGCGCGACATCTCGAAGTTCATCGCGATGCGCGACGAACTCACCCGACAGTCGACGCGCACGAACTATCTCGAGCGGGTCGGACAGGTCGGCATGTGGGAGGCGATCCCGCAGGGGCAGCGGCTCGTCTGGTCCGAGGGCATGTACGCGATCATGGGACTCGCCCCGGGCAGCGAGGTCCGCTTCGATGCCGTTCGGGCGATGCTCCATCCGGAGGATGTCCAGTCGGGCGACGCGTGGTTCGGGCGCGTGCTTGCCGGCGGCGTCGGCGAGTCCGTCGTGCTGCGCATCCGCACGCCGCATCGCGGCGAGCGATCGGTCGAGTTCGCCGCGCTCGGACTCCTGCACGACCGGGCGATCGGAAGCTGTTGCGACGTGACGGAACGCGTCCTGCAGCGCGGTCTCGTCGAGGCGAGCGAGGCGCGGTTGCGCGGCATCCTCGAGCATGCCCCGGTCGCGATCGCGTTCGTCGATACCGACGGACGCTTCCTGCTCGTCTCGCGGGCGTGGCGCGAGCTCGTCGGCGAGCGTGCGGCGATGAGTTCGACCCTCGCCCGCATGGAGTCGCCGCTCGGCGCGGAGCTCCTCCGCGCGGTCGAGCGCATGCGGGCGGGCTGGTCGGGGAGCGAGGGCAGCGCGTCGCGCGGGGAGGGCGGAGCCGGAACGCTCCGCTGGCACGCGGCGCCGTGGATCGGCGATGCGGGCGAGCGGCTCGGTGCGGTCCTGTCGCTCGTCGAGACCGAATCCCTGAGCGAGGCGCAGCGAGCCGCGCAGGAGGCCCGCGACCTGCTCGACGAGTCGCAGGCGCTCGCCCGCATCGGCAGTTGGTCCTTCGATGTGCGCACCGGCGAAGTGCGCTGGTCGCGCGAGGTCTACCGGCTCTTCCGGCGCGACGAGTCGCTCGGTCCGCCCGACTACGCGTGGGTTCTCGCGTCGTACCTGCCCGAATCCTCCGAGCGTCTCGATGCGGCGGTGCGGCGCGCGCTCGGGGAGGGGATCAGTTACGACCTCATCCTGCGGCCGAAAATCGCGGCGCCGGGCGTGCGCGTGCTGCGCGGCCGCGGACGGCCGATCTTCGGGCCCGATGGGGTCACCGTCGTCTCGCTGGTCGGCACGGTCGGCGACGCGACCGGCGAGGTCGAGCGCGAGGAGGAGCTGCGCGAGGCGCGCGAGGCGGCCGATCGCGGCAACCGCGCGAAGAGCGAGTTTCTCGCGAGCATGAGCCATGAGATCCGCACGCCGATGACGGCGATCCTCGGCTATGCGGAACTGCTCGTCGTGGACGGATCGATGCAGGCCGATCCGCAGCGAGTGCGGGAGGCGGCGGAGACGATCCGCTCGAACGGGCGGCATCTGCTCGCCATCATCAACGACATCCTCGACCTCTCGAAGATCGAGGCCGGCAAGCTCACGCTCGAGCGGCTCCCGACCGATGTCGGCGCGGTGCTCTTCGAGGTCCTCCATCTGCTTCGCCCGGGCGGCGAGGCGAAGGGACTCGCGGTCACGCTCGAGGATCGGCTGCCGAAGCCCATGTCCTTCGTGCTGGATCCGATTCGCTTCCGGCAGATCCTGGTCAACCTGCTTGCGAACGCCGTGAAGTTCACGAGCGCCGGGACGATTCGGGTCGAGGCGGCGATCGAGGAGCGTCCGACGGGGGAGTCGATCCTCGTCGTGTCGGTGAGCGACACCGGGATCGGGATGGACGAGGAGCAGCTCGGCCGGCTCTTCCGCCCCTTCGAGCAGGGCGACGCCTCGACGGCTCGGCGCTTCGGCGGGACCGGTCTCGGGCTGCGGATTTCGGGCCTGCTCGCCGAGATGATGGGGGGCCGCATCGAGGCCACCTCGCGGGTCGGCCAGGGGAGCGTCTTCCGGCTCACGGTGCCTGCACAGCCCGTCCACACCGGCAGGTCCGTCGCCGAGCTTTCTGCCGGGCCCACCGCCCGGAGCGAACTTCGATAGCATCCGCGTGTTCCCGGCAGGACTCCGCCATGGATGGCCGTCGTCCCCCGCGAACAGAGTTGACGACGCGCCCGCCGCCCGCCCCAAGTTGTTTGTGTCGCTTGGGGTCGTGGGGGATGTGGGCGCTCCATCAGTCAAGGAGGACCGATGTCCAGTTCTGCATGCCGTTCGGGTGGAACCGCTGGCACCCGATTCCCTGAGGAGCCCTGCGCGGCGTCCGCGCTCGAGCGCGACGCCGAGGCGATCGTGGGCGTCCTCACCCGGGCGCTGACGCGGGAGGAGCGACTGCTCGTCTGCCTGCGCTACGCCGACGGTCTCGCCGACGAGGAGATCGCGGCGCTCACCCGCATGTCGGTGGACGAGGTGCGTCGCCTGATGACCTCGATCCTCGACCGCACGCGTTCGCTCGTCGGCAGCGCTGCGTGACGCCCGCGGCCCGCGCGACCGACGCGCGGGTCAGTTGCAGTTCACATCGATGCTGAGCTGGAAGTCGCCCTTCGCGCCGTTGTAGCCGGAGACGCGGACGTAGTAGTACGCCGGCTCCTCCCACGGGATCTCGATGCGGCTCTTTCGGTTGAAGCCGCTGATCTGGCAGGTCGGGCTGGCGAAGTCATCGTTGCACGCGAGGAAGGTGCCCGGGCAACCGACCGGTCCGGCCCTCCAGACCGAGAGCGTCGTATCGAAATCCGTTCCGTCGTGGCAGGTCGAGAGCGTGATCGTGCCGTTCTGGTGGCCGCAGTCGACGGCGAACATGTACCACTTCGCGGTGACATCGCCGAGGGCGCAGGGCGACTGGTCCTCACCGGCGTCGTAGGGAAGCGTCGAGCCGTTCAGGAACGCGCCGTTGGTGATGCCGAGGTCGATCGCTTCGGAGCAGTTGCCGCCGATCGGATCGAAATCGAACTGGAGAACGCCTTCGCCGCTCCAGCCGATGTAGCCGCCGACGCGAATCTTGTATTCGGTGCCGGGCGTCGTGTAGACATAGACGAGCGAGCCGTTGCCGCACGAGGGGTGATCGTCGTTGCAGGCGACGAGTTCGCTCAGGCTCAGTTCGGAGGTCGGGCACTCGTCGCCCTTGTAGACCGCGAGCCGCGTGTCCCAGTTCGTGCCGCAGGTCGACAGGGTGATCGTTCCGGTGTCCGGCGCGGTGAAGGAGTACCAGACATCCGCGTACACCGAGTTGTAGCCAAACTGGGCGCATCCCGAGCCGGGGCTGTAGGCGGGCGCTTCGGTGCCGGCACCGATCGTGCAGAAGGGCGTTGTGCCCTCGGTGATCGGAAGGGCGTTCTGGCAGAGGTCGTTGGCGGGCGTCCCGATGCAGATGCCCCAGCTTCCGAGGACGACGCTCAGGTCAGCCGCGTCGGTCGTGCCGTTCCCGTCGAGATCGAAGTCCGGAGAGCCCCATCCGCCGAGGATCGCCGCGAGATCCGCACCGTCGATGCTGCCGTTGCCGTCGAAGTCAGCGGGGCAGGAGCAGGAGACGCCGGCGACCCCGCCGCCGACGGGCTTGGTGGGCTCGGAGGAGCGTTCCGTGGCGACGAGGGCGATCGTGGCGGTCAGGAAGAGGGCGGTCGTGGCGGGCATCGTGGGTTCCTGTGTGATGAGGTCGGCGCCGTGCGGCGTTCGGACCCCACCACGCAGTCTGCGCCCGCCGGGCGCAGCGACGGTTGCGGGAGCGTCGCTTCCGTCGGATGGCCCTCCGTCGATCAGGATTCCGCACGATCCCGCCAGAGAACCACAGAGGCACGGAGGGCACTCTGTGCTCTCCGTGCCTCTGTGTTGAACGAACGACGCGCAATGGCGCAGCAAGCAGTTGTCTCAGTCACCTCACGGGTTGCACGCACCCCAGGCGCCGAGCATGACTGCGAGATCGGCACCGCTGACGATGCCGTCGCCGTCGAGGTCGCCGGCGCATCCGGGGCCCCAGCCGCCGAGCAGGATCGCGAGGTCTTCGCCGCCGACCACGCCGTCGCCGGAGAAGTCGGCGGGGCAGTCGGACTCGACGGCCTCGACCGTGAGGCCCGCGAGCCAGACGCGTTGCACGGCCTCGGCGCCGGTGTCGACGATGCGGATGAGCTCGAGCTTCTCGTCGAGGAACGCAGCGGGAAGGTCGAAGCGGACCTTGTCCATGCGCACCTGGCCGTTGCCGAAGACTTCGACCGTGGTCGTCCCGTTGATCAGGTTGGTGAAGCTGCCGTTGAAGTGATCGCGGATGTCGACGTTGCCGACGAGCGGCTTGCTGTAGAACGCGCCGTTGCAGCCGTAGAACTCGACTGTCGCGAGCGAGCCAGGGCCCGGCACGCCCCACCAGGAGTTGATGAGGGCATGCACGGAGGTGACATTCGCGACATTGACCGGCACCCCGAGCACGCGCGGGTTCTTCCCGAGCACGTCCTTCGCGTGCCACGCGTTGAGTCCGGTGGAGGGCGGAATCGAGAAGAGGACGCCGCCGAGCAGGATGTTGCCGGTCGGATAGAGCTCTCCGCCGGTCTGGAGTCCAAGCGACCAGTTGAAGGACGCAGAGAAGTCGATCGGGATGAAGGTGCTCGGGTTCGCGACCTCCGGGGTGTCAATCGTGAGGAAGCCCGATCCGGAGCCGGTTCGGCCGCCGACGGCGATCAGGTAGCTTTGCCCTGCTTCGACGGCGAAGCTCATCGTGGATGTTCCACCGCCACAGCCGCCGGAGTCGTCATCGCAGGCGAGGACGGTCGACGAGCCGCACACATCGGGATAGGCGGCGATGCGGGTGTCGTAGAACGCCTGGCCGCAGGTCGAGACGGTCGCCATGCCGGTGGCATCGGCCGTGAACCGGAACCAGATGTCCTTCACCATGGCGAGGCCGTTGCCTTCGTTGCACGAGGCAGGCAGTGAGATCGAGCTGTTCGTCGCCAGCAGCGTGCTGAACGGAGTGATCCCTTCTGCTACGACCAGCGCGTTGGCGCACTCATCGTTGAGCGGAGCGGACTGGAGCTTCAACGCCGCGCTGTGCTGGCCGCCGGCAGCGACCGGACCGGTCGAGTTGGCGACCGTGAGGTTGCTCTGCTCCACCGTCTGGCCCGCTGCGTTCGAGCCCCACATGGCGAGCGTGAGGTTCGCCCGGCGCGCCACGGTGTGCGCGCCGCCCGCGGCGATCTGCAGCACCGTTCCGAGGTTCGCCGGCACGTTGCACTGGCCGCTCGTATTGAGTCCCCAGCAGACGACGGTGCCGTTCGAACGGAGAGCGACGCTATGGAAATCGCCGGCCGCGACCTGCACGACGCCGGTGAGGTTCGCCGGCACATTGCACTGGCCGTTCGTGTTCAATCCCCAGCACACGACGGTGCCGTCGGCCCGCAAGGCGATGGTGTGCGATTGGCCGGCGTCGACCTGGACCACCGGTCCAAGATTGGTCGGCACGGTGCACTGGCCATTCGTGTTCTGGCCCCAGCAGACAACGGATCCGTCGGCCTTGACCGCGACTGTGTGTGCGCCGCCAGCGGCGACATCGAGAGAGACACCGAGGGTCGGCGGCACGGTGCACTGGCCCTGGGCGTTGTCGCCCCAGCAGGCGACCGTGCCGTCGGCTCGCCGAGCGACCGAATGAAGACCGCCAGCGTCGATCTGGAGCGGCACACCGAGGTCGCCGGGCACATTGCACTGACCGCTCGCATTCAGTCCGACGCCGAAGACGCTTCCGTTCTGCTTGCGCACGAGCGTGTGCGATCCGCCCAACGCGAGTTCAACCACCGGGCTCGCCTGCAGCGATGCCGGCGGATTGCTTTCGCCGTAGAAGTTGTTGCCCCACCCGAGCACCGTGCCGTCCGTCTTGCGTGCGACGACGTGATAGAGGCCCGCGGCGATCTCGGCCACTCCGGTCAGGTTCGGAGGCACAGCGCTCTCCCCGGCGAAATTGCTCCCCCAGCAGACCGCCGTGCCGTCGGCCCGGAGTGCGACGGTGAAGTACTCGCCGGCATCGATCTGAACGACGGATCCGAGATTCGCCGGCACGTTGCACTGGCCGTACGAATTCTCGCCCCAGCACACGACGGTTCCGTTACTCCTGAGAGCCACGGTGTGGTAACCGCCGGCCGCGACCTGGACCACCGTGCCGAGGTTCGAAGGGACCGAGCATTGACCGTCGAAGTTCGACCCCCAGCACACGACGGTGCCGTCGGTCCGCAGAGCGACGCTGTGCACGATGCCCCCGTCCGCATCGGTCACCGGACCGAGATTCGCGGGGACATCGCACTGGCCCGAGCCGTTCCAGCCCCAGCAGACGACGGACCCGCCCGACTTGATCGCGATGGTGTGCGCCTCACCTGCTGCCACCTTGTTCACGATGCCGAGATTCGCGGGGACGTCGCACTGACCCAAGAAGTTGTTGCCGACGCACACAACCGTGAAGTTGTTGCGGAGGAGAACGGTGTGGGACGCCCCGGCGGCGATATCGATCGGGACGAAGTTCGGCGGGAGAGCGGTCTGACCGTAGTTGTCGAGGCCCCAGCCGATGGCGTTCGCTGAGCTGGTGATTGCGAGTGAGTGGCTACCGCCAGCCGCGATCTTCGTCGCGAGGGGGACGGAAACTTGGCCCGCCGAGTTCGAGCCCCAGGTCTGGATCGGCCCAGCATCCTGCGGAGCGGCGTGAAGCGAGCCCGACACGACCAGTGCCGCGACGGCGGCGAGGACCGTTCGTGCGCGCGTCAGGGTCAGCGTCAGGGAGCTCCGAAGCGTCGAGTGATTCGGGCGGATCGGCGACGATGTCAGCGCCGGTCGCCGGCTGGATCGTGTCTCTTGGGTCGATGGGGTCACGGGTCGGTGCCTCGTTGGTGGAAATGGGGTCTCTGGCGCGGCGATTGGGCCTTCGATCGGGCCTTCGATGGGGCGTCGCACGACGCTCGTCAGTCAGTGCGACGCGGTGCCATCGGGTGGACCACCGTTTTTTGAACGCGTCGTATCCCCCGCGAACGACCGCGGGCCGCCGGCGTCACCTCCATCGCTGTGATGGTCGGTGCCGCCGACGGCCCGTGGGTTCGATTCTGCGTTGGTTGGGGGGCGTTGGTTGGGGTGCGTCCGCCGTGTTGGCGAGCGTGTCGCGTCAGCCCCACGCGCCGAGGAGGATCGCGAGGTCATCCGCGCCGACCGTGCCGTTGCCGGAGAGGTCGAAGGCGGCGGCCGACGAGCCCCACGCGCCGAGCAGGAGGGCGAGATCGACATTGCCGACGACGCCGTCGCAGTCGAAGTCCGCGGGCTGGCAGTCGAAGAGGAGAACCGTCATCTCGAGCGTCGCGGCGCTCGCGAGGCCCTTCTGAACGAGCGGGTTTTCCTTGGTGTAGAACGCCGGGAAGTGGCTGCCCTGCTGGACGACCTTCGCGAGGCTCGTCACCGAGAAGAGGAGCTTGCCCTGGGCGAGCGACTCGGAGAGGTAGCCGGTGAGGAGCGGGTTGTCGGTCGCGAGGTCGAACTGGCACTTCGCCCCGATCGGGATGAGGTCACCGGGGGTGAGCCCGGGGACGAAGCCGAGGGCGAAGGGATCGGGCGAGATTTCGTCGCGCACGCTGTTCGAGACATCGATCGGCGAGCCGTTGCCGTCGAAGCCGAGGGCGTACGCGTTCCGGATACCGGGGAGCAGCAGGCTGACGCCGGCCGGCGCGTATGGCGAGTTCTCCACCCAATTCGCGGCGCTGAACCCGTTGCGGAAGCCAACGCCGAAGAGTTCGATCGGCTGGCCCGCGTCGGGGTCCTCGACATAGTTCGGATCGCTCTTTGGCAGGAAGCTCTGCCAGGGATCCGTCGACTCGTCGTAGGCGAGGGTGAGATCGGTCGCGAACTCGAGCGTGATGCGGGCGTTCAGCACGAGATAGGAGCTGACCGGCCGGCCGGTGGCGATGTCGGCGGAGGTGTCGAAGGCGACGATCATCTGGCCGTCGCGGTTGTCGAAGAGGGGCGCGCCCGCTTCGTTGCCGAAGACCGAGGCGGTCGGCCGAATGCCCGGCGTCGGGTTGAAGGGATAGTTCCAGCGGTCGGCGGTCGGCAGGCTGTAGTTGATTTCGACCACGGTCTGGGCGCTGGCGAGGGAACCGATGGCCGAGGCGAGCGCAATCGCGGTGGCCGCGATCGGACGGGAGAATCGTGCGTGCATGGACTGTTCCGAAGTGTGTGGTGGGAGCGCGAGCGGAAGCGCTGGGAAGGAACAGCTCGGCGGACCGCCACGGGCGTGGCGCGAGCCGGCATGGCATTTCTCCCCAGATGTGCGATCGAGCGTAGCCATCGCCGGTCAAGCCTTGGCGCGGGTTCTTCGCGAAGGTGGGAAGAAACCCCGACTTGCTCGCCAAGAGGAGGGGCGAGAACAAACGCCCGCGTCGGAGCGGTCGCGGGTTGCGCGAGCCGCCTACGCTGCGATTTCTGACCCGCCTTTGACTTTGCGGAAACCGGCCCCGCTCAATCGCGGATATTCTACTCCATGTTCGGGCGTGGTCCAAACGCCCCCGCGGTCGATCCCGCGACGAACGCCCCTCGGCAGTCCTCCGTCATGCCCTTCATCCGCCGTTTCCAGCCCCACGCGAGTCGCCGTTCTTGCCTCACGAGGGGCCTTAAGAGGGGCCTCAAGAGGGGCTTCACGCTGGTTGAGCTTCTGGTCGTGGTCGCCATCGTCGTGATCGTCATCGGGCTGCTCTTCCCGGCGATCGGCTCGGTGCGGAACCGGGCTGCTCAGGCCCGTGAGATGACCGTGGCCCGCAACCTCATGGCGGCCTGGACCTCCTACGCGACCGAAAACGCTGGTGCGGTCCTCCCCGGCTATCGCAACGGCCTTCCGGCATTCGACGAGAACGGCGGCCCGATCGCCGGCCAGACGATCGGCGTCGCCGCAGCCCGCTATCCGTGGCGGCTCGCTCCGTATCTCGGCTTCAACTTCCGGGCGATCTATCTCGACGAGAACCTCCGGACCCTCGAGGAGCTCGAGCAGTCCGACTACTCCAACTACCTCTATCAGACGAGCGTCTTTCCGAGCCTCGGCATCAACGCGACATGGGTCGGCGGCGATGAGAACCAGGGCGGCTTCAACTCCGCGTTCCAGAACGCCTACGGCAAGTTCTACATCTCGCGGCTGACCGAGGCCCGCAACACCGCCCGCGTGATCGTGTTTGCGTCGGCGCGCGGCGTGGACCCCGATCCTTCCGCGGGCAATGTCCTGACCCAGGGCTACTTCCGGGTGCGAAGCCCCTTCTTCACCGCGGGCGCGGCGAGCCAGTGGGCGGTGCGGTACGACGAGAACGATCCGGCGAGCTGTGGACAGGTCGCGAGCCGCCACGGCAATCGCACAATCGTGGCGATGATCGACGGCCACGCCGAATCGAAGCAGGTCGAAGAGCTGCGTGACATGCGGCTCTGGTGCGACCGTGCGGATGCGCCGGACTGGAAGCTTTCGGCCGGCGCCCCGTAACGGGACGCAGCGGCTTTCGCGGGCGATCGGCATCGAGGCGCTTGGAGTTCGGCCCCGCAGCGGCGATGATGCTGCGAGGGTTTCCCGCCGTGCGCATCGTTCCGGCCATCGCCATCATGTCGACGCTCGCGGCCGTGCCCCTCGCGGGACTGACGGTCTGGAGTAGCGTGCGTGCCGGTGCGGCGGCCGAAGAGGCCGAGGCGCTGCTCGCCGAGGAAGCGCGCGCCGGATATCTCGCCGAGCGCGTCCGCAGCGCGGTGCTCGACTGTCGGCGCTACGAGCAGGGACTGCTGCTCGCCGTGGGCATGCCGCACGCGGTCGAATCCCATCTTGAGGCGTTCGTCCACATGATGTACCTCGCCGAGTCGGCGATGGAGCAGTATGAGGCGGTGGCTGCGGGCATCGGGTCGCGCCGCGGCGAGGGGCACTTCAGCGATGTGGCGCCGATGCTTGATCCGTCGCGCTGCCTCCTCGACGAGCGCGGGACGCTCGAGGAGTATCGCCAGCAGGTGCTGCGGGTCCACGCGGCGATTCTCGCCAGCGGCGGCACGCTGTCGGCGCAGGAGGCGGACATCGGCCTCGAGCCCTGGAAGGAGCGGATGCGCACGGTCGCGAAGTGTGCGGGTGAGCTCGGCGACTGGCACAGCTATCACGCCTCCCGCGGCCTGCTCGCGTTCAGCGCCACGCTGCGCCGCGATCAGTCGATGGCGATGCGGGCCGGCATCGCCTCCTTCGCGCTCCTCCTCATTGGCGGTGGAACGATCCTGCTGCCGGCGATCCGTCGCTCGCGGCAGCTCGTCGCCCTCGCGGGACGGCTCGCCGAAGGCAACCGCTCGGTCGATTGTCGCATCGGCGGACGCGATGAGCTCAGCGAGGTCGGGCTGGCCCTCGAGCGACTTCGCATCCAGCTCTGCGAACACGAATCGCAGCTTGCCCGCCGGACGCTGGAGGCACGCGAGCTCACCGAGGCGATCAGCCGCTCGACGCTGACGACGCTCATCGCCGATCGGCAGGCGGTCATCGTCTGGGCGACGCCGCACGCGTCGGCGCTCCGCGGCAAGCGCCTGCAGGAAGCGCTCGCGGCGCTCGGATACGCCGAGGTCGAGATCGAGCGAGCCGTCGCGGCACACGCGGTCGGAGCTCCCTTCGGCATCGAGCGCGAGCGGCCGGCGATCGGCGATGCGCTCGAGTCGTTCCATCTCGACGGCTATCCGGTCGGCGACGATCGTGGGGACATCGTCAGGCACATCGTGATCGAGCGCGACGCGTCCGAAGCGCGACGCCTCGAGCGCACGCGCGAGACCAACGCCCGGCTCCTCGCGATGATCGTCGGCGCATCGCATCTCACCGAAGCCCTCGACGCCCTCTGCCGCCATCTCGAGGGCGTCATCGTCGGCACGAGCGTCTCGCTTCTGGCGGTCCAGGACCGGAAGCTTGCGCCGCTGGCCGGGCCGTCGATTCCGCCCGCCTACAACCGCCTCGTCGACGGCATCGAGATCGGCCCCGACTCAGGCTCCTGCGGCCGCGCCGCCTCAACGGGTCATCCGGTCATCGTCGGTGACATCCGCACCGAACCCTGCTGGGCGAAGTACGCAAGTCTCGCGGGAGCCTTCGGCTTCCGATCCTGCTGGTCGGTGCCCTGTCGCACGACCGACGGCGAGGTTCTCGGCACGCTTGCCGTCTACTCGCCCACGCCGCGGCTGCCGACGATTCCCGAGCGGGAGCTGCTCCTCGCCGCGACCAGTCTGGCGAGCGTGGCGATGCTGCGCCATCGAGCCGAGCAGCGCTCGACGCGACGCGAGCTCGAACTGGCCGAGGCCTGCGAGGAGCGTGACCGTTACCGCCGCGACGCGCTCGCTGCGGAACGGGCCAACGCGGGCGATGCCGATGACGCGTTTCGCGAGATCCGGTGGCTGCTCGAGCGAGCGGCGGGGCTCGCGTCGGCGTCCGGTCCGCGCACGCAGGCGACCGCCGAGGTGCAGGACGCGCTTCGGCTGCTCGAGGATATGGCGCCAGCCGCGGCCGGCGACGCGTCGGCGGTCGTCGAGTGGGCCGCGCCGGACATCGTGCTGCGCGACGCCGTCGCCGCATCGGGCGCATCGGCGGTGCGCATCCACTTTGCGCGTGACGGTGCCGGCGCGCTCGCCGACGCCGCGGCCTTCGACGCGCCGCGCCTGCGGCGTGCCGTCACCCAGCAGCTTCGCTTCCTTCGCTCGCTCGGAACGGGGCCGGCGCGCATCGATGTCATGCAGGCCGGCGAGGATCCGACGACGGAGCTCGTGATCACCTGGACGGTGGAGGCCACGCCGGGTCGCCCGGTGCGGGCGAGTCGACTCGCGCGGCATTGCATCGAGCGTGCCGGCGGGCGCATCGAGTCCACCGTCGACGAGTTCGGCCGTCCCCGCGCGACCGTCATGCGCGTGCCGATCCGCACCGCCTCGTCGGCTGATTCGCTCGCCCTTGATCTCGGAGCGGCCGACCAGGAGACGGCGGCCACGGTCGGCCGCGTGCTCGTCGTCGATGACCATTCGGACAACCGGAGGCTCTTCGTCACCTACCTTCGGCGGGGCGGATTCGAGGTCGAGGAAACCGGCGACGCCTTCGCGGCGCTTCGCTCCATCGTCGAGCGCGGCGTGCCGGATGCGCTCGACGGGGTCATCCTCGACATTCAGCTTCCCGGCATGGATGGCTGTCAGATCGCCCGCGTGGTGCGCGCCGCCGAGATCGATGTCGCCATCGTCGCCGCGACCGCGCACGGCACGGGCGAGGAGCGCGACCGCTGTCTCGCGGCCGGCTGCGATGAGGTCGTCGCGAAGCCGCTCACGAGCGACGAGCTGCTCACCGCGGTGCGCCGCGCCCTGCGTCGCCGGCGGATGCATCGCGTCGCGGCGGCGGAGTGAGCCGGGCGATCAGCCGTCCGGAATCGGCTTCCCGTGCGGGTCGGCCCGCTCGCCAGCGCGCTGCTCGGGCGCGGCGTCGGCGAAGTGCTCGAGCCGTTCGGCCGTCGCGTGCACATGGTCCACCGGCAATCGCAGCTCATCGGCGAGGAAGCCCTCCCACAGCCGATGACGGCGGATGATCGCGCTCGCCTCCGTGCGGCCCGCCTCGGTCAGGCGAAGATGACCGCCCTCGTCGATGACCTCGCCCCGGCTGATGGCGGTGCGGAGTTCCGTCATCGCCGTCGGCGCGACGGCCGCTGCACGCCGCGCATCGACCGATGCCGTTCCCGTCTCCGCGAGGCGATAGAGGAAGCCGAGGAGATCCTCGCGGGCGATGCGTCGCGCAAGCGCCCGTCGCCGCACCCGCGCCGCGATCACGCCATGCGCGGGACTGGCGATCGCCGAGATCGCGATCGCGACGCCGCCCATCACGCTGATCGTGCCCGCAACGCTGATCGCGTCGGTCGTTCCGAGCCACGCGGGCGCGGTCGCGGCGAGGAGGTAGCCGAGGATCGCCATGGCCATCGCGATCGCGACGGAGAGGCGGATCTGCACCGCAAGGCGATCGCTCCAGAGCCGGGCCGCCGCGGCGGGGCAGGTGAGCAGGGCGACGACGAGGATCGAGCCGACCGCCTCGAAGCTCGCGATGGCCGCGATGGCGACGAGGAGCATCAGGACGCCGTTGAGGATCGTCGGCCGAAAGCCGAGGGCGGCCGCGAGCTCCGGGTCGAAGGAGACGAGCGTCATCTCCTTGCGGAGGAGCCGCAGCGTGAGGCCGACGATCAGGGTGACGGCCGCGAGCGTGAGGACCGGCGTCGGCAGGAGGAGAAGCGTGCGCGGATCGGTGAGCGGCGAGCGATCGGTGGGGGGGAACCAGACGAGCGTCTCGAGCGAGCCGTACAGGACGCAATCGGGATCGAGATCGACCTGTCGCGCCGCCGCCTGCTCGATGAGCAGGATGCCGAGCGCGAAGAAGGCCGTGAAGACGACGCCCATCGCCGCCCCGGCGTCGACCCGGGCGAAGCGCCGCACCGCGCCGCTGAGGAGGACCGTCAGACCGGCGGCGACGAGGGCGCCGAGGAACATCGGGATCGGCGCGCGGCTGCCCGTGATGAGAAACGCCGCGACGATGCCCGGCAGGATCGCGTGACTGATCGCATCGCCCATGAGGCTCGTGCGGCGGAGGACGAGCCAGTTGCCGAGCAGGCCGCAGACCGTCGCGGCGAGCAGCGCGGCGAGAAGCGGAGGGAGATCGACGGCGATGAACCCGCTCATCGTCGAGCCTCCGGCCGCGGCTCGGGGGTGGCCGACGCGGCGGCGGCGAGCGACCGCTCAAGCTCCGCGACAATCTCGGCGTCGAGCACATGCTCGACCAGTTCGGCGCTCGGATCGACATGATCCGGCGCGATCGCCGCGTCGCGGGTGAGGTACTCGGTCCAAAGCGCGTGATTGCGGGCGATCGCCCGGCCGCGGCGCTCGCCGAGCGGCGTGAGCCGCCACACGCCGCCCGCCGACGCGACGAGCGACCGCATCGCGAGACCGACGAGGAGCATCCGATTGGCGAGGCGTCCGTGGGCGCAGCGCCGGGCGAGACCGTCGCCGTCGAGCGGGCCGTCGAGCAGCGACTTCAGCAGATGGTCGTTGGCGATGCGGATCCGAAGCCGCGTCCGCCTCGCCATCGCCCGCAGGAGCCCTCGCGGCGCGATCGCGAGGCTGACGAGAAAGATCGCCGCGGCGGTGAGCACGATGAGCGCGCCGGCCGGCTGACGCGGCGCGGCCGCCGAGAGGGCGCTTCCGATCCAGCCGCTCGCTGCGCCGAGGAGTGCGGCGAGCGGCACGAAGCGGCGCATCGAGTCGGTCCAGAGGCGGGCGGCGACCGGCGGAATGATGAGGATCGCGATGACCAGCACAAGGCCCACCGCCTGCAGTCCGGAGATCGTGACGCCGACGACGAGGAGGAGCATGAGCGCGTCCATCCGTCCGCTCGGAAGGCCGACGCTGCGGGCGAATCCCTCGTCGAAGGCGACGAGGGCGAACTCCTTGAGGCAGAGGAAGGCGACGACGGCGGTCGCGCCGGCGATCGACGCGAGCAGAATCGCGTCGCCGCGCTGCATCGCGGCGGTCTGTCCGAAGAGGAAACCCTTCAGACCGCCCTGATCGCCGCTCGGCAGCGTCTGGATGATGCTGAGGAGGACGACGCCGAGTCCGAAGAGCACCGAGAGCACCGAGCCGATGGCCGCATCCTCGTGGAGCCGCGTGTGTCGGAGGATGAGTTGGACGAGGAGCGTCGCGACGAGTGCGGCGACCGCAGCGCCGAGGAGCAGCACCGGCAGGCTCCGCCCCTCCGCACCGAGGGCCCGGGCGACGAGGAACGCGACGCAGACGCCGGGAAGCGCCGCGTGGCCGAGGGCATCGGCGAACAGCGAACGCTTGCGCAGCAGGGCGAGCGAGCCGGCGATGCCGCCCGCGAGACCGAGGAGCGTCGTGCCGATCACCACGAGCGTCGTGTTGTGTCCGCCGCGGAGAAGAAGGGCATCGATGAATCGCTCGAGCGACTCGCTCATCGCAGGCAAGGCGCTCATCGCAGGCGTCCGGGTCCGGCTGCGGCGCGGGCGACCGCGTGGCTCGCCGCGTCGAGCAGCGTCAGTCGTCCGCCGTAGGTCTTCTGGAGGTTCGTCGCGGTGAACGCCTCGGTCACCGGGCCGGCGGCGACGACGCGCATGTTGAGCATCAGGACTTCGTCGAAGTACTCCGAGACGGTCTGCAGGTCGTGATGCACGCAGATGACCGTCCGGCCGCGGGCCCGAAGCTCGCGCAGGACCTCGACGATCGCCTTCTCCGTCGCGGCATCGACGCCGGCGAAGGGCTCGTCCATGAAGTAGAGATCCGCCTCCTGGGCAAGGGCGCGGGCGAGGAAGACGCGCTGTTGCTGCCCGCCGGAGAGCTGGGCGATCTGCCGGTCCGCGAAGCCCTCCATGTGCACCTGGGCGAGGCAGGCGCGGGCGATCTCGCGATCGGCGCGGGGCACGCCGCGGAACCAGCCGATGCGCCGATAGCGTCCCATGCAGACGACATCGAGAGCCGAGACGGGGAACTCCCAGTCGACGCTCTCGCGCTGCGGGACATAGCCGACGCGGCCGCGCATCTCGGCGAAGGGACGCCCCCAGAATCGCACCTCGCCGGCGGCGAGCGGGAGCATGCCCAGGCAGGCCTTCATGAGCGTGCTCTTGCCCGCGCCGTTCGGTCCGACGATGGCGATGAGCCGCGCCGAGGGCGCGTCGTACTCGACATCCCAGAGGACCGGCTTCTGGCGGTAGGCGACGGTCATCGCATGGATCGCGAGCGGACTGCTCGGCGAGTGTTCGGGTCGGGCGATGGGCGTGCGATCGGGCATGGGAGCGGAGCGGAGCCTGTCGATGAATCTGTAGCGTATGCTACAAATCGACGCCGTTGTCGCGTTCCTCCAGACAATCCCCGATGTTTCCCGGGTGTCGCCCCGGCGACCTTCCTGACCACGCATCCCCGGACCTCTCCAAGCCATGCGCGTCCTCATCGTCCACGCCCACCACGAACCCCAGAGCTTCAACGGCGCCATGACGGAGCGGGCCGTCCGGACCCTCCGCGCGGCCGGTCACGAGGTCGAGGTCTCCGACCTCTACGCCATGGGTTTCGATCCGGTGAGCGATCGCCGCAACTTCACGGGCGTCAAGGATCCCGCGTACCTCAAGCAGCAGGTTGAGGAGATGCACGCGACGGCGACGAACGGCTTCGCCGCGGACATCGCCGCCGAGCTCGCGAAGGTCGAACGCTGCGACGCCCTCATCTTCCAGTTCCCGCTCTGGTGGTTCGGGCTGCCCGCGATCCTGAAGGGCTGGGTCGATCGCGTCTTCGCGGCGGGGAAGGCCTACGGCGGCGGCCGATGGTTCGAGCGCGGGGCGTTCGCCGGCAAGCGGGCGATGATCGCGATGACTACGGGCGGTCCGCCCGCGATGTTCGACGGATACGGGCTCGACCCGTCGCTTGAGACGATTCTCCGCCCGATCCAACACGGCATCTTCTGGTTCACGGGCTTCGATCCGCTGCCGCCCTTCATCGCATATGCGCCGGCGCGAGCGACTCCGGCGGAGCGCGCTGCGATGCTCGATGCGTACGCAGAGCGGCTCGACCATCTCTTTGCGGAGTCGCCCATTCGCTATGTGCGGCTCGAAGAGTGCGACGAGAGCTTCCGCCAGCGTTTCCCGCGCTTCATGGTGCACTGGCGTTGGATCGAGCCGAGCGTTGCAGGCGGAGGCGACGCGGTGACGGCCGAGCGGCTCGACGCGCTGATCGCCGAGGAGCGCTCGACGCTTCGGGCGTGGATGCGCGATGGCGTTCTTCTCGATCGATCCATCAGCGCCGACGAGTGCGAGGGGTGGCTCCTGCTGCGCGTCGCGGATCGCGCCGAACTCGACAGGCGACTCGCGTCGCTGCCGCTTCGGCGATGGCTCGACTGCACGATCGTCGAACTCAAGGCCGATCCGCTGTGAGAAGCGTCTCCGGGACGAGCGACTTCGCGTCCGCCGTTCCGCCGAGGGCATTCACGATCGTGGCGATATTGTGGGCGAACATGCCGGGCCAGGTTCCCTCGAAGGTGCCCGGAGCGCCCATCGAATCGGAGAAGAGCTCGCCACCGATACGCACCTCGTGACCGCGCGCCTTGGCGCCGGCGACGAGCGCCTCGATCGTCCGCGGTGAAACCGTGCTCTCGACGAAGACCGCCGGAACGCGGCGTTCGACGAGGAAATCGACGAGCCGCTCCAGATCGGCGAGCCCCGCTTCACTCTCGGTTGAGATCCCCTGAATCGCGTGGACTTCGAGGCCGAAACGCTGACCGAGATAGCCGAAGGCGTCGTGCGCGGTGACGAGCACGCGTCGGTCCGCCGGAACCGTTTCGATCGCCTGATGGGCTCGACGCTCCATCTCGGCGGTGGCGGTCGTGAAGTTCGCCCCGTTCGAACGGTAGTCGTCGGCCTTCGTCGGGTCGCGCTCGGCGAGGGCGTCGGCGAGTCGCACGCCGGCCATCGCCCACAGTTGCGGATCCATCCAGACATGCGGGTCCGGATGGCCTCCATCGCCCGATTCGGTCAGCAAAAGCTCCTTCGGCAGCAGCTCGGCGACGCGGACCACCAGGCGCCCCGCTTCGGCGGCGCGGTCGAAGGCGTCGGTCATGCGCCCCTCGAGCAGGAGGCCGTTGGCGACGATCACCTCGGCCTCGGTGATCGCGACGATGTCGGTGCGGGTCGGCTTGTACAGGTGCGGATCGACGCCTTCGCCGATCAGATGCTCGCTTCTGGCGTCTGGCGCGATGCGTCGGACGAGATCCCAAACCATCGGCGTCGTCGCGACGATGCGCGGTCCGGTCTGCGCGTGCGGTCCAGGCTGCCCCTGTGGGCCTGACGGTGCGGCGGGTCCGCAGCCCGCGACGGTGAGCGAGGCTCCCGTCCCGAGGAGGCCCAGGAGAATGCCGGTCAGAAGACCGGTGACGCGTCGGCGACCGGGTAGGCGGAGGGAGGACATGGTTCGTAGCATATGCTACGGTTGGTCCGCGCGGCAAGGCGTCCGATCCGTCGCTCGTCGCCGCGTGCGATCAGCGCTCCGGCGCTGTCGCGATCAGAACTCCCACCACTTCTTTTCCTGCTTCTTCCAGGTCGGCAGGATCTCGTCGTTGCGCTGCTCGTCGATGCGCTGCTCGTCCACGCGGACATCCTCGCGGTTGGGCGTCGACTCGCAGCCGCCGAGCGGAGCAAGGGCGATCATCGAGGCCGTCGCGCTGATCAGGACGAGTCGGCCACGGGAGCGGTTGCGGGTTGGGGTGGGCGTGCTGGACATGCGTCAGGTGCTTCCTGCCCGATGACGGGCGCCGGGGTGTGGGACGGAGCCGGCCTGGGCGCTCGAGACGAAGCGGGCGAAGGCCGCGAGCGTCGCCGGGCTCACATGGTGTTCGATGCCCTCCGCGTCCACGCGGGCGGTCCGCTCATCGATGCCGAGGGCGAGGAGAAAGGCGAGCACCGCCTCGTGGCGGGCCTTGCTTGACTGGGCGAGACGCCGACCCTTCGCGGTCAGCGTGATCGGTGCGTAGGGCTCGGTGCGGACAAATCCCTCGCGCTGCAGTCGGGCGACGACCCTGCTCACCGTGACATGCGAGAGGGAGAATCGCCTGGCGAGCGTCGAGACCCGGGCCTCGTCGCCCGCGTCAAGCGCGTCGGCGATCGCCTCGCAGTAGTCCTCCGCCGCCTCGATGGCGTGCTGGTTGCGGACCGCGGCGTGCTCGCCCTTTGCGCGCGGACGACGGTGCGCGGCCTGTCCCGCGGCTGCACTCTGCGGCGACGAGCGGCTCACTCGTCGTTCTCCCTGAGCTTCGCGAGCACGGTGTAGTCCTCGAGCGTCGTGGTGTCCTGACGCGAATCGCGGCCGGCGGCGACATCGCGGAGAAGCCGCCGCATGATCTTGCCGGAGCGCGTCTTCGGCAGCGCTTGCGTGAAGCGGATCATGTCGGGCCGGGCGATCGCGCCGATCTCCTTCGTCACATGCTCCATGAGCGAGCGCTTGAGCGTGTCGCTCGGCTCGTGTCCCGGCCCGAGCGTCACGAACGCGGCGACGCCGGTGCCCTTGATCTCGTGCGGTACGCCGACGACCGCGGCCTCGACGACCGCCGCATGGGCGACGAGCGCCGACTCGACCTCCATCGTGCCCAGGCGATGTCCGCTGACATTGATGACATCGTCGATGCGGCCCATGATCCAGAAGTAGCCGCGCTCGTCGCGCCGTGCGCCGTCGCCGGCGAGGTACATGCCCGGCACGCGCGACCAGTAGGTCTCGATGAAGCGCTCGCGGTCGCCGTGGATGCCGCGCAGCATCGAGGGCCACGGCTTGCGGATGACGAGCAGCCCGCCTGCGTTCGGCGGCTGCTCCTCGCCCTTCTCGTTGACGATCGCCGCGTCGATTCCGAAGAACGGCAGCGTGCAGGAGCCGGGCACGAGCGGCGTTGCGGCGGGAAGCGGCGTGATCATGTGGCCGCCGGTCTCGGTCTGCCACCAGGTGTCGACGATCGGGCAGCGGCCGCCGCCGATGAGCTCGTGGTACCAGATCCAGGCCTCGGGGTTGATCGGTTCGCCGACCGAGCCGAGGACCTTGAGACTCGACAGGTCATGCTTCCTCGGGTGCTCGTCGCCCCACTTCATGAACGCGCGGATCGCCGTCGGCGCCGTATAAAAATGCGTGACGCGGTGGCGCTCGATGATGTCCCAGAAGCGATCCTCGGCGGGGAAGTTCGGAGCGCCTTCGTACATGAGCGTCGGCACGCGATTCGGCAGCATGCCGTAGACGACATAGGAGTGTCCGGTGACCCAGCCGATGTCGGCGGTCGCCCAGTACATCTGCTTCGCGCCGGGCACGAGATTGAAGACTTCCTTCGCGGTCGTCGCGGTGTAGACCATGTATCCGCCGGTCGTGTGGCGAATGCCCTTGGGCTTTCCGGTCGAGCCTGAGGTGTAGAGCAGGAAGAGGAGATCTTCCGAATCGCACCATTCGCAGGGACACGCGGTCGACGCGGCGAGGGTCAGGTCATGCCACCAGTGATCGCGCGTGGGATGCCACGCCACCTCGTTGCCGGTGCGTCGGAGGGTGACGACATGGCGCACCTCGGGAAGCTGCTCGCAGGCGGCGTCGACATTGGCCTTGAGCGGAACGATCGAGCCGCGGCGCCACGCGCCGTCGCAGGTGACGATCACCGTCGAACCGGCGTCGCGCACGCGATCGACGATGGCGCTCGCCGCGAAGCCGCCGAAGATGACCGAGTGCGGCGCGCCGATGCGGGCACAGGCGAGCATCGCGATCGCGAGCTCGGGCACCATGCCCATGTAGAGCGTGACGACATCGCCCTTGCGGACGCCGAGGGCCTTGAGGACATTCGCGAATCGCGACACCTCGCGCTGGAGGTCCGCGTAGGTCAGGTGGCGGATCTCGTGTCGCGTCAGGCCGGGCTCGGCGTGCTGGGCGACCGGCTCGCCTTCCCAGACGAGCGCGATCTCGTTGCCGTGTCCCTCGAGCACCTGCCGGTCCACGCAGTTGTGGCAGATGTTGGTCTTGCCGCCGACGAACCAGTTGGCATCGGGCAGGTTCCACTCGAGGACCTTCGTCCACGGCACGAACCAGTCGAAGCCCTTCGCGATCTCACCCCAGAAGGCCTCCGGGTCCTCGATCGATCGCTTGAACCAGGCGCGGTACTCCTTGAGGTTCCGCACATAGGCCCCGCCGACGGACTCTCCGAAGCCGCGAGCGGGCTCGAACACGCGGGTCTCGTGGAGGAGGCTCTCGATCCCGCTGACGCCGCCACTCGGGTTCGGCGCGGCACCTTGGCTTGACTCTTGCTTTGACATTCCCCCAGCGTAGCGGCGCCAGGAGTGAAATTGCATCACTTATCGCGCCCGGCGTCCTGGATCCGAGAGGCCGCGCAGGCGGCTTGACTACGACGGATCGTTCCGGTGCGACGCCTTCCCGCAGATTCAGGGCGATTCCCGGGGCATCCAGCGCCGATGCGGAGTTGGACGGACCGGTCTGTGCGGGCTGCGCCATGCGTGCGCCGCCCGCCAACCCGGTTGTTCGCTTGCATTGGAATCCGGGGAACAGCATGCTCAAGCTCTTTGCGCAGGTGTGGCGTCGTCTCGTTGCTGGCGGGCAGGTCTCGGCGTCATCGTCCAGTGACGCTGCTGCGCCAGACCAAGTGGCGCCATCCGAGGTCAATGCCCCGGAGCAGGGAGTGCGAGACGCTGCGCGGCCGACATTTCGCGGCGAGCAACTCGAGCCGCGCATCCTGATGTCGGCGACCGCGGGCGATGACACGCTCGTAGGTACGGCGAACGACGACACCATCGACGGACTCGGTGGAGACGACACCATCGACGGTGGCGCCGGCGGCGACACGATCATTGGCAACGCGGGCAACGATGTGCTCCTTGGTGGACTTGGCGACGATCACCTTGAGGGCGGCACCGGGGACGACACGCTGGACGGTGGTGCTGGCACGGACACCGCGAGCTACGCGAACGCTTCCTCCGGCGTGACCGTGAACCTGACGGCGGGAACCGCGTCGGGCGGCGACGGGAGCGACACACTCTCAGGAATCGAGCATGTGACTGGTTCGAGCTCGGGCGACACGCTGACCGGCGACGGCGGCGCGAACACGCTCGACGGCGGAGCTGGAAACGACACGATCGACGGCGGTGCGGGTGATGACACGCTGATCGGCGGGGCGGGAACCGACACCGCGAGCTTCGCGTCGAGCGGGAGCGGTGTGACGGCGAATCTCTCCACCGGCACGGCTTCTGGCGATGGCACCGACACGCTCTCGGGCTTCGAGAACCTCACCGGCTCGAGCTTCGACGACACGCTGATCGGCGACGGCGGCGCGAACACGCTCGACGGCGGAGCCGGGAACGACACGATCGACGGCGGTGGGGGCGATGACACCCTGATCGGCGGGGCTGGAACCGACACGGCGAGCTTCGCGTCGAGCGGGAGCGGTGTGACGGCGAATCTCGCCACCGGCACGGCGTCCGGCGATGGCACCGACACGCTTTCGGGCTTCGAGAACCTCACCGGCTCGAGCTTCGACGACACGCTGACCGGCGACGGCGGCGCGAACACGCTCGACGGCGGAGCTGGGAACGACACGCTGAGTGCTGGCGCCGGCAACGACACGCTCATCGGGGGCGACGGAAGCGACATCTTGGTGGGCGGCACCGGAAACGACACGCTGGACGGCGGCGCTGGCACGGACACCGCGAGCTACGCGAACGCTTCGTCCGGCGTGACCGTGAACCTGACGGCGGGAACCGCGTCGGGCGGCGACGGGAGCGACACACTCTCAGGAATCGAGCATGTGACTGGTTCGAGCTCGGGCGACACGCTGACCGGCGACGGCGGCGCGAACACGCTCGACGGCGGAGCTGGAAACGACACGATCGACGGCGGTGCGGGTGATGACACGCTGATCGGCGGGGCGGGAACCGACACCGCGAGCTTCGCGTCGAGCGGGAGCGGTGTGACGGCGAATCTCTCCACCGGCACGGCGTCCGGCGATGGCACCGATACGCTTTCGGGCTTCGAGAACCTCACCGGCTCGAACTTCGACGACACGCTGATCGGCGACGGCGGCGCGAACACGATCAACGGTGGCGCCGGGAACGACACGATCGAGGGCGGTGCGGGCAACGATACGCTCGCCGGGGGCGCTGGAACCGACACTGTCAGCTACGCCAACGCCGCGTCGAGCGTGACGGTCAGCCTGACGAGCAACACGGCATCGGGCGGCGACGGGAGCGATACCCTCTCGGGCTTCGAGCATGTCGACGGCTCAGCATTCAACGACACGCTCACGGGCGATGGCAACGCAAACACCCTCCGAGGTGGTGCCGGCAACGACACGCTCGACGGTGCCGCCGGAGACGACACGATCATCGGCGGTGACGGGATCGACACGCTGTCGTTCGCGTCGCAGACCAACACGGGCATTGGCATCACGGCGAATCTTGCGACGGGCGTCGCCACCGGGCACGGCACGGACAGTTTCAGCGAGATCGAGAACCTTACGGGCGGAGCCGGGAATGACACGCTCACCGGTGATGCCGGGGCCAATGTGATCAACGGCGGTTCCGGAAACGACACGGTGATCGGCGGGGCGGGCAATGACACGCTTGTGGGCGGAGCCGGCACCGACACGGTGAGCTATGCAAGCGCAAGCGGTGGGGTCGTGGTGAATCTCACCACTGGCACTGCAAGCGGTGCGGACGGCAGCGATACGCTCTCACAGTTTGAGAATGTGACGGGCTCGAGCTTCGACGACACGATTACCGGCGACGGGAACGCGAATGTGATCGTGGCGGGAAGCGGAAACGACACCGTCGACGCCGGTGCCGGCAACGACACCGTCTATGGCGGAGAGGGCGACGATGTCCTCATCGGCGGCGCGGGAACCGACACGCTGATCTTCACGACCTCGAACGCCCTCACCATCGACCTCGGAGCGGGCACGGTGACCGGCGAGGGCAACGATACGATTTCCGGATTCGAGAATTTCACTCTCGGCAATGGGAACAACATCATCATCGGCGACTCGGCCGCGAACACGATCACGACCGGATCGGGCAACGACACCATTGATGCTGGTGCCGGAAACGACACGATCAGCGCTGGGCTTGGCAATGACACTATCTCCGGCGGTGCCGGTACAGACACGCTGCTCTTCACGACTGCAACAAGCGGCGTGAATGCGAGCCTCGTCAGCAATACCTCGTCCGGCGGCGACGGAAACGACTCCTGGACGAGCATCGAGAACCTGACCGGTTCAAACTACAACGACGTCCTCACGGGTGACGGTGCCAACAATACGCTCAGTGGCCGTGCGGGAAATGACACGATCGATGCCGGCGGTGGCAACGACACGGTCGATGGCGGCGCGGGCGATGACGTGATGGTCGGTGGCGCGGGGACGGATACCCTGACCTTTGCGAGCCAGACGAGCACCGCGGTCTCGATCAACGCCAGTCTCGCGACCGGGACTGCGACCGGTCATGGGTCCGACACCTTCAGCGGCTTTGAGCATCTCACCGGCGGCGGCGGGAACGATGTGCTGACCGGCGATGCGGGCAACAACACCATCATTGGTGGAAACGGCAACGACACGATCGAAGGTGGGCTCGGCAACGACAACATCCAGGGCGGGTCGGGAACGGATACGGCGAGCTACGCCAACGCCTCCGGAAGCGTCACGGCCAACCTGACGACGAATGTGGCCTCAGGTGCGGATGGCAACGACACATTGAACTCCATTGAGAACCTGACTGGTTCGCAATTCAATGACACCCTGACCGGGAACACGGGCGCGAACGTGCTGATGGGTGGCGGCGGCAACGACATCATCGACGCTGGTGCCGGGAACGACACGGTCGATGGTGGCGCAGGCGACGATACCCTCGTCGGCGGCACCGGAACCGACACTGCGTCCTTTGCGACCAGTGCTGCGGGCGTCAACGCCAGCCTTGCATCGGGGACCGCGACCGGCGACGGGAACGACACGCTCTCCGGGTTCGAGGGCCTGACTGGCTCCAACCACGACGACACGCTGGTCGGCGATGCGGCCGCCAACACCCTGAGCGGCGGCAGCGGCAACGACACGCTGATGGGCGGGGCCGGAAACGACGCGCTGATCGGCGGCGCAGGCGTCGATACGGCGAGTTACGCGCAGGCGAGTGCGGCGGTATCGGTGAATCTCGCAACGGGTCTTGCAACCGGCGGCGACGGATCCGACACGCTGAATACCATCGAGAATGTGGTAGGGTCGGCGCACAACGACACGCTTGTCGGCGACGCCAACGCGAATGCGCTTTCAGGCGGCGCCGGGAACGATACCCTCGATGGCGGCGCTGGCAATGACATCCTCGACGGCGGTGACGGTGTCGATACCGTCACCTTCGCGGCCTCAGGATCGTCGGTGACGGTCAATCTCGCTGCGGGCACATCCAGCGGCGGACTGGGCAATGACTCGATTATGAACATCGAGAATGTCATCGGGTCGAACTCGAACGACATCCTGGTCGGCGACGCGAACGACAACACCTTCAACGGGGGATTCGGTAACGACATCATTGACGGCGGCGCCGGCGAAGACACCGTTACCTACGCGGGATCAGGCTCTGCGGTCGTCGTGAACCTCGAGACCGGCGCGGCGAGTGGTGGGTTGGGAAGCGATACGCTCTCGAACATCGAGCATGTGATCGGTTCCAGCTCGGGGGACACGATCACCGGAAGTGCAGCGAACAACACGATCGATGCCGGAGGCGGGAACGACACGGTCGAGGGCGGAGCGGGCGACGACACGCTTCATGGCGGCGCGGGAACCGATACCCTTTCCTTCGCTAGCGCGACCGACGGCGTGAGCGCCAGCCTGGCGGCTGGCACATCGAGTGGTGGAGCCGGAAATGACACATTCACGGGGTTCGAGAACCTGACAGGCGGATCCGGTGACGACACCCTGGTCGGCGATGCGGGCGCGAACGTCATCATCGGCGGTGCGGGCGATGACCGCATCGAAGGCGGCGCTGGAAACGACACGCTCACGGGTGGCTCGGGGAGCGATACGCTCGTCTACGAGAATGCGTCATCCGGTGTGACTGTGAGTCTCGCCGCAGGTACGGCGACAGGCGGTGACGGGTCGGATGCGATCAGCGGCTTCGAACGCGTCATTGGTTCGGCGCACGGTGATTCGCTCACAGGCGACGCGAACGCCAATCACCTCGATGGCGGAGCTGGCGACGACACGCTTGAGGGTGGAGCGGGAGACGACACGCTCGTCGGCGGAGCGGGCTCTGACACGGCAAGCTATGCCAATGCGTCGAGCGGCGTTACCGTCAGCCTTGCAGCGGGGACCGCATCCGGTGGTGATGGGAGCGACACGCTCTCCGGAATCGAGAACCTGACAGGATCGAGTCACGCGGATCTGATGACGGGTGACGCTAGCGCGAATGTCATCGACGGTAGCGCAGGAAACGACACGATTGAAGGCGGCCTCGGCGATGACACGCTCATTGGCGGAGCCGGTTCGGACACGGTCAGCTACGCAAACGCTGCTGGCTCGGTGACGGTCGATCTGAGCGGTGGCTTTGCGAGCGGCGCGGACGGAAGCGATATGCTCGCAGGCTTCGAGCATGTGATCGGCTCGTCGTCGGACGACACGATCACCGGAGACTCCAATGGCAACACGATTCAATCCGGTGCGGGCAATGATGTCGTCGACGCTGGCGCCGGCGACGATACGGTCGCGGGCGGCGCTGGCGATGACACGCTGATCGGCGGGACCGGCGACGATACGGTGAGTTTCACGGGAGCGACCGCCGGGGTGACGGTGGACCTCGCAGGCGGTACCGCGGTCGGCGAGGGCAGCGACACGGTTGCCGGCTTCGAACGGGTGCTCGGCTCCGCATACGCCGATGTCCTGTTCGGCGACGCGTCGGCCAACACCCTCGATGGCGGAGCGGGCGACGACCTGCTCGCTGGCGGCTTGGGGGATGACACGCTCATCGGTGGTGCAGGGATCGATACCGTGAGTTACGGCGGCGCGAGTAGCGGGGTCGTCGTCTCGCTTGCCGCGGGCACCGCGAGTGGCGGTGACGGCAACGACACGCTCTCCGGCATCGAGAACGTGATCGGGTCGTCCTCCGACGACCAGCTCACCGGCGATGCGGGCGCGAACACGATCTCGGCGGGCGACGGCAACGACCTCCTCATCGGCGGTGCGGGCGATGACACGCTGATCGGCGGCGCCGGCCAGGACACCGTCAGTTACGCTGGCACCGGCGCCGGAGTGACGGTGGATCTTGCGGCTGGCACCGCCGTCGGCGGGGCTGGGAACGATACGCTCGCCGACATCGAGCATGCAATCGGATCAGCGCACGCCGATGTGCTCACAGGCGACGCAGGCAACAATACGCTCGATGGCGGTGCGGGCAGCGATACGCTCTCGGGCGGCGCCGGGAACGACACGCTCCTGGGCGGTGCTGGTGATGACACCCTCGCGGGCGGCGCCGGAGACGACGTCCTCAGCGGCGGGGCAGGGACGGACACCGTGGACTACTCGAGCGCGCCCGCTGGTGTCACGGTCGATCTGACGATC
Organism: uncultured Isosphaeraceae bacterium; assembly: GCA_964395845.1. GTDB lineage: Bacteria > Planctomycetota > Phycisphaerae > Phycisphaerales > SM1A02 > JAEUIT01. The sequence continues at coordinate 1,249 of CAYNCG010000024.1, read as the reverse complement.
GCCACGGCGCAGAACACGGGAGGGGCGGGCACAGACACCCTCTCATCGATCGAGCGGGTCGTCGGATCCTCCTTCAACGATACCTTTGCCTTCAGCGCGCCGTCGAATGGCGCTAGCTATGTCGTGAGCGGCGGCGCTGGCGTGAACACCATCGATCTCTCTCAGTTCACGCAGTCGCAAGTGAACTTCAGCGGAGGCGCGGGGCATCTCAGCGTCTCCCTCGCAGGGGGCGGGACTTTCTCGATCGACTACACGGATGTGTCGCAGATTATCTTTGCCGACGGCGTGGTTGGCGCTGGCGACTTCGCCCCGATCGCGGAGGCGGGCCCGAATCAGTCGGTGGCCGAGGGAGCAACGGTGACCCTCTCGTCCGCGGGGAGTAGCGATCCCGAAGGACAGCCGCTCACATATGTCTGGTCGCAGGTGAGCGGGCCGAGCGTGACACTCTCCAGCGCAACTGCCGCCGCGCCGAGCTTCACGGCTCCGGACCTCGTGGCCAACACCGACCTCGTCTTCCAGCTCACTGTTTCGGACGGCACGAACATCACCACCGACACCGTGACGATCACGGTGAATGCGGATGATGACGCGCCGAGCGTCGACGCAGGAGTGGATCAAACGGTGGCGGAGGACTCGCAGGTGACGCTTTCGGCAACGGCGAGCGACCCTGAGAACGGATCGCTGACATACGCCTGGACGCAGACTGGCGGTCCGTCCGTCGCGCTGAGCAACGCCCACGGTGCGACCCCGAGCTTCACGGCTCCGAACGGACTTGTCAATTCCACGATGACCTTCCAGGTCGCGGTGTCGGATGGCACAACGACGACTTTCGATACTGTGTCGGTGACTGTTGAGGCCGACAACGACGCCCCGAGCGTCGACGCAGGCCCGAACCAGACCGTCGACGAGAACGATGTCGTCACCCTCGCCGCGACGGCAAGCGATCCGGAAGGTCAAGGACTGACCTACACCTGGTCGCAGGTCTCGGGTCCGAGCGTGGCGCTCAGCAGCGTCAACGCGACTTCGCCGAGCTTCACCGCTCCGGAAGGACTGGCGAATACGCAACTCGTCTTCCAGGTCTCAGTGACCGACGGCACGAACACGACCGTCGACACGGTCACCATCGATGTTAACCGCGACAACGACGCTCCGAGCGTCGACGCTGGTCCGAATCAGACGGTCGAAGAGAATGACGTCGTCACCCTCGCCGCGACGGCGAGCGATCCTGAAGGTCAGGGCCTGACCTACA
>CAYNCG010000023.1:26767-78209 GCA_964395845.1 uncultured Isosphaeraceae bacterium | reverse complement strand
AGGACGGCGATCCGGTGGTCATGCGAAGATGTCATGCCGACAGCGTCGCTGATCGGCAATCACGATTGAAGGTGGCTTTCGTGGAGCGGACACCACCGCTTCGAGTTCGGGGACGGAGCCACTCCGAAAATACGACTCGATGAACTTCCGTCGCTCGTCCGGATCCTCAAGGTTCAGCAGCACTTCGACGGCCGCACACCGAAGTTCCGCTAGGTCCTGAAGAGCAAACAGCTGTTGGAGCATTCCCTGCGTCGCATCAGTCGCGCCATCCGGTGCCTCGTGCGGGAGCAATACTGGCCCGTCCCGCTGAACCGTCAGCACATACGTCATCGGCAGGAGGTCCTGCTTGCACAGCGAGAGACCGAGGTCGTTCAGTAATGCCAACGCGAGCCTGATCCGGTCTGTCCGGAGCTTTGGCCCCGCCATTCTCAGGAGTTCGGAAAGGCTGACCACGCACGCCTGCTCTCCAGCCTCACAAACCTTCTCGTGGACTGATGCCGCCAGGGAGACCACGCCATGAACCACACGCTTTGCGGCTCGTCCGAATCGCGGGCTCCGGCGATACGTGATGCGACCGTCGGTATCAACGTCCTCGCTTAGAACGCCTAGGCCGACCAAGAGCGACGCTGCCGCATCCACGTCACATCGACGGTGGGACGCACCCTTGCCGGCTTCGTCGGACCCCAAATCTGCTTCGACCGGCTCGCCCTCCCCGACACCCAGAAATCTTCTACGGATCTCCTCTTCAGTCCACCTGCGACGCTTCAGCAGCATGTCGGCGATGTTCTGTGTGGCATCGAGCGAGCCTGGTCGTCTTCTGCCGCGGCGTGCGGGTTCAAATCGGAGGTCTCTCTCTATCTGCAGTGCCTGGCTCTTCTCCAGCTCCCGCAGGCCCTGCAATACCTCGTCCAGGCTGCTCAGCCCCGCTTCTTCCATTACCCGTATGAGATTGAACTCGCCGTTTCCTCGACGCAGCGGCGCCTCCTCTCGGGGCCGGCTTGTGACAGATGCAGATGCGGTAGACGGGCCAAAGAAGAACCCCAGCACGCTATCGATGACTGTGGCGAGCAGGCCCCGTCGGGGGGCTGGCTGGGTAACGCTTCGCCCAAGGGCCTGCGGCGTACTGGTCGTGGCTCCCGCTGCGCCGGTCAATACGCGAGCGATTCGAGCCGCAACAGTTTCGCCCGATGCGACCTGCAGCAATCGCTCGGCCGAGAGCGTCATTTCCACCATCGCAGGGAGCATCGCCTCAAGCCTGCAACAGCCGCATTCCTCCAACCAGAACAGCGCCAGTCGTGTCTTGTCATCGCGGAGTTCCTCGTCGCCATCGCTCATTGACCAGTCAGCCGGCACGAAGGACAGCACGACATCACCAATGGCACGCGATCGGGAACGCACTCCCCCCCAAACGCGCTTCAAGTCATCTCCCGAGAGCCTGCCTCGCTCGATCCGCTGATTCAACCAAACGAAGTCACTCGGCGCGTGCAGAGTGTAGGCGACAAGTCGCTCGAGCCCGGCCCGTTCCCGTGCTCCGGCGTCACGGCCCATCCGACCGATCTCCTGCACCATCGACTCCACTGTCTGTGGCGGTGATAAGTGAATGCAGCGATGGATGTGCGGCACGTCCATCCCCATGCCGAAGGCGCACGTCGCCGCCAACACCTTCACCCGACGAGCACGAAACTCCTTATACACGTGACGCCGACGCATCTGCCCCATCGCGGCGTGGAAGTACTCTGTCTGGCCACGTTGGCCTGACGCCAAGCCTCCTGCCAGTTCCTCGGCAGCCCGTCGCCGGGCGACGAACACAATCGCTGAACTCACGTCGTTTCTGAGGAGGCCATCACCCAGCAGATCTCGAACCTGCTCCAGACGTCCCTGGGCGTCCGAATCGTCGCCAAAGATGTCCGCCCCAGGCCGTGGCTCATGGACGATGAACGGCTGCAAGGGCCATTGCGGCTCCTCGGGTACAGCCAGAAATGGTCGCACCGCATCCTCTGGGAGCCCCTCACGGAGCTTCTCCCTCAGCTGGCTCTGCACGAGTCGTGTAGCAGTCGCGGAAAACAGCAGGACCCGATTGCATTCCGCGTGACTCCCAGTGCCGCGAAACGTCTCGTTGACGTACCGGATGGCCCTCAGGTAGTCAGGCCGAAACTGGAAGCCCCATTCACTCAGGCAGTGTGCTTCGTCAAAGACGACGAACTCCAAGCCGCCATCCCGGCGAGCTCGCTCCTGCAAGACCCGCCTGAACCGACGGCTCTGGAATCGCTCCGGAGCGATGTAGAGCAAGCGGATGGTCCCATCACTTACTCGCTGATATACGCCACGGAGCGCGAACGGATCTCGATCCGCTGTGATGTAGTCGACGCTGCGGCGGAATCCGCACTTCTTCAGCCGTTGCACCTGATCCTGCATGAGCGCTCGGAGCGGTGTGACGACGATGCTCAGACGGCCGTGGTGCAGGCTGCGAAGGAGCGCCGGCACTTGAAACAGCACCGACTTGCCCTCACCGGTCGGGAGCGTGACGAGAACATCAGCTTTGGTGGAGACGATCGCTTCCAATCCCGCTTGCTGCGAAGGAAGGAACTCTCGGTATCCCCATCGGGCCTCAAGGAATTGCCGGTATGCCTCGCTGTTCCTCGGCGCAGGCTCTCGACGGAAATGCCCGAGCCGAGAGGCATATGTCCGGAATGTCTCGTACAAAGCCGCCGATGGCACAGCCAGCGGACACTCCTCTCTCCGAATACTGGAATGACGGCCAAGAGTAAGGGCAACGCGGTAGTCCAGACAGATGGGTGCCACATGATCATCGGCGCAGCCCAACACGTCGCTCAACCACACGCCCATGAACCGTTCCAGCGCGACCCGACCGGACTCTTGCACCGATCGACCGCTTGACCTCCGTGAAGCGGACCAATCACCCCAGAACTCGAACGGAACATGCAGCAGCACAGGCTGCACTCGTTTGATCGCATCGACTCCGAGCGACCGGGCCGCCTCCAGCCAGTGGCCGAGTTCGTCAACTGGCGCAACAATGCAGCGGGCGCCTCCTGCGAGCATCTGCTCCAGACGTCGCAAGCGAGACCGCTCGATGTCTGGAGCCGCGAGTCCGACGCAGGGTTCGGAGAGCATCTGCTCGACGATGTCGAGCTCGATGTCGTCCGGGACGGCCACGAGAAGCACCTGCTCGCAGTGGCGACTAGCGAGCGCCATCAACCACTCCGCAACTTGTGACCACCACCCGAATCGATTTGTGCTGGTAGGCCAGACAGCCGCGTCGTCATCCCAGCCATGCTCAGTAACCCAATCAGGGATCCGCACATGCTTGGCGGAGGACGATCTCGTCGCTCCGGGCGCGGGGCGACTGAGTCGCGCCAGCAACTGCGTGGTTCGTCTGCCGTGGGTTGCGAACCAAGGGCGACACACGGTCGCGTACTCAATCAACGGTGAAGCGCTTGCCCCGAAATCGGCTGGAGCATCGACAGGTCTCAGCTCGTAGCTGGCCGCTGCGCCCGGCTCGCATTCTCCGCAGACCGATTGAGGCGGTACTGCATCGAGATCTCTTATCCTATAGATCGACCCGACGAACGCACCGTCATCGACGTCGTAGGGTTGGGCCTCACTTGCATTGCCCGCAGCTGCGACATCCACCGCGAACTGTGGAGTGAGGAGCCCACCGCGTCCCTCTCGCACGGGTACGACCGACCCCGCCAAATCCAAGACCGCCGCGACAGACGGCTGAACTCTGAGCCACATCGGAACCATGTGCCGGAATAGACGGGTGCCGGTGGCTTCGGCGCGCATAGCAAGCGCCACGAGCAGCTCGAGCTCAGGCGGCACTCCCAAGCCAATTCGCGAGTGTCGGCCGCTCGGTCGCGTTTCGACAGAGACTGATGACGGGGCGACGGCTTGAAGAAGTCGTGCTGATTCGAGAACGTCTCCGCCGCGATCACGCAGGCTCAAGGCGAACTGCGCGTCGAGCGTTGTTCCCGGAGTCCACATCCGTCGGACGAGCGTCAGGGGCGGGCACAGCCGGGAACGCCCGTTTGAGCCTTCGCAGACGACGGCGTTGGAGGGGCCGGCCGCTGGAAAGCAACGGAGGAAGGTCTCGATGCAGGCACTGACCCCGCGAAAGCCGTCATCCCACAGCTCTTGAAGAGCTTCCGCAAGCCCCCGGGGGAACGCTCGCATCTGCTGAACCGCCAACCGGGCTGACGCTGCCGCGTCGAAGGACGCGACGTGCGCGCTTTCCGACCCGCCCAACGCGTGCGACGCTCGCGAAGGGTCAAGAAGGAGCGACATCCAAAGCGTGTCCCAAACAAGTTCCGCCTCGCCCAGATCACATTGGAGTTGCTCTCGAAGGCACCGAATGTCGTGCTGCCACACATTGTGACCGACGATCATCGGCCGGGTCGCAGCCAGATCCTGCAGCAGCAACACTGCGTCCCGACTCTCTCGCCTTTCGCAAGCCCGGCCTAGCAGCTGAAGGTGACGCCCATCCGCGTTGGCCACTCCGATCTCGCGCACCTCGCCTGACGATGTCAGCTCGAGGTCAAGAGCGAGCACGAGCTGCTCTATGGCTGTTCGACACCACCGCTCGTTCCCCCAATCAAAGATCGCTCCGAATCCACATCCTTCCCCGCGGTAACTCGCCATGAGCACAGGAATCGGCACAGATGAAGGCACGGGCGAGTACGGCACCGAGAACTGTCGGCGGCGGTTCTCGTCCAAGACTGCCTGCAGGGCCGAGGATCCTTCGCGTCTCTTGGACCGGCACCACAGTGCTGCAGCGAGCCACGGATCCTCCACCAAGGCTGCCATTTCGCGAGAAGCTCTAAGTGATCCTACTCCACTGGCGGATACAGCTTGAATCAGGTTGGCCTCGTCCAGAAGCGATCGACAGCGGACCCCGGGTAGCAGTCGAAGATCATCGGCGACCTGCTCCTGTGTGATGATGCTTCTGACTCGCTCACGGCCTTCCCCCGATTCAAGCTGAACAGCGCACAGGTGCGGCCGATCCTGCTCGCTTGGCCGGTATCCGCACCGGAACGCAGAAGCCGGGACGGGAAGCGTCCGGTTGCTCGCGTGGGCGTCAAGAATGTCGAAACCGACGCTAACCGACCGATTGGGAACGTCGAGGAACCCGACGAACCCGTGATCAATCGCGAGGATGTCGAGCGTGTACGGTACGAGCATTGCACGAGTCCAGCCGCCTCGGAATAGTATCGGCGGCCCTCGATGACAGTCGTCAGATGCGAGTTTGACCCGCGCCGACGCAAGTTAGTGGCGCGGGACCACACACTGCCCCGGCAACCGAGGCGCCTCCACATCAAATCGCCGGACGGGCATCCCCCATCTGAAGACGGGGAGGCCGCCGCTCACGCCCCTCATCTCGATCCATTCGCTGATCCGTGGACAGCCCATCCGCATCCAGTCCCGGAGCTCCGGTACCACGTAGCGGGACGGCCCGCAGAAGAACTGCACTGGACGCGGAATGCGGCCGCTGTTGAGGAGGTACTGCACCTGGGCGACCTTGACGCCCAAGAACTCGGCCATTCCTCGGCGATCGATCAGCCAGCACCCGAACCGGTCCAGCCAGTCAAGGCTCGGCCGAATCACTGTTCTGAGACACGGGCCGTTGACTCGCGGGCACATGGATCACCCTTTGCTAGAAATCTTGCTGGGCTGGGGAACAGGAGCCTTGAGCCTCAGCGACCGTCGACGCTCCCATCGCTCGATGGGCGGGCACCCATCCCGCACCCATTCTTGGAGTTCCTCAACGCGCCAGAGGGCGCGGCTGCCCAAGCGGACTGGCTTCGGTGTCGCTCCGACTGCGACCAGCTTGTGGAGGGTCGACTTTGAGATGCTGAGGCGCTTCCCGACCTCCGCTGCGTCCATAAGGAGCACCGCCGTGTCGAGCTTTGGCAGCGTCTCTAAGCTAAGCTCTTGATCCTGGGCACTTGTCACGGAGAACCTCCGCTACTAGTTCTGCTGACCTCCGCATCGCGGGTCAACGCGAGCACGACGCGCCCCCCCGTATCGACGAGTACGCGGTGCCCGTCCATCGTCTCGGCAAGCGCCGTCCCGTTGTAGAACGGCTCGATCGCTGCAAATCGCCGCGAGTAGCACTCGCGTCCTTCGATGGATACATGGAACCACCCTCCCCCGTCCCGCGCCCTGGCTCGTCCCTTGTGGAACACGTCGAGGTCGGCATACCAGAGGCCATGCGTCGCCTGACCATCTGCTGTGACATGCGTGCACAAGCCGCTCGATCGGCAGCGGACGACGGCGAGCCCTTCACGGAAGTCCCCGACATAGAGGTAACGCTCGGAGTAGGCCGGACGACCTTGCAGATCGATGTGAAGGTAGTCCCCGTCCATTCTCCGAACGGCGCAGCGCCCTTCCTGAAAGTTGCCGCACCACGCGTATCGCTCCTCCGTGATCGCGCATCCATCAGGCATGACATGGCACCATCCTTGCTTGTCGAGAGCAGCAGCCCGCTCCTCGTAGAAGCCCCACGTCGCGAGGAACCGCTGCGTGTAGGCGTCCTGACCCTTCGGGGTGATGTGGAACGCACCACCATCATCGATCGCCGGCGCTAGTCCGGGCTCATGGAACGTCTGCACCGTCACGAATCTCCGCGAGTACAGCGGCAACCCGTCGAGGGTGTGGTGAGTGCCGTCTGGCGCGACCTTCGCTTGCCGCCAACTCATGCTCCCTCCTTGGGCCGACGCATGTTGCACGATCTGCACAGGGCGCGCTCCTTGTAGTGCCGACGGAGGTCGGTGTAGTCGGCTCCCTCCCAGATCTCGGCCAACGACCGCTCTTGTAGATTGCCGAAGTCCCCAAGCGTTCGGCGCTGCGCGTCCGGCGCGCAGCACGGGTTGAACCGCCCCTCTGCGCTCACCCACGCCTCCTCGCCGAGAAACGGACACTCTCCACCAAGGGCGATGTCATCGAGCCGGTCCGGATCCAGTCGATGAATGTTGTCAAGCAGCACGTGCTTCCCATTCGCGAGCGGGTGCTCGGCAGCCGCCCGCTCCGTCAGGGCAACGATCTCATTCCACATCAGGACTGCTTCGCGTGACCGTCGCATGGACATGCCCTCGATCTGGGTGAAGTGCGCCCAGAGATGGTGTCCCTTGAGACGATCGACACCAACCGAGGCAGCGAGCCGAACGAGATCCGGCAACTCGCCTACGTTCTCCTCAAGGAATGTCGTTTGGAAGGTGACACGGCAGTAGTTCCCGCCGCTTGCCGCATGGAGGTCGCGGAAGCCAACGAACGCTCGGGCGTTCTCGACAATCGCCGCGAAGTTGCTCCCCAACATGATGCGCTCCTGCGTGCTGGCGGTGGCTCCATTGATCGAGATCTTCACGTCGGACGCAACCGGGACGATTCGCTCGGCCCACCCTCGCGCGCCCCGTCTCGGGAAGGTGCCGTTCGTCGTCAGGTTCATTCTCACGTTGAACTCGCGGCAGAGTTCGATGAACTCATCAAAGTGCTCGTACAGGAGGGGCTCACCCATCGTGCTCGGGATCACCTCGCGCAGCCGCGAGCCGGCGCTCTGTTCGAGGATCTCGCGGATCAGCCCGATGTCCATTCGTCGACGCGGCCGGCCCGCCGCACGTCGTTCGCTCTGGAGCGAGCTATGCGGCGAGTGCTCCTCGCACATCACGCATCGGAGGTTGCAATCGTCGGGGTTGGTGTCAAAGGTGATCCGCCACGGCCCGCTCGCGGCGCGGCCGACCGACTTCCGGCGATCGACGAGATCCGCATAGATTGCCTCGACCTCCTTCAAGTGGGCGTCGGTTGCGGGAACGTCTCCCGACTCCGAGAAGAGGTAGCCTCGTCCCCCGAGCTGCCGGGCCAACTCGGGGTCATCGATGAACCGCTGCATCTGTTCCGACATCGAATCCACATTGCGATGCTCGAAAAGGAGGCCATTCAGTTCGTGACGCACGTACTCCTCCATGCCCCCCAAATCCGCGGTGACAACCGGAACGCGCGCTTGCTGAGCTTCATGAATCACGAGCGGGGAGTTCTCCGCCCAGATCGACGGAACGACGATCGCGTCCACGTGATTGAAAACCTCATCGACAATCCGCTCGTTCTGGTACTCCCCCAGCCACTCGACACGAGCGCCGGCGTCGTTAGGTAGCGAACGTGCCATGCGACGGAGCGACTGGGTGTACGGGTCGCGAGGGCGCCCCCAGATCCTCAGGACCGGATCTCCGCGAAGCGATCCAAATGCCCGAATGAGATGATGGATGCCCTTCGCAGGAATGTGGGTGCCGATGTAGCCAAGCACGAAGCGGGGTTCCGCGACGCGCCGCCGCCCCTGGAGACGTCCGAGGTCGAACCCGTAGTCGAGGTAGGTCACCCTTCGGGCATCGAGACCAAACTCATTGACGAAGCGGCGCTGAAGGTATTTCGAGGGAGCGATGAATCGGTCGACGTACGTAGCGACTTCCCTCACGTGCCTCATGCGCTCAGCCACCCAGCGTGTCCACTGGGCGACGTCGTCGTCCCTCGAGTCGTGCCCACCGCCAAAGTAGATCGAGTAGCATCTTGAGGCACACCGTTCGTCGTCCTGCCCACCACAGAGTGGGAAGACATCCTCACCCTCGCCGCTCGAACGCTGGATGAACTGCCCCCGAGGGCACATGAGCCAGAAGTCGTGCAGCGTGTAGACGATCGGAACCGCCCGATCGCGGGCGACGCGGACCATCGACGTCGACAGGTGCGACAAGTGATTGAAGTGGACGACCTCGGGTTCGAACTCGTCGATCAGTCGTTCGAACTCCCGGTCAATCTCCGGGTGACGATACCGGTCGCGCGACTCCGAATTGTTGACCACCCGCAATCGGACCCGAGGTTCGACCTCGTCGTTCTCATCGATGCTTCGGTGATTCGGCGCGAAAGGGTCCTCGTGGCGCGTGAACACGCGTACCTCGTGCCGCGCGGCAAGTGCCCGGGTCAGCGTCTGGGTGTAAACCTCTGATCCCGCGTTGTAACGCGGTGGGTAACCATGGATCACCTGTAGCAAGCGCATCGGTAGCTCCCAACAACACCGTCGAATCCGTACTGTTCCACCATATCCGATGGATCGGATCCGGCGCATACGATGACTCGGGTGCGGAAGGAGACCGGACAGGGATCTGACCGGCAGCCCATCGGAACAAGCCGCCGCTAGGAACAGTCCTGCTCAGACGCTCGCCCTGCCAGCGAGTCGCGATTCCAGAATGGCGGCCTGGCGCTCGAACTCCTCCCGCCTCCGCTCCCTGAACCGCTCGAGGTTCTCAACCTTCCACCGGAGCGCCGGAAGATCTTTCGCGTGCGGACAAGCGAGCAAGGACCAGTCCGGCACGGCTCGCGCGAGCCCGATGAGGAACCGCTTCTGTCGGTCGGTGAGGCGGGACCGCACGTCTGTGAACAGTCGCTCGCGCGCGGCGAGGAGCGTTTCAAAGCGCACCGGTTCGGCGCTCATGCCGACGAACGTCGCGTCGTACTCCCTCGCGATGTCCTTCGGACCCGCGAACAGGACCTCGTGGGTGGGCCGATTGTGGCCGGCGAGATACGTGACCATGCACTCGATCGCGGCCTCGGAGAGACCTTCGGACTCGTACATCTTCAGGACGTCGAAGAGGTCGCGCGGGTGCTGGCGATCGAGAGCGGCGACGATCTTGCTGCCGTAGAGCTCGGGGACGGCGAGGACCGGAAGACTGAGTTCGGCACTGAACATCGACGCAGCGCTGGCCACCAGATCCCGGGATTCGACGGGAAGCACCGTGCCGCGGAAGACCTGGTTGACCTCGACCTTCACTTGAGCGTCGTCGTCGCTGATGACGAGCTTGCTCTCCTCCTCGGTTCGCGCTCCCACCGCACGGACCTGAAGACCGCGGCGCCGAAGTCGCCCGGCGACGTCAGCGAGCGATGCGGCGATCTCTCGGAGCGCCTCGTCGCGCGGGACCTCCCAGCGCGTGTACACGACGTCGATATCCACCGACAGTCGCGGCATGTCGCGGACGAACAGGTTGATCGCCGTCCCGCCCTTCATCGCGAAGGCGTCGCTCCGAAACACGTCGGGGGCGACGGCGAGCAGGAGCCGGACGGTATCGGTGTAGGCCTTATCCACGGGACTTCAGCGTGAGAAGCGTGCCGTCGGCGAGCCGGCTGATCCAGCGCCGGTCGCTGCCGACGCGCGGCGTGAATCGATCGTAGATGGCGTCGACGTCGAGCAAGCCCGTCTCGCGAGACCAGGTGAGGAACAGCCGGACGGCCTTCACGCTCGTGCAGCACGAAAGAAGGCGACCCGTGACGTCTACCCGGAGGTTCCTGAGTCCCTCGAAGACGTTGCGGCTCTCCTCAAGCGTCTCCTCGTTTCCGACGTCATAGAGCATCTCCAGCGCCGCTCGCTCCGGCGTCGAGACGAGAAGTCCCGGCGTGACGGAAGGCGGCGTGGTGAGCGTCTGCGATCGAAGCTCCCCTTCCGGCCAATCGAAGAGCGAGGCCGAGGAGTATCGCGCGGGGATCCGCGAGCTGAACCACTCCGGCACAGTGAAGCGAGCGTCGCCCCAGAGCGTCAGTCGCTCGCGGCTCGCGAGGTTGTGCCGCACGCCGTGCAGCGAGAGGGCGCTCTTGCCTCCGACGTGCAACCCCTGCACGCGACGCTGGAGGAGCTTGATCGCACCATGTGCTGTCCAGTCGTCGCCGGGAAACGCGTACACCCCCTGCCCGAGTCGCAGGAGCCAACCACGCTTGACGTACTGCGATGCGCCCTGCTGGGAGATCCCCACCGTGGCGAGCGTCGACAGGTCAAAGGGGGCGCCGCGGGGCACTTCCCGCTGCAGCCGCTTGATTAGCCCATGTCGCGCTTCTCGTTCCATGACTGAGTTCTAGAGCACATTCCAAACACCTGCAAGCACTTTGATTGGAATCGGCGACAAACCACAGCCCAACGAGGAGAATCATCGCATGCTCCAAACACTGCCGCAACGGCCTGAGAGGGAGGTTATTCGGACCTTTGGGAAGTCCGTCCTCCGCCGGTCGATGGATCGCGATGGCGCTGCCGAGGAACGAACGCACCCTTGAGAGCACGGGCCGCTCGCGCGAGTCGGTCCAGTGACAGAGCGCGAGCACCGCCATCGCGGATGAGAATCACCGCCGGCTCCAAACTCCGTCCCAACACTCTCAGCAACGCGTTCCGCGCACTTTCACTATTGGCGAGCCGGTCCCCTGCGGATCCAAGGAGGGCGATGCTCGGCCTCGCTCCTTCGCGTCTCGATGCGAAGAGGGCCTCCGCCTTGAGTCCTCTCTGCGCGCGCGGTCATCGAAGCGTCAGCGTCACGGTTTCGCGAGCGCGCGTTCGTGCGGTCTCGGGGGTCATGGCGCGCCCGGTGATGACGAAACCGTTCTTCTCGAGCACGCGGATCGATGCGGCGTTGTGTCCCGCCGCGGTGGCGATGAGCGGGCGCCGTGTGTATTCGCGGAGCATCCGCTCGACGGCGATCGTGGCGATGCCTCGACCCCAGTGCTCTCGGGCGATCCAGTAGCCGATCGAGTCGACGCCGTGGTCCGGCGCGATGTTGATCGAACCGACGACGACGCCATCCGCGTCGATGACCCGTGGCGTGACGCCCGTGATGCGCCCGTCCGGATCAGCGAGGATCTCCTCCCAACGCGAGCGAAACGCGCTCCAGTCGCGCGGCTTGCTGCCGGCGACTTCGTTCGACTCGCGATCGCACTCGAAGGCGTGGAGGACTTCCAGGTCGGACTGGGTGGTACGACGCAAGGTGATCGTTCGGGGCGGCGGCTGAGACACGGGGTCACTGTACTCCACGCATGCCCTTCCCCTCATTCTTGTCTTCTCGGCGAGCGAACGCCGCGCCGGCCGAACCGCTTTGGCCGAGAATGCCCGCATGCAGATCGCCGTCTACTCAAGCAAGACATACGAGAGGCCCTTCCTCGATCGCGCCAATGCGGAGGCGGCCCACCACCTCGTCTATCTCGACGCGCGACTCTCGGCGACCACAGCCGAGCTCGCCCGCGGCTTGCCCGCCGTGTCGATCTTCGTCGGCGACGATGCCTCGGCGCCCGTGCTTCGCGTCCTCCACGCGGGCGGCACGCGCCTGCTCGCGCTGCGTTCGGCCGGCTTCAATCATGTCGATGTCGGGGAGGCCGAACGACTCGGCATCACGATCGCACGCGTCCCGGCCTATTCGCCATACGCGGTCGCCGAGCACGCGGTCGGCCTCATGCTTGCGCTCAATCGCAAGTTTCACCGGGCCTACGCTCGGGTCCGTGAACAGAACTTCGCGCTCGACGGCCTGATGGGCTTCGACATGCATGGCAAGACCGCCGGCGTGATCGGCACCGGAAAGATCGGTGAAGCCGTCTGCTCGATTCTCCGCGGGTTTGGCTGCCGCATCCTGGTCTCCGATCCCGTCAGGAACCCGGCCTGCGAGGCCATGGGCGCCCAGTATGTCCCGCTCGCCGAGCTCTACGGCGCGTGCGACATCATCACGCTCCACTGCCCGCTCACGCCCGCGACCAAACACCTCGTGAACGAAGCTGCACTCGCCGCGATGAGGCCGGGCGTCATGCTCATCAACACGAGCCGCGGCGCCGTCATCGATACGCGGGCGCTCATCGCGGCCCTCAAGCGCGGACACCTCGGATCGGTCGGCCTCGATGTGTACGAGGAAGAGGGTGACCTCTTCTTCAGGGACCTCTCCACCGAGGTCATCCACGATGACATCTTCGTGCGCCTCCTGACCTTCCCCAATGTGCTCATCACCGCCCACCAGGGATTCCTGACGCGCGATGCATGTCAGGCCATCGCCAACACGACGATCGGCAATGTCACCGCGTTCGCTCGCGGCGCTCTCGATCCAGGCAACCTCGTGACGACACAGTTCATCGCGAAGTCGTGACCGAGCGCTGCGAATCCGCCAGACGGCGTCGAGCCGTTCCAACCTCGGGCGCCGCTGATGCGTCGGGGCACACGCCCGGGCAGCCATCGATACGCTGCCCATATGCATCGATCTCGAACCGCGGTCCTCGGACTCTCGCTCGCAATGGCGGCCATGCTCGCATCATGCGCAGCGCCCCAGCGGTCCGATTCGGCGCCGGCCTCTCCCCGTGGCGGCTACCTCGGCCAAGCGACGCCGGATCTGCAGCCACGGCTCTTCGCGCCTGGCGTTGTCTCGACGCCGGATGCGGTCGAACTCAATGGCGTCTTCTCGCCGGACTTCACCGAGTTCTTCTTCGCGCGCATCGCCGTGCGGCCCGGGGGCGGCGAAGGTCCCTCGCGGATGTACCGGTGCGTTCTGAGCCCGACCGGACGGTGGTCATCTCCCGAGCCGGTGCAGGTCTGGCCCGACGATGCCACCTCGCTCGCGGTTGACATGACCTACTCGCTCGACGGCAATCGCCTCTACTTTCTCGGCATCCACCCGCATCCACGCTCGCCCGAGGAGCCCGGCAGCGACATCTGGGTCAGCGAGCGCGGGCCTGGCGGCGGATGGTCGCTCGCGTCGCCACTGCCGCCGCCGGTGTGGACCGAACATGTCGAGTCCTATCCGGCTGTGACGCCCGACGGGGGCATCCAGTTCTCGTCCGATCGGCCGGGAGGCCAGGGACGAACCGATCTGTGGCGCGCCGCGCCGACGCCGGACGGCGGATTCGCGTCGCCGATCAACATGGGCTCACCCGTCAATTCGGAATATGGCGAAGGCGACTCCTGTGCGGCTCCGGACGACAGCTACATCGTCTTCACATCGAGACGCCCCGGCGGACCGGGCAACGGCGATCTCTATGTTTCGTTTCGCGCAATCGACTCCAGCGCGTGGAGCGAACCGAGGCTCCTCGGGCACGGCATCAACACGACGGATACAGACTATTGCCCCATGATCACGCCAGACGGACGCTTCCTCTTCTTCTCGCGCCGCGTCAGCGACCCGAAGGACGGCGGTTGGGACAGGGTTGTCGCCGGCGATGTCTACTGGATCAGCACGGAAGCCATCGAGTCGCTGAGGACGCGCTAGGCCGATACGACCTGTCGCCATCGTCCATACGCTAGATCTCCACACGCGCCGCTCCGCAACGCGCTCCTGCCCGACGAGTCCTCCCCATGGCCAACCCTCTCCCGAAGGACATCCTCGCGTTCCACGCCGCACTCTCGCCATCCGACAGGCGCATCTGCGACATGCTCGCGAAGGCGATCGACGCCGGCCTGCCGCACGCCGAACGCAAGGTCTGGCACCGGCATCCGGTCTGGTTCCTCGACGGCAACCCGATCGTCGGCTACTCGACGATCAAGGACGCAATTCGACTGATGTTCTGGAGCGGCCAATCCTTCGACGAGCCGGGCCTTCAGCCCGAACCGCCGGGCACGCGATTCCAGTCCGCCGGCGTCCGTCTCACCGCCGCGGACCAGATCAGCGCGAAGGACCTGAAGCGCTGGCTGAAGAAGGCCGTCCTCATTCAGTGGGACTACAAGAACATCGTGAAGCGAAAGGGAAAGCTGGTGCGCCTCACCTGAATGGCGTACCCCGATGACACCCGAGGCGCATCACCGCTCGCCGGCAGCGCCGACGGCTTCGGCGCGCATGCCGGTGACGCCGAGAAGGTCGTACCAGCGGAATTTCGGCATCGGGTCCGCTGCGTCCACGGTTGGCCTCCCTCGTGTGCGTGGACCTGCCCTGCCGCTGACATCGAGATCGAGAGCGCGACGACTGAGCGAGCGCGATCCCGCCGATGGAGCCTGCACGACGGATCATTCGGCGGGCGGTACCGGAGGGCCGCGCCGGTCGATCGTCGCGATCGGGCAATCGGGCAATCGGGCCGGGGAGAACGCGCAGAGTCCGGCGAGCTCACGCCGATCGCAATCGGACCCAGTGAAGCACCTCCGACGCGTTGGTGTCGGGAGGGAAGACCGGATACCACACCCGCCGGATGCTGCCGGCGCTCACGAACCACGCCATACGCCGAAGCAAGGTGCTGGGCCCGCCGCCACCGATCGAGTCGATCGGATACTCGAAGACCGGCAAGCGGATGGCGTTCGTCAGCCGCAGTTGATCGTCGGAGAGGATCGGGAAGCTGATGTGGTTGCGGGTGACGAACTCACGCTGGAACTCCGTGCACTGCGTGCTGAGCCCGAAGACGCTCACGCCGAGGGTGCGGAACTCCATGTGCAGGTCTCGGTAGGCGCATGCCTGCGGCGTACAGCCGCGGGCACCGGGAATGGCATCCCACTCGGGACCAGGGCTCTTGTCCGGAACGCCGGTGCGCGGATAGGCGAAGATGACCGCTGAACGCAGCTCGGAGAGCGTGACCGCGCTGCCGTCGGTGGCGGGAAGAGTGATGGGTGGTAGCGGGAGGTCGACGAGGTGATCGGCGAGCCCGTCATCCTGAGGCACCGGCAGATTGGGCGGAAGCGCGAAGCGCGGGTCGTGCATGTGTTCACCGGGGTGACGGCCCGAACGCGGCGCGGGCGATCCACGAAGTATCGGCGTCCCGACGAGCCCCCGCCACCATCACCCATTACGCGAACCAGCACAGCGCACCGCACGACGGCTCGCGTCAGGCCAGTCCCATGCGACGCGCCGCCCTCGCCGCCAGCCGTGAGGCCGTGACGGGAAAGCACCGCGCGGCGATGATCGCGGACCGCGTCGTCCACCCGCAGGACACGGCGGCACGCGGCCGTCGGATCGCCTGGGCGATCGCGAGACCGACCGCCTCGGCCGGCCAGGCGTTGGCTCGAACCACCTCGATCTCCCTGGCCAGCAGCGTGGGGTTCGTCGAGCTCGCCCGTCGCACGAGGCCCGTGTCGACCGCCGGCGGAACGAAGTCCGTGACATCGATTCCCATCGGGGCCAGCTCGGTCCGCAGGCACGAGGACGCCATCGCCGCGGCGGCCTTCGAAATGCAGTACGCGGCCTTGTTCGGAAACGGCAGCCACGCGAACTCGCTGAGGACATTGAGGATGAGGGCCCCGGGACGGCCTCGCATGAGCGGCACCATCGCTCGACTCGCCGCGAGCAGGCCCAGGACATTCACATCGATGCAGCGCCGCAGGTCGTCCTCGGAGATCTCGAGGATCGCCCCCTGGGCGTAGACGCCGGCGTTGTTGACGAGCGTGTCGACACCCAGGCCGCGTACCCCGATCTCCTCCACGACGCGACGGAGCTCGTCACTGCGGCGCACATCGGCGACCGACGCGACCGCGACGCTCGGTCCGAGTGAATGGGCCACCTCCGCAAGACGGGTCGAGTCCGAGTCGATCAGGACGACGGTCGCTCCGTGTGCAACCAGCGCGCGCGCCGCGGCCTCACCGATGCCCTGCGCCGCGCCGGTGATGACGACGACTCGTCCGCCGAGAGGTCCGCTCGTGGCCACAGCCTCACATCCTTTCGGTCATGGTCCGAATGACTCTCCGAACGATACAGGTCGGACGCGCCGGCAGGACGGCGATCCGCGGAGCTCGGCGAGGCGCACCAGGCCTGTCCCCTGCTGGTCCTGCCGCGCGAAGCGGACCAGCCGAGCGTTCCGGCACGGCTCGCGGAGGGCCGCTTCTTCTTCGTCGAGGCGACGGAGATCGCGACCTTTCTCGCGGACTGGGCACCCGTCGGCCACCGGCATCCGTGACCGGTGAGCCGCTCGAGCGCGGGCGCCGCCCGCTCGTCGGCGGTGTCCCATCGCATCGGCCCGTCCGCGTACAGTGCAAGCGAATCGTCCACCGCGAGCCCCACGCATGCCGCGTCGCGGCAGGCTCGATGCGCGACGTGCTTCGGAGGCCGCAGCATGCCCAGGTACCCGTTGATCGTCGCCGCGCTCGCATCCCTCGCAACGCTCGGCGGTCTGGCCGCATCGCTTTCCGCGAGCGTGCCTCCCGCGCCGGCCACAACGCCGGCACCGGCAGCGACCGGTGCACCCGCCGATGGCGTGCAAGCGATTGGCGGCGAATGGATCTATGTGGAAGATCGCACCGAGGGCCGCTCGCCCGAGCAGCTCGGTCCGCCGATGGCCTCGAAGTTTTCGATGGGGGTCGAGGAGGGCGCGGTCATCCTGAATGGCCACGGTTCCGGCCATCGCGATGTGCGCGTCGCGCTCGACGGGTCGGTCACCGAGCGGCCGGACGCCGACAAGATCGCCCGCTACCGCGGCGGGTGGAAGGACGGCGCGTTCGAGTACCAGGTCTCGTTCGAGCGACTGGTCGGTGAACCGGGCTCTGGCATCCAGATGATCCGCCGAACCTTTCGACCGACGCCAGAGGGACTTCTTGTGACCGTGGCGGTCGATCCCCCGAGCGGCTCGGTGTCCACTGGGCTGTACCGACACGCCGAGGACATTGCCATGCCGACCCCCGCGACGGCCGCGATCGGCGATCTCGGCTGGCTGGCGGGCGCGTGGGTGGGGACGCGTAGTTCAGGGTCGTCGATCGAGGAACGCTGGAGCCCACCGCTCGGCGGCGCGATGCTGGCCGTCTCGCGCACCGTCAACACCAGCGGAAAGATGGTGGCCTTCGAGTATCTCCGAGTCGTCGAGCGCGACGGTTCGCTGGTGTATGTCGCCCAGCCGGCCGGCGCGAAGGGCACCGAGTTCCTGCTCACCGAGCTGACTCCGACGCGCGCCGTGTTCGACAACCCGCGGCACGACTATCCGAAGCGCATCGTCTACGAGCTCTCCGCGGACGGCGGCCTGAGCGCGACCATCGGCTACCTGAAGGGCGGCACGCCGCGGAGGTTGGAGTTCGCGCGCGAGAAGCAGGCGACCGGCGGCGGCTGATGAATCTCGTCGAGGCTCGGCAGGGTCCGCGGCACGACCATCAGACCATACTCGCCCACGCTGGACCATCGCCCGGCGAAGGGGGAGCGCGCGTCACTCGTCGCTCGAGCTCGCGTCCGACCCGTCGCGCATCGCATCCCGCCGTTCGGTGAGCCACGCACGGAGCGCGGGGTTGTCCGTAAGGCCAATCGCGATGGTGAACGCGCGAGCCGATTCGACTCGGCGCCCGAGGACGCCGAGCACATGGCCTCGCGTGGCCCAGTACGGCTGATGGCCGACGACGAGGTCCCGATCCACCGCATTCAGGAGCTGCAGCGCACGGTGACCGTCGCCACACTCGGCAACGGCGGCGGCGTGACCGCACTGGGCGCCGATGGTCGGTGCGAGATCGAGGAGCTTTCCGTAGAGCGCGCTGATCACATCCCATCGCGTCACGCCGGTTGCCGCGCGGGCGCAGTGCACGGACTGGATGGCGGCCTCAAGCTGGAATCTGCCGACGCGCCCACACCGAGCCGCCGCGCGAAGCGCCGCCTCACCGCGCGCTATCAGCGACTGATCCCATCGATCCGCACGCTGCTCGGACAGCGGCACGAATCGACCCTCTCCGTTGGATCGCCCTGGACGCCGTGCCTCGCAGAGCAGCATGAGCGCGAGGAGCCCGAGCGCCTCGGCGTGATTCGGCATGTGCGATGCGGCGAGATCCCCCAGCGAGAGTGCCTCCTCCGAAAGTCCCGGGGTACCTCGCTCGTCGATATCCCGGTGGGCACCCAGCGTGTAGGCCGCGTAGATGCAGCTCAGCACATCATCGAATCGCTCGTCGAGACGCTCGGGATCGGGCATGGCCAACGAAATGCCCGCCTGACGAATCTTCGTCTTCGCGCGCACGAGCCGCTGTGCCAGCGTCGCCGGGGCGACGAGGAACGCGGGCGCCAGTCGCGCCACATCGAGGCCGAGCACCGCCTGAAGCATGAGAGGGGCGCGAACCGCCTCGTCGATGGCGGGATGCGCGCAGAGGAACAGCATCGCGAACCGCTCGTCCTCGATCGGAGAGTCCGCCGAGGATTCGACCTCGCGAAGGCTTCGCGAGAGCTGCTCCATAGCCTTGTCCGTGCGGCGTCCGTGACGAAGCCCATCGCGCAGGCCGTTGAGCGCCACACGCGCAAGCCAGGCGTCCGGATTGTCGGGGGGCCCGTTCTGCGGCCAAGTCTCCAGTGCGCGAAGGAAGGCGCGCGAGAGCGCATCCTCGGCCCCCGCCAGGTCGCCGGTTCGAGCGAGCAGCGTCGCCAGGAGTCGCCCGTACGACTCCCGGGCCGCTCGTTCTGCAATGCGAAAGGACTCGTGCACGCGTTCGTCCAACACCCGGCGCCCGGCGGCGGAGGACTGCCGCCGGGCGCGTGGGCGCATCAGGGTGTGGGCGGCGGAGGCAGGACCGGACGGACCTCGACCGAGCCGGTCGCTGCGCTCGGGCAGCGAGCCGCCCAAAGGAGCGCGCTGTCGAGATCAGCGGTCTCGATGAGGAACATCCCGCCAAGATGCTCCTTGGTGTCGGCGAACGGGCCGTCCTTGATCTGCCGCTCGGAACCACGGATGCGGAGTGCCGTGCCGGTCGACGGTGGCTGCAGGCCAGCGCCACCGCGCGCGACTCCAGCCTCGGCGAGCGCCTGCGCGTACGCCTGATAGGCGCCCCAGTAGGCGGCGGCATGAACCGGATCTTCGCGCTTCGCCAGCTCGGCCGGCGATTCATAGACAAGAATGGCGTACTTCACGAGTCCTTCTCCTTGCTGATGGCCGAGGCTCCGTTGTCGGGCGTTGCCGACATCGCGGGAGAGGCGGCGATGTTCTCCCGAACGACGACGAGTCCATCGGGGCCGACGGGGCAGGTGCCGGCCCAACGGACCGCACTGTCGAGGTCGGCAGCCTCGACGACGAAGTAGCCTCCCAGCTCAAGACCGGTCGGATCGGCGCGGATCCGGGCCGCTTCGACGACGCCGGACCGCAGTGACACGCTCCGACCCTCCGCGATCGGATGCACGGCGCTGCCCCCGCGGAGGACGCCCTCCTTACCGAGCGTCTCGCCGAACGCGGCGAACGCGGCCCAGTACCCCTTGGAGCGAGCGGGGTCGACTCGGGCCTCGAACGAGCTCGGTGGCTCGTACACGAAGAGCGTGAAGAGCTTCCCGCCGCTCGCGCGAAGTGGAACGGTTGCGGCGGGCGCCTGAGCCTGCAACTGCGGCTGGTTTCCGACAGCGACGGCGAGCGCCGCGAGGGCCGAAAGTCCGACGAGACCGGTGGTGATGCGGTCCATGGTGATCTCCCGAAAGACGTGCGACGTCCAGAGCACGGCCCTGAACGCCTTGACGACGATCGACCGCCGGGAGAATCGACAACGACCTGCACAATTCGTCGAGATCGTTCGGCAAGGGTCCGAACGACGCCTCCGGTACTGCCCACCGCGGAGCGCCCGGACCGGATCATGAGGAGCCTCCCGGGACGGCAGGGCTCCCCGCTCCCCGGGGAGGGGTCATGCCCTTCATGACGGTACCCATCATTCGAACGCGCCCCCATCTCGGGAGGAGCTTCAGTGCGAGCTCCAACGACATCGAGAGCCATCCCGGTCGTACGGTCGATCGGCGGCCCAGCGCGCGGAGCGTCGCCGCCGCCACGACCGCGGGGCGCTGGGCGAGGCCCATCCGCATGCCCGCCCGCTCGGCGAACCCGCTGTGGATCGGCCCGGGCGCGCACGCAAGAACCGAGACACCCACGGGGCGGAGCTCGTGGTGGAGCCCTTCAGCGAGCGTCTGCACATATGCCTTCGTCGCGGCGTAGTGGGCGGCTCGCGGCACCCCTTGAAAGCCGACGAGGGAACTGAGGAGGATGATCCCGCCGCGGCGTTGCGCCGCGAACCGTCGGCCGCAGTGCCAGGTGAGCGCCGTCAGCGACCGGCAGTTGACTTCGATCATCGCGCATTCTTCCGCGAGATCGCCCTCGATGAACGGGCCCGACGTGCCGAAGCCCGCCGAGCAGACCAGCAGCCCGATCGCGCGCCCCGCGGCCGCGTCCATCACGCGCGTGACACCGTCGGGCATCGAGAGATCGGCGGCGATCACCTCGACGCGCGTCCCGTGCGCCTCCGTGAGCGATCGGCCAACATCGTGGAGCGCCCCCTCCCGGCGAGCGACCAGCATGAGGTCGAAGCCCTGCGCCGCGAGCTCCTCGGCAAACGCCCGGCCGATGCCGGACGACGCGCCGGTGACGATGGCCGCCGGGCCGTATCGGGAGAGCAGCGGCGATGGACTCATGACTCGGGACACTCCAACTCTCGGGGACATCGCCCAGCATCCACTGCCGGTTGCTGTGTCACCCTGACCTCGGCCGTGGCCGTTGGACCAAGCGTAGTCCACTCACTTGCGTTTTGCAAGTGTATGACGGACACTGCAGATTCGCCCGATTTCCCGGACGATCTGGCGGCCAGGAAGCGACCAGCGGGTCCACGCCGATGGCGGGACCGCGATGACGGCGAACGCCTGCCCGGGTACGCTCGTCTGACCCTCCTGGAGCGTCGCGGCCAGGAGCCCTCTCCGTCCGATCGGCACCGCGAACGCCGCACGCCCTGCGACTTCGACCCATGAAGGCCCAGAAGAGACGATCCGTCTGCCCCGTCGCGTGCACGCTCGACATCATCGGCGACAAGTGGACGCTGCTCGTCGTGCGCGATCTCTTCGCGGGCAAGACGCATTACCACGAGTTCGCGGCGTCACCGGAGCGAATCGCGACGAACATCCTCGCGGAGCGTCTGCGACGGCTGCAACGCCACGGCATCGTGCAGGCGTCCGACTCGACGATCAGGGCCGGGAGCCTCGCGTACGCGCTGACCGAGAAGGGCCGGTCACTCCTCCCCCTCCTCGCCGCGTACAGGACCTGGGGCCTTGCCAACGTCCGCGGCACGGAAGCCCGCGTGTCGATCCCTCCGCACCCGGGCCAGGAACCACGCGTCAGCGCCCGGGGATCGACTGCGGATCCCGAGACACCCAAGCGACGCCCGTCGCGTCGATCCTGAGCCGCTCGCGCAAACGGGCGACAGCCCCACAGCCCCGGGCGACATCACCTCGTCGCGGCGGGCCATCAAGGGCCGTCGTCACCGCGACGCAGCTCGTCCGCCCAGTGGAGGATCACATGGATCACCGGTGGCTCGCGTTCCCAGGCGGCGCGCTCGATGAGGATGAAATCGCCATCCGGCAGGAGATCGAAGCCGCCGCGCGTCGCGGCCTGCACATGCAGCGCCCGCGCGTCGAAGAGGGTCTTCGGCGCGGAGACCTGCGGCGCCGCGCCGGACATGTCGATCGCAACCGATGTCATGACATCGTCGAGGTCGAGGTAGAAGAGCCGCGTGCCGTCCGGGGAGAACTTCGGCCAGCCGCCCCCCTTCGTCGAGACCTGCACATTGGGCCCCGGTGCCTTCATCGGCCCGAGATAGACCTCGGCACGGCCCGACTCGTCTGAGACATACGTGACCCAGCGTCCGTCCGGCGAGATCGCCGCGGTGCTCCTCTGCGCGATTCGGGTGCGCAGCGTCGAGAACGCCCCCTGTGCATAGTCATACGTCAGCAGCCTGAAGGCGTTCACGATCCCGCCGCTCGCGTGCTGGACGAGGAGGCCGGAGCCGTCATGCAGCTCCTGCATCGGGAGATAGAGGTCGTCGGTCATCGACGTGCCGGGAAGGATCGAGGGCGTCCCACCGCCGCTCGCCGACCACCGTACCAGCGCCGACGTCCCGTCCGGCGCGACATAGGCCGCCAGGATCGAGGCGCCGTCCTGCGACCAGGCGGTCCCGTAGTGCTCGCCGGGCGAGCTCACGAGCGCCATCGAACGGCGCTCGAGGTCGAGCACCCACATCTCGATCCTGCTCCGGAGCGTGGTCACGACCGCCCGCCGTCCGTCGGGCGACACCATCGCGATGCTGCTGTAGTTGTCGGTCGTGTCGAGCATGGGCGTGACCACGCCCGCCTCGCTCACGCGGACGAGCCGCTTGTCCGCTCCGAATCGCCCGCCGGGCACATAGGCGAAGCTCCCGCTCGGCGACGCGCCGAGGTACGCCGAGTCCTGCCACTGGTCGGTGCGAACGCCCTCGAGCGCGACGGTCGGATCGCCGACGACCACGCCCCGCTCCGCGTCGAAGCCGACGCTCATCACCGTCGTACCCCGCAGGAAGAGGAGCCTGTTGCCCTCGAGGAGCCGCGGCTCGGCGGCGGTGCGGAGGACGGTGCGGAGCGAGCCGTCCTTCAGCGACACCGCGAGCACATTGAAGCTCTCCGTCGTCGGCCCATCCCACGAGCCACAGAGGATGTAGTCGGCGCCGGGCACGCTGACGGGCACATCGAAGCCGAGCGCCGGCGTGCCGCCCTCGGGCGGCTTCGAGTCGCGCCCCGCGAGCGCCAACAGCTCGGGCTTGCCGCCCTCGGAGCGGACCCTCCACACGCCCGAACCCGCCCCACCCCAGACGATCGTCCCATCGTCAAGCCACGCGAAGGAGGCGAACTGGTTGATCTCGCAGATCGTCACCGCCGGCCCGCCGTCCGCGGGCATCTTCATGAGGCGGCCCTTCGAGACGAAGCCCAGCCATCGTCCGTCGGGGGAGAAGAACGGGGTCGTGCAGGCCTCGGTGTTCGGCAGCACCCGCGACACGCCGCGCGCCACATCGTGCACGCAGAGATGCGAGGTCTTGTTCGCCTCGGCGACAAAGACGATCCGATCGCTGTCCGGACTGATCGCGATGCCCGTGCCCTCGCCGATGAAGAGGGGCAGCGCGAATCCCTCCGGCGGATCGATCGTGAAACGCACGACCTGGCGTGCGGTCCGCAGCGCCGCCGCACCGCGCTCCTCGGCGCCGGCGCCGAGACCGACACGATGCGACCAGAGCGGAAAGGTGCCGCCGACGATCGCCACGGCCGCCGCCACCGCGAGCACGGCGCGCGAGCCGCGGGAGGAAGGGCCCGCGGCGACGGCGCCCGAGCCACGCGGCTCGGCGATGGCTCGCTCGAGCTCGAGCCGCGCGTCTCCGATGTCGTGCAGGCGGTTGCGCCGGTCCTTCGTGAGGCAACTCGAGAGAAGCTCGCGCGCCCGCCGCGGCAGATCCGCGGGGAGCTTCGTGAGGTCAGGCTCGCGATGGAGAATCGCGGCGATCGAGTCGGCCACGGTCTCCGTGCGGAACGGCGCGACGCCCGTGAGCATCTCGTAGAGGACGCATCCGAACGAGAAGATGTCCGATCGGCGGTCGACCGATGTCCCTCTCGCCTGCTCGGGGCTCATGTAGCCGACGGTCCCGAGGATGACGCCCGGCACGGTCGGCCCCTGCCCCAGGCCCGCGAGCGTCGCGATCGTCGGCGAGTCGGCGAGCGCCGCGTGCGATGCCGCCGAGTCGGCCGCTCCGGCGCTGCGGGCGAGACCGAAGTCGAGCACCTTGACCGCGCCCTCGGGCGTCACCATCACATTGCCGGGCTTGAGGTCGCGGTGCACGATCCCCTTCTCGTGCGCCGCCTCGAGCGCCTCGGCGATCTGTCGCGCGATCGCCAGGACCTCGCCGACCGGCATCGGCCCGGACGCGATGCGCTCGGCGAGCGTGCCACCTTCCACATACTCGAGGACGAGATAGCGATGGCCCTGCGCCTCCTCAAACCCGTAGATCGCCGCGATGCCGGGGTGGCTCAGCGACGCGAGCAGCTTCGCCTCCCGCTCGAATCGGGCGAGCCGCTCCGGATCCTGTGCCAGATGCGCCGGCAGGGACTTGATCGCCACCAGCCGATCGAGTCGGGTGTCGCGCGCGAGATGCACTTCGCCCATGCCGCCGCGGCCAAGCTCGCGTTCGATCCTGAAGGGGCCAATGGAACCGAACGGCATGGCGGCGGAGTGTAGCGGCAGCGATGCTCGCGGCGCGCGCCAGCCGCGCTCGGCGCGAGATCCTCCGACGGAAAAGCGAAAACCGGCTGAAGGGAGGATGAGGTCCTCCCTCCAGCCGGTCGATCGGGATCTCTCCCGAGAGCGCTACTTCTGGGCGACCGTGACCTTCACGATCCGCCCGGTGAAGGCGTTGTTCCCCTGCTTGTAGTCGGGCGAGACGTTGGTCTCGGCGTCAAGGCCGACATCGACGCCCTCATCGGCAGAGAACAGGAACGGCTGCGTCTTCGGGATGCGCGATTCCGCGACCTTCTTGCCGTTCACGCTGAGGGTGGCCATGCCGCCCGCTCCGGGCTTCTTCGACTCGGGCACGAACTCGTACTGCACGAGATGCTTGCCGACGGGGAGCGCTGCAGGCGACCCGATGTTCGTCCGCTCCAGGCCGAAGAAGTTGTATTCGTGACGAATGACGCCGTCCTTCATGTACAGCGTCCATCCGCCGAAGGCGCCGGCCTGGGCGATGATGACGCCGCTGGTCTTCGGGTCGGTGACTTCGATCTCGGCGGTCACCGTGTAGTGCACGCCCTTCGTGTTGATGAAGGCGTTCTCCATGATGCCGGTCATGCCGGGATAGACGGTCATCGATGTGCGCCCGCCGAGAAGATCGGGGCGTCCCGCGACCTGCGGGATCATGCGCTCCGAGCGACGGTCGTCGATCGGGAACACATGGTTTCGGATCGCCTCGCGATTGAAGATCTCCTGCAGCTCCTTCAGCTTCTCGGGGTGCTTCTCGGCGAGGTTGTTCGCCTGACTGAAGTCCTCCTCGACATGGTAGAGCTCCCAGACATCCTCCTTCAGCGCGGGCAGCGCCTTGCCGAGGAGCCAGGGAATCGAGTGCCGCGTGCAGGCGACCCAACCCTCGTGATAGATGCCTCGGTTGCCGAACATCTCGAAATACTGGGTGGTGCGACGACCGGGCGCCGTCGGCGCCGCGACCGAGTAGAGCATCGAGACGCCGTCCATCGGGCGCTGCGTGACGCCGTTCACCGACTTCGGCTGCGGCAGTCCCGCGGCTTCGAGAACCGTCGGAGCAACATCGACGACATGGTGGAACTGGGCGCGCACGCTGCCGTCGCCCTTGATCCCCTTCGGCCAGTGCATGATCATGCCGTTCCGCGTGCCGCCGAAGTGACTGGCGACCTGCTTCGTCCATTGGAAGGGCGTGTTGCACGCCCACGCCCAGCCGATCGCGAAGTGCGGGAAGGTCGTCGGGCCGCCCCAGTCCTCGATGTGCGGCATCATCTGATCCGCGGTGCCGACGATGCCGTTGAGGGCCATCATCTCGTTGTACGAGCCCTCCGGTCCGCCTTCGGCGCTCGCGCCGTTGTCGCCGACGATGTAGATGAAGAGCGTGTTGTCGAGCTCGCCGATCTCCTCGAGCTGCTTCACGATGCGCCCGACCTCGGCGTCGGTGTGCTCGGCGAAGCCGGCGAAGGTCTCCATCTGGCGCTCGAAGAGCCGCTTCTGGTCCGCGGACATGTCATCCCACGCGGGAATCTCCTTCGGACGCGGCGTGAGCTTCGTGTCGGGCGGGATGATCCCCATCTTCTTCTGACGCTCAAACGTCTGCTCGCGGAGCTTGTCCCAGCCTCCCGCGAACTCGCCCTTGTAGCGGGCGATCCACTCCTTCGGCGCGTGGTGCGGCGCGTGGGTCGCACCGGGCGCGAAGTACACATAGAAGGGCTTGTCCGGCGTGAGCGACTGCTGGGCGCTCATCCAGTTGATCGCCTGCGTCGCGATGTCCGTGGTGAAGTGATAGTTCGGGACATTCGGCTGCTCGACGCGGGTGACGCCGTCGTAGATCGCCGGCGCCCACTGGTTCGTCTCGCCGCCGATGAATCCGTAGAACTTGTCGAAGCCGGAACCCGTCGGCCAGCGGTCATAGGGTCCCGAGACCGAGACTTCCCACGGCGGCGTCTCGTGATACTTGCCGAAGGCGGCCGTGCTGTAGCCGTTCATCCGCAGGATGTTCGCGAGCGGCGTGATCGACTGCGGCCGAATGCCCGTGTTGCCCGGGAAGCCGGTCGCGAGCTCCATGATCGCGCCGGCGTTGTTCGCGTGGTGGTTGTGTCCGGTGAGCAGCGCCACGCGCGTCGGACTGCAGAGCGCCGTCGTATGGAAGCGGTTGTAGCGAAGTCCGCTGCCCGCGAGCCGCTCGAGTGTCGGCATGCGGATCGGTCCGCCGAACGCGCTGCTGCTGCCGAATCCGATGTCGTCGATCAGCACGATGACGACATTCGGCGCCCCTTCGGGAGCCTTCAGCTCGAAACGAGGCGGTGCCTTCGCGTTGCGGGCATCAAGCTCCGTGATCACGGGCGGTGCCGGCTCATGGATGGGAAGGACGGTCCGGTCCATCGGCGCCTGCGCCGAAACGAGCGTCACCATCGCGCATGCTGCGCCAAGAGCGGGAAATGCCATCACGGTCGAAACTCCTTTTGCCGGTGCGATGGCGGGCGCCGGCGTGGCGCGCGTCACATGCACTCCGTCACGACCGAAGGGTGTTCGGGAAGAGCCCGCCCAACGATCGAGATGGCCGATCGGCAGTCCGTAGTGTGACAGAACCGCGAAGCGCGCTGTGTGTCGCCGTCGATCCGGTCGAGCGGGGTGGAATCCCCCGCGATTTCCCGCTTCGAGATGGACCGAAGGCCCATTGACAGCGGCCCGCCCATCGCATCGAGCGTCCGACGATCCCGTTCAGAAGTCCCATCGAGGCTCCCGAAGCGAGCCTGGGGTCGCCCGTGGAGCGAATCGCCCTCCCGTACACTGCGAGCCGCTCGAGGCGGACGCCTCGCTCGCGAACCACCCTCGACACGGGCTGTCATGACGCGTCGCCCCGATTCACCCACATCCAGCGGCGCCGACCTCATCGCCCGATGCGCGGCGCTCGGCGACGAGATCGGATCGTCGCTGCGGGCCATCATCGACGAGCTCCCGACGGACCGGCGCGGAACCGTCGGCGTGGCCCGACATCTTGCGATCGACAAGGTGCTCTCGTCGCGCCTGCTGAAGGCCCTTCGCGCCACCGATCCGATCGCGGTCATCCACCATCTCCCCGGCCCCGAGCCGCTGCGGCGCGTCACCCGCGCTGCGCGGTCGCTCGGGTTCGCCGCCTCGACGATCGACGCGGCCGAGCGGGCGATCGACCGCTTCGAGGCGCTCATTCGCGACGAGACCGGCGATCGTGGCACGCTCGACGCGATCCTCTCCGATCGCGTTCCGGAGGCCCGTGCCGGATTCGAGCTGCGGCGCAAGCAGGCCGCGTATCGGGCGATGAGCGAGCTGAAGGGGCTGACCGCGCGTCGCCATCTTGCGGCGGTGCTGCTCCATCCCGGAAGCGATCCCCTTCGGCTCGATGTCGTGTGGATCTTCGGCACGCTCGGACTGCAGCGGCTGCGCCACGCCGTGCCGGTAAAGTTCGCGTCGCGCCGCATCGGCCCCGAGACGACCCCGCGCTCGCCGTCAACGCTCCGCGGCGAGCCGGTCGACGCGGCGACCGGGCTCGTGCAGCTTCGGCTCGACGCGTATTGCTCGCGTCCGGCGCCCGAACTCCTCGTGCAGCGTGCCGGCGATGTCATGCAGTACACGCTCGCCGATGCGGGATTCGGCCCGCACTCCGCCGTCGACCTCGTCTTCGCCGAAGTGAACCGCAACGAGATCGATCGATATGCGTCGCCGGTCCAGAGTCCGGGCCGGGCGAAGCAGACCTATTTTTTCGCTGAAGTTCCGATTCCGACGGAGCATCTGCTCTTCGACATGTTCGTCCACGACGATGTCTTTCCGGGACGCGAGCCGACGCTGACCGTGTACGACACGGCGCTTGAGGGAATCGCGAGCCCGAACGACCCCGGGCGCGACATCGACCGATTGGACACCGCCGAGACCGTGGTGGCGTTGGGCCGCGGACTCGACCGTGTCGCGACGCGCCTCGTGCCGTTTCACGCCGCGCTGCTCGCCGAAACCTGCGCGACGCTCGGTTGGGACGCCGGGCGCATGCGCGGCTGGCGCGCCGCGATCGACTATCCGATGTACGGCTCGCAGGTCACGCTGTCGTTTGAGCCGCCGCGACGGCCGTGACGATCCGGTCAGCAGCCTTCCCACGCTCCGAGCAGAATCGCGAGATCGGCGGAGTCGACCGTTCCGTTGCCGTCAAGGTCAGCGCTTCCCGACTGGCCCCACTGTCCGAGGAGCGCGGCGAGATCGGCGGCGTCGACCGTGCCGTCGGTGTTGAGGTCGGCGATGCAGAGCGTGTAGCGCACGCGCACGATCTCCGACGGCCAGCGGACGAGCCAGAGCGTCTCCTCAGCCTGGTTCGCCGCGACCGCGACGATGTTGCCGCCGAAGAGGACGAAGGTGCCGACGGAGTCGACATCGCCGTTCGCGTCGAGCCGGAAGGCGCGGACCCAACCGGAAATGAAGTCCGCGACGAAGATCCGGTCGCGCCACGCCGCCGGCCAGCTCGGGAAATTCACCCGCGGTCCGCCGACCGCGCAGAAGCCTCCGAAGGGCGTGCCGAAGCTTGCGGGCAGCTCGAGCGCACGGGCGGCGCCGCTCGTGTAGGCCGGCACGCGGGCGAGGCCGACGCCGGCATGACCCCAATCGGTCCGCGGGCGAGCGTGCTCGAAGGTCGGCACGCCCGT
Organism: uncultured Isosphaeraceae bacterium; assembly: GCA_964395845.1. Lineage (GTDB taxonomy): Bacteria > Planctomycetota > Phycisphaerae > Phycisphaerales > SM1A02 > JAEUIT01. The sequence continues at coordinate 48,831 of CAYNCG010000023.1, read as the reverse complement.
GATCACCGGAGGCGAGCCGGCGGGATAGACGGCGACGGCGTCGAGATTCGGACCGCTCGTGCCCTGCGACTCGATCCGCACGGTGTGCGCGCCGGCGGTGAGCGTGGCGGTGTGTTCGCGGAGCCGCCACTCGGACGCGCCGCCCGTGCCGGGGAATCCGAAGGCTCCGTCCACGAGGACCCCGTCGATGAGGAGCCGCGTCGTCGGCACCAGGCCGGTCACGGCATAGCGAAACCCGATCGTCCAGGTGCCGCTCGCCGGAACCTGCACGGTGAAGGTCACGGACTGGCCGCTCGCGATCGAGAAGTCCACATAGCCGCTGCCCGAATAGCCCGGATGCTCGGTCGTCACGAAGGCACCGCCCGTCAGCGCCGCGCTCTCCGCCTGAACCATCGCGCACGGATTCACGATCGCCGGATCGACGAGCGAATCCTGTCGCATCAGCGAACGGAAATAGAAATTGCCCTCCGTGCAGCCGGGCGTTCCGGCGAGCGGGTTCGGCGCGTCCTGATTGACGACATTCGCCCGGGCATAGTCGGGGTGATAGGTGAGTCCCTCGAAGATCGGCCAGCCGAAGTTGAGCCCGCCGGTCTCAGCGCGATTCCATTCCTCGCGCCAGACCCAACCGACATCGCCGATGATGAGCGTGCCGGGATCGGCCATCGCGGGATCGGGATGACCGCTTCCGGCCTCAAGCGCGAAGCGGAAGGGATTGCGAAGCCCAAGGCACCAGACGCGGCTGCTCGCCGACCGCGGGTTCGACCGATCGAACCACGGATTGCTGGGAACGCCGTCGCCGGTCGCCGGATCGATGCGCAGGATCTTGCCGTCGAGGCAATCGATGAGCTGGCTTCGATAGCTGCCGATGTCCTCCTTCGGACGAAGGATGCCGTCGGCGAGCGCCTGGTTCACATAGCCGTCGGCGACCTGTCCGCCGAGATCGACTTCGTTGTAGCTCGCGCTGTCTCCGGTCGAGACGAGGAGCGTTCCATCCTCGCCCCACACGAGCATGCCGACGCCATGCGACTGGTGCACGATCGGAATGCCGGTCGTCTTCGACTCGCCGAGCAGCACGGTGCGCGACGCGGGATCGACGAAGGTGAAGTTCGAGGAGGCCGTTGCGGTGAACCGCGCGACGCGTCCGATCGTCGCCGCGAAATACTCGTCGGTCGTCGCGCTGTACGCCGGCGTGCCGAAGTTCATCAGGTGATGGCGATCAACGACATAGAGAAGATAGAGCTCGCCGTTCGTGAGATACTCCGGATGCGGCAGCACCGAGAGCAATCCGTAGTCGCGCCATCCGCCGACCTCCGCCGCGATGTCGAGCATGAGCTGCGGCCCCTTCGGATCGCCGGGCACGATCATCCAGACGCGCCCGCCTCGCTCCCACGCGATCACCCGACCGTCGTCCAGCGGCGCGACGCCCGCGACCTCCTGCCAGCCGGTCTCGATCGTCTCGACGACGAATCCGGGCGGAACGGTCTGGGCGTTCGCCGATGCGGAGCCGACGGCGCAGGCGAGCCCGATCGCGGTGTGGGCCACGCACCGCAGGGCGGCGCGGAGCGACGAGCGGGGACCGGCGGAGGTGGCGGCGATGCGGGTGCGATGGAGCATGCGTTGAGCGTCATCCAACCACGATGCCGCCGCAACGGGAAGCTTCCCGATAGCATGCGATCTTCACGGAGTCGACATGCAGCGAACGGGGCATTTCGCTTTCGCCGATGCGGTGCGCACCCCACGCGAAGCGCCTCGCCGGCTTCGCCCGATGCCGTTTCGATCGCCAGACCCTTACGCTCGGAGTGCCGATGGTTCCCCCCATGTTCCAACGATTCTTGCCGCGATGCTTGCCGCGATTGGGCGCCCGGTCCGGATGCGCAGCGTCCTTCGCGCTCGTGGCGCTCCTCGCGTGCCCCCAGCTCGCGCTCCAGCGGCCGCAGTTCGCTCCGAACGCGCCGCAGGCGCAGAGCGAGCCCGCAAATGAAACCTCATCCCCGGGTATTCCCGGACTGCTCGCCCCGAACAGCCGACCGGTGCAGGTCGCCACCGGCTTTCGGTTCACCGAAGGTCCCGCCGCCGACGAGAGCGGTCGCGTGCATTTCGTCGATGTTCCGAGCGGCCGCGTGCTGACGCTGAAGCGCAGCGAACTGACCGCGGAGAACGCCGCCGACAACGCCCAGGATGTCGTCGTGAACAACGGCGGATGCTTCGGCCTCGCCTTCTCCGCCGACGGTCGGCTCTTCGCGACACAGGGCGGTTCGACGAAGGGAGCGCTCATCGAGATCGATCGGACCACGAAGGCGATCACGGTCCTGGCCCGCGAGATCCTCATGGATGGCGAGGCGGTTCCGCTCGGCCGCGTGAACGACCTCGCCGTCGATGCCGATGGCGGCATTTACTTCACCGATCCCTCGCTCGGGCGCACGCCGAGCCGGAGCCGCGGCATTCTCTATCGGGCGAAGGACGGAACGGTGCGACGCGTGGACGACTCGATCAGCGCGCCGAACGGCGTGCGGCTCTCCGCCGACGGCAAGACGCTGTACGCCCTCTCCTACGCCGATCCCGGCGTCTATCGCTTCACGGTCACGGCGCCGGGCACGCTCGGCCCCCCCGAGCGCTTCGGCTCGCTCGTCGGCCGTGACGGCACCACGCCGCGCGGCCGCGGCGATGGGTTCGCCATCGACGAACGCGGCAACCTCTGGTGTACGAATCCCGATGTCGCCCAGGTGCAGGTCATCGCTCCCGACGGCAAGCTGCTCGGCGTCGTGAGCGTGCCGGAGGCACCCTCGAACTGCGCGTTCGGCGGCGAGGATGGTCGCACGCTCTACATCACCGCGGTGCGGAGCCTCTACGCGCTCCGCACCGAAGTCGCGGGAACCTGGCCCGCGCGCGGCAAGCCAGCCCCTGCGGCCGCGCCGGCCCCAGGTCAGGCGACGGCGCCCGCTAGTCCAACCACCGCACCTGCTGCGCCGTCTCGTTGAACCATCGCTCGAGCTCACCGTGTCGCGTGCGCTGCTCGGGGGTCAGGATCCCCCACGCGGCGCGGACCGCGCGGGCGTTGGCCTCGTCGCGTTCGAAGGCCACGGCAGCAAGCTGCGGATGCCGGCGCCCGGCGCTCTCGCGGCCGCCGATCTCCTCGCCCTTGGGCCGCTCCGACGCACGCCACGCCTCGCCCCACGCAAGCAGCCGACCGATCGCCTCATCGCGCGCTCGGGTTCGATCGTCGACGATGCGCTCCCACTCTGCGCGCTGCTCGTCGGTGAGTGAGGGATCGACGCCGACCGCATCGATGGCCCGTTCCGTCGACCGTCGCTCATCGAGCAGTCGCGGATAGGCCGTGCGCACGAACTGCTCGCGGAGGGCGCGCCCCTCAAGCGGCGGGAGGATCGCCGCGATCGCGTTGAGCGCCTCGATGCGCAGCGACGCGAGCTCGTTCGCCGCCTGCTGGAGCGGGCTGAGCATCGCCCGCACGTCGGGCTTCGCGTCGCTCAGGGCCTCCTCTTCGCTTTCGCCGCGCCGGCGCCCCTCCATGACGATCACCATGGCCTTGCGGACGGCGACGAGCGCCTCGCGTCGGAGACGCTCGGTGCTCTCGTCGAGCCGATCGGCGTACGGGGCGAGCGCCGCGACGATGATGCTCGCTCGTTCCGGCGGAATGGGCGCGCGAGCGATCGACTCGAGGAAGCCGATGGTCGACTCCGGCGGCATGCGGAGCGTCTCCTCGAAGGGCAGTTCGCTCCAGCGGAGCCGCCGCGCGGCTTCGGCCCGCTCGCGCACCCAGAGCTCCCGGGCCGCGGGATCGATCCCGTTGGGCAACGCGACCTCGATGCTCGCGAGGAGCTCCGCGTCGAGCGCTTCACGCTCGCGACGGAGGCCATCGAAGCCGGCGATGAGCCGAGCGGCCGCCTGGTCAAAGGCCCGATCGTCGGCGCCGTTCATCGCCTCCATGATCGGTCCCATCCACTGCCGGACCTGGGCACGGGCCGGCTCGCGGGAGGCATCCCATCGCTCGCGCCACGGCGTGACCACCTCATGCACAATGCCTGCGGCGGCGGCGATCGCGGCGTCGTCCATGCCGCTTCGCCGCTGCAGCAGCTCGATCGCGCCGTCGGTCGGCTGCGGCGCGAGCATCATGCGAAGCTCGCCCGGGTCACCCTCGCGCCGGCCACCGCCCGTGTCGGGCCTCGGCGGATCGCGATCGGCGTAGCCCTGCGGCTTCCGCTGCACGAAGGTCGGCACGCGACCGGGACCGACGATTTCCGCGATGCGATCGACGAACTGATCGCGATCGAGCCCGCGGAGGAACTCGATCGCCGCCCGCGTCTCCTCGGGAATCAGCTCCGCGACCTCCTTGCGGAAGCGGTCGGCCGCAGCCTTGCGCTCCATGTCGAGACGCGCCCACGCCTCCTTGTGCCGCCGCACCGCGTCGTCGCCGCCGCGCCGGCGGATCGGATCGAAGACCCCGGGCTCGCGCGACGCCACATGCATCTGGACGAGCGACCGGAGCCGGGCTTCGTCCTCCGCGAGGAACGCCACGCGCAACTCCTCGATCCGCTCGCGGGTCTCGCGCGGCACGCCGATGGCCCGCGCGGCGATGAGGGCCTCGTAGGCAGCGCGGTCGCTGCCGCCGGCGAGTTCGTCGTCGACGCGCAGGCGAAGCATGCGTCGACGGAGGAACGCCCCGTCCTCCTCCGACAGCACCGCGGCGATCGACTCGATCGCGAGCTCGGCGACCTCGGCGTAGCGGAAGAGATGCAGCTCAAGATCGCGCCGCGACTCGGCGTAGCGCTCATGCTCCGCTCGCTCGCGGGCCTGCTTGCGGGCCTCGTCGCGGAGGGCGGGATCGATGGAACGCTCCGCCGGCCCGCGACGCTCGATCACCTCCATGAACCGCAGCGGCAGCGTCGCCTGCTCCTCGGTGATGCGCCGGGCAAGCTCCGCGGCCTCGCGATCGAAGTCGCGGAGGATCGGCTCGATCGTGACGAGCGTCTCCGGCTCGAGCTCGAGCTGCCCGACGAGCGTGCGGACATCGAGCAGCGTCCGTCCGCCGTCCCCGAGACTCAGCACGCTCGCCCGGTCGATCGCCCGTCGCGTCCGCAGGTGGGCGATGAGATCGGCTCGCCCCGGTCCGAGCGTTTCGGCGAGCGAGCGAAGGAGATCCTCGTCGATGCCCTCGATGCGAAGCAGGATGCCCCGATGCCGGCTCACGATCGACTTGAGGGCCTGCGGATCCGCGTACGCCCCCTTCGCGTTCAGGGACCGGTGGGCCTCGGTGAAGGGAATGATCTCGGTCGAGCGGAGCGCGTCGAAGGCCTCGAGCGAGCGGTCGATGAGGGCCGTCGCCGCGCGGCGCTCCGACTCGGTGAGGAGCACGCCGGCCCGGCGCTCGGCCCGCACGATGTCGCGCGTTCCGATCGGCCTGGGAATGCGGTCGTAGACCGGCTCGGGTCGGCGGCAGCCGCCGAGCGTCAGGACGCTCAGCCCGAGCAGCAGCAGGATGAGTGCAGCCGCCGTCGGTCGCCATCCGCCCCCAATCGATGGCCGAGTGCTCATGACGCTGATGATCGGAGGGCGGTCGGCGCGAGGCAAGCGGATTCGGCGAACTTCGCGCTGCGTCGACGGAGGAGCGAGGCTCCGGGTATCGTGCACGGTCCCATGTCGTTTCGTCGGCGTCAGCGTTCGAAGCATCACCACGCCGCCCATGAGGGCGCGCAGCACCTTCCGCCTCCCCTCGAGCGGGCGGGCGTGCCGGCAGGCGAGGCGGAGTTCATCCGCACCGACGGGGAGCTCGACGCCTTCCTCGCCCATCTCCGCGCCGTAGGCACCTTCGCCTTCGACACCGAGTTCATCGGCGAGGTCGCCTATCTGCCGCGGACCTGCCTGATTCAGCTCTCCTCGCCGGAGCGCGTCGGGCTGGTCGATCCTTTCGCCGTCGGCGATCTCGGACCGCTCTGGCGACTCGTCGGCGACGGAAGCGTCACCACCATCGTGCACGCCGGAGCGAGCGATCTCAGTCCGGTGCGACGGGCCAACAGCGCGGCCCCCGCCAACGTGATCGACATCCAGGTCGCGGCCGGCTTCGTGGGCGTTCCGTACCCGTCGTCGCTCGCCAAGCTCGTCGATCGCTTCCTGCAGTTTCCGCTGCCGAAGGGGCATACCTTCACCGACTGGGACGCTCGGCCGCTCTCCGCCTCACAGCTTCGCTACGCGGCCGACGATGTGCGCTACCTGCCGGTCCTCTGGGAGTTGCTGCGCGGCGAGCTCGAAGGCAGGACGCGCACCGCGTGGGCGTTCGCCGAAACCGCATCGCGGATGGAAGATCCGCATGTCTTCGACGCCCAGACGCACATGCGTCGGGCAAGCCGCGGCTACGACCTGACGCCGGAACAGGAGGCGCTCCTCCTCGCCCTCTGCGTCGCCCGTGACGCGATCGCCCAAGCCGAGAACATGCCGCATCGGTCGACGATCCCGGACGGTTCGCTGCTCGACATCGTGCGGACGCGTCCGGCCGGCCGCCCCGAACTCGCCGCCATCCGCGGAATGCCGCGACCGATCGTCGCCCGACACGGCGACCTGCTGCTCGAGACGCTTGAACGACATCCGAGCAAGCCCGTCGAGTGGTTCCGCGTCCGCAAGCGACGCGAGGACAATCCGACGCTCCGCGCCGCGATCGACGCGATGCTGGCGGAGTCCCACCGTCTCGCGGAAGCGAGCGAGGTCGCACCGCAGCTTGTGCTGGCCCGCGCCGACCTCGAACGCTTCGTTCGGCGCACGCTCGGCGCACGCGGACGCGGCGAGCCGGACCCGCCGCTCTTCAACGCCGACGACTGGCGAAGCGAGGCCTTCGGCACCCGCATCGAGGCGGCCGCCGGCGACGACTGGCGTTCCGTTCCGTAGCGGTCGCGGTGCTCTTCCAGAGAACCACAGAGGCACAGAGGGCACAGAGGGCGCACAGAGAATGCACGAGGCGAAGGGAATTCGTCGCGCGACTCGGTGTGTGCAGAGTGGCTCGCGCCTTCAGCAGCGGCGCGTCATCTGCGCTTCGTTTGGGCCTATCGCCTGAGCCGCAGGCAATCTCTCGCGATCACCTGCGTCGATCTCGCCTTCCCGCCCGCTCGGTGCGCCCTCGGCGCCTCTGTGGGTCTCTGGCTGATTCGTGCGCAATCCGTGCCGCTCACCGGGCCGGCGCGGATCCGGGGGCGGGGAGCAGTCGGTAGAGATCGGCGGTGCCGAGCGGTCGTTCGACCTTGCCCTCGAGGATTTCCTCGGCCGTCCAGCGCAGTCCGTAGGTCTCGTTGTTCACCTTGTCGTTGATCGTGAACTTCACGCCGCCGATGCGGGCGCCGGCGAAGAGGCCGGCGATGCGGGCGTAGGTCTGCACGGGATTGTCGTTCTCGCCCGCGGCGCCGGCGACCGGACCCGCGGCAGCGCTCGCGTCGGCGAGCGAATAGCCATCCTCGCGAAGCACCTTGTCGATCTCGGTCGTGCTGCGGAAGAGCATGACGACATCGCGACCCTTGCCGCCGATCTGGGCCCCGAAGGAACCGGTCGAGGAATCGAGTGCGATCGGCGCCGACCAGCCCTTCGCGGTGCGCTTGAGCATGACGCCCTTGCCGCCGCCGGCGCCGACCACGACGCCCGCTTCGCTCTCGCGGAGGATCGCAACGGCCTGGGCGCTGGCGAGGGCCGACTCGGGGATCTTCGTGTCGCTGAGCTGGAAGTCGCGGAGGACGCTCGCGGCTTCGTTCGAGCGGGTGATCATCGACTGCTCGCAGCCGCCGAGAAGGCCGGCCGAGAGGGCGAGCATCACCACCCCCATGCAGAGGGTCAGGACACGCCGCAGCGCGGGCGTCCTCGCGGGAGAGACGGCGACGGGGGCCACGGAGGAGGCGGAGAGGAGGGTCATGCGGATCGGGTCCGAACGAAATCGAGGGGATCAGTCGGCGGGCTTCCGAAGCACGCCGACGGTATGAGGAGAATACCGCCTTCCGAGTCAGCGGGTGTGGGCCGGCGCGTAGTAGCGGGCGAGATACTCGCCGACCATCCGATGGGTGTTGAAGACGCTCGGGACCGTCGACGCGCTCCGCAGCGCTCGGCGAATCCACTTCGTCGGAAGCCCCTTGCGGTTCCGATCGTAGAACTCCGGGATGATCTCGTACTCGAGCAGGTCGTAGAGGCTTTCCGCGTCACGCGCGTCGCGCCGCGCCGGATCCGTCTCGGTCTCGTCCTCGTCGCCGATCGCCCAGCCGTTCTTCCCGTCGTAGCCCTCGGGCCACCAGCCGTCGAGAATGGAACAGTTGATGCCGCCGTGCATCGGCGGCTTCATGCCGCTCGTGCCGCTCGCCTCGTAGGGACGGATCGGGTTGTTGAGCCAGACATCGCAGCCCGAGACGAGCGCCCGGCCGACCCGCATGTCGTACTCCTCGATGAGGATGACCTTGCCGCGGAGTCCCTCCGCCTGGCTCATCTCGTAGACGGTCCGCGCGTAGTCCTGACCGCCGCGATCGCGCGGGTGGGCCTTGCCCGCGAAGACGATCTGCACGGGACGCTCGTCGTCGGCGAGGAGCGAGATGAGGCGATCGAGGTCGTGGAAGATCAGCGGCGCTCGCTTGTAGGTGGCGAAGCGGCGGGCGAAGCCGATGGTCAGCGCATCCTCGCGGAAGTTCGCGAGGGCCTGGGCGACGCCCTCGGCGCCGTCGCCGCGCTTGAGCGCCGCGTGCGCCGTGCGCTCCCGGACGAAGTGGACGAGCTGCCGGCGGAGCGAGGTGCGGAGGTTCCAGAAGTCCTCCGGGCTCGCGTCCTTCGCGTCGGACCATCGCCCGACGCTCGGCGACGCATCGTCGAGATCGAGGCCGATCTGACGCCGCCAGAAGGTCTCGGCCTCGGGATGGATCCAGGTGCGCGGATGGACGCCGTTGGTGATGTGTCCGATCGGCACATCCTTCGCGTTCGCGGCGCCGTAGACGGTCTTCCACATCTCGCGGCTCACCCGACCGTGCAGCGCGGCGACGCCGTTCACCGACTCGGCGTGGCGCAGGGCGAGGACGGTCATGCAGAACTGCGTCGAGGAACCGCTCCCGTCGCGGGTCTCGCGCCCCAGCCGGGCGCACTGCTCCGCGCCGAGACCCGCACGATCGAGCACCGTCTGGATCGCCCGGACGACGGCGGGAATCTCGTAGCGGTCGTGGCCCGCGGCCACCGGCGTGTGGGTCGTGAACACCGTGGACGCCCGCACCTTCGCGGTGGCCGCCTCGATCGTCATGCCCTCCTCGACCATGCGCGCGACGCGCTCCAGGCAGCAGAACGCGGCGTGTCCCTCGTTCAGGTGATAGACCGTGATCGGCTCGCGCAGCGCGGCGAGCGCCATGGTGCCGCCGACCCCGAGCAGCACCTGCTGCCGCATGCGGAGGTCGGGCTCACCCTTGTAGAGCCCTTCGGTGAGGATCCGGTCCTCGGGGTGATTCGCGGGAAGATCAGCGTCGAGCAGGTAGAGCGGCACGCGACCGACCTGCTGTCGCCAGATGCGGGCCTCGACCTCGCGCCCGGCGATCGGGACGGTGATGCGCACGCCCGTCTCGACGATCGGCATGAGCCGGAAGTCGTACCGCGGATAGAGCACGCGGGTGTCGCCGGTGTCGGTGAACTCCTGAATGTAATAGCCGTGTCGATAGAGAAGTCCGACGCCGACGAAAGGAATGCCGAGGTCGGAGCAGCTCTTCACATGATCGCCGGCCAGCACGCCGAGACCGCCCGAATACTGCTGCAGGCTCTCGTGGATCGCGAACTCCGAACAGAAGTAGGCGACCTTCATCGTCTGCTCGCGCGGCTTGGCCGTGCGGGCAAACCAGCTCTTTCGCTCCATCGCCGCGACGAGCGCGACGCGGGCGTCCTCGAGCGCCGTGAGGAAGCTCGGATCGGCGCCGGCCGCGGAGACGCGGGCATCGTCGACGAGATCGAGCGTTCGGATCGGACAGCGCTTCGTCGCGTCCCAGAGCACGGGATCGAGCGCCGCGAAGGGTCGCTGGGCGATCTCATTCCAGGTCCACCAGAGATTCATCGCCAGCTCGCGGAGTCGCTCGCGGACGAGGTGTGGGGCAAGCGATGCGGTGACGGAAGCGGAAGTGGTGGCCGACATGGCAGGCATGATCCTTCGGGCGCGTCCGTCTCCCTCCGGATCCGAACCCGATCGGGTTCGGCGAGGCGGAACTCAGCGCGTCCTGTCGCGAAGCCGCGAGGTCGCCCGTGTCAGGTCACGGAGCCGCCGCGCGGCGGAAGCGGTGAAGATCGCGGATTCCGCCCGCCATGTCCAGTTCCCCGACGGGGTTCCGGGCAGGTTCATGCGCGTCGATGGTCCGAGACCGAGGACATCCTGGAGCTGCGCGACGACGATCGCGGCCGGGGACTGCATCGTGGCCCGGAGCATCGCAAGCCAGACGGGCTCGCGCGTGGTGCCGACATAGGCTCGGAATCGCGCCCGCACCTCGGGCCCGACCGAACGCCACCAGCCGGTGATGACCTCGTTGTCGTGCGTCCCGGGATAGGCGACCGCGTGCACCGGCATGTTCGGCGGAAGGTCGCCCGAACGCTCGCCGTAGAAGGCGTTCTGAACGATGCGCATGCCGGGGAGTCCGAAGCGATCGCGCAGGGCATGGACCTCCGGCGTGACCATGCCGAGGTCCTCGGCGATGAGGGGCAGTTCGCCGAGCGCAGCCCGCACGGCCGCGAGGAGCTCACCGCCCGGCGCTCGGACCCAGCGGCCGCGCCGCGCGTCACGGGCCCCGCCGGGCACCTCGTAGGCGTTGTGGAATCCGATGAAGTGATCGATGCGGATGAGATCGAAGAGCGCTGCGGCCCGACGGAAGCGGGCAACCCACCACGCGAATCGCGTCCGCCGATGCTCGCTCCAGCGATAGTGCGGCTGCCCCCAAAGCTGGCCCGTCGCTGAGAAGCTGTCGGGCGGAACGCCGGTGAGCACCTCCGGCGAGCCGTCGCGCCGCAGCCGGAACAGCTCGGGGCGCCGCACGACATCGGCGCTGTCGCGCCCGACGAAGATCGGCGCGTCACCGATGAGGAGCACGCCGCGCTCCCGGGCGTAGGCGCGGAGCGAAGCCCACTGGCGATCGAAGCAGAACTGGACGAAGGCGTGGAACTGCTCCGGGCCGCCGTCCCGCGCTGCCGCGTACTCGCACCAGTCGTCGAGCCACTCGGCGTTTCCGCGCAGGAAGCGTCGGTACTCCGCGCTGCGCTCACCGCCGTCCGCGGAGAAGCCCGCGAACGCAGCGAGGAGACGCGGCATCCGGAACGCCCGCGCAGCCGCGTACCGCGCCCGCCCGCGGCCGAGCGATGCCGGCGCGTCCAGCGCGCGGCGATGGAGCCATCCCTCGTCGGCGAGCGCCTCGAGATCGATGAAGAGCGGCTCGCCCGCGAATGCACTCAGCGCGGAGTAGGGCGAGTCGCCCGCCCCGATCGGCTGGACTGGCAGCATCTGCCAGAACCGCTGTCCGGCGCGGTCGAGCCAGTCGACCGTCTCGCGAGCCCCGCGGCCGAGATCGCCGACGCCGAAGCGCCCGGGAACCGACGAGAGATGGAGCAGGACGCCGCTGGCCCGCTCGCGCAGCAGCGGATGGGCGCCCCCCTCGGGCGAAGGCGCCGGACTCATGGCCCCACCGCCCGCCAGACACGACCGCCGATCGCCGGGAGCGTCACCTTCGGGAAGCGATCGCCGGCGCTGCGGCCCGAGACTGCCAGGCGCGGGCTGCCGACGGTCGCGAAGACCTCGACCCAGCGTCCCTCGACCGGCAGACGGATGGTCGCCTCGTCGTCGCCGGCGTTGAGGGCGACGACGATCCGCTCGTCCCCGATCCGGCGCTCGAAGACCCAGACCTGCTGAACATCGTCGGTGAGAAGCGTCGCGAAGTCGCCGACCCGCAGGGCCTCGAACGCCCGTCGCAGGCCGATCACCTCACGATAGAAATCAAGCTGCGCCGTGTCGACGAAATTGTCCTCGGGCTTCACATACGGCTCGAGGTCCTTCCAGAGCATCGGCTTTCGGTTGGTCGGATCGCTCGCTCCATACATGCCGACCTCGTCGCCGTACCAGACCATCGGCGCGCCGACATAGGTCATCTGCAGGAGCGCAAGCAGGCGCACCTTTTCATAGGCCCACGCCGGCGGTCGCGTCGCCCGATAGGAGCGCGCACCGGCCTGCGGGCGGTTCTCCGCGTTGTATTCGCGATCCGGATTCCACACCATCGACGCGATGCGATCGGTGTCGTGGCTGTCGAGAAGGTTCTGGAGGACATAGGTCGCCTCGGCCGGATACGCGAGCCGGAGTTCGGCGAGCCGCCGATCGAGCTCGCTCGCACCGATGCGCTTCTCGCGGTTCGCGACCCAGGCGATCGCCGCGTCGGCGAAGGGATAGTTCATCACGGCGTCGAAGACCGTGCCGTCCACCCATTCCTCCGCCCGTCGCCAGATCTCGCCGACGAGATAGGCGTCCGGATTGATCGACTTCACGAGCGTCCGCCACTCGCGCCAGAAGCCGAGCGGCACCTCGTTGGGCACATCGAGCCGCCAGCCGTCGACGCCGTCCGACGGATCGCCGTCGCCGTTGGGGTCCATCCAGCGCCGCGTGATCGCGAAGATGTGCTCGACGACCTCGCGCGACGCGAGTCCCTGCTCGTCCTTGCGGAAGACCGGCATCGCGCCGAATCCCGCCCAGCCCTCGATCTCGACGGGATCCCAGGACTTCACCGCGAACCAGTCGGCGAAGCGCGAGGCCTTCCCCTTCTCAAGCACATCGCGATAGGCGGGAAAGAGCACGCCGACATGGTTGAAGACGCCGTCGATGATGACCCGGAAGCCCATCGACTTCGCCTCGCGAAGGAAATCGAGAAACTCGCGGTCGCTCGGCGTCCATGTCCAGGTCGAGGGATCGAGGAGATTCTCCTTGGCCTCCGCCGGAGCGTAGTCGCCCTTCGTCCCGAGATGCTCATCGATATGGATATAGCTCGTCGCGTCGTAGCGATGGAGCGACGGCGACTGGAAGACCGGCGTGAGGTAGAGCGCCGTCACGCCGAGATCGCGCAGATAGGGAAGCTTCTCCCGGATGCCGGCGATGTCGCCGCCGTAGCGGCGTTCGAAGACCGTTTCGTAGAAATCGGCGCTCTTGGCCCGCTCGGCCTCGGTGCGCTCGTACCAGTCGCCGGTCCAGGGCAGCACGCCGTCCTGATCGTTCGCGGCGCGACCGTTGCGGAACCGCTCGGGAAAGACCTGATACCAGATCGCATGCTTGGCCCAGTCGGGCGTCCGCACCGACGGCGGCGAGGCGTCGCCGCCGTCGAGTGAATAGATCTCCGGGTCACGCACGATGAGAGCTCCGTCCTGAACGCGAAAGGTGTATTCGGTCGCTGCCGTCGGCGAGGCGACGCTCGCCTCCCAATACTGAAACGCTCCGACCTCGAGCACCGGCGCCATGGCGCTGGGACGCGCATCGCGCAGGAGGAGGTCGACGCGCTCGACATCGTCGGCGAGCGTGCGATAGCGAATCGTGAGCGCCCCGCTTCGGTCGCGCTGGCGATACATCGGCCGCGCAGGTTCATGCCCCAGCGCCGCTCCGACGATCGCTGCGTCGCCGACCGCCCGCTGGGAGCGTCCGTCGCTCAACGCGGCGAACGCGCCGAGTCGGAGCCGCGAGTTCCGGCCGCCGTGTCCGTCGTCCGAGGACTCGGGGTTCCGCCGGTCCGGCACCCACTGCGTGCCGTCCACGACGAACTTGTAGTCCCAGGTCCCTGATGCGATCACGAGCGCGGCGGTCCACACGCCATCGGCCCCGCGCCGAAGCGGTGTGGCGTCGCGCGACCAGCCGTTGAAGGAACCGGCGAGCGCGACCGACTGTGCAGGGGTTTCCGGCTCGAAGACGAAGCGAGCGTCCCACCGCCCGTCCGGGCGCTGCCGAGCCTCGACGGAGGGCGGAAGCGAGGCCTTCGCGTCGAGATCGATCTCGGCGACCGGATCGCTCGGCGGCCACGCGGAAACGCCCTGCGGGCGATCGTCCCGGGGCGTGACGCCGTCCTGGGTGTGGGCCCCCGCTTCGACCAATGGTCGCGCGCAGCCGACGAGGAGCGTGAGGAGAAGGACGAGGGCGCTTCGATGCATCGCGGGCTGCTGCGTGCGGATCCGTATAGTACAGGCCATGATCGGCGACCGAGGATCGGCTTCCAACGAGGCGGGACGGGATGCGACCGCCCGTGGCGTCGGGACGACCGTCGGCGGTTGGCTTCGCCGGGGACTCGCCGCGGTTGCGGCAATCGTCGTTCTCTGGAGCTTTGCGCATGTGCTCCTCCGGGAAGGCACGCGACTGCTGCAGGAGCCGAGCGGAACGGTCCTCACCGTCATGCACTGGTCGGGCGACGGCGGCCCGGCCGAGGACGAGATCGTCGACCAGTCGCTCCGGGCCTTCGAGGCCGCTCATCCGGGCATCACGGTCCGGCGGATCAACCCGGGCGACATGGGCAGCTTCTACACGAAGCTCCAGACCATGTTCGCCTCGGGCGAGCCGCCGGACCTCTTCTATGTCGGCGCCGAGCGCGTCGCGAGCTTCGCCTCGATGGGACTGCTCGCGCCCCTCGATTCCTTCGCGGCCGAGGACGCCGCGAGCGGCGACCCCCGCGCCCTCAGGCTCGACGATTTCTTCGACACCTGCGTTGACGCCTTTCGCTTCGACGGCGATCGCGTCGGCGCCGGCTCGCTCTACGGAATCCCGAAGGATTTCACCACCGTCGGCTTTTACTACAACAAGTCCCTCTTCGACCGCGCGGGCATCCCCTATCCGAAGGCGGACTGGACCTGGGACGACTACATCGACGCGGCCCGGCGCCTTGCGACGCTCGACGGCGTGGTCGGCAGCGAGTTCGTCACCTGGCCGATGATGCTGCGGGCGTACCTGAGGACCGAGGGACTCGAGTCGCGCGGCGCGGACTTCGACGACTCGCGGCTGCGCGACGAGGCGGTCCGCGCGGCCCTCGAGCGCCTTCGGTCGTGGCGTCACGACGAGGTGAACACGCTCACCGGCGGCAAGTCGCGCCTCGCCTCCGGCGGCCCGCTCTTCACGACCGGCACGGTCGGCATGGCGGGCCCCTTCGGCCGATGGGTCGTGCCCGAGTACCGCAAGATCACGAGTTTCGACTGGGACTTCGCACCGATGCCGCGCGGTGCGGCCCGCGAGAACATCGTCATCACCGTCGCGTGGTCGCTGGCCGCGAGCAGCCGCCACAAGCCGGAGGCGTGGAAGCTCGCCCGGTGGCTCACCGGCGCGGACATCCAGGCTCGACAGTCGCGACTCGGACTCGCGATCCCGACGCTGCGGGCGGTCGCCGAGAGCGACGCCTTCCTCGATGCCGAGACGAAGCCGCTGAACGACGCGGGCTATCTCGCGCCGGTGACCGATCCAGCGTGGCGCGCGGGCGTCATCGACTGGCCCGCCGACGCGACCTACGAGCAGTTGCTCGGCTCGCGGCTCGACGCCGCGCTTCTCACCGGCGCCCGCACGCTCGACGAGGCGATCGGCGACTTCGAGTCGACCTGGCGACAGCATCGCGAGTCGCCGCTCGCCCGCGGCACCTTCGAGCCCTTTCCGTGGCGCGTGGCGATCCCCATCGCGGCCGGCGCCGTCGGCTTGGGGCTCGTTGCGGCGATCATCTTCTACGCCCGCGGCCCGCGGTCGGCGGCCGCGCGACGCGAGGAGCGCGCCGGCCTCCTGATGGTCTCTCCCTGGCTCATCGGATTCGCCGCATTTCTCGCGATTCCCATCGCCCTCAGCTTCGCCCTCTCGCTGAGCGCCTGGCGCGGCGTCTCCACGCTCGATCAGGCCCGCTTCGTGGGCGTGACGAACTACGCGCAGCTTCTCCTCCATGACGGCCGCTTCTGGCGCAGCCTCTGGGTCACCGTCTACTATGTGCTCGTCGCCGTGCCCGCCGGCCAGATCTTCGCCCTCGGCGCTGCCCTTCTGATGAACACGAAGGTCCGCGGCATCGGCTTCTACCGCGCCGCGTGGTACCTCCCGAGCATCCTCTCCGGCGTCGGCGTCGCGGTGCTCTGGCGCTGGGTCTTCGATCCCGAGGTCGGGCTCATGAACGCCCTGCTCTCGCCGATCCTCGCCCTCGTCGGCCTCGACCTGCCGGAGTGGTTCGGCAAGGACGCGGCGCTCCTCGGGCCGCCGGCGTTCGCGATCATGACGCTCTGGAGCGTCGGCGGCAGCATGATGATCTACCTCGCGGGCCTGCAGGGCGTCCCGCAGGATCTCTACGAGGCCGCCGAGATCGACGGCGTCGGCCGCGTACGGCGGTTCGTCTCCATCACGCTCCCGATGCTCTCGCCGGTCATCCTGTTCAATTCGCTGATGGCCCTGATCGGCGGCTTTCAGGTCTTCACGCAGGCCTTCGTGATGACCGCCGGCGAGCCCGGCGACCTCACCCGCTTCTACGCGCTCTATCTCTACAACCAGGCCTTCGATGTCTACGCGATGGGCTATGCCTCGGCGATGGCGTGGATTCTCCTCGTCATCGTGCTCGCGGTCACGCTCGTCCTGATGCGCTCGAGCGCCCGCTATGTCTATTACGAGGGGCTCCGATCATGACGCGATCATCGAGCCCCATCCGGTCGCTCGTCGGCCGCATCACGGCGCACACGCTCCTCCTGGGCGGCATGCTCGTCATGCTGCTGCCGCTCGTCTGGATGCTCTGCGTCAGCCTGCTCGACGCCGAGCGGGCCCAGGCCGCGACGGTCTCGGGCGACTATCTGAAGCTCATTCCGACCGAGCCGCGCCTGTCGAACTACCGCGACGCGCTCGCCCAGATGAGCTCGGTCCCCTGGGAAGGCTTCCTCAACGCCCTCGCGAACTCCGTCGTCGTGACCGTCTCCTGCGTCGTCGCGACGGCGCTCAGTTCGAGTCTCGTCGGGTTCGCCTTCGCCCGGCTGCGATTCCGCGGACGCGGCGTCCTCTTCGTCGTCATGCTCGCGACGATGATGCTCCCGGCGCAGGTCACGCTCATTCCGCTCTTTCTCCTCTTCCGCTCGCTCGGCTGGATCGACACGCTGCTGCCGCTCATCGTGCCGTCCCTCTTCGGCAGCGCGTTCTTCATCTTCATGTATCGCCAGTTCATCGCCCAGATCCCGGAGTCGCTCGTCGAGGCCGCGGCGATCGACGGCTACGGCTGGCTCGGCATCTGGTGGAACATCGCCCTCCCGCTCTGCCGTCCCGTCACGGCGATCTGTGCGGTCTTCACCTTCGTCTTCGTCTGGAACGACTTCCTCTCGCCGCTCGTCTTCCTGCACGCCGACGAGCAGGCGACGCTCGCCATCGCCCTCAACGGCTTCCGCAACCAGTACGGCGGCGTCAACAACGTGCATCTGCTCATGGCCGCGAGCCTGACCACGATGCTCCCCTGCATCCTTCTTTTCCTCTCCGCCCAGAGACAGTTCATCGAGGGCCTCGGCAAGGGTGCCGTGAAAGGCTGAACGCGCACGATGGCGACCGTCGAACTCAAGGGACTCGGCAAGGTGTACGCGAGCAGCCGCTCGCCCGAGGGCGTGCGCGCGGTGCGCGACGCGAGCCTCACGATCCGCGACGGCGAGTTCGTCGTCCTCGTGGGACCGTCGGGCTGCGGCAAGAGCACGCTCCTGCGGATGATCGCGGGCCTCGAGCCGATCAGCGAGGGTGAGCTGCGGATCGACGGGCGACTCGTCAACGACGAGCCGGCGCGCTCCCGCGACATCGCGATGGTCTTCCAGAACTACGCGCTCTATCCGCATCTCACGGTGCGCGACAACATGGCCTTCGGGCTCGAGCGTCGGCGCTCCCATCCGAGCGCGCTCCGGGCCCTGCTCTCCGCCGAGTATCGCGAGCACCGTCGCGAGGAGACGCTCGCGATCGACGCACGGGTCCGCAAGGCCGCCGAGACGCTCGGACTCGTTCCCTATCTCGATCGATATCCGCGGGAACTGAGCGGCGGCCAGCGGCAGCGCGTCGCCGTCGGCCGCGCGATCGTGCGCGATCCGAAGGTCTTCCTCTTCGACGAGCCGCTCTCCAATCTCGACGCGAAGCTTCGGCACGAGATGCGGGCGGAGCTGCGCCAGCTTCACCGCCAGCTCAAGGCGACGATGGTCTATGTCACGCACGACCAGGAGGAGGCGATGGGCCTCGGCGACCGGCTCGTCGTGCTGAAGGACGGGATCATCCAGCAGATCGGCAGTCCCTCCGATGTCTATGACCGACCCGCCAATCGCTTCGTCGCGTCCTTCGTCGGCACGCCCTCGATCAACCTGATCGAGGGTCGCCTCCATCGCGACGACGGCCGCGCGGAGGGGCGCAACGAGGGACGAACGCGCATCGAGCGCTTCGTCGCCGACGGCATCCTCGTCGAGCTGCCCGACGGCGTGGCGCGCGGCGCGGAGCCGGGTCCGATCACGCTCGGCATTCGCCCGGATCGGCTGCGCATCGGCCGCGACGCGCTCGGGTCGGCGCTCCGCTGCGAGGCGACGGTCATCGCCGTCGAGCAGCTCGGCGACCGGGCCGACATCACGCTGCAGGCCGGACCGCATCGACTCATCGCCCGCGTCGCGCCGGAGTGCGCGTGCGCGGAGGGCACGACGACGACCGTCGGAGCGAACGCCGAACACATGCATTTCTTCGACGCGGCGGGCGATGGCAAGCGCGCGGGCGGCGGCTGAGTTCGATTCAGGCTCGCATAAGGGGGCGCATCACGGGATCGGCGCTGGCCGCGCGATCGTCACATCGGTCGCGGGAACCGTCACGCGTCCGACGAAGCCGCCTTCGATCGGCGTGAGGATGCGAAGCGATGTGAAGCGGAAGCGAAGCGGTCCGGTGGCAGGACGCATCTCGCCGTCGACGGCCCCCGCGTCCTCACCGAGATGCTCAGGATCGAGCGTGTCGTAGGTCAGCTTCCAGCGCCCGCGCTCCGCCTCGCCGCCTGAGCGCGACCAGCCCCCGCAGACGATCGGTTCCCCGCTGCCGAGAAGAAGCGGAGGCTCCGCGAGATCGAGCCCCTCGGCCTCGCTCTGCATGGTCAGTTCGATCTCCGTCGGCGAGATCTTCACAGCGGTGATGACGATGCCTTTCCCGAGGCGCGACGCAAGGGCAGCCCGATCGACGGAGGCCGCCTCGCGCAGGATCGGCGCCCGCGCGGTCGCGGTGAAGCGCCGCTCGGTTCCGCCGAGCCGCACCGTGACGGAGCCGGTGACCGGTAGCGAACCGCCGCCGTCGCGCGGCAGATCGAGCTGCAACTCAGTCGGTCCCATCGCACTCGATCCGCCGGCGAACGCGCCGCCCGTCAGGTCATATCCGCCGGGCATCGCGTACTCGCCGAACACCAGCTCGTCGATCCGCACCTGCACGCTCTGCGGCAGCGCGGTCGTTCCGAGCAGCGTGAAGCCGCGCGGCGCGGTGATGCGGAATCGCGGGCGAATCGCGCCGGGCTCGAGCGTCGGCTCGAACTCGATGCCGACATCGACCGCATGCACCATGAAGGACTCGAACTCCTCGTCGTTCGTCAGCCCCGCGATCGCCGCGGCCCGGACGAAGTTCGCCTCCTGATTCGACCAGTCGGCCGCCTCCGGACTGGACGGGTTGAGGGCCGCGATGCGCTGCCGCTCGATCACGCGGGCGAGGACGCCATCGATCTGTTCGCGCCGCATCGTGCCCTTCGAGATGCGGCTCGTGAGCTCGCTGAAGAGCGCAGCCCGCTGTCCGCCCCACGCCACGCGCTCGTGCACCGTGACGAGCCATGAGGTCGGCAGGCGCCGCAGGATGCCGCCGGTGCTGAGCGCCGAGCCGACGACCGTCAGGGCGAACACGAGCAGGATCGCGCCGACGACGACGCGGGCGCGACCGACGCGTCGCTGACCGAGGACGATGTTGCCCAGGAGCGATCGACCGCACTCCGGACAGTCGCCCGCCGATCCGCGACCGGTGAGGTCATGGCCACAGGAACCGCAGCGAGGCTCGCTGCCGACGCGACGACCGATGAGTCCGCGCACGAGAAGCGTCAGTCCGCTGACGGCGACGACGGCGAGAATCGCGAAGGCGATCATCATCGCGGCGCCCTCCAGCGTCGCGAGATGCCCGGCAACACGGCACCCATGATGTTTTCCGAGCGGAGCTCGGGCCACGGCACGATCGGGCGCTCGCCGAATGGAACGAGACTTCGAAGCATGGTGCCGACGAAACGCAGGCTCGCGGCGAGCCGGCGCAACAGGGGCGCCTGCACCGCGCTGCCGTTGTGGCGAAGGAGGAGGACGGTGATGTCATCGTCGGAGGGCGCTCCGCCGCGCCACGCGGCGACCCTGGCGATGAGATCGGGAATGAGCCGTTCGGGCCGATCCGTGTCGATCGACGCGAGCATGCGGCGGAGGCCATCCTCACCCAGCATCGTGCCGTCCGGCGCGCGGGCCTCGATGAGCGCGTCGGTGTACACGATGACGAGATCGTCGCGGTCAAGCTCGATGCCGAACTGTTCGTATCGCGTCGGCTCGAGAATGCCGAGCGGCAGGTTGGTCACATCCTCGTCGCGCTGTTCTTCGAGCCGTTCGCTTCGCCCTCGCGTCGCGCGCTCCTCCCGAGCATCCGCGGGTGCGTCGAGCAACCGCCACTCGCGCGCTCGCCGACTGAAGCGCATCGGACGCGGATGCCCGGCATTGCAGATGTCGAGCCGCGCCGTCGGCGCAAAGAAGGTCATGGCCACGCTCGTTGCGAATCGGCCATCGGCGTCGAGCTCGCCGAACGCGCGGTTGAGCGCCTCGACGAACGCCGTCTGATCGAGGTAGTTCATGAAGCGCCGCATGAGGCGCCGCAGCGTCGCGCCGACCTCTGCCACGCGCTCGCCGTGACCGGCGATGTCGGCCACCATCATGCGGGTGATGCGACCGGTCCCGCAGCTCGAGACGAGATGGACATCGCCGCCACCTCGGTCCGCCAGCGGGCCCGCGCCGCCGTCGGCCGACGGCTCGGCGAAGGGCTCCGCGAAGACCCAGACATCCAGGCCGGGCATGACGACGCCTGAATCGGCGGCGCGGTTGCCGCCCCAGACCTCCATGCACTGCATCCGGTGGGGATCCGAGGTTGACGCGGAGGGCTTCGGCATGGCGCGGGGAGACGGGGGCGGCGGCCGACACATGATCCTCCGCGCAGGCCCGAGAAGCGAGCGAGTCGCGGCGGCAGCGGCGATTCGGCCCTCGGGAGCCAACCGTTTCCGCACGCCGAGGAACTGATCGCAACCGGCCACCGCCAGGGGGCATTCCGACCGGTTGCGGACATTCGGCCGCGGGCTATACTCCCCGATTCCCCACCGGACGCCAGCCCGGGGGGGAGACAACGCGTCGACACCCGCCGTACCCGGCACCGTCCGACGCCTCAGATCGCGATTCCTTTCGGGCGGGTACCCAAGTGGCCAACGGGGGCAGACTGTAAATCTGCTGGCATAGCCTTCGGGGGTTCGAATCCCTCCCCGCCCACTGACTGCGACCCACCGACGCCGGTTCCCGAAACCAGCGCCGGTGCGAGACGGAGACACCGCCGCGGCCACCCGCGGCCCATAGACCACGACGGGGCGTAGCTCAGCTTGGTAGAGCGCTTGCTTCGGGAGCAAGAGGCCGCAGGTTCAAATCCTGTCGCCCCGATTGAAATGAGGGCCGCCCATTCGGGCGGCCCTTTTTCAATCGAGAGCAGCCGCCACAGAAAGCAGAGCAGCAGCAAGAACCCCAAGCGGCTGCGTTCTGCCACTGCTGTTCCGCTGTTCTCATCTGCTGCTCAACTTCTGCTGCTCCCCCCCGCCGCTCAACGCCAACCCCGATTGAAAGACGGCCGCCGCAAGGCGGCCTTTGTCAATCGAGAGCAGCCGCCACAGAAAGCAGAACAGCAGCAAAAGGCCCAAGCGGCTGCGTTCTGCCACTGCTGTTCCGCTGGTCTCATCTGCTGCTCTAGTTCTGCCGCTCAACCCCAACCCCGATTGAAAGACGGCCGCCGCAAGGCGGCCTTTGTCAATCGAGAGCAG